>CAVPKU010000052.1:0-327314 GCA_963705765.1 uncultured Acidobacteriaceae bacterium | reverse complement strand
TAATGTCATAGGCCAGCTCCAGCTCGGAGACAGCGGCGTGTAACATTTCTGTCCGGTCCGCGACCAGCTTTTCCAGGTCCGCGCGGTCCTTGGCTTTTTGCTGGGTAAGGCGGCGTTGCTCAATGGCCCGCTGCACCGTCGCCAGCAGCTCTTCGCGCCCAAACGGCTTCAGCAGGTAATCGTAGGCACGCTTGCGCATGGCCGATATCACAGCGTCAATATCGCGCATGGCAGTCACCACCACCAGCGGCGTGTCCGGATGCGTGGCCCTGACCCTTTCGATCATGTCCGGGCCGCCCTTAGGGCCGTTCAGCACAATGTCGAAGAGAACCAGGTCGTACGGTGGATCGTTCTCCAGCCGGTCGGCAGCCTCTGCGCCTGTGAGAGCCAGAACCGGCCGGGTAGTTTTCCTTTTCGAGCACCGAAGCCATTACGGTTCGCGCGTATGGCTCGTCGTCCACGATTAGAATTCGTTCCTCTGCCATCTTCTCCACCGGCTGCTTGCGCCCCAAAACTCGCTCTATTCAAACACTACTCGGGTAAGCGATTCCACACTCTTCGAGCGCCGAATTCTGACCGAAACCAATACAACTGAATTTGAGATAGATACGTCTAAATTTATACCCTTGGTCTATTATCGGCAAAGGATCATTTTTGCTGATGCACCAACATTGATTCTTGACTATTCCGAAGCTTTGACCTGAGATGATACAGTAGCGTCAGAGGGATCCTTGCTCGACTTTATTTCCGACCGGCAATCCGCAAGAGGCACGTCCCAGAAGATCGTCGCCATGCGCCAGGCGAAACAAAGCGTGGAAGTGCGCCAGCGCGACGTTTACGAGAGCCACCGGCACCGTACCTTCGCGCTCGCCTATTACATGACCGCGAATGAAGTCGAAGCGGAGCAGATCCTAACCAACACATTTGTAACGGCTTTCCGCGCAAACGAAGAACCCACCGGTCCCGATGTGGACGCCGCCCTGGTGCAGGAGTTCCGCCAGCGTTCCCTCATCGGCCAGGAGGAGCCGGCACCGGTTCAGCCGGATATCTGTGAAGAAGCGTCAGCCAGCCTCGAAGGCCGCAACGTAAAGCGAACGGACCTCGAAGAGGCAATCCAGTATCTTCCCGCTCAGGAGCGTCTCCTCTTCCTGCTCCGCGACGTAGAGGGCTACGCCCCCGCAGCAATCGCAAAACTGCTCGAAATGACCGAACAACAGGTGAATCGGACCCTGTTCAGCGCCCGCCTGCGCTTACGCCGGGTGCTCGCCGAAGCCCAGCAAGAAACCCGAAAAGCCGCCTAAGCTTTCAACCAACCTCCTTTCTCTTCTGCGCACTCTACCCCACCAGCCACCCTTTCCATGCAGTGCTGGGACCGCTGCCCACGACCGACGGAAGTAGCCCCAGAAGGCATTGCCCGTGCAGCCAGCACCTCAGCGACAACCCACTCCCGAAAATGATAAGATCGCAGGTTTTCGAGAAACTCGTCTCATCGGAGTCTTCCTGTGCCCTCATCGACTGCTGAACAAAACACCGTTTCCACCTATCCCTTTACGCTGACGGAGGACCAGGAGCAGCTTCGCCGGGAGATTCGCGACTTTGCCGCCCGCGAGATCGCCCCCAACGTCATGCGCTGGGACGAGGCGAGCGAGTTTGGCGGCATTCTGGTACGACACGAAACTGGTATGGTGGGCCCACACGCTGACGCTGCTGGTCTTCATGCCGCTCATTCCGCACACCAAGCATCTCCATCTGGTGCTGAGTCCTGCGACGGTTTTTCTCTCGCGTGGAGAATTTTCGAAAATCCCTCCCTTGGTGGGCGACGAAGATTTTGGACTCGACACCGGTAAGGACCTGACCAGGATCTCATCGCGCTGCAAGCCTACTCCTGCGTCGAGTGCGGACGCTGCACCGAACATTGCCCCGCTTATAACACCGGCAAGGTGCTAAATCCCAAAGAAATCGCGCTGGGAGTTCGCGGTTATTTAAACGAATTCGGCCCCGCAAGCGAGGAGCCTCTTTTGGGAAAATATATTTCGCAGGAGGCTGCGTTCCGAGTGTCACCACTTGTGGAGCGTGCGAGTTTCAATGCCCGGTAGGCGTAGAACACCTCCCCATCATCATTGGACTGCGGCGGGGCGCCGTCAACACCGGCAAGTGGGAAGACGATTACGGCACCAAATTATTCCTGAATCTGGAACGCAACGGCAACGCGCTGGGCTTCTCCACCACTGAGCGGCAAAAATTCATCGACAAACAGCAGTTTCCGCTCTTCGGCGTCATGACCACCATTCCCCTCGAAGACTCAGCCGCCGCTTCTTCCTCACCCCTTCGCACGCAGACTTTCGACGCCTTCCGCCGCTGGGGCTACCTCCAGGCCAACCTCGATCCTCTCGGCCAATACCTCAAGCCCTTACCGGTCACGGAGCTCGACCTCGACAACGAATTTGTCCCCGATGCCCGCCGTTTTTACTGCTCCACCATCGGCGCCGAGTTCATGCACATCCCCTCGCGCGAAGCCCGCGAATGGATCGCCGAGCACCTCGAAGCTCCGGCGCCACAGCCCGACCCGAATCGCATCCTCGACCTGCTCGCACGCGCCGACCTCTTCGAGCAGGTCATCCAGTCCCGCTACCTCGGCACGAAGCGGTTCTCTCTCGAAGGCGTCACCGCCCTCATTCCCTTCCTCGACGAGTTGCTGAACCGCGCCGCCGAGCTGGGCGCCCAGCGCGCCATCCTGGGCATGAGCCATCGCGGACGCCTCAGCGTCATGGTGAACACCTTCGGCAAGTCCGCCGCAGACATCTTCGCCAAATTCGAAGACGTCGATCCCCGCAGCATCCTCGGCGGCGGTGACGTGAAATACCACGTGGGAGCCACAGGCACCTTCGCTGCGCGCACCGGCGGCTCCGTCGCCCTGCACATGGTTTCGAATCCCAGCCACCTTGAAGCGGTCGACCCAGTAGCCATGGGCCGGGCCCGCGCTCGCCAGGACCGCATTGGCGCACATGGACAGGATCAAGTCCTCCCCATCGTCATCCACGGAGACGCAGCCTTCGCCGGCCAGGGAATCTGGGCCGAAACCCTCAATCTCGCCGGCATCGAGGGCTACTCCGTCGGCGGCGGCATCCACATCGTCGTCAACAACCTCATCGGCTTCACCGCCGAGCCCGAAGAATCGAACTCCACGCGCTTCTCCACTGACCTCGCCAAGCGCCTTCCCATTCCCGTCTTTCACGTCAACGCAGAAGACCCCGCCGCCGTCGTCCGTATCGCCACTCTCGCCACCGAGTACCGGTACAAGTTCCGCACCGACGTCGTCATCGACCTCATCGGATACCGTCGCCACGGCCACAGCGAAGTCGACGACCCCACCGTCACCCAGCCCCTCCGCTACGCAAAAATTAAAGAGCACCCGCCGCTCTACGAGCTCTATGCGAAGCAAACCGGCATCGACGCAACCGCAAACGCTGCAACGCCTCCGCGCCGAATTCGACGACGCACAGAAGAAAGCCAAGGCGGCGAAAACCAAGCCCCACCTCGTCGAAATGCCCGAATACTGGAGCACCTACAAAGGCGGGCCCTGGTCCTCCGACCTTGAGGTCGACACCGGTCTCGACGCGGCCACCCTCCAGGCTCTCGCCGCGAAGCTCTCCACCTGGCCGGACGGCTTTCACATTCACCCCAAGATTAAAAAGCTCCTCGAGCAGCGCGCCGCCATGGGTCAGGGCAAGCAGCCCCTCGACTATGGCATGGCCGAAGCCGTCGCCTTCGCTTCCCTCCTCTCCAGCGGTACACCTGTTCGCCTCAGCGGCCAGGACTCGCAGCGTGGCACCTTCAACCAGCGCCACTCCGTCCTCATCGACATCGAAAACGAACAGCGCTGGATTCCGCTGAACCACCTCGCGCCCAACCAGGCGCCCTTCAGCGTCTACAATTCGATTCTTTCCGAAGCCGGCGTCCTTGGCTTCGAGTACGGCTACAGCCGCGACTACCCGGAAGCTCTCGTCCTCTGGGAAGCTCAGTTCGGCGACTTCGCCAACGGCGCGCAGATCGTCATCGACCAGTTCATCGCAGCCGCCGAAGACAAGTGGGGACTGCTGAGCGGTGTCACCCTCCTGCTGCCGCACGGTTACGAAGGCCAGGGACCTGAGCACTCCAGCGCTCGCGTCGAGCGCTACCTCCAGCTCGCCGCCCGCGACAACATTCAGGTCGCTCAGCCCTCAAACGCTGCACAATATTTCCATCTCCTCCGCCGCCAGGCACTGCGCAAATGGCGCAAGCCTCTCATCGTCTTCACGCCCAAGAGCATGCTGCGCCACCCCGACGCCCTCTCGCCGCTCGCCGACCTGTCGCGGCCGCGCTTCTTTCCTGTCGTGCCAGAGACGGAGATCCAGAACGCCTCGCGCCTGCTGATCGCGACCGGCAAGATCGGCCATGAGCTGCGCGTCGAGCGCGCGAAACGCAAAGACACGGCGACCGGCATCCTCTTTCTCGACCAGCTCTATCCCTGGCCCGAGACGGAACTCAAAGCCGCCATCGCTGCGCACCCCGCCGCACGCGAGATCGTCTGGGTCCAGGAAGAGCCCGCCAATATGGGCGCATTCTCGTTCGTCATGCCGCGCCTCCGCCGCCTCGCCGGAAGCCTCCAGGTTCTCAGCGTGAAGCGGTCGGCCGCCGCCAGCCCCGCCACCGGCTCCGCTAAGGCTCATGACATGGAACAGAAGACCCTCATTGAGCTGGCATTGAAGAGCGGAGTTTAGAGTTTAGGGATTAGAGTTTGGGTCGGCTCAATGAACTCTAAACTCCAATCCCTCAGCTCTGTTCTCCATGGACCCTCTCGACTTTCTCCTCGATTCTGACCCCGCCATCCGCTGGCAGGCGATGCACGACCTCGCCGATGCTCCCCCCACTGCCATTGCAATGGAGCGCGGTCGCGTTCCGCGCGAAGGGCTGGGCGCAGCCATCCTCGCTCTCCAGCAGCAGGACGGTGCATGGCGGCGACCCGACGCTCCCGCGTGGCTGACGACCCTGTTCACCCTGCAACTCCTGCGCACAACCGGCGCTGATCCGACAGACCCGGCAGTCCAGGCGGCGCTCGCCCGTGCCGAAACCAACCTGCGCTGGAGCGACTACGGCGGCTGCTGGGACGTGCGGGCGCCTGGGTTGAGCGGACCGTCTGGCGCCAACCCCTTCTTCGAAGGCGAGGAGGAACCGTGCATCAACGGCGGCGTGCTTGCCTTCGGCGCCTACTTTGGACATCCGAACGAGACCCTCGCGCGGCGGCTGCTGAGCGAGCAACTCGACGACGGCGGCTGGAACTGTAACGCGCCGAGAAAGAGCCAAGTCGCCTCCTTCCACACCACGATCTGTGTCTTAGAGGGTCTGCTCGAGTACGGGCGGGCTGCGGGCTCTGCGCCCGACATCGTTCCTCAAGTCATAGCCGCCAGACGCCGCGCCGAGGAATACCTGCTGGAGCGTCGCCTCTTCCGCCGTCGTTCGACCAGCGAGGTCGTGAACCCGGAGTTCCTGGAGCTGGCCTTTCCGCCCCGGTACCACTACGACATCCTTCGGGGGCTGGACTACTTCCGAGCGGCGGGCGCCGCGCCTGATCCGCGCATGGGCGAGGCCGTGGAGGTCCTTGAGAGCCGGCAGCAGGCTGACGGGCGATGGCTTCTCGATCGGGCCTACGACGAGGCCCTGGCGTTGCCTGCCGGTGAGACCGTAGGCGAGCCCAGCCGGTGGAACACTCTCCGGGCTCTGCGGGTGCTGTGCTGGTGGCAGCAGACCTAAAACGGCCACCGCTGATAACTGTCTTGTAATGGTGGTTTCGTGGGTTTTTGGGGGTGCAATGCGGGACGCGTGCTGATTCGGTTGGGATTGCAAAGGGGGGGTTGTGTTAACAACTGTGCCAGGTCAGCGCGGGATATTGGCATCCTCATTAACCCGAATCCTTAGCCCTGGATCGAATCGGGCCCTCGCAAGGAATCGGGTTCGGGCAGCTCCAGTCTGGGGCCGGGAGATAACTCTCTCGTGAACCGAAATCAGGCTTATTTTTGGGGGGCATCGCGGGAGGCCTCCTGATTCTGGGGAAGTTGCGGAAGGGGGGTCTGTTGACAAGTTCCTGGAGTCCATCCCGAGAGTTAGCACGGTGGTTAATCCTCTCTCTCTTTTCGCGGTCCGCCAGCTCACAGAGCAAAGTTTGCGAGGCGTCGGGTTCTCAAAGAGCGGGTAACTTCGAGCACGGAACGCCAACCCAGGATCGCGCGGAAATACGAAGGGGAATGTCTGCCAGGCAGGCATTCCCCTCTGGTCATTAGTGTGACGCGGGTAGCGGAGCGAATCAAGGAGAATCGAGGCGGAGGACGGTACGGAAGTCACGGAGCAGGCGGTCGGCGGTAGGCCGTGGGCGGTAGGGTGGCTCGATGGCATCTCTCAACCGGGGGAGTGGATGCCTGCTTCGCAGACCGCGCTGGCTATCGTTGAGAAGTTGGCTGCGACATCGTGCCTGGAGCCCTGTTGGTGGTATTCGCGCTGGATGTGCGGTGATGTTAGTCTCAGGGTTTCGCCATGTGGCAGCTGATTGAGAGATTTGCGTTCTGGACGGTGGATGTCACGTTGCTGAGCAGCGCGCTGGCCGTGTTTGAGATTGTTCTGGAGAGGGATCGTGGATGGGCTTCGGCCCTTGATGAACGCGGCTGGGGCAGGAAACTTCTGGCTGGAAACCCTCTGGTCCGATTGATAGCAGATAAACCCTACGTCACGTCCTATCACCTGCTGGTCTTCGGAACAATCCTGCCGATCGTGCTCTGGACTCAGTACCAAATCGGGGTTTCGCTCGGATTCGGTTCGGCGCTCGGTTCCGGTCACGCCATTGCAAACTCGATGTTCCTCTTCTCTGCATTGCTGGCGATCTGTGTCTTCGAGGATTTCCTCTGGTTTGCACTGAACTGGTATTACCCGCGCAGCCTGTCCGACCTTCTCACGGGCAACATCTGGTGGCACACAGAGTGGATTCCTTTTGGGCGCTCTGTTAAGCTGCCGCGCTTCTACATCTCTGTGGGAAGCGCCGCACTCCTCGTCCTTGCGGCCAGCTTCGCTCTGCGTATGTGAGTCGGTGTGCCCGACACGAAGCAAAAGCGGCCGGACTTTTGCCCAGCCGCTTGTTTTTGCTACCCGCTACTGCCTACCGGCTAGTTTCTGTCGTGCCAGTGCATTTCCCAGCCCAGATACCGGATCGCCGCCTCGTAGACCGGGCTGGCTACGTTCGAGAAGTTGGCTGCTACGTGATGTTCGAAGCCCTGCTCGCAGATCTCGTGGAGCAGCTTCTGCAGGTTCGGGATCTTCGCCACGCCGGCGCCGCCGAAGGTCTCCAGCGGATCGTTGGTGAACTCGCCTTCGCCGATGTAGCCGCGGATTTTGCCCTTGTAGTCGTCGGTCGAGAAGCGGACGTAGCTCATCGGGCCCGCTTTCACCCGGCCCACGCAGGTGCCGAAGGTGTTTTCCTTGCCCACGGTGCCGGCGATGATGGCCTGGAAGTCCATGACCACGTCGGCGAAGAAGTGCTTGGGCAGGTTGGAGCAGTGGAAGCAGACGCACTTGTTCTCGTCTTCACCGTAGTTGTTGTTCCAGTCGAGCAGCGCGCTGGGCGTCTGGCTGGCGAGGGCGAGGGCATGCATGGAGACGGTGCCCATGACGTCGGTTTCGCACGCAGCGGGCAGCAGGTTTTCGCTCATCATGCTCATGACGGTGCAGGGCACGACGCCGAAGTTTTCTTCCAGCGAGGTCCAGCACTGGACTGCGCTGACCGTGCAGTGCGTGTCCTTCATGAAACGCTCGATGGCGACGCCGAGCTTGGTCATCTTCATGAGCGCCGCCGCCGGGATGCCATCCGTCGGGACGTAGGCCTGGATGGCCGCGAGCTTGGCCTTGACGTCGGCTTCGTCGTCCTTCATGCGGCCGATGGTGCCGAAGATGTCCGACAGATCGAGCGTAACGACGGAGATGCCGTAGCGCTCGAGGAGCTTTTCGCTGTAGCGCACCGTGTTGAAGGCCTGCGGGCGCGCGCCGATGGCGCCGATGCGCAGCTTCCTCAGCCCGTTCGTGACGCGGCAGACTTTGGTGAACCAGTCGAGGTCCTTCGCAAACTCCGCGGAGCTGGGCGAGACGGTGTGCTTCGCTGTGATGGAGTACTTGATCCCGTACTGCATGAGGTTGTTGCAGGCCGACATTTTGCCGCAGAAGCTGTCGCGGCGGTCGCTGATCTTCATGTCGTCGCGGCGATCCGGCGTCGCCTGGACCAGCACCGGCACGTCGAGCTTGGAATAGCGGATCGAATCGGCAATGCCGCGCTCGTCGCCGAAGTTCGGCAGCGTGACGATAATGCCGTCAATTTCGTCGCGATGCTTGCGGAACAGGTCGCCGCATTTGATCGCGTCGTCATGGGTTTCCACTGCGCCGTACTTGGATTCTTCAGGCGACAGCGCGATCACCTTGATGCCGGCTTTGTCCAGCACCTTCAGAATCTCTTCGCGGCCTTCCTTGGCCAGGTGGTCGGGAAAAAATCCGCGGTTCCCGACAATAACTCCGAACGTCAACTGCTTTTTCATAAATGCATTTCCTCAAAAAAGTTAAACCATTGACCTTTGCCCACTAAGATCGCGGACGGAATTTCACAATATATAAAAGCCCGCCCGCCACCATGATCGCTCCCCACCAGATGGGCGCATGCAGATCGCTCAGCACGGGCGGATTGACCAGAGGGTGACTCAGCTCCCACAAACCCGTGGCCGTGATCAGCAGCCCGTACGCGAGCAGCAGAATCCCCGAGAAGAACCAGATCTGAACGTGTCCCTTCATCGCCGCCTCCTACCAGAAAATGATGTTCAGCACCACGAAGCCCACAGCTACCACGCCGGCCCAGACCAGCGGTCGTTGGTACCAGTGTTCGTCGCGCTCTTCAGGAATTTTTGACGCGCCGTAGACCAGCCCGGCCAGTTCTGAAACCGGCTTGGGCTGGGTCATCAGGCTCACGATCACGGTGACGACCACGCACGCCGAGCAGGACCACATCGCGCGGTACATATCCTCGGCCATGGCTTTGGCGTCGGGTGAAAAGGCGACGTAGCGCAGGGCGGCAGGATTGAAGTGCACCCACAGGAAGAGCCCAATCGCGGTGCACGTCCCGGACAGGAGTCCCCAGAAGCCGCCCGCTTTGGTCGCCCGCTTCCACAGCATGCCCAGCAGCACCGTGCCCAGCAGTGGAGCGATAAAGAAGCTGAACAAGCCCTGCACGTAATCCATAATGCTGGCCGCATGCTGCACCAGATACGCCGTGCCTACGGAGACGAGCACGCCCACAAAGGTGCACCAGCGGCCCATCGATACATAGTGGCTGTCGCTGGCCTTCTTGTTCATGAAGGCGCCGTAGATGTCGTAGGTCCAGACGGTGGCGAAGGCGCTGACGTTGCCGGCCATGCCGGACATGAAACCGGCGATGAGTGCTGTGACGCCGAGGCCGAGGAGGCCGGGTCCGCAGTAGCGGACGAGCATGAGCGGGAGGACTTCGTTGTAGGAATGCTGTCCGGTTGCGATCGCGACATCCTGCGGAACCAGGTGGAACGGGAGGACGGAAAGCGCCAGGAGGCCGGGGAGAATCACGATGAAGGGCACCATCATCTTGAATCCAGCACCGATGATGGGAGCCATGCGCGCGGAGCGGAGATTGTGGGCGGAAAGCACGCGCTGCACGACGAGGAAGTCGGTGGTCCAGTAACCGCAGCTGATGGCAATGCCGAGGCCGAAGACCAGGCCTGTCCAGTGGATGCCCATGGGGTTGTCGCGGAAGTGGGCGGTGGTTGACCACAGGTGCGTGTAGGCCATGGTGTGCATGCGCTCGGCGATTTGCGCTTTGAGGGGCGTCCAGCCGCCAGCCTCGATCAGACCGAGGATGGGGATGAGCAGAGCGCCGAGCCAGATGAGCAGGAACTGCAGAATCTCATTGAAGATGGCCGAGCGCAGGCCGCCCAGCGCGACATAGATCGCAACCGTTATTGAGGAAACCCAGATGGAGAAGTTCAGGTTCCATCCCAGCACTACCTTCATGACCAGGGCCATCGAGTACATATTGATGCCGCTCATGAGCACGGTCATGAATGCGAAACAGACGGCGGAGAGTCCGCGGGCCGCATCGCCGTAGCGCAGGTGCAGATAGCCGGGGACGGAGTGCGTCTTCGAGATGTAGTAGAAGGGCATCATCACGATGCCGAGAAACAGCATCGCGGGGATGGCGCCGATCCAGTACCAGTGGGTGGCGAGGATACCGTACTGGTAGGCGGAGCCGGCCCAGCCCATCAGCTCGAGCGAGCCGAGGTTGGCAGAGACGAAGCTGAGCCCCGCGATCCAGGCGGTCATTTCGCGGCCCGCCATGAAGAACTCTTCGCTGGTGTTGGCGGCGCCCTTCAGGTAGAAGCCGATGTAGATGACCATCGCGAAGTAGATCGCGATCACTGCGATGTCAACGCCGCCAAGATGAACGAGTGAGTGGGGGGCCGGATCGCCAACCAACGCGCCCAGCGCTGCGACCGAAGCAGTTGCGAAGGACATACTTCAGGACCCTCTGGTGCCAGTGCGTTCGGGAAACCGATGGGGGTCTGTTTCCGGGTTCAATTACTTTGTCCGTAAGTGGCTTTCGCGCCGTGCTTACGGAAATGATGCCGGTCCAGCAATGCCTGCGAGATTCCTGTGCATTCGGGATTCAGCGTGGTGGTGTAGAAGGCCATCCGCGCCACCGCTTCCAGTACTACCGCATGATACGCGGCATCCATCGCGCTCTTGCCCCAGGCGAACGGCGCGTGCCCGGCGACCAGTACTCCGGGGACGGCCAGTGGATCGAGGTCACGGAATCGGCGCACGATGGCTTTGCCGGTGTTCAGGACGTAATCGTCGCCGACTTCATCATCGCGCAGGGACTCGGTGACGGGGACGGGGCCGTGGAAGTAGTCCGCGTGCGTGGTTCCGAAGGGCGGAATTTCGCGCTCCGCCTGGGCCCAGGCTGTGGCAAATTCTGAATGGGTATGCACGACGCCGCCGATGGCGGGAAACGCTCGATAGAGTTCGAGGTGGGTGTCCAGGTCTGAAGAGGGCTTTAGTTTGCCGCCGATGATCTTCCCATTCAGATCGCTCACCACGATGTCGTCGGGAGTGAGTTTTTCGTAGGCGACCCCACTGGGCTTGATGGCGACGAGGCCGTGTTCGCGGTCGATACCGCTGGCGTTGCCGAAGGTATAGAGGACCAGACCGCGGCGAACCAGTTCAAGGTTCGCCTCCAGCACCTCGGACTTCAGGAGATCGAGCATGGCGTTGGTTGGGCCCACGGCATCATTCTGGAAAAAGGATGGAGCGCGAGCAAACGGCAATTCTACTAGACAGCCTTCAAATGGGAAAGCGTTTACTCAACTATTTCCCCTCCTGTAAACCGTTTCATCTCCCACTGGCCCCGGTCGATTTCCCGAAGTCCGCGACTCCTGCCTCTACGCTGGTCTTCGTCTCCGCACCGTTCCTCGTCGCCCACGCGCCGTACACGCGGCCATCCCACGCCGCCAGGCCGATGTAGTCGCCCATGAAGACGCCGGTAGGGTCGAACGGGGTTTTGGTCCACGCGTAGTTCGTGAAGCTCGCGCCTTCGTCCGTCGAACGTGCCAGAACGATCGTCTGGGTTTTGTCCTCCGCGTCGTGCCTCCGGTCGTAGAACGCCACGTTCACTGCACCCGATTTCGGATCGACGGCCAGCCACTGAAAGAACTGATCTGCCCCGTTGTGCACGGCGTCGTTGTTGACCCGCACCGGCGCGCTCCACGTGCGACCGTGATCTTTCGAGAGGATCGCGAAGACATCCAGATCGCCGTTACGATAGTCGCTCCACGTCACATAGAGCGCTCCCCCTGGCCCGGCCACGCGGATCGATGGCAATCTGCGGAAAGCCGTTGGCCCGGTCCATGCCTGCGATCGCAAACATGGTGGGTGCGGTCTTCACGATGTCGCGGGTTCGCGAGAAGGTCCTGCCACCGTCGTGCGATTCGGTGAACACGATGCGATCCGTCACTGCCCAGACTGCGTAGAGCGTTCCGTCCGGGCCGACTGCGCCCTCGAACCCCTCCAGCGCGCCGTTATCATCCCGCGGCAACCCACGCTCCTGGGCGATCTCCTGTGGCTTCGACCAGGTCACGCCATCATCGGTGGATCGGGCAAACAGCATCTGCGAATCGGTCAGCGTCCAGCGCGTCCAGCCGATATAGAGATTGCCCTTGTAAGGACTCTTCGCTTCGGTGTCGGCGACCAGACACGGCTTGTCTTCGAAGGGCACGTTCGGTGTGGACTGCTGCTCTGCGACCGTGCGCATTTCCGGCTCCCAGGTCGCGCCGCCATCCAGCGACCGGCGGACATAGATGCCGTTCCGCGTCGCTCCGTGACCCCAGTAGTTCATGGTTCCCAGTTTGTCGAACGCGATAAAACAGATCAGCGCATGTCCCTTGTCGTCGAACGCCGTCGAAACATCCCCGGACATCTTGTAGTTCGCCGCCGGGACGCCCTGCGCCAGCTTCCACGTCTGCCCGGCATCATTCGAATACCCCGCCTGCGCGACGTACTGAAACACCGCGACCACCTGCTTCGGATTGAACGGATTGACGGCGACGCCCGGTTCAGACCAGGTACCGGGTTGCGCGGAAAGGGTTGTTACCTGCGCTCCCGGAGCCATCGGGAGCGCAGTCACACTCTGTGCCCCAGCCCCCGTCGTCCCTGCAACCAAAACGCACAACGCCACCCCAAGCCCCAGCTCTTTCATGCCAATCATTCTCCATGCTGAGTGTACGGACTCGGGTGTCGTAACGCGTTTCCAAACGCCGAGCGGGGAGCGTCGATTTATTTCGCGACCGTTAACTCCACCGGCGTCGTAGCGTCGACCCATGATCCAGCGGCCGGACTCTGCCCCACCACGGTTCCAGGCGGATACATCGGAGCCGCCGCTCCCGGGACCGCCACATGCATGTCCTGCTCCCTCATGGGAGCGAGCTTCAGTCCCATACGCGTCACGGACAACGCCGCCGCTGTGAAGACCTGCCCCTCCAGATTCGGCATCACGAATCCGCCCTGCATTCCGGTACCTTCCACCGGTTCCGCCGCGACGAGCAGATTCATCGCCGGGCTTTCCACGCCTGCCGCGTTGGCATCCGGGCTCTGCGCAATCACGGTTCCCGGCTGCACGGCCGGCCACGGCATCGACGCGACAGTGCCTACCTGAAAGCCTGCTCGCCGGATCGCAATCGTCGCGAACCGCTGATCCTTCCCCTTCACATCCGGAATTGCCAGCTTCTGCGGACCCAGGCTCTCCGTGAGCCAGACTTTCCAGCCGCGCCGCACCAGAGTCCCTGCCACCGGCGACTGGCTTGCCACGCGCCCCAGCGGCACATCCGTCGAATACAACCGGCTCTCCACCTGCAGCGTTAGCCCCCGCCCCGCCGCCCGTTGTCCCGCATCGGCAACGGTCATGCCATGCAGATCAGGAATCGACACTTCACTGCCGTGGATCGCGAAGTGCATGGTCACGATGGCCGAGGTCATCGCCACCACCGTCAACAGCAACACCACCAGGACAAACCGGAAGAAGCCAATCATGATTCGTATTCGATCGAGTAGTCGATCGTCGCCGCCTTCTCCAGCATCTTTGAAACCGAGCAATACTTGTTCTTCGAAAGCGACACTGCATCCTCCGCCGCCTTCTGGCTCACCTTCCCCTTGATCCGATAGGTCAGGTGAATCTTCGTGAACGTTCGCGGAGGCGCCGGAGCCTGTTCCGCGGTCGCGCTCACCGTCAGCCCCTCCAGCGGCTCCCGCTTCTTCTGCAAGATGCTCACTACATCGACCGAAGTACATCCGCACAGCGCCGTCAGCACCAGTTCCATGGGGCTCGCTCCGGTTTTATGCTCGGCCGTTGCATCCATCACAACCGCATGCCCGCTCTGCGTCGTCCCTTCGTAAATCTCGCCCTGCTTCCACTCCGCCTTCGCGATCACGCCGTCCTCCTCATTGGGGATGCCGGTTGTCCGAGGTCGGCTCCGGGTGAATCAGCAGCCGATCGACCTCCGGACAGTCCAGCTTAAAGCGATGCTCGAGCTCGGTGATCGATTCATGCACGCGCCGCATCTCCATCGCATCGGGCAGCGTGCAATGGCACGTTACGTGGATGTGCTCCCCCACCCGATCCACAAATACTTCGTGAATATCCACCACCTCAGGAACATTCGCCGCCGCATCGCGGAGCAATGCCTCGATGCGCCGGTCCCGCTCCACCACGATGGGCGCCTCAATCGTCGCGGGCTCGCTCTCGATGTGCGTCAGCACCGATTTCACCTGCGGCAGTTCCCCGCGGATCTGTTCCTCCAGCCCGTGTACGAAGCGGTGCGCATCGATCAGCGTCATGGTTTCTTTTACTTCGATGTGCTGCTCCACATGCAGTCCGTCGGCAAACGCCTCGATGCTTACATCGTGCAGCAGCGCGTTGTTGCGGGCTGCCACCGCGCGCACCTGATCGAACAGACTCTCCGCAACCGTCGATCGCGGAATGGTGTGGATCACCACATCCGCCCCGGGCAGAACTCCGTTCACCGCCGCCGTGGCTCGCTCCGCCAGTTCTTCGGTCCTCTGAAACGTGAGGTGCCGCGACAACGACAGCGTCACATCCGCGAAATAACGGTTCCCCGACTTGCGCACCCGCGCCTGGTCGACGCCCATCACTCCATCCGTCCGGCGCAACGCATCCACCATGCGCGTGTGCACTTCCGGCGAAACCGCGTCGGTCAGCGCAAACACTGCACGCCACGCCAGCCGCCAGCCAAACACCAGGATCATCGCGGACACGACGAGAGCTGCCGTTGGGTCGGCATAGCGCAGCCAGCCCACATGCCGCACCGCCCCTACCCACGAGGCGCCCAATCCCAACACCACCGCCAGGCTGGTCCAGATGTCCGAGGCAAAGTGCAGGGCGTCCGCCTCTAACGCCGCGCTCTTGTGCCGCTCCGCCACCTGTCGCAGTTGTCCGGAGCGCCACAGGTCCACACCCATCGAAATCGCCAGGACGCCGAACGGCCACCAGGAATAACGCAGGGACACCGGATGAAAGAACATGCGGCTGATCGCTTCGCCTGAAAACCACAACGCCGAGGCTGCCATCAGACCGGTCTCCACGAACGCCGAAATATTCTCGATCTTCGCGTGCCCGTAAGGATGGTTCCAGTCTGCAGGCCGATCGCTGACCCGCACCGACACAAAGGTCAGGGCAGCGCCCACCAGATCCAGCCCGGAATGCGCGGCGTCCGACAGAACGCCCAGGCTGCCGGTCATCACGCCGACCACGGCCTTCAGCACCGTCATCGCGCACGCTGCCATGACGGAAACCAGCGACACCCATCGCTTCTCTGCGCTGGCTTTGGACTGCGTCATGGTCGTCGTAGACATAATCCGTTCTCAGGCTACCTGATCAATGAGCAGCCTGGTCTTAGCAAGCTCCGTGAGGGTACGCGTCGAAGTGCCAGACAACTGAGCACTAGAGAGGTTTTTGTCCCCGCCACAACCCCGCGATCCCAAACGTGTACGGCGTCCATTCCACCTCAACGAATCCAGCGCTTCGCATCAACTCCACCATGACCGGCGGGGGCGGAAAGCCTTCCACCGAACTGGGCAAATAACCATACGCGACCGCATCTCCCGAGATGCGCGCTCCGATCGCCGGAAGCACATGGCGGAAGTAAAACCCAAACAGCTTCCCGACTAAGCCGCCCGGTTGGCTGCAGTCCAGAATCCCCACTTCGCCGCCGGCTTTGAGGACGCGCAAAAACTCCACCAGCCCCGCCTGGTAATTCGGCAGGTTGCGGAATCCGAACGCCGTCGTGATCAGATCGAGGGAGCCGTCGCCGAACGGCATTCGCATCGCATCCGTCTCCACCATGGAGACGTTGCGCCCTGCCAGCTTCACGCGCGCCAGTGCCAGCATCTTCTCCGAAAAGTCCGCGGCAATCACTGGCTCCGCATTCTCCGGCCTCCGCCGCAGCAGGGCCTGGGTCATGTCTCCCGTTCCGCAACAAATGTCGAGGATCCGGGCGTCGGGTCGCTCGAGAATGTGCCGGAATCGCCGCGCCGTCCGCCACCACCACGTCCGGTCCACGTTGCACGAGAGGACATGGTTTAGCAGGTCATAGCGAGGCGCAATGCGGTCGAACATCTCCCGCACAATCGCAGCCGAACTGGCCTCGTCGACTGCGCCAGCGGGTCTTGATCCTGGATTGTGCGTCGCGTCGTGACTTTGGTTCCGCAAAGGTCAGCATAGCGCAGCCGCGTCAGCACGAATCGCATGGCCCGAGGCTTTACACTGGGCGCCTATGCGAATCCAGTGCTGCTTCGCTGCTCTCCTCGTCGCTGCCCTTTTTCCAATTCTCTCCGTCGCACAGAACGCACCGTCCATCGCCTTCGATCGCGCGCAGCATCTCGAGCGTGGCATCAACACCAGTATGTGGTTCGCGCAGGCCAACGACTACTCCGTCCACCAGCTGCAAACCTACACCACCGCGGACGATATCGCCCTGATCGGCAAAATGGGATTTGACCACTGCCGGCTTTCCATCGATGGCGATCAGCTGATGACCTGGTTCTATACCCAGCGCGACGCCCACAAGCAGACCGGTTTCATGATCGAACTCGATCGCGTCGTCAAGACCATGCTCGACGACCATCTCTCCGTCATCATCGATATCCATCCCACGACGCAGTTCAAGGCCGAGCTGTTCCAGGGAACGGGTGGCGTGGGCAATTTCGTCGAGCTGTGGCGCGCGCTTGCCCAGCACTACGCTGCCACCGATCCTGAGCGTGTCTTCTTCGAGATCATGAACGAGCCCGAACAGAGCGACCCGTATCGCTGGCACGGCATCCAGGCGCAGGTTGTGGATGCCATCCGCGAGGTCGCCCCGCACAACACCATCATCGCGTCGGGCGCGCACTGGTCCGGTCTCGGCGACCTCCTCGTCCTCGAGCCGCTTCAGGACAACAACATCATCTACACCTTCCATGACTACGAGCCGTTCGCCTTCACCCACCAGGGAGCGACGTGGGCCAACGCGGAGGTTCGTCCTGAGCGCGCGATTCCCTACCCCTCCTCGCCCGAAGCGATCGCGCCCAAACTCGACCAGGAACCGACTCTCGCCGCGCAGTATTTCCTCGATGAATACGGCGAAGGCCGCTGGGACGCCGCGCGCGTCGAGAACTCCATCGAGTTCGCCGCGAAGTGGTCCGCCCTCCATCACGTCCCCGTTTACTGCGGGGAATTCGGCGTCTTTCGCAACTACGCTCCTCCTGCCGCGCGCGCCCAGTGGCTCCACGACATGCGCGTCTCGCTGGAAAAGAACCACATCGGCTGGGCTATGTGGGATTACTCGGGCGGCTTCAACGTCGTGATCAAAACCGATGGCGCCACCACCCCCGACCAGGATGTCGTGAGCGCTCTGGGTCTCCACATGCCGTAATCAATGCAGGGGAACCTGTCGGCTCCGGACTGCGTAATAATGTTGTCGGACGCGAGGCACTGCAATGGCGAAATTCCTTCTTTTCTGCATCCTGCTCTTCTTCTGCTGGCCCCTGGCTCTGATCGCTCTTGTCGCGTATCCCATCGTGTGGCTGCTCCTGATCCCCTTCCGTCTTCTTGGCATCGCCGTTCACGGCGTACTCGACCTGGTAGCCGCGGTCATCATGCTGCCGGCGCGCGTGATTCGCGCGATCTGACCTGGCATCGAGCAGAGCACCGGACGCGGCACCCCGCTTAAACTGTCTTCATGCCCATTCTTCTCGACGGCAAGGCCTATTCCAAAGAACTTGAAACTGAACTGAGCGTCCGCGTAGGCCGCCTTCATCTGCAGGAGCCGCCCATCCTCGCTACTATTCTCGTCGGCGACGATCCCGCCTCGGCCACCTACGTCAAGATGAAAGGCAACGCCTGCCGCCGCGTCGGCATGGAGTCCCTCAGCATCCACCTCCCCGGCACCACCACCACCGACGAACTCCTCGCCGCCATCGATGACCTCAACGCCAACCCGCGTGTCCGTGGCATCCTCCTCCAGCATCCCGTCCCGAAGCAGATCGACGAGCGTGCCTGCTTCGACCGCATTGCTCTCGAAAAAGACGTGGACGGTGTCACCGCGCACGGCTTCGGGCGCATGGCTATGGACGAGCCCGCCTACGGTAGTGCCACCCCCGCCGGCATTATGCGTTTGCTGCGTCGCTATCAGATCCCCATCGAGGGCCGTGAGGCCATTGTCGTTGGCCGTAGCCCGATTCTCGGTCGCCCGATGGCGATGATGCTGCTCGCCGCCAATGCCACGGTCACCATCTGCCACTCACGAACGAAGAATCTTCCCGAAGTCGTTCGCCGCGGTGAAATCGTCATCGGCGCCGTGGGCAAAGCGGAGTTCATCCGTGGCGATTGGATCCGCGACGGTTCCGTTGTCGTCGATGCGGGCTACCATCCGGGCGGCGTTGGCGACATCGAACTCGCCGGAATCATCGAGCGCTGCTCTGCATACACACCGGTTCCCGGCGGGGTGGGCCCGATGACGATCGCGACGCTCATCGCACACACCGTCGAAGCCGCCGAGAAAGCCGCCGCCCTCGCTCCCGAACCCGCACACGCCCGGTGAGTTCGCATCTAACTCGCCATGCCGCGGTTCGCTCACGCTCGCTCCGCACCTCGCGTCCAATCACGGACCTGCCAAACGCTCGCAGGATGAACTTTTTGTAATGATTGGCGCCGTTGCCAGAGGAGTACGCTGAAACCAATTCTCTCTTCCGCTCTTTCACCCATGCACTCTCGGCTCGCCTCCTCTTCGCAGCCTGTGCAGCACTCATCTCTCAGGAGTATTCATGCGGTTGCTTGTCGTTGAAGATGACAACACCATTCGCGACTTCCTTACCCGGGCCCTTGCCGAGTCGGGCTTCGGCGTCGACGCCTGCACCCAGGGCAGTGAAGCCGAACGCCTCGCCCTTGAAGGCATCCACGACGCTCTCGTCGTCGACCTCAACCTTCCTGATGGCGACGGCCTCGACCTGATCCAACGCCTCCGCTCCCAGGGCGTCTCCTCGCCGGTCCTGATCCTCTCCGCGCGCCGTTCCGTCGACGAGCGCATCCTTGGACTTGAGCGCGGCGGCGACGACTATATGACCAAGCCGTTCGCCGTGGCCGAGCTCCAGGCTCGTCTCCGCGCCCTGCTCCGCCGCAGCACGCCCAACCAGTCGGAGACCACGCGACTGCGCGTCGCCGATCTCGAAATCGATCTGATCCGTCGCGAAGCTCGTCGCGGTGGTGTCGAGCTCCAGCTCACGCAGCAGGAGTTCGCCCTGCTCGAATATCTCTGCCGCAACGCCGGGCGCGTCGTCACTCGCGCCATGGTCCTCGATCATGTGTGGAAGATGCGCATCGACACCTCCACTAACATCGTCGACGTCCACATTCACCGCCTGCGGAACAAAGTCGACCGCGAATCGCAGCGGCCTCTCATCCGCACCATCCGCGGCGTAGGATATTTACTCCGCGACTAGCGAATGCTCTCTCGACTCGGACGCTCCTTCTATCGGACTGCCGCATGGCGACTCGCCCTGCGCACCACGCTGGTCTTCGCCGCGGGCAGCGCCGCCGTGTTTTTGGCTATGTACTTCATCGTTGCGCGCACGGTGCGCGAGCGCAGCGACTCGTGGCTCACCGGCGAAAGCGAAACGCTGCGCCAGGTCGCGCTCAGCACCCCGCGCGATGCCCTCTACGACCGCATCGTCGAAGAAGTCGCCGAACTCGCCACCCAGGAATTCTCCTGGGAAGGCGGCCAGCACACCGCAGGTAACAGCGTCTTCTTCGCGCAGATCGGCGACCCGACCCATCCGCCAGTCTGGGTTGGTCCGGCGAACAGCAGCGCCTTCCTCGATTCGCTCGGGGCCATGAACATTCCCGAGCACAGCGCGGTGAGCCTGCGCGTCTCCGGCTTCAAAGAACCTTTTCGTGTCGTCGCCGTTGACGTCGGACCCGGCGCCGGCCGCATTTATCTTGGCCTGCTCGACCGTGGCGCCGAACACCTGCTCCGCCAGCTCCTGCTCCGTTTCTTCCTCGGCTGGGTCTTCATGGTTGCCTTCGGCTTCCTGCTGACGCTGTTCGGCCTGCGCCGCATGCTCCGCCGCGTCGATGCCATCACCGGAGCCGCCGCCAGCATCCGCTCCGACGACCTCAGCACCCGCGTTCCCGTCGGTACGCAGCACGACGAAGTCGCCCGTCTCGCCCGCACCCTGAACAACATGCTCGACCGCATCTCGGCCTCGGTGAATCAGCTCCGCACGCTCACCGACTCCGTCGCGCACGACCTCAAGAGTCCCATCACTTCGGTGCGCGGCAGCCTCGAGATTGCGCTCTCCCTTGACGACCGCGAACAGTCGCAGGACCTGATTGCCAGCGCCATCGAAAACCTCGACCGCCTCTCCGGAATCATTACAACCTCCCTCGATCTCGTCGAAGCAGACGGCGGGGCCCTGCGCTTGCGCCGCGAGCCGGTCGACCTCAGCGACCTCGTCCATCGCGTCGCGGAACTCTACGCGCCCGCCTTCGCCGACTCGCACCAGCAGCTCACCGTCAAAGCGCTCCATCCCGTCCTCATCGCCGCCGATCTCTCGCTTTGCACGCGTCTTCTCTCCAACCTCATGGAGAACGAACTGCGCTATGCGGGCTCCGGCGCCGACGTCTCCATCGAGGTCTCCGCCCAGGATTCCAACGCCTGCATCACCGTCGAGGACAATGGCCCTGGCTTCGCTGCCGATCTGCTGCCGCGCGTCTTCCAGCGCTTCGTCAAGGGTCTCGACTCCCAGGGCCACGGTCTTGGCCTCGCCTTCGTCAGCGCGGTTGCCGGCGCTCACGCCGGACGCGCCTTCGCCCGCAATCGCTCCAACGGCGGCGCTCAGATTGTCGTCGAATTCCCGCTCGCCGCCGCTGAAGGTACCGAGCATCACCACCCCGACAATCTGCTGACATCGCCTTGACACGCCGCACAAAAACGCCTCCCATCATGAGAACAGTGGCGTCGTTCCCGTACGTTCACCGCCGCACACCGAACTGAGCCGTGTTGCGCCGTTCCATCCAGAGACCCGAATGCACATTCTCGCCACTGCAACTGCTTACCCCGAGCACTACGTCACCCAGCGCGAATTCCTGGACGCTCTGCTTCCCTACTGGGGCACGGACCCCAAGGTCTCCTCCATCATCGAGCGCCTGCATCAGCGCACCGGCGTCGACGGCCGCTACTTCTCACGCCCCCTCACCGATTACCTCACTCTGGACACCTGGGGCAAATGCAACGACGCCTGGATCGACACCGCCCTCGATCTCGGTCAGCGCTCCATCGACTGCGCGCTGAAACTGGCCGGTCTTCGTCCCGATCAACTCGGCGCGATTTTCTTCGTCTCGGTCACCGGCGTCGCGAGCCCTTCGATCGATGCGCGCCTCGTCAACCGGATGGGTCTGTCGCCGCGCATTCGCCGCAACCCCATCTTCGGACTCGGCTGCGTAGCCGGAGCCGCCGGCCTTTCGCGCGCTGCCGACTACGTCCGCGCTTATCCCGACCAGGTTGCCGTTCTGCTTTCGGTCGAGCTCTGCTCGCTCACCTGGCAACGCGACGACAAATCCGTCGCCAACCTCATCTCTGTTGGCCTCTTCGGCGATGGCGCCGCCGCTGTTCTGGTCGCCGGCGATCAGATCCCCCGCCGCGGCCCGCGCATTGTCGCCTCCGACCGCGTCTTCTATCCGGATACAGAAGAAGTGATGGGCTGGGCGATCTCCGAAAAGGGATTCAACATCGTTCTCTCCCCCGACGTTCCCAAAGTCGTTCTCGAGAACCTCGGCCACAACGTCGACGACTTCCTCGCCACGCAGGGCCTTACCCGCTACGACATCGGCTGCTGGATCATGCACACCGGCGGACCCAAAGTTCTTGAAGCGACACAGGAAGCCCTCGGTCTTTCGCGCGACGATCTGGAAGTCTCCTGGGAAGCGCTTCGCCGCGTCGGCAATCTCTCGTCCGGCTCCGTGCTGGTGGTCCTCGACGAAATCATGAAGCACCGCCGACCCGCCCCTGGCACGAAAAGCATTCTCGCCGCCATGGGCCCCGGCTTCTGCTCCGAAATGCTGTTGCTCGAATGGTGATGATGAGTAACTACCGCTGCGACGTATTCATCGCCGGAGCAGGACCTGCAGGCCTCGCTGCTGCCATCGCCCTTCGCCTCCGCGGAGCCGATGTCCTGCTCGCCGATGCCCTCCGTCCCCCCATCGACAAGCCCTGCGGCGAAGGACTCCTGCCCGAGGCCCGCCGCGCCCTTGCCGCTCTGGGCGTTGCGCTGGGTCCCACCGATGGCGTTCCCTTCAGCGGCATCACCTTCGCCTCCGCGGATGCCCGCGTCGCCGCCGATTTCCCCAGCGGCTCCGGTCTCGGCATCCGGCGCGTGACCCTTCAACAGCTTCTGTACGACCGAGCCGCGGACCTCGGCGTGCGCTTCTCCTTCAACTCCCCGATTGTCTTCGAACCTGGTCAGCCACCGATGCTCGACAACCTGCCCGTCGCCGCTCGCTGGATCGTCGGCGCCGATGGCGCGGGCTCCCGCCTTCGCCAATGGGCCAAACTCGACCGTGGGGGTGTACGCAGCCGACGTTTCGGATTCCGCGCGCACTACCGTCTCGCCCAGGGTTCGCCGATGCCTTCCCACGTTGAAGTCCACTGGGGACCGCTGGGCCAGGCCTACATCACGCCAACCGCGCATGGCGAAATCTGCGTGTCCGTCATGACTCGTGATGCGAGCCTCCGCCTCGATCGTGTCCTCGCCGCGCTCCCTTCTCTGTGCGACCGGCTTCGCGGCGCCGAGGCCGTCTCCGCTGAACGCGGCTGCCTCACCGTCACGCGCCGGCTACCCAGCGTTACCCGCGGCAACGTCGCGCTCGTCGGCGATGCCTCCGGCTCCGTTGACGCGATCACCGGCGAAGGTCTCGCGCTCGCGTTCCAGCAGGCGATGCTGCTTTCGCAATCGCTTGCCTGCGGCAGCCTTGAACTCTACGAATCACGCCATTCCGCTCTGCTCGCTTTGCCCCAGCGCATGGCCTCGATGCTGCTCCTGCTCGATCGTCATCCGCGGCTTTGCGCGCGAACGCTGCGTGCCTTCGCCGCTCACCCGGCGACGTTTCGCGCGCTCCTCGCGGTTCATGTCGGAGAAGAGTCGCTGTCTCAGTTCCTGCTGCAAAACGGCGTGTCTCTTGCCGCGGGACTTGTGGCTGCCCATGCTTCTCTTCCCCGGGAAACGGCAGTTTCGACCTGAGCGCGACTCATCCCGCTGGTCTCTAAGCCGGTTTTGCTTCGACGATCCCAACATTTCGAACCAGCAAAGCATCGCTTCCGACCGGATAGACCCTTGTCAGCGTGAAGCCCGCTGGCTCAAGCAGCGCCCGCCACTCGCGCTCGCTGCGCTCTTTGCCGCCAGTGACGGCCAGCATGTTGAGGTCGCTCATCAGGTGGCCTTCCAGTTGTGGATCGGCATGGGAGACGAGCGGAGGCAGGATGAATTCAATGATCAGCAAAGTGCCGTTCTGCGGAATCACCGCGCGGCAGTTGCTGAGAATTGCGACAGCCTCCGGGTCTCGTCTGCCGTGCAGTACGTGTTTGAGCATGTACACATCCGCGCCCGCCGGAACCGACTGCGTCAGATCCGCAACAATCAGTTCGCATCGCGAAGAAGAATCTTCGTTTGCGAAACGAGGCCTGGCTGCATCGATGCTCGCCTCGAGGTCCACCAGCATGCCCCGCAAATGCGGATGGCGCGCGAGTACAGCAAGGATGAGCGATCCACCCCCGCCCCCGAGGTCGGCGACGACCTGTGCGCGAGAAAAATCCCATGCCTCCCGCGATCGGCGCGTAGTCTTCTGCCGGAGCTGTGCCCATGACGGCGCGAAAGATCGAGCTGGCGTCGGGATCCTGGGACCAGCGCGAAGGGATTTTCGGATCGCGGATTTGAGAAGCCGGCTCGCCGGTCCGGATGCAATCGGTCAGCAGAGACCAGCTGTCAGCAAGAAGATCCGCCCAGAAGACGACGGCGGGCCAGACGGAACCAGGCACATCCCTGCGCAGCGGTTTTCCAAACGAAGTTAGGCGAAAGTGCTCGGGTTCCGTCTCCTCCGTTACGCCAATGCTGGCTAACGCGCGCAGCAGGCGGTAGAGCGCATTCGCATCGGCCTGACATTTTTCTGCCAGGAACCCAACGCTGCGTACCTCGTCTCCCAGCGCATCGGCCACGCCGAGACGGGCAGCCGCGCACAGCACGCGGCTGCGGGAATAGGCCATTGCCATTTCGACGAGTCCAGTGTTGGTCGTGACATTGCCGATCCCGCTGTTCCCGTGGGCCATGAGAATCCTCGAATCCTACTTTCGACCTTCGCGTTTTTGCGCCACGACCAGTCCGCGCGGCGTGGGCAGCAAGACCACCGAGATCAACCCCTCCGCCTCGAGGCGCAGCGCTGCCTCGCGAACCACGCCTGGGTGGGAAGCGGCGTCGTGCATCAGGATCAAACCTGTCGGCCGGATCTGTGGCAGGAATCGCCGCACTTCCTGCTCGCGGATATCGAGATCGCTGTCGCTGTAGAACAGGTCGATCGTGCCCGGTACCTGCATGGTGAGGCTCGATTCGTTGCGCAGATCGATCCACTCCGCCACTCCTGACTCAGCAATCTTCGCCTGTGCCTTCTCGAAAACCACCGGGTCGAACTCGCAGGTGACAATCTTTCCGAAGCCGTTGCGCTTGAGGCCCTGCGCCATCCACACCGCGCTCACGCCGAGAAATGCGCCGGTCTCGACGATTAGCTCCGGCTTGACGGTCGTGACCAGAGTCGCCAGAAACTCCAGCACCTCGACCTCGGCGGTCATGGAGTCGTACATGCTCCAGCGCTCCGGGTGCGGACACTCCGGAGTGGCACGGTGATACTCGGGCAACTGCGCTCCGGCGGCTCGCTCCGCCTGCAGCATCACCTTGTGCTCCTGCTTCAGTTTCTTTTTGAAAAGGCCCAACGAGTCTCTCCCTGATCAAACGTTGATTGTAGTGGGAGAGCGAACGAGCTGTTAGCGAGAAACGGTTAGCGAAGAGCGTTTAGAAAATGACATTTAGCGAAAGGCGGTTAGCGGGAGACGGTTAGCGAGAAGCGATTAGCGAACAGAGAACAGCCGAAGACCTGTGCAGTTCTCCGCAAAGCGCTTTTTCGCTGAAAGCCCTTTGCGAAACGCTCTTCGCCAGACGCTTCCCGCTCAACGCCTCTCGCTCGCCCCATCCTGTACCCTGTTCTCATGAACGTCGCCCTCCTCGGATTCGGCACCGTTGGCAGTTCCGTCGCGCGCATCCTCTGCGACCTCGAGCCCGAAGGCCTCCGCCTCTCCCATATCTTCAATCGCAGCGTCGCTCGCAAAAAAGTGGACTGGGTCCCGAAAAACGTGATCTGGACCGAGGACTTTGACGAGGTCCTTCGCTCCGATGCCGGCGTCATCGTCGAGCTGGTCGGCGGCCTCGAGCCTCCAGGCGCCTGGGTGCGCCGCGCCCTCGAGTCCGGCAAATCCGTCGTCACTGGCAACAAGAAACTCATCGCGAAGCATGGCATCGAACTCGACCGCCTCGCGCGATCCAAAGGCGCGCACCTGCTCTACGGCGCCGCTGTCGCCGGAGGCATCCCCGTTATACCTGGCCTGCTCCAGGGCCTCGCCGGCGATCGCATCACGCGCATCGAAGCCATCCTGAACGGCACCTGCAACTACATCCTCAGTCGCATGGAATCCGGTGACGCCTTTGCCGACGTGCTGCGTGACGCCCAACAGTTGGGCTACGCCGAGTCCAATCCCAGCGAGGACGTGGATGGGTATGACGCGCGCGCCAAGCTCGTCATCCTCTCGCGCATTGCGCTGCGTTCGGCGATCGAGGTTGAGTCCGTCGCTTGCCGGTCGATCACCGAAGTTGACGCCGTCGATCTCGTTTACGCTCGCGATCTGAACTGCACCATCCGCCAGATTTCGAAAGCTGAGCTGCGCCCTGATGGCGTCTCCGCCGCAGTGGGCCCGATGCTGGTGCCGTTGCGCTCACCCTTCGCCTGGTCGCGCAGCACGGAGAATATGGTGCTGGTCAGTGCGGCAATATGGCGGCGATGTCGTCTTCTCCGGCCATGGCGCCGGCGGCAATCCCACTGCGGTCGCGGTCGTGTCGGACCTCATCTCGCTGGCGCACGGTTCGAACGCTGTCGACCTGCCCAGCCGCGCGACCAACGTGAGCGGTGAGTTCGAGCTGCGCCATTACATCCGCTTCGTGGTGCTCGACCAGCCCGGCATCGTCGCTGAAATCGCCGGCGCCCTCGCTTCTGAAGCGATCAACATCGACGCGCTCTTCCAGCGCACCGGATACCAGAAGGGCCACCTGCCCTTTGTCGTTACCGTCGAGCCCTGTGCCGCGTCCGCACTGCGCCGCGCTCTGGATCGCATCAGCAACGCCGCCTGGCTCGCCCAGCCACCGCTCGACATGCCCATCCTTGGCGAGTAAACGGGGGGGCGAATGAACACGCAGATGTTCGCCACCATCGTCGCAGGCGCGACCACACTGCTCACCGTCGCCGGCCTTGGCTATTACCTCATCGCACTGTGGAGCGCGCGCGCCTTTCTTCGCCGGCCGCGCTTCCCTGCCGGATTCGCGCCCGCCGTCACCATCCTGAAGCCGCTGCATGGCCTCGACCCCGGCATGTTGGAGGCTTTCGCCAGCCACACCCACCAGAATTATTCCGGAGACTACGAATTGCTGTTCGGCGTCTCACGCCTCGACGATCCAGCCGCGGCTGTCGTTCAGCAACTCCAGGCGCAATTTCCCGATCGCGCGATTCACCTCATCCAGACCCCTGAAGTCCTCGGCCCCAACGGAAAGATCAGCAACGTTACGCAGATGGCGCGGCACGCGCGGTTCGACTTCCTGCTCATCGGCGACAGCGACATTCGTGTCGGCCCCAACTACCTGGCGCACGTGATGGCGCCCTTCGCTCCTTGCAATGGACAAAAACCCACCGGGCTCGTCACGGCACTCTATCGCGGCCGCGCCCATGGGACCCTCGGCTCGAAGCTCGAAGCCCTTGGCATCTCGACGGACTTCGCCCCGGGCGTGCTCACTTCGCGGTTTCTCGAAGGCGGCATTCACTTCGGACTGGGATCGACGCTCGCCGTCTCACGCACGGCACTCGACGCCATCGGCGGCCTTGCGCCCCTGGCCGATTCTCTCGCCGACGATTACGAACTCGGCGCCCGCATCGCCCGCGCCGGCTTCAACGTCGAACTCTGCAACGAAGTTGTCGAAACGAATGTCCCTGAGTGGAGCTTTTCCGGCTACCTTCATCATCAGCTGCGCTGGGCCCGCGCCATGCGCGATTCGCGCCGCGGTGGCTTCGCCGGCCTTGTCTTTTCCTATGGGCTCGCGTGGTCGATCCTGAATCTTGTTGCGTCGGGGGTGAGCCTGTCAGCGATCGCGCTGTTCAGCCTCGCACTCATGTTCCGCGTCGCACTGGCGCTGGGCGTCGGCGTTGGCATTCTCGACGATCGCCAGGTCCTGCGTGATTTGTGGCTCCTGCCGGTACGCGACCTGCTGGCGGTGGCAGTCTGGGCGTGGAGCTACGCGTCGAACGCGATTGTCTGGCGCGACGAAACTTTTGTGCTGAGCAAGGGGAAACTGGCGGCGGTAGCGAAGAGCGATTAGCGAGGAACGATTAGCAAAATGCTGTTAGGGAATAGCACCAGTTCGACGCATCTGTCGAACAGCATTTTGCCAAACGCGCCTGGCTAACAGTTTTTTGCCAAACGCTTTTCGCGAGAAGTTCCTGGCTGCTGCTCAGTGCGATGGCGGAACGTATTCCTTCGGCAATGCTGCACCCTCGCCAAAGAAAAACTGATCCATCTGCTCGACGAGGAACTCCTGCGCCTGGGGCGTCCACGGCTGCAGGCGATACTCATTCAGCAGCATTTTCTGCCGCTCGCCCCACTCCTGCCATGCCTTCTTCGACACGTTGTTGTAAACCTTGTTGCCAAAGTCGCTGTCGAAAGGCGGCTCGTCCAGCCCTTCCATTTCCTGCTTATAGCGTGCGCAAAAAACCATGTGCGGCATCGTCGGCATCTCTTTCGATATTGTACAAGGCAGACCCCATGCCGGCTCCGCCGATCGTTCCGGAAAACCAACACCTCTTGTCTGCTATAACGTCGAATCATCACCGGCGCGGAACCGACAGCGCCGCTTGAAGGCTTGCCTCAGCCCGCTTCCGCGGGCGAGGATAGAAGGAAGTTCTGCCGATGAGCACTTTTGGGTTCTCCCCTGCCCGTCCTGGGGACGTTCGTACATGAGAAAAGCAGCTTCCCTTGCACCGGTCCTGGTGGCCGTTCTATTTCCTCTCCTCGCCCCCGGCACTCTCCACGCGCAGTCCACCGACGAGATCGTGAAGACGGTCGTCAAGAATGAACTTGACGCCGACTACAACGACCACACGCCGTGGATGTATCGCGACGTCTATAAGTCCCCGGACAAAGACATCGTGAAGATCGCGATTGAGACGTCCCAGGGCAATCTGTCCGAAATCGTGGAAGACCATGGCCAGCCACCCAGCGCCGAGGTCCACGAGAACGACCTCAAGCGCATCCAGCAGATCGTTACCGACCCGGCAGAGCGCGCGCGGATGAAGAAAGCCGAGGAGCACGACGGCCAGCAGGCGCGCGACATGATGAACCTGTTGCCCAAGGCTTTTATCTGGAAGGTTGTCGATCGCTCCGGCGGGGATATCCGGCTGTCGTTTACGCCCGACCCCAACTACTCCCCGGACAGCATGAGCGGCAGAGTCCTGGCCGCGATGTCAGGAACGATGGTGGTGGACGAACAGAAGATGAGACTGAAGGACCTGGCCGGGCGTCTCGGCCATGACGTGACGTTTGGCTGGGGAATTTTCGGGCGCATCAATTCCGGGGGGACATTCCAAATCGTCCGCAAGGATGTGGGCTTCGGGAGTTGGCAGATCACTGAAATGCATGTGCACATCTCCGGGCACGCGCTGTTCTTCAAAACGATTGGCGACCAGGAAGACGAAATCACCAGCAACTACCATCGCACGCCGGATGGCACAGACCTGAACAAGGCCGCTGAGATGCTGAAGAATGGCGATGTGGCGCGAGAATTACACGTCGAGACGCACTCCGGGATGTAACGGACGACAGCGAACTGCGAGCGGCAAGCGAGCAAGAGGCGAGTCAACTGCGAGCGGTGACGAGCTGGATTCTGTTCGAATTTCGCTCGTTGTCCGCTCATTTCTCGCTCGAATGCTTCTCGGTATTCGCTCGCTTTTCTCTGTCTCAATGCAGCTTCAAACACCACGCCGTATAGCTCGCGATCTCGTGCATCAGCCGCTTCATACGGTCGCTCTGAGAAATGCTTCTTCCCACCGGCCGCGGCGAGGTGTACACCTGCAGCCCGTCCTTCTCACAGATGGAATGAATCCTGAACATGTGGGTGCCGTCGCTCACCACGTCGATCGTCTTTAACCCATTGGCCCGCGCAATCACCGCGAGCCGCTCCGCCGACTGCTCCGTGTTGTCGCTCTCCGTCTCAGCGATGATGTCTCGCTCCGGAACGCCGTGCGCTAATAGATAATCGTGGCCCACACCGCCCTCCGAATGCCGGTCCGCCGGATCGCCTCCGCCCAGGGTAATGATCAGCGGAGCCAGGCCGCGTTTATACAACTCGAGCGCGTGATCCAGCCGCGCCCGCAACACCGGCGACGGACGCCCGTCATATTCGGCCGCTCCGAAGACCGCGATCGCATCGGCAG
This sequence comes from uncultured Acidobacteriaceae bacterium, assembly GCA_963705765.1. GTDB lineage: Bacteria > Acidobacteriota > Terriglobia > Terriglobales > Acidobacteriaceae > Palsa-343. Next base: position 297,337 of record CAVPKU010000052.1, on the reverse strand, counting down.
GCCGTGCTTGATCCACCCGCGCGTAATAGCGAATCTGCCCGTTCACCCACAGCACCCAAAGAGCACCGCCCAACACAACCAGGCCAGCCATCCAAAAAACAGTTCTGCCCCGCGTGAGCCGCGGCCCGCGTCGCACGGATCGCAGATTGTCTTTCGGTACGATCATCGTTCCTGTAGTGCGAGTACGATGGCGTGCGTCGGAATCGCGCCTTCGCGCAGAATCTGCCACGAGCCCTCTGGTCCGGACAAATCCACAATCGTCGTCGGCACACTGCGTCCTGTCGGACCGCCGTCGATGATCAGCGGAATTCTGTCGCCGATCTGATCCCGGACGCAATGGGCGTAGGTGCACTCCGGCAGCCCGGCCAGATTCGCCGCCGTTGCCGTGATCGGCATTCCGAGTTCAGCCACCACCGCGCGCGGAATCGCCGCGTCCGGCACGCGCAGCGCTACGTTGCCTGTGTTGGCGGTGCTGCGCAGGGGTAGCCGCGAGCTGGCTTTCACGATCACGGTCAACGGTCCCGGCCAAAAGCGCTCAGCCAGCAGATCGAAGCAGGTGCCGCACTCGCGGGCCAGCTGGTAGGCCTGCGACAGCCCGGACACCAGCAGCGACAACGGCTTCTGCTTCAGCCGCGTCTTGATCTCGTAAATGCTTTCCACGGCTCTGAGATTGACCGGATCAACGGCCAGACCGTAGAAGGTGTCGGTTGGCATGCCGACAACTTTGCCGCTGCGAATGCAGGTCGCAACATACTGAATCCGGTCGGGCTCAGGCTCATCCGGATGGATGCGCAGAATCTCCGCTGACAAAGGCTCTCCCATCCAGCAACGTATCGGAGCAGCGAGTCCGTAGACGAAACCGTGCCTGATCCATCAATGTCAGACGGAGGTTTAGAATCCCTCCATGCCGACGGTTTCGGATCGCTCGCGCCTCATCAGCATTGTACAGAGTCGCCAGAATGCCAGGGTCCGTGAACTGCGCGCCGCGTTCACTCGAATCGGTCCCGAGGTCACCGAAGTCATCGGCATCGAGGGCGAACACCTGCTTGCGGAAGCCGTTCGCAGCGGCCTGCACGTGCGCAGCGTGTTCGTTCGGGCGGAACCCGACCACCGCAGCCTGCGCCGGCTCGAGCACCTCGATCTCCCCGCCTCCGTCCCCATCGTCTCCCTCAACCCGGCCGTCTTCGCCAGCGCCGTCGAAACGGAATCGCCCCAGGGCATCGCTGCCCTGGTCGAGACGCCGCATTTTTCACTCGGCGAGATTCTGGCCGGACCGCGCCCGCTGGTTCTCGTGGCGGCCGCTCTGCAGGATCCCGGCAACTTCGGCACACTGGTCCGCTCGGCCGAGGCTTTCGGCGCGTCCGGCATCATCGCGCTTCCGGGCACCGTCAGCATCTGGAACGGAAAGGCTCTGCGCGCCTCCGCCGGCTCCGCGTTTCGCATCCCGGTCGTCGGAGAAAAATCCGCCGCAGCCCTGGCCGCGTTCGCCGAACGCCGCATTCCGATCCTTGCCGCCGTCCCGCACGCTTCCGACCCCAGCGCAGTTCCCTGCACCCGGGCCAATCTTGCGGATGCGGCCGCGATCCTCATCGGCAACGAGGGCGCCGGCCTGTCGGCGGAACTTCTGGAGCACGCCGACGCCCGCATCTTCATTCCCACGCCGGGACCCGTCGAATCGCTGAACGCTGCCATCGCCGCGAGCATCCTGCTCTATGAAGCGGCGCGCCAGAGAAGCAACAAGGGGGCACGCCCCAACCTGTCATGAGTCTCTTCGCTCCCATACCCGACGCGAAATCCGCGCACGTGGCCGCTCCCCTGGCCGAGCGCATGCGCCCGCGTTCGCTCGACGAGTTCCTTGGCCAGGAGCATCTCCTCGGCCCGGGCAAGCCGCTCCGCGTCCAGATCGATCGCGACGAGGCCTCCTCGATGATCTTCTGGGGACCGCCCGGCGTCGGCAAAACCACTCTGGCCAAGATCATCGCGGAAACCACCAAAGCTACTTTCATCGAGTTCTCCGCCGTGCTCGCCGGGATCAAGGAGATCAAGCAGGTGATGGCCGACGCGGAAAAAGCTGCCACCTGGGGCACGCGCACCATCCTCTTCATCGACGAAATCCATCGCTTCAACCGCGCCCAGCAGGACGCTTTCCTGCCCTGGGTCGAGCGCGGTTCGATTCGCCTGATCGGCGCGACGACGGAGAATCCTTCCTTCGAAATCAACTCCGCGCTCCTCTCCCGCTGTCGCGTCTACACGCTCAAGTCGCTCACCGACGAGCAGATCGTGACGCTGCTCCAGCGAGCGCTCAGCGACTCCGAGCGCGGCCTCGGCTCCCAACACCTCACCGCCGGCGAAGGAGCCCTGGAATTGCTCGCGGGTACGCATCCGGCGATGCGCGCAACGGCCTCAACGCCCTTGAAGTGGCGGCAAAACTCGCCGCGAGCGCGAAAACCGGCGTGATCACCCGCGAGACCGCCACTGAAGCGCTGCAGCAGCGCGTCCTGATGTACGACAAGCAGGGCGAGGAGCACTACAACCTCATCTCCGCGCTGCACAAGTCGGTGCGTAACTCCGATGCCGACGCTGCGATGTACTGGCTCGGCCGCATGCTCAAGGCCGGCGAGGATCCGCTCTACGTCGCGCGCCGCCTCGTCCGCATGGCCGTCGAAGACATCGGCCTTGCCTCGCCGGAGGCCCTGCACATCACCTTAGCCGCGAAAGAGACCGTCGACTTCCTCGGCTCGCCGGAAGGCGATCTCGCTCTCGCCGAAGCCGCCGTCTATTTGGCGCTCGCGCCCAAGTCGAACGCGCTCTACACCGGGTACGCCGAGGTCCTCGCCGACATCGAGAACACCCGGCAGGAACCTGTTCCATTGCACCTGCGCAATGCTCCAACGAAACTGATGAAGGAACTCGACTACGGCAAGGGCTACGAATACGCCCACGACGTCGAGGGCAAAGTCGCGGATATGGAGTGCCTGCCCGACTCGCTGCGCGGCCGCCGCTACTATCACCCCACCCAGGAAGGCCGCGAGAAACTCATCGCCCAGCGCATGGAAGAGATCCGGAAGGTTCGAGGGGCGAAGCGGAAAGAATGATTGGCATATGCCTGGGCCCATGCCGGGCTGACTCTGTGGCAACCAGAAATCCATCCCGCCGTGTTCACCTCTTCCGTAATGGGAGGAATCAGGCCGTCCGCATTCCCCGGGAATTCGAGCTGCCCGGCGATGAAGCCATTCTCAGCCGCGACGCCACTACGGGGCGTCTCACACTGGAACCAGCACCTCGCAAAGATCTTGCCGATCTGATTGCCTCCTGGGATCCTCTTGGACCCGAAGACGATATGCCGGAAATTGAGGACCTGCCCATCGACCCGGTCGATCTTTGATGCCCCAATACCTCCTCGACACAAACATCCTCTCGGATGTGATTCGTAACAGAACGGGCACCGTCGCGCGGAAGATCACCCGCATGACTCGATCGGAACGGCGGACCCTGTGTACCAGCATCATCGTGGCTGGGGAACTTCGCTTTGGCGGGGAAAAGAAGAATTCCCCACGCCTGATGGAGCGGATCGATGCGGTTCTCACGACCATCCATGTGCTTCCTCTCGAAGAAGACGCGGATCGGCACTATGGACGCCTGCGCGCCCAACTCCAAAAGGCCGGTACGCCGATTAGCGGTAACGATCTGCTGATCGCCGCCCACGCCCTCGTAACGAATTCCATTCTCGTCACCGCCGATATTCGTGAATTTGGCAGGATTCCCGAGCTGCGCACGGAGAACTGGCTGCGCCCGTAACCTCCTTTTCGTGCCGGTTTTTCGGCTCTGATCGGCGATCTCTTCGCTCGGAGTCCGCTCGCTTCCCGCTCGCCGTTCGCTTGTTCCCGCTCGCGTCCCGCTCACCTCCCATGTGCTATATTCCGAATGAGTTCCATGATCTTTTCCCGTGAATACGTTGGCTACCTGGCGCGCCATACCGTAAAGCACCTCATCGACGCCAAAATGATTCAAACCTCAAAACTACCCGCCGTCGAAGAGCGGGTCAGCGCCGGTCTGCTTGAGGAGCTTTCCCTCGAAGACCGCATCAACGAAGAGGTTCGCGTCATCCTCGACGCCTACCAGGACGAGATGAACCGCACCGGCGCCAGCTACTTCGAGATGTTCAAGAAGGTGAAGACCGAGCTGGCGCGCAAGTACAAGGCGGTGCTGTGAGAATTTCGCGCGACAAACTCAACAAGCTCGCCCATGTGGTCGCGGATACCCTGGCGGAGACCCCCGAAGCCGACTTTCTTGAGGATCGCAACACCATCCGCCAGGAAGCGCGCAAAGCTCTCGAGCACATGCTGCTGGAAGAGATGCGCATCGATCAGGCCGCCCGCCAGAAGATCGAATCCCAGCGCCGCATCATTCCCGAAGGCTCGCAGGAATGGGACATCCTCTACCGCAAGTACTACAACGAGGAAGTCAAGAAGCTCGGCATCTAAGCCTCCAGGGGGGCAGGCCGGTTTTCCTTCTCTGAGCCCGTTCTTGCCGCCGCACGATCCTTGTTCTGCGCGCAAAACTCCGCCTGCCGCTCCCTGCCATCCATAGCCAGTTGTTGCATACTTTGATAATTCATTGCGACCACTCCCAGAGCCACAAGGGAGCGCCCCGCCCGGTCCGATGAAGGGATAATAATCCTATTTGTCATACATAAGCCGCTCACATCTACTGTTTATAGTACTGTCTGCTTGTTTTTGCTTACCTCATCGCTCCTCTTTTGACCCGACAAACCTTCCTGTTCGTCACAAACAACTGTGGCTTCGTCACTTCCACCTGTCAACCGTCATGCTTCACCCTCCGGAATGATGACCATCTCACCCAACTTGGTAACCAGAATGCTAATAGACCTCCCGTAGTCCCATGTTGTCTCCCCTGCAGTTTCGCTCGGCCCGGATCAGGGTCTTTTACTGCCCACTCGCCAGCCCTTTAAAGGGACCGCTCCGCGGTCTACGCATCCCCAACCCACAGCACAGGCTGGCCTCTCCCGTGTGCGACCCAAAATCTCAACTCGACTTCTCATTTGGAGGAACGTTATGACTTCCGTGCACAACCGCTGGTCATTCGCGCTGCTTTTTGTGTGCATGATGCTGCTCTGCTCCACTCCGTGGGCCAATGCCCAGAGCACCTATGCAGCCATTCATGGCACCGTGACCGATTCCAGTGGCGCAGTCATCCCCGGCGCCGCCGTTACCGCCACCAACACCAGCACCAATCTTGTGGCGACACAGGTCACCGACGGAAAGGGCTACTTCATCTTTCCGCAGCTCGCCATCGGCGGACCGTATTCCGTCAAGATCGACAAGCAGGGCTTTCAGTCCTTCAAGGTTGCCGGCATCACCCTGCAGGTGAATGACAACCACGAGGTCGACGCCTCCCTGCAGACCGGCTCCATCGCGCAGACCGTCGAGGTCAATGCGAACGCCCTCCAGGTCGACACCTCCGACACGCAGCTCAAATCCACCGTCACCGCTGAGCAGATCGAGCAGTTGCCCCTTCTCGGCCGCGACGCCTCGATCCTGCAGAAGCTCACCCCGGGCACCGTTGAATCCTCGGACCGCTTCGGCAACTACTCGTCGAACGGCTCGCAGACGCAGATGAACAGCTACCTGCTCGACGGCGCCGACATCAACGATGGCCCGCTCCAGCAGCAAGGGCTTACCATCAACCCCGATGCCCTGAGCGAAATTACCTTCCTCACCAGCTCGCAGAATCCTGAATACAGCCGCAACTCCGGCGCCATCGTCAACGAAACCATCAAGGGCGGAACCAACAAGTTCCATGGCGACGGCTTCGAGTACTATCGCGACACGTTCCTGAACAACGGCGACTACTTCTCGTTGCCGGGCAACCGCCCCATCTTCCATCAGAATCTCTACGGCGGCACGCTGGGCGGACCGGTGATCAAGAGCAAGTTGTTCTTCTTCGCCGCATACCAGGGCTTCAGGAATGCCACCGCCGCCACGCAGCAGACGATTGTTCCCACGGATGCGCAGCTCGGCCGCAATGGCTCCGGCTTTGCTGACCTCACCAACGACACCAACGAAATCAATGGCACCAATGCGGGCGGCCTGAGTTCCAATCCGATACCGTTTGCCATTCAGGGTCCGAACGGAGCCTGCGCCGCGGGTACGCCGTGGAACCAGTGCTTCCCTGGCGGAACCGTGCAGCTGCCAACGTCAAATTTCAACAGCATCTCCTCCAACCTGCTGTCGAAGTATGTGCCATCGCCCAACGTCGGCAACAAATACAACTTCAATGCCGGCAGCGGCGCAGCTCAGGATCAGGGTGTTCTGCGCGCCGATGTGCAGGCCACGCGCAAAGACCTGATCTGGTCTTCGGCGATCTTCCAGTCCAACCCCAGCAACAGCGTGCTGCCGTTCACCGGCTCCAATCTTCCTGGATTCCCCCAGAACAACGCGCGCCACATCAAGATCTTTAATGCTTCGTGGACGCACACGTTCAGCCCCACCACGCTCAACGAGCTGCGCGCCGGTTACTACCGCTTCAACTACGCTGCGGTCGAGCCCGCGCAGATCGTGCCGCCTTCGTCGCTGGGCTTCGCGATCAATCCGCAGAATCCCGCGGCGGCCGCGGTGCCGAAGATGAGCGTGACCGGCTACTTCACGCTGGGCTTCAGCAACAACGGGCCGCAGCCCCGTCTGGACGAGAACGAGCAATACTCCGACAACTTCACCAAGATTCTCGGCAACCACAACATGATGTTCGGCGCCCACGTCGAGCGCTACGCCGTGCACAACCCGTTCTATGCCTCGCTCAACGGCAGCTATGGCTTCAACGGCTCCGGCAACTACACGTCGGGCGATCCGCTGCTCGACTTCCTCGTCGGCATTCCTTCGTCCTATGGGCAGGGTTCCGGCGCCGATATCGATGCCCGCGCCTGGGAATATTACGGCTACGCGCAGGACAACTGGAAAGTCTCCAGCTCCTTCACCTTCAACTACGGCATCGGCTACGACGTCCAGACGCCGAATGCGAACCTGCAGTACGGCGGCAAAGGGGTCATCTGCTTTACGCCGGGCGCGCAGTCGCAGGTCTTCCCCACCGCGCAGGAAGGTCTGCTCTATCCGGGCGATGCTGGCTGCAACAATCAGGACGGCGCAACCGCCAAGTACGATCACCTCGCGCCGCGCATCGGGTTCGACTGGTCCCCCTCCACGCAGATGGGCTTCCTCACCGGGCCGGCCGGCGAGCATAAGCTGGCCATCCGCGCTGGATTTGGTCTCTACTTCAATCGCGACGCTGAAGAAGCGCAGCTGCAGAACCTCGAAGATCCGCCGTTCGGCATCAGCAGCCTTGGCGCCGGCGACGTCGGCGGCAGCCCCAGCTTCGCCAACCCGTATGCCGACGTTGCTGGCCGCGCCGGAAAGTCAGAAGCCAACCGCTTCCCCTACGCATTCCCGACGCCAGGACAGGCGGTCGACTTCTCTTCGTTCCCTCCGTACGAGCTGAGCGGCATCGATCCAACCTACGACGTGCCCTACGTCTACAACTTCAACCTGAACATCGAGCGCTCGTTGCCTGGTAACCAGGTCCTGACCATCGGCTACGTTGGCTCTCTAGGCCGGCGTCTGGCGCGCGCTTATGAGGCCGACAAGGAAACCCCGGCCGGTCACGCTGACGCCGTCAACCAATGCAACACGATGACCGCAACGGCGGGTGGCGATCCGACGAATTGCCTGGCCTTCGCGCAGTTCCTCTCGCTCAACGCGCCGCAGGACTTCCGCGACGCGTCTGGGAATTTCCTTTCTGTTGGCCACGTCTATACCGACGGCACCTCGAGCTACAACTCCCTGCAGGTCAGCCTGAACAAGCAGATGACCCACGGGCTCTACTACATCATTTCCTACACCTACGCCCACGCCCTCGATAATGGTTCCAGCTTCGAAGGCTCCAGCTTTGGCAACAGCAATGACATTGCCGGCACCAACTGGGTGCCCGGATCCTCGCAACTCAGCTACGGCAACTCCGAGTTCGACGCGCGCCACACCTTCCGCGCCGGATACGGCTACGTCGTCCCGCTCTTCCAGAGCTGGAAGCAAAACTACCTGGTCAACGAGGCCCTCGGCGGATGGCACCTCACCGGCATCACCACCCTGCAGTCCGGCAACCCTGTCTCCATCGGAGAGAGCGGATTCAACCGGTCGCTGTGGTGCAACGGTGCGGAGCCCTTCTCGTTCTACGAGTGCCCCGACACCCCCATGACCTCCAGCTTCCACGTCTCGCACAGCAATCCACGCGGCGCCGGCAATCTCTGGTTCGATCCGACGATCTTCTCGCCCGAACCCATCGGCTCGTTCGGCAACGTCAAGCGGAACTTCTTCTCGGGTCCTGGCTTCAACTACACCGACATGACCCTGTATAAGGACTTCCCGCTGGGCCACGCCGACAGCCCCCGCTACATTGAGGTGCGTCTGGAGGCCTTCAACGCCTTCAACCACCCGAACTTCGCGGGACCCGACGGCAACCTGAGCGACGGCTTCCCCAGCCAGGGCGGGACCTTCGGCCAGATCACTTCGGTCGTCACGCCCGTCCAGGATGGCGGCGCCAGCGATCCTCAACCCGGACGTGCCGTCCAGCTCGCCGGCAAGATTTACTTCTAGGCCAGTGATAGAACAGGCGGAGGTCTACGGGCCTCCGCCACACCCTTTTTCCTTCCCTACCCCCCGCGGCCGTCCGTCGAGCTCTCCAGCTCCGGTACGAGATTCATATTGTCATAGGACATACCCAGGCTCCTCCAATTTTATGGAGATTCAGCACCCTTGCGCCCATACCAGTGAGCTTATTTCCCGACCCCAGCCCGATCCGCTGTTCGTCACACTCTAAAGGACATTGGTCACTCCGAGCGTCTAATTCCTCCTATCCACAGGGGATCCTCAGGCTTCCTTACAAAGTGGTAACGAGAATGCTAAATTGCAGTCTCGTTGTCCCCATGCTGGATGTACTGATCTACGCGGGACCCGCCCCTGGGGCTGACTCACCCGCCTATTGCCCCTCGCCTGGCACGCACCCACCGCGCCATCAGGGCTTCTTGTCGGCTCACCCACGACAATCGAACGCCTTTTCTCTTTTTGGAGGAACTATGTTCTCTAAGCGCTCCCTATGGTTGTGCGCGCTTTTGTCCTTGCTTCTGTTGTTTGCAGCCACGCCTCGACTCAACGCGCAGAACGTCTACGCTGCGATCCATGGCACCGTGACCGATGCCTCGGGTGCGGTGATTCCGCATGCCGGCGTGACCGTGCTCAACACCAGCACCGGCATCTCCACCAAAACCACCAGTGACGACAAGGGCTATTACATCCTGCCTCAGTTGCAGGTAGGCGGCCCTTACACCGTCACGGTGACATCGCCGCAGTTTCAGAGCTTCTCCTCGACCGGCCTCACCCTCAACGTGAACGACAATCGCGAAGTCGATGCCACGATGAGCGTTGGCACGGCGGCCCAGACGATCAACGTTGCCGCCAGTGCCGTGCAGGTGGATACCTCCGACACCCAGCTGAAGCAGGTCGTCACCTCGGATCAGCTCGAGCAGATTCCCCTCGAAGGCCGCGACCCCGCCGGCCTTGGCAAGCTCGAGCCCGGCGTCGTCGAATCCTCCGACCGTTTTGGCAGCTACTCCACCAACGGCAGCCAGACGCCGCAGAATTCCTACCTGCTCAGCGGTATCGACATCAATGACGGACCGCTGCAGGACGAAGGCATCAAGGTCAACCCCGATGCTCTCGCGCAGGAGAACATCGTCACCAGCACGCTCAACCCTGAGTTCTCCCGCAACTCCGGACAGGTCGTCAACGAAGTCATCAAGTCCGGCAGCAACGCCCTCCATGGCAGCGGCTTTGAATACTATCGCGACACCTTCCTCAACAACGGCAACTACTTCTCGCTGCCCGGCGACCGGCCAGAGTTCCATCAGAATCTTTACGGCGGCACCCTGGGCGGTCCCATTAAGAAGGACAAGCTGTTCTTCTTCACCGGCTATCAGGGATTCCGCAGTCGCACCGGTGCGACGACGAACGCTCAGACCATGAGCAGTGCGCAATTCGGCGGTGATTTCAGTGGTGACGAAAACTTCGCTCCGGGTGCCGCGGGCGGGCTTTCCGATAACCCGATTCCCTTCGCGATCGGAAGCTGCGCAGCGGGTACTCCGTGGTCGAGCTGCTTCGCCGGCGGGACGGTCAATATCCCAACCACCGAGTGGAACTCCATCGCCTCAAAGCTGGTGACGAATTTCGTTCCCCAAGCCAATAACAGCCTGGGTGGCGTTCCGTATTACAACTTCAACGCCGGAGCGACCTCAGCCCAGGACCAGGGCGTGCTGCGCGTCGACTACACTCCCACCCCCCGCGACATGGTGTGGGCGTCGAGTGTCTTCGAGTCCAGTCCTGGCACCTCGGTTCTCACCTTTGGTGGCGGCAGCTTCCCCGGCTTCAGCTCGGTGCAGTCGGAGCATTTCAAGCTGTTCAGCGCGTCCTACACGCACACCTTCAGCACCAGCATGCTGAACGAGCTGCGGGGCGGCTATTTCCGCTTCAACTTCCCCGCCGTCGAGCCCTCGCAGGTGGTGCAGCCCAGTTCGTACGGCTTCAATATCAACCCCAATATCAGCCAGGCCGGACTGCCGTACATGTCCGTCGGACCGTACTTCAGCCTCGGTTTCAGCTACGAAGGTCCTCAGCCTCGCACCGATACCAACCTGACCTATGCTGACAATTTCAGCTGGGTTCGCGGCAGTCATTCACTCAAATTCGGCGCATCCTTCGAGCAGTTCCGCGTCGACAACCCCTTCTCGTATCTCAACAACGGCTACTACTACTACGACGGCGGGAGCATTTATAGCTCCGGCGATCCTCTGATCGACTTTGTCATGGGTGTTCCTGACGGCTACGAGCAAACCAGCGATGGTTTCATCAATGCTGTCGCCTCTGAGCGCTATGCGTACGCGCAGGACAACTGGAAGGCCAGTCCCACGCTGACCATTAACTTCGGCGTCGCATGGGATGCGGAACAACCGAACCAGAACCGGCAGTTCGGTGGTCTGGGCATCATCTGCTACACCGGCAACACGGCAACCTCCAAAGTCTTCCCTGGCGGACCTCCGGGACTGCTCTATCCTGGCGACCCGGGCTGCAATGCCGCCGGCGGCCCAACCACCCACTACGACCACTTCGGACCGCGGCTCGGTTTCGCATGGTCTCCGGACAGTGGCCCGTCGAAGCTCGTCGGCGCCCAGGGCGCGCATGACTTCTCCGTCCGCGGAGCCTTCGGCGTCTACTTCAATCGCGATCAGGAAGAGCAGTCGCTGCAGAACCTGACTGATCCGCCGTTCCTGCATGAATCGTTTGGCGCTGCCGACTTCGGTGGCGTGCCCTCCTTTGCCGACCCGTTCACCGACGTTGCCGGCAACGGTTCCGAAGCCAATCCCTTCCCCTACACACCTCCGAAGGCGGGTGGAACGGTGGACTGGAGCGTCTATAACTACCTGGGAATGTCGGCCTTCGATCAGAAATACAACACCCCTTACGTTTACAACTTCAACCTCAACATCCAGCGTTCTCTGCCCAGCAGCATGGTGGCACAGATTGGATATGTGGGCTCGCTCGGACGCCGCCTGGCAACATGGTATGAAGGCGATCCGATTACCGCAGCCGGTCACGCAGCCTGCGCCAGCGGCAGCGTCTCGGTCTTCGGAATTCCGTGCAACACCACCACGCTTTCCTCGCACATCCACGAGTACTTCCCGCAGTTGACTGCCAATCCCGCTGTCGTCCCAGGAACCGTCGGCACCGTTCTGCCGAATGGTCTTCCCTGGTATGCCGGCATCGGCATGCAGAACAGCGAGGGCTCCTCGAACTACAACTCCCTGCAGGCCAGCCTGACCAAGGCGCCCACGCATGGAATGCAGTTCACACTCGCCTACACCTGGTCGCACGCGCTGGACAACGCCTCCGGTTATGAAAGCTCGACCGGCTCCGCGCCCGGCGGAGGTGGATCGGGCCGCTCCATGATCTACGTGCCCGGCTACCAGTACCTCAACTACGGTGACTCGGACTTCGACGCCCGCCAGCGTGTGGTTGGCTCGTACATCTACTCCGTTCCAGTAGGCGCGCTCGGACGCCGCAACGCGTTCTTCCGTGAAGCGCTCTCTGGCTGGGAAATCGCCGGCGTCACTGCGCTGCAGAGCGGATTCCCGGTCGGCATCGCTACCGGCCAGGATCGTTCGCTCTGGTGCGATGGCGGCAGCTTCTTTGGCTGCGGCGACAATCCGAACACTTCAAACTTCCACCCCAAAACGCTGAATCCGCGGAGCGCAGGCAATCCCTGGTTCGACGGCAGCGATTTCAGTCTTGAACCGCTGGGGACTTTCGGGAACACGAAGCGCAACTTCTTCCATGGCCCCGGCTTCAACTACACCAACCTCCAGGTAGCGAAGAACTTCCCGATCAATGCTGACGGCTCGCGGTACGTTCAGCTGCGTCTGGAGGGCTTCAACGCCTTTAACCATGCCAACTTTGCGGGTCCGAGCGGCAGCTTTACCAGCCAGAGCTTTGGCCACATCACCAGCGTGATCCAGTCCGCGGATCCGAACGCCGATCCTCAACCCGGACGCGCCGTTCAGCTCGCCGGCAAGGTTTACTTCTAGGTCAGTGACAAAATCGGCGGAGGTCTCCTGATCTCCGCCGCTTCCTCGAAAGGGCCGCCCCGGCGGCCCTCTCCTTTGCCCCCGCGACAGTCTCGCTCGGCGGTCGCTCGCCCCTGGCTTGTCTTTCGTTCGCTCTTTCCATTTCCCTTGCGGTTCGCACACTCCTTTCAGCTACACTAGTGCCTTCCGCCATGAATCCTTTCTCCATGCATGTCGACAACCTCGCGTCGATCAAGGACGACATGGTGGCCTTCATCGCAGGCCACGGCATCCGCCGTGTGCCCGCTCACGCCAGCGATGATCTGCCCTCCATCCTCTGGGAAGACGAAACCAATCCCGACAGCTGGAAGGACTTCGTCGAAACCGCCAAAGCCGCGGGCGCCACCTTCATCACCATGAGCGACATGGTCCTCGAGAAGGAGGACGTCGAGCTGCTCATTGAAGAAGTGCAGGAGCAGGACTTCAACATCGAATCGCCCGGCAATACTTCGGAACTCGACGAAGCGCAATTGCTCGTCAGCCACGTCGGCAAGGTCGGCCACCTCCAGCTCGGCTTTCCCCACCAGGGCATCATGTTCCTCTTCGAAACCTCTACCGACTGGTACGAGCGCTATCAGCAGCTTCTTGAGTCGGTCGGCGACCTCGGCAACATCGTCTTCGAAGATGAGGATGAAGACGAACAGTCCTGAGCCCGCCGCCTTGAATCCTCCGGATGCAATCGTAACCGCTACGGTTCCTGACTCACCTCCGCCCATCACGCCGCGCCCGCCGCAGCGCTGGCTCCTCGATCCCTGCCGCACCGACGAAGCCCAGGCCCTCGCCAGCAACGCCGGCCTCCCGCCCCTGATCGCCGAACTGCTCGTCGCCCGCGGGATTTCCACTCCCGCCGAAGCCGACCACTTCCTCAACCCCACCATCGGCCACCTCCTCGATCCCTACACCATGCTCGGCATGGATCGCGCCGTTGAACGCGTGCGCCAGGCGATCGCAGCGCAGGAGCCCATCCTGATCTACGGCGACTACGACGTCGACGGCACCACCGCCACCGTCCTGCTCAAGACCGCCATCGAGAGGCTCGGTGGCACCGTTCGCTTTCACATCCCGCATCGTCTGCGCGAAGGCTACGGCATGCAGCGCGAGATTCTCGAGACCGCCGCGCGCGAAGGCGTCCGTCTCGTCATCAGCGTCGACACCGGCATTCGCGCCTTCGCCGCCGCCGATGCCGCGGCGGAACTCGGCCTCGACCTCATCGTCACCGATCATCACCTGCCCGAGGCGGAAGTCGGCGTGCCGCGCGCCCTCGCTGTCCTCAACCCCAATCAGCCCGGCTGCAATTATGGATGCCGCCATCTCTGTGGTGCCGGCGTCGCGTTCAAGCTCTCCCAGGCGCTGCTCGAAGGCTGGGACCTCGAACGCGCGCGCACCAAAATCCTCCCGTCGTTCCTCAAGATGCTCGCCATCGCCACCATCGCCGACGCCGTTCCCCTCCTGGGCGAGAACCGTGTCTTTGTCGCGCTCGGCCTCGCCCAACTCCGCCGTCCGGTAGGCTCCGGGCTCCGTGCGCTCATGCGCGAAGCGCAGATCGACACCGCTCGCCGCCCGCTCACACCCATCGACGTCGCCTTCCGCCTCGCACCCCGTATCAATGCCGCCGGCCGCATGGATATTGCCTCCGAGGTGATCGAACTGTTCACGACCAAGGACGATGCCCGCGCCGGCGATCTCGCCGCCAAACTGGAGCGCCTCAACCAGGAGCGCCGCGCCGCCGAAGCCGCCATGCTGGCCGAAATCACCGCCCGCCTCGACGAGCCCTGCTTCCGCGAAACTCGCTGCATTGTCATGGATGGCGACGGCTGGCACCGTGGAGTCATTGGCATCCTCGCCTCGCGCATCGTCGATCAAACTGGCAAGCCGGCGCTCGTCGTCACTCGCGAGGACGGCGAGGCGTATGGTTCCGGCCGTTCCATCCCGACGTTTCATCTCCTCGATGCGATCGAGAGCTGCCACGAAATTTTCACCCGCTTCGGCGGCCATGCGCACGCCGTCGGATTCTCGCTTCCTGCCGATCGCGTCGACGAACTGCGCGCACGCCTGTCGGACTACGCAGCGTTGCACCTGCGCGAAGAAGACCTCGGCAATCCGCTCGCATGCCATGCGAGTCTGCAACTCGACCAGATCAACGCCCAGCTCTTTTCCTGGCTCCGTCGGCTGGAACCCTACGGCATGGGCAACGAGGAGCCCATCTTCATCGCGCGGAACGTCCGCCTGATCGCGCCTCCGCTCTTCATGAAGGAGAAACATGTCCGCCTCCGCGTTAATCAGGGCGTGACCTTCTCCGCCGTCGGCTGGAACCTCGCCGATCGCGTCCGCGAGCTCAACCTCGCGCCCGACTCCATCATCGATCTCGCCTGGCGCCTCCGCGAAAACGACCATCCCGAATTCGGCGGATTAGAGCTGGAAATCGCAGGGATAGCGAGAAGTGGTTAGCGAAGGGCTTTAGCCAGAGACTTTTAGCGAAAGGCGACCAGCGAAAAAGCACCAACCCTGAACGCTCGCACACAGTCGCCTCCGCCTTTCGCGAACAGTTTTTTGCCAACAGCTTTTTGCGAATCGCCCTTCCCTCGGCCACAAATTCACATCCCGCACCTCGACACCACGTCCCGCGCATCTTACTGTTATCCCAACGACCTTCCGTGTCGAGAATCGAGGTCCTTCATGACCGCGTCCGTCGCCACCCTTCCCGAAATTCTCAGCGACCACGAACTCAGCCACATGGATGCCTATTGGCGCGCCTGCAATTATCTGTGCGCCGGCATGATCTACCTCTATGAAAATCCCCTGCTGCGCGAGCCGCTCAAGCCGGAGCACATCAAGAAGCGCCTGCTCGGCCACTGGGGCTCCGATCCCGGCCAGACGTTCCTCTGGGTCCATCTGAACCGCCTCATCCGCAAGCTCGACCTCGATATGATCTACGTCGCCGGCCCTGGCCACGGCGCGCCTGCCACGCTCTCGCATGCGTGGATGGAAGGCACCTACTCCGAGGTCTATCCCCACATCAGCCAGGACCTCGAGGGCCTGCACAAATTCTTCCGGCAATTCTCTTTCCCCGGCGGCATCGGCAGCCATTGCACGCCGGAAACGCCCGGCTCCATCCACGAAGGCGGCGAGCTCGGCTATAGCCTCTCCCACGCGTTTGGCGCCGCGTTCGATAACCCCGACCTCATCGTCACCTGCGTTGTCGGCGACGGCGAGGCCGAGACCGGCCCCCTCGCGACCTCGTGGCACAGCAACAAGTTTCTCAACCCGGTGCGTGACGGCGCCGTCCTGCCCGTGCTTCATCTCAACGGCTACAAGATCGCCAATCCCACCATCCTCGCGCGTATTCCTCATGAAGAACTTGAATTTCTGTTCCGCGGATACGGATGGGAGCCGCATTTCGTCGAAGGCGACGAACCGCACACCATGCATCAGTTGATGGCGGCCACGCTTGAGCAGTGCATCGACCGCATCCGCACCATCCAGCGCGAAGCGCGCGACCAGGGCCGGCTCGCCGGAGCCGGTGCCGGATGGCCCCGCTGGCCCATGATCGTGTTGCGCACGCCCAAAGGCTGGACTTGTCCCAAAGAAGTCGACGGCCACAAGGTCGAAGGTTTCTGGCGCGCCCACCAGGTGCCGATCCTCGAAGTCGCTGAGAACCCCGAGCATCTGCGCGTGCTCGAAGAATGGCTCAAGAGCTACAAGCCCTGGGAACTCTTCGACGAGAAGGGCACACCGGTCGCCGACCTTCGCGCGCTGGCTCCTGAAGGCAAGCGCCGCATGACCGCCAATCCCCACGCCAACGGTGGACTTCTTCGCCGCCCGCTGCGCATGCCCGATTTCCGCGACTACGCCTGTCAGTTCGATAAGCCCGCAACCCTTTACGCCGGACCCACCGAGATCCTCGCGCACTTCCTGCGCGACATCATGCGCGCCAATCCCGATAACTTCCGCGTCTTCGGCCCCGACGAAACCGCGTCGAACCGGCTACAGGCCATCTACGAAGCCAGTCCCAAGACCTGGATGGAAGACATCCTTCCCGAAGACTCCGACGGCACGGACATTGCCCCCACCGGCCGCGTGATGGAGATGCTCAGCGAGCACACCCTCGAAGGATGGTTCGAAGGCTACGTGCTCACCGGCCGCCATGGTTTCTTCTCCAGCTACGAAGCTTTTGTTCACGTGATCGATTCGATGTTCAACCAGCACGCGAAGTGGCTGGAGAAGTCCAAGCAGAAATTCGCTGGCGCGCCGCCGTCTCCTCCATCAATCTCCTCATCACTTCGGTCGTCTGGCGCCAGGATCACAACGGCTTCTCCCACCAGGATCCGGGCTTCCTCGACGTCGTCGCCAACAAGAGCGCTTCGGTCGTGCGCATCTATCTGCCGCCCGACGCGAACTGCCTGCTCAGCGTCGCCGATCACTGCCTGCGCTCCAGCGACTACGTCAACGTCATCGTTGCGGACAAGCAGCATCACCTCCAGTACCTCAATATGGACGATGCGATCCGCCACTGCACCAAGGGCATTGGCATCTGGGACTTCGCCAGTACCGACAATGGTGTTGAGCCGGACGCGGTTCTTGCATGCGCTGGCGAT
Source organism: uncultured Acidobacteriaceae bacterium (assembly GCA_963705765.1). Taxonomy (GTDB): domain Bacteria; phylum Acidobacteriota; class Terriglobia; order Terriglobales; family Acidobacteriaceae; genus Palsa-343. Next base: position 280,003 of record CAVPKU010000052.1, on the reverse strand, counting down.
ATCGCCACCATGGAAGCTCTTGCCGCAGCCGCCATCCTGCGCGAACACTTCCCCGACATCAAGCTGCGCTTCGTGAATGTCGTCGATCTGTTTCGCCTGCAGCCGCAAAGCGAGCACCCCCACGGCCTCTCCGACACCGACTTCGATTCCCTCTTCACCCGCGACAAACACGTCATCTTCAACTTCCACGGCTACCCCCTGCTCATCCACCGGCTCACCTACCGGCGGCACAATCACGACAACATCCACGTCCGCGGTTACAAGGAGAAGGGCAACATCAACACACCGCTGGAGCTCGCCATCGAGAACAACGTCGACCGCTTCAACCTCGCCATCGACATCATCGATCGCGTTCCACGCCTCAAAGATATCGGCGCCCACGCGCAGGAGTGGCTCCGCAATCAAATCATCGACAACCTGAACTACGCCCACACCTGGGGCATCGACAAGCCCGAAATTCGCAACTGGACGTGGCCCTGGTGAGTGAGGCCACCCCATTGACCACCAACGAAGAACGAGTTCTCGCCGTCAACAGCGGCTCCTCGTCGCTGAAGTTCGGCCTCTACCGGCATCCTGCCGGCGAGTGCAATCCGAGCTCCTGCTCTCCGGCGGAGCCAGCGGCATCGGCCGTCCTAACGGCCGCCTCGAAGTGAAGGACGCCAACGGCAAGAAGCTGCTCGACGAAGCCTACCGGCTCAACTCCCAGGGACACGCCCTTCAGGAAATCCTCGGCCAGATGGACCGACTCGGCCACGATCGCCCGCCGCTATCGGCCATCGCGTCGTCCATGGCGGGCCGCATCTCCGCGAACACCGCCTGATCGACAACGCTCTGCTTGAAAAACTCGAAGCCGCCACGCAATTCGCGCCCATCCATATTCCCGCCGCCATCGCGCTCATCCGTGACACGGAAAAGCTGCTGCCGGAGGCACAGCAATACGCTTGCTTCGATACCGCCTTCCACAGCACGATGCCGGAAACTGCGCGCCACTTCCCTCTTCCGCAACGACTCTACGACCTCGGCATCGAGCGCTACGGCTTCCACGGCCTCTCCTACGAATCGATCGTCATCCAGCTGGGAGCGTCGATTCCGGCCCGCGTCGTCTGTGCGCATCTCGGATCCGGCGCCAGCCTCGTCGCGCTGCGCCAGGGCAAATCCATCGACACCAGCATGGGCATGACCCCCGTCGGCGGCATCCCCATGGCCACCCGCAGCGGCGACTTCGATCCCGGCGTTGTTCTCTTCCTCATGCGCACCGAGCAGCTCAGCGCCGATCAGCTCGAGTCGTTGCTCAACCACGACTCCGGCCTTCTCGCGCTTTCAGGAGGCGAGTCCGATATGCGCCTGCTCGAAGACGCCGCCGCGAAGGGCGATTCAAAAGCGAAGCTCGCCATCGCCGTCTTCGCCCATGCTGTTCGCAAATGGATCGGCGCGTACGCCGCCGAGCTTGGCGGCCTCGACCTGCTGGTGTTCACCGGCGGCATCGGCGAGCACAGTAGCGGCGTGCGTGACTGGATCTGCGACGGCCTCGACTTCCTTGGCATCACCAGCGGCGATCCGGCTCTCTGCGCGAAAGTCAAAGTTCTTCCCAGCGAAGAGGAACTCCAGATCGCCAGGATTGTCTGCACGCTTCGACAGAACAGGCACTAAGCCCTTCGCGCACCCACTGCCTTTGCGCCGAAGGCGCGTCCGCCTGGACGGCCAGTCCTTGACGCTGCTTCTCTCTACCACGAATAATAAAGAGTTGCCCTCAGAGTCAGATTTCCACCGCCGTACCCCCATAGGCCGGCAGCTACCCCCAACCACCGCAACCGAGGATCCTCAGACAGTGATGAAATCCAGAGCTGGAAAAGCGCGATGAGTACGGCAATCGCTGGATCGCGCGAACAGATTCGTGAACCCCGGGCGCCGAGTTTCTGGCAATCCACCAACGGCAAAAAAGCAGTCATGGCGGTGACGGGAGCGATCCTGTTCCTCTTCGTCATCGGCCATCTCGCCGGCAACCTGCAGATCTTCGAGAGCCGCGAACGCCTGAACGCCTACGGAAAATTCCTCAAGAGTCTCGGCGAATTGCTGTGGCTCGCTCGCATCGGCCTCCTCGTCTCGGTTCTGCTCCACATCTGGGCCACTGTGCAATTGGCGCTGATTAACCGCAAAGCGCGGCCGGTCGGCTACAAGGTGAAGAAATCGGTCGCCTCCAACTACGCCGATCGCACCATGTACTGGAGCGGCCCCATCATCCTGGCCTTCGTCATCTTCCACCTGCTCCAGTTCACTGCGGGCACGCTGCACCCCGGCGCCCCAGCCTTCAGCGACACCGACATTTACTACAACGTCGTCGCCGGCTTCAGCGTCTGGTGGGTTTCGGCCTGGTACATCGTCACGATGATCCTCCTTGGGTTCCATCTGCGGCACGGCATCTGGAGCGCCTTCCAGACGCTGGGCATGAATCACCCTCGTCACACACCGGTGCTGAAACAAGCGGCGCTGTGGATCGCAATTTTGATCACCGTCGGTTACATTTCGATTCCAGTCGCCGTGCTCGCCGGGTGGGTGAAATAACCATGACCATCAAACTGGACGCAAGAATTCCGGCCGGCCCCATTCAGGAAGCCTGGGACAACGCCCGCTTCGAGATGAAGCTCGTCAACCCTGCGAACAAGCGCCGCCACAATCTGATCATCGTCGGCTCCGGACTCGCGGGCGCCTCGGCTGCAGCGACCTGCGGTGAGCTCGGCTACAACGTCAAGTGCTTCTGCTTTCAGGATTCACCCCGCCGCGCGCACTCCATCGCCGCGCAAGGCGGCATCAACGCCGCCAAGAATTATCAGAACGACGGCGACAGCATCTACCGCCTCTTCTACGACACCGTGAAAGGTGGCGACTTCCGTGCTCGCGAAGGCAACGTCTATCGCCTCGCGCAGAACAGCGTCCACATCATCGATCAGTGCGTTGCCCAGGGTGTTCCTTTCGCTCGCGAATACGGCGGCACTCTCGATAACCGCTCCTTCGGCGGCGCGCAGGTTTCGCGCACCTTCTACGCCCGCGGCCAGACGGGCCAGCAGCTTCTGCTCGGCGCCTATCAGGCGCTTGAGCGCCAGGTCGACACGGGTCAGGTGAAAATGTATCCGCGCACCGAGATGCTCGACCTGATCGTCATCGACGGCCAGGCGCGCGGCATCGTCACGCGCAACCTCATCACCGGCAAGCTCGCCGTGCATCTGGCCGACGCGGTCATTCTCGCCACCGGCGGCTACGGCAACGTCTACTACCTCTCAACGAACGCGAAGGGATCGAACACCACCGCCATCTGGCGCGCGCACAAGCGCGGGGCGCTCTTTGCCAATCCCTGCTTTACGCAGATTCATCCCACCTGCATTCCGGTCACCGGCGACTACCAGTCGAAGCTCACGCTCATGTCCGAGTCGCTGCGCAACGACGGGCGCATCTGGGTGCCCAAGCAAAAAGGTGACAAGCGCAAGCCTGACCAGATCCCCGAAGAGGAGCGCGACTACTATCTCGAACGCAAATATCCGGCGTTCGGCAACCTTGTCCCTCGCGACGTCGCTTCCCGCAATGCCAAAGCCGTTTGCGATGAGGGCCGCGGCGTCGGCGAGAGTGGACTCGGCGTCTATCTCGATTTCAGCGATGCCATCAGCCGTCTCGGCGTCGAGACGATCCGCGAGCGCTACGGCAACCTCTTCGACATGTATCAGCGCATCACCGACGAGGATCCGTACAAGGTCCCGATGCGCATCTACCCCGCCATCCACTACACCATGGGCGGCCTGTGGGTCGACTATCAGTTGCAGAGCACCATCCCCGGCCTTTTCGTTCTCGGCGAAGCCAACTTCTCCGACCACGGGGCGAATCGCCTCGGCGCCAGCGCGCTCATGCAGGGCCTCTCCGACGGCTACTTCATCCTTCCCTACACGGTCGGCAACTATCTCGCGAGTGCAAAGCCCAAACCGGTGAAACCCAATGATCCCGCCGTTCAGGAAGCGCTCGCGTCCACCGAACAAGGCGTCGCGAAACTACTCTCCGTCCAGGGCAAGCGCACCGTCGACTCCTTCCACCGTGAACTGGGCAAGATCATGTGGGACGACTGCGGCATGTCGCGCACTGCCAAAGGCCTCGAGAGCGCCATCGGGAAAATTCGCGCGCTCCGCGAAGAATATTGGCAGAACGTCAACGTTCCCGGCTCCGGCGACGACCTCAACCAGAGCCTCGAGAAGGCCGGCCGCGTGGCCGACTTCCTCGAACTCGGCGAGCTGATGTGCATCGATGCCCTTGACCGCGATGAATCCTGCGGCGGCCACTTCCGCGAGGAGTACCAAACCCCCGAAGGCGAAGCGCAGCGCGACGACGAGCACTTCAGCTATGTGGCCGCGTGGGGCTGGCCCGGCCCCAACAATCCTCCTGAACTGAATAAGGAGCCACTGGAGTTCGTGTACGTTCACCCGAGCCAGAGGAGTTACAAGTAATGAAAGTCACATTGACCATCTGGCGGCAGAAGAATCCAGCGGCCCAGGGCAAGTTCGTTAGCTATCCCGTCAACGTCGAGAACGGCGAGATGTCCGTGCTTGAACTGCTCGACGTGCTGAACGAAACACTGATCGAAAAAGGCGAGGAGCCCGTTGCCTTCGATCACGACTGCCGCGAAGGCATCTGCGGCATGTGCGGCTTCATGATCAACGGCGTCGCGCACGGCCCGATGCCCGCCACCACCATCTGCCAGCTCACCATGCGTCATTTCAAAGATGGCGAAGAGCTCATCCTCGAACCCTGGCGTTCCGGCGCTTTTCCCTTCGTCAAGGACCTCGTCGTTGATCGCCGCTCTTTCGATCGCATCATCCAGTCCGGCGGCTACATCTCCGTCTCCACGGGAGGCGCTCAGGACGGCAACAACCTCCCCATCGGCAAGGAAATTGCCGATCGCGCCATGGACGCTGCCGCCTGCATCGGCTGCGGTGCCTGCGTTGCCGCTTGTCCCAACGGGTCGGCCGCGCTCTTCACCGGAGCGAAGATCGCCCACCTCGGCATCCTCCCGCAAGGAAAACCCGAAGAGGATCACCGCGCCGTGCGCATGGTCGCGCAGATGAACGTTGAGGGCTTCGGCAGCTGCACCAACATCGGCGAATGCACCGGCGTCTGCCCCAAGGAGATTCCGCTCGAAGTGATCGCGAAAATGAACCACGACTACTTGCTGGGCGCCTGGAAAGAACGCAGAGAAGTGATCACCGCGATCGCACCAGTCACCGACTGGACTTTTGGGGAGAAATAGCCCAGAGGCTTCTTGCGAGGATGCTCGATTTCAGGAGTGCGGCCACCGCGTCCGGGTTGCTCGCGATGACCTGAAGATACGCACGAGCGGGCGCGTCCGGATTTTTGCGCCTCTGCTCCCAATCGCGAAGTGTACCAATAGGTATCCTGTAAATCTCAGCAAACGTCTCCTGAGTCATGCCGAGCTTCTCACGCAGCTTCTTTACGTTGACGAGCTTTGTCAATCCACGCCCGTCGCGTGGCAGCGGCTGGGCGTCGGGATCAGAAAGTGCCGCCGCGTGAATCTGTTCGTCCGTGAGAGCGTCGATTCTTACCCAGTCGGTATCTGTCTTCAGGGGCGGATCGCCGGGCTCATGGACGACCCTGATAATACCAGTCTTTTTCATAGGCTTCGGCTTTCCTGACTGAGATGATCCGCGTCAGATCCTCCGCGATTTCCGTAGAAACAACGTACAAGATTCCGTTCGGCGCAAGTCCCAGGGTGATGATCCGCTCCTCTCCATAATCGTAACGGTCATCGATCCAAAACTCGGAAGAGGAATCATCGAGGGCCGGGACGCCGTCGGCAAGGCGAAGACCGTGCTTCCGAAGATTTTCGTCGTCCTTTTGCAAGTCCCATTCGTAGCGCATGTGGGGAAGTTAGTGTCATTCTCTTCTCCCCCGAACCTCGTGGAACGATGCCGGACCCGGACAGCCAATCCAAGGTAATAGTACGGCTAAGCCGTACCATCGTCAAGCGGCTCTCCTCGCGGCTGGTCCTACGCTCCCCCATTGCTACAATCCCCTTACCGGAAATCCAGTATGAAGCCTCTGCGGCCCTTCGCCATCCTCGCCCTTAGCTTGTCCCTCGTAGCCCAAACCAAGCCCAGCTCAAAACCTGTGACCCATCACGCCGCCGCCAGTCCCGAAGCCGTCCACCGCTCCGCCATCGTCATCGACACGCACGCTGACACGCCGCAGCGCATGCTCGATGACCACTACGACCTCACCGATCCCCTCAATGGTGGCTATCTCAATTTCGAATCGGCGAAGCAGGGCAACCTCGGTGCCGAGTTCTTCTCCATCTGGGTCGAGCCGAAGCTGAACGAGGGCCACGACGCGCGCCGCACGCTGGAGCTCATCGATACGGTCCTCCAGCAAGCCGCCGCGCACCCCGACAAGATGATGATGGCCTACTCGCCCGAGGACATCGAGCGTGCCCATCGCGAGCACAAGCTTGCCGCGCTCATGGGCATTGAAGGCGGCCACTCCATCGAGGATTCCATCCCCCTCCTGCGGGACTACTACCGACTCGGCGTCCGCTACATGACGCTCACCTGGTCCAACTCCAACGACTGGGCCGATTCCTCCGGCGACGCGGACGATCCGAACGTGAAGCACACCCAGGACGGCCTGTCGGACTTCGGCAAAGACGTCGTCTACGAGATGAACCGCCTCGGCATGATGGTCGACATCTCCCACGTCTCCGACAAGACCTTCTATCGCGCCGTCATTACCTCGCGCGCGCCCGTCTTCGCCTCGCACTCCGCGGCGCGCGCCCTCACCAACGTCCCTCGCAACATGACCGACGATATGCTCCGTGCTGTGGCCCGCAGTGGAGGACCCTCCAGCCACGGCGGCGTCGTCATGGTCAACTTCTACTCCGGATTCATCTCCGATGCGTGGTGGCAGGCATGGAAGGCGCAGGCCGCCGAGCGCAAAGCCGGTGAAGATGCGCAGATCGCGCAGTGGAAAGCCGAGGGCAAGACCGTCACCTATGGAATGACGGACGCGCTCGACAAGCAGTGGGCCGCGAAGATTCCCCGCCCGCCCCTCAGCGCCCTCATCGACCACATCGACCACGTCGCGAAGGTCGCCGGCATCGACCACGTCGGCCTCGGTTCGGACTTCGACGGCATCCCATCCTCACCCGAAGGCATCGACTCCGCTGCGGATCTGCCGAAGATCACCGCTGAGTTGATGAAGCGCGGCTACTCCGCCGAAGACTGCCACAAGATACTCGGCGGCAACTTCCTGCGCTTCTTCCGCGAAGTCCAGGCGACAGCAAAAGAACTCCAGGCCCAGCCCGCCGAGCGCCCAAAGATCACCGACCAGCAACCGTTTAGGAAATAACAACGTAGCAAACTGCGTAACGGCGACCAAGGCTCGAAATGAGCACAGTAACATGGTCAAGGGCGCAACGCATTATCGACGCCGATGAAGACAGAGGTTACGTTAAGTGGGTAACGCGATCTTTTTCTCATGGCAGAGTGACAGGCCCACGCTTACGGGTCGAAATTTTATCGAGCGGGCGCTGAAAGACGCGCTCAAACGCATTTCGGCTGATGCTACCGTTCAGGACGCCCCGAGGGGGAGAACTCCTTGTTGACCGAGACACTTTGAATGTTCCCGGATCGCCCCCGATATTCGAAACCATTCTCACAAAGATTGAAGAAGCCGTTATCTTCGTTCCGGATCTCACCTTCGTAGGAGTTCGGGAGAGCGGTAGGCCCATGCCCAATCCAAACGTACTAATTGAATATGGCTATGCATTGAGCCAACATGGGCACCCTCGCATCATTGCCATCATGAACGCAGCGTACGGCGAGCCGAAGCCGGAAAACATGCCATTCAATTTGGGCCATATCAAATTTCCGATTTGCTACCGGCTTCAACCGGGCGCGGGGGAAGAAGAGCGCAAGAATGTTCGGTCAATCCTCAGCAAGGACCTTGAATCTGCGATAAAGCTGGTGTTCGAGAGCGAGGGTTTTACAGCCGCTGAGGAAACGACCACACACGTCCGCGTACCGTGCTTGATGAAGCCGGAGATTATGCCTGAGGCAGCTTGAATACGAAGCTGCCCTAAGCGCACTTGGTCAAGGCAACGGTCTGGAAATGGTAAGAGCGAACGTCCGCAAATTGTTTGCCCTTATCGAGGAACAGTGTGCCGCAATTCATGCACGGACCGACATCGAATTTGAGTTCGGAGCGAAAGCCTGGAGCGAGCGAGATGTCGAGAATTTCTGCACAGTCCGCGCACAAGGCTATAGCATGCAGGTTCTGTGGGGACAGCCTTATGCCGGAACCAGCAGAGACGCTTCGCTATTTGTTGCCTACTTTAAGGGAAATCTGATTCTCCCGCACCGAGGCTGGTACTCGGATGTACCTGGATGAACCTCAGAGGCTCAACCGAGAGCGCTTCGTTCCCCATTTGTCACCTTACTCCGATATCGGGTGGATTAAACAAGGGCTGAGCATGCGCGAAGCGGAGTTCATTTCCAACAGCGATCTTGCGAGTTCATCTCTTACGGAGTTGATACAACTCCTGAAGCGAGATGGAGATCGTCATCGATAAGCTTCCAGGTGGTTGCTCTACTGCTTCCGAACAGTCAGTCTGTCTTATGGTTGGAGCAGACAGCAGATCGATAGCTGCTTAACCATACCTACTTGTCAGCATTTGACGAAAACCTCGCCCCAAGGTGCTTCCTTGTGGGCGCAGACCGCGGGCGCGCTGACCCCAAGAACCCTTTCGCACTCCTCCCCCTCACTTCCCCAGCGGCCGCCCAAAGCACAACACATACCCGCTGTTGTCCGCGACCTCAAACGCCCGCAGCCCGTCGCTCGTGTCGGCCAGTTCGCTGTGCATCGCCACGCCCGCGGCCCGCGAACTCCGCATACAGTCCGTCCGGATCATCAGTGAAGATGTACGCATCCCACCGCGCGTAGCCGTGTCGTGAAGAATTCGGCTGCGGATGCACATTCGGCGCGATGGCCTTGAACATCAGCATCACGGCATCGCGGCCGACAAAGACCCAGTAGTCCTCGGTCTCTGCGTCGCCGCCGCCTCTGTACTGCACGTGGAAACCCAGCTTCGACTCGTAGAAGCCGATCGTCTCCTGCAAATTGTCCACGATGAAGAAAGGCGTCACGCTCCTGAGCATGACTGCCAGCTTACCTCAGACTCGGAAACGATCGAATCAGCGAGTCTGGCCGTTTGAACGCTGAACGCCGAACGCCGAACGCTGTCTTACTTTCCGCCCTTGCCCAATCCCACAGCGTCGTCCGCCGTCGCCAGTTGCTGCGCGGTCTCGCGCAGATACCGGTAGGGATTCACCGGCGTGTTGTGGATGCGCACCTCATAGTGCAGATGCGGACCCGTCGAGCGCCCGCTCATGCCGACATAGCCGATCACCTGGCCGCGGTTCACTTCCTGCCCTGCCGTCACCGCGAAACCCGACAAGTGTCCGTACAGCGTCTCGATCCCGTTGCCGTGATTCACCACGATCTCGCGCCCGTAGCCGCTGGCCATCGATGCCACCTCGACCGTGCCATCCGCCGTTGCGCGAACCGCCTCGCCAAACGTCCCCGAAATATCCACGCCCGCGTGGAACGCGCCTTCTCCGTTGAACGGATCTTCGCGCTCGCCAAAGCTGCTCGTGATGGGTCCCATGATCGGCCACAGCGACGGCGCTCCCGCCAGGTTCACCCAGTCCGCGGGCACATTCGCTGCCATCCCCGAGCTGAACATCCGCAACCCGCCCGACAGCGCGCTCGACCGCAGCAGCGACAGCTGATCCAGCGACTGCACGTAAGCCTGTTCTGTAAACGGAGCCGATGCCGGATCAGCGCTGCCCGCCGCCACCGGCGTGGTCGCTGCCTTCGCCACCAGACTCTTGCGCAGCCCGTAGAGCGCGCTCACTTCGCTGGCCAGCGAGCCCAGGCTCGCCGCCTGAATGTCCTTTTCGTGTGCTTCGCGCTGCAACTGGCTGTAGTCCTTGCGCAACGCTTCCTGCTGCTCGCGCACCTGATTGAAGCTCGCCGTCTTCAGCAGCATGCGAGAATACGACCCCGCCATCCCGGTGATCGTGAAGGCGCCCACCACGGCCGCCGCCACAAACACGCCGGCATAGTAGAGCGGGATCGGGATCTTGCGGAGACGCCCGTCCTTCTCACGTGCGACGAAAATGATGTAATAACGCGTGCGCAATGCCTAATTTTCCGGATGTTCCCGGAGAACCCCTCAAGTCGATCTTTCGAAGCCAGGGCAAGACAGCTGGTAACTGTACTGCTGTTTTGGTTTGTGGCTTGAAAGTTACCAGCAGGCTGATGTGAGGTCAACCGACCATTTGGGGGATCAAGTACTCAGGTAATGTTTTGTTGAAGAATCAGTGCAGAGCCCTTCTCACCGTGCTGCGCTGCGCCTTTGATTTCCAACACTTATCAATGTTAACAAATCTGCAAACAGTGCGGGATTCCCATTTCCGGAGGAGCGGTCTGTCGTAACTCTATCCCCCGTTGGAGTCGATTACCCTCCGCAGAGAATGCTCATCCTTGCCAAAAATCCCAAACAAAAAAGGGACCGTTTCAGACGATCCCTTCAACTACAAGTCTAGCAGTGGCATCCCGCCACTGCAAAGCCGGTTTTCCTCAGCCCTTCTATGGCCCGTTGCGAACCTACCCGGACTGGCGCGATCCGCTCCAAAGCCAACCCTGTCGGCCCTTCCAGCGATCTCCCGTCCCTCGCGAATGGCTATCTTTTATCCAGAGAAGGCAACGACTTTCCACAGGCCCACATCTCACATACGCCGGATTGCAGCACTTTGTTTTTTCTGCTGGGTCTCCCCATTCCTGTTTCGCTGATCCGACAATCGTTAGGCCGTGCCCTTGCAGTTTCAGCCCTTCAGCACCACGGAGCCGCCTCGTGACGCAATCGCCGTCCCCGGACCCAGCCGTCCAGCGCGTCTACATCGTCGATGACGAATGGATCATCGCCGAAACCCTGGCCACCATTCTCACTCGCCACGGCTTCCAGGCGTACCCCTTTCACAGCCCCAACCGCGCCTTCGTCCGCGCGATGGACCAGCCCCCCGACGTCCTGCTCACCGATGTCATGATGCCCGATCTCAGCGGCATCGATCTCGCCATCGCCCTGCGCCGCGCCGGCAACAACTGCCGCGTTCTGCTCTTCTCCGGCGAAGCCTGTGCTCTCGATTTGCTCTGCGATGCGCGCCGCCGCGGCTATGACTTCGAGTTGCTCGACAAGCCTCTGCACCCCATGCAGCTGCTCCTGCGCCTTCGCAACACCAAGCGCCCCTCTCGCCGCCGTCTCGCCGAATCTGACGAGCCCGGCGCCTCGCCAGGCTCAGATCTCATCGTTGACCCCGGCTCCGATCCAACGTCAGGCTCCATCCCCGCAGCCTGATTCTCAACCCTGGTGCGTCAGCACGTAAACGATCGCGGACCCCAGCAGAACCAGGACCACACGCAAAATCAGATCCAGGTACCGGGCGATCGCCAGCACAGTTGCGGCGCCGACCAACGCTCCCACCACGCCGCCAAAGAACCCCACTACGACTCCTGACGCCGCCGTTCCGATCGGAAACCCGATGCATGCTCCCAGCACCGCCGCTGCCACAATCAGTTCATCCGGTATCTGCCTCGCCCAGGCCGGTTGCCCCTTCCACTCGTCCTCCGCAGTGTCGGCTGACTTTTCGGCTGGATTGACCTTTGTCGTCGGCAGGAATTCGTCCGCGGGTTTGTCGCACACCAGCTTGTGGGTGGCGATGTCCACCACGGATGCGATCTCCGTCGCGTCGTCCCTCAACGGCGCCGGCTCCTCCGGATCCCTCCCCAATACGAGGAACAGACGCTGTCTCCGGCCTTCGCTGATCTCTGCCGACTCCTGCTCGCGCAGTGCCAGATTCCCGCCCATGCATCCTCCGCTGAAGCGCACTCCGTCGCGCTCAGTTCATGCATTGTGAATGCGCGCAGACTTCCGGGACTCACTGTGCGCCGTGATCCGTGATTCTATCCACGCGCCCCTCTCCACCACCATGCCGAATCCGTAACTGCGACCTGGAACCCGTAACCTCGGCTTCCTTCTTCGCGGCCGCGGCTTCCCGGCTACGTCCCCGCACTCGCAGGAATCCGTAACCTCGATTCCCCCCGCGCAGTACCCACGACCCTGGACCCTGTAGCCCCCAACTCCCCGCCCCGTGCGCCCTGTACGCAGTACCCTGCCCCCTGTACCCTGTACCCTGGCCTATGCGACTCAATCCTCTCCTTCTCCGCAGCACGCTGGTCGGCGCGCTCGGCGGCCTCCTCTTCGGGTTCGATACCGCAGTCATCGCCGGCACTACCCATCAGCTCACTGAAGTTTTCCACCTCAGCGCCGGAGCTCTGGGGCTCACCGTCTCCATCGCGCTCTGGGGCACCGTCGCCGGCGCTATCGGAGCCGGCCCGCTCGGCCAAAGAATCGGAGGCCGCGAAGCTCTCCGCATCATGGCCCTGCTCTACCTCGTCTCTTCACTGGGATGCGCGCTGGCGTGGAACTGGCCTTCCCTGCTCTGCTTCCGACTCATCGGCGGGCTCGGCATCGGCGGCTCCTCCGTCCTTGGCCCGGTCTACCTCGCCGAGCTCGCCCCCGCGCGCCTGCGCGGCCGTCTCGTCGGCCTCTTTCAGATCAACATCGTCGCCGGCATCCTGCTTGCCTACGCCTCCAACTATGGCGTCGCCCGCCTCGTCAGCACCGCCGACGCATGGCGCTGGCAATTCGGCGTCGCCACCATTCCTGCCGCGCTCTTCGCGCTTTTTCTCTTTGGAATCCCGCGCAGCTCGCGCTGGCTCGTCACTCAGAATCGCATTGACGAAGCCCGCCAGGTTTTGCAGATGATGGGCACCCCCAACACCGAGGCTGAGCTCAAAGAAATCGTCGACTCCATCCATCTCGAGCGCGTCTCCAAATCCGAGCCGCTCTTCCAGCGCAAGTACCGCTTGCCGATTTTCCTGGCCATCACCATCGGCATGTTCAATCAGCTCGCCGGCATCAACGCCATCCTTTACTACGCCAACGATATCTTCGGATTCGCCGGCTTCTCCTCGCTCTCCGGCGACAAGCAGGCCGTGCTGCTCGGAGCGATGAATTTTTGCGCCACGATCCTGGCCATGACCGTCATCGACAAGCTCGGACGCAAATCGCTCCTGCTCATCGGATCGGTCGGCACCGCGATCTGCCTCGCCGGCGTCGCGACCATCTTCTCCACCAACGCCCACCAGTCCGACCTCGTCTGGCTGCTGGTCGGTTTCATCTTCTTCTTTTCGATTTCGCAGGGCGCCGTCATCTGGGTCTATATCAGCGAGGTCTTCCCCACGCGCGTCCGCTCGAAGGGGCAAAGCCTCGGCTCCAGCTCGCACTGGATCATGAACGCCTTCATCTCAGGACTCTTCCCCTGGGTCGCAGCCCACTCCAAAGCCGCGCCCTTCGGATTCTTCGCGGCGATGATGGTGCTGCAGTTCTTCGTGGTGCTGTTCCTCTACCCGGAGACCAAAGGCGTCAGCCTCGAACAGCTGCAGCACAAGCTGGGGATTGACTAAAACCAAACGCACCGCGCGAACGCGAGCTTCCCGACTTCTCAGTGCGACCTAAGCACCGTGTGAAACCGGATGATCACCTCGCAAGGACTGCCGTCGATTGTCGATGGAGCGTACCGAAACTCGCCGACGTTCCGAAGAAAATCCTCGGCCTGGACAGTATCCTGGGCGGAGAGTAACCTCCAGTTCGCGGGGCACGCCCTCGCGATCTCTGACCCCGCTGACACTGCCCCGAAAATAATCGCCGATTCCTCCCCAAACATGCGACTTCACCTCTGCACCTTGATGCACGTCGTAGTCGTGCAGAGGGCGAAGGGTTTCACCCGCCGAGGCGGCTTCGCCAGGAAGAGTGAAGAGATCCGCCGGAGGATTCACGGCAACAGGTTCGATGGAGACATGGCCGTCGATGAGCGTATTTCCCATTGCCCCCGCCATTACGTGGCGGGGAACGACCTTCCCCGAGAACGGAACAAAGTCCTGCCAGGTGGTGGAGATTGAGTTGGACTCCTCGTCGCGGATCACTATGCCGTTCGGCAGGAAATCATACTCATGCTTCACTTCCACGCCGGTGCCGATATCCTCGCTGCTGCTGATGCGGACATACTGAAGACCGCCGGCAGCGAGATACTGCATCTTCCACCCGGCGTACTTGTCGATCAGTTCCGGAGAGACCAGGTTGCGCGGGATGGGGTTGTAAAGCGCGTCGAGAAACATCAGAACGCGGGTCGGCTCATAGTCCGAACTGGCCTGCAGCTTGCGCACTCCGCCGCCGCGCACTTCGACCGCGTGATAACTGCCCAGGGTGATTTCCCGGCGCCAGGTTTCCGGAGCAAGCCAGGTTTCTTCGTATGTGCCATCGCCCGTGATGATGGTCGACTTACCCGGCTTGGCAAAGTCCAGACCAGGTCCCGCGTGAAACGTCGCCTTGATTTGAAACGGGGCACCCCCCGGCAATCGCAGGTTAGTCAGATCGTCGGCACGAACGAACCAATCGGTGGGAGTAAGAGAATCAGGGTTCTTCGGCACCGAGGACGGCTGGGCCAGAATAGGAACCAGAGTGGCGGCCAGAAAAAAGACACGTATTGATTTCATCGAAAGCCAGCATCTCCGCCGAGCTGAATGGATCCGGCTCAGCGTACCAACGGTACTTCGGTTGTTTTGATGGGGAAGCTCTCTAACTCACATCCGACCGCAGTCGGATTGCCCGCCCAAATCGAAAACGAAATATTTATAAAACACCCATAGCAAGATTGCAATTCTCGATATCCACCCCAATATCGGTCGAGCATTCCAGAGATAACTATCCGCCAGGAATCGAGCTCTTCCCTGCCCGGAAACCAAAGGCGTGCCCCTCGAACAGCTGCGGCACAGACTCGGCCTGGACTGCGCCTTGTGCGGAGCCCGCTGGGCCCGCCATCGAATTTGGGCTTCCTCCCTGACTTCGGGCGGGGCATCCCCGTGACCATTCGGTTTCGTTGCAGGGACCCTGGCGCAAGATGGCGGCCCTCTCCCCCCGACAAGACGCGCGTTTCCAGGACGCTCGCTGCATACTTACGCCATCGGAAACTTAACTGCTCCATTCGAATTCCTCGTTGTCCCACCCCTGGAGGTTGCCGTTGACGAGTGACTCTGTACAGGCGCTGATCGGAAAGTCCCTGCGAAGCCGCGCCCAGTTGGTCACTGCTTTGTGCGCGATTGCTGAAGACGAATTCCGCAGCGGCGATCGCTTGCGTGCCGGGGCAACCGTCTCCACCATTCGCAAGGTGCTGGCCGACATCACCACCCTCCTCGATGGCGATACTTCACAAATTCCTCTGACCGATCTGCGCATGACCACAGAAGCCCTCGCCGGTCTCGAAGCCCGCCTGCAGGAGATCGAAACGGTCGCTGGCGCTCTGCCAATCCAATAGCGCGATCCCGCCCGCCCCATTGGCGCGGACCCAATCAACGCCCGCACCTCGCTCTTAGAGCCACCCCGTCGCCCAGGCCGCCAGCAATGCCGCCGCGAGCGTCGACAGTGTATTCACAGCGTCGTTGTTCAGCCAGCCGCGTCGCTCCGGCCCGGCACCCAGCAGTGAGTCCACCAGCGTCCCTGTGATTCCCGCAGCCAGCGCAATCCCCGCCTCCCTCCACGACAACAGCGGCAACGCCACCTTCGCCACCAGCACCAGCAGAGCCGCCCCAATCACTCCCGCCAAAGTTCCGGCAAACGAAATCGCCCCGTCGGTGCCCACTGGAGCCCGTTTAAAGCTGGTGATCACCCGCGGGACGCCGCCCAGCACCTGCCCCAGCTCCGACGAAACCGTATCCGCGGTCGCCTCCGCCATGGCGGCCGTCATAACCGTCAGGCGGGCCGCCATCGCCGCTCGCCCGCCAAACGCAACCGGCGAGAAGACATGCGCAGCCGACAACGGGATTCCGGCCAGCGCGGCCACTCCCAGATTCGCCGCCACCTGCGACGCAGTCCGGCCGCGTCGCGCCTCCGCGATGCCCAGTGCCTCTTTGCGTCGTCGGCCAAACCGCGTAGCAGAAAACGTGAGCACCAGCAGTGCCAGCAGCGGCCACAGCGCCGTGTGCAGTCCAGGCGTTTGCAGCCACAAAGCGGCCGCGATCAATGCGCCGGTCAGAGCTGCTCCCGGAGTCGCAGCGCGCGTGGAGAAGACCAGCGCCGCCAGCAAGAAGCAAATGGCCGCGCCAATCCACAGTGCCGGCGAATGTACGTACCAAAGCTGGCCCGCCTCCAGCGTGACCCAAACGCCGGTAACCGGCAACAGCGCCAGCAGCACTGCCTGCGACTGCCAGCGCAGCCCGGCCTGGTGCGCGCGATGCGGATGGGTCTCTTCGCTCAATCTCGATCCTGATTTGCCGTTCGGCTTCCCACCATTCTATGGAGGTCGCTTCGTGGATCGCGTTGTAGCTAGACGTCGCCCTGGCGCATCTGCCCGGCCAGATGTTCTGAAGCACGCATGGCCAGCGCCAGAATGGTCAGAGTCGGATTCTGCCAGCCGCCGCTGACGAACGCAGCACCGTCCACGACGAACAGGTTTTTGATGTCGTGGCTCTGCCCCCACTGATTCAGTACGCTGGTCTTCGGATCGTTGCCCATGCGGCACGTGCCCAGTTCGTGAATGCTGTAGCCAGGCGGATTCGGCTCATAGTTTTTGGTGAGAACATCAAAGCCGGCAGCTTCGGCCAGCTCGCATCCGGTATCCACGGCGTCCTTTGCCATGTTGAATTCGTTGTCGGTGTAGCGCGTCGCAATATGCAGCGCCGGAATGTCCCAGGCATCGACGGTGGTTTTGTCGATGCTCACGTGATTCTCGAACCGCGGCAGCACCTCGCCCATGATGCTGAGCGAGAGCCCACTGCCCTTGTAGCTTTCGAGCTTGTCCTGCAGCTCTTTTCCGTACGCCGCAAAGTTACGCGGATCCATCCCATGCGTGCCGCTGTAGCAGTTGAGAGCATAGCCGCGAAGAAAGCCCTTCGCCTTGGTCGACAGATTGCGAAAGCGCGGAATCAGCGCGCCGCCTTCCATCAGCTCGCGGCTGGTCTTGCCGTCGCGCGCTTCCGGCACCGAGCAAACGAGGCCCGCTCCATAGATCTGGTCGATGAGATAGTGGCCGAGCACGCCGCTCGAGTTGGCGAGATTCGAATTGAGGAGCAGACGCGTACTCTCGAGCGTCCCCGCCGCCAGCACCACGACGCGAGCCCGGACCGACATTTCGCGTCGCGAAAGACGATCGACGAAATGCACCTCGCGCACCAGTCCCGTCGCGGGATCGGTACGCAGCTCCCGCACCACAACATTGGGAATCACGTCGAGCTTGCCGGTAGCCAGCGCATCCGGCAGCAGCAGGTTGACGGAACTCGCCAGCCCATCCACGCCAAGCGAGCTGCGCGCTTTGCAAACAGAGATGCCGCGTTGCGCCGCAGCAGTGCGCAGCCGCTGCATGCTGCCGCACCACGGCGAGTCGTCGAGAACAAAGTTGCCATCGGGATACTGCGGCAGCCCATCCGGATGGCCCTGGACGCGAAAGATGCCCTCGACGCGCGAGTAGTACGGCGCAAGATCGGCAAGACGAATCGGCCAGTCTTCGCCGAAGCCGTCGTGGGACTTCGACTGGAATTCGTAGTCGCTGAGACGAAAGGACTGACGCGACCAGAACAGTGAACGCCCGCCAAACAACCGCACGCGCACCCAGTTATAGGCGTGGCCTGGCGTGTAGGTGTAAGGGACTTCTTTCTCGTCCACCCAGGTGTTCGCATCGAACGCATTGGACTGGAAGACATGCGGCAGCCGCCCGGGCTGCTTGAATCCGCGATACGGCAGCGTGTAGGCCTGGCGGACTTCCGTGTCTTTGTGCACCTCCGCGACCGGCCCGGCGTTGAGGATCAAACAGGAGATTCCCTTCTCAGTAAGAATCTTCGCTGCCATGCCGCCGGAGTGACCGGAGCCAATGATGAGCACGTCCACGGGTTCGCGTGGTATCACGTCGTATCCTTCTTAGACAGTTGGTGCGCGCGGTTGCGTAAGGCGGACGATGTCAGTTCCGCGGCAGAAATTTCTTGTCAATGTCCGGATCCACCGGATACCAGTAGAGCCCGAAGCCAGCGGGCTGCGATTTGTAGGCGACTTCGGCCTTGTTCCATTCTTCGGAATTGATCGTGGCGGTGCGGATATCGCTGTGCACGACGTTAATGAAGTGCGCGCGCGGCTCGGTCGGAGGATGATCCTGCGTCCAGGTCCGCAACCATGGACGAATCAGCTGATCGGCCTGCGCTGCGCTGACGTTGTCGAATGCTGCGCCGAATTTCCTGCGGGCTTCTGCGTCGAGCCAGTCGAGCCCTGACCGATACACATGACGGCGATCCACTGGGGAAACGGAGATCAGGAAGTCGAGAAAATCCGGCGTGCCCGCGTCGAGCGCGCCAGGGTAGCCCTGCAGCGGCGGCATCAGGATCTCGCACAGCTGGCGCAACGTGGCCATCTGGCGATCGGAGAAGAAATGTGTGGTGGCGCCGGCGACCGCATCGGGAACGAGAGGCGTGAGCGGCAGCTGCTTGGATTCCATCAGACCGCGCATCCACGGAACCGGTCCGGGCGCAGGCGGAGCTGCCGCGCCGGGCGGGGTCGGCGGCGGAGCTGAAGGAGCCACCGGCGCCGCCTGGTTTTGTCCAAGAAGAGCCGTGGGACTGACCGATGCCGCCAAAGCCGCCTTTACAAAATCGCGCCGTCGCATGCTCGCCCTTCTCACTCCTTATGCAGTTCAGTGTTTCGCGTCCCTTACGGGTACCCGAATTGTACTCGGTCGAAAAGCCCGAAAACGCCTGCAGAATCCGGTTCGCAACGACACCTGCGGGCTACGATTCCCAGGCAACCGCACCGTACGTGCCGTTCGTGTCACTGGCGAATTTCCGCCGTTTCCTGCACCTCTTTTTCAGTAAGAAGGCCCGACCCGGCATTTCCAAAGAATCGGGCCGTAAAATCGACGAGAGGCACACGTGCTACCCGGTTCCAGGCGCTGGATTGGTGCTGCGGTTGGTCTCGCCCTGCTGCAAATCGCGGCGACAGCCCTTCTGCGGCCCGGCAATGCCCTGGCACAGCTCAGCGATGTTCTGCTGGCCGCACAGTTCCTCGTCCTCCTCCTGATTTTCGCAACCAATGCCTTCGCCACCCGCGGCCGGTTGCGCTCGGTGTGGACCCTGCTGGCGGCCAGTTGGGCGTTCTGGCTGGCCGATGAGTGCGCCTGGATCTTCTACGATTTCGTCCTTCGCAAACCCATGCCGGACATGTTCCCCGGCGATGTGCTGTTGTTTCTTGCGGGCGTGCCGGTTCTGGGCGCACTTCTGCTACGACCTCATGTCGAATCTTCGGAACCCGGCAGCCAGATGGGCACGCTGGATTTTCTCCAGCTCATGCTTTGGTGGATCTATCTCTATGCCGATCTCGTGATGTGCTGGCAATATGTTCGGCGCGATGCGCCGCTCTACAACAGAAACTTCGACCGCCTCTACTGGCTCGAGTTCATTGTCCTCGCGATCAGCGCTGGCGCTCTGATCAAGCTCACCGCCGGTGCCTGGAGACGCTTCTACGCCCTCCTGCTTGCCGCCGTCGTGTTCACCTATCTGAGCGTGATCGCGCAAAATCGCGCCATCGAGGCCGGAGTCTACTACGTCGGCAGTTGGTACGACATCCCGTTTGTTGTTTCATTGCTGATTTTCCTGCTGGTCGCCCTGCGCGGTCGCGACCTGGTCCCGCTGCCGGCTACCAACGTCGACAAAAAATACGTCTCGCAAATGTCCGGCCTGGCCGCGCTAGCCGTATTGTCCCTGCCCATCCTGGCCGTATACGCCATCCTGGATCGTTCTATGCCGATGGAAATCACCCGCTTTCGAGTTTTGATCACTTCGGCTGCAATCCTGGCAATGAGCGCGCTCCTCTTTATTCGGCAGCGGCAATTGACGCTCGATCTGAAGAAAACGAATGCCGTGCTCGAGCACGCATCCATCACCGACCCGTTGACCGGAATCCGAAACCGTCGCTTCTTTGCTGAAATGATCGATGCCGACGTTGCCCGAACCCTGCGAGCCTTTACCTCGGATCCAGGCCCGGCTTCCCAGGACCTGATTTTCTATCTCGTGGACATCGACAATTTCAAAGAGGTGAACGACCGCTTTGGGCACGGATCCGGAGACCGTGTGCTGATCGAAGTGGTGCACCGCATCGGTTCGGTCATGCGCGCCTCCGACGTTTTGCTGCGCTGGGGCGGCGAGGAGTTCCTGATCGTCTCGCGGTTTGCCGATCGCCGGCAAGCTGACGCTCTTGCGCTGCGGGTCATGCACGCCATCCGTCAGGAACCTTTCGTGATTCTCGACTCCGTTTGCCTGTGGCGAACCTGTTCCATTGGCTGGGCCGCTTATCCCTGGCATGAAGAGAATGCAGCCTCGGTGGGCTATGAAGAGGTTCTGCACTACGCCGATGAAGCTCTGAACCAGGCAAAAGCATCTGGCAAAGACCGGGCAGTCGGGATGACCCCCTTCAGGGAGGTACCATCCCCCGAGTCAGACTGTGCGATGAGCCGATGGGCGACGGCGACCCGGTTCCGCAGGATACAAATTCCCCCTGAAGAATTCCTCCGAAAGGCCTCGCAGCCTGTCTTTCAAACTTCGACTCTTCGAATCACCTTGCATCGTTGACCTTTTGGGCTGCATCTTCGTCCATTCAGGGGCTGTACCGTCCATCGCAGAGCGTTTCTATGTCCCGCCGGTTCGGCATCACTCGAAACAGCGCAGAAGCTGTCCCAAACGTGATTTTCCGGTTTGGGATCAATCGTTTATGATGTGGGGCAGGCAGCAATCATCTTTTTCTGTCAGCAACAGGTTGGAGCCGCGCCACGAAACCGAGCCTGGGAACCGATCCAGGAACCGGGCAGGCTGAGGAGTCAGGTACTTGCGATTGCGTAGTATGGCATCTGTTCTGAGCCGGCCGGCACGCACAGCCGAAGCGCTTTCTTCCCGAATCTTTCTTTCTCGCTTCCTCTCTAGCTCGCCCGGCGAGCACGGTGGCGGTCGTAGCCGGCCTCGCGGCGGGAATCGTGGCGCTCGCGGTGGGCTGCGGCAACCAGTACCGTCCTGTCATTACACCCATCAATCCGACCGGGCCCGCAGCGATGCCATCCGCGCAGATCACGGTCGTCTCGCAGCCTGGCTTTAACCCATTGCTGGCCGGGCAAACCGGACCGTGTACGGGCACGCAATTCTCCACCCCCGCGATCTATACGCTGCTCGATTTCGCCGGCGACTCCATTTCGGCGCAGGCCAACGGCGGCCTGGGGCCGCTCACCTTTTCCCTTGAGAACGGCGGCGCCAACGTTTATGCGCCCAATTGCGATGGATCGCTGACCACCGCGCAGTCCACGACTTCGTCGCTGCAGACCAAGTTTGTGCTCACCAGCACGCTGCTGCCAGGATCCGAGCCAACGAACACGCTGCTGGCCAACGGTGAGCTGTACGTCACCGAAGTGGGTCTGCACGGGCCCACCTGCCTCACCACAAACTGCATCGCGCAGATGACCGGCTCGCCCGACGCGCTCAAGCAGGAGATTCCTGTAGCGCCCTCAGTGATCAACCTGACCGGCTTCAGCACGGCGGAGCGCATGTACGCCATCAGCCAGGGGAATTCGGGTACCGGTGCGCAGCCCAAGTGGGGCGACTGCGCCACTCCTTCAGCGGTGACGGCCACAGGCGAGGCGGACGCGATCGAGACGACGACTAACACGATCTCCGCGCGACTGCCCCTGGGGATTTGCCCCGTCTTCGGATTCATGACCCAGGACGCGCAGCGCACGTTCATCATGAACCGCGGCAGCGGCACGGTGTCGGTGATCAACTCCCAGTTGAACGCCATTGACGCGGCACATCCGGCAATCACAGTGGGCGCGGGACCGGTCTACGCCGACTACTACCGCAACGGCCAGGTGCTGGTTACGGCGAACTACGACGGCAACTCGATCAGCATTATCGACGCCAGCCTCGACATTTTCGGCAACGACAGCGCGACCTTCGGCACCGTTCTGGCGACCGTTCCGGTTGGACTCCATCCGGTCGAAGTTGCGGTTCTACAGGACGGCAGCCGCGTCTATGTAGCCAACCAGGGCGACATCAATGCGGGCACGCCGGGCAGCGTGTCGATCGTGGACCTGAGGAATTACACCGTCGAGAAGACGATTCCCCTGTCGGCCAATCCCCACGCGATCGGAGCGATCTATAACTATCCGATCGGCAAAGTCTATGTGGCGTCGCAGAACAGCTCGTTCCTGACGATCATCCGCACCGACACCGACATCGTGAGCGACCAGGTGGAATTCGAGGGCAACATCGTGGACATGCGCGTGAACGCCCAGTATCCAGGCCAGTCTACGCAAGGCGCGCTGAACTACCAGACCGAGAGCCGCTCCGTGGGCTCGGGCGCCCCGTAGTAGGGAGTAGCCGACAGCCAATAGCTCGCCAGGGTGCTTTCAGGTGGAACGTGCCAGTTTGGGCCAAGTTCCTTCGAACTATTGGCTATCCCCTATTGGCTATTGGCTATTCCCAATTCCCTGCCTCACGGCGCCACGCCCGTCTCATAATTCAGCGTCGCCAGCGCCACCCGGTACTGATACCGAGCGCTGGTGTCCTGAATCTGCGCGCTCGTTTGCTGTAGCTGCGCCTGGCTCAATTCAACGATGGAGCTAAGCCCGAGTTTGTAGCGCGTCTGCGCCAGGTTGAACGCGAGATTCGCCTGCTGCACCAGCTGAGCGGTAACGCTCATGCGCTGCCAGCTGTTGTTGGCCTGCAGCCACGACGTCCGTACATCACGCACGATACGATCGCGCAGATCGCGCGCGTTTTCCGATGCCGCCTGTGCGCGATACTTCGCCTCCTTCGCTTCGGAGGTGTACAGGAATCCATTGAAAACCGGGATGCTGACGTTGCCACCGACTGCGCCCCACCAGTTCGCGACGTAGTAGGTGCCTGGATGAACCGGGATCGCGCCGACGGTGCCCGCCGCGGAAACCGATGGCAGCAGCTGATCCCATTGGGCACGCGCGAATTTCTGCGCCGATTGCGTGTCGAAGTTCAGTGCCAGAAGATCAGGACGCTGCTGCAGTGCTGCCTGGATCAGCGGATCGACGGTCTGCGGTGGTGGCTGAGGGCCGGCCGTATCTTCGATCAGGGTGTACCGAACATCGTGGTCAAGACCGAGCACCGCATCAAGAACAGCCATGGCGGAGTCGGCATTGTTCTGGGCATCCAGCTGAAGCAGCCGCGCCTGACTCAGGTCCACGTCGGCAAAACTCAGATCGAGCGTGGACTTCAGCTTGTTGCGCGTCATCTCGCCCACCTGGCTTTCGGTGGTTTGCCGCGTCGAGACGGTCTGCTTCGCCACGTTGAGCTCGGCCTGCGCGGTCAGCGCGTCATAAAAGGCCTGGTCGGTGGCGAGCACCATCTCCTCCGTCGTCGCCAGCGCGTTCGCGTTCGCAGCCTTCTCTCCGAGCTTCCGCGAGAGCACCAGATTGTAGGTGTGGCCGAAGTCGTAGATCAACTGCGAAACGTTGGCGCCGGCGCCGACGTGCTGTAACAGGCGCGAAGCCGTGAGCGATCCGGCGGAGATGCGGCTGGCCTCCTCCGCCTGCACAGCGGTGGCATTGATGGTAGCCGTGGGCAGTTCGGCCGACTGCGTTTCGCGCGTCATCTCGTGCTGCGCGAGCGCCTCGAGTTTCCCCACCGTGATGCGCGGATTGTTTTTGATCGCCATCTGCTCCGCCTGTGCAAGCGTCAGCGTCGGCAGATTCGCGTCGGACGGGCTGTTAGGCGCCGCCGACTGTGCCGCCGACATTAGTTGCGAGGGCATCGCATCCTGCTGCTGCAGCGAAGAAAGCAGTTGCGGATCCGGAGCCGCGGGCAGCGCAGACTGCGCCGAGACCAGTCCACAGGAGACAAAGAAAATCGAAGCCAACGTCAGAGCGGTCCTCATGCTTCGGCTCCTCTGCGTTCGTTGGCCCGATGCTCCCGGCGGGAATGAATGGCGAGGTAGACCGCCGGCACCAGGAACATGGTCACCACAACCGAGACGCCGAGACCACCGATGACGGCGCGGGCCAGCGGGGCGTACTGCTCGCTGCCGGCTTCGGCTCCGATGGCCATGGGGATCATGCCCAGCAGTGTCGCCATCGAGGTCATCAGGATCGGACGAAGACGCATCTTGCAGGATTCAACCGTGGCATCGAGCAGCGGCAGTCCCTGGCCGTGCAGGATGTTCGAGAAGTCCACGATCAGGATCGAATTGGAGACGACGATGCCGGTCATCATGATCGTCCCCATCAGCGACATGATGTTCAGCGTCGACCCCGTAACCAGCAACAGGAGCACCACGCCGATAATCCCAGGCGGAATGGCCATCAGGATGATGAACGGATCGATGAACGAGGTGAACTGCGCCATCAGGACCAGATAGACCAGCGCCACAGCAAGCAGCAGACCGAAGCCGAAATCCCTGAAGGCCTCGTTCATGTTGACCACCGCTCCGTGCAGCATGATGCGGGTGTTGTGTTCAGTCGGCGTGTGCGCGATGAGGTCGCGAATGCGCGCCCCCGTCGTCCCCAGCGCTTCGGACTTTGTGGAAACGTAGATGTCGATGACGCGCCGAATCTGGTAGTGATCCACCTCCGTCGGCGTGTTGATCAGGCGAATGTCCGCCACGGAACTAAGCGGCGTGTAGCCTGCCCGGTGATCGCCCGTCCACATATCGATCGGCTGCGACGAGGCGCTTCGTCCGACGTCGACAGGGCTGAAGCCGGGCGGATGGATCCCGCGCAGAGGAATACTCTGAAAGTCCTGCATCGACATGTTCTGGATCCAGCGATTCGCGTACTGCACCGTCACCATATAGTTGTTGCCGCTCTTCGGGTCGATCCAGTAGCTGGGCGCGACCATCCCGTCCGACGTGAGCGCGGTGATCACGTTATCGACCACGTCCTTCGCCGAGAGCCCGATCAGCGAAGCCCTCTCGCGATCGATGTTGAGCTGGATGCCGGGATAATTCACGTCCTGCGGAATGTAAGTCGAGCTGACGTTAGGAAGGGCGCGCATCTTCGCCGCCAGTTTCTCGGCGAGTTGATACGAACCTTCCATGTCCATCGAACTCACCTGCACGTCGATGGGAGCAGGCAGGCCCTGGTTAATCACGCCGTCGATCAGGCCGCCAGCCTGGAAGTACGTCGTGAGTTCGGGCATCTCGCGCGAAAGCCGTTCACGCACCCGCTGCATGTATTCATAGCTGCCAATCGAAGAGTCCTGTTTGAGACTGGCCTGAACAAAGGCCGTGTCCATGGAAGCGTTCGAAGTAAAGATCGAGGACAGGTCGGGATAGACACCGATATTCGAGACGACCATGTCGAGGTCTTTCGGCCGAACCTCTTCGCGGATGATCTTCTCGACGCGCGCAATGTACTGATCGCTGACTTCGAGACGAGTGCCGGACGGCATGCGGACGTTGATGATGAATTGCCCCGGGTCCGTGCGCGGAAAATAGGCGCGGCCAAGGAACGGGAACGTCACCGCGGTCAAAATCAGAACGCTGCCGAGGATCATCGCTGTGGTGAATCCTGGGCGCAGCAGCGCGCGCCGCACCAGGCCTTCGTACCAGTTCACCAGCCGCTGGAACTGGAAGTTAAATTTCTCGACGAGGGGCTGGAGCCCGAACCGGCGTTTGGGTTTTGGCTCGTCGTGATCCACCATCTCGCCGGTCTCCACGCGCTCGCCATGGCCATGTCCCTTGAGGAAAAGCGCGCAGAAGAGCGGAATGACGGTCATCGCGAAAGCGTAAGACGCGAACATCGAAAGCACGACGCCCAGCGCCAGCGGCGTGAACAGGTACTTGCTGACGCCCGAGAGCCCGGCGACCGGCAGAAACACGATCGAAGTCGTGACCGTGGCAGCAAGTACAGCGAGCGAGACTTCCGTCCCACCCTTCTCCGCCGCGATGCGCGTCGGCTCGCCGAGTTCCATGTAGCGGAAGATGTTCTCGAGCACGACCACGCCGTTATCGATCAGGCGCGAGAACGCCAGCGCCAGGCCGCCCAGGATCATCGTGTTAATCGTGCCGCCCAGCATGTTGGCCATCAGCATGCACGCCAGCGCGGAAAGCGGCACCGACAGCATCACCGCAACCGTCGCGCGCGGGCTCCCCAGAAAGAGCAGGATCATGATGCCAGTCAGTACCAACCCGATGATCGCTTCGTTGATCAGCTGCTTGAGTGCCAGCTTCACGAAGACCGACTGATCGAACACCACCGCAGTCTTGAGCGAACCCGGAATGTCGACCAGATGCTGGATCGCCTCTTTCATCCCATCGACGATCGTGATCGTGTTGCTGTTGCCTCCCTGCTTGAACACCGGCACGTAGACCGAATGCTGGCCGTTGATGCGAACGATGTTGTACTGCAACGCTCCGGCATCGGCGGCGTGTCCCACATCGGCGACGAGGACCGAGCCATTGCCGACCGACTTCAGCGGCATCTGGTTCATCGCCTCCGCGGTCGGAAACTGGCTGTTGGCGTAAATGTTGAAGTCTTTGCTGCCGATCCGCACATCGCCGGCAGGCAGGATGAGGTTCGAACTGTTCACCGCCTGGACGACGTCGCTCAGACTCAGGTTGCGCGCCTCCATTTTCAGCGGATCTACGTAGACCTGGATCTGCCGGTAGGTTCCGCCAAAGGGTTGCGGAACCGATGCGCCCTGCACATTGGAAATCTGGTTGCGCACCTGGAACTGCGCCAGGTCCTTGAGCTGCGTCTCGTTCAGACCCTTGCCTTCGAGGGTGACCAGGCATACCGGCTGCGTCGAAGCGGTGAGCCCCAAAACAACTGGCGGCAGCGTGCCCGGCGGAAGTCTGCGCAGGTCGGCCATCGCAAGATTGGCGACGTTGCTCAGCGCCGCATTCGGATCGGTGCCCGGCTTGAAGTAAATCTTGATCAGGCTCACGCCGGTGAGAGAGCGCGACTCGCTGTGGTCCACGTTGGCGGCCAACGTGAAAAAGCGCTCGAAGGTGTTCGTGATGTCGGCCTCGATCTGCTGCGGCGGCATGCCGTTGTAGAAAGTGGCGACGACGACGACCGGCATGTCGATGTCCGGGAACAGATCGACAGGCATGCTGAACAGGTTCACGACCCCGACGATCGTGACGATGAGGCATAGCATGAGGATGAAGAAGGGGTACTTCAGCGCAAACTTTGGCATTATGGCTGCGCCTCGCTGTTCGCAGCCGCATCGGCCTGCATGTCGATCATGCCGCCCGACTGCGGCGCGGTTTCTGAGGTGGGCGTCTTCTCCACCACCGGCGTGACGGCTTCGCCCTGGGAGTACTTCCCCTGAGCCGCGAGGATGACCTGCTCGCCTGGACTCAGGCCGCTCTGAATCTCCGCCAGTTGGCTGCCACGAATGCCCACCTGCACATTGCGGATCTCGACGTGGTTCGTAGAATCGAGCACGAACACCTGCGCCTGATTGCCATGCAGCACGATGGCGCCGACGGGGACGGTCAACACTTTGTCGGCGTGATTCAGCCGCATCATCGCATTCGCGTACATACCGGAGTCGATGGCGAGGCCCGGATTCTCCACGTCGACTTCGGTCTCCATCGTGCGCGTCTCAAAGTTCAGCTCTCTCGTGAAGCGCACGATCTTGCCGGTGAAGTTCCTGTTCAGCGCATCAACGCGAACCTGCACCGGGTCGCCGATGTGCACGTAGCGGACATAGGACTCCGGTACCGGCAGACGCAGGCGCATCGTGCCCACCTGGGCCAGCTTCACGATCGGCAGGTCCTGATTGTTGGAGCCCACGCCTGCCTGGATCAGCGCGCCGGTATCGGCGTAGCGCCACACGATAACGCCATCGAGCGGGGCCAGAACATTGGTGTAGTCCTCAATGGCGCTCACTCTCTCGTTGTCGGCCCGCGAAACTTCCATGCCCTTCTGCGCGGCCGCAAGCGCGGCTTTGGCGGCGTCGACATCCGCCTCGGAGCCGAGGTCCTTGGCCTGCGCGTCATCTAACTCCTGCTCAGCCACCAGGCCGGGCTGCGCCTTCGACGTATCGAGCAGGCGCTGGTAGTCCGCATGAATGGCCGCGTGCGTCGACTCCGCCCGGCGCACTTCATGCTGTGCCCGCACGATCTCGTCGCCGCTCCGTGCCACCTCCGAGACTGTGCCGGAGAGTTGCGCCTTCAGTTCGGGGACTTCGAGAACAGCGAGGCTCTGGCCCTGGTGGACGCGGTCGCCGATGTCCACGTAAATGTGGCGGACGAAGCCGGAAACTTTGGGATGGACGTCGACAACCTGGAAGGGTTGGAACTGTCCGGCAAGGGTGAGCACCTGGGCGATGTCGCCGCGCTGCACCACAGCAACCTGCGCCGCAGGCGGACCCGGAGCAGCCTCGACCGTGGGTGTGTGGTGATGGCTGCGCCAGGCTAGAACGAGAATCGCAGCAGTGGCGATTGCAGCAGAAATTAGAATCCAAAGACGCTTGCGCATATCCGGAGAGGCACCTTCCTGGGAGTGGGACCCGGGGCCGAATTCATGGGACCGGAACAGGAGCGCGGCGCGTTCGCGCGCCCGAATTACGGCACGAAAGAACGGCTAACGCAGCATCGAGAAGAGATTAGCGAAAAGCGGGAGGAGGCCGGATGAATTTCGCCGCACCGGGCGCCCAGGCAGGCGCCGGCCGCCGCTGCACAACCAGCGGCGAAGAAAGCAGAAAGTCCGGCGTGGTGCGCCTCTGTCCATTCAACACAGCCGCGAAGAACAACGCGCCGAGGAACGTGAGCGCGCCAAAGCTGACCGCGGTGTGTCGCGGATCGATCACCGGAACAGCGCGGCGTTCGTTGCCGGTCAGCAGCTTTGCCGCCGGCATATGGTGCGAGACCGCACGCGGCGGATCGTACAGCGACAGCTTGTACTTCAGTCCCCACGCGAACACACACAACCCCAGGACGGCCAGTCCAAGGCCGAAGACGCGCAGTGCTGGTCGCTGGTTACGCAAGGAAGTGGGTTGTGGGATCGTCACCGTACTCTAACAACGATGATGCCACATGGTTTCGACGTTTTCCAACACAATGCGTAAGCCAATTGCGATAGCCGCTGCTTTTACAGGGATTTACAATCGCACCATGCAAGCTGCCGAACTGGCGCGCGTGCTCCAGGCTGAGTTGCGCGGCGATCCCAATGTTGAGATCACCGGCGTCGCGGGAATCGAAGATTCCGAGCCTGGACAGATCACGTTTGTCGCGAATCCGAAGTATGCGGCCCTGGCGCAGACCACGCGAGCGAGCGCCATCCTCGTCACGCCGGAGTTTCCCGAGGTGCCTGCAGTCACCTTGCGCCTGAAGAATCCCTATCTCGCCTTTGCGCGCGCCGTGGACATTTTTTATCAGCCACCCACCTGGCCATCTGGCATTGACCCCACCGCCTCCATTCACCCGACGGCAAAGATCGGCAGCAATCCTCGCATCGCCGCGTACGCGGTCCTCGCAGAAGGCGTGATCGTGGGCGACGACGCCACCATCCTGCCCCACGTGGTGCTCTATCCCGGCGTCCGCGTCGGCGACCGTTTCTTCGCCCACGCCCACGCGGTTGTTCGAGAGAACTGCCAGCTCGGCAACGATGTCGTCCTGCAGAATGGCGTGGTCGTCGGTTCCGATGGCTTTGGCTTCGCCAAAGACGAACATGGTCAGTGGCACAAGATTCCGCAGTCAGGCCCGACGGTGCTCGGCGATCGAGTCGAAGTCCAGGCCAATGCCTGCATCGACCGCGCCAGCGTTGGCGCCACGCGCATCGGCGACGGCGTCAAGGTCGATAACCTGGTGCAGGTCGGTCACGGCTCTTCGGTGGATGAAAACACCCTCCTGTGCGCGCAGGTCGGGCTCGCCGGTTCCACCCACGTGGGCAAAAATGTGATTCTGGCCGGACAAGTCGGAGTCGCGGGCCACTGCAAGATCGGCGACAACGTCATCGCCATCGCCCAGGCCGGCCTGCACGGCGACATCCCCGCTGGTTCCATGCTCGCCGGATCCCCCGCCTTCGAGCACAAACAGTGGCTCCGGGCCACCGCCCTGTTCAGCCGGTTACCGGAGTTGCTGCGACAATTTCAGCGCAAATCCAAAAGCGAAGAGTAGAGTAATAAAAAACACAGCGATTTGTAGCGGCTAAAACAGCGTACTCTCCGTCTACTGCATCAAAACAATACTTATGCCTACGAACGACCAGGAGTCCACGCTCTCGCTGGTGCAACCCGTCACCGCGCCGATTCGGGTGCTGCTTCTGGACGATCATCCGGACAATCTCCTCCTGCGCTCCACCATCCTTCGCAAATACGGCTATGTAACCGAAACCGCGAGCACCGTCGAAGAAGCCGAGTCGCTGCTGGATCAAATCGATATCGCTGTGCTGGACTACCACCTCGGCGCGGGCAAATTTGGCACCGATGTCGCCGCGCGTTTGCGCACCCTCCATCCTCAGGTGCCAATCATCATTCTGTCGGCCACTTTGGAGCGCCGATTCGGCGGCGTCGAAGACATGCACCTGCTCAAGGGCTACAGTTCCATCGACGACCTGGTCACAGCACTGCGGTCATTCGAAGCCAAGCGCCGCGGCAAGCCCGTCGTCGTCGATGCCCGCGACTTCTTCTATTCCCGCATCAACATGGCCATGGGCGACGACGTCGTGCTCGAGATCCTCGACGGCGATGGAACCTGGCAGTACGTGAACGACACCTGCGCGCGCGTGCTGGAAAAGCCCCGCGACTGGTTCCCCGGGCGCAACATGTTCGAGGAGATGCCGGAACTGGCCGTCGACTGGGCCGACATTCTCAGCACCGTCGCGGAAACGCGCGAGACCTACATCGACCGTACCTTCCGCGGCGTGCTCAACCTGCCCAGCAAGGGCGAGCGCTGGGTGTGGAACGTCCTGGCTTTCCCGATCACTCTGCATACGCGCGAAACCGGCGTGGTGCTGACGGCGCGCGCCCTCGAACGCAAGTCGATCATATAGCCGGCCGATCCTGCCTCGGTCTGCCTTCAGATGGATGCGCGGTCCGCAATTGCCTATTGCCTGTTCCCTGTTCCCTGCATTTCTCACCGGCTCGAAAGCACATACATATTGCCGTCCGGGTCTTTGAAAACCGCCGACGTGCCCCAGTGCTCCTTCTTCGGTTCCTGCGCGAAGACCACACCCTTCTTCTTCATCGCGTCCGCGGTCGCAAACACATCATCGGACCAGAAGGAGATGGACTGGAACTGGCCGATCCGGTCCTCGTGGCCCTCGGGCGTGAACAGCGAGATTCCGGTGTCGGCGCCCGGAATCTTCAGCTCGATCCAGCGCTGCTTCTCGTTGAATGGCTGATCGGTTGTGACCTTCATGCCGACCGCTTCGGTCCAGAACTTCAGGGCCCGGTCCTGGTCGCTGACCGGAACGCCGATGAACTTGATGCCTTTGATCATGGGATCTTTCTCTCCTTCGATTTCCGGAGCATAGCGAGCGCGCGCCGCAGACGCAATCGTCCAGGCGTTGCTATAGTAGCGATTGGTATAGCGAATGGCGACCCTGGACGACTACGTTGTCGACGTGCTGATGCGCGACCTGGTCGGACACGACCGCCGGCCGGTCGGCTTCCTCGTTTATCTGTGGCTGGCGGCGGCGCAGGCCCGCACCGGCAAGGACATCCGCATCAGCTTTCAGGAACTCGCCGAGTCCGTCGGCGTGTCAAAGAGCGCGGCCCAGGCCGCGATCCGCTGGCTCATCCGGCGCAAACTGCTGGCCGCAACCAAAGCCAACGCAACCGCAATTCCCTGCTACAAAGTCATGACCCCGTGGAAGGACGGGCCCCGGCGTGCGCGTTGATGGTAGTCTGAGCAGCGAATGATGCGAGAGTGGGCTTCAAAAACTATCGCGCTCGGAACGGCACTGATCATCGCAGCGCTGGTTACCGGTTGCCAGTCCCCGTGGATCCAGTGCACCATCGTGAACCACGAACCAGCCCCGGTATCGCTCGTCGAGGTCAACTACCCTGGCGGATCCTTCGGCGTGCAGACCATCGCGCCCGGCGCCAGCTTCCACTACCGATTCCACTCCCTCAGCACCGACAAGTTGAGCCTCGACTTTATCGACGCCGCAAAGAAAAGCCACACTGCGACGGGGCCCGAACTGCAGCAGCGCCAGGAAGGAACGCTCCAGATCGAGATTGAGCCCGACCATCACGTGATCTGGACGCCAACTCTGAAAACGGCTCGCTGATCCCGCCTCACCGGCTCGACAACTGAATCGGATTCCCGTCCGGGTCCTTGCCATCGCACATGGCGAACACCCCCGTATCGCACACCTTACCGAACTTCACCCCTCTGGCCACCAACCGGGCCCGTTCAGCAACGACGTCCTTTGCATAGAAAGCAATCTTCGGCCCCCTGCGCCCCGGCGTAGCCGGCCCCGAGTGCAGTCCGATCCGCACCGATCCGGCGGCGAACTCACGCCACCCCTTTTCGTTCGTCACCTGTTTCAAGCCCAGAACTTCGCCATAGAAACGGCTCATAATCTCCATCTGTGCGGTGAAAAGAATGATGCGTGCCACCTTCATGATCGAGTCTCCGTTAACCAATTGCTGTGGATTTTTCAAGACTACCGGATCGCCGTTTCTGGCAAACTAGACAGATTGCTCCAACCGCTGTTTCGTTTGCTGTTTCGTCCCCAGGGAGGCGCGCGCCGTGATTCGTGTCGAAAACCTAACCAGAACCTTTGGCGACTTCACCGCAGTCAAAGACATCACCTTCCAGGTGGAGTCCGGAGAGATCTTCGCCTTCCTTGGACCCAATGGCGCGGGCAAGACAACCACCATCAAGATGCTCACCACCCTGTTGCGCCCGACGGCCGGCCGCATCCACCTCGACGGTTTCGATCCGTGGGTCAAGCAACGCGAGGCGCGCCAGCGATTCGGCATCGTCTTCCAGGACCCCAGCCTCGACGGCGAGCAGACTGCCTACGAAAACATGGAGCTGCACGGCATCCTCTATCACCTGCCGCACAAGGTGCGCGTGGAGCGAATCGAGTCTCTGCTCCGGCTCTTCGAATTGTGGGAGCGGCGCAAGGATCTGGTCAAGACCTTTTCCGGCGGCATGAAGCGGCGCCTCGAGATTGCGCGCGGATTTCTGCATACGCCGAAGATCCTCTTTCTCGATGAGCCGACGCTGGGCCTCGATCCGCAGAGCCGCAACCAGCTCTGGACCCACGTCAAGGCGCTCAACGAGAGCGAAAAGACCACCGTCTTCCTCACCACGCATTACATGGATGAGGCGGACCGTGTGGCCCATCGTATCGCCATCATGGATCACGGCGCCATCGTAGCCATGGGCACGTCAGCCGAGCTCAGGGCTCAGACCAACACCGATTCGCTGGAGGCCGCCTTCCTCGCGCTCACCGGTGAATCGATCCGCGACGAGGGCGCCAACTCCGCGGACGCGATGCGGCGCTTTGCGCAGATGTGGCAGCAACGGCGATAACGGCCTGTCCCCAAAACAATCAGGAGAAAAGCAT
Source organism: uncultured Acidobacteriaceae bacterium (assembly GCA_963705765.1). Taxonomy (GTDB): domain Bacteria; phylum Acidobacteriota; class Terriglobia; order Terriglobales; family Acidobacteriaceae; genus Palsa-343. The sequence continues at coordinate 246,257 of CAVPKU010000052.1, read as the reverse complement.
GGGCGCGATTTACATCATGTGGCTGCGCGAACTCAAGCGCTACTTCCGCTCCAAAGCGCAGATCGTCGTGTCGCTCGGCCAGCCGACGCTCTACCTGCTGGCGCTCGGCTTTGGCTTCGGCCCAGTCTTCGCGAAGGCCGGCGGCGGCAACTACATCCAGTTCATGGCGCCCGGCGTCATCGGCATGACGGTGCTGTTCAGCTCCATCTTTTCCGGCATGGCCATGCTGTGGGACCGCCAGTTCGGCTTCCTGAAAGAAACTCTGGTCGCCCCCGTGCCGCGCTTCAACATCATCTTCGGCCGCACCCTCGGCGGCGCAACAGTGGCCAGCCTGCAGGGCTTCCTCATGCTCATCGTCTGCCTCATCGCGGGTTTCCGGCCCACCCACGGCATGGGCGGCGTCCACAACTGGCTCGCACTTCCCGTGGCTGCGATCTTCGTCGTCATGATCGCCATCGTCTTCGCGGCGCTCGGCTCCTCGCTCGGCTCCACCATCAAAGATATGCAGGGCTTCCAGATGCTGATGAACTTCCTCGTCCTCCCCATCTTCTTTCTGTCGGGAGCGCTCTACCCCTTGTCGAATCTGGGGCGGGTCATGACCTGGATCACCGCATGCCGATCCCCTTGCCTACGGCATCGACGGCCTGCGCGGCGTGCTGATCGGCGCCTGGCAGTTCAGCTTCACCCCGCAAGTCAATTTCCTGCTCGATTTCAGCCTGCTCGCCGGCCTCGCAGCCATTTTCCTGGCCACCAGCGCCTATTTGTTTTCGCGGATTGAGGTGTAACGAAACAGGTTCCGGCCTCGCATCATGCAACCCCACGACCCATTCCTGCTTCTGGTAACGTGATAGCAGGCAATGATAAGTCTCGTTCCTTTACTACTTCTCTTCCAGGATTCGAACCCCGTCGCGCCTCCCCCTGTGAACGAACTCAGCGGGGTCGTGGAGATGTTCCAGAACAGCGGACCGGTCGCGCTGACGGTCCTGGGCGCCTTGCTGTTGGGCAGCCTCTTTTCCTGGGCCATCATTCTCGGCAAGTGGGCCGCCTTCCGGCGCGCGTCCGCGCAGAGCCGTCGTTTTCTCCGCGCCTTCCGCAAAGCCAACCGCCTGCAGGAAATCGCCACCGTCAGCGAGCAGTTCAAACCCAGCCCGCTCGTCAATGTTTTCGACGAGGTCTACGAGACCTATCGCCGCCAAACCGGCGGATTCGGGCCGCCCCGCAATATCACCGCGCTCGAGCGCGCCGGACAAACTGCCGCAAGCGAGTCCCTCACCTCGATGGAGCAACGGCTGACGTGGCTGGCCAGCATTGGCAGTATCTCGCCGTTTGTCGGCCTCTTCGGCACCGTCATGGGCATCGTCAAGGCCTTTGTTGGGCTCGGCACAGAGGGCACTGCAACCCTGCGAGCGGTAGCCCCCGGTGTTGCGGAAGCGCTCATCACAACCGCGGCCGGACTCCTCGTTGCTATTCCCGCCGTCGTCGCCTACAACCAGTTCACGGCGCGCTGCCGGGACTTCGCCGCCCGCATGGATGACTTCGCACGCGAACTGCTGAACAGCATGGAAGAAGCGGCCCTGAAACCCGATCAGGATGCGCTGGAGGCTGGCCGTGGCGTTCACAAGTAGAGGCGGCCATACCCAAACCGCTCTCGCCGAGATCAACATCACACCGTTGGTCGACGTGGTGCTCGTGCTGCTCGTCATCTTCATGCTCACGGCGCCGGTGCTGCAGTCAGGCATCCAGGTCAATGTGCCGAAAACAAAAACGGTGCGCGAAATCACCGAGCAGCGCATGGTGCTCACCATCAACAAGGCTCAGGAAATCTTCCTCAACGACAAGATGGTGAACCTCAACGATCTCCCCAACATCCTGCGCTCGCAAAGCAGCGACACCACCAAACAAGTGATCTACCTGCGCGCCGATGAGGGCGTCACCTTTGGAGCCTTTGCCACGCTGATGGACGCTGTCAAGCAAGCCGGCATCACCAACATCAGCATCGTCACGCAGCCGGCTGAAAGCACCAAAAGCAAGTAGCGGACTTCCCCCTCGTCAATTCCCGCTCGCGATCATCCTCACGTATTCGTGCCAGAACTGCACTCCCTTCCAGAACGATGCCTCGGGCAGCCGCTCGTCCTTGCCGTGCGCGCGAACATCGTTGCTCTCCAGCTCGATCGCCGACCAGTTGTACGTCGGAATCCCCGCAGCATTCGTGAAAACGCTGTCGGACGCGCCATCAGCCATGTCCGCGACCACCGGCGTGCCGGGCCAGTACACAGCAACCAGCTTCTCCAGCGGTTTGATCACTTCCGGTTGCAGCGCCACCGGCGGCGGACCCTTCGAGTCGGGCGCGCCGGAATGGATGCCGCCGCCATCATCGACATACTTCACCGTGATCTTCGGATCGGCAAAAACGCGGATCAGCTCCTGGCGAATTTCTTCCCTCGAGTGCCCCGGCAGGATACGGCAGTTCACGTTCGCCTGCGCCATCTGCGGCAGCGCGTTGTTCGCATGACCGCCGAGCAGCCGCGTAGCCACGCAGGTGGTGTGCATCGTCGAATTCCACTCGGGTGAGACAGAGAGCCGCTTGATGGCTGCCTGATTCGGTGGCGTTGCCAGCATGGCCCGCATATCGGCCGCCGTCTGCGACGGCTCCAGCGTCGCCAGCTTCTCAAAATAAGAGCGCGTGATCGCGTTCAGCTCGAACGGAAACGTGTAGCTCTGCAAACGCTGCAACGCATCGGCGATATGGTAAATCGCGTTGTCAGGCACCGGCAGTGAACTATGCCCGCCCGGATTGGTAACGATGAGCTGGTAGTCCGCGTACTGCTTTTCACTCGCATCCACATTGGCGGAGACGGCCTTGCCACTCTGCAATTCGACGCCGCCACCGTCGGGATTGAACGCGAACGCCGCCTTCATCAGTTCCGGTTTATTCTTCAGCAGCCAGTCGACCCCATTGGATTTGCCGCCCTCTTCGTCCGCCGTGAGCGCCAGAATCAAGTCCCGATCCGGCTTGAATCCCTCCTGATGCAGCCGGATAAACGTCGCCACCAGGATCGCGTCGCTCTCCTTCATATCCTGCGTGCCGCGCCCGTAATAGTATCCGTTCTGCTCAACGAACTGGAAGGGATCGGTGGTCCAGTCTTCGCGCCGCGCCTCGACCACGTCCTCATGGCCGATGAAGAGAATCGGCTCATGCGCACCCGTACCGCGATACCGAAGCACCAGGTTCTCCTTGCGGTCGTTGGGACCGCCCAGGTACATGTCCTCCGCCGGAAATCCGGCGTCGAGGAAGCGCTGCTGCATCGCCTTCGATGCGGCGCTCACGCTGCCCACCGAGTCCGTCGTGTTGATTTCGATCAGCTGGCGAAAGATGCCCAGTGCCAGTTCTTTGGTCGCGGCATCGGGCGGCGTGTACGCGGGCGCGGACTGGGATAATCCGGTGGACACAACGACAGCGGAAAGCAGAATCGGGACTGCGAAACGCATTCGCATCGAGACGGGCTCCTGTTTTTTTGTGAAAGGACAAGGTAACAGATTGCCGTACCCGCACGGCGGCCTCTTTGCGCGCTGGTATTGACGGACCAGTTTGCGTAATCTGAACGCGGAACGCAAAGAGGTTGTTGATGAACCTGAGCATGTGGACGCGCAGCGCCCTTTTCGGAACAGCAGCAGCAGCAGCGACGATGGTGGGGACAGCGATGGCGCAGCCGGGGAGCGGGCCGCAGCCCGAATTCGTGAACACCGTCATGCCGCAGCCGGCGCAGTTGACCGTCGGTCAGGGCTGGCTCGCCGTGGCGCCTGGATTCACGGTCAGCTTCGACAAAACCCACGACGATCGCCTCGAGGGCGCCGTGGACTGGGCCCTGCAGAAATTGAAGAATCAAACCGGCGTGCTCACGCAGGATGCACCCGCGGGATCGGCAGGCGCGCTCGTCGTCTCCGTGGACGGCCCAGGCCAGACCATCCAGGGAGTGGACGAAGACGAGTCTTATACCCTCGAAGTCACCCAGCAAGGCGCCCACTTGCACGCCGCCACCGATGTAGGTGCGATGCGCGGCCTCGAGACCCTGCTCCAGCTGGTGCAATCCGACGGACAGGGATTTGGCCTGCCTGCAATCTCCATCCAGGATGCCCCGCGCTTCAAATGGCGCGGCCTCATGGTCGACGTCTCGCGCCACTTCGAGCCCGTGGGCGTCATCGAGCGCACCCTCGACGCCATGGCCGCCGTCAAGCTCAACGTCTTCCACTGGCACCTCAGCGACGATCAGGGTTTCCGCATCGAGAGCCTGATCTATCCCAAACTCGCCGGCATGGGCTCCGACGGGCAGTACTACACCCAGGAACAGGCGAAGGAAGTCGTCGAATACGCGCGCGGCCTTGGCATTCGCGTCGTTCCCGAGTTCGACATCCCCGGGCACAGCACCTCGTGGGTCGTCGGCTATCCCGACCTGGCCAGCGCGCCCGGCCCCTTCTCCATCGAGCGCAAGTTTGGCGTCTTCAATCCGGTCATGGACCCCACCCGCGACAGCACCTATGCGTTTCTCGACAGATTTGTCGGAGAAATGGCCGCTCTCTTCCCCGACGCATATTTCCACGTCGGCGGCGACGAGAACAACGGCGTGGAGTGGAAGGAAAACCCGAAGATCCAGGCCTTCGCCACCGCCCACAACCTGAAGGGCACCGCCGCAATCCAGGCATATTTCAACCAGCGGCTGTTACAGATTCTGACGAAACACGGCAAGAAGATGATTGGCTGGGATGAGGTGCTGACCCCCGATCTGCCCAAAGACGTCATGGTGCAGTCGTGGCGCGGCTTTGACTCGCTCGCCGCAGGCGCGAAGCAGGGATACAGCGGCATCCTGTCGGCGGGCTATTACCTCGACCACATGCAGAGCGCTGCCGACCATTACCGCGTCGATCCGTTACCCGCCAACAGCAATCTGACGCCGGAGCAGGCCGCCCGCATCCTCGGCGGCGAAGCGTGCAGTTGGGCAGAGTACGTGGGTCCACGCACCATCGACTCCCGCCTCTGGCCGCGCACCGCTGCAATTGCCGAACGCCTGTGGTCTCCGCGCACCGTCAACAGTGAAGACGACATGTACCGCCGACTCGCCGTCGAATCCCTGCGCCTCGAAACCCTCGGCCTCACGCACATCTCGCAGGAGTGGGCCAGCCTGCGCGCCCTCGCCGGCACGCAACAGATCGACGCACTGCGCCCGCTCATGGCCGTGCTCGAGCCGGTCGACTTCGATACGCGATCGCACTGGTCCGAGCAGCATGGCGTCACCACCCTCAGCCCCATGGACAATCTCACCGATGCGCTGCCTCCCGACCCACCCTCGCGCCACGATTTCGGCGATCTCATGAGCACTTACCTGGAGGATCCAGTCGATCACCCGGATGAACAGGCCGACCTGGCGTCCACCTTCCGCTCCTGGTCCGCCGATCCCGAGGTGATGCAGCTGCTTTCGAGTTCCCCGCAGTTAGCCGAAGCGTTGCCCCGCGCAAGCCAGCTTGCCGAGATGGGCACGATGGGCCTCGAAGCATTGTCGTATCTGTCGTCGGGCGTCCCCGCCCCACCGGGATGGAAGACGCAGAAGCTCGCCCTGCTGGACGACGCGAAAAAGCCAGTAGCCCTCACGCGCTTCACAGTGCTGAAAGCGATGCGGGACTTAGTCAACGAAGTGCGCCAGTAGCCGGTAGCGCTCTTCCCTGTTGGCTACTGGCTATTCCCTATTCCCTGCCCTTCAGAGAATCCAGCCGCCGCCAACCACTTCGTCACCATCGTAGAAAACGGCAGACTGTCCCGGAGTCACGGCGCGCTGTGGCTCATCGAAGATCGCTTCAACTTCATCCGGACCCACCATGCGAATCGTCGCCCAGGCGGGCTCGTGACGATGGCGAATCTTCGCCCGCACTCGCATCTCCCCTTCGAGTGAAGGAATCGAAATCCAGTTCAGCTCCCGCGCGCGCAGCGTGCGCGTCGTCGCCTCGGCATCGGAGCCAACCGTGACGCGATGCGAAGCGTTGTCGATCTGAATCACGTACAGCGGATCCGAACTCGGAACCCCCAACCCCTTGCGCTGCCCGATCGTGAAGTTGTGAATGCCGCCGTGCTGCCCAATCACCTCACCTGAACTCGACACCAGTTCACCCGCCGTGTCAGGAATCTCCTCACCCTGCTCGTGCAGGTACGCGCTGATGAACTGCTTATAGTCGCCACCGGGAATGAAGCAGATCTCCTGCGAGTCCGGCTTGATGGCAACGGCAAGCCCGTGCTGCGCCGCCAGCGCGCGAACCTCCGGCTTCCTGAAGCCGCCCAGGGGAAACAGCGTGCGTGAAAGCTGTTCCTGCGTGAGCCCGAAGAGGAAGTACGTTTGGTCCTTCGACTCGTCCACCGGCCGCGAAAGAACCCACCGGTGCCGCACCGGGTCATACGCATTGCGCGCGTAGTGCCCGGTGGCGATGCGATCCGCGCCAATCTGCCGGGCGCGGACCAGCAACTGATCGAACTTGATGTGGTTGTTGCACAGTGAGCATGGAATCGGCGTGCGCCCGTTGAGATACTCGCGCACGAACGGCCGCACTACGTCGTCCTCGAAGCGCTCCTGCTCGTTGACGACGTAGTAAGGAATGTCCAGCGCTTCCGCGACCCGGCGCGCGTCATACACATCATCGAGCGAACAGCAGCGCCCGGTTACCTGCTCGGGCATGCCCTCCTTGCCCGCGAGCCGCCGCTGGTTCCATAGCTGCAGAGTGAGCCCGACCAGCGTGTATCCCTCCGCACGCAACATGGCCGCGACTGTCGACGAATCGACGCCTCCGGACATGGCAACGGCAATCGTGTTGTTGAGGGACATGGGGACCCTGTTACCAGTATGACAGGGGAAGGCCGACTCGGGCGGCGGCCCTCTTCGCTTACTATTCCGTACTCCCGATTCCCTGCCTTACTGATTCACCCCGCTAGCCAGGAACCCGCCGTCCACCACCAGCACCTGGCCGGTCACGAACGACGCAGCATCCGACGCCAAATAAATCGCCGCGCCCACCAGTTCCTCTGTCTTGCCGAAGCGCGCCATCGGCGTCCGCATCAGCAATTCCTTCCCCCGTGGCGTGTTGTCGAGCAGGTCGGCATTGAGAGCCGTACGAAAAACGCCCGGCGCAATGGCATTGACCAGCACGCCCTTCTTCGACCACTCCACAGCAAGGGAGCGCGTCAGCGACGCAACCGCCGCTTTGCTCGCCGCATAGGCGGCAACTTCAGAAAGAGCAACAAACGTATTCAGCGAAGCGATGTTAATGATCCGCCCGTACCCGCGCTCCAGCATGTGTCCGCCAAAAATCTGGCAAGCGCGCAGCGTCCCCGTCAGATTCGTGTCAACAATGTCCCGCCACTCCTCTTCAGGAAAAGTAAGCGTCGGCGCGCGCTTGATCTTGCCCGCGCTGTTTACCAGGATGTCCACCTTGCCGAACGCCTTCACCGACTCGTCGAGAATCCTCTGCATCGAAGCGCGATCCTGCGTATCGCAGGTCAAGCGGAGCGTCTTGCGGCCGCGTGACTCAATTTCTTTTGCTGTGTCGTCTACCTGCTCCTGGCGGCGAGCCGACGCAACCACATCCGCCCCCGACTCAGCGAGCCCCAGCGCAATCGCGCGCCCAATCCCCGACGTGCCGCCAATCACAACAGCGGTCCTGCCATTCAACTGCAGAGCCGGGATGCTCATTGCGCCTCCGCGTGGGCCAGAACTGCGGCAGGTGAAGGCTTGCCCAGGAATACTGGCGCGATGTGCCGGTCGTACAAGTTTTCGGTCACGTTTTTTGCAATCACTTTCTCGTTGGACTCTACCAGCCGAATATATTTGTCCCCCATCTTCGCCGCGATTTTAAAGCCGACGTGCAGCAGCTGCCGCAGGCTCGGGTTGTACGCGGGCGAGTGTGGATCGTGTCGGAGCGCGGACGTGAATTGTTCCGAGCTCCACTGCGCAACCGCGGTCGGCGACGGCAACTTCGCTGGGTCAATGTCGATCACCGTCGCATACGGAGCACATAGCTCCTCGCGATGGTCGTACGCCTGCGCATAAATCTCCTTCGCCAGCGCAAGCCCGTCGCCCCCGGCTTCAGCCAAACCGATAATCTCCTCCAGCCACGTCGTTCCCGCGGTCTTCAGATGTACCCCGGACTTTTTCGTCGCCTCGTGGATCGCCCCATAAATCGAGAACTTGTCCGACCCGGAGTGAACGCTGAGCTTCAGGTCTTTCGGCAGCCCGAGATTCGCGGTCGCCCACGCGATCGCCGCAACGTCGAGAATAATTTCGCGCCGGAACTGCTCAACATTCCCCACGTAGTCCACGCCCTTGTTGAACCGTCCCGTAAACTTCGGCGCAATCGTCTGGATCGGAATCCCCTCATCGGCGATCGCGGCCAGAATAATCAGCAACTCGGCCGGCGTCTGCGCCGCGTCCGTCTCGTCCATCGAAACTTCAGGAATGAAATTCCCCTTCCCCCTGGCTGCCTCGATTTTGCGATAGACCTTACCCGCCTCCTGCACAGCAAAGAGAAACTTCGAGGCCGTCGCGTGCAGCAGCTCCCGCGTGATCTGGATCGGCTCGCTCACCCCTTCCAGCCGCAGCGATCCGGCAAGGTCCGAGCGCCGCTTCAGGAACGCATCAATCGATGCGGGCTCCGCGGGCTTGCCAATGTAATCGGCCACATCAATGGTGAAGAAGTCGCACGCAGTCAGATAGCGATCCACCGTTGTCAGATTGATGTGGTCGGCATCGCAGAAATACGGCTTGTGCCAGCCCAGCGCCTTGACCGCCGCATCGGCAGCGGCGCGCGTTTGCGACGGCTCCGACCCGATGATGTTGTGCTCGCGGTTCGATTTGTTCCAGACAGGAATAACGTCAATGCCGGCCTGCGCCGCCTGCACGCACGCCTGCAGCTGAGCTTTCGCCTGATGAGCGAAGCGGTCGCCCACACCGATGGAAAATTTGCCGAGTTCGAGCGTAGTCATAATCCCTCAGTCTTTGAATCGGTCGCGATGCGCCCAGAGCCCCAGCCCTGGGTTCGCGACAAAGAAAATCTCCTCACCGTTCACCGTGTTGAAGCCCTGCTGCAGTTTCCCCGGATCGTACTGTCCCATCATCTGATTCAGACCGCCATAGTTGAACCCCACGCCTTCTACCTCCTCGCGCGTCAAATGCCCAGGGCACCACGTGATCGTGAAGCGCCCTTCCGACGACCCGTGGATCAGGTGGGCAGCGGCACTCAGGTCATTCGCCAGGTCGGCATTCTTCGCCACAGCATCAAGCGTCGTCGGCGTGCCGCGATAACCGTATTTGCGAATCAGAGCATCAATAGTCCGGTCCTCGCCAAATTCCTTCACCGCCGGCGCAAGAATAATCAACTCCGCCCCATCGGCCAGCGCCATGCGCGTGCGATACACCGCCTTGTTGCCGAGCCAGGTGCTGTGAAACTCATGCGGATCAAGGTAGACCACCGCCTTGCGCAACGGCTGATCGAGCATCTCGAAATTGACCTCAAGGCTCAGCTCGGCCGCCCGCAAAAAGCATTCCTCGTCATCGCCAATGTAGACACCGCGCGTCGCTAGTCCACCATTCGCTGCGCGTCCCACAACCGTTTGCACATAAATAATGGGGAGCTGTTTCAGAAAGCGATCCGAAGCGTAGTTCAGCACCCGGCGCACCGGCGTGTCCGCCCGCCCCATGATGCGCTCCATGCCATACACCGCACCCAGGTAGTGGCTCCGGTTGATGCCTTCCCTGCCCCCGGTTCCGATCAGCACGTTCTTGTTGTAATTCGCCATGCCAATCACTTCATGCGGCACGACCTGCCCAATCGAGAGGATCAGATCAAAGTCGCCTTCGAGCAATAGCCGATTGATCTGCGCCAGCCACGAGTAATGCAGCTTGCCTTCGGACTGTTCCTCGACAAACGCCGCCGGCACCTCGCCGATCGTTTCAATATCCGTTCGCCAGTTGTGAATATGGAACAGCGACTGTGGCACATCGCCAAACATCCGCGTCAGCTGTTCCGCCGACATCGCGGCGTGCGTGCCCAGCGCAGGCAAAATCGCCGCCAGGCGATCGCCGTAGTAGTTCCACACCAGCCGTGTCAGCTCGCCCGCGCGAGAATGCAGGCGCGTGATGTCCGGCGGAATCACCAGCACCCGCTTGCGCGGCCCCAGCTTGTCCAGAGCCTGCACCAACAGCTCGTTCAACTGATGCCCGGAGAGATCCGTCGCCGCGCTTCCGACTTTGCAATACAGACTCAAGGCCAGACTCTCTCCCTACCTTACGATTCAATCCGGGCCGGCGTCAGCCTCGGGGTAATCCCATGAATGATGATCAGCGCCAGCACGTAAGCAAAGCAGGCAATCGCGAACAGCGGCACGTAGCTGTTCGTAATTTTTACTATGTACCCCGTCGCCAGCTGCAGCAAGACGCCACCGATGGCCCCCGACATGCCGCCAATCCCGATCACACTCCCCACCGCCGCCTTGGGAAACATATCGGAGGGCAGCGTGAACAGATTCGCCGACCATCCCTGATGCGCAGCCGTCGCCAGACCCACCAGGCCCACCACCACCCAAAGGTGATGAATGTGCGGCGCAACGAAGACCGGCAAGACGCAAACCGCGCAAATCAGCATGGCGGTCTTGCGCGCAACGTTTGAGCTTTTGCCTGCCTTAAGCAGAGTGGAAGAAATCCATCCGCCCCCAATACTGCCCACCGTCGAAACGCTGTACACAATCACCAGCGGCAACCGGTTCGAAGACAAGCTGAGCCCGAACGTCGTCTGCAGATAGCGGGGCAACCAGAAAAGATAAAACCACCAGATCGGATCCGTGAGAAACTTGCCGATCGCGAACGCCCAGGTTTCCTTGCACGGCAGCACGCGGCTCCACGGCACTTTCTCAAGCTTTTCAACCGGGTCGCTGAGAATCAGCTCCAGCTCCGCTTTTGAAACACTGGGGTGCCGCTCCGGCCGGCGGTAGTAGATCAGCCAAAACATCAGCCACACCATCCCGAATGCCCCGGTGACAACAAAGGCGCCCCGCCAGCTCACCAGCGCTACCAGCGCGGGAACAATCAACGGCACAGCGATATTGCCGATATTCGCTCCGGAATTAAAAATGCCGGTCGCCAGCGCGCGTTCCCGCTTCGGAAACCACTCCGCCACCGTCTTGATGCAGGCCGGGAAGTTCGCCGCTTCACCCAGGCCGAGCAGGAACATCGCCACGCCGAACGTTGTGACCGAAAATGCCGCCCCAGGCAGCATCGCCGCCACGCTCCACAAGCCGATGGCGATCGCAAACGCCTTGCGCGTTCCCAGCTTGTCGGTCAGGCCCCCGGCCACCACCATCCCAATGGCATAAGCAGCCTGAAACGCGGCCAGGATGTATCCATATTTGACGCTGTTCAGACCAGGGATGACGCCTTCAAGGAACTTCTCGAGGTAGGCGATCACGCCACGATCGACATAGGCAATCACCGTGGCAAAAAAAAGCAGCGCGCAGATCACCCAGCGCTGGTGCGATACCCGATCTGCGGAGCCAAGGGTGCCAAAAAACGAGCGTGATTCCGTGCCTCGTGTTGCCATTCAATCTCCGGGTTCCACGGTCCCATCCGGGGAACAACCTCTGGAAATGGCGTTACAGTTTGTAAGCTTTTCGCACCAGATTGTAGGCAAGGTCATGCGCCAGCTCCACCCCTTCATCTTCCTCCAGTCGATGCTCCGCCACCAGCCGCGCCAGCCACACGCAGTCGATGCGCCGCGCAACATCGTGCCGCGCCGGAATCGACAGAAACGCTCGCGTGTCGTCGTTGAATCCCACTGTATTGTAAAAGCCCGCCGTCTCTGTCACCTGCTCTCGAAAGCGCAGCATCCCCTCCGGACTGTCGTGGAACCACCACGGCGGCCCCAGACGCAGGCAGGGATAGTGCCCCGCCAGCGGCGCCAGCTCGCGCGTGTACGTGGTCTCGTCCAGTGTAAACAGGATCAGCGTGAAGTTCTTTTCATTGCCAAAGAGCTGCAGCAGCGGATGTAAGGCATGAACGTAATCCGTCCCAACCGGAATGTCCGCGCCCACGTCGCGCCCGTAGCGCTCATAGACTTTGCCGTTGTAATTCCGGAACGAGCCCGGATGCAGCTGCATCACCAGCCCGTCCTCCACGCTCATCCGCGCCATCTCCGTGAGCATCTGCGCGCGGAACAGCTCCTGTTGCTGCTTGTCCGCACGTCCCAGACGGACCGCGTCATACAGCGCAGATGCTTCGGCGGCCGGCAGGTCGGCGGTCAGTGCCGTCGGATGCCCGTGATCGGTCGCCGTGCATCCCAGAGCCTTGAAGCGCGCGCGCGATTTCTCCAGCGCCCGCAGATAGCCCTTCCAGGTCCCGGTATCTTCACCGGTTATCTGACCCAGCTTCGCCAGGTTCTCGGCAAACCCCGTGAACTCCGGATCGACCACCGAGTCTGGACGAAACGCCGGAATGATCCTAGGCTCCGTGCCCCGCGCTTTCCAGCCCGAATCTCGAATCGCCTGATGCGCCGCCAGCGAATCCAGTGGCGAGTCCGTCGTCGACAGAACCTCGATCCGGAACCGCTCGTACAGCGCCCGCGGCCGAAACTCCGGCGTCTTCAATCGCTCCGCGATCACGTCGTAATAAAGATCGGCCGTCTCCGCCGACAGCCGCTCGTCCAGTCCAAACAGCTCGTGGAACGAGTAGTCGAGCCACATCCGCGTCGGCGTGCCGCGAAACAAATAGTAGTTCTGCGCGAAAATCCGCCACACCCGCCGTGGATCCTTCATCTGATCCGCGCCGATCTCCAGATCCTCCAGCGTGATCCCCTGGCTGTACAGCATCCTGAAGATGTAATGGTCGGGCTGCACGAACAGCTTGGCCGGGTCAGGAAACGCATCATTCGCGGCGAACCACGACGCCTGCGTGTGCCCGTGTGGGCAAATCAGGGGAAGGTCGCGAACTTCTGCGTAGAGGCGGCGTGCGATGTTGCGGGTCGTGGGGTCAGCGGGGAACAGGCGGTCGTCGTGGATGAGAGCCATAGCGCCGGTGGACATCGGACTGGTTGACCTCCTGGACCATCAGGAAAGGGATTGTGCTGCAGAGGTCCGACCACTAGAATACACCGCAAGGCCGGAAATACCGCCAAACTTTTGTTGGACCCTACAACAAATGCTGCGTAAGCTACTGTAAATCTCACAGCGAACAACAAACGAGGCCCGAGCCAGCAATGCCTGCCGAAAAAGTCATGCCAAAATCCGATACCCACATGACGATGCGGGTGGTTAACCACATCCGCAGCCTGATCGAGACCGGCGATTTGCAGCCCGGCGACCGGATTCCGCCCGAGCGAGAATTCGCCCGCAAGCTGCGCATCAGCCGCGCCAGTCTGCGCACCGGCATCGGGTATCTCGCGGCCATGGGCGTCATGGATGTTCGCCACGGTGTCGGCACCTTCGTCGCCGACGGCCCGCCGGAGCTGGGCAAATCGTCGCTCAGCCTGCTCGGTGCCCTGCACGGCTTCCAGTCCTGGCAGATGTTCGAAGCCCGCCGCATCCTTGAGAGTGAACTCGCAGCCCTCGCCGCCGAGCGCGGCCGCGAGCAGCACTTCGCCGCCCTCTCCGAAGAAGTCGCCGAGATGTACGCCACCGTCGACAACCCCATGGAGTACCTCATCCACGACGTGCGCTTCCATCGCGTCATTGCCCAGGCCTCCGGCAATCCCATCCTCGCCGCTCTCATGGAGACCATCACCTCAGCCCTCTACGACGAGCGCCGCAAAACCGCCGAGCGTTCCCGCGACCTCAAGGAATCCGCCGACCTCCATCGTGAAATCTTCCGCGCCATCCGCTCGCGCAATTCCGGCGAAGCGCGTTCCGTGATGGAGCGCCACCTCACCGCCGCTCAGTCCGCCCAGGACCTCGAAAACATGGCACCTCCGCCGGGAACAACGGAAAACGGCCAGGTGAAAAGAGGAAAAAAAGAGGGCCGAAACTAGGCGAATCGCGGACCGTTAAACCTCCACCACCCGCCGGGTCCGAAATTCAACTGTCAGCACAGCTCAACAGCACGGCCACCAGCTCAGATTCAACAGCACAACTCTCCAGCACACAGCCGACAGCACAGCTCAACAGTATGTCTCAACAGCAAGGCCTCCTCAGTTTCGCGAGAAAAAACAGCCGGCGGCCAGGTTCACCCCACAGCAAGCAGAAGACTCCTCCGCCACCCAATCTTCAAGAGGATTCGACCCTGTCCTGAGCCACCAGTAACCGCTCTGGACCGTTTTGGGAAACGGCCGGTTTCTTCTGCATACGGTTCACTCGGCTCGCAAACGATCCAGGCCCAGCGCAGGCCCCAGCCCTGAGCTTCTGTTTTCTCGTTCCGGCCATCGACGAGTAAATCAAAACGAGCCAGTCCACCCGAGACTCGCCGCGTCACCGCCCACCCTTCACATACCGGTCGCAAAACCGCAGATACTGCTCCCAGTCAAAGTCCGTCACGCTGTGTTCCCCACTCCGCACGTGATAACTCACCCGCCCCAGCACTGGCTGATCCACCGCCGGCCATTCGGACGCTGGACAGTCCCGTACTCCCCAGCAACCGATACACCGCCGTCGCCGCCAGCGCCCCCAGAAACTCCCCCTGCGGATCGGCATTCTCGTCGAGGATCGCGCTCGCCACATACAACGGCCGCGGAGCGATCAGCGCCAGCACTTCGTTCTGATCGAAAGGCAGCTCCGCGTCGCGCCCGTTGTACCGCTTGAAATTCCCGCAGAACCAATACGGAAACCGCGTATTCAGCAGCGCCACCGTCTCCCCATGCACGTCGTGAAACACCTTCGCCCCGCCCGCGCCCGACTCATTGCTGATCACCGCCGCAAACCGCGGATCCGTCGCACCCGCCCAAATCGCCGCCTTTCCCAGCCGCGACCAGCCGAACGCCACAACTTTGTGTCCATCGACCCGAGGGTCGCGCTCCAGATAATCGAGCGCGCGGCTCATCGCCCAGGCCCACGCCCCGATCGTTGAGAAGTTGTCGCCGCCCTGCGCCAACTCCGGCCACGCGCTGCGAATGCTCTCGTCGTACCCATCCTTCCGATCAGGATCCACATCGCCGCGATAGGCCGTCGCCAGCGCATACCCCGCATCGAGAATTCTCTTCACCGGCCACCGCTTTTGGTCGATGCCCCGGCACCCCTCGGTCGCGCGATTCTCCTTCACGCACGACAAATCGAGATAGCCACTCGGCCCCGACTCGACCCACCGATCCGAAATCCGAATCCTTGGATCGGGATCGACCGTTTCGTTCCCCCAGAAATTCAACCCCAAAATCACCGGTGGACGGCGCGCAGTTTTCACCGCCGCGTTGGGGATATACACCAGCAAATCCATCCGCGGCCCGTCGTCGCGCCCACGAAACAGAATCGCAACCTGTTTGCGCGTCGCCTTGCCCCCAAGCGCATGGCGGTCGAGGTCGTAGACCTTAAACCGCATCTCCGCAGGACGCCCCGGCATCCGCCCATACATCTGCTCGGTGAACAACTCGAGGAGTTCCCTTCTCCGCCTCGCCCATGCCGCCGGCGTCGCCACCCGCGTTCCATCGCCAAACATCAGCGGATCCGGTAAGTGCACCGGCATCACCGGCCGCCGCTCCCGATCCGGATTCACCTGCGCCAGGCAAGCACCCGCCAACATCATCGAGCAGGCAATGACAATCAGCGCCCGTGAGATTCCAGCTTTGCCCCCGTGCACTCTCATGGTTGTCCAGCTTACCCCTGACAACGCCGCTGCAAAGAGTAATCCGCCGAAGAGAACGGCTCCCCCAAACATCCCTGCAGTATCAGGCTCCGACAAACCTCGCCGCTACTGCGGCTGCTTCTCTTTTGATGGCTTCGGGTCCGCAGCCGCCCGAACATACACAACGCTCTTCGTCCCCCCATCGCAGCTGCCGACCACCTTCCCCTCGGCTTCCTTTCCCTTGTCCTCGATCGTCAGCGTGTAGTTCGCGATGCCTTTGGCATCCAGCTTCTTTCCGATTTCCGCCTTCAGATCCTGACACGGTTTCATCGGCGATTGCGCCGACGCACAAAGGGGAGCACAAAAGAGAACCGCTGCCGCTATCCAGAGCCTCACGCAGGAACCTCCTCACTTTTGAACCGCAGAATAGAACACTCCCGGTCAAACCCTTGGCGAGATTCGCCGGGTTCGCCGTTCCGTGCGCGTTCCCACCACGCTTACCTTTGTACTGCCCGCTCCTCGGATTTCCCTTGTTCGACAAGCCGCAAAAACCTATCCTGAAGGCAGGAGAAGCTCTGTCCGCCACAAGGCGCACGGAGCTTTTTCATTTCGGGAGTTCTCTCGCGAGAGGAAAGAATCGGAATGAGTCGCGGAGTCCGTCGGCAGGAAGGCTCCCGTTATCCAACTTGACAACACCAATCCCCCCCCCGCAACTCCACTGGAATCAATCGAGGTCCCGCAGTGGAGGGGAAAATGGAGGACCAGGGAAAATGGAAACTGAAAGCGACTTAAGAACCGGTCCGAACCGACCGAGCAATCACCCGCGTCGAACGAACCGGCTTCTTCTGCGAGCGCACCAGCTTTGGCGCCGACTCTTCCTCGAGCCCCGAGCGTCGATCCATCCACTCGTCCAGGCGCGACTTGCGGAAGCGCCAGCGGTTGCCGAGCCGGAAGGCAGGAATGAATCCTGAGGAAGCGTAACGATAAAGACTGTCGGCGCTGATGCCGAGATAGTGCGAGGCCTGGCGAATGTCCATGACTTCACGGATCTCGGGCTGGGCGAGCGAGGCTTTCACGGATTCCTCCAGAGCGGTGAGGCACGCTCTTTGTACCACAGTCGGGAACCGGAAAGAAATGACGATTTGGCGGGGTATTGGAGTGGGAACCCCACCCCATTCAACCGTTGTCGGATGAACAGGATGGGATGACCTGACTAAAGCTTTGGTTCGAGAGCTTTGATGATGTCCAGAAAGCTGTCGTCCAGCGTCCGGTTCTTCGCGATCGCCTCCGCCAGCGGAATGTCCTCGATCTTTGTCCCGTGCAGCACCACCAGCCGTCCGAATTTGCCCTGGTGAACGAGGTCAATCGCAGCCAGGCCGTACCGCGTCGCCAGCATCCGGTCGTACGCTGTCGGCGTGCCGCCGCGCTGCGTGTGCCCCAGGTTCACCGACCGCGTTTCAAAGCCGGTCTTCTTCTCGATCTCCTGAGCAAGATGTTCGCCGATGCCGCTCAACTGCGCGTGCCCGAACGAGTCCACCTTGGCGCCTTTGATCGCCTGGCCACCATCGGGCAGCTTCGCCCCTTCGGCAACAACCACAATGCCGTACTTCTTCTCGCCCTCGTAATTCTTCTTCAGGATGGCGCAGACATGGTCGAGGTCGATCGGCTTCTCCGGCACCAGGATCACATGCGCATTGCCCGCCACGCCTGCCGTCAGAGCGATCCAGCCTGCGTCGCGACCCATCACCTCGCACACGATCACGCGCTCGTGCGACTTCGCCGTCGTGTGCAGCCGATCCACAGCCTCAGTCGCGATCATCACGGCCGTATCAAACCCAAAGCAAACGTCCGTCCCGTTCAGGTCGTTGTCGATCGTCTTCGGAACCCCAACCCCCGGCACGCCCGCCTGGATCAACGCATTCGTCACCGACTGCGTGTCGTCGCCGCCCAGAGCGATCAGCGCATCGATCTTGTTCGCCTTCAGCACCTGAACGCACTTCTCGATCCCGCCTTCGACCTTGCGCACGTTCGTCCGCGACGTCCGAAGAATCGTCCCACCCTCGGTCAGAATCCCGTCCACCTTCTCCAGCGTCAGCGGCACCGTCTTGTTCTCCAGCACGCCCCGCCAGCCTTCAAGGAAGCCGACAAACTCATCGCCGTAGTGCGTGACGCCCTTCTTGACCACCGCGTGGATTACGGCATTCAGACCAGGGCAGTCTCCGCCGCCCGTCAACATACCAATTCGCATCGCTGTCTCCCTGTTTTTCTGAGTGTTCCAATTCATGACCCGAAGAACGGCATCGTCCTTCGCAGAAGCGAGCCGGCGGCCCGCGCTCTCATGGACCCGTAAACCGTGTGACCTTCACGGTCATGATACGGTCCGTCCATTCCCCACTTCAAATGACCAAAATACCGTAGACGCCTGGTTAGAATCGCTCCATGTCTCTTCTGAAGGTGATTCTGCTGGCCATTATCCAGGGACTGGCAGAGCTCCTGCCCGTTTCGAGTTCCGCTCACGTCGTCGTGGCCGAAAAGCTCATGGGCCTCGACCCCTCATCGCCCACGATGACCCTCCTGCTGGTCATGCTCCACACCGGCACCATGTTTGCCGTCATCGTCTACTTCTGGAAACAGTGGAAACAGACCTTCTTCTCCGATGGCGAAGCCTTCAAGCGCTTTGCCTGGCAGGCCGTCATTGCCACTTTCTTCACCGGCCTCATTGGCGAAGCCGTCATCAAGATCATCGAGCACACCCTGTTCCGCCATGCACCCAAAGCTCAGATCGAAGACCTCTTCGGCCACCTCGAAATCGTCGCCCCCGCGCTGCTCGCAGCAGGAATCCTCATCCTGATCGCCGGACTCAAAGAAGGCCGCCGTCCCGATTCGCAGGAAGCCCCCGAGATCAGCTTCGGTCAGGCCGGCATCATCGGCGCCGTGCAGGGCCTTTGTCTTCCCTTCCGCGGCTTCTCCCGCTCCGGCGCTACCATCTCCGTCGGTATGTTGCAGGGCATCAAAAAGGTCCGCGTCGAAGCCTTCAGCTTCGCCCTCGCCGTGATCATCACGCCCCTGGCCATCGGCCGCGAGGTGCTGCGTCTGCGTCACGCCGACTCGAGCGGCTTCGCGCATGCAGCGTTCCCCAGCCTCCTCGGAATGGTGTTCGCCTTCCTCGCCGGGCTTCTCGCGCTCAAGTGGCTCAGCGCCTGGCTCGAACGCGGACGCTGGTACCTCTTCGGCATTTACTGCATCCTGGCTTCCATCGTCGTCTTCGTCCTCCACCATCGCGGATATTAACGTCCCCTCGATGCAACGCGACCAAGCCGCCAGTCGGCTGATCGAACCCTGATTCCCTATTCTCCAATCCCTATTCCCTGTACCCTGCTTTTCATGTGGATTCGCAAGCTGCGCATCGAACGCCAGACAGCCGCCGGAGACGCCGTTCCCTGCCCCATCGCCTGGATCGATAACTTCGCCATGCGCAACTTCACCAACGACGCCATCTTCGACGACACGTTGCCCATCGCCGATGGCCGCATCGAGGTCGGGCTGAAGGTCCCGCTCGATCGTCTGCACCCCGCCATGGAAGACTGGTTCCGCCGCAAAGGCTATCTCAAGACCGAGGAAACGCTGCGGATCGAAGAAGAGCCGCGCTGAAGCGCTATTGCTCCCGCACGCCGACGTTGTATTTCACGTAGATGTACTGCTCAAACGGCGCACTCTGCGGCGCAAACGTCAGATGCTTCGCAAACTCCACCGCAGGCTTGATCAGATCATCGTCATCCGCATCGATCAGGTCCACCTTATGGACCTCGCCCCCGGCGTTCACTGCTACCTTCACCAACAGGTTCCCGTAAAGCAGATCAAGTTGCACAGGTTTCAAGCCAATCACTTTGTGCGGAGTCGCCGCATCGGCCTCCGGCTCCCCCATGTCCGGCTCGTTCGGCGGAATCGCAAACAGTCCGGCCGGAAAGCTCTTCACCGCCTCGGCATTCCCTGTTACTTCCACCATTACGCGGCCGGCATCGTAAATGCGGAACCGTCGCGGAATGGTATGCATGCCGATCGGTTGCCAGTCTTCCCACGTCATCGTCTGATTAAAGACGCGCGCAAAGGCCAGCACGTGGACCAGCGGATCGAAGCACACCTGCATCTGGAATCGCAGGTTGGTGCAGTCGAACGGCAACCCCTCGACCTGCTCGAAGTGCACGGTGTTCGAACCAGTGGGCATCGAAAAATACGACACAGCAAAGGCGGGCTCGCGATAATTCTCCCGCAGGTCGTACACCTTCAGGGGCATCACCGTGTTGAAGTGCCGCCATTGAATCGTGTGGACCAGATCTTCGATGTGCGTGTAGTGAAAATCGCCGGCGACAATATCCGTGCGCGTGAAGTGCAGCGGATCGCGCCAGATGTCCCACGTGCCGGTGGTCAGCTTGCCCTTGTGGTTGTAAAGCTTCAGGTCGTAGTGGATGTGGTGCGGAACATCGCCGGCCAGGGCTCCCGCCTCCAGCGTCCGCGCATGGCTGATCGCGCTCCCGAACGGCGGATTCGACACCACCTGCGCCCATCCTGCGTGCGTCAGCGCCAGCAGGCAAAGCGCGAACCACAGACGTTGCATGACCGGGCCCTCTCCACAGGAAACGCGCCATCATAACAGACGGCTGAGGACGAAAAAGGCTCCCTGCATCGTCCCCGGCCCTGTCCACGTGATCACGGTCACTGCCTGCCATCGCTGCCGCGGTTTACGATCCGCCGCAATGGCGGATTTTTCCATCGCAACCAGCGCTACTGAGGCGCTCGTACTCGGCCTGGTCACCGGACCGGTCTGCCTGGCCTCGTGCGGACCCATTGTCCTGCCCTGGATGCTGGTGCAGCCGCAGGGCATGCGCGTCCACGCGCGGCAGATGTCGCTCTTCCTTGGCGCACGCCTCGCCGGCTACCTGCTCTTCGCCTCCGCCATCTGGTCCGCCGGATCGCTTCTCTCCCACACATCCCTGGAGCGCTCGTGGATCTTCGGCGCAATCCAGGTGTTGCTGGCCGTGGGGTTGCTGCTCTATGCGGCTGCCTCGCCGCGCGCCCACTGCGCCGTCGCCCGAACCCAATCGCCCGACCTGGTCCAGATTCGCTCTACACCGGAGCAGGCTTCGCCGCCGCGAAAAGCCGGCGCCGTGACCCTGGGCTTCCTCACCGGCATCAACTTCTGCCCACCGTTCCTGGTAGCAGGAGTGCGTGCCGCACAGATGTCCTCCATGGCTGGCGCGCTCCTCTTCTTCACCGTCTTCTTCCTGGGGACCGCCGTGTGGTTCGCGCCCTTCCTCACCCTCGGCGTGATGCGCCGTACGCCCTCCTTCCTCACCGTCGCCCGCATGGTGGCCGTTCTCCTGGCCTGCTGGTACGGCTTTACGGGAGCCTCGCTCCTGATCCAGAAAGCGATTTATGGCTAGCGCGGTGGTCGCGCGCAAAGCAACGGAGCCGTGCTGGTCCGTGTGCCGCTGAACGACGAAACCGCACTGCGGTAACTCCCCAGTCAACAACTGCATCCCACTCCCCAGAGCCGGTGTTGGACTGCCGATGCAATCCAGCGCGCGGACCGGCTACCGACCCCTGGAGGAACACCATGAAAAACGAGACCCTGCGAGAGCTCCTCGTCGAGGAGCTGAAGGACCTTTATTCGGCGGAAACACAACTGACCAAGGCGCTGCCCAAGGTCGCAAAGAATGCCGCCGATCCTGAGCTGAAAAAGGCCATCGAAAACCACCTGAAGGAAACCGAAGGCCACGTTCAGCGGCTCGAACAGATCTTCGAGAAGTTCGACGAAAGCCCGAAGGGCAAAACCTGCGAAGGCATGAAAGGCCTCATCACCGAAGCCGACGAACGGATCAAGGATGGTGGCGAGCCCGCAGTGCTGGACGCAGGGCTGATCGCCGACGCGCAGCGCGTGGAGCACTACGAGATCTCCGCCTACGGCTCGGCCCGCACCTTCGCCAATCTGCTCGGCGAGAAGGAAGTTGTGCGCCTCCTCGAGCAGACGCTGAAGGAAGAAAAAGCGGCGGACGAGAAGCTGACGTCCATCGCAGAGAGCATCAACGTTGAAGCGAAGGCGGCCTGATCGGGTTGACCCGTCAGGCTCAGTTTCGCTCCCAAAAAGGGGAGGCCTCGGCCTCCCCTTTTAAACGCGCGGAAGGATTTACGGGGCATCGAACGATTTCCACATGTCCAGGAACGCCAGGATGGAACGTCTTGCATCTGGAGGAAAAGATGAAGCTCTGCACGCAGCTCAACTTCGGCGGCAATTGCCGCCAGGCATTCGAGTTCTATGAAAAATACCTGGGCGGCAAGATCACCGCCATGATGGCTCGAGGCGAGATGCCCCAGCCCGATCCGGGCGCTGCCGGCGGCGGATCGAAGAACGACATCATCCACGCCCGCCTTGCGATCGCCGGCACAGAGCTCATCGGCAACGATGTGCCCGCCGACGTCTTCCAGCCAGTGCGAAGTTCGTATCTCTACCTGTCAGTCGATTCGGCAGCAGAAGCTGAGCGCATCTATGGTCTGTTGACGGAAGGGGGCCAGGTTTACATGGCTCTTGCCGAGACCTTTTTCGCGGAGCGCTTCGCCATGGTCCGCGACCGCTTCGGCGTGGCGTGGACCCTCATTCGCGAGAAGAAAATGTAGCCGACTCATCCCGCGAGTCGAGCCGCCGCCAACTCAGACGTGCTGCAGCGATTCCTCTGCCGCCGTGCGCGAGGCCGTCGCAGGCAGCGGCTCCAGATCGTAGCCGTTGTAGATCTTCTCAACAACGGGAAAGCCCGGGAACTGGACGAGGTAGACGTCGCGAAGTGGGAGTTTCAGGAAAACTCGACCAATGGCTCCGCTGTGCAAAATGCGGACTTGCTGCCCTGCTGTGTAGACCATGACGAGGGGAAGCCTAGGCCCACGGCACAACGATTCGGAATCCCCAGAGAGTGTTAAACCAATGCACGAAGGGAATCTGGTAAAGAGATGACTGCCGTGGATTACGCTGCGGCCAAAACCGGCCTCCGGCGCTTCCAGACGGACCCGGGCGCCCCAGGGGCGAACACCCATCCCGACTGCGCCAACACAGCGCTTTCAGGATGGGTGTTCTCGTTTCTGGGGAAGTATCTCGCTACGATCTAGTGCCGGCCATAGACTTCCGGAGCAGCCGTTACCCAGGCGGGATCGGCGTAGCTCTCCCTCGGGTTGACCACGAACAGATTCACCTGGACAGAGTCGATGCACGCCGCGGAAAGCTCGGCCATGCGCTTCATGCCCGCATCGCCAAGCGCCGTCATGAAGGCGCTCCCGCTGCCCATCCCCGTATCCACTTCGGCGAGGGAGCGCATGGGATTGATGACGGCCCACTCGCCGCCATTGTTCTCGCCATACGTGCTCTCATAGGTCGCCCAGTGCGTGGTAGGGACGTTCTTGTAGCCGTCCACGTAAAGTTTGGTGAGATCCATCCATTCCTTCTCGTGGCCCGCCTTGATCCGGAACAGCATGAACTCCCAATAGCGTTGGTGAGGGACATCCACGCGGTCGTGCAGGCTCATCTCCGGGTGGTAGACGAAGGTGCTGCTGTCGTACCGGCTCAGCAGTTCGCCGTCGGCCAGTGACGCTGCGTCGATGGCGGAGGAAAACGACGCGTTAGCAGCTTGCGCTTCCTGGTCCTTTCCGTAATCGGCAAAAGAATCATAGGCGAACATGTAGAGCGCGCGCGTGGGTCCGGACATCGAGTCCATCGCGATGTAATGCGTGGGCCACTTCGCATCCTCAGAAGCCTTGAGAAACGCGCCCTCGGACTGCACGTGAACGTTGCCCGCTTTTCCTGGCTTCAGATACTCGCGCTGGATGACCAGCACTTTCGGCGGAGGCGGAGGCGCGTTGTCCTGCGCGGCCGCGATCATGGCCGATGCCGCAAAAAACGATGACAGACTAATCGAGACGAACGTGCGAATGCGCATAGTCGATGGCCCTCCCTGGGGCTGCAGTTTCTCCGCGCAGACGACAGCGCAGAACACGCGACTGTCAGATTTCGACGACGATCAACGCGGCCGCGCGGAGGCGAAGGTGAGTCAGAGCGTCGCGAGAAAATACGGGAGCCCGGCGCTGCTTACCGTGAAGGGGAGGAGAACGTGGGTCGTGCTTCGCCAGAAGCAAAGCGGAAAGGAAGGAACGCTGGAGACGATGCTTCCGGGAAGGTAGCCGTATCCTTCGCCGCCCGCAGCTCTCTTGTCAAGATGGCTGCGCCGCTAATTGCTGTCTCGCCATCAGAGCCGCAGGCGCGTCACATCCACTTAACGCCGCTCTCCCCGATCACCACGAAGACGTCCAGCAAATGCGTCACGCCGAGAAGATTCCGGATCTGTTTACTCAGGTGGGTCAGTTCCAGACTGCACCCCGCCGACTTCGACGCGACGTAAAGCCGAACCAGCGCGCCAATCCCCATGCTGTCCGTGTGCTGCAGTTCACACAGGTCGAGAATCACCCGCTTGTGTTCCGACAGCAGCGGACGAACCCCGTTGACCAGGACATCGGTGACCCCCGGCCACCAGCCGGCCGTGGCAATGCACGATGGCCACGCCGTCCGGGCAGTGTTCCACCTCGATCGTCAGAACCGGCGTCGCCGCGGTGTCAGACATGCGAGTCCTCTCGTCGAAAGATAGTCAGCAGGCAGGGAGCAGAGTTCAGCGATTATCGCATAACCGGCCCGGCGCTCAATCCGCACAACAAAACTCAGATTTGTCATCCCGAGCGGAGCGCTTTAGGGGCCCCATCGCGCCAGCGTCTGGCGAGATGGGGTAAGCGGAGCCGAGGGACCTGCTGTCCTCCGCCCGCGTTTCGGCCGCACCGTTTCCGCTCAGACAGGCGCACCCGCAGCCACCGGAAGCGCCGCAGCATCCCATGCAGCCAGCCCGCCCGCCACTTCGATCAGGTCCGTGATTCCCTGCTGTTGCAGCAGGCTCGCCGCGATCGACGACCGATACCCGCCCGCGCACTGCACCACCACGGCCCGGTCCCGCGGGATCTCGCCAAGATGCTCGCGCAGCCGCGTCAGCGGCAGATTCAAACTTCCCTCGATATGCCGCGTCGCCCACTCCCGCGGCGTGCGCACGTCAATCAGCATCGGCGGCTGCGCTTCAGCGAGTCTTTCCGCGATCTGCGCAGCACTGGCCCGTGGCGTCACGGCGATCAGGTCCGGTTCGGCGACCAGCGCCTCCATACCTCCGCGCAGATAACCGCGCACGCGGTCAAAGCCGATGCGCCCCAGCCGCAATGCCGCCTCATGCTCGCGCCCAGGTCCCGCAATCAGCACGATGTCGCGATTCGGATCGAGCAGCGTGCCCGCCCACGTCGCGTACTGTCCATCGAGTCCAATGTTCACCGAACCCGCCATGTGACCCGGCGCATATTCGTCCGGATGCCGCACGTCCAGCACCTGCGCGCCTTCATCCGCCAGTCGCAGAAATTCGCTCAGCTCCAGCGGCTGCAACCCTTGCTCCAGATTCGTCTCCAGCGTCGCGCGCTCCTGCGTGTTCAGCACCGCGTCCCACGTGAAGTACGCCGGCGCATCAGGTTGATCCGCGGTCACCAGCGTAATGAACTGCTCTCGCGTCATCGGCTGCAGCGCGTAGTTGAAGCGGCGCTGCTCGCCCATCGTCGATACGGTTTCCTTCGACAGATTCTTACCGCACAGCGATCCCGCCCCGTGTGCCGGATACACCAGCGTCGCGTCCGGCAACGGCAGCAGCTGGTTGTGCAGCGAATCGTAGAGATGTGCGCCCAGTTCAGCCGCCGTCCAGCCCAGCGACGCGCGCAGATCCGGGCGTCCCACATCGCCGATAAACAGCGTGTCGCCGGTCAGCACCGCCTGCGGCTGCTCCGCATTGCGCGCGAGATCGAAAACCAGAATCGAGATCGACTCGATCGTGTGTCCCGGCGTTTCCAGTACCTGCAGTCGCAGCCCAGGAAAATCGAGCGTGTCGCGGTCACGCATGGCAACGAAGGGATACTCGGCCTTCGCCCGCGAGCCAAGATGAATCGTCGCCCCGCAGCGGTCGCGCAGTTCCAGATGCCCGGCGACAAAGTCGGCATGGAAGTGGCTCAGGAAAACGTGGCGGATGGTGAAGCCGTTCGCAGCAGCGTCGGCGAGATACTGCCCAATATCGCGCTGCGGATCGACGACGATCGCTGATCCGGACGCTTCGTCGCCCAGCAGATACGAGGCGTGCGCAAGGCACCCAAGGTAGTACTGTTTCAGGAACATTGCGTAGAAGCTTCTCCCGCCGGACGGGCCCCGGTCAACGCCTAATTCCGAATATCGCCCATCGCCGCCGCGACCTCGGCTTTTTGATCGGCATCCAGCGGCAGCAGCGGGATGCGAGGAACGCCGCCGTAGTAGCCGTTCAAATCGCACGCGTGCTTGATGCCGGCGATGCTGTATTTGCCCGCAACCACGCGCCCGGCATCCACCAGCCGCCGCTGCTTCTCGCGCGCCACCACCGGGTCATTTTCCTTCCACGCGGTGTAAACCTCCTGGCAGGCCTGCGGCGCAGGCGAGGCAAAGGCAAGGACCGCACCCGAGGCACCAGCTTCAAACGCCGACAGCAGCGTTTCCGTAGACCCCGACATCACCTGAAAGCCGACTTCCTTCTTGCGCAGGGTCTTCACAACCGGCGGCGCAACCGCGATCGGACCGCCCCCGAGCAGCTCCGCGGAAACAAAGTTGGGAATGGCAGCGCTAGCCTCGGCCATCATCATCCGGCCCGTCATGGCTGCAAACACCGGCGTGACCAGCACGGTGTGTTTGGGAGCGCTGCGGGTTGCCGCAATCAAAGCCATGATGCGGTCCAGTACACCGGACGAGTCCTTGATCCCGATGATGTTCGGATGCTGCCCCAGCTCCGCCACCACTTCCACCGGCAGATCCACGTTCGTGAATTTCGGAATGCAATAGAGCACCACCGGCAGCGGCGAGCGGTCCGCGATGGCGCGATAGTAGGTCAGCATCGGCGCCGCGCCCGTCGCCAGGCCATAGGAGGGTGTATAGAAGTTCGGCGTGCGCACCAGCACGGCGTCGTATTGCTGTTCTGCGGCGTACTCCGCCAGGCGCAGCGTCTCCGACAGGCTTTCCCGCGCCACGCCGGCCAGCATTACCTTGTCCGGAGCAGCGGCGCCGGCGGCGTGGCGCAGCACATCCCGCGTCTCTTCATCCCCCAGCATCACGGCCTCGCCCGTGGATCCAAGCACCACCATGCCGGCGCACGGCGTGCGCGAATAACGCTCGACATTGTGCTCCAATTTGCGCAGGTAAAGGCGGCCGTCCGGGTAGAACGGCGTGGTAATCGCCGAGAAAATTCCTTCAAGCAGCATGAAACGATTGTAATGAGTTACCAGAAAAGTGTGCCGCGGCCCTGCAACTCCCGCAAAGGCGCGTTAGTCTGAGGAACGGAATGAGATTCGGAGCAGTGGCATGAACTCGCGGCCGGTGGAGACCCTGGGACCTCACGAAACACGCGTCCTTTTTCAGGCCATGGGTTTCTTCATTCATCTGGTGCTGTGTCTGGTGGTTTGGGCCATCTCCCTCGGCGTCATTACCCTGTTTCATCCCACCTATGTCGCGCCCCTGGTCACGCTGATCGTGTCGTTCGTCGTGCCGCTCGTCGCCGGCTTCGGCTTCACCAAGCTCCACCCCACCGAAAGCGCCACTCTGCCCTGGATGATGGGCCTTATCTGGTGGATGGTCTGGGGCCTGCACGTCCTCGACATGCCCACTGGCCCTATGGCCTGTTACCACTGCGGCGCCGCCGACAAGCTGTGGCTCACCTTCCTCAGCCTCAACTCCGACAGCGGCTTGCTCGACGGACAGGGACGTTTTATCGCCACCTGGCCGGCCGTCGCCATGATCGGCTATTCCATCGGCGCCAAATTCGGAATCCGCAACGCCGACATTCCCTTCGAGAGCAACTAGTCACAACCTCGGGAAAGACCTGCCTCCACCGGCGTAGAGTAGTCCGTGCGATTCTTCGCGTCCTGACGCACCATGGCGGAATGTTGGCCGAGACAGTTGCGACCGCTCCCGATTCGGGTTTCACTTCCGTCAACGATGCTGCTGGTAATGCTCTGTGCCACACCGCCAGGCGTCTCCCAGCAGAGCGGCCAACCGGCCACCCCTACCCCCACGCCCGAAGGCCTGATACACCTCGACGTCGCAGTCGTCACCCATCCATCCGCACGGCCCGTCCTGGGACTTCGCCCGGACGACTTCAGCGTCCTCGACAACGGGCAGCCCGCAAAGATCGTCTCCTTCCACCCCTACAACGACCGAGCCGGCGATCCCCCGGTGGCCATCACCGTGGTTCTGGACACGCTCCGCGTTTCGCATGAAACAGAAGCGTTCGAGCGAAAGCATCTGGAAGCATTTCTCCTCCAGAACGACGGCCACCTCCCACAACCGGTCTCGCTCGTATTGCTGGCCGACTCCGGCTTGTGGCGCGTCGGCCAGCCCTCGACCGATGGCAAAGCCCTCGCCGAGGATCTCGCCCACAACCACATCACCAGCTGGAACCCGGACGAGCACAAGAGCCCCGATCAGACCTGGCAGGAAACACAGACCTCCAGCGTTCACATGGCCGGCGTCATCCAGAACTACACCGCCGTCGGATCCGCGTCCGAATCGGGGTTGCGCGCCATGGCCGCCATCGCGGCTGCCGCTCGCCGCGAGCCAGGCAGAAAGCTCCTCGTCTGGATTGGGCCTGCATGGGGTATGGGCAGCGCCACCAGCCCTGAAGAAGTGATCGCCTCCAAACACGACCGGCAGACTGCCTTCGACCGCATCGTCTGGTTTTCAACCCTCTTCCGCCTGGCGCGCATGACCGTCTGCGACGATCCGGTGGGCGCATCCGATCCCAACACCGCCGCAAGTTTCCCCGAATCCGCCCTTCGCCCCGCCGAGTCCCCGGATCACCTCAACCCCGACGACGGAAAGAATGGCATCCTGGAGCTGAACCGCCGCGTGCTCGCCATCGCCAGTGGCGGCGCAGTCGTGGAAGGCAGCAAGGCCGTCGATCAGCTGAATGAGTGTGTCCGCGAATCGCATGCCGCCTACACCCTCACCTTCAATCCTGCCCCGGCCGAGCACGCGGATGAGTATCACGCTCTGCAGGTGAACCTGCGCGATGCGAACCTCATCGCGCACACCAACACCGGCTACTACGGTCAGCCCTGGTACTCCGACGCCGCCGACCCCACCATCCGCAGAGTCACCCTCGCCGATCTGGATGCCTTCCTCCGCGACGCCGCCTCCATGCCCGATAACGATGTCGCACGGCAACTGAACCACATAGAACTCACCGAAGCCGCGACCGATGCCCAGATCGACGCGTGGACCGAAACCTTGCGAGGAAAAAAATCCCGCGAAGCGCTCCTCGCTCTTGTCGACCCCTCCGTCTTTCTGGATCGGCCGCCACAGGACACTCCCGCCGATCCGCCGCCCAGCCCCGAAGAGCAGCGTTCCATGGCGGCGCTGGCGACCCGCTACGTGAAGCAGACCATTCCCCGTCTACCCAACTTCTTTGCCCGAAGAACCGAAGCCGACTATGAAGAAACACCGGCCTTCTACAAAGGTGGAGGCCGATTCAGCGGCGCCGAAGCACTCCACCAAACCGATGGTTCCAGAACCGCGGTCGTGTTTCGCAATGGCGCCGAAGTGGTCGATCCCAAATTACTGCAGCGCGCCCGAGAGAAGGGTAACCTCAGCACCTACGGAACCTTCGGTCCGGTGCTCGGCGCCGTCGAGAACGCTCTCGCCACCGGTGTCGTCTGGAGTCGTTGGGAAAAAGATCCGGCCGGCAACCGCCTCGCCGTGTTCCGCTATTCAGTTCCCGCGGCAGATTCAGGCTCGAAAATAGGCGGCTGCTGTCTTCCCGATGGCGACGGCCGCCAGAACTTCACGCAAACCACCGCCTATCACGGAGAGGTTGTCATCGACCCCGCGACCGGCGCCGTCATGCGCGTCCTCATCGAGCAGGACCTTGCCGGTTTTGTCCCCGCCGACCGCGCCGACCTCATGGTCGCTTACGGCCCGGTCATGATCGGCGACAAAACCTACATCTGCCCTCTGCACAGCGTCAGCCTGCTGCGCACGCGCTCGCTCAACACCATGTCGGAGTGGGACGGAGAGGGCTTTCTGACCTGGGGACCGTACGCAACGAAGCTCAACGACTTCCGCTTCGACGACTACCACCTCTTCCGCGCAAAGGTGCGCATCCTGCCCGGCGTCACCCCAGCATCGGCTTCGCAATAAGGACTGGAAACACTACCCCGGACACGCCGTGCGGTCCACTTCCGCGCACTACTTGCCCTTCAACACCTTGCCACTGCTGGCATCCACGATGGCAGCATAGCCGGCTTTCTTCGTGCCCCACAGGATGTACCAGACAGGGGTCGAAAACTTATAGGTGTCGCCGAGCTCAAAGTCCGTGATTGTCAGATCCGATTTGCCCTTCAGAATGGTCGCAGCGTCCGTTGCGGCTGCGGTGAACGCCGCGTCGGAATCCACGCTGAACGCCGACGTTTCAATCGGCATCGCGTCCCGCGTTGCGCCGCCCCACGGCAGAGCAAGACCGGCCGCTACCCCTTTCGAAATCGACGGTGGCGCGTCGGCGATCGCATAGCTGAAGGTTCGGTAGCTGCCCTTGCTGGGCGAACCAAACACCGCTTCCCACATGCCGGCTTTGCCGTTCTCGTTCTTGTAACCCGGAACGTCCTTCATCGTGACCCGGATCGGCTCAGCGTCCGACGCCCACGCGTGGGCAGTTTTATACATTTCCCAGAACGCCGTTTTCGCGGTCACGATCTGCGGAGCTGTGGCTGCAGGCGCGGTCGCAGCCGGAGGCTGCGTGGTCGCATCGTTGCTGGAACTGTTGCAGCCGGCGAAAAGCAGTACGGCGCACGCCGTCACCGCAAGAGAGAACACGGTCTTCATCGGAGTCCTCCACTTCGAACTGGAGAAGCGGCCTTCGTCCGGGGAGCAAGTATAGACCCCAGCGCCGGTCCGCGACAGTATCTTCTCCGCTCGGCGTAGAAAACGATGTGACCCCTGTCACGAGATCTTTGCCGTCACCCAAAAAAGCCGCCGTCCGGCCCACTGCCCGAACGGCGAAAAAGGACAGCGAAAATCAGACTTTAGGTGGAATGCATCGGCTGCCAGGACCGCGACGAGGCCGTCGAACTCGCAGAACGGAACGATGATCCGGAACTCCCGGCCTCCTCGCCCTCGACACGGAACTGGTGAATCAGCGTGTCCAGATCGGTGGCCAGGCGCGACAAGTCTTTCAGCGCGGCAACCGCTTCTTCGGCGCCCATCGTGTTCTGCTCGGCCAGTTGCGAAATTTCCCCGGCAGATTGCGAAATCTCCCCCGAGGCCGCGGTCTGCTCGGTCGCCGCTGAGGCGATCAGCTGAATCTGGTGCTCCACCTGCCGCGAGGACTCGATGATCTCGTCCAGACTCGCGCGTGCTTTGGCCGTCTCCTCCATGCCCGATTCCACCGCGGCACGGCTCCCGTCCATTACCTCGATCGTCTGCCGTGTCTCCTCCTGAATGCTGCGGATGGTTCCCGCGATCTCTTCGGTCGCGGCCTTGGTCCGCTCCGCAAGACGCCGAACCTCGCCCGCCACCACGGCGAATCCCCGTCCGTGCTCCCCGGCTCGCGCTGCCTCAATCGCCGCGTTCAGTGCCAGCAGGTTGGTTTGCTCGCTGATCTCCTGAATCACGTTGACCACGTTCCCAATCTCCTGCGAACGTTGCGACAGCGAAGCAATCCGCTCTGAAGCTGAACTGCTGGCCGCGGCGATCTTCTCCATCGTCGTCGCTGCCGCCTGCATCACCTGCCCACCCCGCATCGCAGTCTCCGCAGACGCCCGGCTCGCCGTCGCGGCACTCTCCGCATTGCTGCTGATCTCCCCGATCGTCGCCGTCATCTCCTGCGCCGCCGTCGCGATCTGGCTCGTCTTGCCGGACTGGTTCTTGGCGTTGCTGGCGCTCGATTCAGCGCTCGTGCTGATCTCCGCCGTCGCCGCCGACAGCGTCTCCGCACTCTTCGCGACCGACCGCAGCACCTCGCGGATATTCGCGACTGCGCTGTTCAGCATCTCCCCCATCCGCCCCAGCTCATCCGTTGCTGTCGACCCGCACAGACGCGGTCATATCCTTCTGCTCGAGCTTCTCCGCCATCTTCATCACATTGCGAATCCGCGGCGTAACGAACCGGTTCAACTGGAAGCCAATCACAATCGATGCCAGAACGATCGCCAGCGTCATGATCACGGTGATCCAATTCGTGCGGCTGCTGGCGGCCGTGACGTCGTCGGTCAGCTCCTGGGCTTCCTTCACGTTGTACTGGAGATCCTTATTCACCGTACTCATGGCATCCGCGTGACCCTTGATCTGGGCAGGATCGAGCAGCACCTGGCGTGCCTGATCCGGTTGGCCAGCCGCGATCTCGGCCATGGCGCGATCGGTCGCCTCGGTGTAGCGCGTGAAGATGGATGAGAACTCCTGGTAGACCTCGCGCTCCTCGGGCGAGCTGATGAGCGGTTCATAACTTTTGGCGGCGGCACGGTAGTCGTCCAGGGACTGTTGACGGACCTCCCTGTAGTGCGTCGTGCAGTCGGGTGTGGAACATAACAGCAGAGCCAGTTCCGCCCGGCGAACACTATTGGCGCTAAAACGGATCGTCGCCACGTCGACGATGGATGGGAGATCATCGCTCCGCACGGCGGAAACCATGGCGGTGATACTGCGCATAGTGAAGAAGCTGTAAACTGCCAGCCCAATGCACAACACACTGATAATGCCGAATGCATAGCTGAACTTGCGGGCGATCGGGAAATTGCGGACAAACGACATGATGGGCCTCGGCTCCTTTAGGGCGCTATGATCCCTATCGGCGCTGGATGTCATTCCATGACAGAGGCCCCCCACCGGAAATTCGGGCCCTCCCCGTTCGCATCTCAAACAGAATGGTCCGCCCCTGTTTTCTCGTCATTGATAAGCAGCACCCAGGCAGCATCTCCACCCGCAAGCTGGTCATTGAGACCGCCCTCCTCAACGTCATCACCGCCTACAGCGCCGACGAGGCCGTCTCCACCCTCGCCCGCTTCCCCAACGTCGACGGCATCGTTCTCGACACCCAGGTGAGCGGCATGACCTGTCAGGACCTGATCCGGCAGTTGCGCGCCCTTCGCAGCGAAATCCCCATCATCAGCGTCTCCCCCAGTGGCAACGATCCTTGCGGCGCCGAAGACTTCCACGTCTCGTCCTACGATCCGCAGGATTTGCTGGAGCAGTTGAATCGGATCTGTCCAAAAGAAACCCGCAAAGCCGCCGAAGAGAGCGATCTCCCACGGTGAAATGCCAGGAGCCACGGGCTGGAAGCTGAAAGCCAGAAGCTGGAAGCTC
Organism: uncultured Acidobacteriaceae bacterium; assembly: GCA_963705765.1. Taxonomy (GTDB): domain Bacteria; phylum Acidobacteriota; class Terriglobia; order Terriglobales; family Acidobacteriaceae; genus Palsa-343. Next base: position 212,999 of record CAVPKU010000052.1, on the reverse strand, counting down.
CGCATTTGCTCCTCGCTCCTGTCTCCAGTCTTCCGTCTCCCGTCTCCCGTCTTTTCCAGACAAAAAAAGAGGGCTCGCAGCGGGAGCCGCGAGCCCGGTGAGGTAGATGCACCCTGGGAGCGATCAGGCCGTAAAGCACTGCACCCCCGGGTCTTTGGATCGGAGCGCTGCTGGCGGCTCAGCTAAGCTGAGCGGCGCTGACGCTGCTGATCCTTAAACTCGTCGATCTTCTCGTTCGCCTTGTTACTGGCGTCCTCCACCCTGGTTGCAACATTGTCGCGCATTTCCGCGGTTTTGTGTTGACGTTCTGCCTCTTTGGTTTTAGCAGCTTCCTGGGCCGCATCCTTCACGTTACCCCAGGTCTCCTGCGCAGCACCCTTCACCTGGTCAATAACACCTTGATTAGCCAGACGGTCGCTGCCCGTTACTTCTCCGGCACCCTGCTTCACCTTGCCAACAACCTGATTCGCCTTGCCTTTGATCTGATCCGAGTTCATAGGGTCCCCCTTCGGGTACTTCAACAACAGGAAAAATGTGAGCGGAAACCCGGCGGCGGTTCCCCAGCCGCCGGGATGTACGAGTCATTGTGGGAATCGGCGGCCTAATCCTGCGCCGCCGGGCTTCAAACCACCGGTCTGCGTCCGGAGATCAGCTGAATGACCAAAACCACGAGAGCCAGGATGAGGAGTAAATGAATGTACCAGGCGACAACGTGGAAGCCAATCAGACCGACCAGCCAGGCGATCAGAAGAATGATGAACAGCGTCCAAAGCATCCAGCGATCTCCTTTCTGCATTGCTCTGTCTTTTTTGCCAACGTTATGGATAGAGGGCTGCTTCCGCGCGCGGGTTGCCGTTGCGATACAAATGAAACGAGGATCAACCAGGATGCGCATTGCAATCCAGGGCGAACCAGGATCGTTCAGTCACGAAGCCGCGTTGAAAGCCGAATCGCGGGCAACCATTCTGCCCTGTGCATTGTCTGCGGAAGTCTTCTCCGCCGTGATGGCCGGCATCGCCGACGCCGCCGTGATCCCGATCGAGAACTCACTCGCCGGTTCGGTGCTCGAACACTACGACCTGCTTCTCGCTCACGACGTCGCTGTCGAGAGCGAGTGGTTGCTGCGCATTCGCCACAACCTCATCGGCGTTCCCGGCACCACGCTCAACCGAATCCGCCAGGCCTGGTCGCATCCGGTTGCACTCGCACAATGCCGGCTGTTCTTCCAGCAGCATCCCGAGATCGAGGCAGCAGCGTTCTACGATACGGCGGGCAGCGTCAAGCAGCTCATGGAGCTGCGCGATCAAAGCGTCGGCGCTGTCGCCAGTGCCCAGGCGGCCAGCCACTACGGAGGGGAGATTTTGCAGGCCGGCATCGAAGATAATGCGGAGAACTACACGCGCTTTTTCCTCATTCGCAAGCGCGAGCGCGTCGAACCCGCGCCCCACCCCGACAAAGTCAGCCTTGCGTTCTCCGTCGAGAACCGTCCAGGAAGCCTCGTCGAAGCCCTCCAGGTCTTCGCTCACCTCGGCACCAACGTGACCCGCCTCGAGTCCCGCCCCGTTCCCGGTCGCCCCTGGGAGTATGTCTTCTACGCCGACTATCAACTGGAGAAGCCCCCGACCGCCGACGTGGCCCTGCAAATGCTCCGGGATCACTGCTCCATGGTCCGGGAACTGGGGCGGTACCGGGCTGCGTCCCCCGCTTGAACGGGGAGTCTAAGCATTAACCGGGCATTGGAGGGCGCATCTCACCGCAAACCGGCGTTGGCCGATAAGAAGCGCAGGAAGAAGGGTTTCCCGGAGCCGATGCGAGACTCATAGCTCAAATAGTTGATGTAATTGCACTTCTTGTTGATCGGACGAAGATTGAACGCGACAGTAACGATGGAGATGGGTCAAGGCTCTGCTACTTTTTCAAACTTGCGGAATCCAATGAGTAATTATTTGATATAAGGACACTCATGGCTAGCGATTTCATTAGCGTCATCGAACCCGGCGACCCCAACAAACGGGAAGGCGGCGACAATAAGGGGCTTCCCATCCTGCCGGTCCGCGATACGGTGCTCTTTCCTCACGCCGTGCTGCCCCTGACCGTCGGGCGCGAAAGCTCCATTCAGTTGATCAATTCTCTGGGTGAGGAGAAGAACATTGTGGTGGTCGCGCAGCGCGATGCGCGCGTCGATTCGCCGCAGCCCCAGGACCTCCACGTCTACGGCACCCTCGCGACCGTCCACAAAGTCGTGAAGATGCCGAACCAGAGCCTGTTCGTCTTCACCGAAGGCACCGAGCGCGTGCGTCTCGGCGAGTTCGCGCGCATCGAGCCCTTCATGGTGGCCACGGTCGAGACCATACCGGAGCTTCCCGCTCCCAAAAACCCCTCCATCGAAGCGCTCCAGCGCAACGTGATTACCCAGTTCCAGCAGATCGTCACTGCCTCACCGACGCTCTCCGACGAACTGCAGACCATCGCGATGAATATCGATGAGCCGGGACGGCTCGTGGACTTCATCGCGTCTTCCCTGCCCTTCCTTGCAACGGCCGACAAACAGGAGCTGCTCGAAACTGCCGATGTAGCGGCGCGCCTCGAGCGTATCAATCGCCACCTCGCAAAAGAACTCGAAGTCCAGCAACTGCGCAACAAGATCCAGACCGAAGTGCAGGATCAGGTGCAGCAGTCGCAGCGCGACTACTATCTCCGCGAACAGCTCAAGGCCATCCAGAAGGAACTCGGCGAAATGGACGAGGGCCAGAAGGATATCGACGAGCTCAAGCAGAAGATCGAAGCCGCCGGCATGCCCGAGGAGACCAAGAAAGAAGCGCTCAAAGAGCTCAACCGGCTCTCGCGCATGTCTCCCATGGCTGCCGACTACTCCCTCACCCGCAACTACATCGAGTGGCTCGCCGTGCTGCCGTGGTCGAAATCTTCCGGCTCCGGCGTCGACATCGCCAAGGCGCGCGAGATCCTCGACGAGGATCACTACGACCTCAAGAAGGTCAAGGACCGCATCCTCGACTACCTCGCCGTGCGCCGTCTGAAAGCCGACATGAAGGGACCCATCCTCTGCTTTGTCGGACCTCCAGGCGTGGGCAAAACCTCGCTGGGCCGCAGCATTGCGCGTGCTCTCAGCCGGGAGTTTCGCCGCATCTCGCTCGGCGGCATGCACGACGAAGCCGAGCTGCGCGGGCATCGCCGCACCTACATCGGCGCCCTGCCTGGCCAGATCATCCAGAACCTGCGCCGCGCCGGCGCCAACGACCCGGTCTTCATGCTGGACGAAGTCGATAAGCTGGGCCGCGATTTCCGCGGCGACCCGGCCTCCGCGCTGCTCGAGATCCTCGATCCGGAACAAAACAACACCTTCCGCGATAACTATCTCGATCAGCCCTTCGACCTCTCCAAGGTCCTCTTCATCTGCACCGCCAACATGCTCGACACGGTGCCGGAACCGCTGCGCGATCGCATGGAGATCATCGAACTGCAGGGCTACACCGAGGAGGAGAAGAAGCACATCGCCTTCCGGTACCTGGTCCCGCGCCAGATCAAGGAGAACGGCATCACCCCGGAGAACATCGAGTTCCCCGAGGATTCCATCGGATACATCGTCCGCCACTACACGCGCGAAGCCGGCGTCCGCAAACTGGAGCAGCAGCTTGGTACCATCTGCCGCAAGCAGGCGCGGCGCATCGCCGAAGGCGCCACCGAGAAACTGGTCGTCACCAAAGAAGTGATCCAGGAATTCCTCGGCGGCATCAAGGTCCGAGTCGACACCGAGATCGCCGAGCGCACCAAGCGCGCGGGCGTCGCGGTGGGCCTGGCCTGGACCCCGGCCGGCGGCGACGTGCTCTTCATCGAAGCCAATCGCATGAAGGGCAAGGGCGGCTTCACCATGACGGGCCAGATCGGCGAGGTCATGCAGGAATCCATGCAGGCCGCGCTCACCTGGGTGCGCTCGAACGCGAAAGCGCTCGGCCTCGAAGAAGACCTCCTCAAGGACACCGATCTGCACATCCACGTGCCGGCCGGAGCGATCCCCAAAGACGGGCCTTCCGCGGGCGTCACCATGGCGACGGCGCTCGTTTCCCTGCTCACCGATACGCCGGTGCGTCCGCTTACCGCGATGACTGGCGAGATCACGCTCAGCGGCAATGTGCTCCCCGTCGGCGGCATCAAGGAGAAATTCCTCGCCGCCAAACGCGCCGGAGTCACCACCGTCATTCTTCCCGCAGAGAACCGTCTGAACGTGGAAGAAGACCTCATGCCGGAGCAGATCGCCGGAGTGGAAATCCACTACGCCAGCCGGATCGAAGATGTGCTGGCCGTGGCTCTACCCCGCTCGCGCGCCGAAGAACACCACGACGAGCAGGTCCGCGAAGAAGTCCTCCAGCACATGGCGTAAGCAATCTGCAGCTAATAGAAATCAGGGCGCGGAAGATTCTTCCGCGCCCTTTTCTTTTCCCTAATGCCGACCTCAGGCCGCCCCTATCTTACGGACTGTGCCCGCGAATGAATGCCCAATACCGACATTGGCGCTCCTGCATTCCGGAGCGCTTCCCGTCAGCTGTGGACCGGCGCGGTGGCACAATCGAGCAGCACCGCAAGCGAGGCCTCGACATTCCGCAGCGGATCGCGCGACCCATCGAGCCGGCTCAGTAAAATCCCGCCTTCAAGAGCCGCAATCATCGTCCCCGCCAGTTGCTCTGCGTTCACGCTGCGGCGAATTTCGCCCTTCTCCATCCCCTCGCGGAGGATCGCAACGATCCGTCCCTTCCACTCCGTGAACGCCCGCCGAACCATCCTGCGCAGGAGAGGATTGCCATCGTCGGAATCGACCGCAGTGTTGAGAAGCGGACACCCGCCCGGAATCGGCCCTCGCGTTTCCACGAAGCGGTGGATGATGTAGGCCAGCTTCGCCGGAGCCCCCTGAATCTTCTCCACCCCGTCCATGCGCGCTCGCAAGGTCGCCTCGATCGAATAACGGAAAGCTTCCGCAGCCAGCTCTTCCTTACCCGTGAAATGCCGATACAGCCCGCCTTTCTCCAGGCCCGTGGCGTCCATCACGTCCTGCATCGAACAGCCTTCAAAACCCTTCTGATTAAACAGCGGAGCAGCCTCAGCGATGATGCGCTGCCGCGTCAGATCCCCCTTGCTCATGGTGCGCCCTCACATCCTGTCATCAGCTTATCTCGAAAAAAGACGCATCGGTCTCTTTTCCTGCTGAATCAGATGCAATACGAGACCGCTCAGTCTCAATCTTTGGGGCCCGAGGGAAGCGCGTGGCAGCAAAACCAACAGTGCCTGAACTCCCAGGGCCCGTCCTCACTCCTGCGCCTCACCCGATCCCGCGCCGCCCCACCATCAACCCCTGGGTCATCGCCCTCACCGTCACCCTCGCCACTTTCATGGAGTTGCTCGACACCTCCATCGCCAACGTCTCTCTCCCCTACATCGCCGGCGGTCTTGGCCGCTCCTACGACGAAGTCACCTGGATCCTCACCACCTACCTCGTCGCCAACGCCGTCGTCCTCCCCATGTCCGCGTGGCTCTCCCGCGTCTTCGGCCGCAAGAACCTACTACATGGCCTGCGTCGCGCTCTTCACCGTGACCTCGCTGATGTGCGGCCTCGCACCAGCCTCAACATCATGCTCATCGCGCGCATTCTTCAGGGCATCGGCGGCGGCGGCCTCGCTCCCGTCGAGCAGGCCATCCTCGTCGACACCTTCCCGCCAGAAAAGCGAGCGTCGGCCTTCGCGCTCTACACCGTCGCCATCGTCACCGCGCCCGCTATCGGCCCCGTCCTCGGCGGCTGGATCACCGACAATTACAACTGGCGCTGGGTCTTCCTGATCAACATCCCCATCGGCATCCTCTCCCTCGCGCTCACCAGCCGCTACGTCCGCGATCCCGAGTCCTACACCGCCGAGCGCCAGTCCGCCCGCGTCAGCGGCAAGCTCCGCGTCGACACCACCGGCATCGCCCTGGTCGGCATCGGCTCCGGCGCGCTCGAAGTTCTCCTCGATCGCGGCCAGATCGACGACTGGTTCGGCTCCTCCTTCATCACCTGGATGCTCGCCATCGCTGTCCTCTGCCTCGGCACCGCCATCTGGTGGGAACTCAATCAGCCCGACCCCATCATCGACCTCCGCCTGCTCAAGACCCGCAACTTCGCCATCTCCTGTTCGCTCTATTTCCTCTTCGGATTTGGCCTGTTCGGATCGACTACCATGATCCCGCAGCTGCTGCAGTCTCTCTACGGCTACCGCGCCATCGATGCCGGTCTCGTCCTCGGTCCCGGAGCCTTCGTCATCACCATCCTCGCGCCCGTCGGTGCCCAGTTCGTGCAGCGCGGCATCGTTCATCCTCGCGTCCTGCTCACCGTCGCCATCATCATCGTGGGGCTGTCGTTCCTCCACTACAGTCACTTCACCCTTGCGACGGACTATAGCCACTACGCCTGGGCTCGCGCCTTGCAAGGCCTGGGCTACGCCTTCTTTTTCGTGCCGCTCTCCATCATCACCTACTCGCAGCTGCGCCCCGATCAGAACAACCGCGCCTCCTCCATGACGAACTTCTTCCGCAACTGGGGCGGCAGCTTCGGCGTCGCCTTCATCACCACCATGACCGAGCGCCGTCAGAATTTCCATCAGGAAAGAGTCGGCAGCAATCTCACCGTCCCGCTCGATAAACTCCACAGCGCGATCCAGCAGACCGCACTCTATCTGCAGAGTCACGGCTTCAGTCCTGCAGACGCCATGAGCGCCGCCTCTGCGCGCTACTACCAGCAGCTCACTGCGCAAACCCAGCTCCTCGCCTTCATGGATTGCTTCCACATCATCGGAGTCATTACCCTCCTCGCCGCCCCGCTCGTCCTCCTCACGAAGAATTTCAAAATCTCAGGCCGCCCAGGCGGCGGTCATTGAGCTGTCTCAGGATCGAGCAGGGTACCGCAGTTACTGCTCCCTTCGTGGGAGTGGCCCCGCCACCCGCCGATGCTACATTCCAGGCGGATAGTAGCCCCGGAGGACCCCCAGTGTTGTCCCTGCGCGAATTTCTTACCGACCAGTTCATCGACGTCATCCAGTGGAACGAACCCGAAGATGGCCCCCTCTCCTGGCGCTATCCCATGGCCGACGCCGAAATCCAGAACGGCGGCCAGCTCACCGTCCGCGAATCCCAGCTCGCAGCCTTCGTCAATGAAGGCCGCATCGCCGACGTCTTCGCCCCCGGCCTCCATACCCTCAACACCCGTAACCTGCCCCTGCTCACCGATCTCATGAACTGGAGCAAGGGCTTCGAGTCGCCCTTCAAGTCCGACGTCTACTTCTTCTCCACCCGCCTCCAGATGGATCACAAGTGGGCACCGCCACGCCCATCACCATCCGCGAAAAGGAATTCGGCGCCGTCCGCATCCGCGCCTATTAGCATCTACGCCTACCGCATTAAGGACGTGCGCAAATTCTTCACCGAAGTCTCCGGCACCCGTGATGCGTACTTCGCCTCCGACCTCGAAGGTCAGCTCCGCCAGACCATCGTCGCTCGCATGACCGACGTATTTGCCTCGAGCGATGTTCCCTTCCTCGACATGGCCCGCAACCAGGCCGCCCTCGCCCAAATCATTGCTACTGCCGCGCAGCCTTCCTTCGCCGCCCTCGGCCTCGAGCTCAATTCCTTTACCGTCGAGAATATTTCCCTCCCCGACGAACTCACCAAAGTCATGGATCAGCGCATCGGCGTCCAGATGGCCGGCGACCTCACACCCTACACGCAATTTCAGGCCGCCCAGGCCCTCGCCGCCGCCGCCGCCAATCCCGGCGGAGCCGCAAGCGCCGGAGTCGGCATCGGCGCAGGTATCACCCTCGGCCGCGCTCTCGCCGGTTCCCTGACCGCCACCGAGATCAACGGCTCCGGCGGCGTCACAGCAGCCGCAACAGCAACAAAATTCTGTATGGCCTGCGGCAAGCCCATGGCACGCGTCGCCAAATTCTGCCCCGAATGCGGTGTACAGCAATAAACCTCCGAGATGGTGCTTGCTTCCTCAATCTTCTTCACCTTGTCATCCCGAGCGGAGCGCACCAGGGGCCCCCTCGCGCAGCGATGGGGTAAGCGGAGCCGAGGGACCTGCTTTCCACTGACCGGTTGCAATCTCCGATACACCGGCCGACTCAGGAAGGAGAAGACGCACCCATGAACAACCCCGCGATGAATTGTCCAGCATGCGGCGCGCCCATGCGCCTCGAATCCGGCGAGGAAAGTCTCACCTGCCCCTATTGCGGCAACATCGTCTTTCCCGAACGCAACGACGACGGCGTCCGCGTCCTCAGCGAGCCCACCAACGAGCTCTGCCCCGTCTGCTACCTCGGCCTCGTCGACGCCTCCTTCTCCGGCGCCCGCCTCCGCTACTGCACCCGCTGTCACGGCATGCTCATCGATATGGACATCTTCGCCGACCTCGTCCAGACCCTGCGGCGAAACCATGACGGCAGCGGCGTCATCCCCCAGCCTCCGGATCGCAGCGAGCTCCAGCACCGCCTCACCTGCCCGCATTGCCGCCGCGCCATGGAAACCCACTTCTACGCCGGCCCCGGCAACGTCATCCTCTCCGACTGCGAACCCTGCGCCCTCGACTGGCTCGACCACGGCAAGCTCATGCGCATCGCCCACGCCCCCGACGCCATGAGGGAAGAAGCCTGATCTAAACCCGCCCCGGCCGTGTTGCACCGAAAACGGTGCAACACGGTTCTTCTTCGCTTCACGCTTCAGTGCTGGCTGAACATCGTCATCACATCCTTGCGCAGCGCTACCCGGCTCGACTCCCGCGTGTAGAACATGTGCCCGCCCGGGAACTCATGCACCGACACCCGCCCAGGATCGCCCATGATCGGCATTTCATTCACCGTCAAAATCGACCCCATGAACGGGCACGACAAATCGTTCCAGCCATGCACGATCATCACGTGCAGCTTCGGATCGGCCGCGACGGCTTGCCTCAGCTGCGCCACCGAGCCCTGGCGCATTGCATCATCCCGGCTCCAGTGCGTGGCGACGTCATACGAGAGCGCGTTGTACCGCGCATCCACTTTCCAGCCCACGGTGTGCGTCACCCAATCGACCATCGCGGTCGTCGTTGGCGCAATCAGCGTGGCTAGCAGCGGATCGTTCGCCCGCTGTTCCGGCGCATACGGGAAAGGATCGAACATCGTCACGTTAGAGTCGTACACCGACCCCAGCTTGCCCTGCTCGCGATGAACCTCGCGCAGATAAGCGCCCGTCTCCAGCCGCCCGCCCGACTCCTTCACAAACGTCGGATCGAGCCCGGTCATCTCCGTCACCTTCTTCACCATCGCGTCCGTCGCCGCCTGATCGGCTGTACCCATGCACCACCGTGGTCAGATAATCGCCCAGCGTGTAGTCGATCACCGACTTCATCGCTTCCGGCGTCAGCTTATTCTGCCGCTCCAGATTCGCCGCCGTGATCGACGGCAACGTCACCAGCCACGGCAGCGGCGACAGGTCGCCGTTCTGCTCCAGCGTTGGATTCAGATACGGCGACACCAGTACCACCCCGTTCATCGCCACACCCAGCTGCGACTGCAGATAGTAAGTGATGCGCGGTCCGCGGAATCCGCCGTAGCTTTCTCCCACGAGATACTTGCGTGACTGCAGCCGGTCATTCACCACCAGCCAGTCATAGATAGCCCGAGAAAGGTATTCAATGTCCGGCTCCGTCGACCAGAACAGCTTCCGCGTCTGATCGGCATCCACCAGCGACCGGCTGAACCCGGTCCCGATCGGATCAAGAAAGACCAGGTCCGTGAAATCGAGCCACGTCCCAGGATTGTCCACCAGCGTCGCCGGATCCGATGGGCTGTCGCCCTGATTCCCGGCATTGAGGTGCTTCGGACCGATAGCGCCGAAGTTCAGATACACCGAAGCCGCGCCCGGTCCACCGTTTACCAAAAAAGTCACCGGCCGATTCGCTCCATCCATGGTGTACGCCGTGTAGACCAGCTGGCCGACGGCCTTCCCGTCGGCATCACGTACGAACAGCGTGCCCACGGTGGCCGTGTAGTTGAGCTTCTTGCCGTCGAGCGTAATGCTCTGCGCCACATGCGCATCGGCAGGCAGCGGCGGCAACGGATTCTTCTCCGCAACAGGGTTCGCACCTGCTTTGGCGGGTTCAGCAGCCGGAGCAGCCGCTGGAGGATGGGGACGTTCGTTGTCCGACTGCGCCGCAGCCGAGAGACCAGGCAGCGCGACCAGCGAACCCATAGCAAAGAACAAAGCCAGGCGTCTGGGAACGCCGGCCAACAAGGAATTTTTCATGAGAGATACCTTACATCGGAAGGCCTCTCCGCGGAGTGAACCTAGGGCAGAACTGCCGGAGGCAATCCAAGGATGAAGTTCATCCTCTGCGCCGCAACCGCCTGAAGCGGCAAGTCTTCACCCAGCCCAGCGCCCGCGAAACGCCGATAGCGGCCAGGCTGGCCCGCCGCAGGGACCTCGACAAGCTCCACCGATTGCGGCGCATCCGGGATCCGCGCGCCAAACCAGTGTGGATCGTCACGCTGCGCCCACGTCACCAGCGCCAGCACCGCGCGCGGAGCATACGCCGGAGCTGCGTCCGCCGCAGCGCCGCGAGCGTGAACGCTGTCCATGGCCGCGTCGTTGCCGAACAGCACCGACGTCGCCCGGCTCTTCGGATCGACGAACAGCGTAATCACCCGCCACGCCAGCGGCCGATACGGCAGGCTCGCCCGCAGCGCCGCAGCGCGATTGTTGACCACCTCTTCGCGCCCCACGCTGGCCTGCGCGATCGGCAGCGTGTAGACCGCATCGTTGCCGCGCATCGGCATGTGGCAGGTCGTGCACTCGCCCACGAAGCGCGCATCGGCGCCGTACGGCTTCAGATCGAGCCCGCGCCAGCGTCCCCAGCCCCAACCATCGGTGCTCTTATAGCGGGCCGCATCCTTCACCATGAACTCGACCTGCACAAAGCTGCCCGGATGCACCAACCCGTCCGTCCCCGGTTTTTGTCCCCACGCAATTTTGGCGAAGCGTGTTCCGTCCGGCCATGGAGAGATGTTGCCCGTCCGTGCCGCGTTGAATGCAACGTCGTTGCCAAGAACGAAGCGCAGCGTGTTGTTGTCGCCTCGATCGGTAGTGCTGATCAGCTGCCACCCTTCGAACTGAGGCTCGAAGGCCAGACCGTTCAACTCGGGCCTCACCTCACCGAGTGAGACGGGCGGCGGTGCCGACGCGGCAACCGGACCTGGCGGCGGAGCAGACACCGGACTCCATGGCGCAAGATACGCCTTCAAAGTGACCAGATCCTCCGGCGTAACTTTGGCATCCGGATGGAGCGCGGTGAATCGCGGCAGCGGCATCGCTCCAAGCTGCATCATGTTCACCGCTTCAAACAACGTCGCGCGCTGCACCGCCGGCGGTTTGGCGCCAAGCGTGGAAAAATTCAGGTGTTCGCGTGCCGTGACCACGTCGTACCGCACCAGCCAGTACGCCGGCACAATCTGATCGAACCAGGCAAGCCGGCGCTCATCGGAGTGGCAACTGTAGCAGCGGTTCCGAAGCACTTGCTGTACTTCGGGGGGAGCCTGCACCTCGGCGACGGCAGGCTTCGTGGGAATCGCAGGTCGAAAAAACTGCAACACCACCAACACTACAAACCCTGCAACGATAAGCCTTCCGACGAGTCTCATTCCCTTCTCCGCATGAGATAACGCGAACAGCACGCTCCCTTAGGATTCCTGGGAAGAGGATTCCGATTGCGGAAAAATGCAGAAAAGAGAATTCACGCCGGCCAGTGTTACAAATCAACCGGCCCCGCGCACTGTGGAGCGAAAAACCCGTCCGCTACCAGATGCGCACGCGGTCGTCCGGCGCCAGGTACAGCTTCTCGTCTGGCTTCACGCCGAAGGCCGCATACCATGCGTCGGAATTGCGCACGATGTCTGCGCGGTACTGCCCCGGCGAGTGCCCATCGGTCAGCACCTGCCGCCGCAACGACGCCTCGCGCGTTTTCGTGCCCCAGTTCTGCCCGAAGGCGATGAAGAACTGCTGATCGCCCGTGAGTCCATCCTGCGTCGCTGCCTCGGCTCCGTTCTGCGACGCGCGATAGCCATCGTAGGCAGCCGCGATTCCTCCCAGATCGGCGATGTTCTCGTCGATCGTTTGCTTGCCGTTCACGTGAACGCCCGGGAACGGCTCGTAGGCGTCGTACTGCTTTTCCAGCTTTTCTGCCTGTTGCTCAAAATGCGCGTGATCCTCTGGCGTCCACCAGTTGCGCACCCGCCCCTTCGAGTCGAACGCGCTGCCCTCGGCGTCGAAGGTGTGGCTGATCTCGTGGCCGATCACCGAGCCGATCGCGCCGTAATTCACCACCGCCGGCGCGGCCGGATCGAAGAACGGCGGCTGCAGGATCGCTGCCGGAAAATTAAGCGCATTCTGCAGCGGCAGATTCACCGCGTTCACCGTCTGCGGCTCCATGCACCACTCATGCCGATCAACGCTCTTGCCGATCCGCGCGATCTGCCGTTGATACTCCCACAGCGGAGCGCGCCACGAGTTGCCAAAAGCATCGTCCGCGCGAACTTCGTACGTCGAATAGTCTTTCCAGGTTTCCGGATAGCCGATCCCGACATAGAGCGTGTCGAGCTTCGCCTGCGCTTCCGCCCGCGTCGAAGGCGCCAGCCACGTGAGCTGATCGAGCCGCTTGTGATACGCCGCGATCAGATTGGCCACCATTGCCTGCGCCTCGGCTTTGGCCTCAGGCGAAAAATATTTCTGCGCGTAGATCTGTCCCACCGCATCGCCCAGATCCGCATTCACCAACCCCACGCCCAGCTGCCACCGTGGACGCTGCTGCTGGATGCCCGACAGAATCCTGCCGTAAAACGAGAACTGCTCATCGGCCAGCGTGCGTGGCAACACGGCCGCATACGATTCCACCAGGTGCAGCGCGAGCCAGTCCTTCCACGTCTCGATCGGCGTCGATGCAACCAGCTTGCTTTCCCCGCTCAGCGCCGTCGGCGTCCACACCATAAACTGTTGTTGCTGTCCCAGGCCTGCGGCTTCGAAATAGGCATCCCAGTCCAGCCCCGCAGCTTTGGACGTGAAGTCGGCGCGCGTCCACAGATTGTTGGCCTTCGCAATGTCTTCGATATCTGCAACGCTGATGTGGGTCGCCGCAAGGTCGTGCTCGAGACTCACAACCCGGCCCGCCCGTGCGTCGGCATCATCCAGTCCCGTCAGCCGCAGCATCGTCGCCACGTGCCGGAAATACTGCACGCGAATGTCTTTCATGTGCTGCGACTGATCGAGATAGTAGTCCCGGCTTGGCATCTCCAGCCCGCCCTGCAGCAGATAAGGCATGTAGTGGTCCGAATCGCTGAAGCCCGGAGCGACCCAGAGCCCAAACAGGTTCGGTGTCGAGAAGACTCCGTTGTTCAGCAGGTCCACGTCGGCGCGCAGCGTCTTGCCCAGCGCCACCGCGAGATCGTGCCGGTCGTGGATCGCGGCAATCGCCGCCAACTGCGGCTCCACTGGCTTCATTCCGCGTGCTTCAATCCCCGCCTCATCCATATACGCGTTGTAGAGATCCGCCATCTTGCGCGCATTGGTGCCCTCCGGCGCGCTGGACTTCGCGGCCTCCTCAATGATCGCCGCCACATTCTTGTTGCTCTGATCGGCCAGGATCGCGAACACCCCAATGCCGGCACGATCCGCCGGAATCTCAGTCCGCGAGAGCCATCCCCCGTTCGCATAGCGATAGAAATCATCGCCGGGTTTGACCGCGGAATCGATGTTCGCAACAGCAACGCCGTGCCGCGCCGGTTCGGCCGCGGCGCTCTTTTCCTGAGCCTGGACGGCGCCCACCGCCAACAGCAACGAAACAAGAACAGGCAAGGCAAAACGGAAAGCGCGCAATGAGGAAAAACTAAGATGGAGAATCAACTGCAACTCCTCGGACAAGGTGGACGCCGCCACAACGGCATCGCGGGGGAAGCAGGATCATAGCATGCGAAACCGAGGGCTTTCGGCCCCTTATGTGACGGTCGCGGTCACAAACGGGACCAGTTCACCTCCGCCCGCGCCGAAGGTCATTCCTGCGAATCAGCGCTCGGCTCGCTGGTCAGCCACCTTATCCAGTTCGCGATAGATCTGCTCATTGCGCAGAATCGCCTGGACGTACTCACGGGTCTCGGTAAACGGAATCGACTCCACAAACTCATCGATGCCGTGGTAGTTGCCCACGCTCTGCCAGTCCGTCACCCGATCGTCACCCGCGTTGTAGGCGGCGAACGCGTACTCGGGCTGGCCGCCGAATTTATCCAGCGTCTGTTTCAAATACAGCGTGCCCAACCGAATATTGGTCGACGGGTTCAACAGCTCATTCGTCGAAAAGTGGCGAATGCCTTCCTGCCGCGCGAGCGACCGTCCCACCGCGGGCAGCAGCTGCATCAGCCCATACGCATTCTTGTTCGAAATCGCTCCCGGATTGAACTCCGTCTCCTGGCGAATCAACGCCGCAACCATGTAGGGGTCCAGGCCGTTGCGCTCCGCATCGGCCTTGATGTCGGTCCAGTAGCTTTGCGGGAACAGGATCCGCCAGTACGCCACCGGAATCGCTTCAATCGGCGCCGACGTGTAGAACGGAATCGCCCGCTTCAGCAGTCGCATCGCGCGCCATGATTCTCCATACGACGCGTAGATTTCTGCCTCGGCAAACGCGCCCCACTCGTCGCTGCCATCGGAAGCTCGAATCTCCGGCGCAATGTATTCATTCAGCCCGGCATTGGCCAGCAGGCGCGCCTTCACCACGTGCGGATCGTCTTCAGGAACATCGTCGGTCAATTCCGGAACCGTCGACGGTTGCAGCGCATCGAGGACCGCGTTCGCCTCAGGAGTCAAAGCCCCCAGGTGGCTCATCCGAGCCTGCGCCAGCATCGCGTAATAGTAGTGCGGATAAACGCGCAGGATCGTCCGATAGTATTCGGCGGCCAAAGCCGGCTTCTGTTCCTGTTCCTCGCAGATACGCGCGCGCCAATAAATGGCCGAAGGAATCTCCTTGCCGCCCGCATACACCCGAATCTGCTCATCGAACAGCCGCGCCGCTTCCGCATACTGTCCGATCCGGTAGTTCAGCCACGCCGTCCGCCAATGTGCGCTCGGCGCATATTTGCTCCTTGGAAAACGCGTCGCCAGCTCCCCGTAGTACGCAATCGCGTGCGGATAATCTTTGAGCAACAAATACATGTTGCCGCTGGAGTAGAGTGCCTCCGCCAGCCATGAGCTCGTTGGAAAACGGGTTTCCATCTGACTGACGATGGACTGCTGCGTACTCTGATCGCCGCGGTCGCGGGCCAACTCCATCGTGAGATACGCCCGGCGCGCGCCCGCCTCATCGTTCGTGTCGGGAATGGCATTGAGCTGCGTCAGCGACAACCGATGCAGCTTCCAGTCGCATTCCGACGCGGCCGCCAGCAGCGCCGTGCGGCTCGCCTCGTCCACATTCGACTGGCCGGCGAGCGAGCGGTACTCATCTTCGGCATCGGCGTAGTGTCCCGCATCATACAGCGCATCCGCGTGGCGCCGCCGCTGCTCCGGAGGCAATGTCGCCAGCACGCCGTTCGTTGCCAGCTGCCCACGAGCCACGCCCGCTTCAATCGATAACGGATAGTCCAGATAAACGTGCTCGAACAGTCGTTGCGCGTCGGCGGTGTTTCCTGCCAGCGCCTCCGCCTTCGCCAACGCAAGCTGAAAATCCGCTCTTCCGGCGACCGGTTCCTGTCGATGCGGATTCAGCGCCGCCAGCGCTGCCTGCGGATCGCCTTGCTGCACGAGCAGATTCGCGCGCAACACCGGAATGCTCGCCGCAAAAATGCTGTCCGGATACTTCTTCACGAAGCCATCCAGCACCGTCTCCGCCTCCGTCGGCTGGTTGCTTTGCAGCCACGCCTGAGCGGTCAGGTAGTCGGTGTAATCGGCCAGCGCGCCGTCCGGTTGCGCCTTGCTCCCATCGGCGGCATGCGCGGAGTGCAGCGCTGTAACCGCCTGCGCGAAATTGCGCTGCAACAAATAAGCATGTCCCAGGGCAAGATACGCCGCCGCCGCGCCTTCCCCGGTATGACCATGCGCCCAGGCGCTGACTCCGCTAAACGCCGCGGGCGTCGGGCTCTGCGCCAGCTGCTGTGCCATCGGCCGCAACTGCGACGACGCAACGAAGGCGTGCTGATAACGCCGGCTCCGTGCCAGCTCGCGTGCCGTCAGCACATGGCGGCGCTTGCGGCGATGCGTTGCCGCGCGGGCGTGCGTGGTATGGCTGGTCCTGGCCCCGGCGCTGTGCGAAGCGTGCGCGTTGCTGGGGGTCGTCGCGTGGTGTTTTGTGGAGTGGTGCGCCGGGGCTGGCTTTTGCGCCGTCGGCGTTGAGCTTTGACCTGGATCAGCGTGGATCCGTCCCCACGCCGTCGCGCACGCACCCGCCATCAGCAACGCGATCAGCGCAGTCTGCCGCTTCCACCCATCAAAACTGCCGAACATCCCCATCCAGGTCCCCTAACTACCAGAGTAAGACGAAACCGATGCGCGTTCCGGTTGGAAACCCTCCCCCTGACCGAAAAGTTGCATCCCCTCGTGCCCGCGCAGATTCCCCACTCGCATTTCCCTCGTCGCTGGCTCGCATCTCGCTCTGCGGCTCGCTCTCAGACCCCAACTCGTCACACTCTCCTTGACCGTCTGGGAGAAGCCGCGCTACTCTCCCAGACAGACTAGGAGACACCCCAGAAAAATGCCCGGCGACCCAGCCATCGACCTCCTGCAAGGCACCCTCGACATGCTCGTTCTCAAAGCCGTCTCCCTCGGCCCCCTCCACGGCTACGGCGTCCTGCTGCGCATTCAGCAAATCTCCCGCAATCGCCTCGAAATCCAGCAGGGCTCCCTTTACCCCGCCCTCTACCGTCTCGAACATGAAGGCTGGATCGCCGGCGAATGGGGCCAGAGCGAGAACAAACGCCGTGCCCGCTTCTACCGGCTTACCGCTGCCGGACGCCGCCGTCTCGACGCCGAAACCAAAAAGTGGCACGACTTCGCCGACGTGGTTGGAACCATCCTCAAGACTGCGCCGGAGGAATCGTGAGTCTCCGCAGCCGATTCGCCACATGGTGGAAAGCCGTCTTTCGCGCGGATGTGCTCGATCGCCAGGTCAGCGAAGAGCTCCGCTTCCACATCGAGAGCTACGCCGACGACTTGATGCGTACCGGCCTTTCCCGCGATGAAGCTCTACGCCGCGCGCGCGCTGAGTTGGGCAGCGTCGCCGCCGTACGGGAGAATTCCCGCCAGGCCTGGGGCACCCGTTTCCTGGACGAGCTCTGCGGCGATCTCCGTCTCGCCCTCCGTATTCTCGTCAAGAGTCCGGGCTTCACCGCCATCGCCGTCGGCTCCCTCGCACTCGGCATCGGCGCCAACACCATCATCTTCACCGCGGCGCAGCACATGCTCCTCGACCGCCTCGACGTTCCTCATCCCGAACAATTGCGGATGCTCGAATGGTCCGAGCCGCACCCAGGAGTCGTCGAAAGCCTGTGGGGATGGTACGAAGACGGCCCATGGGGGCTCAGGTCAACCTCCTTCTCCTGGCCGGTCTATCAGCAACTGCGCCACGAGAATCGATCGCTGGCCGATATCTTCGCCTTCAAAAACTTCGGACGCATGACGGCAACCATCGAAGGACAGGCCGCGCCCGTGAACGTCGAGATGGTGTCGGGCAATTACTACACGGCCCTCGAAGTGAAGCCGCAGCTGGGGCGTGGCATCGAGGAGTCTGACGACGGAGCCGTGGGCAGCGGTCCGGTCCTCACCATCAGCGATGCGTTCTGGGCGAAGCAGTTCGGCCGCTCGAAAGAGGTGATCGGGAGAACACTTCTTGTGAACGCGGTGCCGATGACGATTGTCGGCGTCAACCCGCGTGGCTTCACGGGCGCGTATTCAGCGCAGGAGAGCCCCGACCTCTTTTTGCCCTTCAGCATGGAGCCCATCGTCGCTCCCGGGGAACTAAGCGACGGGAAGGAGCCCCTGCTGGAGAACAAGTCACTCTGGTGGGTTCTCGTCATGGGGCGCCTCAAGCCCGGTGTTCCGGCAGCCACGGCCGATGCGGCGCTGAATGTACACCTGCAAGCCGCCGTGCGCGCCACGATGACCGTGAAGAACGACAGCCAGATCCCGCACCTCGCGCTGCAGGATGGAAGCCGGGGCCAGAATCCGAACGCCGACGGCATGGTGAAACCGGTTGCGGTTCTCATGGCTCTGGCAGGATTGGTGCTGCTGCTGGCTTGCGCGAATCTGGCAAATTTGCTGCTGGCGCGGGCCGGGGCGCGACAGCGAGAGATGAGCGTGCGCCTGGCGCTGGGCGCGGGGCGCGGACGCATCCTGCGTCAGATGCTGACCGAAAGCCTGGTGCTCTCGCTGACGGGCGGTGTGGCGGGACTGCTCCTGGCCTGGACGGTGCGCAACGGCATTCCCAGGCTGCTGTCGCATGCATGGAACCCTCCCGCATTTACAGCCCGGTTCAACTGGCCGATCTTCGCGTACGCGGCTGGGATCTCCTTGCTGACCGGCCTGATCTTTGGGCTCGCTCCAGCGTTACAGGCAACGCGCGTGCACGTGAGCAGCAGCCTCAAGAACTCCGGCCAAACCGTCACGCACCGGCGGCGCGGCCTGGCGGGCAAAGCGATCGTAGTGGTGCAGACTGCGCTGTCGATGCTGCTCCTCGTCGGCGCAGGACTGTTCGTCCAGACCCTCGTGAAACTGGCGAAAGCGCCCCTCGGATTTCAATCGCACAACCTGCTGCTGTTCACCGTGGAGTTGCCGCAGACAAAATATCCCGACCCCGCGAGTCTTCAATTGCTGCAGCAGATTGAAAACCGGCTCGCTGCACTTCCGGGAGTTCGTTCTGTGACGCTGACGACGGTGCCGCTGGTCTCCGGCAACGCGTCCACCCTGACTTTTGTGCCGGAAGGTCAGCATTACCGGCGCGAAGAGCGGCCAGCGGTGCTTGAAAACACCGTGGGAGACGACTTCTTCAGAACCTTCGGGATTCCCATCGTCGCGGGACGTGGCTTCAACCCGGGCGATACCCCAACCTCGCGCAAAGTGATCGTCGTGAACGAAAGCACGGTGAAGAAGTTCTTCCCCGGTCGCAATCCAATCGGCACTACGGTGTACGCCGGCTGGAATCGGCCGTACCCGGTGGAGATTGTCGGCGTGTGCGCGGACGCAAAGTACCACACGGTGCGGCAGAGCGCGCAACCCACCGCCTACATGCCCTACTCGCAAAGAGCCGGAGGACTCACCGAGCCGAGCTTTGCCGTTGCGACCAGCCTCCCAGGAGCAGCGATCCTGCCGTCGGTGCGCGACGCTGTGACATCCGTGGACCGCAACCTGCCCGTGCTCGATGTGCGTACGCAGGATGAGCAGATCGCCGCGAGCCTGCAGCATGAGCGCATCTTTGCCGATCTCACCGCCGGCTTTGGCGTGCTGGCGCTGGTACTGGCTTCAATTGGAATCTATGGCCTCATGGCCTATTCCGTCTCGCGCCGCACCAACGAGATCGGCATCCGCATGGCACTCGGCGCCGAGCCGCACCGCGTCGTCCGCATGGTGCTGAGCGAAGCGTCCTGGATGGTCGCCCTCGGCGTCCTCGCCGGAGCCGCCTCAGCACTCGCCCTCGGTCGCGTCATCGCCACCATGCTCTACGGCCTTAAACCCTGGGACGCAACCACCTTCGCCTTCGCGAGCGCACTGCTGATTCTCGTCGCGCTCGGCGCCAGTTGGATCCCCGCACGACGCGCTGCCGCTCTCGACCCCATGCAAGCTCTTCGTCACGAATAACTCCCAGCGAGGAACTATGAGCACACACAGCCGATTCTCAACGTGGTGGAAAGCCATCTTTCGCGCCAGCATACTCGACCGCCAGGTCAGCGAAGAGCTGCGCTTCCACATCGAAAGCCGCGCCGCCGACCTGATGCGCACCGGCCTGTCCCGCGACGAAGCCGTTCGCCGTGCTCGCGTCGAGTTGGGCAGCCTCGCCGCTGTGCGAGAGAATTCCCGCCAGGCCTGGGGCACGCGCTTCTTCGATGACCTCCGCGGCGATCTGCGCTATGCGCTACGCACGTTGGTGAAGAGCCCGGGGTTCGCGGCCATCGCGGTGGGATCTCTCGCACTCGGCATCGGAGCCAACACCGCCATCTTTTCCGTGGTCAATGCGGTGCTGCTGCGCCCGCTTCCCTTCCCGCACGGCGAGCAACTGATGGGCGTGATGGAAGCCAATGACCAGAAGGGTGGAGGCGACACCGGCTCCTCCTACTCCGACTTCTCCGCATGGCGCGAGCGCACCCGCAGCTTCAGCGCGCTGGCCGGCTATCAGTTCCACGACCTCACCCTCACCGGCGCCGGCGAGCCCGCCGTTCTGCATACCGTCGTCACCACCCCCGGCCTCTTTCCGCTGCTCCAGATCAACCCGATTGCCGGCAGAATATTTTCCGAAAAGGAAGGTGAGCGCGGAGCGTCTCCCGTCGTTGTCCTCAGCGAAAGGCTTTGGCGAAACCAGTTCGCTGCCGACCCCGCCATCATCGGCAAGGCAATCACCCTCGATCAGCGGCCCTTCACCGTGGTGGGCATCATGCCCGCCGACTTTCACTATCCACTGCAGGAGTCGCAGCAGGACATCTGGATTCCGCTGGTTCAGGATCCTCTCTTCGGTCCATGGATGTCGCGGCCAGGAGGACACTGGCTCCGCGTCGTCGGTCGCCTGCGCCCCGGCGTCACCGTCGAGCAGGCCCGCACCGAAATGGTGAGCCTCGAAGCCCAGCGAGCCAAAGAAGACCCGGCGAACGATGCAGGATGGACCGTGCACATGAAGCCGCTGCACACTCTGGTCACCGGCCAGGTCCGCTCGCCGCTCTTAGTCGTGTTGGGCGCTGTTGGTCTGGTGCTCCTGATCGCCTGTGCCAACATCGCGAATCTTCTCCTGACCAAAGCAACGGCGCGGACGAAAGAAATGGCGGTCCGCGTGGCGCTCGGTGCGGATCGCCGGCGCATCATGCGTCAGTTGCTCACAGAGTCTGCGGTCCTGGGACTAGCCGGGGGCGCGCTCGGCATAGCCCTCGCGTGGACGGCGGTGCGAACCCTGCAGACAGCGCTCTCCGATCGTCTGCCGCGCATTCACGCGGTCAGCGTCGATGGCGAGGTTCTGGCCTTTGCGCTGCTTCTGTCGACTGCCACCAGCGTCCTCTTCGGCCTCGCGCCAGTTCTGTTCGCCACGCGCTCCGACCCGCAAAAGGATCTGGCCGAGGGCGCCCGCTCCGGTGCAGCGCAGGGACCGCAGCGCGCGCGCAAGGCTCTGGCGATCGCGCAGATTGCGCTGGCCATGGTTCTGCTCGCCGGTGCGGGCCTGCTGATGCGCAGCTTCCTTCGCCTCACCGCAGTCGCTCCCGGATTCGACTCCACCGGCATCGTCAAAGCCTCCGTCTCTCTTCCGCAGTTTGAGTATTCGACGCCGCAGCAATGGACGGCTTTCTCCAACGATCTGCTGCGAAGACTCCACCAACAGCCCGGCCTCGAGCAGTCCGCGATGGTCGCCCCGCTGCCCATCATCGACGGGTTCGTCAACCTCGGCTTTACCATCGCCGGTGCTCCTCCGCTTCCTCCAGGAACAACCCAAACAGCCGACTACGTTGCAGCCAGCCCCGAATATCTCTCCGTCATGGGCATTCCCCTGTTACGCGGTCGGAAGTTCAACGCGGACGACGCACCCAACCGGCCAGCGGTAGCGTTGATCAGCGCCGCCTTCGCACAACAATATTTCCCGCATGAGAATCCCATCGGCCGCCAGGTGATGATCGGCTTTCCCCCCAACGGCAACCTGGCGCGCGAAGTCGTCGGCGTCGTCGGCGATGTGCGCGATGCCTCCCTCAGTCAGCGCCCCGGGCCCATGGTCTATGTCCCGTTTGCCCAGGCGCCCTTCTGGGGTGGCGAAGTCGTCGTGAAGAGCAGCCTGAGTGAAGCCGCTGTCGCCGCCGCAGTTCGCGAACAAACCCAGTCCATCGACCGAGGCCTGCCCGTCACCGATGTAGAATCCTTTGCCGCAGCGATAGACGACTCAGTAGCCGAGGAGCGCTTCCGCACGCAGCTCCTCGCCGGATTCAGTGCATTGGCCCTGCTGCTGGCCGCTGGTGGAATCTTCGGCGTGATGTCCTACTCCGTCTCGCGCCGCTTCAACGAGATCGGCATCCGTATGGCGCTGGGTGCGGAGCCGGCGCAGGTTCTGCAAATGATCATGCGCGAAGCGTCTTTACTGGCGGGCGTCGGAATCGTCGCGGGTTTAGCAGGCACGCTCGCCCTTGGCCGCTCGCTGGGAAGTTTGCTCTACGATGTCAGAGCGCATGACCCCGGCACGCTCGCCGTCGCCGCCGGACTCTTACTCCTCGTCGCCCTCGGCGCCAGCTGGATCCCGGCACGCCGCGCCGCCGGCGTAGATCCGATGAAGGCCCTCCGTCACGACTAAATCTCACTACCGGCTACCGGACTGGCGTGATCACAATCGTCCCCACCATCGCGTCGTGTCCGCGCCCGCACAGCACACTGCAGCGCATCGGATACGTGCCCGGTATCTGAGCCAGAAAACGAATCACCGCAGGATGCTCCGGCTGCACCGGCTCGTTGATCCCTAACCCTGGCACGGCGATGCCGTGTTCGACGTCGGTCGAACTCACCACCAATTCCACCCGCGCGCCCTGCGGCACCTCCAGCCGACCGGGGTCGATCTCCCACTTTTTCATCACGATCTGCCGCACCGTATCCGGTGGCCCCTCAAAAGTCGGAGTCTTCTTCCGGCATCCGCTCATCCAAACAATTAGCCCCAGCGCGATCAGCAGGGCCGGTGCCGCTTTGGCTCTCGGACGCCCTGCCTTTGATCGTTCCCCACTGCGCCATTTACTATGAAGGAAGGTTCGGTTGTCTTCTGCAGTCCAAATTCTGAAGCCATTCATGTCTTCTTCCATCCAAACACAAGGAACGCCCGAAGTTCATCCTGACGTTCTGCTCGTCGAGCGAGCGCGCCAGGGCGACGTTTCGGCCTACGAAAAGCTGGTGAAGCAGTACGACCGCCAGGTTTTTCGCATCGCCAATCACATCGTCCAGAACCGTGAAGACGCCGAGGACGTTGTGCAGGATGCGTTCCTGAAGGCGTACGAGAAGCTCGACCAGTTCCAGGGCAATTCGAAGTTCTACACCTGGCTGGTGCGTATCGCGGTGAACGAAGCGCTGATGCGCCTGAGAAAGCGCCGTACCGGCAAGATGGTTTCGATCGACGAGGATGTGGAGACCGATGAAGGATCAATGCCGCGCGACCTTGCTGACTGGAGCCCCGATCCCGAGGCCATGTACGGGCAGTCGGAAATGGCCGACATCCTGCGCCGCACGATTCAGGGATTGCCGCCGGGATTTCGCGTCGTGTTTGCCCTCCGCGACGTTGAAGGACTTTCGACCGAGGAGACAGCGGAGACGCTCGGCTTGAGCATCCCCGCAGTAAAATCGCGGCTGTTGCGCGCCCGCCTCCAGTTGCGGGAACGGCTCAGCCGCTACTTCAAGCAGCGCGGCCAGAAAAAGGCCCAGGGTGGTGCGAAGTGACGTGCACGGAGTTTTTGGCCCAGCTCGATGAAATGCTCGATCAGGACGCGGCGATTCCGCTGCGCGCCGATCTGGAGCAGCACCTGCGCGAATGCGACCACTGCGAGATCACTCTCAGCACCACACGCAAGACCATCCAGATCTATCGCAGCCACGAACTCTACGAGTTGCCGGAAGATCTGCGCGAGCGCCTGCATAAAGCCATCCTCGCGAAATGCCGCAAGTGCTGAACGACATACCCCTGTATCCAAAGAGGGATTCAGACTAGTTCTGCCGCGTCATTAAAATTGGCGTAATGGCGGACCGCGGCGCCCATCCCAATCCCAAACGAAACCCCGACCTCGCCGACCTGATCGTCGCGGTCGCGTGTGCGTTCGGCGTCATCGCCACCTTGCTCTTTCTGGCGGTCATGCCCGTGAACCGCCATCTCGCCGGCGCACGCGACTACGTCATCTACTGGGCCACCGGACAGCAACTCGCCCACCACGCCAATCCCTACGACCCCGGTCAGATGCGCCAGCTGGAACACGACGCGGGCTTCGCCGGCAAAGCATACCTCGTGAACTACATGAGGAATCCTCCCTGGGGCCTCCCTCTCGCTCTGCCTCTGGGTTTCGCCGGAGCGCAAACCGCCGCTCTGCCCTGGTCCCTCCTGATGCTCGCGTTGCTCATCCTCTCCATACGCATCCTGTGGACCATGCTCGGCCGCCCGCGCTCGCATTTGATCTGGCTTGGCCTTTGTTTTCCTCCCGCGCTGGTCTGCGTCATGATGGGCCAGACTTCCCTGTTCCTGCTGCTCGGCCTCGTGTTGTTTCTACGCCTCCACCGCACCCAGCCCTTCTGGGCGGGTGCCGCGTTTGCACTTTGCTCCCTTAAGCCTCACCTCTTCGTTCCCTTCGGCATCGTGCTGCTTCTCTGGATCATCGGCACCCGCGCCTGGCGCATTCTCTTCGGAACCGCCGCCGCTATTGCCGTCAGCAGCGCCGTCACCACCCTCATCGATCCGCACGCGTGGAGCCAATACCTGCACTGGACGCACACCTCCGGCATCTCCAGCGAATTCCAGCCCTGCCTCGGAGTCGCGCTGCGCAACCTCATCAACCCGAACACAGCATGGCTCGCGTTTGTCCCCTGCATCATCGGCTCGGCCTGGGCGCTTTGGTATTTCGCGCGCCACCGCCACGCATGGGACTGGATCGAGAACGGCAGCCTGCTGATGCTCGTCTCCATCCTCGTTGCGCCCTATTGCTGGCTCTACGATCAGTCCCTTGCGATCCCCGCTCTGCTCTACGGAGCCTGCCGCACCCGTTCTCGCACCGCGATTGCCGTTCTCGGCCTTCTCTATCTCATCCTCGATATCCAGCCCATCCTCTCCCCCGAACCCGAAACCGCGCTCTACCTCTGGGCCGCACCCGCCTGGCTTGCCTGGTACCTCTGGCAGCGCCACATCGAACAGCGCCATCCCGCTTCAAACACCATGGAACACGCACTCCCCGCAGCGTGACCCGGAAGTGGATCGAAAGAGGGATAGGTACCCACCGAGACGGTTCGTAAAATTACCCCAGTGAGCGACACGATTCACCCGAAGAAAAAGCCCGACCTGGCCGAGCTGGCCTCCGCGCTCGCGGTGGCGCTTGCCATCGCCATGACGTCGCTCTTCCTCGCTGTCCTCCCGCTCATCCATCACCTCGCCGTTTCCCGCGACTTCGTCGTCTACTGGGCCACCGGCCAGCAGCTCGTCCATCACGGCAATCCCTACGACGCCACCGCCATGGGCCAGACCGAGCACGGCGCCGGCTTCGACGGCAAAGGCGTCTATTACATGCGCAATCCGCCGTGGAGCCTGCCCCTCGCTCTGCCCCTCGGCTTCATGAGCGCGCGCGTCGCCGCCCTGCCCTGGTCGCTCTTCATCCTCGGCCTCCTCATCTGGAGCGTCCGCATGCTCTGGAAAATGTTCGGCACTCCTGGCACGCATCTGGAATGGCTCGGCTTCTGCTTTCCGCCCGCGCTCATCTGCGTCATTGCCGGACAAACCGCGATTTTCCTGCTCCTCGGCCTCGTTCTTTTCCTCCGGCTCTATGCAAAGCATCCCTTCTGGGCCGGTGCCGCGCTCTGGTTCTGCACGCTCAAGCCGCACCTCCTTCTCCCCTTCGCCGTCGTGCTGCTGCTCTGGATCGTCCTCACCCGCAGCTATCGCATCGCCCTGGGAGCTATTGCGGCGATCGCCGCCAGCTGCGCCGTCACCGAGCTGCTTGACCCGCACGCCTGGTCGCAATATTCGCACTGGGCGCACAATTCCGGCATCGCCAACGAATTCATCCCCTGCCTCAGCGTCATGCTACGCAACGCCATCAATCCCGCCACACACTGGCTCGTCTTTGTGCCGGCACTCGCCGGATGCGCGTGGGCTCTGGTCTATTTCTGGCCGCGCCGCCACGCCTGGGACTGGCTTGAGCATGGCAACCTCGTCCTGCTCGTCTCCGTCTTTGTCGCGCCCTACTGCTGGCTCTGGGATCATTCCCTCGCCATTCCAGCGCTGCTCTACGGCGTGGCTCGCACGACTTCACGCAGCATGATCGCTGTCCTGGCGCTGCTCTTCGTCGCCCTCATCGTCCAGCCCTTCGCGTTCCAGGTCGGACTCAACTCGAAGCTCTTCCTCTGGCCCGCCGCCGCCTGGCTCCTTTGGTACGTTGTCGCGCTTCGCAAACAGACCGTCGCCGCCCCGACTACGGCCCCTGCCCCCGCGCCAGCAATTTCCGTCGGCTGAAGATTCTCGCGAGCTAGCGCCTCGGTCGTACGTCGATCAGGCGCCATGAGCCATCCACCTGCGCCACCATCGTCCACGTGAAGTGCGGATCATTCTCGATTCGCATCCGGAACCACGGCGCATCGCCATTATCGAGCACCAGAAATTCCCGCTGCCCCAGAATCTCCTGCGCCTCCGGTAGATGCCCCGCGAAGTAGCCCTCGCGCCGATAATTCTCCATCAGCCGCACATCCGTATCCGCGCCCGGCACATCGCGAACGGCGTCCGCATCCAGCGGATACCGCGGCGTCTCCGCGTGCGCCGTGTAACGCGTCATCACCAGAAAATCTTTCAGGCTGTCGCAGACCACCATGCGTCCGCGCGCCAGTTCATCCACACGGCCCACGTTCAGCGCGCTGGGATGAGCCACCAGCGCCGTCGCGATCGGCAGCGCCAGCACCACCGCGCTCAGCGCAACGCCAGTTCCCTTCCCGAAGCGGGTGCGATCCGCCGCCGCCACCGCCAGCAAACAAACACCAAGCGCCGACGGCAGCAGATACCGCGGCAGAAAGATCGGTGCCGCAACATGCGAGACGACGAAGAACACCAGCGGCCCGAGAATCAACACCAACCCCACCAGAAACACGCCGACAGGCTGCTCCGCCTGCAGCCCCCGCACACCGGCGAGCACGAATCCCGCCACGCAGGCTACGCCCAATAGCCACCCGGCCAGCAGCACGAACGAGGGCAGATGCGGAATCTGCCAATAGAGTCCCGTAAACAGCCAGAGCGACGAGCTCGACAACCAATCGGCGAACGTCGGCACAGCAATCCATCCATGCGGACGTCCCACCGCCGCCGATGCTTCAATCGCCGGGATCCATGGGATCAGCGACAGCCATCCGGCAATGCACGCCAGGTAGACGCCCACGCGGAAACGCTGCTTCCACCGGTCCGCCGCGATCAGCGCAACCAACAGCAGACCCGCATACAGAAGCCCCAAACTATGCCCCAGCACCAAACCCGCCTGCGTCAACGCGAGCCAAACCAAATCCCGCGCGCGCGCCTTGCCGGCTTCAGCCACCTTCAGCACCTGCGCAATCGCCAGCGCCGCCAACAGCAGATAGAGCCCATATCCGCGCGCTTCGCTGTTCTGATCCAGCACGATCAACGACGCGAACAGCCCCAACGCCGTGCCCAGAAACGCTGCCCGCGCCGAGAACCACCGGCGCATGGCCACATACAGAACCAGAAACGCCCCGCACACTCCCACCGACGAATACAGCCGCAACGAGACATCGCTGAATCCGAACAGACGCGCCCAGGGCCACGCCGTCAGATAGAACAGCGGCATCCCACCGCCGCCCACGCGCGCCACCGCTCCCAGCAAGTGCGTCAGCGACGGATCGTGCAGTTCCGTCCAGGTGAAGACCTCATCGCCCCACATCGGCTTGCGCAGTGACCACAACACGCACGACGCCAGCAACGAGAAAACACCGAGCACCGGCAAAATCCAGTCCGCCTTCGCGCGCACGCCGGCATCACGGCGCGCCACCGAAACTTCGCTGCTCCGATCTGCCACAACACCGGTCATCGCACTCGCCCGTCGCATCCCGCTCCTTCGATTGTCCGAGCACCGGCGGCTCGCGGACTATGCCCCATCCGGGGCAAACCGCATCGAGAGCGACACCGCATCGATCCGTGCCGCTCGACACCGGTAGACTGGAAGGCGAATCCATTTTCGAAGTCCTCAGGAGTTGTGACATGGCTGATGTGAAGATCACGGTGCGCCCCAACGGGCCGTATCGCGTCGAAGGTTCGGTAACCCTGGTCGATCATGAAGGCAAGGAGTGGGACCTGACCGGCAAGCCGGCGTTCTCGTTGTGCCGCTGCGGCGCGTCGGTGAACAAGCCGTTCTGCGATGGAACCCACTCGAAGATGGGCTTCCAGGCCGCCGAAGCAGCGGTGAAAGCAGAGAACAACCCCGTTACCCCAGGCGATCCCACAGCACCCATCAAGATCTAACCGGCAACATGCAGGGAATGGGGTTCTATTCCCTATTCCCTATTCCCTATTCCCTGTCCTTAAGGAACGTCAGTGTCAGTTCCCTCTTCCGGGGACCGTCCAGTTCCACCAGGATCACGCGCTGCCATGTGCCCAGGACCAGCGCGCCGGATTCGACCGGCAGCGTCAGCGCCGTCCCAATCAACGACGACAGGATGTGATCCGGGACGTGCTCCGGGTTGTGCGGATGCCGGTAGCGCAGCTTCGGCATCATCACCTCGAAGGCATCGAGCATATCGAGATCGGTCCCCGGATCCAGATCGGCCGTGGTCAAGGCTGCTGTCGTGTGCAGGACGTTGAGGCAGCAGATGCCGCTCGCGCCGGGGTCGGCGTCCGCCAGATGGCTCTCCACCTGTTCCGTGATGTCGACGATCTCGCGTTTCCGATGCGTGGCGACTGTGAATCGCATAACCTCTCGATGCTAAATCGCCCCCGTCAGCACTCGACAGCTTCCATTACCTCCGTACCGCTTCCCCCTGCGTTTCTCCTTGATCCTCGTTCGCCAGATAGCTACCCTGAAATCAATCAGGAGAAGTGTGCGAAAGCCCGCCATCAGCGCGGGCTTTTCTGTTCCTGGATCCTGTACCCGTAACCTGCACGCGAACCCTGTTCCGGCCCAGGCCGACTCGAACCTCGCTCTTTGACATCCCGCGCCCATCGCCTCCGCACCACGGCTTTCCCTGGTTGCAAGGTCTTACTGAGTACGCCGCCCTGTTCTCCGAACTCTGCACCCAGGACCGCACCGTGTACCCTGCATTCCAGGAAGCTAATAATGTTGTCGAGCTTGTAAACATGTGTTAACAGGCGCAAAATGAATTACTTAAAAAATGAGAGCCCACCCGAAAAGATCGCGTTCATCGCAAATGCACAATTCCCAGTGCATTCGGGCAGATCGGAGCCACGCGACCCCGAGGGCCACGTCCCAACCCGCTGACCCATTCGAAAGACCGTTACCATACAGTTAACGAGTGGGGGTCGACCCCTCCGCAAACTGCTGATTCCAGATCAAGGCCAGGGGGTCGGACCCCCTCCCGATCATTTTTTGGGAAGACGAATCAGGAACGGCCACCCGGAAGCCGACTCCGCTGGGGGCGCAGTCCAGCCCGACCTTACTGAGGCGGGTTCTGCGGTGGGTTTTGCGGCGGCTGCTGTTGCTCGCTGTCGTCCTTTTTGCCGAACAGGCGCCCCCAGAAGCCAGGTTTCTTCTTCTTCTTCTCGTCCTGATCCTGCTGGTCGCCCTGGTTTTGCGCGGCGGCCGGTTGTGCGGGCTGCGCCTGCGTCGGTGGCGGGACGGGTTTCGCGATCTGCGGTGGCGGAGGCGCCTGCGTTACCGGACGCTGGCCCAGACCGAAGATCTTCTGGAACAGGTTCCGCTGATCGCCCATGGAGTGATCGCAGGTGTCCGTCGGCTGGGTTCCTTCGAGGAACGCCGCGATATGGTCGTCGGGGCAAGTGGCATCGGCGAGCAGGTTGGTCGCGTTGTCGAGGCTGACCTGGAGCACTCCGGCGGGTGGAACAAAGTCTCTGGTATCAGAGTATTCCGGCAACTTCACAGCGTTCTTCATGAAGTCTGCCCAGATGGGTCCAGCGGCTCGTGCACCTTCTGCATTGGCACCCAGCTCGGTCTTGATGTCCGTGTAGTCGTCATTGCCGATCCACACGATGCAGAGCAGGTTGCTGGTGAATCCCGCATACCAGGCATCGTGCGAAGTGCCGGTCTTGCCGGCCGCCGGCGAGGTGAAGCCCATGTTGCGCACGCCCGCGCCGGTTCCGTGCGGGTTGTTGAGCACCTGCTCCATCATGCTGGTGGTGAGAAAAGCCGCGCGCGGATCGAGCACGGGCTTCATCTGCGGCGCGTAGTCGGCGAGCACGTCGCCGTTGGGGGCCCGCACCGACGCCAGCATCCATGGATCGATGTGGACGCCGTCGTTAGCGAAGACCGTGTAGGCGCCTGCCATATCCAGCGGTGTCGCGTCGTAGGCTCCGATGGCCATGGCCGGCGTGCCGCGCGCCGACTTAATGCCCGCATCGCGGGCCAGGGCCGCGACGTTGTCGAAGCCGACCATCTGCGCCAGCGCAATCGTGGGATTGTTGAGCGACCGGTAGAGCGCTTCGGTCGCCGTGATGTCGCCGTAGTATTTGTTGTCGAAGTCGCGCGGCGTGTAGTCCTGATTGTCGAACGTGAAGGTGGTTTGCACGTCGTGCAGCACCGTGACCGGCGTAAAGATCGCGCTGGTGCCGTCGGTATTGGTGAGCGGCGTTCCAGCGATGGCCGTATTGAAGGCCGCTGCATAGACAAAGGGCTTGAAGATAGATCCCGTTGGGCGATGCGAAACCGCGTGGTCGAACTGGCTGACGCCGTAGTTGCGGCCGCCGACCAGCGCCAACACCTGGCCGGTGTGCGGATTGAGAGCGATCACCGCCACCTGCGGCGTCTCCAGGGGAGGCGGTGTGACGCCGGTTTTCTGCGCGACGCGAAGCTGATGCTCGCGGCGCAACTGCACCAGATCATCGACATGCTTCATGCCGGCGGCGACCGCGTCCTGGGCAATCTGCTGCAGCTGAGGATCGATGGAAGTGTAGATGCGCAGGCCCTGCTCGTTGTAGTCGTTGTCACCCAGGCGCTGGATGAGCTGGTCGCGCACCAGGTCGACAAAGTAAGGCGCTTCGCCTGCGTCGAACGCGCCAGGATCGAGCTTCAGCGGCGCGGCTTTGGCTTCCTCGGCCTGGGCTTTCGTGATGTCGCCGGTTTCGACCATCGCGTCCAGCACGACGTTGCGGCGCTCCAGGGCGCGCTCCGGATGGCGGAACGGATTGAGGCGGCTGGGGCTCTGGATCATGCCTGCCAGGAGAGCGCATTCGGGCAGGTCGAGCTGGCGAACATCTTTGCCGAAGTAGGCTTGCGCGGCCTCGCCGAATCCGCCGATGGCGAAGCTGCCGCGCTGTCCGAGCGGCACCTGGTTGGCGTACATCTGGAAGATCTGCTGCTTGGTGAAGCGGTGCTCCAGCTGGAAGGTGATGACGATCTCGATGAGCTTGCGCTTGATGTGCTTTTCCGGCGTGAGGAAGAAGCCGCGCGCCAGCTGCATGGTGAGGGTGGATCCACCCTGGCTGTAGTGCGCGCGGCGGAGGTCGTCAACGCCGGCACCGATGAGGCGGACGTAGTCGACGCCGCCGTGCTGGAAGAAATGCCGATCCTCGATGGAGGTCACGGCGGGCACGAGATACTTCGGCAGCTCCTCGTAGGTGACGAGACGCCGCTTGGCGCGGTTCTCGTCGGAGAGGCCGGTGACCAGAAGCGGTTCGAGTTCGTAGGCGGCTAATTGCTGTCCGTTGTCGCCGGTGATCTGGTCGACTCCGGTTTCGGAGAAGCTGATGGTGGCGCCGTCCTGGGAGTGATACGACTGCGGGCCCGGATGGATGGTGATCGCGTGGCCGTTCACCGCGAAGGTGCCCATCTGCGAGGCGGAGCCCTGGCCATCCTGGGTGTAGCCGGCGTCCTGCAGCTGACGCTCGATCTCGGTCGAGTTGAGCTTCTGCCCGGGCCGCACCTCTTCGGGAGCGGCGTAGATTTTGGCGGTTTGCGTGAAGAGCGGCTGCTTCAGGCGCTCATCGACGATGTGGCCGTACTTGTTCCAGTAGAACGTGAAGATCAGGACGGCCAACAGAGCCGCGACACCGCACACCATGCCGGCCCCAATGAGCGCTTTCTTTGCCGTGATGCGAACCGCCACCCTGGGGACCTTAACTTTTACAGCCATAGATCGATTTGCCTTCCCACCTGTTCAGACGAGTCGGAACCACAAATGCCCGCTGCCAGGCCTGATGCGGTCGCCCTCGTGGCTGCCTCGCCGGTGGGCTCCCTGCCGTGTTTTATGCACGAGCGGAGCCAACCTTGATGTCTCGGAAACAAAGCAACTTAACTGCACCCGTTTCCGGTCCAGCGTGTTTGCGGTGACACGCCGTGTCCCCGTTGACACGAACCTGAGGCCGGCGGACAGGCCCTCCTTCTAGTGTACCGAGGCGACACGCTTCAGTTCGCCAGCCAGCTCGGCGATCGCCACATCGATTCCGGACGCGGTGGCGCGGGTTACCAGCTCAACCTTGCCCTCCGCGGCCTTCTTGCCGACGGTCACGCGATACGGGATGCCGATCAGGTCCGCGTCCTTGAACTTCACCCCGGCGCGATCGTCGCGGTCGTCGAGCAAAACGTCGAACCCGGCGGCCTCCAGATCAGATGCAATTTTCTCGCCGGTGGCTTTGAGGGCGGGGTCGGAGACGTTGGTGATTGTGACCACTACGTCGAAGGGAGCGATGGAGCGTGGCAGCCAGAAGCCGTTGGCGTCGTTGCCCTGCTCGACGGCCGCGACCAAAATGCGCTCGATGCCGATACCGTAGCAGCCCATGATGGGCGTCACTTCCTTGCCGTTGGCGTCGAGAACGCGCACGCCCATGCTGTCGGTGTAGCGGTTGCCGAGCTTGAAGATGTGTCCCACCTCGACGGCTTTGGCGACCTTGAGGGGCGCTCCGCACTGGGGACAGCCCTCGCCTTCGACGGCGTTACGGATGTCGGCGATGACGGTCCACTGAAAATCGCGGCCCGGCACGACGTTGCGGTAGTGGTAGTCGAGCTTGTTGGCGCCGCAGACGAGGTTCTGACGGTTCTCAAGGCCTGGATCGACGATGACGTTCGCCTTGCCATCGTTGATCTTCGTCGCGGGATCGAGGCCGACGGGGCCCAGATAGCCTGCCGGGCCGTGGAACCAGCGGTCCAGTTCTTCGGACACCATGGGACGCACTTCGGTCGCGCCGACTACGGCCATGAGCTTGGTCTCGTTGACGAAATGGTCGCCGCGGAGAAAGGCCACGACGGGCTGCAAGGTGGATTTGCCGTCCTTACCCTGGTCCGGGATGGTCGCCATGTAGGCGACGGTTTTGATGTCGGAGCTGGGCTCGATGTTGAAGAACTTCGTGACGTCGGCGATGGCGGCCTGGCCGGGAGTGGATACCAGCTCGGGCTTGCCGTCGCCGGTGGGCTCCATCTCCTTCACTGGGGCGAGGCGCGACGTTGCTTTGTCCATGTTGGCCGCGTAGCCGCAGGAAGCACAGCTGGCGATCAGGTCTTCGCCAGCGCCGGTGTAGACCATGAACTCCTGCGACTCCTTGCCTCCCATGGCGCCCGAGTCAGCTTCGACGGCAACGAACTTCAGGCCGCAGCGGGTGAAGATGGCGCGGTAGGCGGCATCGTGCTGCTTGTAGCTGAGGTCGAGGCCCGCCGCGTCGATGTCGAAGGAGTAGCTGTCTTTCATGATGAACTGGCGCACGCGCAGCAGGCCGGAGCGCGGCCGCGGCTCATCGCGAAACTTGGTCTGGATCTGGTACCAGGTTTGCGGCAGCTGCTTGTAGCTGCGCAGCTCGTTGCGCGCGATGTCGGTCATCACCTCTTCGTGGGTCATGCCGAGGCACAGGTCCGCGCCCTTGCGGTCCTGCAGGCGGAACATGTTGTCACCCATCAACGTCCAGCGGCCCGACTCGCGCCAGAGATCGGCGGGGTGGATTGTCGGCAGCAGAAACTCCTCGCCGATGAGATCCATCTCCTCGCGCACGATGCCGATGATGCGGTTGATCGAGCGCTGGCCGAGGAACAGGTAGGAGTAGATCCCGGCGCCGAGCTGCCGGATGTATCCGGCGCGGACCAGGAACTTGTGGCTGGCGACTTCTGCGTCCGATGGAGCTTCGCGGAGGGTGGGAATAAAGAGCCTGGACCAGCGATGCATGCTTACGTATGCCTAACCAGGCGGTGCTTCCGAAAGAACGGCGGAAGAGCCTGCAATGGAGGATGAGTGCAAAGATTCATTCTAAATCGGCGCACGGCAGCGCTTTTATGCCCGTGCTGTCAGATCTGTAGCCCAATTGATCGTCCGCAGATTGTTTCCCAGGTTGCGAAAGGCTCGGTCATTCGTGACAAGCACGGCTTCGACGGCCATGGCGTGCGAACCGATCAGAAGATCCAGGTTGTTGATCGGCCGTCCAGCGGCTTCCAGTTTTGCTCGCGTCAAGCCATAGACCCGCGCGACCTCTGAGTCCCATGGCAGGATGTCGATCGCTTCCAGAAAGTGCTCGATGTTGTCGCGGGTTTCAGGCTTTACAGCGAGTTTGGCGAGGCCATACCGGATCTCCCCCTCGGTGATAGCGGAGACACAGACCTCCTCCTCTTCACTGAGGTGCTCGATCTTCTTCCTGGCTTTAGGTGATTGACCCCTGAGAATGTAGCTGACCGTATTTGTGTCGAGCATGTATCGAGTGTGCGCCTTCACAGCGTCGAGCGCTCCTGGGGAGGTTCATCGCCGCGATCCGCAAGAAAATCGTCCGGCACGCCCGCCCGGTCGAGGGC
Source organism: uncultured Acidobacteriaceae bacterium (assembly GCA_963705765.1). GTDB lineage: Bacteria > Acidobacteriota > Terriglobia > Terriglobales > Acidobacteriaceae > Palsa-343. The sequence goes on along the minus strand of CAVPKU010000052.1, from coordinate 178,098 downwards.
TGCGAAGATCTCCGCCCACTTTGCGGGTCTCCGGGAGAGAATCACATCCCCTGTCCTCGGGTCTCGGTCCACATACACCTCTTTCGTGTCGAAGCGGAATGCCGCTGGCAGTCTGACCGCCTGACTCCTGCCGGTTGTGAAGATTTTCGCCTTTGCGCGCATCACCTCTCCTGATACATATCATGATACCTACTACCGCCTCGGACATCAACGGGCCCTGAGTTCCCACGCCGCATTCAACCGCTCCGTGACTGCGTCCACATCGACGGGCGTTCGGGTATCGACCTCAATGACCGGGCTCATCGCGAATGGCTCCTCATACTCGGCCATTCGCTCCGGCGGCATCTCCGCCAGGGCGTGCGCCGGGTGGTGGCGTTCGTGGCGCGCCCGTTCCGCGAACCGGCGAGAAGCCTCCTCGCGTGGCAGACGGCAATAGACCTCTACCATCTGCGCATGGACCAACAGACCGGCGACCTTCCTGCGTTCGTAGTCGCTCTTCGTCCGGAAGTTCGCCTCCAGCACGACGGCTGGACACTGGGGAGCGAGGGTCCAAAGCAGGTCCATCGCAGCCGAGCCTACACGGCGCGAGAACTCGACGTCCCCCGGCTCCCCCGCCAGCGACGTGTACAGGCTTTCTTTGATGTCGTCCTTGGTCAGCAGGGCAAATCCGAGGCGCTCGGCCAGCGGACGCGCGACGGTCGTCTTGCCCGAGGCCGGCGGTCCCGACACGAGAACTAAGCGGCGCTCGAATCTCTCGCTCATGCCTTTATTTTCAACACCGGGATACTGATTGGGTCATTCTCCTCCCCCGGATTCGCCATGCGTCATGCGGTTCCCAGTCATCTTTTTGTGGTGACTTTGGATGTAGCCGTGTGCAATCCTGATGTCACTTTTCCTGTGTTGATGGCAAGGTTGGAACGACTCGAGTCCCGTTTGGACCGAGCGCGCCGTAGCTGGAGGTGTTGAAAGTAGCCCCCCATGTATACGCCTTTTTTGATGTGTGGTTATGCGGCTGCTCTCCTGCTCATGCTCTTCGGGTTCCGAGGTGTCCGCCGCAGCACCCCTGACCTCCGTGGCAGCCGTCAACTCTCCTGCTTCATCCTCTGCGGATTGTTCGGCGTGATTCTCATCGGGCTTCGCCCGTGGACCCCGGCCCTGCTCAGTGTGGTGCTGGCCAACTTCCTGCTGTTTGCGGGCGCCGCCTTCATCTACCTGGCGGCAACGGAGATCCTGGGAACCGACCCGCGCCTCTTTCCGTGGCCCGGAGGAACCCTCATCGTCGCCCTGCCGTTGTTCGTCTGGTTCACCTACGCGAACAATCAGGTTCGGGCGCGTCTGGTCATCCATGCTGCCGTTCTCGGCGCCTTCTTTCTGACTACCTCCGTTCTGCTCTTCCGGAAAGGTGGCGAGCCGGACACGCGGCAGCCAGCGCGCGCCTGTGCGTGGCTGCTGATCTTTGCCAGCTTCCTGCAATTTGCCTGGTGCCTTTTCGAGTTTCGCCTTGCGCCGGAGCAGACTAACTTCGTCCATCCCGATCTGATCAACGTGGGCTTCAGCTATCTGTCGATGGTCCTGGCACTGGCCACCGTGATCGGCTTGCTGTGGCTGGCGCTCACCGTGCACCGCATGGCGCTACACAAGATGGCGCAGACGGATTCACTCACCGGGCTTCTGAATCGCCGTGCCTTTGAGGAGATCCTGCGCCGCGACCTGCTCCGCTCCGACCGCGGTGGCAATGCATTGGGCATCATGCTGATCGACCTCGACTACTTCAAGCAGGTGAATGATTCCCTCGGCCACTTTGCCGGAGACGATGTGCTGCGCCGCATCGCCCTGGTTCTGCGCGACGGTACACGGCCCTCCGATGTGCTGGCCCGCTATGGAGGCGAAGAGTTCGTCGTCCTGCTGCGCAATGCCGGCGTGAACGAGTCGCTCATCGCCGCGGAACGCATTCGCACGCAAATCGCCAACCTCGCGGGCCTGCCGGGAAGTGTGAACCTCACGGCCAGTATCGGCGTGGCCGTCAGCCTGCCCCACGATACCGCCACAGACTTTCTGCTCCGTGCCGACGAGGCTCTCTACCGTTCCAAGCGCGAAGGCCGTAACCTGGTCAGCGTCTATCGCGATTCCGACGAGGCATTCGAGACAGCTGGCACCGTCTATGCACCCGGTACCTGAACCTCTTCACCTTGCGCAAAATAGAAAGGCTGCCGTGAGGCAGCCTTTTCTTTTGATCGGAAATCCCTCTACGCTGGCTGCTTCGCGCACAGTTCGTCAAACGCACGCGTCAGTTCTCCCGCGATCGCCTGCGGTGTGCTGTTTTCGATGACGAACCGCTGCATGAGGTAAACGAGCTTGCCATCGCGCAGGATCCCGATCGCCGGCGACGTGGGAGGATGGCCTTCGAAGTAGGACCGCGCCTTGTCGGTCGCTTCCCTGTCCTGACCGGCAAAAACGGTGATGGAACGATCCGGCAGACTCGGGTTGCGGAGTGCCAGACGCACACCCGGGCGCATCTTGCCCGCGGCACAGCCGCACACGGAATTCACCACTACCATCGTAGTGCCGGGACTGGCGACCGCTGCGTCAACGGCTTCAGCCGTCCGCGCCTCCTCAATGCCCGCGCGGGTGAGTTCCTCACGCATGGGGACGAGCATGACTTCGGGATACATTCGGCTGTTTTTCCTCCGGTTGGATACGTTTCGATCTTATGTCTATTGTACGGGATTGTTCCCGTCCTGTTCGCTGGGGATCCTCCGGCTGGCTCGGGGTTCCACGGCGGCGATGCGCGCTGATATACCTCAGGTAGATGCTTCTCCGCGAACAGGTTCTGCTGGCTCCCTACACCACCTTCGGCATCGGAGGTCCGGCGCGGTGGTTTGTCGAAGCCACCGATGAGCCTTCGATCGCCGAAGCCGTGAAGTTCGCTCGCGAGAAGTCTGCGCCGCTGTTCGTTCTCGGCGGAGGCAGCAACCTGCTGGTTTCCGATCACGGCTTTTCCGGAGTGGTCCTGCACATCGCAATCCAAGGCATCCAGCAGGAAGGCAGTTTGGTTCACGTGGCCGCCGGGGAAAACTGGGACGCCTTTGTTTCGCGCGCCATCGAAGACGATTTTGGCGGTATTGAGTGCCTCGCCGGCATCCCCGGCACCGTTGGCGGAACCCCCGTGCAAAACGTCGGCGCCTACGGACAGGAGGTTTCCAACACCATTGTCTCGGTGCGCGTCTTCGATCGCAACGACTTTACCTTTGGCGATCTGCCGGCGAGCGCCTGCGGCTTCAGCTATCGGAGCAGCATCTTCAACTCCACCCACCGCGAGCGGTTCATCGTGACGCGAGTCACGTATGAACTGCAGCCCAAGGGCACTCCGGTGCTGCGGTATCCGGACCTCAAGCGATACTTTAAGGATCGCCAGGACGCCCCAACCCTCGCTGAAACGGCCTCGGCGGTGCGCGCGATCCGTCATAGCAAGGGCATGCTGCTCGTCGACGGGGATCCCGATTGCCGCAGCGCGGGCAGCTTCTTCAAGAATCCCATCGTGCCGCAGGCGCGCTACGATGCGGTCGCGGCGACTGCATCTTCGCCGGTTCCCAGTTATCCGGCGCAACCCGGCTTCGTGAAGATTCCTGCTGCCTGGCTGGTCGAGCACGCGGGGTTTCAGAAAGGCTTCGCGCTCGGCGCGGCAGGCATCTCGAGCCGCCACACTCTGGCGCTCATCAATTGTGGCGGCGCCACGGCCGGAGAAATCCTCGCCCTTCGTGATCTCATCGTCAGTACCGTCGAAGAAAAGTTTTTCATCCGCCTCGAGCCAGAGCCGGTCTGGGTGGACCAGGCCTCCTGACCTTCGACTGGGCGGTTGCGGTGCGCCTCGCACTGTGGTCGAATGGGCGGCGATGGATCGCAGAGCTTTTGTGAGAAGTTCAGCGCTGGTCTCTGGCGCCGTAGTTTGCGGACGGAGGAGTTGGTCGCAGGCCGCGTCTTCGGTTTCGCTCCGTCTGAAGCTCGATCGCCACAAGCGCGGCAATCCCATCCCCGCCGACTTCACGGGGTTGAGCTATGAAACTTCGCAGCTGAACGACCCGGATTTCTTCTCCCCGGACAACGCAGAACTGGTTGGCTTCATCCGGCGCCTCGGACGATCGGGCGTGTTGCGGATCGGCGGCAACAGCAGCGAATACGCGGACTGGTCGCCGGAAGGATCGAAGGAAGACAGGACGACGCGCGAGGATGCGCAGGCCAATGTGCTGCAGCAGGCACTGGTGGTGGATCTGCATCAGGGGCCGGCAAAGATCACAAAGAACACTCCACAGGCGGTGAAGAATCTGCGTGGCTTTATCGACGCCATCGGATGGAAGCTGATCTACGGTCTCAACATGGGCACCGGCAGCGTGGAGATGGCGGTGGCTGAAGCCGACTATGTGACGCGGACGATGGGCGACAAGCTCATCGCCTTCCAGCTGTGCAATGAACCGGATCTTTTCTACCGCAACAGCCTGCGCAAGTCTGACTACGACTTTGCGCAGTTCGCTAAAGAGTGGCAGAGCTACTTTGAGGCCATCCGGCAAAAACTGCCGCGCGCACCCTTCGCCGGACCCGATACTGCTTTCAACAACGAGTGGCTCGTGCCCTTTGCAAGGCAATTCAAAAGCGAAGCGGCCTTTCTCTCGCAGCACTACTACGCTGAAGGCCCGCCTACGGATCCTTCGATGACCATCGAGCGGCTCCTGCGACCGAATCCGGCGCTGGCACGCGAATTCGAGGGCATGGCGCAAACCAAACAGGACTCGGGCCTGCCATTCCGCCTCGCTGAAACCAACTCCTGCTACCGGGGCGGCAAGAGCGGCGTGAGCGACACGTTCGCCTCTGCGCTGTGGGGCGCCGACCTCATGTATCAGCTGGCTGCGGCGGGCGGCGTCGGCATCAACTTCCACGGCGGCGGATACGGCTGGTACACGCCGATCGCCGGTACGGTCACCAGCGGGTTCACCGCGCGGCCCATCTTCCACGGGATGCTTCTCTTTGCGGAGGCAGGCCCAGGGTATCTGATCGATGCGCAACTCGACAATCAGTACGGCGCACCGCTGCTGAACGCGTATGGCGTCGTCAACGATGACTCCACCGTGCGCGCCATCGTCTTCAACAAGCACGCGGACCGCGCCATTCACCTCACCATCGAATCCGGCGGCGCCGCTGAGCAGGCGCGCGCGCTGCGTCTCTCCGCACCGCGGCTTGACGACACGCAGGATGTCACCCTCGGGGGCAATCCGGTGGGCGCCAGCGGCGCGTGGGAGCCGGCGCACCTTGAGACTCTAACCGTTCACGAAGGCGCTGCCGCCCTCGATCTGCCGGCGGGCAGTGCCGCACTCGTCAGCTTCCACACCAGCGCATGACAACCGTGCGCGACAGAACGAGGCCGCGCAAACAGGACTGTAGAATGACCGTCGTTTCCAGAAGAGAATTCATCGCCGGCGCAGCCGCGTCGGCTGCCCTGCTCACCACCGCAAAATCCTGGGCCAACCCTCTGGGGGTGCCGATTGGCCTCCAGCTCTATTCCGTGCGCGAATTTCTGCCCAAAGATTTTCAGGGCACGCTGAATCAACTCGGTGCTATGGGTTATCGCGAGTGCGAAGGTGCTGGATTCTTCAACCACTCGCCCGCTGACGTGAAACAGGCGATGCAGCAGGCCGGCCTGCACTGCGTCAGCGCGCATTACTCTCTGCAGATCCTGCAGAACCTCGATGACACCCTGCGCTTTGCCCAGGGCCTGGGCCTCGAGTACGTCGTTTGCTCCTCGCCGTTGCTGCGCGACCCCTCCAAAGCGAAGGGGTTGCCGTGGGCCGCCGGATTGGGCACCATGAGCGCCGACGACTGGAAGTGGGAAGCCGACCAACTCAATGCCATCGGCAAGCGCCTGCGCGCGGAGGGCGTCCAGTTCGGCTATCACAACCACTTCGCCGAGTTTCACGAGCACGATGGGTTCCTGCCCTACGACGTGCTCCTCGAAAACACCGATCCGAAACTCGTCGACATGGAGATGGATTGCGGCTGGGTCGTTATCGGAGGGCATAAGCCCGAGGACTATCTCACGCGCTATCCCGAACGCTACGTGATGCTCCACGTGAAAGAGTTCAAGCTCGACGGCTGGAAACCGGGCATGGAACCGGTGTCGACCGAGATGGGACGCGGCAGCATTGACTACCCGGCGATCTTTGCGGCCGCAAAGAAGGCGCGCATCCGCCACATCTTCGTCGAGCAGGAAGCGTTTCCCGATATGCCGGCGATGGATGCTCTCAAAGCCGATGCGGAGTGGATGCGCAGCGCTTAGGGCCTGACGGCCGCGGCCAGAATGCCGAGGTTGATGAGGATCATCAGCACTGAGGACGCGGGAATCACCAGGAGCGCCTTGCGAATGCGCTTTGGATCACCGCCCGCAATGGCGCCGATCAGGTGGGAGCTGACCGCTAGCCCTGCCCATCCGCAGGTGATCACGATGCCGATGGCGGTCGAGGTCATGCGTGGAAAAGCGTCGGCGACGATGGCGAGCGTTGTTGGGAAGACCGGCGCCATCGACAGACCGGCCAGAAAGACGAGAATGCCGGCCTTGCCCGGGCTGTTCGTCCGCAACATCAGGAACGTCGTCACGGTCATGCCGATCGACGCCGCCAGCGTGACGTAGATGGGCGGCACGCTGATCAGGATTGGTGAAACCACGGCGCGTCCGAGAAGCAGCCCGAGCGCGAATCCCAGCGAGAGGATGTTGAGAGCGCGTGATTCCGGCACGCCCTGCTCGACGAGATGGCGAACCAGCCAGTTCCACACGCCGACTTCGCAGGCGACGTAGAGGAACAGCAGGAAGCCAAGGAAGAAGAGCATGGGTCGTCCCAGCACCGGGCCGGCGTCGGCAAAGATGAAGCGCCCCGCGCCTGTGGGAGGCGGCATGTGCGCCGAAACCTGGATAAGCAATGCAATGAGGGCGAGTCCGGCCACGCTGTAGCTGAGGCGCAGCCAGTTGCGACGGAAGAGATTCGCGGCGATGAACGGCGTGGCCAGGCCGCCCAGTCCGAAGAAGATGTTGACCAGGTTCAGCGCTGTTGCGCGATGCGCCTCTGCCACGTCACTCGTGAGCGCATTGGCACCGGTCACGACGATGCCGCCACCACATCCAAGAAGGAACAGCAGGAAGATGATGCTGGTGTAGCCGGAGGACCTGGGTAGCAGGCTCAGGGCCAGTCCGATGAGGCCGAGGCCGATGATGAGGCCCGCCTTCTTGCCGAAATCGTCGAGCAGCGGCCCCACGCCCAGGGATGCCAGCATCAGGCCCAGTGCCTGCGCGAACGCGATGGTCCCGTTCTGCCGGGGGGTCAGATGAAAGCGGTTCGAGGGTCGGGCAGGATCGTACCCAGCAGCGCCGCCGTCATTCCGTATACGAAAATTGCAACCACTGCTGCAAGGATCAGCAAGCGCCTGTCGCTCCTTTCAAATCCAGCACCTCTTCACTATCACGCGGGAACATCTACCCACGCTCGCGTCCGATGACTTTCCAGTTCCCTGCCGAGGATCACCATCTGGCGCAGCCCGTCGCTGAACTGCGGATAGTCCTTGGGTGCGCTCGCGTCGGCGATCGATCCATAGAACCGCCGGAAGACCTGCTTGAAAGTGTCGTCGTAGCCCTCGCTGTGGCCGCCCGGCAAATCGGCGAATCCGCGCGCTGCCGGCTTCAGAAGCGATGGGTCTTTTACGATGACGCAGTTCGAGCTGTTGCGATGCCCGATCCACAACTCATCGGGCCGTTCCTGGGCCCAGGCGACACCGGACTTCGTTCCGTAGATTTCCATCCTCAACCCGTTCTTGCGGCCCGCGGAAACCTGGCTCGCCGTCATCGCACCGCGCGCGCGATCTCCAATGCGGAACACGACAGCGCCGAAATCCTCGGTATCGATGGGGGTGTCGATCACATCCTCGGCAGACAACATCTTGTTGGCGAAGGTTTCGACGCTTCCCTTTGGCTGCTTGCGTATCTTGTGGACGGTATTCAGGTCCGCGCACAGCGACGACACGCGCAGCCCGGTCAGGTGCTCGGCCATGTCGAACCAGTGGGAGCCGATATCGGCCATGCATCGCGACGCTCCGCCGGCCTTCGAGTCCACGCGCCAGTTCCAGTCCGTGTCGTACAGCAGCCAGTCCTGCGAATAGGTTCCCTGCACGACGAGGATCTCTCCCAGATCGCCCGCGTCGCGCATCGCGCGCATCTGCTGCACCATCGGGTAGTAGCGCAAATTGTGACAAACGCAGTTACGCAATCCTTTCTGCGCTGCCAGCTCGGCAAGTTCCTTTGCCTCTTCCACGGTCGTCGACAGCGGTTTCTCGCACAGCACGTGTTTGCCCGCCAGAAGCGCCTCTTTCGCCATGGAAAAATGCTGTGCATTGGGCGTGCAGATGTGCACGGCATCGATGGAACTATCACGCAGGATGGCTTCTGTGCTGAGGTGTGGAACGCCGAACCCCGAACCCAGCTTCTCGGCAGCCGCCGGATTGCGGGCTGCTATGCCGGCCACATCGACATTCTCCGTGCGGCGCAGCGCTTCCAGATGCACGCGCCCCATGAATCCTGTTCCGAACACCGCCGTGCGGATGCGTTTACTCATTGATCTCTCCGAATCGCCTCGAATTTCCTATACCCACCAAGCCGCGCCGGGCTGCTCGCGCACGACCAGTTCGTTCAGGAAGCTCGCGGCCTTCGTCAGCCCCTCTTCAGCGGACATCAGCGAGTCCTCGTGCTCGATCGACAGGACATTGTCGTACCCATACATCCGCAGCGTCGACACGAACTCCTTCCACCACTCCGCGCCGTGGCCGTAACCACATGTACGGAAGAGCCAGCTGCGATGGCGCTCGTCGGTGTAAGGTTTCGTGTCCAGCACGCCAGTCAGAGACAGGTTCGCTGGATACAGCTGTGTGTCCTTCGCGTGCACGTAGAAGATAGCCTCGCCCAGGCGTCGCACCGCAGTGATCGGATCGATGTTCTGCCAGAACAAGTGGCTCGGATCGAGATTCGCGCCGACCGCCGGCCCAGCGATCGCGCGCAGCCGCAACATCGTCTCGGGTGAGTACACCACGAAGCCCGGATGCATCTCGATCGCAATGCGCACGCCATGATCCGCCGCAAATTTCCCGTGCTCTTTCCAGTACGGCGTTACTACCTCATCCCACTGCCACTTCAGCACGTCGAGATAGTCCGGCGGCCAGGGGCACGTCACCCAATTCGGCGCTGTCGACTTCGCCGAATCCCCTGGGCACCCGGAAAAGTCCACCACCACCGGCACTCCAAGCTTCTCCGCCAGCAGCACCGTCCTGCGACTGACCTCACGATGCTTTGTGGCCACTGCAGGGTCCGGATGGAGCGCATTGCCGTGGCAGCTGAGCGCGCTGATCGCGATACTGTTGTCCGCCAGTGCCTTCCTGAACTGATCAAGAGCCTTCGCGTCGTCGAGCATCGTCAGCTTGCAATGTGCGTCGCCGGGATAATTGCCTGTACCAAGCTCCACGGTGTCGATGCGCAGAGCCTTGAGCTTATCGAGAACCGCAGCCAGGGGAAGCTGCGAAAGAAGCGGGGTGAAAACGCCAACCTTCATTGGATCGGACTCCGGCGGCTCGGTTAAGGAAGCATTCGCCGCAAGCAGCCATCATACTGCCCCGTCATCAACCTGCAAGTTCGCGCAGAAGCCTGCCGGTCGCGGCTCCTGCCCGGTCCCGCAACACGGTACAAACGCGCGCCACCTGAGCCGAAAATGGGACGCATGGAAGCTCTTCAGTTCAAACAGGGCCCGGCGCGCTGGGATGAGGTGAGCCTCGGCGAAGTGATGCTGCGCCTCGATCCCGGCGAAGGGCGCATTCATACGACGCGCACCTTCAGCGTGTGGGAAGGCGGCGGCGAATACAACGTGGCGCGCGGCCTGCGCCGTTGCTTCGGCCTGCGAACCGCCGTGATCACTGCGCTTGCTGACAATCCTGTTGGACGCCTCGTCGAAGACCTCATGCTGCAGGGCGGCGTCGACACTTCCCTGCTCCGCTGGACGCCGTACGACGGCGTGGGCCGCACCGTGCGCAACGGACTCAACTTCACCGAGCGTGGCTTCGGCGTTCGCGCTGCTGCAGGTTGCTCGGACCGCGGCCACACCGCGATTTCGCAAACGCAACCGGCTACCTGGGATTGGCAGGAAATTTTCGGCCCCGCGAAAGGCGCGCGCTGGTTCCATACCGGCGGAATTTTTGCAGCGCTATCGGAATCGACTCCCGGCGTCGCGGTCGCCGCCATGGACGCCGCTCGACAGCACGGCACGCCCATCTCTTACGACCTGAACTTCCGCGACTCGCTCTGGAAGGCGATTGGCGGCAAAGGCAAAGCCCAGGAGGTGAACCGCGAACTGGTGCGCAAGGTCGATGTTCTTCTCGGCAACGAGGAGGACTTCTCCGCAATGCTTGGCATCTCGCTCCAGGGCGTCGCCGACGACTTCGCCGAGTTGCCCGTCGACAGCTATGAGCAGATGTTGCGCGAGGTTGCCACTGCCTATCCCAACGTGAAGGTCGTTGCGACCACCCTGAGAACGGCGCACACGGCCACGCGCAATGCGTGGGGCGCGATGGCGCTCGCTGAGGACAAGATCGCACTGGTGCCGCAAACGGATATCGAGATTCTCGATCGCGTTGGCGGCGGGGACTCTTTTGCTTCCGGGCTCATTTACGGCATCCTCGCCGGCAAACCCATGGAGTGGGCCGTGCGTTGTGGTGTTGCCCACGGCGCCCTCGCCATGACCACGCCCGGCGACACCAGCATGGCGACGCTCGCCGAAGTTGAGCGCGTGATGAAAGGCGGTTCGGCTCGCATCGCAAGATAGCATTGCGCAAAGCCGTCCAGGAGATTCCCGATGAGTGCATAGAAACGAAACAGCGGATCGAGGAGCTTGGCATCATGCCGGTGCTGCGCGCGCGCTCGGCCAAGGAAGGCCACGCGCTGGTGGAAGCGCTCATGGCGGGGGGCATCACTGTCATGGAAGTCACCATGACCGTTCCTGGCGCCGTCGGCCTGCTGCGCGAACTGAAGAAACATCACGGCGACAAGCTGCTGCTCGGCTCAGGCACCGTGACCGATGCAGCGCAGGCAGAAGAAACCATCGACTCGGGTGCCGAGTTTGTCGTCAGCCCCAGCTTCCATCCTGAAGTTGTCGAGAAGACGAAGAAGCTGGGCAAGGTTTCGATCCCCGGCTCGCTCACACCCACGGAAGTCATTACCGCATGGCGCGCCGGCGCCGACTACGTCAAGATCTTTCCTTGCTCCGCGGTTGGCGGCGCCAGCTTATCTCAGGGCGCTGCTCGCGCCGTTCCCTCAGTTACAGCTGATTCCGACAGGCGGCGTCACGCTGCAGACCGCAGCGGATTTTCTCAGCGCCGGTGCTCGTGCCCTCGGCGTTGGAACCGACCTCGTCAATCCGAAGGCGATTGAAGCGGGCACACCGGAGAAGGTCACCGAAACCGCTCGCGCTTATCTGGAAATCGTGGGGAAGTTTCGCGCTGCTTCCCCACGCTCCTGAAGACTTACTTTGCCAACGAATAGGTAACGGTGATGGTCGTCTTTACATCGACCGGATCGCCATTAAGCAGGAACGGCTTGTAGGTCCAGTCGCGCACAGCATCCATGGCTGACTTCTGTAGTGCGTCCGGCCCCGAAACCACGGTGAGCTTCTCCACCGTACCGTCCTTGCCGATCACCGCATCCAGCACCACTTTGCCCTGCACCTTCGCCTTCTTCGCTCCGGGCGGATAAACCGGCATGGGGCCATTGAGGCGCTGGCCCTGCATGATTTTCGATGAGACGCTGATCGCCTTCGGATGTTCCGACGGCTGGCTGCCGCTATCCTGCCCGTTCACATGTACGCTCAGCGCCAATGCGGAGCCGGCAATCGCCAGACCCAACACACCGCACGCCGTCACCATTGCGATGCGGCGCAGTCCACGAATTGGTTTCGCTTTCTCGGTCAGTCGCATAATTCTCCTCTCAAAACTGTTGGCATCGAAAATTCCGATGGCATGTGGAGTCGTGACCGGCACGCCTTCGAGCAGCAGGCCGGCCAGCCTCAGCAGCGAGTGCGCATACTCTTTACGGCTTCCCGCCTCAGCCGCCATTCGATCGCAGACCATCTCGCGCGACTCCATGACTCGTTCGCGAATGGCCCACAGCAAAGGGTGATAGCTCACGGGTAGTGCGATCAGCTCGTAAAGCAGGTTCTTCACAAAATCGTGGCGCCGGATGTGGGCGAACTCATGGGCAATCACCGCCTCCAGGTCCGCGGCCTCCACAGTCGACAGCAGGCTGGCGGGCAGGATCACCAGCTTCTGCCGAAGGCCGATCGTCACCGGCCCGAAGATGCGTGACGAAGCTGCCACCGCCACGCCCTCGATGCCAAACTTCCGCGACCAACGTTCCCAGGCACGCGCAGCTTCATCGCGCAACATCAGATCTGTCGCTTCTTTGCGGATCAGGGTCAGGCGCGCGCACCGCCACACGAAACGCACAGCGAACCACAGACAGACCGCACCAAACGCCAGTGCCGTCCCTGCGAGCAGCCGGTGCGGCAGCAGAATCCGCCCGCCGCTGCACCCGCACTCATCAGGACCGTCACGTGACCGTCGGTCGACGCCGCGCTCCAGCCTAAACGCGCCAGGAAGCCCGTGAGCGGAACCATTGAGATCAGCGGCAACAACAAACTCAACAGCAATACGCCAACCCAGACGCAATGTTCGGCCTCAGGCCCCACCCGACGCAGCGCCCGGGCCATCAGCGAACCCGCAGCGAGCAGAACTGGAATCTGCCAAAGCGAATTGACGAAGCAGGAAAGAACCACGATTCGAAGCCGCTCATCGCTCATCCTCCTCCTGCCGGTTGAACCGGCGAGTGAGCTCAGCCAGTTTGCGGGCATCAATCTGCCCGTTCTTCAGCAGGCTCATCACCAACTCTTCGCTCGACCCGCCAAACATCCGGTCGATCAGATCGCGTACACCCTGCCCTAACGCTTTCGCCTCGGTCACGCGCGCGGAATAGAGGTAGGCGCGTCCCTGCAGCTCGCGCTTCACCTTGCCCTTGCGCTCCAGAATATTGAGCACCGTTTGCACGGTGGTGTAGGCCAGCGGAGGCTTGAGGTCTGCCTGCACGGCGCTCACGGTGCCGCCCCCACAACGCCACAGCACCTGCATGATGCGGAGTTCGAGGCGGGTCAGGCCGCTTTGTCCGGATTTCTTCACGGCTCACTCTCCTAATGTCATAGGAGATTAGTCCGAGTGTGCTGCGCTTGTCAACTATAAGTTTAGGAGTCGCGGTCCTGTGCAGGAAGGCCGGCCCCGGGACCCGTTACAATGGCCGCCATGGCCCCGAAGAATGCTTCGAAGAAAACCTCTAAGAAAGCCGCGAAAAAGGCGCTGAAGAAACCCTCGCAGCGCGTCCCGGCAAAAGCCGCCGTGAAGAAATCAGCGGCCAAAGGTCCGGCCCGCGTCGCCGGCCCGGGTCTCGAGCTCGACCCGAAGCGCATCGAAGAACTCCTCCGCCGTCTCCAGGCCGCCTATCCCAACGCTGAGTGCGCTCTGCATCATCGCAATGCATGGGAGCTGCTGGTCGCGACCATCCTCTCCGCACAATGCACCGATGCGCGCGTCAATATGGCGACACCGCAGCTGTTCAGCAAGTTCCCCACGCCGCAGGCCTTCGCCCAGGCGTCGTTGCCTGCCATCGAAGAAGAGATTCGCTCCACCGGCTTCTACCACAACAAAGCCAAGTCGATCTCAGGCGCGGCAAAGAGGGTGGTCACGGATTTCGGCGGCAAGGTTCCCGAGACGATGGACGAACTACTCACGCTGCCCGGCGTTGCGCGTAAGACGGCCAACGTGGTGCTCGGCGTCGCCTTCGGCAAGGCGGAAGGCGTCGTGGTGGACACGCACGTCCTGCGACTCTCGCACCGGCTCGGGCTTACGCGCGCCGAAGATCCGAAGAAAGTGGAAGAGGACCTGATGCGCATCATCCCGCGCGACCACTGGATCGCCTTCTCCCATGAAATGATTCACCACGGCCGCCAGATCTGCATCGCTCGCAAGCCGCGCTGTATCGATTGCCCACTGGAAACGCTCTGCAACGCGCCGGATAAAACCTGGAGCAGCCACTGAGCGGCATTCTGAATGGTCGCGTTACGGTTGCACAGCCAGGATAGACTGGCCTTTCGCATTCCTATGGACCTCGGACTTCACGACAGCGTCATCCTCGTTACCGGCGGCGGCGCCGGCATCGGTCAAGCCATCACCCGCGCGTGCCTCGATGAAGGCGCGACGGTCGTCGTCGTGAGCCGCGCCTCCGACAACGTCAAGGACTTCCTTGCCGAGATGCTGAACACGCGGCGGAAGTGCGACTTCGTCGAGGCCCATCTTGCCGACATCGCGCAGTGTCAGCGCGCGGTGGACTACGTGCGCACGCGGTACGGCAAGCTCCTTGGCCTGGTCAACAACGCTGGCGCCAACGACGGGGTTGGGCTCGAGTCGGGTACCCCAGAACGCTTCGTCGAGAGCCTGCAGCAGAACCTGGTTCACTACTACGCGATGGCGCACTACGCGCTGCCGATGTTGAAGGTGTCGCGGGGCTCGATCGTGAACATCAGCTCCAAGGTTGCGCTCACCGGCCAGGGCGGAACGTCGGCCTACGCCGCGGCCAAAGGCGCGCAGCTCGCCCTTACCCGCGAATGGGCCGCCGAGCTGGCTCCGCATGGGGTCCGCGCCAACGCGGTCCTGCCGGCGGAGGTGATGACGCCGCTCTACCAACGGTGGATCTCGTCGCGGCCCGACCCGCAGGCCGCCCTCGACACCATCGCCCGGCGCATCCCGCTCGGCCATCGGTTCACCGAGGCGTCAGAGATCGCTGCGATGACCGTCTTCCTGCTCTCGCCGACGCAAAGCGGCCACACGACGGGGCAGAACATCGTGGTGGACGGCGGCTACACGCATTTGGATCGCGCGCTGACGTAGGCCGGCTGTCCGTTGCCAGTCCCCAGTTGTCAGGACCCCCTTGCGTCTATGGCCCTGGGGCACGCATGCGCCAGGCTACGGAAGTAACTCCCTCCTGATTTCGCCGTTCCCACTTCCTGGTTACCACCGTCCCGCAGCATATTAGAGTGATCCTTGATTCCCTTCTCCCCTAACTGCCGTTGCGCGGTGGTCGTCTGAATGTCCTCGCCGTCTGCGCCCAACCCCTCTGCCGCCACTCCCCTGGCGCCCGCTGTGGCGGAGCCAGACGCTCAACCCTCGCCCTGGGTTCCCAAAGCCAATCGCTGGATGATCGCCGTCTCGGTGATGACGGCGACGTTCATGGTGGTGCTCGATTCGTCGGTGGCCAACGTTGCACTGCCCCATATTGCGGGGAACCTCTCGGCTTCGACGGATGAGGCGACGTGGGTCTTAACTTCTTATCTGGTCTCGAACGCGATCATGCTACCGGCCACCAGCTGGATCACCGGGCGCATCGGACGCAAGCGGCTCCTGATCCTCTCGATCATTCTGTTCACCGTCGCTTCCCTGCTGTGTGGGCTCGCCATCAACATGCCGATGCTGATCCTTTCCCGCATCCTGCAGGGCGTAGGGGGCGGCGGCATGCAGCCTCTGGCGCAGGCCATTCTGCTCGAGAGCTTTCCCCCGCGCGAACACGGCACGGCGATGGCGGTCTACGGGATCGGCATCGTGGTGGCGCCGGTGATTGGGCCCACGTTGGGCGGCTGGATCACAGACAGCTACTCCTGGCGCTGGATCTTCTACATCAACCTGCCGGTGGGTGTGCTCGCGCTGTTCCTTGCCGGGATGTTCATCGAAGATCCGCCGTATATCCGACGCAAGTTCCTGGGGGCGATCGACTACATGGGCTTCGCCCTCATGGCGTTGTGGCTGGGATCGCTGCAGCTGGTTTTGGACAAGGGCCAGGAGTCGGACTGGTTCGGGGCGGTTTGGATCCGGTGGACGGCGTTCATTTCCATCGTTGCGTTCTTCAGCTTTCTGGTGCGCGAACTGCGCTCCCGCGACCCCATCGTGCAGCTGCACGTTCTGCGCAATCGAAACTTCCTGACTGGCACGCTGATCACCGCCATCTACGGGTTCATCCTTTATGGCGTGACGGCGCTGCTGCCGCTTTTCCTGCAGACGCTGATCGGTTATCCCGCACTGGACAGCGGACTGGCGGTCTCGCCTCGCGGCATTGGCTCGATGCTCTCCATGCTGGTCGCCGGCTGGCTCGCGGCGCATCTGGACGGCCGCGCGCTTCTTGCTGTTGGACTCGGTATCTTCGGCGTCTCCACGCTCATGCTGAGCCACCTGAACCTGGGCATTTCGATGACGTCTGTGATCTGGCCGAACATCATCAACGGATTTGCCGGCGGCTTTGTCTTTGTGCCGCTCACCACGATGGCCATGGGCCGTTTGCGCCGCGAGGAGATCGGCAACGCTTCGGGAATCTACAACCTGATGCGGAATATTGGCGG
This sequence comes from uncultured Acidobacteriaceae bacterium, assembly GCA_963705765.1. Lineage (GTDB taxonomy): Bacteria > Acidobacteriota > Terriglobia > Terriglobales > Acidobacteriaceae > Palsa-343. The sequence continues at coordinate 161,542 of CAVPKU010000052.1, read as the reverse complement.
GTCGGTTGGCATCGCGACGGTGACGACGCTTCTGGTCCGCCGCGCGCAGGTCCACCAGAACTACCTGATCGCGCACCTCACCGCCGACGCGCAGGCCGTGGGCAGCACGCTCGCCGGGCTTGCCGCGCATCTCTCGACGTACGGATTCGATCCCTCAACCGCGCACCGCGCAGCCCTGGGTGTGCTCTACCGGATGGTCGGCCAGCAGGCCTCGCTGATGGCGTACAGCGATAATTTCGCAGTGCTGGGATATCTGGCTCTGTTCTCGGTTCCTCTGGTACTGCTCTTCCAGCGGGTGGCGAAACATTGAGGGACAGGGTTCAGGAAGTCCAAAAACACAAAACGCGGAGACTCCCGACGGAATCCCCGCGTTCTGAACGCTAAGCCCTACTCCCTGCTCCCTGCTGTTACTGGACCATCCCCATCTTGTCGATCTCTTCACGCACGTACTTCAGGCCATTCATGCAGCGCTCGAACTCCTCTGACAAGCGCGCAAACAGAGGCGCCTCGTCGCGGTACTCGAACAGGTCGAACGCGGCGACGATGGAATAGCTCCTCTTTGCCCGTGTTTACCATCTCAGCGAAGCTCGCGTCGCCGCTGTGTTTCCAAAGTCCCATCGACTCCGGATACATGCCGGTCGCAAACAGGGCAAAGTCTCCGATGTGCCGCCGCACCTTGCGCTCCACGTCGAAAGAGGGCGCGTCCCCAAACACCGGGTCCGAGGCCGCGACCATGGCATGCAGATCCTTCAGCGTGTGCCCTTCTGCATCGCGCAGGTAGAGGTTCTCCGCCGCTGTGAACTCGGTGAGGAGATCGCCGACGTACGAGGTCATTTCGGGATCATCGATGCCGCTGTGGCGGTGATAGCAACCTGCAACCACTTCATGGAACAACTGGCGCAACGGATGGCGTTCGGAAATCATACGATCCTCCGCGCTTCTTCACCTTGCGCCGGTTTTGGAGAAAAGGACTCTCGTCCGCTTCTCCGGCTCCCACCCGGCTGAAGAAGCTTGTTGTTATGTATTGATCGGCATTGTGAGGCATTTGTTGCGCCAAACAAGAGCCAAAGGTGGTACATTCACCGAACTTTTTGGCAGTCGGGCATCCCAACTGCGAATCTCACGAATCATCTTCGGTTTACACTTCCGGGCCATGAATTGCCCTATCTTGTTCAAAGGAGAACTCCATGGCGCGTCGCACTCCCCCCGCGAACAAGCCTACCCAGCATCAACAGAAGCCGAGCCCGAAGCCGAAGCCGTTTGCGCAGGGCGATCCGGTCTTTGCACAGCCGCAGCCCACGCCCGATCCTACGAGCTTTAAGGCGCCCGTCACCGACCAGAGCGACAAAGAGATCGCTGCCGTTGAGCCGGTCCCTGAACCGGTGGGCATGCCGTCGAACCGATCCTGACGCTCGCGCAGGTCTACGGCAGCCAAGTGCCCGAAAACCCAGGCCATCACGGCGGCGGGCCAGATCGTGTTTCATTCGGTCGGCGATACGGGCAGCGTGAAAGGTCCAACGACGCAGAACCTGGTCGCGGACAAGATGGTTTCGGATTTTGACGAGCCGGTTGCCGCCAACATTCCTTCGTTTTTTTTCCATCTGGGCGACCTAGTCTACTACTTCGGCGAATCGACCTACTATTACGACCAATTCTTCGAGCCTTACCGCGATTACCCCGCGCCGATCGTCGGTATCCCTGGGAACCACGACGGTGTGGTGTGGTCCGGTGACCCCGAGCCGACGCTCCAGGCCTTTCTCCGGAATTTTTGCGCGACGTCGTTTGAGTCGTCGCCGGACTCCGGCGGCCTCCAGCGGACGACCATGATCCAGCCTGGCGTGTACTTCACTTTTGACGCGCCCTTCGTCCGGATCCTGGGACTCTACTCCAACGTGCTTGAGGATCCCGGCGTCATATCGGATCAGAACGGAACCTATAAGACGCTCGACCAGCGGCAGCTGGCGTTTCTCACGGCGGCTCTGAAACGGGTGAAGTCAGACAAATTCACCGGGGCGGTGATCATCGCGGTGCACCATCCGCCGTTCACGGGCGGCAGCACACACGGTGGGAGCCCCGCGATGCTGGTCGACATCGATGCGGCCTGTACCGCCGCCGGAATCTGGCCGCACGCAGTGTTTGCCGGGCACTCGCACAATTACCAGCGCTACACGCGCACGGTGAATGGGCTGCAGATTCCGTTCATCGTCGCCGGATGCGGCGGCCACTCGCCGCTCGAAGCGATGCGCGGCACCTACCGCACGCCGTATCCGATCGACAGCACGCTGACACTTGAGAACTACGACGGCACCGATTATGGCTACCTGCGCGTGATCGTGAACGCGACGACGCTCACCGTCGAATTTCATCCGCAGTCGGACGGCACCACGACGAAGACGCCCAACGACGTGGTGACGGTCAACCTTGCCAACCACACCGTGAGCTGAATTTTTCTACTCCGTGTACAGCTGGAACGAGCCCCAGTAGAAGGGCCTGCGAAATTCTCCGCGGTCCGTGGCCGTGCCGTGCAACAGCTTTAGCTTGGCAGCGCGCAGGGCCGCACTCGGCGTCTGCCCATCCTGCAAACCCTGGTAGAGCCCATCCATCAGGCGGGGCGCCGACTCGTCGCTCACCTCCCACAAGGCGCCGATCACGTTGTGCGCACCCGCGCGCAGGAACGCCCACGACAATCCCACCAGGCCCTCACCCGCGTAGGAGCGCGTCCCTCCGCCATAGCAAGCGGCGATGGTTACCAACTGCGCGTCGAGCGGATGCTGCATGATTTCGCGAGCGTAGAGCTTGAAGGAATCTTCGCCCGCCGCCCGCGGGCCGGCTCCGGTACGCGACAGAATAATCGCCGAATCCAGCGGATCCGTTCGGCTCGCAACCCCATGCGCCACAAAATCGATATAAGCAAACTGCCGCGGATCGCTTTTCAGATACGCCGCCGGCACCGCGCCGTCCGCGCGCAAATACCGTCACCTGCTGCGGCTGGAAATGCTTCTGGATCTCCCGCATCTCGACGGGCGCATTCGGCAGCTCCGGATAATCCGGCCCGGCGATACCGCATCGCCCACGAGGAGCAATCTTCGGTGCCCCGCGTCTCGATTCTGAGACTTGGCTCGGCCACCATGCGCAGCGACGGCGCCGACCACGACCTCCGCATCCTCGATCCAGTAATGCGGCTTCGCTCCATCGATCAGCAGGGTTTCGAAGTTCAGCTCGCTCAGAGCGCCGTCGCACAGAATGACCACCTTGCCGCCCGGGGCGATCAGGTCTTTCGCCGGCGCGACCAGAATCCGGTAGAGCGCTCGCCCGTCCTCGTTGCGCGCCCGCAGCGGATCCTCCGGCCCCTGCAACTCCCGCCTGTACCGCTCCACTGTGCGACCAATCTCCGCGCGCCCCGGCAGGGGGAACACCTGCGTCGTGCGCGGCGTGATCGCCCACAACCACGACTGCTTCTCGCCCAGCCAATAGAACAGCAGCGTCGCCCCCGCCCGCCCCGCAATCGCCTCCGGCCGCAGCGTTTGCGAATGTTGCCCCGCATTCGGTCGCCCCACATCCCTCCCGCTGGGATATGGGAGTCTTGTCAACCCCAGCCCCTGCTCCAGAGTCCGCGCCCGGCTCGTATCGGCTTCCTCCAGAGCCTCCCTGCTCTTGCCCTGCGACAGCAACAGCCGGATCGAATCGTCGTAGATCGGCACCGCGTTGGCGAAGTACGGCAGCTTGGAGTTTTCGTTCTTAATGTCATCCCGCGCCGCTTCAAATCGGCCGAGCGCCGTCACATATTCCTTCTGCGCGTCGTCTCCGCGTCCTTCCGCCTCGTAGAGCCTGCCCAACTCATGCTCGGCGCCAAGACGCATGGTGATCTGGCTCGCCGGATCGGCCTCCACTTGGCGGAACAATGACTCGGCATGCTGATCCTGCTGCCGTGCCGTCGCGATGCGGCCCTGAGCCAGCATCACGTCGAGGGCGTCGAGGCGGTTGCTGTTGGCGCGGATCAGGGGCTCGAGTTGGCTCAGGTAGCCTTCGGCGTCGTCGAGTTTCCCCTCTTCGATCGACACATGGGCGAGGCTTTCGAGCGAATTGACGATGTCTTCCTTGCTATCGATCTTTCTCGCCAGGACGAGCGCTTCGCGATACGACGCCGATGCCCGACTAAAATCAGCATTCGTTTCATCGACGCGCCCCTCTGTCGTGAGCCATTTGAGCTCCTCGCGAAGATTTCCGAACTTTGCGGCGTCTCTTTCTGCCTCCACAAAGAGATCTCGTGCTTGATCCCTGTCGCCCAGTTCGAAGTATGCCCACCCAAGATTGCCCGACGCGCGTTCCGCCAGATCGCCTGCGCCCATTTCCCGCGCATTGAGATACGCTTCTCTCGACCACTCCAGGGCCAGGTCGTTTTGCTCCCGTTGCAATGCTATATACGCGAGATTCAGAAGCGCGGTTGTTTCCAGCCATTGATCATGATCGGATCGCGCAAAGTTCAGCGATTCGGTGAATCGCCTGCTCGCATCTTGGATGTCTCCGCGCTCGGTTGCCAGGATCCCTTTGGCGCGGATCAATGCTCCGCAAGATGAAACTGCCAACTGACCGCAGACTATGTCGGCCGCTCTGAGCCTTTGCTCCGCGATCGTGAACTGGTGCAGATGAGCCAGCGCGATGCCTTCAAGGCTCGCCTTCTCAATCCCTTCTTCCGAGGTGAGCCGAGAAGGTAAGGGAGATTCAAGAATGCTCAATGCGTTGTCGTAAAAACCCCGCCAGACCATCGATTCCGCCTCGAGCAAACCGAAACGCGATGCCCAGGCTGGATCAGAATACGCAACGAGTACTAAGTCTCCTTCAGCTGCATTTTGGCTCTGCTCCAAATTTCCATGCAGAAATAGTTGATGGACTCGCCCGAACTCTTCTACAGGATTAAAGGAACGTGTGTCCCACAGCGGCAGGAGCAGTACTGCTGCAACCATTACGGTGACAATTCGGCCTGCTAACGAACGGCGACTCGGATCTAAGGCGCGGTGGTTCCGTTCACGATCGTGTTGCCCGCCCCCGACTTCCCGTGCCCGATGCACCCCATCACCATCTCCACCATCGTCAGTTTGATCGTCGTCGAGGGGTGGTCCCCCGGCACCGTCGTCTTGTACGTCCCATGCTCGAGCCGAACCACGGCTAAATACACCTTGCCGAAGTGGGGGATATCGATCGCGTGCCCAAACGGATTCCCAGGGTAGTCCCCCTCGGCCTGCTGGACCAGCGACCATTCAATCGTCTCCCCGGTTGTGGCATTCGTTGGAAGTTGATTGTATCGCTGTGCGATTTCGCCAGGAATGTTCTTCCCGCTCAGAATCGTCGACCGCTGACTGTTCACGCGATCGCGGAAGCCCTTGTCGCTGTGATATGGCCCATCGCCGGCGGGCTTGCCGCCGAGGAATCCGGTATCGAGCTTCAGGTTAACAGGGTGCCCGGCGATCTTGAGTCCCTCAAACCGCGTCCCGAGAAAAGTGACCTCAGGCACATACCCGTCGAGCGGATAATCCGTCGACACCTGCGCCACGATCCGGTCCGCCGTGATCACATCCAGCACATTGAAGTCTTCGATCACCGACGTCGCCAGCGTCACCCATCCGCCATTTGGCTTCAGGCTGCGGTTTCCCGCCACCTGGGTGTAGGCGTGGCGAAACGAGAAGATACCCTCCAGCCGATAGTCAACCGAGCGCTCCGACAAGTAGCCGCCGGTCTCGGCGATCTTCACGTAGGCCTGCGGTTTTACAGGCGTTTTGAGGGGTCGGTGCAGCTCGCCATCGAGAGCGAAGGCCTGTGCGTGGAAAACGTGGTCTCTGTGCGTAGGTGTTGGCGTGGGATCAGCAGACATAGAACTTGCGTGCTCACTTTCCGGGAGGAGTCGTGCTATTCGTCAAAGCGAACATCCAGGATCTCGCGCTGCAGTTCGATCCGGTTGCCCTGAGGGGTGATGCCCGAAATAGTAAGCGTATACGAACCCTGCTGCAAGCCCGCGCCCGGAATGTCCAGCGACATCGTCCCGTCTCCAATGGCCGGCGCTTTCTCCGTATGCATCCACGTCTGCTTTCCCTGTGGATTCTCCAGAGCGAAGCCAAACGAAGCATACGCTCCGTCGTTCGGGATATCGATCAATAGCGTTGCGCCAGTATTGCGGTCTGCAATGAACGGCGTCTTCGCTCCGGCCCGCGTGCCCACGTGCAATGTGGACCACGGAGCCATCCGCGGTGTTCTTGCCGCCGACCGCAGCCCCGGAATCGTCGCCAGATTCTGATAGCCGATCACCACCAGCAGCGCCGCAAATGCCGGCACCGCCCATGACGGCCTCAGCCAGCCAAACCAGTCGCGCCGCCGGGTTTCCGTCTTCACCACCACCGGCTTCGCCAGAATTTCCGGAGACCGGGCCATCAGCGGCAGCTGCTCCTTGATCTCCTTCATCATTGCGGCTTCTGCGCGGACATCCAGTGCGCACTCATAGCACTCAAAAAAGTGTGCTTCAAAGGCCTCCCGCTGGTCGGCTGACAACTCACCCAGGAGGTACCGCTCCGTCGCCATCAGTTCCACGGCTTCGCTGTGCTCCATTGGCTCCGTTTCCATAATCCTGCTCTCCCTGATCGATAGTGCAATATCGCGGTCAAACGTTTCAGCGTCTCGCCGCGTCGGGACTTCCGCCCATACGCTTCAGGTACTCTGCCTTGAAGTTCTGTTTGGCGCGAAACAACAAAACCCGCAAATACTCACCATCTACCCCAAATTCGCGGCACACCTCGTCCCGGTCGCGTTCCTCCAGGAAGATGGCCTTTAGTACCGCGCGGTCCCGCGGCGGCATCTCAGCCAGAATCTCTCTCACCTTGCCGCCGAGCTCTTTGCTGGCAGCCATATCGTGCGCACTGGCGCCCAGTGCCGGAAGCTCCGGCCGGTTCTCTTCATCCAGGGACTCGCTCCGGGAGTTGGCCCGATACGTCTCAAACAGCACGTTGTTGCAAACGGTATTCACGAAGGCGCCCAGGCGTTCGGGCTGGCGCAACCCGTTTTCTTTGCGCAGAGTGGTCAACACGCGCGCAAATGTCTCCTGACGCACGTCTTCCGCAGCCTGCCTGGACTGCAGCCGCGAGCGCAGTTTCAGATGGAGAAGTTCGGTGAAGTACCCTACAAAATGCTCTTGTGTTTGAAGATCTCCTGCGCGAAGAGCTTCGATGTACTCTGCATCGAACGCAAAGAACTGCAACGGGGGCCTCGCAAACCTGGGAGGACGCAAGTATAGCACCGCCCCCGGCGCCTTCTGCCCTCCCAGCTCCGCCACATGCTCGCGCCGCCCGTGCCTGGGCGCGGCCGCTACCCGTCTCGAATCTGCATTGTGCGCTGCTCCAGGATTCATGCCGGAACCTCGCAGGTTTTCCGCCCCATCCGGCAGGCCGCGCGTACCTCGGCCCGCCAGTGGAACAGGAGTCCGTTCCAGCCGCTGCTAAGCCAGACGAACAGGGGGAGACTGAACTCAGGGCAGATGCAATCACACCAAAGAACGAGAAGCCGGGGAAAAGTCGGGGACACTTTTGGCATCGCATACTTCCTTTGCCGAGCCGCCTCGTGGGTCGTGGGTGGCTCCGCTGGGGTCAGGAATGGTCTTCGAGGATTCGCCGCGCTCGTTGGCGTCAACCGATCCTCTCGCTGCCATAGTGCAGCGCCCCAGGCCCGCGTTTCAGCCCCGCACAAGTTTTCTTCGCCGTGTCACTGAAATATCGCGGTCCTCCCGCTGTTTGTGGCCCGCGCGGGCGTAACACACATCCGTACAAAAGAGTGACAAATGCGAAACAAGTCCCTTTTCTGCGCCCCGCATACTCGGCCCCATGGCAAGATTTACGGCAGAAACATCCCCTCTCGTCCGCCGTCTGGTCACGGCCGCCGCCCTGCTTCTGGCCGCTGGCGCCGCATTCGCCCAGACCCCCGGCACGGGCGCCATCTCCGGCGTCGTGCTCGATCCGCAAAACCGCGCCGTTGGGCATGCGAGTGTGCTCGCCGAAAACGAATCCACGCACATCGTCCGTTCCACCACCACCACCGCGGAAGGCGAATTCAACGTCCCTCTGCTCTCGCCGGGCGGGTGGACCGTCACCGTGAACGCTGCCGGGTTCGCACCCAATGCCACGCATGCAGTTGACGTGACGGTGAGCGAAACGCGCTCCCTCACCGTGCAACTTGCGGTCACTGGCGGTGACACTACCGTTCACGTTTCTGGCCGCACCGAAGATGTCCAGACGCAGAGCTCAACTCTCGGCGGCGTCGTCGATCAAGCGGCCATTCAGACCCTCCCCCTTGCCAACCGCAACTACACGCAAATCCTCGGCCTCTCGCCCGGCGTCGTTGTCGATCTGCCGAATGCCGCGCAACTCGGCTCCGGTACGCAGAATGTGGCCTCCGATGGCGCGACGCCCACCGCGAACAACATCCAGTTCAACGGCGTTGACGCGAACAACCTCGCAGAGAACTCCGCCGCGATCGCCGAGACTTCAGAAGTCGGTGTCGCCGTGCCTGCTCCCGATACCATCGAGGAATTTCGCGTACAGACCGCCAACTTCGACGCCGCCTACGGTCGCGGCACCGGCGCCAACGTCGACCTCGTCAGCAAATCGGGCACGAATAACTTTCACGGCAGCGCCTGGGAGTTCGTTCGCAACAACATCTTCAACGCGAACGATTTCTTCTCGAAGCTCGCCGGGCAGCCGCGCCCGGATCTGAAACAGAACCAATTTGGCGGGGCCGTTGGAGGTCCGATCCTGCATGACCGCACCTTTTTCTTCGGCGCCTATCAGGGGCTCACCGAGGTCAACGGTTTTGGCGACGAACAAACGGCCGTGCTGCCCCTGCTCACCAACAATCGCTCCGCCGCGGCGCTGGGCGCGCAGTTCTGCCCCTCAGGCCACGTCGACTCCAGCGGCCAACCTGCCACTGGATATCTCACCCAGGCTGGCGGTACGCAGGTCGCCTGCGATGGATCGAACATCAACCCGGTCGCGCTGGCTATCCTCAACGCGAAGCTTCCAAACGGCCAGTTCGCGATCCCCAATCCGCAAATCGTTCTGCCGGTCGGTGGACCCGGCGCGTCGGACCAACTGCCTGTCGGCCAATCCACCTTCGCCATCCCTGCGCATTATCGCGAAGATCAGTTCAGCGTGAACATCGATCAGGTTCTGAGCCGCAACAACACGCTCTCCGGCCGCTTCTTCTACTCGCGCGCTCCTACGACGCAGCCTTTTTCGCCCAATGCCGCCAATGTGCCCGGCTGGGGAACCGACGAGCTGAATCGCAACACGATGTTCGTGCTCGCGGACACGCACGTTTTCAATTCGAACCTCGTCAACATCGCGCGCTTCGGGTACATGCGTTTTGACGGCGAGTCGTCGGTGCAGCATCCGCTGATGGCGCAGACGATCGGCGAAGGCATCCCGACCGGCGCGCCGACTTCAACTGCGGCCGCGCCTGGCCTCACCGTCGGCGGCTTCACCATCGGCGACGCCGGCACGCCCACGCAATGGCAGGTCACCAATAGCTACGTCTACCAGGACACGGTCGCCTAGACGCACGGGCGCGACAGCCTTCGCGCAGGCGTGGAGGTCAAGCGCCACCAGGTCGGCGAAGAGATTCCCTTCAGCATTACGGGCCTGCTCCAAATCGCTACTCTCGATGACTTCCTCATCGGACAGAGCGCCGCGCAGAATGGAAGCCCTCTGGGTCTGAGCAATATCACGTTCAGCAACGCCGGTGGTGGGCTCTTTCGCCGCAACGAACGCTACACCGACTTCGCCGCGTTCACGCAGGACGACTACAAGCTCACGCCGCACCTTGCGCTCAACATGGGCGTGCGTTACGAAGTCTTCGCGGCGCCCACGGAGATCAACGGCCGCCTCGCGAATTTCCAGGCGGCTACCGCGGCTCGCGGACCAATCCCGGCCGGCGGCACCTTTAACGGCTTCAGCTTGCCGTCGAACTTCCACGGCACGCTGCCTGCGGGCTATACGCGAACGTCGTTCCCCGGCCTCTATCAGACGCCGCACGACGACATCTCCCCGCGTCTCGGCCTCGTCTGGCAGGTCACACAGAAACCGCTGGTCGTTCTTCGCGGCGGCTACGGCGTCTACTTCGATCGTCATTCCGGCAACCTCGCGGAGCAAACGATGGACCAGATGCCGTTCGCGACCCAGCAGTTCATCGCCGGAGGGCCGAATGCCGGCGCGAGCCTGCAGAATCCGTTCGTGCCGCAGATTCCCCAGAATTCTGCTTATCCTATCTTTCAGCCCCGCACGCCCACGTCAACGCCGTTCATTGAGTCGACCAATCCGAACATGCTCGACGGACGCACGCAGGAGTACAACCTCAACGTTCAGGTCGGGCTCGGACGCGGTTACGTCTTCCAGGTCGGATACGTTGGCACGCAATCGTCGCACCGCTCCGGACAGTTGGAGTTCGATCAGGCTCTGCTGGCCAGCCCGCAGAATCCGATTAACGGCGAGACCACCAACTCCATCGCCAACACGACAGCGCGCCTTCCGTATCAGGGCCTGAGCCAGGGCTCGTTGCTCACTGACTCCGTTTTCGTTGCCAACTACAACGCACTGCAAACCAGCCTGCGCAAGCAACTGCAGCATGGTTTCCAGCTCGAGGGCAGCTACACCTGGTCGAAGAACCTCGACGAAGTGAATGGCGAATTCGGCACCGATGTTTTTGAGCTGCAGCTGCCCACGAACAATCAGCTCGATCTGCGCCACTCCGCGTACGGGCCCTCAGGAACCGATCGCGATCAGCGATTCGTCGCCAACTTTACCTGGCAAACGCCGCACGTCTCGTTCGGCCCTCCTGTAACGCGCTACATCCTTAATCACTGGGACTTCTCCGGCATCGGCCTCATCCAAACCGGAATCCCCATGAGCGTCGTCGACACCAATGCCGGATCCGTTTACGGCCTCATCGCCGGCGAAGTTCGCGCCCAGCGCACCGGCAGCAATCCCCTCACGCACGGCTCCATGTACTCGCGCGTGATCAACGGCTATCTCGATCCGGCCGCATTCACACGCGCACCTGAAGCTCCCAGCGGAACCAGCCTAGCCGATCAGGACTTCGGCAACAGCGGCGTTGGCTTCGTGCGCGGACCCGGTCAGCACAACGTGGACTTCGCGGCCGAGCGCGTCTTCCCCATCGCCGAAACGCATAGCGTCACCTTCCGCAGCGAGTTCTTCAACCTCACCAACACGCCGCAATTCGCCAACCCGAGCAACTCGCTTGGCTTTGGCGATCCCACACAGGTCAACCCCGTCGCCAGTCCCACTTTCGGACGCATCACCGGCACGGTTACCGCCCCGCGCATCGTTCAGTTCGCGCTCAAATACCAGTTTTGAAAACGCGGGCGCGGAGTATCCGCGTCCCCCATCCCCAGGAGAACAGCGCAGGAAATGATTTGGACCCTTCAGCAGATCGAAGAAGCGTGCGAGAGATCCCAGCCACCCGCCTTCGACCAATATCCAAGCCAGGTGCCCGAAACGCCCCTCGTCGGGACTTTCTATCCTCTTGGTTTCCCGGTCGAGATCCGCACCAACTCCGAAGAAGTACTCGGCCATTGCGAAATCAAGTGGGGAATCTTCACCCAACGATTCGATGTCGCGCCGATCGTTGCCGAGATCGTCGTCCTCGACAGCGATGAAACCGAGTGCCCTCCCCTTCCGCAATACCGGTTCTTCGATGACATGCTCGTGATGACGGCCGACGCGTGGAATTACTGCCTCGCGGCGTTCCCGCACGGCAAGACCCGCATCGTCATCACCACGGCGGTGCTGCGCCACCCTACGTACTTCCGCCAGGTCTTTCTCGACGCCGCCGCTGCCTGCCAGATCAGCACGCGGCACGTTACAGGAATTCACGCCGCCTGCGTCGCTCTGAGTGGACACGGCGTGCTCCTCTGTGGCGATTCAGGCGCCGGCAAGACCTCGCTTTCCTGGGCCTGTGCCCGCGCCGGATGGGACTTTATCGCCGACGACACCAGCCACATGCTGCACGGCGAAACCCGCCGCGTCGTGATCGGCAACTCGCATCAGGTGCGCTTCCGCCCCTCCGCGGCGGAGCTGTTTCCGGAGGTCGCAGGCCAGCCGATGACGCCCCGCGTCTACGGCCAGCCCTCCATCGAGTTGCCGACGGCGCCCATGGAGCACGTCACCACCCGCGAATGCGCGCAGATCGACTTCATCGTCTTTGTCAATCGCCGTACGCAGTCGGCGCCGGAGCTCGTGCCCTACAGCAAAGAGGTCGCTCGCTCCTACATGCGACAGTGGCAATTCGGAACCCTCGAAAGCAAGGCGGTGCAGCGAGCGGCCATCGACCGACTTCTTACCGCCCCCGTGCTTGAACTTCGCTACCAGAACCTCGACTGGGGCGTGAAGCGTCTTGAACAGCTTGTGCGGGAAGGCCGTCCGTGAGCCTCGGCGCCGCTTCTCAGGCCAGCGCCTCCTGGCGCGATCCCGCCGCCTGGCTGCGCGAGAAGAACTTCAGCCGCGGTTACTGGATCTTCTTCAACCTCGCCTTCTTCTACGACACCGGTTTTGCGATCTACTGGTTTCTCTTCAACCTTTACCTGCTTGACTACCACTTCAGCGACCGCGCCATCGGCCTGATCAACGGCTCTCTCACTCTTGGCCTGCTGGTCGGCACTCTTCCTGTGGGGGCGCTCGGGCGACGATACGGCCCGCGCCCGGTCCTGATGTTCTGCTTCATTGTCGCGCCGCTCCTGAACATCGCACGCGTCTTATGGGTATGGGAGCCAGCGCAAATCGCACTCGCCTTTCTCGCCGGCCTCTCGATGTGCACCTGGACGGTGACCTTCCTGCCTGCGGTCTCCAAGCTCACCACGGAAGTCAACCGCACCGCTGCGATCAGCCTGATCTTCTCCATCGGGATCGGCTGCAGCGCGCTGGGCGCCGCCGTGTGCGGATACCTTCCCCACTGGCTCGCGGACGCCGGTTTCACCCTGCAGCCGGCTGCCGTTAAGCGCTGCATCCTTATCGGAGCGTGCGCGCTCGCCGCACTCGGCTTGGTTCCTGCGCTGCGCCTGCGTATCGCGCCGCAGGCCCAACCGTTGGAGCCTGCGCCTCGGTCTGCACGGCTCGCGTGGCTGCGCAGCTTCCGCGTCAACCCCTTCGTCGTGCGATTCCTGATCTGCATGGCGCTCTGGTCGGTGATCATGGCCGCCTTCACGCCCTTTGCCAACGTTTATCTCTCGCGCGACCTCCATATCCCGCTCGAGCGCATTGGGCTCATCTTCTCGGTCGCGCAGCTCCTGCAGCTAACCTCAGGACTGCTGGTTCCCCTGGTGATGCGCTGGATGGGCATGCTGAACGGCATTCTCGCCACGCAACTCGCGGCGGCCATCACACTCGGCACCATGGCGAGCATGCATCATCAGGCCATGGCAGTGGCTTTTTATCTGGCCTATTCAGCCGCGCAGTGGATGAGTTCTCCAGCCCTCTACAGCCTGCTCATGAACAAGACACCCGACGCGGAGCGCAGCACCGCCGCCTCGATGACCATGTTTACGAACTCGCTCGTCAGCTCAGGCGCCACGGCGGGGGCCGGCATTTTGTTTACGCAGTTTGGATACTCCCGCGTTTTAGTCTTTCTTGCTGCGGGTGCTGCTGCTGTTGCGTTCGTCTGCCGCACGCTCCTGACGCAAAACAAAGAGCGCGGTACTCTGGCCCCCGCGCCCAACCTTGATTCCGCTCTGACTCACCTCGACTAACCGCGTTCGCCGCGGACGAAACCGAACTGCTAGAGCAGGCGTGCGCCCGCCAGCGGAGTCTGCGCAGTCGCGGTCGATTCTCCACTCGCCTCGGGCCGCGGCGCGGTGCGTGGGACGGTGAAGTAGAACGTGCTTCCCTTGCCCACGACACTCTCTGCCCAAATGCGGCCGCCGTGCTGACGCACGATGTTGCGGCAGATCGCGAGGCCTAGCCCTGTTCCACCCATATCGCGCGAATCCGAAGCGTCGACCTGCTGGAAGCGCTCAAAGATGATGTCCAGCTTCTCCGGCGGAATGCCGCGCCCTTTGTCTTCGACGGAGAGGATCGCCTCGGTCGCGCTCTGCACACGCGCGCGCAGGATGATCTCCGTCCCCGCGGGTGAAAACTTGATGGCGTTGCTGATCAGGTTGCCCAGCGTTTGCAGGATGCGATCTTCATCCACCCACAGAGTCAGCGGCGGCGCTTCCACAAGGAATCCAATGCCCGCCTTTTGGGCACTCGGATGCTGCAGGTCCGTCGCGCGGCGCAGCAGTTCCTTCGCTTCGACCTCCTGGAAACGCATGGGCAGTCGCCCCGCGCCCATCCGTTCGAAGTCAAGAATGTCGTTAACAAGGCGCACCAGCCGGTCGCAGTTTCCGATGGCGACGTCCATCATCTGTGCACGCTTTTCGGGCCGTTTCTCCAGCGCCCCTCCGGCGATCAGTCCGAGCGCCGCGCGCAGTGCCGTCAGCGGCGTTCGCAGCTCGTGGCTCACGGTCGAGATGAATTCGTCCTTCATGCGGTCGAGGCGCCGCCGCTCCGTCACATCCTGGAACGCGACCACCACACCGGTCACGCGTCCATTCGAAAGCATCGGGCAGGCTACATATTCCACCGGGATGGGATGTCCGTCTTTGTGGCGGAACACTTCATCGCGCGCACGAATGGGCGTTGTAGCGCGACGGGCCGCGTACAGCGGACTGTCTTCGATGCGGTAGACCGAACCATCGGCTCGCGCGTGGCCCAGCAGCTGGAGCAGATCCTCGCCTTCCATTTCGTCCTGCGTATAGCCGAGCATGCGCGCGCCGACTTCGTTGACGAAGATGATTCTGCCCTGCATGTCGACGCCGTAGATGCCGTCGCCGACGGATTCGAGAATCGACTCGCGCTGCCGCATCACCGCGTGCAGCTTGTTCTCTGCGTCGGTCTTCTCGGTGACGTCGATGCCGTGGCCGAGCACGAACGGCGCCACCTCCGGAAGATCGAGCCGCCGGTTGCGCCATGCGATGATCCGCACCTCGCCCGAGCGATGCCGCAGGCTGATGGTGCCCTGCTCCTCTCCCGATAATGCAATCTTGCGGAGATAGGTTTCGAACGAGGACTTCTCCTCTTCCGGAACCAGATCGCTCAGCCGCTTGCCGACCAGTTCGTCGGCGCGATAGCCCAGGCCATCCGCGGCGCTCGCATTAATCGAAAGAACCTTGCCTTCCAGATCGTGCGTGAACACCATGCCCAGCGAGCTTTCCACCAGTTGGCGGTAACGCGCCTCACTCGCGTACAGCGCAGCTGTGGCTTCGCGCTGATCGGTGACGTCGACGCCCGTCATGATGATGAAGTTGGTGTCGCCCGACCCATCGGTGAGGGTCGTCGTGGTCCACGCAATCAGCCGCCGCCGCCCATCGCGCGAAAGCCAGTGCAACTCGGTTGGCTCGCGGCGCAGATCGCTGCGCGACTTCTCCAGCAGTTGGAACGCCTTCGAGCGCTCCTCGTTCAGAAACAATTCCTGCGGAAACGACCGCCCCGCCAGCTCGGCAAACGTATATCCGGAAATCTCTTCGCACGCGCGGTTGAAGCGCACAATGCGCCCCGCCGTGTCGACGACCAGCACCAGCGCACTCATCGTATCCAGCACTGCGGAGACGAAGTTGCGCTCCACCATCAGCGCGCGCTCGATGCGCTGCCGCGCCCGCAGCGAGTGATCCTGCCCCTTGGAGTGAATCGAGTACTCGAGGCGCATCATCAGCTGCCTCGCCAGCACGCTCAGGATCGACGCATGCTGCTCCGCAAACTGATTCGGTTTCGGCGAGAGCACCGCCAGCGTTCCGATGCCACCCTCGGGTCCAACCAGCGGCGCCGCCAGATAGGAGCGGCAGTGCACCGTCCGCGTCAGAGGAATGCCGCGGACAGGGAAACGAGGCTCCATCGCTGCGTCAGCAACGAGCAGCGGCTCCGGCTCGAGAATGGTGTACTGGTCCGCGGTCGCCAGCCGCGGAATCTCCGTGCCCTGAAATCCAAACCGCGACTTGAACCACAGGCGATTCGAATCCAAAAAGCCGAGATACGCGTAGGGCGCGCCGGTCACCTGGGCCGCAACACGAACCATCTCGTCGAACGCCGGATCCGCAGGCGTGTCGAGAATCTCATATTCGTGCAGAGACTTCAGCCGTTCGGCTTCGCTCCATTGCGCGCTCGTGGCCAGATAACTCATCCCTCTCCACAGACTCCGGCGAGTCGGAGACCCCCAGGCAGAATGGATGCACGGCGTGCCATCGCATGCCGATGCGCTGCGTGTGGGGGATCACGAGCATTGTTGCAAACTATAAACGACCCGGCTGTGCCCCGTTCGGGTGATGCCAAGTCCTGTTGTACGTATCGCTTACAGTACTTCCCGGTAGTAACGAGAGCCGCTGCCGTGCAGATGCACTAAGGTAACATAGCGCCGCATTCTGCCCCTATTTCAGTCGACAGCAGTCCTCCACGGGCCCCTCGTTGCTGGCGTCCATCGCCACCTTCCAGCTTCCGTCCGCTTGCTTCTTCCACACCGTCATATACCGCCCGGTCTTCTTCACCGGATTGCCCTGGGCGTCCTTCGAGTCACCTTCATAATGCCCCCAGGTGAAACCCATATCGCCGGCAATACTCATCCGGGCTCCCTCCGGCGTCCACAGCAGCTGATAGCTCCCTGGCACCCAGGTCGCCCGCGCCGCAATAGCGTCATGACCGATCACCGGGGCGCCGCCGTTTTCAAGGGTCACCGCGTCGGGCGCGAACCATGTCCCGAAGGCCTTCCCTCCACCGCGAGCCGTATCCGCTGCGAACTTCGCTTCGAGTTGGTAGAGGAACTGGACCTCCGGCGACATACCCGGGTCAGTTAGCGCATTGCCATTGGGACTGCCCACCACCGGCGCCTGCGGCTCCAGCACCTGCCCGTTGGCACTGCCTGCGACCAGAACCAGACACGCGAACCCACTTGCCCAAAACAAAACCCGCATGACAAGAAGGATAGAACGAAGGACGGCCACCGGTCGCGTCCGCTGCATCCCGTGTTGAATCACCCGAGCGGTTGATATCCTTGCACTCTCATGAAACCCGGCCCTAAGCCGAACATCACGGTTCCCGCGCTGAGTGGCATTCTGCTCTACGCCGCGGCCGCGATCCTGCAGTACGAAGCCCCGTCTACGCACGTTGTCTCGATCGCGCTCCGGATTCTCGCCCTCGCGATCCTTGCATTCGCCGCCTCGCGCCGTCGCTCGCTTACCGGGTGGATCTTCGTCGCCATGCTGGCTGGCATCGAGTTCGGCGTCGATGCGCCCCATGCGGCTCTCTCGATTCGCGTCTTTGGCGATATCTTCCTGCGGCTCATCCGGGTCATCGTCGCGCCTCTCATCTTCGCGACGCTGGTCACGGGCATCGCCGGCCACGCTGAGGCGAAGACGGTTGGACGCCTTGGACTGAAATCGCTTGTCTACTTCGAAGCCCTGACCACGATCGCGCTGGTCATCGGCCTGGTCGCGATTGACGTTTCGAAGGCCGGCGTTGGACTCAACATCAGCGCGCACGCGACCGTCGCGGCAGCGTCACTTCCGACACAAACCACGATCTCCTGGCAACAATTCCTGCTGCACGTTTTTCCGGAAAACATCGCCTCCGCGGTTGCTGATAACCAAATCCTTCAGGTTGCTGTCTTCGCCATCTTCTTCGGGCTCGCGCTTTGCAAAGTGCCGGAAGCGAAGCGCGCGCCGATGCTCCGCCTTTGCGAATCGCTCACCGAGGTGATGTTCGCCTTCACGAACTACGTGATGCTGTACGCTCCGGTGGGCGTTGCTGCCGCTCTCGCGTACACCGTCGCGCAGTCGGGACTCGGCGTGATGCTCAACCTGGGCAAGCTTGCGCTCACGTTGTACGTCTCGATCCTCCTTTTCGCGCTGCTCGCCATGCTGCCTGCGTTGCTGCTGGCGCGCCTGCCCCTGCGGGAATTCCTCCGCGCGGTCGCTGAGCCTGCCACCATCGCGTTCGCCACCAGCACCAGCGAAGCCGCTCTGCCGCGCGCCATCGAAGCGATGGAAGCCTATGGCGTGCCGCGCAAAATCGTTGCCTTCGTCATCCCGACCGGATACACCTTCAACATGGCGGGGTCGGCGCTGTATCTCTCGATCGCGGCGATCTTCACCGCCCAGGCCGCCGGCATCCACATGTCCCTCGGCCGCCAGCTCGCCATGGTCGGCGTGTTGATGCTCACAAGCAAGGGTGTCGCCGGTGTGGCGCGCTCGGTGCTGGTCGTGCTGCTGGCAACAGCAGCGATTTTCGCGCTCCCCACAGAGCCGATTCTGGTGATCCTCGGAGTGGACGCCCTGATGGATATGGGGCGGACGGTGATCAATGTGGTTGGGAACTGTCTGGCATCGGCGGTGGTGGCGCAGTGGGAGGGGGAGTTCCGGACGGAGCAGGCCGCTCCGGAGGCGGTGGCCGCGTTGCAGGGGTGAGTTAGTCGTGCGGTGCGATCACGGTTCGCTGTTCTCGACGCGCTTCAGGCCTTGCACGGCGCACGCAGACACCGGCCGGCCCTCGCTCCACTTGGACCGCGTGGTGTGGAAGCGGTGCATGCGCATGTAGACGACGCGCAGGCCGCCCATGGTTACCGGCATCGACTGCGGCGTCCTTCCCATGTCGACCAGCACCAGCAGAGCGGGCTCGGCGGGTTTGTCGCGGCTCTCGGTAACGCCCACGCCGAAGATGGCTGGATCGTTCATCAGCCCGGGCGCTACGCTCTTCTCGACGGCCGTCGCGCCGGCTAGTTCTGCAGCTGCTATGTGGAGACCCGGTTCCAGCGCCGGCATCGGCGGTGCGGTCCCACGCAGAACAGATGCAGTGTCGGTCACGATCGCCTGCGTGCGCAGACCATTGATCAGTTGCGGGACAGCGGCGGTGGGGTGGTCTACATAGACGATCACTGCTGGGTCGCCCGGGGAATCAAGACTGTGTCCCGCAGCCGTTCCCAGAATCCCGTTGCCGCGCAGCGTTTCCGAAGCGCTCTCCGCGACGGTTTGCGCCCGCGCCAGCGCCACCGGCCCGACATAAGGAGGCTCCGACAGAACCGTGGGGTCATACCGCAAACAGGAAACCTCATGCGGATTGGTGGTGCCGACCAGGCTCAGTTTGCTGCCCGCCTCGCTGCTCAGTTCACCGAGCACGTCGCCAATGGGATTCACGACGCTGAGTCCGTTGCCATCGCCATCGGTGCCGCCGGCGAAATAGAGACCGACCGCTTCAGCGTTGCTGGCATCGAGCACCAGCGCACCGGAATCTCCGCTGTCGGTGAAGTGCGCGCCGCTGATCCCAATCTGATTCTCGAAAGTCTTGGTGGTGTAAGGCTGCGTCTCGGCGCAATCCTTGTAGTAGTCGACTTTCACCGTCAGCGCGACCGCCGAAATATTCGAGCAGGTCAGGCCGGTGGTGCGGCCGCTTTTGGCGACATTCATTCCCAGATTCGCTGCCGTGAGCGCTTCGCCTTCTCCGGCCATGGGCGGAGCCGCACTCAACACACCGTTTGACCCTGGCGTTCCAAGGCCAAGAATATTTCCGGCGCCATCGACGGCGCCTGGCGTCGCGAGAGCTAAGGCCGCGTCCACATTGGTCTGGCGCGAGGCCAGCGGCGCGAAGTACTCCAGCGTGCCCACAGACTTCAGCGTTGAGCCAGGGCGGCTCAGGGGCGTGCAAGCGCCGTCGATGAGGCCTGGCTGATCGATCGTGTCGCCGGGGTGTCCCTGGTCCGACTCGGCCAGCACGTGATTGTTGCTCAGGATGTATTCGTCGCCCGCCTGATTCTCGACCAGCGCTCCCAGAGTGCCGCCACAGCAGTCGGCCACATACTCTGCGCCACCGTGATCCGCGTAGGTGTCGAAGTCGCCGTCGTTGCCGCCGGAAGCGCCCAGCGCGACGGCACCACCCTGCACAGCTTGATTTGTAACCGGGTTGGATACAATTCCCTGTCCGTTCACCAGCACGCGCAGTGGAGCCGTGGTCGTGCTGCCGTTCACCGACGCAACCACATAGACTGCGCCAGCCGGCACCGCAGCCGGAGCCGTGTACATCACTGTGCAGGTGGTGTAGTGATCCGAGGTCCGCTGGCACTCGCCACTGCTCAGCGTCCCCAGCGTCCCTGTCGCGACTTCTTCGCCGCTGGGTGAGCCAGCCAGCCGCCACCGGACCGTGCCTGCATCGACTTCGGCAATCTGCGCCGTCACGTCGCTGGTGGCTCCCGGAGTCAGCGCGACATTCTGCGGCAGCAGGGGCTGCACAAATCCCGGATGAACAGTGATCGCCATTGTTGCCGTGCTCTTGCCGAGCGTCGCCTGCACACGCACGATTGCGCTGTCTGTGGACAGCGATCCCGGTGCTGTGTAGATACCCGCGGCGTCGATGTGTCCCTGGCCGAGCGAGACTGCATTGGTACCGGAAACAACGCGCCACGTCACAGGCGCCGCATCACCTGAAGGCCGCACGGCCTGCAGTGCCACTTCGCCGTTCGTGCTGACCGTCTGGCTCGATGCGCGCAACGCAAAGCTGCCGTCGCCGGCTTGTGCGGCATAGTTGATGCTGCCACATCCTGCAGTAGCGAGGGCCACCGCAAGCAGCGCCAAACGGCTTGTCAGAGCTTTGCCCATTGGGGGGAACGACCAACGTCTATCTTAGACGCGCGCGCCGGGTCGCCGCCCTCCCCCAAAGGTGAAAAGAATGCACAAAAGCGAAAGGGAGCGCCGAAACGCTCCCTAATCAAAACCAACCGCAACCACTACAAGGAGAAAGAAAAAGCTTATGCTGCGACGTTCGGCTTCCGCTCCCGCGGGACCAGACGCGGCGCGTTGATGGGAACCACCCTGACTTCGCCGGCTCGTGCAGCCCGCATCCGGCGAACTTCAAACGGCGTCAGCCGCCGCATTTCGGTCGCCGAATAATAAATCTGTTTTCCGCAGTCGAGGCATACCTCGTACGTCTCATTTTCGAGCGTGAACGGGCGTGTCACTCGTGCGTGGGTGCATCCAAAGAGAATCTCTGAAAAAAAGTTGAGAACCGCGTGCAGGCAAGACATCAGGAAGTTCATTGGGGAGCCCTCCTCTCCTATGTGTGCTCGGGCACTTCTTCTGATGCAGTTTGAGGCAAAATGTCGCCTTTGCGGCAAACATTTCTAGTGCCTCACGGAAGTAACTAATTTCCCAAAATGCTGGCCGGACTGCATGCGCCGCAGGGCTTCTCCCACGGCGTGATAGCTAAACACTTCATCCACCACGGGTTCCAACTTTTGCTGCTGCAAAGCCTGGCACATCATCTCAAAATCCGCCCGCGATCCTACATAAATCCCGCAGAGGCGAATCTGCCTATGCAACAGTAACGGGATTTGTATCCCCTCAGAACTCTCGCTCAGAACGCCAATCTGCGCCAAATTACCGCCGATCCGCAACGCCCTGAGCGACCGCGCAAACGTTCCCGCGCCGCCGACCTCGACCACCAGATCCGCGCCGCGCCCCGCGGTCTGATCGATCACCCAGCGATCCCATTCAGGATGCTCGCGATAGTTCACGCCGGCGTCGAGGCCGAGCGCTTTGGCGCGCTCCAGTTTCGCGTCGCTGCTCGACGTTCCGAGCACCCGCGCACCCATGATTTTACCCAGTTGCAGTGCGAAGATTGACACCCCTCCCGTCCCCTGGATGACGATCGTGTCACCCGGTTTGACCCTGCCGACACGTACCAGGGCGTTCCAGGCGGTTACTGCCGCACAGGGCAGCGTCGCGGCCTGTTCCCAGGACAAATATTCGGGGAAAAGCACCACGCCTTCCTCGCGCAGGACCACCAGCTCCGCCAGCATGCCATCCAGATCGCCGCCCAGCGCGCCGCGAATCTTCAGTGCGTCCGGCTCGCCGTCAATCCAGTTCTGCATGAAGATCCCGCACACACGATCGCCCACCTTGACGCGCGTGACTCCATCACCGACGGCCACCACTTCACCTGCGCCATCGGAACATGGAATGCGCGGCAGCTTCATCTTTGGGTTGTACTTGCCCTCGACAACCATCAGATCGCGATAGTTCCACGAAACTGCATGCATGCGAATGAGGACTTCGCCGCGCTTCGGCGCCGGATCCGGCAGCGTCACTTGCTCAACCTTCTCGATACCAAACGATGGAATTCGCCACGCCTTCATCGTTCACCTCTCCCTACCATGATGCGCGAAGCGCAGCCGAAGCGACCGCTTCCAGTCCGTCTCTTCGGTACTCTGTACCCGGCACCCCATCCCCTGTACCCTGTCCTCATGGCTCGAGGCTGGGAAAGCAAATCGGTTGAAGAGCAGGTGGAACAGCAGCGCACCGCTGAATCCGAGAGGTCAGGCAGACCACGGGCTGAACAAGCTACCGCTCAGGCCGCTCGCACCCGCGAACGGGAAGCGTTGGAACTGCAGCGTGAGCGCATTCTCAGCGAGCGCACTTCGAGCCCGATCCGGCGCAAAGCCCTGCAGGCTGCGTTAGACGAGATCGAAGCGAAGCTCGCGGCACTCTGAATTACCTGGGTCTGATCCGCAAAAACACCACGACTCCCATCGGATCGCTTCCGTACACCGGCTCGAGTTTTGACCCCACCGTATACGCCGTAACCTGCGCACCGAGCGCGGTGCCTGCATGCGGCACGAACGGCAGCTCGCGGTCGTAGCCAAAGGTATAAGCCTGCACGCGCCCGGCCGGCTCTTCGTTGAAACCAGATGGCACCGGATGCTCGCCCAGGAGTAGTTCTGTCGTGCGGTCGTCGTTTTCGATCCGCGTCCAGGCATTGTTCTTCTCACCGAAGCGCACCAGCGACTCCAGAAGATAGCTGTTCTGAATCACGCCATCCGCCAGCGACCTTGTGTGTCCCCACACCAGCGTGCTCGTCCAGTTCCCTGCATGAAACGGTCGGTTGTACATCGCCGATGCAGTGGTTCGCGCTTGATCCTCCGCCGGAAAGAGCGCTTCCGGACTATGCAGGCGACCGTAGGACACCTGGCCACTCCAGTTCTGCCCGGGCTGCAGCGTGAGCCGCGTGGACCACGAATCGATCGCGCCCTGCTCCACCTGCCAGCGGTGCTCGTTAGGCTCGCGGCCGTGAAAGCCGCTGGCTTCCATACGCATCCAGCCGCGGGTCACCCCCAGCGTGATCACATCATCGGAGATATGCGTCGAGTCTTCCTGATGATGGCCCAGCGTCGCCACCGGATTCTCCAGCGCGGACGCGCGATGCGGATAAGCGATGGGTCCAATCGCCGGATCCCCCACCGGCGCCAGGTACAAACTCAGCAGCGTCTTCTTCGCGAGCGTCACATCGTAAAGTGCCGCCGCTTCCATCACAAAATCGTGCGGATGCTGCCCGTCGACAATGGGATTTCCAAATGCCGTCTCGCCTTGCTGAAAGAGCAGCGGATACTGCCTGCCGGTCACGGTGGCCGGCTCGAGACTCAGCATCATGCGCAGCGTCAACTGTCCGGGTCCGAACTGACGCTCTGCCATCGGCATCCCCCAGTTCGTCGAGAACCACGCATCGCGGCCACGCGGGCTGGTCTGCTGCGTGTTCGCGAGGAAGGCGTTGCCGTGGAACATCAGCATCCAGCCGCCGCGCATGGTCATCCACATCGGCGCTTCGACGGAGTTCGGCTCCGCACTGGTGCCCGAGGTGCTGTGGCCCTGAATCTCCTCCGCAAACGTGTGCGGTGTTCCCATGTTCATCTGTGCGCCGGCTGTCAGCGACGCCGCCAGCAACAGCACACCCCACTGCAATCTCATACAACATCCTTGTCGGGGATTCGATTCACTTCAGCCCACAGTTTGTTCGTTGCCGGACTCCGGCCAGTCTTTCGCGGAGGACCCGTACCCCAATTGATGCGCCAGCATGACGCCTTGACCCTAATGATGACCCATGTTGGCAATCAAGGATCGAGGCATCGAGCCGCTCATCGATGGAGAGGTCAGTTTTCCCCAGGCAGTTCGATTCGTTCGACCACGATCGTGTCGACGACCGCTTTGCGCGACTCCAGCTTCAGCCCCATCTGATCCTGCAGAGCCTCCATGACCAGCGAGTGCGTATCGCTTCCCGCGTAGTCCTCCGGCATCGGCACTTCCAGCGTGATGTTGTAGTTCCCTGTGAGGCCGGTCTGGTCCAGAACGGTGCGGCCAAAGAAGCTCTCCAGGAACTGTGCCAGTTCGCCCACTGAGCCGTTGTCATTCATCATTGCCATCACAAACGACTGAGCCCCACTCGATGCGTCCCCGGGACGTTTTGTCCGGGCAGCCGGCAGATGGGCTCCGCCCCTGGCCTGCACGAGCGCGTAAACCTGCAGCTCCCGTGGTTCATGCCGAATCTCAAGGCGGAGCCGTTCCTTCAGCAGAGCCTGCAGCATCAGTTGCATTTGCCGCCCCCGATGGGGGTTGTCCAACCCTGTCATCGCCTGCCATTCTGCGTCGGGTATCTTTCCCGCGACGTCGAAGTGCTGCGTCGTCGTCCACTCCGGGCCGCCCGAGACCTCATCGGAAGGAACGCCGTACGCCTGCTCGACCAACATACGAGCAGTAACGTTCTTCGCCTCATACCGGCCCGGCCCTCCGCCGATCGTTATGTTTCTGTCACCGTCGGGATGCGGCTTGATGGTCGCCACCTCAAACTGTGGCGCGCTCATATTGACATTTTCCCCTTGGTGGGTTTGTTTGGCCCCCCGCTGCGGCCAGCGCAAACCCAATCACCGCGATCAACGCACATCGATTCGCCCGACCAGGTTCCATCCGCATCGCAACCCCAACTGGCTCCATCCGCGAGGAGTCTACCCCTGTCAGGTCGATATGTCTGCTGATTTTGCCGCTTGATCTGACGTCTAAACAGCAGAATGGCCAAATTGGCCAGGAGTGAATTTTCCGTCCCGTCACATTGTTCTTGACGAATATCTATATCGATCGATATAGATATCGACCATGACCCATCAGGCCCGCGTCGCCTCCGTGCAGTCTTTCCTTCCGCTCAAGTCGCAGTGGTTCCATATTCTGCTGTCGCTGGCAGGCGAAGAGCAGCACGGCTACGGCATCATGCAGGACGTTCTCGAGCGCACCACGGGTCAGGTTCGCCTGTGGCCCGCGACTCTCTATGGCTCCCTGAAGCGCCTGATTGAAGCGGATCTCATCGAGGAATCCCGCTCGCGTCCCGCGCCGGAACTCGACGACGCCCGCCGCCGCTACTACCGTCTCACGCCTCTCGGCCGCCGCGTCCTCGATGCGGAATGCGAGCGCCTGCAGGCGCTGGTCAACGCAATTCAGTCCAAACGCGCCGTCGTCCACCAGAAAGGATGACCCCATGAACTTCTGGCAAGTCGCCTATCGCCGTCTCGCCCTCGCCTTCCCGCACGAGTTTAAGCTCGCATACGGCGACGAAATGGTGCAGGCCGGCGACGAAGCTATCGACTATCTTGCCCGCCGTCACGGCATCGCCGGTCTGGTGCGCATCCTTTTCGACCTTCTCCTTCGCCTGCCGGTCGAATACCTCAGCGAGATGCGCGGCGACCTGCGCTACGCGGCGCGCACGCTGCTCAAGTCGCCAGGCTACGCCTGCGTAGGCATTCTCTCCATGGGCCTGGGCATCGGCCTCAGCACCAACCTCTACTCTTCCGGATTCGCGCTCCTCGCCCATCCTCTGGCCGGCGTTCCCAGCCCGAGCCGGCTCGCCACCGCGGAGAAGCCCGTCTCCTACACCTACATCGAACAGTACCGCCAGCAGTCACGCCTTTTCTCCGGTGTTGCCGCCGTTCTGCCAGGCGTGCAGTTCAATATCGGTTTCGCCGACCGCGCCGGCCATCCCGAGCGCGTCTTCGGCCAGATCGTCTCGCCGGACTATTTCAGCGTCCTCGCCCTCGCCCCGCAGTACGGCCGTCTTCTGAGCGTCGCCGACGACAAGCCGGGCGAAACCGCCGTCGTCGTCACCGATCGCTTCTGGCGCAGCCGTCTTCACGCCGACCCGGACGTTATCGGTCAGTCCATTCGCATCAACGGCCAGACGGCAACCATCATCGGCATTACGCCGCGCAAGTTCGATGGCGCGCTCTCGCCGAATCCATCGGAGATTTTTGTCCCCACCACCGTCCCCGCAGCCATGGCGCCCGAACTCGCGGGGGATCTGCTCCATCAGCGCAACACCCGCGCCTTCCAGATCCTGCTGCGTCTCGCCCCTGGCGTCACCATGGACCAGGCCGAGTCCGCGCTCGACGGTATCACGCGCCGCCTCGATCAGCTCGACCCCATGGCCGCGCCACAATCCTCCACCGCCAAACGCGTTGCGCTGCTCAACGCCGGAACCCGCGTGCCCATTCCACGCCAGTACCGCCCGCTGGTGGTCGGCTTCTACATCATGCTGATGGGGGTAGTAGTCGCGATCGCATGCCTGAACCTCGCCAACATGCTGCTCGCTCGCGGGGCCAACCGCCGTCGTGAACTTGCTATCCGCCTCGGCGTCGGCGCCAGCCGCTTCCGCCTCATCCGCCAGATGATCACCGAGGGCATCCTTCTCTCGCTCAACGGCGGCATTGCAGGACTCGCGCTCGCTTACGGCCTGTGGCAGCTTACCGCCCACGTCCGCGTCCCTGCCGGCGCTCCCCTACCCCCGGACCGCGCACTCGACGTGCACGCCATCTTCTTCGCGTTCGTGCTCGCCATCCTCTGCGGCATCGCGTTCAGCATTCTCCCCGCCCTCGCCGCCACCAAAGCCGACGTAGCCACCGCGCTCAAAGAAGGCGCTGCCCTGCAGTTCTCCGGTCATCGCCGATTGGGTCTGCGCAATCTGGCTATGGGCGGGCAGGTCGCCGGCTCACTCATGCTGCTGCTCGTTACCGGATTTCTCGTGCTCGGGATCATGCGCGGCAACAGCCTGCAAACCAACTTCGATCAGCGCACCATGGTCTTCCTGTCCGTGGATCCGGTGCGCGATGGCTATGACCCAGCGAAGGCTCAGGCATTCTTTGAACAGCTGCCGGACCGGCTTCGCGCTTCGGGATCCCTGACGGCGTTCGCGCTGTCAGCCGAGCCGCCCTACCTGAGCAGTGATGACCAGGACGAGCACCAGGTGACCGTCCAGGACACGCACGTCCAGAGCGGCATGGCTTTTGAAACCATCGGCGCCGGCTATTTCGCCACTCTCGCTGAACCGGTCCTCGCCGGACACGAATTCGACGAGCGCGACGACCGCATCGGCGACGCAGCGGCCGCGAACGGGTCGCCTTCAACCACCGCGGTCCCAGTCATTCTCAATCAGAAGGCCGCCCGCGCCCTGTTCGCCAGGGACAGCGCGATCGGCAAACATCTGCGCGATGAGCGCCGCAGCTACGAAGTCATTGGGGTCGTTCCCGATATCAAAGACGCCAGTGGCATCATCCAGCCTGTCTCTTATCTGCCGCTCACCCTCCATGACTTCGCGCAGCCCCCTGCAGGCGGCATCACCATCATCGCCCGCGCCCACTCCGCTCCCGACGCGCTCAAAACCGTCCGCGCCGTGATCGCATCCACCGATCCCAACGTCACCGTCTTCAATGCGCAGACGCTGCCCGAATACTTTGAGCTCACCCGCGCCGGCATGCGCACCGCGCTGCGCACCTTTGGCGGCATTGGATTGTTCGGGCTCATCCTCTCCGCCATCGGTCTGGCTGGCGTGACGGGCTACGCTGTGGCGCAGCGCCGCAAGGAAATCGGCATCCGCATGGCGCTCGGCGCGCGCAAAAGCCAGGTCCTCTCATTAGTTCTTCGCGAAGGCTTCTGGCTCATCGCAAGCGGGCTGGTGGTCGGGTTCCTCGGTGCGGTCGCGCTCGCTCGCGCACTCTCGTCCATCACCAGCATATTCGCTGACGCCTACAGCGTCGGCACCAACGACCCGCGCCTGCTCGTCGGGGCGCCACTGCTTCTTGCAGGACTGGCGCTGCTGGCCTGCTACATTCCCGCTCGCCGCGCCACCACCATCGACCCACTGCAAGCGCTGCGTCAGGACTAAACTCGATTCGGATCATGGAACCACTATGTTGAATCAGTGCCGCAAACCCTCGGGCTGGCTGGGCCGCTTCGTGCTCTGGCAGATGAATCTGCGCCACTCCGGGGTCACGGACTGGGGCCTGTCTCATATTTCTGTCGATAGCCGGAAAGCGATCCTCGACGTCGGCTGCGGCGGCGGCCGTACCGTGAATAAGCTCGCGGCCCTGGCTACAGAGAGCAGAGTTACCGGCGTCGATTTCTCTTCCGCCAGCATCGCCGCAGCAACAAAGCTTAACGCCGCACTCATCGCTGCCTGTCGCGTCGAGATCGTCAACGCTTCGGTTTCGCAACTGCCTTTCTCCAGCGGCTTCTTCGATCTTGTAACCGCCATTGAGACACATTTCTGGTGGCCCAATCCCGCCGAGGACATGAAAGAAGTCGCGCGCGTCGTGCGGCCGGGCGGTGCGGTGATCGTGATTGCGGAAATTTATCAAGGAGCGAAGACGAAGATCAGTGAGTACGCCGAAAAGCATCTCCCTCTCGCCGGTATGAAAATGCTCACCGTCGCCGAGCATCGGCAGCTCCTCGAAAACGCCGGCTTCATCGACGTCTGCGTCTCGACCGAACCCGCTAAAGGTTGGATTTGCGCGATCGGGACCAAAGCGTGAAGCTCGCAGCGCTCACTCCACTAGCTTCACCACCGTTTCCGCGTTGCGCGCACGGTGGCGCAAACTGCGCAGGCACTCCTCCAACTCCTGCCCGGCCGCCTTCGCCGCCGGCGACTGCGCGAAGAGCGTAATTTCCTCGAAGATCGTCTCCACGGCTTCGATCGATCGCCGCGCGGCCCTCAGTTCGCCGGCCATCGCCTGTGCTTCTGCTAAAGAGCACAGCGCCTCGCCGACCGAGAGGCGCAGCAGAATCGTGTCGTCCAGAAACTCTCTTGAAAAATCAGGTTGGGCGCTCATGCGCCTTGTCTCCCGCCTCAACGTTCAGGCCACAAAGATGAAATTCGAGCGTGCTCTGGCCCTGAGGTTCCAGCGAGTGCGAGCATGAGAGTACTTTACGCAGATGTTCGTAAGTGCCTGAAGGTTGTTTGGTTTCCAGGTTCAGAATTCTGGTTACTTTTCAGGACGTTCAACATGCGACCATCGTCACCTGTGCCGAACACGGAAGACGGCTAAAACAAAAAAGGCGGCCAGCGAACGATCGCATTCCTCGATGCGATTCTCGCCGGCCGCCTTCTCGCCGACCGGTTGTCTCCGGCGAACCGGACCTTGCCTACTTGCCTGGTTGAAACAGCGTGAGTCGAACATGCCACTCGACGGACTTGCCTGGGTCGAGAGTGACCATGCCGGTGTTCATGCTGCCCCACTCTTTGCCAAAGGGGTCGCCGAAGTTGAACTGCTCTTCAATGGCGGCGAATTGTTTGGCAGGCGGCGCGTAGACCTGAACGGTGCGGATCTCAGGCGAGAGGCCGAGGATATGCACGCCGTAGTTGCTCGCCGGATCGGCAAAGCTGACGTCTACGGCGCCGTTGGTGCGCTGGAGCGAGGACCAGTTGTCGTCGAGCATGATGTCGTCCAGAGCCTTGCCCTTCGGATCGGTGAAGTCGTACTTTTTGCCTTTTACCGGCATGAGATCGCCGGTGGGAAATACGTCATCGTAATTGTTGATGGCCGCGACTTTGGTGGCGGGAACATGGAGCAAAGCCTGCTTGCGGTCGCCACTGGGAACGACGAAGTAGGGATGCCAGCCGATGGCCATTGGCTCAGGATCCTTGCCGACGTTCTTTGCCACGATGGTCAGATCCACCGCCGGGCCGGTGAGCGAGATGACGAAGCTAAGATCGGTTTGCGAGAGCCAGTGGCCGCCGAAGTCGCCGGCATGAATAACACCGGTGACGGACTGACCGTCGGCGATGCTCTGCGTGGCCACGTCCTGCGCTTGCGTAGCGAGGATGAGGCCGTGCATGGCGTGCTTGTTTTTGGTGGGATCGGCGGAGTTGTGCCAGTTAGCCGGCAGCGTGATCGTCTTGCCGTGCCATTTAGTGGTGACGGTTTTGCCGTCAGGCGAGAGCGGACCCACGATGCGGTTGGGATAAGGAACCAGGAAAGCGCCGCCGAAGCTGAAGCTGGCGTTGCCGTTGTCATCGGCAGGACCACCGTTGAGTTTGGCAGCCGCTTCTTCCAGCGTGGGCGCCCAGAGGATGGGGATCTCGCCCTTGCCGGGCACGTTAGCGGTGATCTGGAAGACGTTCATGCCGCGACCAGGCAACACGGTGGCGGAGAGGAACTCCATGCCCTGCCCGTTGCTGGTAGCCGCGCGGTTGATCTTGACGACAGGCTCACCGCCGATTTGCGGGACGGGAGGCGTGGCGGGTTGGCTGGCCTCGGGCGCGGGAGGCGCGGATTTGGAGCAGCCGGGAAAGAGGAGGAGTGCGAGCGCAAGGGGCGCGAACGAGAGGGTCTTTCGAATGGACATGCGGGGTCTCCGGTGGGAAAACTGTCGGCGCGTAAACGCTTTCTGAAGCGGGACCATTCTACGCCTGGCAGCGGATTCGGCCAGGCGCTTCTACAATCGGCATGTGCCTGCTGTCGTGACTGAATCCCCCCTGGTCCTGCTGAACGAACGCATCGTCGCTTGCGAGCGCTGCGAGCGCCTGCGAGAACACTGCACTGCGGTCGCCGAAAAGAAGCGCCGCGCCTATGCGACGTGGGATTACTGGGGCAAGCCAGTGCCATCGTTCGGCGATCCGAAGGCTAAGGTGCTGTTTGTGGGTCTGGCGCCCGGCGCACACGGATCGAATCGGACCGGACGGCCGTTTACCGGCGATGGCTCAGGGGATTTTCTGTATCCATTGCTGCATCGCGCCGGATTTGCGTCGCAGACCTCGTCGAAGCATCGCGACGATGGGATGGTGCTGAAGGACGCGTGGATCACTGCGGTGGTGCGCTGTGCGCCCCCGGGCAATAAGCCTCTGCCGGAAGAGATTGCGAACTGCGCGCCGTTTCTCGACGAGGAGATCGCCGCGCTCACCGAGGTACGGGCGATCGTATGCCTGGGCAAGATTGGATTCGATGGCGTGGTCGCGCATCTGCTGCGCACGGGGCAGATCGAGCGGCGCGGTGAGTTGGTGTTCGGGCATGGAGTGGAGTATCGGATCCCAAGCACATCGAGACAGAGAGACCGTTGGCTACTGGCGAGCTACCATCCATCGCTGCAGAACACGAACACAGGAAAGCTGACGGCGAGCATGATGCTGCGGGTTTTTCAACGCGCGCGGAAGCTGGCGGGGCTGGCGTGAACCGAACCCTGTTAACGCAGGGTTGCCCGAGAGAGCAAATACTTAATTCACGAGAGTGAACATCCCTGCCGTAACTGCGGTGCATCTTGACGTAAAGCCTGGTAGCGACTAAGACTGCCGGGCGCGAGGGACACCGATGATTACGATTCTGCTCATCATTTTGATCCTGATGTTGGTTGGCGCATTTCCAGCGTGGCCGTACAGCCGCGGCTGGGGCTACTATCCTAGCGGCGGACTAGGCCTGATCCTGCTGATCGTTGTGGTGCTGATGCTGTTGCGCGTCTTCTAGCAGGCTGGCGCAGGAGCAGAACGCTTAGTCCCGAAGGGGGCCGCGCAACCAACGCCGCCCCTTTTTTGCGTGGTTATGAGTTCTGCCATCGCAACGGATGAATGTTTTTTAGCGTGGCCTGCAACGGTGCGGGCGAGCCAGCAAAAAATTTGACGCTGGAGTATATCCGCGAAATTGGCCGAGGTATTAAGGATCCCCGGTAAGGCTACCGGGCGAAAATTGGAGCGGGAGACCGGGATCGAACCGGCGACATTCAGCTTGGGAAGCTGACGTTCTGCCACTGAACTACTCCCGCTCTTTAGACTCAACAACTTAAAGAATACTGCTGCATTTACTATCCATTTTACTATCCACATTGCTATCCTGAGCAAGCAGTTGTCCAAAGTTTTCCGTCGCACAACGGATCGATTTCGACGAGAGCATTTGGGCGAAATGGATAGTAAGCATGGCAGCCAAAGTCAACCTCAAAAAGTATCTCTCAGTCGGGGGACGATGGCAATTCGTTCCCGTCCTCAAGGTGAAAGGCCGGCCTCGTCCCGACGCTGTGCTGATCGATGGCAAAGCCGTTCGCGCCACGAGCGGCACGTTCTACCTTGAGTGGCGCGAAAACGGAAAGCGCGTGCAGAAGCCCTGCGGCGCCTCGCCGCGCGAGGCTCTCGACGCCTGGGAAACGCAGGCCGGAATTTTCGACGGCACGGTCGAACCGGAACCCGAAGCCGATCCGCTGCCGGCCACGCACGTTTCGATCCAGACCGCTTGCGAAGAGTTCCTCACCGGTATTCGCGCGACCAAAGCCCGCAGCACGCACGAAGCCTATGCCGGCGATCTTGCCTGGTTCAGGACTCACGTGCGACGCGGCTCTGTCGTTGAGGTCCGGCGCGAGGATCTGATTCGCCTGTTCGCCCTGGGCCGCGAACAAAATCTGAGCCAGAGCACCATCAATCGAGCGGTAATGGTTGGCCTGATGGCGCTGCGCAACGCCGGAGCGCAGATTATGCTCAAGAAGGGCGACTGGCCGAAGGTTCCGTCCATCGACGTGGTCACGTACGAGACCGACGAGATTCGTACATTCTTTGAGGCCTGCTTCCCAGCGGAGCGGCTTCTCTTCCAGGTCTATCTGCTAACCGGCTTTCGCCATCGGGAAGTGAGCACTCTGCGCTGGCGGGACATCGATTTTCAGGCGTGCACCCTCACCGTCTGCGTGAAGCCTGAATACGACTTCAAACCGAAGTCCTATGCGTGTCGCCGCGTGCGAATTCCCTCCCGGCTCATTGCCGAACTGAAGGCACGCAGGAAAACGAGCCAGGGTCCGCTGGTATTTCCGACTCCGCCTCATCCCAAGCGGCCGAACTACGGAGGAGACTCAGAAGATGCTCATCACCTCAAGCTGTGTAAGGAGATCGCCTTCAGGGCGAAACTGAACTGCGGCTTCTGCACGACCGCGAAAGGCAAATGCAGCCGCTCTGCTTGTTGCGAGAACTGGTTCCTACACAAATGGCGGCACACATTTGCGACGAATATGTTGCAATCGGGGATCGACATCAAGACGCTGCAGATGCTGCTGGGGCACAAGAATCTTTCGACGACGGAGAAGTACCTGCGAGCGGTGCGGCTGGATGAACTGGAGCAGAGGGTGGAGTCATCGCGCCTGGCCGCGTTCCTGGAGCATCCGTGAAGGCTGGGCTGTGTGCCCGATATCGAAGAACACAAAAATCGCGAAGGATTCAGCACGCTCCGAGCAAGGTTCCGGACAAGGCGCAGACTAACCCTTCAGCAGGCCGGATCGCGGCGCTTTTGGGGATTCCCTGAGGATCGAGGAAGTTTTCCGGAGAATCTCGCCGCGGCTGCCGATTCGGGCGATTTCTTCCGAAAGAGCATTCCCAGCGCGGCAGGGTCGAAGTAAAGCAGGCCGCCCAGCCGCAGAGAAGGCAGTTGCTTTCGATGCGCCATTCGGTAGATGGAGCAGGTGGACCGTTGCAACACTGCTGCTAGTTCCGCCACGGTATAGAGGCCTACGTGGGACTCAATCTCGTCGATGAAGCTCCACGGCGCGCCTTCGGGGGTCCGGCGTTGAAGCATGGAGCCTGACGCGTTGCGAGCGAGGTGGCGATCCCGTTCCGAAGGCGTTTGAGTTCCTGCCGTTGAGTCCTCTGAAGGAAGTACGAGCTCGAAGCCTTCGCGATAGTTCCGACATGGTTTTCTCCTGAGCGGTGGGTCGAGCGTTGACGATGCCGGTATCGTGAACGCGCCGACTTCCCTCCAGCATTGGCCAGCTTTCGTTGGAAGTCCAATGAGCAATTGGCGCCGCGTTATGCCATTTGCTCATAACGCTCGGACCGATCCGTTATGGCGCGAGTTTGTAACGGTTTCCGTCTGGGATCCACGACTTCTATCCATGACTCTATCGATAAAAACTATGGCGAAATCTGACCGCGATGGCCTCAGTGGGTGCCCGCCTCCGGGTGGATGAGGTGGGGATAAGTCGTCTATTTTCGGTGCCGATGTTAGTGGGATTCGGAGGGGCGAGCGCGGAGAGCGCCCGAGTGCCGCGTTCTGCGTTTTGGTTATGCCTTTTGGTTATGGCGCCATAATCAAAAGGCATTGGACTACGGAAGCAAAGTATGTGAGGTTCACCATGAGGAACCCAATGGTTCTGCGTCGAAGCGTTTCGACACTGGATCCGAATTACGCGAACGAACTCCACAGGAGGATCTATGCCAATTCTCAGCCATGGGAACGGCAATCCGATGCACCGACTGAAGGGGCGCTCAGCGCGTTCCTGCAGCATTGGAACGAAGTTGACGCCGGATGAGCAGGCGAAGATCGTCGCCGCGGCGGAGGCCGAAGGCAAAGCGCCGAGTGAGTGGATTCGGGACAAGTTGCTCGAGGGCGCCGTGCCCGGCGGAGGTTCAGCGGCGATGCTGACCCATATCTTTACGGACCTGATTGCGGTTCAAATGATGGTTATGAACCTGCTCGCTCCGTTCGCGACCGGCGAGCAGGTATCGCAGGAACGCCTCGACCAGATCTTGAGCGAGATTCACAAGTCGAAAGCCCAAAGGGCCATGGAAATCCTGGCGCGACGCGCCCGGCAGCCGAGGAGTGCATGATCGAGGAAGAGCTCGTCTATTAATGGACAGCTTTTGTCCATCGTGAGACAACCTTTTTCAGGAGGCAGATTCGGCCTTGCCCACATTCTCGACTTACGCCCCGCCGGGCTTCAAGTTCGATGCCTCTCCGGATCTGAGCCGACTGGAGACGAGGGAGCGGCTGAACCAGTCTGCGGTCGACGGATTCTTCGCCATCATGGATAAATGGCAGCTGCCGCTGGAACGGGCCGGAGAACTGCTGGCGGGCGTGCCCCGTTCCACGGTTTACAAATTGAGGTCGGCCGCCGGCACCCTGCGGCAGGACGAACTGACACGAATCTCATACATCGTCGGGATATAAAAAGCCGTGCACATCCTTCTTCCCGATAAACTGGCGGACCGATGGATCACGCAGCCAATGACAATCCTCTCTTCCGGGCAGCCGCCGATCGACTATGTGGTACGCGATGGCATCCCTGGGCTGCAGCAGGTGCGAAGTCTGCTCGATGCGGAGCGAGGCGGACACTGATTGGCGAAATTGGCGCAGTTCGACCAGGCAGGAACGCACCGACTGATCCCGGCGAAGTACGGGGCGATGAGCGTTCTGGAAAACCTGCCGCTGCCGTCGGATGTTCTCTCCGATCTGAGCGTACTGGACGCGGCAACGAACGAACGGAAGATCGCAGAGAGGGGCAGAAACAGCGCGATTGGTCCCGGCGAGTTGCTCTTTGGCGTTCCGGAGGCGGACATCGTGAACGCAGCGTTCGCCCATCCGGGCCCGTTTGGCGGCCGATTTAACAGCACTCAACGGGGTGCCTGGTACGCCGATGTCGAGATCGCAACGTCGGTTGCTGAGGTGGCGTTTCATAAACGCCGGTTTCTGGCGGAGGGCCGCGTCAAAGGTCAACACACGTTTGATTACATCGACTTTCGGGCGGACTTCTCCAGCCTGTTCCGTACGCTGGATGCCAGGGAACGGAAATCTTGTCTTAAACCAGATCCATGGCAGCGGCCGTGGTGCCTGGTACGCGTTGCCCTGACTAAGGCGCTTAAGGACGACACTGTTTTCGAAATATCAGGCAATCGAATAACGTATTCGGAGCCGAGGAGCTGTACAGGTTGATACGGCAAGCGTGAGGGCTGTGGCGGCCAACAGTTCTGGACCGGGCAGAGCGCTGAATGCGGATTCCGAGGAGCGTCGCGGTCGTGCATCCTCCTTGCTGTTCCGTAACCTGGCATACGGACGATCGAGTTCCGAGAGCGCTCCGTTGATTGCGTTCCTCCATGAACAAATCGTCATCCTCTTCGCATGGGCAAAGTGCTATCAAAAGAACAAGCGTCTCGTCTTAAAGAGTAGCCGTAGTATTGAGAATGCGGAGCCTGTTTGCTCAGCTAGTCGACTGTCGACGGATCACCACATCTTTGTGGTCCAGCTTCTTCAAGCCACGCGCGATATCGAATCCAATTAAGGCTGAGGGCCCCTGCGCATGACTGCGGCTTACCTGAACCGCATCGCCACCGCCGTACCCGAGCACGATGTGCATGACGCCTTCGCTGTCTTCGCGGAGCAGATGCTCGTCGACCCGCGAGTGCGCACGGTCTTCCGTCGCATGGTGAGTCGCGCCAACATTGCCCATCGCTATTCTTTCCTGGACCCGCAAAGAGGTGCTGCCGTCCACTCCTCGTCGCATCACGCGAATGACTTCTATCGGCCTGGCAACTTTCCCAACACGGCGCAGCGTATGGAGCTGTTTGAGCAGAGCGCTCCAGTGCTGATGAGGAAGGCCGTGGACCGGCTTGCGCTCAGTGAAAAGGAACGCTCAGGTATTACGCACGTGCTGGTGACCTGCTGCACGGGGTTCTATGCCCCGGGGCTGGACTTTGAGATTGTCGACCACCTCGGGCTTTCGGCGAGTGTGGAGCGCACGATGGTTGGGTTCATGGGATGCTACGCCGCGATTAATGCGCTGAAGCTGGCGCGGCACATTGTGCGCTCAGAACCGAAGGCGGCTGTGCTCATGCTGAACCTGGAGCTGTGTACGCTGCACTTCCAGGAGACGCAGGAACTGGAGCAGGTGCTCTCGTTTCTGGTGTTTGCCGATGGTGCGGCGGCGAGTTTGATCACCGCGCGCGAGCAGGGGTTCGCGCTCGACAGCTTTAAGGCAGTGATGGTGCCGGAGACGAGGGGGCTGATCACCTGGACAATCCGCGACCTGGGATTTGACATGCTGCTCTCCGGGAAGGTGCCCGCAGAGTTGGGCCGCGCGCTTCACGAAAGCGAGTTGATGGCCGAGAGCGATGGCATCGATCTGTGGGCAGTGCATCCCGGCGGGCGGTCGATTCTGGATGCGGTGGACAAGGGACTGGAACTATCAGCCGATGCACTGGCGGCGTCGCGAGAGGTGCTGTCGTGCTTCGGGAACATGTCGTCGGCAACGGTGATGTTTGTGCTGCAGCGAATAATGCAGCAGGCACAGCCGGGGCAGCGCGGATGCGCGATGTCGTTTGGGCCCGGGCTGACAGCGGAGTCGATGCGCTTCCATGTGGTCTAGTGCGGAGATCGACTTCAGCCGGCGCATGGCTCCGCGCGACCTGCCGGAGTTGATGGATGGCGAGTGCAGCTATGAGGATTTCCGTGACTGCCTGCACCATTTGGAACAGGTCAACCGCTGGCTGCTGGGCTATCGGCCAACACTGGCCTGGCTGGAGCGGTTGACGGCCCGGTTGCCGCGTGGGCTGCGTGATCCGGTGCACATCGTCGATGTGGGCAGTGGCGGCGGCGATCTGCTGCGACAGATTGCAAGCTGGGCGCTGAGGCGCAAAATTGCCGTGCAATTAACCGGGATCGACTTGAATCCTTATGCAGCGCGTGCCGCAGCGGAGTTCACGCCGAAGGCATTCGGGATTGCGTGGGTGACCGGCGACGCTCTGGAGTATCGATCCCCGAAGCCGGTGGATATCGTCGTGAGCTCGTTGATGGCGCATCATCTGGAGGATGAGGAGATCATTGCGCTGCTGCGGTGGATGGAATCGACGGCGCAGGCTGGTTGGTTTATCAATGATTTGGAGCGGTCAGAGTGGAGTTGCAGAATGTTCGGGTGGGTGGCGAGGGTAGCGGGATGGCATCGGTTTGTGCGCCACGATGGGCCGGTGTCGTTCCGTCGAGCCTTTCGGAAGGATGACTGGCTGCGGTTGCTGGCGATGGCTGCTGTACCGCTGGGGGCTATTACGGTCGAGCATCGCTGGCCTGGACGGCTGTGTGTAGGACGGTGGAAGTGAGGTCCGTATTGGCAGCGACGGCACGCCTGCGGCTGAAGCCTGGCTGTTGTGGGAGGAATCTCCATGTACTCGTCTCGCCGTCCCCCGAGTCGTGGCTCAACTCATCACATCTAACCATTCTGAGAGCGAATCAATGCCAACGTCCACGCTGATGGCGCCCAGCGCCACCCGTTCCAGATTCAAGAGGATTCTCTGGGTCTCGCTGGGTCTCACCGCGCTCTTTGTCTTCATTACGTCAGAGTTGCTGCTCATTACCGACTATCCGATGTACCACGCCTACCGGCTGCAGGTCATCGCCGATCGCCATCTCCTCATCCCGCATACACTCGCCGGAATCTTCGCTCTCCTGATTGGCCCTGTTAATTTCTCCTCGCGGATCCGCCAGCGTCACCTCCAGTTCCATCGGACCCTCGGCCTTATCTACGTCGTATCGGTGTTTGTCGGTTCCTTCACTGGGATCGCTCTCGCCTGGGGACGCCCGGGCCTTCCCGGAACCTCCATGCAGGCTGCGGCGTGGATCGTTTGTACCACTGCCGCTTTCATCGCTGCACGGAACCGCCAAATCGCCGTGCATCGTCAGTGGATGGCCCGCTCGTATGCCGTCACGTTTACGTTCGTTTCCAGCCGCGTATTCAATCTCGTGCCTGCATACTGGAGCCATCTTGGCGACGTCCTGTCGGCAGTCGGCGTCATTGCCTTCACACTTGCATCCCTGCTGATCGTTGACATCGGCCTCAACTGGCACGAGCTCACCACGCGCCGTGACGGATCGTCTGCTGGGAGGCCATGAGCTTTTTTAGTCGTCATAGGGAGGACCGCGATCCACATCTTGCCGTTGAGATGTCGATCGGAAAAATGTCCTATTTGCCGAAGCTGGTTCCTTCCAGCTCCGAGCTCAGCACCGGACCGGAACCACCCAGCTGTCCAACGATCCTCATCACCGCAGGCGTCTCCCCTTCCAGGACCCACACCATCACATCTTTCGGCTGAAGGTTGAGCAGCTTCGCAATCATTCCCAGGAAGCCGCCCAATTCCGGATGGATGCGAAACACCGTCGCCTTCAGAGTCCGCCCTGCTCTTTGGAACGGTTGCTCGCTCTCCGGCGAGATCAGGATTCGAATCAATCGCCCCCCGAAGACCGGCGCCAGTATCCCCACCCGAAACGGCGCCGTATTGGGTGCCACATTCAGGAGCACTGTTCCCACGAACCCATTCGCCAGATCATCGGGCAAGTCGATGTGCTCGCTCTCGACATGGATCTTGCCATTCTTGTCCACTGTGCGGGTGATCGCTGTGCCGGTAGCGGCTTCCACGGCAAAGTCGACAGGCTTCGCGAAGAATGGCCCATTCTGTATGTGGTGGTTGCGTATTAGATGAAACTTGCCCCGCTGCCTGTACGTCGTTGTCTCATCGTCGATCGACCCATCCAAAAAGTGATAGGTCAGGCGCATCGTCACTTCATCGCCCTGCACGGTCTCCGTAAACTCGACCCGGGCGATGATTTTTCCGGCCTCGGAACGTGCCACCATGAACTCGTGCCGTGGGAGCTGGATATGTCTTACTGAAATTGGTTCTGCTCGTGCCGCGATGCCCATCGTCATTACCCAGAAAGTAGCTATCAGGAAATTGTTTCGCCTCATCCAATACCTCGTTCTAACACCTTAGACGCCTCTCGATTCTCCGATGCACCCAGCCTCCAATCGGCATGTGCCTGCCCCAGCCAGTTCCTTCCCAACTCCAAAATGACGATTTGTACAGAATGATGTGCCGAACTGTTTTCCGGGCGTCTACTAGAGAGGGAGTCCGCTACAAATTGATTCGTTTTCCAGTGAATTGTGAGGGAATGCTTTGCAAGACGAAGTACTGATTCTGGGTGGTGGAGTGGCAGGCTGTGCGGCTTCAATCGCGCTCGCTCGAAAGGGACGAAGCGTGACGCTGATTGAACGCGAGCCTACGCCGCGGCATAAGGTTTGCGGAGAATTTCTAAGCGGCGAGGCCCTTGAAGACCTGCATTTGCTCGGTATCGACGTCTCCTCTCTTGGCGCCGTGCCCATCGACTACGTTCGACTGGCAGCTGCAAAACGTGCCGCGACGGCCCCCTTGCCGTTTCCCGCGAAGTCGCTCACGCGCAAAACGCTGGATACAGCGCTCATCGCGACAGCCATCGCCGCGGGAGTCCGCGTTGAGCGCGGTCGCAGTGTGCAGTCGCTCGGCCGGGCGAACGCGAACCTCTGGCGGGCGACGCTCGACGACGGCACTATCTACGAGGCTCCGACCGCCTTTCTCGCCACGGGCAAACACGATCTGCGCGGCCATACGCGCCCGAAAGACCCTCAGCAATGGGTCGGCTTCAAGATGTATTACCGCCTGTCTGCCGCCCAGACCGCTGACCTGGCGCGCGCCTCTGAGCTGACGCTCTATGCCGGAGGCTACGGTGGTATCCAACCGGTGGAAGGCGGCATTACAAATTTCTGCTGTGTCGTTCAACGGCGGTATTTTGCGCGTGCGGGGCTTCGCTGGGAGGGCCTCCTCGCGAAAATGCAGCAGGATTGTCCCCACCTGGCGATGAGGCTGGCCGGTGCGGAGCCGCTGCTCGACAAACCGATCACCATCACTCATA
The DNA here is from genome assembly GCA_963705765.1 of uncultured Acidobacteriaceae bacterium. Lineage (GTDB taxonomy): Bacteria > Acidobacteriota > Terriglobia > Terriglobales > Acidobacteriaceae > Palsa-343. The sequence goes on along the minus strand of CAVPKU010000052.1, from coordinate 120,895 downwards.
TTCCGTACGGATACATCCGCCGCGCAACGGAGGATGGGCTCTACTGCATCGGCGATCAGGCAGCGGTCATCCCCTCGTTCACCGGCGATGGTATATCTATCGCCCTGCATACTGCCCGCCGTGCCGCCGCTGCCTATCTTGCCGCTGAGCCGGCGCCGGTCTTTCAGCCAAAACTGCGCTGCCGCCATGCTGCCCCAGATGCGTCTTGCCGAATTCGCCGCCGATGGCTTGAACAATGCACTCGCGCGCACTGTATTGCCGTTCTGCCTCAGGATCTGGCCCGGCGCGATGCGTGTAACTGCCAGGCTGACCCGTGTCACCCAGCCCGCCGCTCTTGCTCCGCAGGCGTTCGCCAACTGAAATCGATCCACAGCAAAACATTCTCAGTAGTCAAACCCTCCAGGTGAGTTGCAATGAAATCCTTCGCAATCCTGTCCCTCGCCGTCATACTCGCGCCAGCCGCACTCGCCCAGCATGAGGCCTTCACTGTCAATCCCGATGCCAGCGATGTCAAAATGACGCTCAACACGACGCACGAGGTCGTCAACGGAACGTTTCACATTCAATCTGGATCGATTGAATTTGACCGCAGTGCTTCCAGGATATCGGGGTCGGTTGTCGTACTGGCCGGCAGCGGAAAGACCGGCAACGACAGCCGCGACAAAAAGATGAATAAGGACATTCTCAAGGTGGATCAGTACACGACCGTCTCCTTTGCGCCCAGGACCTATACCGGGACAATCGCGCCCTCCGGCGACTCAACCATTCAGGTGAGCGGAGTGTTTACGCTCTTGGGCATTCCCCACGACCTGACGATTCCGATGCGGATTCAAATCGATGGATCGAAAGCAACGGCACGGGCACATTTCGTCGTTCCCTATGTTCAGTGGGGACTTAAGAACCCGAGCTTCATGTTCTGGAAAGCTGAGAATGACGTCGCGATTGATCTCAGTCTCGTTGGCCAGATTTCTAACTAACTGACCAACCTGTTTGCACGCTGAAATAGAACCACTCGGTTCTGACTGCCCTTGCCTGTCCGTGAACTCAATCCGAGCCGCAAACGTTTCTGAAGGCTCACCTTTAGAAACACGTCCTCAGTCAACCCGCCAGATCGCATCATTTCCCACGAGCTCGTTTGCCGCGGATATCTCTCGCCTTCCCTCAGGGCCAGCGACGCGGTATTCGAGGATTCGGGTCGGTGAAAAGCGTCTCGCGAAGAAAGTTGCCAAGGCCACATTCCTGGACGCTTTGAAACTGGAGATGAATTGCGGTGTACACTTGCTGCTCGATTTCCCTTCAACCTGATGTGCGCCAGTGCTGGAAGGCTTTGCAGCCATGTGGATCGAGATCGCGCGAAAGATTGCCGTCGTGCCGGCGATTCTGCTTGTGCTGCTTCCCCTGGCCACCCATTGCCAGAGACCCGAACTGGTGGTCGAGACTGGGCACAGTGGTGGGGTCGATTCTATTGCCTTCAGCCCCGATGGCCGGTTGTTGGCTGCTGGAGGCGGTGACAACACAATCGTGCTGTGGGATGCGGCCCGCGGGCACGAGCTCCGCACCTTGTCCGGTCACACAGGCGGGATAACCTCCGTCGCCTTCAGCCCCGATGGTCGCACGCTCGCTTCGGGAGGTTACGACGGCACGGTCAGGCTGTGGGATGTTGTCGGCGGCCGCTGTCTGAATATTTTCAGCAGTGGGCGCCCGGACGAACCAAACGCCGTCGCCTTTAGCCCGGATGGCATGACGCTGGCGTCAGGGAGCTATGACGGCACGATCCAGTTCTGGGATGTAACCACCGGGCGCGAGCTGCGAGCGATCGATGGAGGCTTCAGCCCCATCGCCTTCAGTCCCGACGGGAAGACCCTGGCCGCGCGAAGCGGTGCTAACACAGTCAGCGTTTGGGATCTCGCCGGCGGGCGCGAACTGCACGCCTTCACCGGCCACACAGCGGGCGTGACGTCCGTCGCCTTTGCCCCTGATGGCCAAACCCTGGCCGCGGGGAGTTTTGACAACACGATCCGGCTCTGGGAAGTAAGCAGCGGACGTGAACTGCACACGCTGACCGGTCACACCACCGCGGTCGACTCCCTTGCATTCAGCGCGGATGGCCATACTCTTGCGTCGAGTACGCTCGTCGAGGCCTTGCTTTGGGATGTCGCCAGCGGACGCCAGCTGCGCGCACTGGACAACGGCTTCAGCCCTGTTGCTTTCACTCCCGATGGCCGCACGCTGGCGACGGGCGGCTTTTCGGGCGCAATCAATCTCTGGGAAGTTGCCAGCGGACGCGAGCTGAGCACTTTGGTCGGACACTCCGACTCGATTGATTCCGTCGCCTTCAGTCCCGACGGCCGCACGCTCGCGTCGGGAAGCACTAGTAAGACGATCAAGCTATGGGACCTGGCCGGCGAGCGCCCGCTGCGCATCGTCGACGGTGGCTCGAGCCCGGTTGCGTTCAGTCCCGATGGCCGCACGCTCGCGGCCCCTGGATCGGCCTCGACGATCGGACTTTGGGACGCAGACAGCGGGCGCGAGATCCGCGCCATGCCCGGTCAGACGGGTTGGATTGGCTCCATCGCCTTCAGCCCCGATGGTCGCACGCTGGCAGCGGGAAACGACAAAACCATCCGGCTGTGGGACGTCGCCAGCGGGCGCGAGCTCCGCACGCTGGCGGGTCACACGGATTCTGTCGCCTCGGTCGCCTTCAGTCCCGACGGCCACACCCTGGCCTCGGGAAGTTTTGACAAGACGGTCAGGCTCTGGGACGTCGCCACCGGCAGTCAGCTGCGAAGCCTGGACGGCGGCGATGGCGACATCGCGTTCAGCCCCGACGGCCGCACCCTGGCCTCCGTTGGCAATGGCGAAACGATCCAACTCTGGGACGTAACCAGCGGGCGCAAGCTGCGCACGATGACCGGCGTGGCAGGTTCGGTAGCTCTGTCCCTTCGTTCCTCCGGTCTCGCCTTCAGTCCCGACGGCCGCTCTCTGGCTTCGGGCAGCTTGTCCGACGCAATCAAACTCTGGGATGTGGCCGCGGGGCGTGAACTGCGCACTCTGGCCGGCCACGCCAGCCTCGTGACCTCTGTGGGCTTCAGCCCGAACGGGCGAACTGTCGTCTCCGGAAGTTGGGACGGTTCGGTTCGAATGTGGGACGCGGCGACCGGAAATCAACTCGCGGCTATGTACGCTCTCGGCGGGAGCGACTGGGCTGTTGTCGATCCGCAGGGCCGGTTTGACGCCTCTTCGGGCGGAATGAAGCTGATGCACTACGTGATCGCAAAACGATGCGGTGGAAGCGCGCCGGCACTCGAGCCTATCGATCTCGATCAGCTCAAAAACCGTTATTACGAACCCGGACTGCTGGCCAAGGTTCTTGGTTTCAACAAAGAACCGCTGCGCGAAGTGAACGCCTTCGATCGTGTGGATCTGTATCCCGAAATTCTGATCCAGGGTGACCTTGCCTCGTCAGGCATTTTTGCCATGAAACTCACGAACTGCGGCGGCGGCATTGGGCGTGTGCAGGTGTTTGTCAACGACAAGCAATTCATCGCTGACGCGCGCGGTCTGCAGCCGGATGCGAACGCGGAAGAAGTTAAGCTCACGGTGGATCTGAAGGGTGCACCGGTGATTCCCGGTAAATCCAACCAGATCCGCATCATTGCCTGGAATGCTCAGGGCTACATCCATAGCGAGGGCGAGGTTCTGAGCTACTCTCCCCCTGCTGTTGCATCTGCAAAAGGTGTCATCGCGATCGAAGGAACTTCGCCGGAACGGACCAGATATTCCGGGGAACTCTACGCCATCGTCGCCGGAGTCTCCAGATACAGCAATCCGCAGCTCAATCTCGGCTTCTCGAGCAAAGACGCCGAGAGCATGGCAACCGCGCTGCAACTGGCCGGCGACCGTTTATTTGGCTGCGGTCATGTTCACATTTTTCTCTTCTCCAACCGCGACCAGGCACCCACCTTTGCCCCCTGCTCGGCCGGATCTTCCGCCGCCGCCGATGAAGTGAGCTGGGCATCTCCGACGAAAGCCAACATTGGGCGAGCCTTCGCGGCGGCGGCTAAAGCAAGGCCTCAGGATGTTCTGGTTTTGTATCTGTCGGGTCATGGCGTGGCTTTGGGCGATACGTACGCGTATCCCACGGCCGATGCCGGCACGATCGATCCGAATGATCTTTCCCGGGACAGTCAACTTCTCGCGCGCACAGCAATTACAAGCGATGAGCTGGCAAATTGGGTGAACAAAGGCATAGCGGCCACGCATGAAGTGATGATTCTGGACACGTGCGCCGCCGGCGCCGCCGCCGCAAAGCTCACGCAGATGCGCGCAGTGCCCAGCGACCAGACGCGCGCCCTCGACCGTCTCAAGGACAACACAGGTTTTCACCTGCTGATGGGGTCTGCCGCGGATGCAGTGAGCTACGAGGCCAATTCTTACGGCCAGGGACTGCTCACCTATGCCCTCCTGGAGGGCATGAAAGGCGCGGCGCTCAAGAATGATATCGATGTGGATGTGGTGACGCTCTTTGAGTATGCCGCGGACAGAGTTCCCGCTCTTGCGCATGGCATCGGTGGGATTCAGAAACCGCTCCCGCTTGAGCGCCCGGGCGCAGAGTCCTTCGCCATCGGCGAAATCAACAATGCGGATCGAGCTCGAATTCCGCTGGCTGTTCCAGTGCCGGTGATTCTTGCCCCTCGCTTTATGAATCCCACCGAGCTTTCTGACAATCTCTCGCTGGAGCCGGCGGTAAGTGCCAGGTTACGAGATGAAACGGATCTCTCATCACGCGGAGGAGCCGGGCAGGCATCGGCAGTCTTTGTCCCCGCAGAGGAGATGCCCGGAGCGATCCGCCCCAGCGGGACATACACGGTCACCAGCAATCAGGTGATTGTTGAAATAGGATTGATCCGCAACGGCAAGCTTATGACGACGATGAGAGTTGAAAGCGCGGCAGGTGATGTTCCTGCGTTGGCGACAAAGATCGCCGAAGCCATCCTCAATGCCACCAAGTCAATATCACCCGTTGCTGCTGACATTCATTGACGACGGTGAGTTCCAGCGCGGCAAACTGGCCCAGCCCATCCAACAAGAATGTTCTGTAACGAATAGTCGGCTCGCGAGAAGTGATGCGATCTGGCGGGTTGACTGTGGGCCTGTTTCCGAAGCCACACCTTAAGGAACGGCCGGATCTCCTCGATCCGGCCCTTGATTTTCCAGGGTTTAACGGATGGTCTGCGGCGACCCTTGTGGAACAGGGTCCATACGCAGCAGGATGGTGCGGCGGAAGAAGCTGGGCGAAGCCATCTCGTCGATATCGAGAGCGACCTTGCAGGGCTCGGGATGGCGGGGCTGGCAGCAGAGCAGACCGACGAAGAAGCCGACAGCGAAGAGGGTGAGGTTCTTCATGCCGGCAGCTCCGCGGGTGCCTGCTCGTGGAGCACCCGATGGATCGTCGTTCGAGAGACGCGATAGCTCTTTGCCAGTTGGCCAGGCTCTGACCGTGCTCACGGTCGCGGAGGATGGCGATGCGGTCGAGGTCCAGCCTGGCGTCCGATGTGCCGACCTTCGAAGCGTGCGCGTCGCATGCCGGCGCGCACTCGCTCGATGATCAGGTTGCGTTCCAGTTCCGCGACCGCTCCTATGATGACCACGATGGCGCGGCCGAGCGTCCGCCGGTGTCGATCTGTTCGCGGAACGAGATGAACTCGATGCCAAGATGATTGAGCTCGTCGAGGATCTCGAGGAAGTGGCGAGTGGAGCGAGCGATTCTGTCGAAGGCCCAGACCACGAGGACATCGAAGCAGCCGTGGCGGGCATCGCGCATCAGCGGGTCAAGACCGGGCCGGCGCGCCTTCACGCCGGAGATCCGGTCGGAATGGATAAATGTCATGCCTGCCGAAGCCGCCCATCGACTTCATGGAGACGGGATCGTGGCGCACCGACATGATCTTCTCCTCTGCGGTTGGTCAAGCGTTGATGTCTCTGTTTTGAGCGGTAGCCAAGCGCGCTGGCATCTCCCAGCATCGGTCACAATTTCGCGGAAAAGCTGCTGGAGTGCGCTATGCCAGGCGGTGGCTCCGCTCCGATTCTCAACCGCATCTTTTCGGATCTGGTCGCGCTTCAGTTGCTCTTCATGAACGTCTTTGCTCCATTCGTCACTGGCGAGACCGTGTCTAAAGGAAAGGGTTACGCAGATCTTTCGTGAGATCCAGAGGTCCAAGGCCGGATATGCCCAAGGCAGCCTCGCCCGGCGAGCGCAGCATGCGAAAAAGCCATCATGAGGCGAAACCTCGTCCGCTTTCCGCGGAGCTGAGACCACAATTTGTCGGAGATCTAAAGTTCGGAGGCAGGGTGGGAAATCCCTTGTGGGCCTGCCCAACCCAATAGCCCAGGAGATCGTGAAGTGTTTTAGTGATCGGGTCTCGGCACCAGCCCAACTCGCGGTCCGAACTTTCTTTGCCAGGAAGCGGAGACTAAAGAGACAGGAGCCCTGGAGTGCGGGAAGCCTGCTTTCGTGTGTCTTACATCGATGCACAGACAGACTCTTTCGTCGGCGTAAAACGGATCTTCGAGCCCTTGATTCACTCCCGTACGAGCCCGATATGACCGGCGGCTCAATGGGTGTCGGCGCTGAGGGACGGAAGGCAATTGTAAAACATTTTCCTTGCGCACTTCTCGCGAGCAGTGCTATAAATTCAGCCCTCAGCAAAGCTAAGAATTTGCTGCAGCCGCCGCGAGTTTTCCCTTCGCAAGAATCCCCCAGGGACAAAGTTCGCTATGTATTCGCGCTTTCAGCGCGTGCAGTAAAAGTGTGTCCCTGCTCCCTTCAGGAGGCTTTGGGACTCACGGGGCGAAGCTTGCCCTCGAGCCGACTTACGTTCAACATCCTGGTGGCCTGCGAAGCTCGCGAACGAGGCAGGAGTCCGAAGTGAAGGCTTCGCGGGCGATTACCCCACGGCCGATTCTGGCGACCCGGAGGTCGACCTGATGCAACTGGGCGAAATATGTGGGTGTGAAGTGGAAGCAGGCCTGAGGATGCTGCGCCTGGAACTCCCGTAGCAACGCGGTCAGTGACAGAAACCCGCGGGGCTTCCAGGATTCTCTTACAGAAATGGAGAATTCTCGTTCGCTATGACTGTTCTCAAGGTTCGTACACGCATGATCAGCGTTCGACTTTCCGACGATGAATATTCGGCTCTGAAGGCGCTGTGCCTCATCAGAGGAGCGCGCAGCGTCTCAGATCTCACCCGAGATGCCGTACGTAGTCTGCTCAACCGCAAAGAGCGAGAGGACCTGCTTTCAGAACGATTGGAGGAATTCCGCCTCCAGATGAAGGACCTTGACCAGAAGATCGAGCAACTCGCGTCGCGTATCGACCCTTCGAAATTGAATTCAACGGCTGGGACGCCGATGTCATGAAGACATTTCTTGCTTTGACCTTGTGCACGTTGTCAGTATCAGCTCAGCAAATCCAGACCCCGCCTGCGCATGTGGGCGCCGGAGCGCAGGCACCTGCGGAGGCGTCTAACCTTCCGATAGAGCGGCTTGGCCCCGACGATCTGATTGGGTTGACTGTCTACGACGAGCCAGAACTCACCCGGACGATTCGCGTAAACTCAGACGGCCAACTGCGATTGCCAATGATCAAGCGGCAAATTCAGACGGCCGGGCTTTATCCGAGCGAACTCGAAAAAGCAATCACGAGGGCACTGATCGAGGAACACCTTCTGGTGGATCCCATCGTGACGGTTTCTGTCGTCGAGTACCGCAGCCGCCCCATCACAGTCATCGGCGCGGTGAGAAACCCGCTTACTTTCCAGGCGACCGGCAAAGTGACTCTGCTGGATGCGATCTCTCGCGCTGGCGGTCTGACGCCAGAAGCAGGATCAGAGATCCTGGTAGTTCGAGCGAACTCGCCGGCCGACAGCAATTCGTCGCCACTGATGATTCGAGTTCCTGTGCACGGCTTGATTGATGGAGTCGATCCGGCGCTGAATATACCGCTTGCAGGAGGTGAGGAGATTCGTGTCCCGGATGCGGGGCGAATCTTTGTTCTCGGCAGCGTCAAAAAGCCTGGAGCGTTTCAGATTACGGATGGTTCGCAGAGCAGCGTGATGAAAGCGCTTTCCCTTTCCGAAGGCCTGGACAGTTTCTCTTCGCGCAACGCTTACATTTATCGGGTTGAGGGAGGGCCCGGCGGCAGAAGCGAGATCACGGTTCCGCTCAGGAAGATTATGGATCGGAAATCGCCCGACGTTCCCCTGCTTGCGAACGACATCCTCTATATACCGAACGCGACTGGCAAAAGAGCCAGCCTGAAGGCTCTTGAGACCTCTGTCCTCGTGGCCACCGGTCTGGGCGCCGCCTTGATCTACACGACGCGTTAGAACGCTGCTGAGAAACGATATGCCTGAACAGATCGGTTTACCCGAGATCCTTCATCCCCGGCCTCCGGGGAATCCGGTTGCCTTTTACGCCACGCCGGTCCCGCCACAACAGGAATTTAAGCCTGAGGCGCCGGCTGTTCCTCTGTCGCACTATCTCTGGATTCTGAGACGGCATGGTTGGAAGATCGTTGCGTTCGTGGCAACCTGCATTTGCGCTACTCTGATCATCTCGGCGCGACAGAAGCCAGTCTACGAGTCGACGGCTACCGTCGATGTGGATCGTCAGGCTCCATCCGAAATTGTGGGTCAGGACTCGACACGCGCCGCGGCTCCTAATGACGCCGACCAGTTTCTGGCAACGCAGGTTAGGCTCATTCAGTCTGACGCCGTTCTGCGCCCCGTGGCGGAGCAGTACCAGTTGCTGAGTCGAGAAGGCCAGATCAACAATGTCAAGCCGGAGAGAGTGCAGCAGATCATCAGCGCGCCGGTGAAGCTTAAACAGCTCAAAGTGAGTCGACCACCCAATACCTACTTGTTGCTGATCAGTTATCGCTCGCCCGACCCCACTCTGGCGGCCAACGTGGCTAACTCGATCGCAGCGTCGTATCTCAACCACACCTACGACATCCGCATCCGCTCCTCGGCGAGCCTTTCGCTCTTCATGGAAAAGCAGTTGGATGAACTGAAGGCGAAGATGGAACGCTCCAGCATGGCGCTGGCGCAATTTGAGAAGGATCTGGATGTCATTAATCCGGAGGAGAAGACCAACATCCTTTCGGCTCGCCTTCTCCAGCTGAATACGGAGTACACCGGGGCGCAGGCCGATCGGGTTCGAAAGGAAGCAGCCTGGAATGAGATTAAGTCCGGTGCTGTCGAAGCAGCGCAGATCTCTTCACAGAGCGAGTCTCTGGCCAGGCTGACCCAAACCCTCAACGAAGCCCGCCAGCGCTTCGCTCAGATAAAATCCACCTACGACTACAATCACCCCGAATACCGCAAAGCAGCTTCCGAGCTGGCCGAGATACAACAACAATTCGACGACACGGTAAAGAATATCCGCGGTCGAGTCGAGGCGGAATATCACGAAAGCGTCGATCGCGAGCAGATGCTGCAGCAGTCGGTTGCGCAGACGAAGGCCCAGTGGGACCAAATGAACTCGCGGTCTTTTCAGTACCAGCAATTGAAGCGGGAAGCTGATACCGATAAAGAGCTCTATGACGAGCTAATCCGGAAAATCCGCGAGGCCGACATCAACGCTGGCTTCCAGAACAACAACATTCGAATCGCCGATCTCGGCCGCCCGGCCACGCATCCCGTCCTCCCAAACACAAAGTTGAATTTGCTGCTCGCCCTTCTTTTCTCGATCCTTCTCGCCATCGGCACGGCCCTGCTGCACGACTCGCTCGACACCACCCTGCGCGATGCTGCCGAGGCAAGCCGGTTCCTCGGAGCGGATGTGATCGGAGTGCTGCCCAGCGACCGTACCTCCGCGCAGCTGCCCAGGCGTCCCGCCGCTGCCGCCGATCTCGTCTCTCTCACGAACACCAACGGCAGGAATGGCAGCAACGGCCATCACACCAATGGCCATTACCCGTCGATCTCCAGATTCGAAGAGGCGGTCCGAACGCTGCGCAATACGATCCTGCTCAGTGATTTTGAGCAGCATCTGCGCTCCATCGTGCTTACCAGCGCCACGGCCTCCGAGGGCAAAACGACCGTTGCTGCGCACCTGGCCATTGCCAACGCCGACCGCGGCAGGAGAACCCTGCTCGTCGATGGCGATCTGCGCCGTCCTGCTCTGCATGTGCGCTTCGGGCTGTCTCCGAAAGAAGGCTTGTCGAACGTCCTGACCGGCGAGATTGAGTGGCAGGATGCGGTCATTCCGATCGAGGGCAAGCCGAATCTGGGCCTGCTGCCGTCAGGGCCAAGCTCGCACCGCGCGGCCGACCTCATCGGCCCCCGGCTCGCCGAACTTCTCGATGAATTCGGCAAGCACTACGACCTGGTGATTCTCGATTCTCCGCCGCTGCTGGGTTTCGCTGAGTGCCTGCAGATGGCCACCGCCGCTGATGGCGTCGTGATCGTCACCCGCGCCGGCGAAACCAAACGCAAGGGTGTTGCCGCCGTCGTCTCCACCCTGGTCCGGCTGCGTGCCAACCTGCTCGGGGTTGTCCTTAACCAGGTCCGGCATAACACTTCGGTCGAAGGCTACTCCTACTACGGCTACTACGGTTATCAGTACCGAGCCGACCGCGATTACGAGAACTGAGGCCATCGGCTCGCTGCCTGCACTCTATGACTGCTGCCGCCAAAGCGTTCGAGTGCGAAGTTCCGCGCGCCCCGGCGCCGGAAGAGGTCCGCGCGCGAAACTGGGATGTTGCACAGTCCGTCGGCACCAACGCCACCATTATGGCGATTACTGCCGCGGGCAGCGTTCTCGCGGCGCGCCTGCTGGGGCCCTCGGGGCGCGGACAACTTGCCGCGATCATCGCCTGGTCGGCTCTGGCGGTGGCGTTCGGCGATCTCGGCATCTCCCAGGCCTGCGCGTATTACGGCGCCCGGGAGCGAGCGCGTCCCGGTGTTGTGGCCGGAACGTCGCTTGCACTCGGCATCAGCATCGCCGCGGTTCTCATCCTGTGCATTCTGCCGTTTCGCTCCCGGTTCTTCGGCGGCGCTTTTGCCGGCGCAGCTGGGCTCTATCTCGTGAGCGTGCCGCTTAGCCTCACCACGACGTACCTCGCCTGCACCCTGCAGGGGATGAACCGGCTGACCGCCTTTAACACCATCCGCATCATCCAGAGCTCGTCCTATGCGGTGGCACTCACTCTGGCTACCCTCCGCGGCTGGAGTCAAATCGGCGCAGTGGTGCGAATCATGGTCGCCTGCCAGGCCGCAGCGGTGCTGGTCTCGCTTGTCGTCTCTTCGCGCTCAGTGCCCATTGGACAATGGCGCGTGCGCCGAATTACGGCGCGCAATCTGGTCGCGTACGGGAGCCGCTCCTGGGTCGGCAATCTTTTCTGGCTTACGAACGGTCGGCTTGACCAGGCATTGCTCAGTCTTTTTGCTCCAATGCGCGAACTCGGCCTCTACGCGGTTGCTGTTTCCTATTCGAGCATTCTTTTCGGATTGTCGGGCGCGCTGGCCTCGGTCGTGTTTCCCCGGGTGGCGCTCGCCGCCACTCCCGAGCACGGACGCCGGGAACTGGCGCGCATCCTTCCGGCTTTCTGCGCAATCATCCTGCCGCTGGGAGCTGTCATGGCTCTGGCTGCGCCGTGGGCCATGAGTGCGGTCTTCGGAGCCGCGTATAGAAGCGGCACGCTGCCTGCCCGGATTCTGCTGGTAGGAGGCGCAGTGCTGGGGCTCAACTATGTCATCAGCAACGCGCTGCGCGCTTCTGGACGCCCTGGCGCTCCCGCCATCGCCGAAGCCGCCGGCGTGGTCGTGACTGTCTCCGTACTGCCCTTCGCCCTCCACCACTGGGGAATCCTTGGAGCCGCAGTTGTCTCGGTTCTCAGTTACAGCGTGACCAGCGTTGTGCTGGGCTTGATCTGGCAGCGAGCTAAGTCGAGCAAGTGACGATCATCCCATCAATATCGGTGTGCGTCCCTACCCGGAACCGGGCCAGGCTGCTGCGGGCTACCCTGTCCGCCATGCAGAGACAGACCCGGCCTTACATGGAATTGATTGTTGGAGACGATGCATCCGAGGACGACACCAAAGACGTCGTCGCGTCATTTCGGGATCCGCGGATTCGATACTTGCGGCACGAGCGAAACGTCGGTATCTATGCCAACTGGAATGCGCTGGTTGAACGTTGCTCCGGCGATTATGTCTGTATCTATCATGATCACGATCATTATTCCGATACGATCCTGGAGACCTCAGCGAACCTGCTGGACAGACATCCGCTCATGTCCTTCGTGCATACCGCCCTGACAACTGTGGACTCGGACGACCAGGTATGCAGCGTCGACATCAGAGATTTTCCGGAGGCGATGGAGGGCTGGCGTCTGCGTGAGATGCTGGCCAATTCCTTACACTCGCCGGTGATGGCAGCGACGGCAATGATTCGCCGCACAGCACTAAACAAGGCAGGGCCCTTTCAGTTTAAGGAATACGGGCTTGGCTGTGACAAGCACATGTGGTTCCGCCTGGCGGGCGAAGGCTGCACTGCAGGATACGTGACTGAGGTGCAGGCCCAGATTCGTGAACGGGAAAAGGGCGCAGCTACGGCTGCCATTTCGTGGGACACGATCTTCGGCTCCTGGCGAATGTGGAAAGATGAGATCGCAGAGCACTACGCGGACAATCCGCCGGCTCTCGCGCGCGCCACCCGCCAGATGAACAGAGCGCAGGCACAGCAGACCCTTACGCTGTCGCTGCGCGCGCTCATACTGGAACCGGCCGACGTCTGGTCTCGCGAAGAGCAGCGGGTAGTGCCAGCTATGGGCGGCCGGAATCAGGTTCTCTATCGCATCGCGCGATCATCGCGAATCGTGCAGGGCTTGCTTCGAGCTTTTATCCTGCCCCTGCATTACTGGAGCATCTCTTACCGAGCATGGGTTGCAAAAAGGCGTGCTCAAGCTCACCTGAGAACCCGACCTCTGCCCTTTTCGCGAGTCGGTGTGTAGCCCCGGGGACAGATCAGATATGGCGATGAATTCAGCAGCGGCAATCGGACAGTCGAGAAACCCCTGGTACGGGTACCCGGCAGGCTTGCCCCTTGCAACGGCACCCAGAAATGATCGCAGACTTGCGTTCCAGTGGTTTCACCGCAGATATGTTCTGGCTTTCTGCTTCGGGCCCAGTTTCGCGGTTCTCATCTCGTCCTTTTTTCTGCCAATCTCCATTAGCGCACTCATTGCACAGCTTGCGCTCGGTGGATCCACTCTGTTTTCGCTGTGGCTTCTTAGTGACAGGCCCTTCCTCAATCCGATCCAGGCCTTCGTTCTCTTGTTTCACTGGTGGTTTGCCGTGGGTCCGGCTGTGTGTGCTCTTTTTTATTGGGCAGCCGGTAATACGGTCGTGATGGAGTCCTATCTTCCGGATGACCCGACGGCGGTATTAATCGTAGCCGCGGGGTTGCCGCTCTACGCCGCCCTCGCGCGCTCCACCACGTCGTTCATCGCGCGAATCAGATGGCAGGCAAATTGCCTTTGCCCTTCCGGATGGTCCTATAAGTTTCGCACCATTCTGATAATGGTTCTCACTGCGGGGGTGGCGGAACTAGTTCTGGCCGTCTTCAGCTTCATCGGCATTAGAGCCTATGACAGTACAAATTATCTGGGAGGACAAGCTACGGCTTCAACTCCGCTGGCCGTCGTGGCCTCGATTGTGCCTTTGGTCAACTTTGCCCTCCTTGGCCTGTTTATCTATCTCATTCTGCCCAATATGAGGCAGAAAACATGGCATTTCAAGGCGCTTGCTCTTGGAATTCTCGTTATTTCAATCGGCTCGGCGTTAACCTCCGGTTATAAAGGCTTAATCATTCAGCCTCTCTTTTGGGCGATTGCGAGTTATATAACCTGGCGTCAGCGTATTCCATGGTTAGCGATTAGCGCGGCTGCAGCGGCCTATTTGGTATTCGTGGAACCATTCGTGGCTACGACGCGGATCGCAGCGCAGAAGGCCGCGATCGTCACGAACGAACAGCGCGAGGAATTCTTCCGCGAAGGCCTCGCCAACTTTTCTCCAGGCAACATGAGTTGGCGAGCTCTGAATCTCGAATCACCATTCCGAGGGGTCTACCCGCACGCGGTACGGATCGCGTCGGACAGCGAATGGTTCAGCGGACCGTGGCAGGGTGAGTCCTTAAGGAACGGCATGTCAGCTGTAATCCCCCGTGCGCTGGCGCCCAATAAGGCAGATTCCAACATGGCCCACTATTTTGCGCTGGAACTAGGCGAGGCCGATATCTATAGTCCCTTTCACAGCATTGCGATCTCCGTCCCCTTCGAGTGCGTAGGAAACTACGGATGGCTCGCAGGCATAGTCTCGTTTGGCATCATTGGCATCGTCTGGGGCGGCTTCATTACTTTCCTGCTTACGCCCAACAGGCTGTCAACCCACCCTTTGATGCCCTATTGCCTGACGCTGCTTCTGGCATTCGAGCAGAGTGTCGGACAATTTCTGAACGCCGCAAAGCTCCTGTTTTTCCCGCTTGCCGTGATTGCCATTGTGTGGGCGATATTCGGAAAGGAGCTCTAGCTGCTGCTATGAATCGAACGTCCATTGTTCATTTTCAGCGTAAGTCGCTCCCTGCAAACCACAGCCTCGAGCGGGTTTTTGAGGCAGTCCGTGAAGGGATGGCGGGAGAGAATGTCCGGGTGCATGTGTGTCCGTATCCGAGCCGCGGCATCGGGCGACGGATCGCAAACATGCTGGCGGCGGCACGCGCTCAGGGACGGATCAATCACATCACCGGCGACGTGCATTATCTGGCATTGTTGCTGCCTCGCGATCGGACTGTGCTTACGATTCACGATTGCCGCAGCATGATCCGTCTCGGTGGCGCGCGACGGCGCATCTTTCAGTGGCTCTGGCTGAGGATTCCGGTGGCTTGTTCCGGACTGGTGACGGTTGTTTCCGAGCAGACGCGGCAGGAGGTTCTTCGCTACACCGGCTGTCCTGACTCGAAGATTCGCTTGATCCCGGAATCGGTGAGCAGCGCGCTAAGACTTTTGCCGCGAGCATTTCACTCTGAGCGGCCCACGATCCTGCAGGTGGGAACCGCCGACAACAAGAATCTGACGCGCGTTATTGAGGCGCTCGCCGGAACGCCGTGCAGGCTGCGAATCGTGGGGCGGATTGCGGCAGAAGCGGAGGCTGCGCTGAGAAAGTCGGCCATCGACTACAGCTCTTGTGCCGGGGTGAGCGACGAACAACTGGTTGAGGAATATGCAGCTGCGGACATGGTCGTCTTCTGCTCGACGTATGAAGGCTTCGGAATGCCGATTGTGGAAGCCAATGCAGTTGGGCGGCCGGTGGTGACCAGCGATCGGGAGCCGATGAGGAGTGTCGCGAGCGGGGCAGCATGTCTGGTGGATCCCTGCGATGTGGCTTCCATTCGGGCCGGAGTCCTGAGAGTGATTCATGACAACGCTTATCGCGCGTCGCTCATTGAGAAGGGGTTGGAGAACGCAAAACGCTTTCATCCGGAGGTAATAGCGGCTGCCTATCTGGCCGCGTACCGCGAGTTGGCCAAACAGTCGCCCGTTTGCTCCGTACCCCCGGCGGCTACACGGCTGCAGGCAGGTGCCACCCAAAATGACGGTCGAACCCATTGACGCCGGCGCGCGCCCGGAGACCGGGAGCGTCGCCAGGATTTCGGACAACCGCAGTGATGTGCCTGCGGGTTCAAGGCCCGTGATCCTGGTTTTCGTCGCGCACTATCTGCCCGGGTTCTGCGCGGGCGGGCCAGTGCGCAGCATCGCCAACCTTGTGAACGCTCTCGGCGATGAGCACGACTTCAGAATTGTCACTTCCGACCGCGATCTCGGTGACAGGCAGCCTTACCCCACCGTGACGGCGAACGTCTGGACTCGAGTCGGCAAGGCAGACGTGCTCTACGCTCGCGTCGGCCCTGGCTGGATGCTGCGATGCCGCAGGATCCTCAGCGATGTCCGCCCCGACCTGCTGTACGTCAACAGCTTCTTCGGCCGCAGTTTTTCGATGGCGGTTCTGATGGCATGGTGGTCCACACGGAAACAGACGCGCTGCCCTCTGCTGCTGGCTCCTCGCGGCGAGTTCTCGCAGGCCGCGCTTGGCCTTAAGCGGCGTCGCAAGGGTGTCTACATTCAGCTGGTGAAGCTGTTAGGCTCGCACAGCAAGGCGCTATGGCATGCCTCCAGCCCGGCTGAAGCTGCCGACATTCTGGGGGCGCTCAGCCATCATGACGGCGTTGCTGTGGCCGGACCCATCTCTTCGGCAGCACCTGCGGTCGCCACCGCGCTCGACGTGCCACCAAACTGGAGAGGCGAGACACGGGAGTTTCCTCCCAAGCCTGCCGGCTCGCTCCGGATCATCTTTCTAGCCCGTATCGTTCCAATGAAGAACCTGGCTGAGGCGCTCGTCGCCGTGCGCTCCCTGCGCGGCACCATTCGCTTCACTATATGTGGTCCGCACGAGGACGACGCCTGCTGGGAGCAGTGCCGCCGGCTGGCGGATGGCATGCCTTCGAATATCACGGCGGAGTTCGAAGGCGCCGTACCGCACGAACGGGTCCGGCAAACGCTGCTGGCACACGACCTTTATTTGCTGCCGACTCGTGGAGAAAACTTTGGCCACGGGATTGCCGAGGCGCTCCAGGCAGGTTGCCCGGTTGTCATCAGCGATCGGACACCATGGCGCCACCTCGAGGAACTGGGTGTGGGCTGGGATCTGCCCCTCGGCGATCCTGCTGCCTTTACGCGAGTGCTCCAGCATTGCGCAGACATGGCGCCCGAGGAATTCGATCATTTCCGCAAGCGCGCCAGCGCCTATGGTCTCGCGGTTGGCAGCGATCCCGGCATTCTGAACCAGAATCGGCAAATGCTCAATACCGCCTTGAAGAAGCGATCGGTGGTCGCATACGACAACGTGCACGAGACAGATCAGATTCAGTTGTTTTCCGGGGAGAGCAGATGAAGGCACTTGTAACGGGGGGAGCAGGTTTCATCGGGTCGAATCTCGCGTTCGCGCTGCTTGAACGCGGCGACTCGGTTGTCATCTTCGACGATCTCTCCTCCGGGTGCGCCACGAATCTTCCGGCCAGTACGCGGGCGCAGTTCATTCGCGCGGATATTCGCGATTCCCGCTGTGTGCGCGACGCGATGGAAGGCGTCTCCTGCGTGTTTCATCTTGCTGCTTCAGTTGGCAACAAGCGCTCCATGGATCATCCGGTCAGGGATGCCGAGATCAATGTCATCGGTACTCTTCAGGTGCTTGAGGCAGCGCGCACAGCCGGCGTCCGCAAGATTGTGGTTTCGTCCTCAGCCGCAGTTTTCGGCGAATTGAAGACCCTGCCCATCCGCGAAGATCACCCGGCCGAACCGGATTCGCCGTATGGTGCGAGCAAGCTCTGCGCGGAGAAGGAAACTTTAGCCTTCGGCAAACTCCATGGCATGGAGACGGTCTGCCTGCGCTACTTCAACGTCTATGGACCGCGCCAGCGTTTCGATGCGTATGGCAACGTGATCCCGATCTTCGTTTTCCGGGCTCTGCGTGGAGAGCCTCTGACAATTTTCGGTGACGGTGAGCAGACGCGCGACTTCGTTCATGTGGGCGACGTGGTTCAGGCCAATCTGAAAGCGGCGGACGCTCCGCGGCGTTCGCGGCGCATTCAACATTGGCAGTGGCACGCGTATCAGCATCAATGGCCTGGTGGATAGGCTGCGCACAACGATGGACACGTTGCCAGCAGTCCGCTACGCTCCGGCACGCCCGGGCGATGTGCGCGACAGCCTGGCCGACATCGCGGCAGCCCACACCGCCTTCGGATTTGAGCCGCGAATCGGACTAGCCGAGGGTCTTGCCGATTACGTAGCCTGGGCGCGGCAGGAGGATCTTGCCCTTGCCCATTAAGGTCACCGTGCTGGGGGCCTCGGGCATGCTCGGCCACAAAATGTTTCAGCAATTGCGCAACGTTTTTCCATCCACCACGGCCATCATGCGCAGGACGAAGACCTCTCCGCCGTTTTGCCATATTGGCCTTTTCCATGGCTCCGACGTCTGTGACGGAGTCGACTGCATGGACACGGACGTGCTGCGTCATATGCTCGCTGGCATCCAGCCTGACTTTATCGTGAACTGCGTCGGCATGATCAAACAGCGACCGCAGGCTAATGATGCCGCCGCAAGTATCGCAATCAATGCGCTGCTGCCGCATCAACTGGCAGAGTGGGCTCGTGCATGGGGCGGCCGTGTCATTCATTTTTCCACGGATTGCGTGTTCTCCGGGGTTCGGGGCAGCTACACCGAAGAGGATCCATCGGACGCGCAGGACCTATATGGACGCTCCAAGTTCCTGGGTGAGGTTGTCGCGGAAAATACCCTCACCCTGCGGACGTCGATGATCGGGCGCGAAATCGAAGAACATCGTTCCCTGCTTGAGTGGTTTCTTGCGCAGAGAGGATCTAGTGTGCGCGGCTACCGCCGCGTCATCTACTCGGGCGTCACCACCAACCATCTTGGCGGATCTGGTTACAACCATCATCCGGGATTATCCGGAATTATCCGGTCTGTTTCAGGTCGTGAGTTCCCCCATCTCCAAATACGAACTGCTGTGTCTGCTGCGCGACGCGTTTTCCGCGGATATCGTCATCGAGCCAGATGATCGAGAAGTTTCCGACCGCAGTATGTGCGGCGACAAACTGCGAAGGGCAATTGGATACGTGGCGCCGTCGTGGCCGGATCTTATACAGCAACTGGCAGCTGACCCTACTCCGTACGAAAGGTGGTTGTCCCGATGAATCTTCTCGAAGGCAAGCGTGTTCTCATCACGGGAGGTACAGGTTCGCTCGGGAAAACGCTCGTGCGCCGGCTGCTGCGCGGCGAGATGGGACATCCGGCCAAAATTATCGTCTTCTCGCGCGATGAGGCCAAGCAATATTTCATGCGGCTTGACTACGAGAATCGCAGGGCTGCCACCGACGAGATCACCTATCGCAATTTCGAGCAGTTGCTCGAGTTTCGTATCGGTGATGTGCGGGATTTTGGCAGCATCGCAGCCGTGCTGCGCAGTGCCGATGTCGTCATCCATGCGGCGGCCATGAAGCAGGTTCCCGCCTGCGAATACTTCCCTTCCGAGGCGGTTCGAACCAACATCCTCGGGGCCGAAAATATTGTTCGCGCAATCCAGGAGCACACGCTGCTGGTGGAGACTGTGATTGGGGTTTCCACCGACAAGGCCTGCAAGCCGGTGAACACCATGGGCATGACCAAGGCCCTGCAGGAGCGCATTTTCATCCAGGGCAATCTGCGCTGTCCCGGAACCCGGTTTGTGTGTGTTCGCTATGGCAACGTGCTGGCGTCGCGCGGCTCCGTGATTCCCCTGTTTCATGACCAGATCCGCAATGGTGGCCCGGTCACGATCACGACTCCGGAAATGACACGTTTTCTCATCAGCCTGGATGATGCCGTCGACACTGTCTTTGCAGCTTTTGCTGATGCGAGACCAGGTGAGATCTTTGTGCCGCGCGCACCCTCGGCCCGCATTGTTGACGTGGCTGAGGCGTTGATTGGCGACAGACCGATCGACACGCGCGTGACCGGCATTCGCCCTGGCGAGAAAATTCACGAGATCATGGTGAGCGATGAGGAGGCTCCCCGCACCGTCGAGCATGGGAAGTGGTATGCCATATTGCCCATGCTTCCCGAGCTCCGCGCTGATCGAGGCAATCGAGCTTCTTTGCTGAAGGAATACAGCTCAGAGGACTGCGTGCTGAGTCCAGAAGGAGCGAGAGAACTGCTGAAGCGTAACCGGCTACTTCTGGATGATGCCAATCTTATGGTGGTACCAGCGTTCGCGGAAATACAGCAGGGGGAGTTGCTGCGATGAGAGTCATGACGATCCTTGGCACGCGACCAGAGATCATCCGGCTGAGTGGCGTCATTCGCCTGCTCGATCAGCATGCTGAGCACACGCTGGTGCATACAGGGCAGAATTTCGAGGATCGCCTGAGTCGTATCTTCTTCGAGGAGCTGAATGTTCGCACGCCGGATATCTTTATGGGGGTTCGTGCCGTAACGTTTTCGGGCCAGATCGGCCAGATCCTTGAGAAGAGCGAAAAGCTGTTCCACGAATTTCGGCCGGACCGACTGCTGATTCTTGGTGATACGAACAGCGGTCTATCTGCGATTGTCGCGCGCCGCCTTGGAATTCCGGTCTATCACATGGAGGCTGGCAATCGGTGTTACGACGACCGGGTACCTGAGGAAGTAAATCGGCGAGTTATCGATCACTCCAGCAGTGTCCTGATGCCATACACCAGCGGCAGCCGTGACAATCTGCTTGCCGAGGGCTTCCCGGCGAACCGGATCTTTGTAACGGGTAACCCGATCAGGGAGGTTATGGATAGCTGTTCTAACTTCATCAGCGCCAGCACCATCCTGAATGATCTGGATATTGAAGAAAGGCGCTTCTTCCTGGTTACTCTTCATCGCGCTGAGAATGTTGACCGGGAGGACCGGCTGCGTGGCATCGTCGCGGGTCTTGAGTCGCTAGGCCAACGGTACGGCTATCCGGTGGTCCTTCCCGTTCATCCGCGGACCAGATCGAAATTCGAGGAGTTTGGCATTGTGCCCGACGCCGCTGCATTTCGACTGATCGAGCCACTGGGCTTCATTGATTTCGTTCGTCTGGAAAAAGCTGCGGCTTGTTTGCTCTCTGACAGCGGCACCGTACAGGAGGAGGCCTGCCTTCTGGGAATACCGAATGTGACGCTGCGTGATGTGACCGAGAGGCCGGAAACACTCGAATGCGGTTCGAATGTCCTGGCTGGTGCCGACCCGGATGCGATTGAGCGGGCGGTGACCTTTGTGATGAACCGTGGCACCGGCTGGGCGCCGCCGGCCGAATATCTTGTCGAAGGAGTAGCAGCGCGAGCGTGTGGGGTGATTCTGAGTTATCGCGCCCCCGATCCAGCTGAGCTGCAGTGGCAATCGTCGAGGAAGAATGAAAATACTCTTGCTAACCCAATGGTTCGATCCTGAACCTTGCTTCAAGGTACTCGCCTTTGCCCGTGAGCTCGTACGCCGCGGTGATACGGTCGAGATCCTGACGGGCTTTCCGAACTATCCGGACGGCAAGGTGTATCCCGGATACCGCGTACGCCCCTGGCAGGTGGATCGGGTAGAGGGATTGCGCGTTTGCCGCGTCGCACTCTATCCAAGCCATGATCGCTCGGCGCTGCGGCGTTCCATGAACTACGCAAGCTTTGCCCTGGCGAGCGCGATCCTTGGTCCTTTTCTGGTTCACCGACCTGATGTGATCTACGTCTATCATCCGCCCGGAACGATCGGGTTTCCGGCGCTGCTTCTGCGATGGTGGTTTTCGGCTCCGGTTGTCTATGATGTGCAGGATTTGTGGCCCGATACGATCGCAGCGACCGGCATGGTATCGAGCCGTACTGCACTCTCGGTGCTCGATCATCTGTGTCGGTTCGTGTATCGCCACGCCGACCAGCTGGTCGTGCTCTCGCCGGGGTTCCGCAGGGCCCTCATCGATCGCGGTGTTCCGGAGAACCGGATTCAGGTGATTTATAACTGGGCCCCTGATGATCCACTCCCAGCTTCGGCAGGGCCTTTGTCGAGTTACAACAAACGCACCGTTGAGTTCAGGGTGGTGTTTGCGGGTACTATGGGCTTCGCCCAGGCACTCGATACAGTGCTGGAAGCCGCTGCTCAATGCGCTGTCAGGGTGCCCCAGGCTCGATTTGTATTTGTGGGTGGGGGAGTCGATCGAAGCCGTCTGGAAATGGAAGCGCGTAAGCGCCGGCTCGACAACGTGGAGTTTATTTCTCGTCAGCCGCCATCCGCCATGCGGGCGATTTTTGATCAGGCCGACGCCCTCCTCGTTCACCTGAAAGACGACCCCCTGTTTGCTGTGACGATTCCCGGCAAGACTCAGGCCTATCTGGCTTCAGGACGGCCTCTGATCATGGCAGTGCGCGGCGATGCGGCTCGGCTAGTGGAACGTGCCAACGCCGGAGTGCTCGCTGAGCCTGAAGATCCAACGAGTATCACAGCTGCCGTGGAAAAGCTGGCCTCTCTTTCGCCCGAGGATCGCGCTCGCATGGGCGCCGCCGGCAGGGCTTTCTATCAGCGAGAGCTCGCTGTTGATGTGGGCGTCGATCAATTCCGGGACTTATTTCATCGGCTCATCAAGGCTAAAAGCTGGGACGGCTGTTCCGCCGGAGTTACGCCATGAAGAGAATGTTCGATGGGTTCGCAGCGGTTGCGGGAATGATCCTGCTGTCGCTGGTCTTCCTGGCGGTTGCGATCGCCGTTCGCATGGCGCTGGGGCGTCCTGTTTTATTCCGGCAGAGTCGAATTGGCCACAAGGAGCGCCCTTTCATCCTCTATAAGTTTCGTACGATGACAAATGTAGTTGACAGTCATGGGGCGCCTCTACCGGATCAGGAGCGTCTTACCCGCACTGGGCGATTCCTGCGACGTGCCAGCCTCGACGAGCTTCCTCAGCTCTGGAACGTGCTCAGAGGCGATATGAGTTTGGTCGGACCCCGGCCGCTGCTGATCCAATATCTGCCACGCTACACACCGCAGCAGCGCCGCAGACATGAGGTGTTGCCAGGCCTCACCGGCTGGGCCCAGGTGATGGGCCGTAACTCCCTCGACTGGGATCAGAGACTGCAGCTCGATACCTGGTATGTGGAACACCGAAGTGTGTGGCTGGACCTTCGCATCCTGGCAATGACTCTTCGATCGCTGATTCTGAGCAGAGGCATCAGTCACAACGGGCATGTCACCATGCCGGAATTTCTCGGATCGTCAACCGGACACGACCTATGAAAACTCTGATTCTGTGGGGCGCAGGCGGCCACGCAGCCGTCGTTCTGGACATCGCTGTTGCCATGGGCTGTTTTAACCCTGTCGCTCTCGTGGACGACGGACAGCCGGATTGCTCGTCTCTGCATGCTCCTCTCCTCGGCTCCGGTCGTGTGCTGTTAAGTATGCCGCCGGGAATGGACTGCCAGTTCCTGGTGTCGATTGGTGACAATCAGGCCCGCGCCCGCTGTTTCGAAGCAGCCTTGCGCGCCGGACGTCTGCCCGCCACGCTGATCCATCCGTCCGCGATCATCTCTCCCCTGGCAGTCATCGGCCGCGGTACGGTTGTTATGGCGCGCGCCGTGATCAATTCCAGAGCAGTGATCGGGCAAAACTGTATTGTCAACACGGGTGCGGTCGTGGAGCACGACTGCCTCGTTGCTGATCACGTTCACATCGGCCCTGGAGCTCTTCTCGGCGGAGGAGTTCAGATTCAGTCTTATGTTTCGATGGGGCTGGGAGCCATTGCCCTCCCGAAAGCAGTGATCGGCCAGTCAGCCGTCATCGGGGCGGGCGGCGTTGTTCTGGATGCAGTTCCAGCCTCGGCTACCGCTGTGGGTGTGCCGGCACGTATTGTTGCGCGGGTCCCCGTTTATTCTTCCGAATGAAGCGCATTCTTCTCTCAGTTCCGCACATGTCCGGTGAGGAAGAGGCCTGGGTACACGAGGCCTTCGCTTCCAACTGGCTCTCTACGAAAGGCCCGAACCTCAATGCCTTTGAGCGGGCTATCGAGCAGCGCATCGGTGTGCCCGCCGTCGCGCTGAGCAGCGGTACCGCGGCCATTCATCTCGGACTGCGAGCGCTGGGTGTCGGTCCCGGCGATCGAGTTTTCTGCTCTACGCTCACGTTTGTCGCCAGTTGCAATCCCATTCGTTACCTGGGTGCCGAACCGCTCTTTCTCGACAGCGAGCGCTCCAGCTGGAATCTTGATCCGAATGTGCTCGAAGACGCTCTGCGTCGTTGTGCGATCCGAGGTCGGCTTCCGCGAGCCCTCATCGTCGTTCACCTCTACGGACAGTGCGCGGATATGGATCCTGTCCTCTCTCTTTGTCGTGAGTTTGGAGTGCGCGTGCTGGAAGACGCCGCGGAGGCCCTGGGCGCGACCTATAAAGGACAGCCGGCTGGCGCACTGGGCGATGCAGGAGTGTTTTCCTTCAACGGAAACAAGATCATCACCACGACCGGCGGAGGGATGCTGGTGTCGCCGTGCGCGGAGCATGTCGACCGAGCCCGTTTCTGGTCGCAGCAGGCGCGGGATCCGGGGGATGCCTACGAGCATTCGGAGTCTGGTTACAACTACGGAATGAGCAACGTCCTGGCCGGCATCGGCCTCGGCCAGCTCCCGGTGCTCGATATCCGAGTTCAGCAACGGCGCGCAATCGCCTTTCGTTATCGCGACGCGTTCGCGGATATTCCGGGCATGACCTTCATGCCTCAGGCGCCTTATGGGCTGCATACGAACTGGCTCAGTTGCTTTCTTATCGACGAACGCGAGCTGGGAATCGGCCGCGATGGACTGATCCGCAAGCTTGACGAAGCGAACATTGAGGCCCGGCCTGTGTGGAAGCCGATGCACCTGCAGCCACTGTACGCAGGCTGCGAGGTCTATGGCGGAGCGGTAGCGGAGGATCTTTTCCGCAGCGGAATCTGCCTGCCCAGTTCCAGTAGCCTCTCCAGCGAAGAACAGCTGCACGTGATCAACACAGTCCGCGCGGTTGCGGGGACACGAGCGGCAACAACCATACCAGCCGGCTGTCGAACCGCTCCCTGTTAAAGGTCAGCTCGGAAATAAAACATATGCGCAAACACCTGCCTTCTATCGTCAGCTCTGCCGCGATTCGTTATTTGCTCGTGGGTGGTTCTCAGGCCGCGATGTTCGCGTTTGCCGGAGCAACGGCCTTTCTGCTTCGGTTCGATTTCAGCATTCCGTCCAATTACCTGCGGGACTTTGTATGGGCAGTACCCATCTGGGTTGTCGTCAAAACACTGACCTTCCAGATGGCCAAGCTGAATCGGCGCGGCTGGCGGTATGTTTCCTTCGTCGATCTCTATCGGCTGGTGGTCGCGAATTCCACTGCTTCCATCATCAGCTGCTGCATCATCCTGCTTCTGCTTCCACGAGGCTTTCCCCGGTCCCTTTACGCTCTCGATTTCGCCCTGTGCGTTCTGGGAACTGCCGGCCTTCGCGCCTTGGTTCGCATGATTGCGGAACTGACCAGAACCCCTCGCGCTGCGGGAGGAAAACGGGCGCTGATCTACGGTGCTGGCGATGCGGGCATCACGCTACTGCGGGAAATCCGCAATAATTCGCGCTTGCCCTACCACGTGCTTGGATTCATCGACGATTCCGCCGGCAAACAGAACCTGCGACTCGGAGAAGTCTCGGTCATTGGTCGGGGAGACCAAGTCGCCAGGCTGGTAACAGAACTCGCGGTCGATATCATCCTGATCGCCATCCCCTCAGCAACCGGCGCTGAGATGAAACGCATTCTTGAGCTATGCAGGGCGGCGGGCGCTCCATGCAAGACGGTTCCTGGACTGGCCGAAGTGATCGAGGGCCGCGCTCTTGCTGGTCAGATTCGCGATGTGGCGGTCGAGGATCTGCTCGGGCGAACCCAGGTTCATCTGGAAGAGGAACAGATTCGGCGAGCGCTCGAGGGCTGCGTCGTGCTCGTCACCGGCGCGGCGGGTTCCATCGGCTCCGAACTGTGCAGGCAAATTGCCCGTTTTCAGCCCACTTGCATCGTCGGCTTCGATATCGCGGAGTCGCCGCTCTTTGAGATCGATCGGGAAATGCGTCAGCAATTCCCATCGGTTCCGTTTCATCCGGAGATCGGCAACATCCAAAACCGCGCCCGTCTCGGCGAGATTTTCGATCGGTATCGGCCTTCAACCGTCTACCATGCGGCTGCTTTCAAACACGTGCCGCTCATGGAATCGCATGTCTTCGAGGCCATCGAGAATAACGTCTTTGGCACCCGCAACGTCGCTGTGTCGGCTGCGGAACACGGCGTCGCCGATTTCGTTCTGATTTCTTCTGACAAGGCTGTGCGACCCGGCAACATCATGGGCGCAACCAAGAGAATTGCAGAACTGGTGCTGACCTCTTTGCAGAATGGGCATACGAAATATGTTGCCGTCCGCTTCGGCAATGTTCTCGGTTCCAGTGGAAGCGTGATTCCCATCTTTAAGCAGCAAATTGCCGCAGGCGGCCCCGTCACGGTCACGCATCCGGAGATGCGGCGGTTTTTCATGACCATTCCGGAAGCCTGCCAGCTTGTGCTGCAGGCTGCGACCATCGGCCGGGACGGTCAGATCTGCGTGCTGGACATGGGCGAGCCAGTCAAAATTCTCGATCTGGCGCGCAATCTGATCACCTTCTCCGGGCTGCGGCCGGACGAAGATATCCAAATCCAGTTCACGGGGATTCGGCCCGGCGAAAAGCTCTACGAAGAGCTGGGCACGGTTCTGGAAAACACCGTGCCAACCAGTCACGAAAAGATCCGCATCTTCGCCAGCGGAACCATGCAATGCTCCGCCCCGGAGAAATGGCTCGAATCTCTGGGCGACATCTGCGAGCGCCGTGATCTGGGGCAGCTGATTTCTTCCATCCGCACCGTCGTCCCTGACTACACGCCGAGCGCCGACCTCCTCAAACAGCTCATCGGCAAACCGGAGCACGCGTTCGCGGTTGATCTCCGGGTATCGCTCGCCGATCGGTTTAGCGCTGCCGATTAGGTACATTGCTCCGCCAGAATCGCAGAGCGCCCGTCGCCACCCTCTTTCATGCCCTATGACCCCGAATGCAAGCAGCAGCTCCGAACCCTTAACGCCCAAAACGGGAGAGAAGTACGGGACGCTCGGCGGAGTCGCAGGAGCGGTACTGCTTGTTGTCAGGGTGTGCCTGATCGTCGCTCTGCTCGCAGGCATCGTGTGGAACGTTCGCGCGGCTGTTGCCGATCATCTGGCCTCCCGGGACACTCCTGCTGCCCTGCGGCTCGCCATGCGCATCGATGCTGCAAACCCCGCGTATCCTGCGCAGCTTGCGTGGGACCTGCAGGTCGCTGATCCTCCGATTGCGCAATCTCTTCTCCGGCGTGCTGTGAGTCTCAATCCATATGATTCCAGCGCCTGGATCAGCCTCGGGCTGCTCGAGGAAAAGCAGGGAGATATTGCCCCGGCCGAGGCCGATCTGCTTCGGGCCGCGGCGGTCGACGTCACCTGGATGCCCAGCTGGTCGCTCGCGAACTTCTATTTCCGCCGCCAGCGCTGGGATACGTTCTGGTTCTGGGCTCAAAAAGCGGCGCAGATGGTCCCCGACGACGTCACTCCCCTGCTGCAACTGGCCTGGTATGTCGCTCCCAGTGAAACTGAAATTCAGGACCGTCTCCGCATCCGGCAGCCGGAGGTGCAGCGCCAGTTTCTTGGGTTCCTCACCGCGCAGGGCGACGCGGCTGCCGTCGCGGACTGGGGAAATCGCGCCCTGACACCCCATGCAGTGGCATCCGGGGAGGATGTCCTCTCCGCGTGCGAATGGCTGATCCAGCACAAGCGCCCGGACCTGGCGTTGCCGTTGTGGAATGGCCTCGCGGTCCGCCATCGAATCCCTTTTCCCGCACTCGAACCCGGTTCCGGCGACTCCGTCAGCAATGGGGGCTTTGCCCGGCAACCGCTCTCTCGCGGTTTCGACTGGCGCCTGACCAACCCTGATGGAGTTGCTGCTTTCCTCAACGCCGATCCGCCTGCTTTCAATTTCGAATTCTCTGGCCGGGAATCGGAGAGCATGCTGCTCCTCTCTGAGGTTGTCCCGGTGTTGCCGGAGAAGTCCTATACGCTTTTCATCCAGGATGCTCCGTCAACCCTTCCACCACGCAGCGGGCTGGAGCTGGTGGCTGCCGAGACAGCATCGGGAGAGGTTCTGGCTCGGACGACCGGATTTGCCGGAAGCGACCAGCAGAGCCAGGTTTGCTTCACCACACCTCAAGGCGTCCGGTTCCTTACGCTGATGCTCGACTATCAGAGGCAGCTCGGGACGGTTCCTCTCGAGGGCCGCATTGCAATCCATAAAATCAGTCTCTTGCCAGGGCTTAGTGCTGCATGCGCCGCGCTCCCCGCAATTCCGCGGAATTGAAATCTGCCGGATATCCCAGGCCCTCGGCGAGACCCTGATATCTGCGCAGGAATCTTGCAGCCGAATCGCTGCTACTTTGCGCAGCGCGGCCAGCGATCATCGTTCCTCACGAAATGCTTACTCTCCAGGCCGGAAGATCTGTGGGCGCAGCAGAGCCTGCTGTGGTATTGTTTTGTGTCACAAAGACCTTGGTGGGTGACCGTTATGCTCAGGAAATTGCAATCGGCGGTTGCGCTTCTCACCTGCGGCTGCATGGTTGGATACGCAGCGGTCCCGGTCAGCATCGGCATTCTGGTTACCGACCGTCCGGCCCTTGTCAATGGCATTCCCATACGCGGAAATTCCACCTTGTTTTCCGGGAATGTTATCAAAGCGGCATCTGCGGCTTCGTCCTTGTGGTTTGCTGATGGCTCCAGCCTTGTACTCCAGCCTGGAGCCCGGGTGCGGGTGTTCCGCGACTACTCGGTCCTCGAGCAGGGGGTTGCGACGCAGACCGGCAGCAACAAGCGTGAGTTGATCGTTGATGGGCTCACAGTTGCCTCCTTGTCCGGGCAGGGCGCCGTTGCAGCAGCCTGGCGTGACAATTCGCATTTCGAAGCTACTGCCGAGAACGCACCTGCTGAGGTTCGCACGCCCGTCGGCCAGTTGGTCGCCCGCCTCAATCCCGGTGAGCGGCTAACCTTTACGACCAGCGTTGCTTCCGCCGCCCAACAGAAGACCCCTCCATCCCCCGCTGGACCCCCGATTACTGTCAGAGGCATTCTGCGTCAGGAGCCGGAGGGTGAATTCAAGATCACCAACGATAGTGACGGCCAGGAATACATTGTGGAAGGAGACTTCCCGCTCTCTGCGCTTGGGGCCTCCGTTCAACTTCGGGGTAATGCTGAAGGAGTAGTCAGTACCGTCATGTGCCGCACCCCCTCCGCTCAGGGCGGTTCGGCTCCCTGCCAGATCATCATTGCCCATTCGACTCGCGTACTTGCAGCCGGCTCTTCCAGGCAAGGAGGGCCTAACCAGGAAGCATCGAAGCAACAGGGCCCTAAGCAAAAAAAGTCTAAGCAAAACGGGTCTAAGCAGGAAGGACCGGATCAGCAAGAGCCTGATCAAGAGGGGTCCGGGCAAGAAGCGTCGAAGCGAGAAGCGCCAAAGGAAGAAGGGCCAGCGCCCACCCCGACTGCGGAGTCCTCACGCTGGCATTCCGGAACCATCATCATCATCGCTGCAGTCGCCGGTGGCGGAGCGCTGGCCGCAGTCCTCGCGCTCGGCAAGTCGAGTGGGAGTCCATCCACCAGCGCTCCTTGAAGATCGGACTCAGTTCGGCTCCGACGCTGAGGTTTCCATACGCAGTTTGTCTTTGCCTCGCTCCACGGCCACCGCCATCCCCAGGGTCAGGAAGACCCATGCTCCGATTACCGGTCGCGAGAATGGATAGTCGAGAGTCGCATGGAGCAGCACAGCGATCGTGCCAAGAGCCCAGACTGATCGCCACGCCGGTCTCAGTGCCCAGATTGCCAATGCCAGCATCGCCATACCCGCCGGCAGGCCTCCCTCAGCAACCCACTGCAGCCAGTCGGAGTGCGCCTCATTGACGAATCGTCCTGCATCGATGAGAGCAAACGCGGGGTAAACCGAGGGCCAGCATCCCAGGCCGAATCCGGTCCATGGTCGTGCTCCAATCATGTGCATGGTCGCCACCAGGAAGGGCAGCCGATCCGGAAGCAGCGACTCGGCTTGAAACCGCTCCGCAATCCTGCCCCATCCCACCACGAGCATCAGAACCCCTGTCAGTCCCGCAAGAGCCAGAACCAGCTTCCCGCCTTGTGCGGCCGGAACCCGTCGCCTCCGCTGCAGCAGCGCCAGCACCACCACGGTCTCCGCTGCCACCAGAATCAGTCCTCCGCGTGAAGCGCTCACAACCACCGAGGCCAACAGGACACCCGAGATTCCGATATAGGTCTTCGCGTTTCGCCCATCGCTGAAGGCGAGCCACAGCGCCATCGGCAGAATTACCTCGATCAGTGCGGCAAAATGCGTGTGGTAGAGGATCGGCCCCATCACGAACGGGTAATCCGGCGCTGGCCACAGCCCGTAAATCATATGCGGTGAGAGAAACGCCTGCAGGATGGCCTCGGTCGCCAGAGCGAGTCCGAACCATACCAGGCCCACCCGCACTTTTCGGGAAAACTCACGATTTGCAAACAGGGAGGCGCCGAGGAAGTAGACGGCGAGCCACGTCACCCACTTCCAGATCGCTGCAGCGGTTTCGGAATGGACCTGAGACCAGCCGGTGAGGAGTTGCAGGCAGCCCCACAGCGCGATGAATCCCAGGACGGCGATGGGAAATACCCCGTTGCGCGGAGGTCGCCGACCCATGGCCAGTGCTGCCGCAGCCAGCGCGAAGACGCAGGCCTCGAAGGCCCCGGTGGCCCAGTAGGCGGAAACCCAAAGTGTTAGTGTCGCCAGTGCCAGAATGACCACCAGCAGGACTGCTGCTATCGCATCAGAACGGCTCTCGCTCCAGGATCCAGACCACTTGCCGATCTTCACACCATCATTTTTAGAACGGTATGTGCCGGGGAGTATAGATTTTTATTCCGTCCGCGTCGCGGGAGTGACCGGCCAGGCTGAGGCCGGAGTGAACATCGCCGGCCACTGTTCAGAATTCAGCGCAGAATCCGGCGGTCGATCTGGACGCCGCCGCGATTTGCCCCCGGCCCGTCCTTCGCTGTCCCGCAGCCCGCATATGGAACTGTACAGTCGTAGAACTCCTCTCGCCAACCCGCCACGGTCTCGCCGCCTCTCACTACGCCTGGCTCGGCAATCACTAAGCTTTGTGCAGATTTTTCGCGGTAGTTCCATCCGAACCGTTGTACGATGCCTCAAAAGGCGCGATGGCAATCCCGTCCAAAAGGCCTCTCGTACCCTCCGCGAAATCCCCTCTTTGTAGTGGTACGTGAGTTCTCCCCACTTGGTCTGGTTTTGTTTTTAGGCGGCACGTTGGTCGGGCTCGGCTCGACGCACGCAAGCCGGAGGTATCTCATGAGAGCGTTTCGCAACATTTTGCGCCTCTTCAACTCGGGGTCCGCCCTGGGCAACGGCACCAGAGTCGCGCATTGCAAACCCGCAATCGCGAGCCTCCTGGTGCTTGCACTTCTCAGTGGTTCACCCCTCCACGGCCTCTTCGGTTTCGGCCATAAGAAAGAATCCGCCTCTTCGTCCTATCCCTTGCTCACGCCCGATCAGGTCACCCTGTTGCGCCGTGCCGCCTTTCGGGAAAGATTCCTCACCCAGGTCATCCAGCAGCACACACCGCTCATCCAGACCTACATCCAGCACATGCGCCCGGACCACGAGTTGGGTGCGGTGCCCACCTCGGACCAATATCTGCTCGGCCGCGTCGATTTCGCAGGCCGTTTCAACGAGGTGCTCTACAAAAAGCCTGCCACCAACCCCAGAACTCTCGGCCTTTCCACGAACCTCATCGACAAGCTAACCGGGCTCTTCCACCTCAAAATGGCGCCCAACGGCTTTATGGACATGATGTTCGTCGACTTCCGGAGCTTCGATTTCCCGCACTACCGCTTTCGCTTCATCCGCCGGGAATTCCTCGGCTCTGTCCGTACATCGGTCTTCGACGTCACGCCCCGTTCCGGCTCCGGCCGCGGCCGATTCGTTGGCCGCATCTGGATCGAGGATCAGGATGCCAACATCGTCCGCTATACCGGCACCTTCTCGCGCGCTGGCCTCCATCAGGTCTACTTTCACTTCGACAGCTGGCGCGGCAACGTGCAGCCTTCCATCTGGCTGCCGATGGCCATTTACATCGAAGATCGCGATTTCCGTGCGCAAAGCCATATCTGGGGCTACGGCTTCCGCCTGCCCTCCGCCATCGTTGCCGATAACCAGTCCGACGCAGCCGAGCAGACAGAGCAGGCAGATGCAAGCTCTCAGGACCTGAGTCCCCTCGAAGAGCAGCGCGACTGGGAGGCCCAAACTGAGCGCAATGTTCTCGACCGTCTTACCCAGGCCGGACTCCTCGCCAATCCCAGCGATTTCGATAAGGTGCTCCAGACGGTCGCCAACAACCTTATTCTCGGCAGCAACCTCGCCCTTCCCGGCGACGTCCATTGTCGCGTTCTCCTTACCTCCACGCTCGAATCGCTGTCTGTTGGCAACACCATCATCCTGAGCAAGGGCCTTATCGACGTACTTCCCAATGAGGAAGACCTCGCCGCCATGGTCAGCTTCCAGCTGGCCCACATCGCCCTGCGTCATCCGATTGATACCCGCTACGCCTTCAGCGACCGGCTCTACTTCCCCGACGAGTACACGCTCCAGGAAATCCTGCTCAACCACACCACTCCTCAAAATCAGGAAGCTGCCGCCAAAGCCGTCGACATCTTCCATGCGTCGATTTACGCCAACAAGGCCGGCAGCGTTGGCCTGTTCCTCGCCCAGCTTTCACAGATACAGCGCCATGTCCCGGCACTGCTCACGCCGCGGCTCGGCGACCCACTGACGTCTCCATCCGGCGCACCCTGGCTTGCGGCCTTCGAGCAGCAGGCGCCTCCCCTCCACGCGGATGATCTCCAGCAGGTCGCCGCTCTTCCGCTCGGCAGCCATCTGCGCATCGATCCGTGGACCAACGAAGTCTTTTCTCTGAACTTCAGCCCGGCGCCAGTGCTCAGCGCGCGCGACAAGATGCCCTTTCAGGTCACCCCAATCTACTTCCGGCTCCAGCGCTATAAAACGCCCAATGCTGGCGGACCATCCTCTGCGACCGTTGCCGAGCACTGATTTCTCCGCCGCACTTTTGAATCGAGCACGTCGGGTCAGTCCGGGCCGTGGCATCAGCGAAGGGAATGCTGTCGGCAAAACTGTGCTGTATTCGGTTGCGCCCCTACAGGTTCATATTCCCCCCGGCAAAACCGACCGGAGCCGCGGCGTAGCTGTTGCCGCCGCAGGTGTGCACCGGTGAGTTAGGCAACCGCCGATGGAGTTTCTGGGGTCGGCGAGCACGATGGCGAGAAGGCCGTCGCCCCTGTGGGCGCGCTCGATCTCTTTCTCAAGAAGCTCAAAGGTGGCGGCTCGGTTGAGGAAGATGGGACTCTTCCCCATATGGACATTTTTTGTTCAATGAGAGACAATCGCTTTCAGACAGGAGATGGCAATGTCGAGTTTCCAGACCTACGCTGTCCCCGGGTACAAGTTCGACGTCCCCCCGGATCTGAGCCGACTCGAAACGCGCGAACGTTTGAGCCAGTCTGCGATCGACGGATTCTTTGCCATCATGGACAAATGGCAGCTGCCGCTGGAACGGGCCGGAGAGCTGCTGGGCGGCATACCCCGGTCCACCGTTTACAAGCTGAAATCGGCTGCCGGCACATTGAGGCAGGATGAGTTGACACGAATTTCCTACGTCGTCGGGATTTACAAGGCCCTCCATATACTCCTCCCGGATAAACTGGCCGACCGGTGGATCACAGAGCCCAACGACAACCTTCTCTTTCGCGGACAGGCGCCTGTGGACTATATGGTGCGCGCAGGCATTCCCGGACTCCAGCAGGTAAGAAGCCTGCTCGATGCGGAGCGAGGCGGACACTGATTGGCCAAACAGGTTCAGCTTGAGCGAGCGGCAACGCACAGGCTGATTCCCGCCAAATACGGGGCAACAAGCGTTCTCGAAAACCTTCCCTTGCCCTCCCATGTTTTATCCGATCTGAGCGAATTGGATGCTGCTACGAACGAGCGGAAGATCGCGGAACATGGCAGCAACACAGCGATCGGCCCCGGCGAACTCCTATTTGGAGTCCCGGAGGCAGAGATCGTGAACGCTGCGTTCACGCATCCAGGTCCTTTTGGCGGCCGGTTCAATGGCTCTCAGCGAGGCGCCTGGTACGCGGGCGTCGAGATCAAAACATCAGTTGCCGAGGTGGCATTCCACAAACGCCGCTTCCTGGCAGAAGGCCGGATCAAAGGTCGGCATACCTTCGATTACATCGACTTTCTGTCTGACTTCTCGGACTGGTTTCATACCCTGGACCTCAGGGAGCAGAAAGCCTGTCTCAAGCCCGATCCGATTCCACAGTGTTACGAGGCCTCGCAAGCGCTGGCCAATAAGCTCCTGTTCGAGGGTTCGAACGGAATCGTCTATCGCAGTGTTCGCCGGCCCTCCGGGACTTGCGTCGCGTGCTTCCGCCCGGCGTTGGTCTATCATCCGCGACGGGGTCAACAATATCGGCTCACAGTCGAGGCGGGCTCCCAGGCCACGGGGTTTCAGGAAAGCAAGAAGCGCTCCTGACCAACCCCCGAAGGATCATCGACTGTACGATCGCGCTTCCGGACGTGCTCGAAATCGTTCAGACATTCCCTGATTCCTGGGTCGGGCCATCAAATCAACATATGAAAGTGGCCAGCAAGTGGCCTTTCGTCCGGTCCTCAGCAGAATGGAATTCCCAGCCCCGGCAGGGAGGCGCGACGAGGACCTCAACCCGAACCATCACCCAAACGGCATCCACAATGATCGCGCGACTCTCGTTCCTTAGCATCTTGTCTGGCCAAGGGCCAGTTGCACGCTTTTCAGTTCCAAGCGGTCGGGCGAATTGCTCGACTGTGGCGGAGCCGTTGCCCCGGAGTGCTCTCAATTCGAAGCCGGAACTGAGCCTTTCCGTCAAAGGGAAAGATTTCCTTCAGATCATTAAGTTTCTCTAAGAATCGCCGATATGGGGGGTGAGACTTTGCTAATCAAATGCGAAGAAATACCTCAATTTCGCCCTCATCCCCCATGCTCGCTTTGTGTTTGCTGGGGTTCGGACTGGTTCCCGGGCTCGCCGCCGCGACGACGCCGAGTGCCTCATTCGGTGTCTCGGTGATCGTTCAGTCGGGGTGCCGCGTCTCGGCCAGCGCCACGCGTTTCGGAACCCATGCGGCTGCAATGGCGGAGACAGCATCCACGTTCACGGTTACCTGCACGCTTCCGACACCCTACAACGTCGACCTTCGCTCAGGACTGGCGATGGATTCCGCCGGCATCACACCAAAAATGGCAGCGCCGGGCCCGGTCGCGCCCGGATATGCTCTCTTCTGGAACTCCCGGAGGATCGCAGACGGAGACGCTGCAGTTGGTAGCCATCCGTCACGCTGGACGGGGATTGGCTCCGCACCGGCCCTTCCTCCGCTCCAGGGAGATGGTTCCACCGGACGACGTGCCGCGAGCGGAAGTGACGCCGATACGGTTACTGTCACCGTTACCTACTGACGGGCCGGCGCCGAACGATTCGCTGCGAATCCCGGAAGTAGCCTCTCAACTATCAGCGGACGAGCACCTGAGATTAGTCAAATACAACTTTGGTTTGGCAAATTGTGATGGCCATCACAGGCCACGCGAACAGCCCATCTTACGATGACAGAGTTTCGATGTCGTACGTTCATGAGGAAGGACCATTTGAGACACTCGTTATCAGTAAAGTCCGCACTGTCGGCCGCCGTTCTTGGAATCCTGACGCTGGGCCTGGTATCCACAAGTGCTGTCGCAGCAACGACAGCTACCACAACATTTGCTGTCACCGCTACGGTTCAGGCCACGTGCCTGGTCGCTGCGACTCCGATGGCGTTCGGAACCTACACCGGGGTGATTGCGAACTCTACATCTACAGTCTCGGTAACCTGCACCAACACCACAGCCTACAATGTCGGCCTCAATGCGGGGACAGCAACGGGAGCCACCGTGGCCACCAGAAAGATGACGGGGCCCGGCGCTGCGTTGTTGAACTATTCGCTGTTCTCTAACTCCGGGATGACGACCAACTGGGGCAACACTGTGGGCACCGATACGGTACCCGGAGCTGGCAACGGCACAGTTCAGGCGATCACCGTCTACGGTCGGGTTGCAGCCGGGCAGTATCTTGCGCCGGGCGCCTATACCGATACCATAACCGCGACAGTCACCTATTGATGCTGAAGTATGGCCGATGGTGACCTCCTTGATCCACGAACGATGCCCAACAGTGGCCCGTACGATGGCTGCCATTCTGATCGCTTGCGCGACCGGGGTGGCAGCGCGCGGGCAATCGCTGTCGGTGCTGCCTGTCAATATCTTTCTGCAGCCCGGACAGAGGGCAACAACCCTGACGGTGACGAATAACGGCAATAGCGGAACCGCCATTCAAATCCGTGGCTACGCGTGGAATCAGAAGGACGATGACGATCCGCTCACGCCCTCCGATACCGTGGTGGTGAGCCCGCCGCTGGCTTCGATCGCTCCAGGAGAAACGCAGGTCGTTCGCCTGATTCTGCGTCAGTCTCCTCAGGGCCAGGAGGCAACCTACCGCATTCTCGTCGATCAAATTCCACCACCCGCCGAGCCGGGAGTGGTCCATGTCGTTCTGCGTCTTTCTATCCCAATCTTCGCGCAGCCCGTGACGCGCGCAGTTCCGCACGTTCAGTTTCACGTCGAAGCCAGTGCGGGGCAGATCTATCTTGTCGGGATCAACGATGGCCTTCGACATGAAGCGATCCGCGATATCGTTCTATCCACCAGCGATGGCCGGAAACTGAAGGCTGAGGCTGGCGTATCTCCCTATGTTCTGGCCGGCGCTGCTCGGCGCTGGCAGATTGCGCTGCAGGGTTCACCCCTTCTGCCAGGTGAAGAACTGCTGTTAACAGCGCACGCCGACTCCGGATCAATCGAACAGCAGGTCCGCGTTGTCGCGGCTCCATGAGACACGAGGGGTTGCGGTCCGACAGATCACCTGGACAGGGATATTCCTTCTTCCGTTGATACTGCTGCCGTCACTGGCGGTCGCTGCAGAAACAGGCAGTCCACTCCGGTCTCAACCCACCGCTCCCGGTAGCCCCTCCTCGACCATCGCTCCCCCAACTGGAACGTCAGATGCAAACGCCGAGCAGATCCTTCTCCTCGCAGTCGATGTGAATGGTCATTCCACCGGCAAAATCGGTGAGTTCACCCTGCGTCACGGCCGGTTGTTGGCACGTGCTGAGGAACTGCGCGACCTCGGTTTCCGGGTTCCTGACGCTCTCGCCTTGCGGTCGGGCGGATTAGTCGCGTTGTCCGACCTGCAGGGTCTGAAGTGGACTCTCGATCTCAAGAAGCAGGAGCTGCATGTCACCGTCAACGACAGTCGCTTGCTGCCCGCCATGTTGCAGTTGGAAAGAGGACAAAAACCGGAAGGCCCTCGAACCATTGAAAGTGGCACCGGAGTCACGTTCAACTATGACGTCGTCAACACCATCGCCAGGGGCCAGACGGGCGCCACAGGATCAATGGATCTTCGGGCTTTCTCGCCCTGGGGCATCCTCAGCTCGGAATGGCTCGCCTATGGGGGCTCAACTGCAGGCGCGTCGGGAACGAACACCGCAATACGCCTCGATTCCGCCTACACGTTTGCCGATGTCAATACGATGCGGCGCTACAGTCTGGGCGACTTTGTGACCAGTGGCCTTGCCTGGACGCGTCCTGTTCACCTTGAGGGCGCGCAGATCCGTTCCGATTTCAGCATGCGCCCCGATCTCGTGACGTTTCCAATGCCCTCGTTCACGGGCTCGGCGGCAGTCCCCTCCACAGTGGATGTGCTTGCCGACGGCAATCTGGTGGTTTCAAGCCAGGTCGGCGCCGGCCCGTTTCAGACCCCTCAATTACCAGTGATGACGGGAGCGGGCACTATCTCCATGACGGTGACCAACACAATGGGGCAACAGGTAACCTTGACCCAACCCTTTTATGCAAGCTCTGCACTGCTGGCCCCAGGTCTTCAGACCTTCGCCGCACAGGCCGGCCTGGTGAGGCGCAATTGGGGGGCGGTCAGCAACGATTACGGCAGGTTCGCAGGCAGCGGCCTCTATCGCAGAGGTCTGACCCCAAAGTTCACCGTTGAGGGCAGCGTGGAGGGCACGAGCGGCGCGGGCATGGCGGGTGCAGGCGGTGTGTTGCAGGTGGGCAATCTCGGGGTGCTCAATCTTGCTGCTGCAGCCAGCACCGGCTCGGGGCAAATGGGCGCCCAGTTTTCCGCTGGCGCTCAGCGCATCGGAAGAGTGTTCAGCCTCGGCTTCTCGGCGACCATCGCCAACCGCAATTTCAGGGACGTCGCATCGATGAATGGCGATGGAATTCTGCACAAACAGCTGAGCGCATTCGCCAGCCTGTCTTTCGGGCGGTTCGGAACGGCGGGCGCAGCGTATGCGGCAGTCGACCAGGATGCTCCTCCCACCCGGATTCAGGCGGGCGCTGTGGCTGCCGAACACTCCCAGGTCATCTCCGCCAATTATTCTCTCCAGATTCGCCGTGTTTCAATTTATGCCGCCGCGTTTAAGAACTTTGCAGCAACCAGCGGCAGCAACACGCTGCAAGTGGGTGTGACAATCCCGTTCGGCAAGCGAAGCTCGGTGATCGTCGGTGCTACCTCGGACGGCTCGGCACAGCTACAGTTGCAAAAGTCCGCCGCAGCAATAGGCGATTGGGGGTACAACGCCTATGTCTCCGCCGGCAATTCTCAACATGAATTCGCCGAGGTACAACACAAGTCACGTGTGGGCCTGTTCACCGCCGGTCTCGACAGTAATGCCGGTCAGACAACGATGCGCCTGGAATCGCAGGGAGCGCTTTCTTTTGTCGATCGAGGTCTGTTTCCTTCCAATGCGATCAACGACAGCTTCGCGATTGTGGATACCGGTCCTATGAAACACGTACGCGTCCTCCAGGAGAATCGCGATGTTGGCCGCACTGACTCCTCCGGGCGGCTCCTCGTGCCGGATATGCGCTCCTTCGATCTGAACCACATCACGATCGAACCAACCGATATTCCTCCGGATGTCACCCTGAACAATGCATCGCGCGAATTGCGTCCTCAGGATCGTTCCGGCGTTGTGATCAGATTTCCCATCAAGATCAGTCACGCTGCGTTGCTGCGGCTTGTCGACGAGACCGGAGTGGCGCTGCCGCTTGGCAGCACGGTTACTCTGCGCAGTTCCGGCGCCAAATATCCGGTCGGGTACGAAGGCGAAGCCTATGTTGAGGACCTCAACCCTAACAACGAGATTGCCGTCGAACGTCCCGACGGAGTGCGGTGTACCGTTGCCTTCGCGTACCGTCCCCTTCCCGGCGAGGTTCCGACGATCGGACCTCTGCGCTGCCAGGCACAAAAACCGTAATGCCAAAGCTTGCACTGTCGGCGCTTCTCCTGCTCCTCTGTTGTGTCCGGCAGGGGGCTGCGCAGAGTTGCACGTTCTCAATTGCGAATCTCAGCTTCGGGACGTATGTTAGCCCGCTGCTCAACGGCGTTACCCCCGCAACCGTTGCCTGCTCCTTCGGCCAGCCATATACGATCGGCCTCGACGCAGGCACCGGAGCAGGCGCGGCTACGACGGTCCGGAAGATGACCGGTCCTGGCGGTGCCGAACTGAACTATCAGTTGTTTCGGGATTCAGCCAGGACCTTGAATTGGGGCAACACCTCCGGCGTTGATACATACTCCGGAACAGGCATCGGCTTCCAGCAGACTATCTATGTATACGGCCAGGTTCCGGCGGGGCAGTTCGTTGCTCCGGGGACTTACACCGACAGAGTCTCCTCCGCCACGGCCTCGTTTACCATCACCGCGGTGGTCCAGGCTACCTGTGCGATCTCGGCGAGCGCCCTCGCATTCGGCAATTACTCAGGCACTCTGGTCAACTCAACATCGACCCTCTCCATCACCTGCACCAATACCACGTCCTACAATGTGGGCCTGAATGCCGGCACGGCGGCTGGAGCGACCGTGACCAACCGAAGCATGACCGGCCCTGCTTCGGCTTTGCTCGGCTATAAACTGTTCAGCAACTCCAAACGCTCTGCCAACTGGGGCAACACCGTTGGCACCAGCACGGTGGCGGGAGCGGGCAGCGGGGCCGTCCAGTCCCTCACCGTCTACGGTCAGCTTCCCGCAGGAGAGCAGGTTGCACCCGGCACCTACTCCGATACGATTACTGCAACCATCACCTATTGATAGGTGGACCAAGTTGGCGTGACTTGTGTCTCGTTAGGATCTCTGAAACTTTCTGAACGCTTCGCTGGCTCCGGTCGCAGGCTCGGCGCTCAATTGCGTTCCATTGACCGGTGCCGCGGCACTTGGCGACAAACGAGATCAGACTTGGGGGCCAGGACTCCATAATCTCGATTTCTCGGTCTTCAAGACCCGTGCCGCGAGTGATACGCGGTGGAGTTCCGCTCGGAGTTCTTCAACATCGTTAACCATCCCAATTTCAATCAGCCGAACTTTGGCGGAAATGGCGTGGTAGCGATAGGCGGCTCGGGCGACTACACCAATCCCGCCTTCGGAGCCATCGGATCGACGCGCGCACCTCCGCGGCAGATCCAGGTTGCCCTGAAACTGTATTACTAGGCCTGCTGAACAAGGGCCTGAGGAGCAGCCAGCGGTTCACGAGATGGATTAAGATGGTCGACGCTGATGTTCTTCCTGAGAGTGCCTTGCTCGGCGGCGAACAGGGAGACCAGGGCGTGAGCAGGAAGCCTCAGCGCAGGTGGTTGGTATTGCTGGCAGCATCTGGCTGGGCTGTGTTTGCCTGCGCTCAGGCAGCGCCCTTGCAAAGGCTCGACGCTGCCTATAAGACCGCTCAGGCCGACTACAGCGCAGGACAATATGAAGAGACAGGCGACGCCCACGTTCAGCTCGGCGATCTATATGCCGACCAGTATCAGTACGAGGAGTCGATTGCGCAGTACCAGCATGCTCTGGTTCTTGATCCAAACCTCTCCGATGCGCATTACCGCCTCGGCATGGATTATGTCCACGCAGGCAGGAAGGATCTGGCTCAAAAAGAACTCGCGGTCTATCAGAAGCTGCGTGCCCAACATCTCGCTGAAGTCGACAAAGAGCGCGCCGAGGTTCGCCAGTTTGTATACTCGGCCAAACTGCCCGCTCCGTCGGTGCCCTGAGTGCTTATGAATCGCATGATCCAATCGCTGGAAACTCCGCTGGGCCTCAGCCGCAGCCGCCGCGAATTTCTCCGCAATGCCGCGGGTCTCGCCCTCGGATCGACTCTGATGGGAGGCAGCCCCTTCCTGCGGGGCGAGGCTATCCGCAAAAAGCGCAAGGTCATCGTGATCACCTTTGGCGGGGGCGCGCGCGACCAGGAAACCTTTGCGCCCGAAGGCCAGCAGAATATCCCGCATCTCCTGCAGGAACTGATCCCGCAATCCAGCTTCTTCTCGCATGTTACGAACCGCGGCATCCTGGGCCATTATGTGGCGACGGCCAGCCTCGCAACCGGCGTCTATGAGACGCTGAACAACTTCGCTGCTGTCCCGCCGCAACATCCCACCGTCTTCGAATATTTCCGCCGCGATCTGAAGCGCCCGGCCAGCGATGCATGGGTGATTGCCCCCAGCAACGGCTTCAACCGCATCGGCGAGAGCGAATGCCGCTCCTACGGAGCGGGCGCCACCGTGATCCTTCCCAAACACCTGCTGGCGGCCGCCAGACCTGGTGGCGTCGACCTTGACCATCTTCTGCGCGACAACTACGAGAATCCGCTCTACACACCGCAACTCGGTGGCGGTGGCGAGTTTGAGCTACAGCAGCTCGACCGCATCCTGCGCCTCTCGGTCGAGGATTTCACCGCGCATGCGCGCACGCTCTCCAGCCCCGACGAGCTGTCGGTGTACATTGCCACACGCCTCATGCTGCAGGAAGCGCCCAGCTTACTGTGGATCACCATGCACGACATCGACGTCGCCCACTCCGGCGCCTATTCCTTGTATATAGATGGCATCCGCCGTACGGATCGCCTCTGCGCCGAAATGTGGCGTGCCGTGCAGGGCAACCCCGAGTACGCCGGCAACACCACCATGTTCATCCTGCCCGACTTCGGGCGCGACGCCGATTACGACGCAGGCGGGAACGGATTCCAGCATCACCGCACCGGTGACGTCGCGAGCCGTACTACCTGGATGATGGCTCTCGGTGCCGGTATCCGCCCTGGCGTCATTTATGACGACCCGATGCAGTCCATTGACCTCGTCCCCAGCCTTGGCGCCATTCTCGGCTTCTCTGCCGCACAGAGCGAAGGCAAACCGCTCCGGGAGCTGGTCTGATCATGCAGCCCCGCGATCTCGCCCCCGGAAACCTGGCTGTCTACCCGCCACAGGGCCGTTCCCTGGCTGTCGCCCATCTCGATACGCTCCGGCAGCTTCCTCTGGCTTTCCTGCCGAGCCTGCTCCGGGAAATCATCCAGTACGATTACCTCTTCCCGGTCGAGCGCACCGCCATCGAGAGGCAGTTGGCCGCCCTTGCCACGATGAATCCGCAACAGCTTTCCGACTGTGTGCATGAGTTTGCGCAGATCACGCTGTCGAAAGAGCTCGAGGCTTTCGACTGGGTCAACCAGCCTGCGCAGTTTCTTGAGCAGCAGTCCGCCTGGCTCTGGAGCAGCCACCAACTCGATGCCTTTCGCACCGCTGCCAACAACTACAGCTCCCGCCTGGACGCCCTCAATCGAGTCGAACCTCCGTCGCTTCGCCGGCTCGGAATTGCCGTCATTGGGCAGGGCGTAACCGCATGGAACGAGCCGCTCTTCCGCAACCTGCGCGCCCAGGGCACCTGGTTCAACCGCATTCGACCCGACAATGGACTGAAGCTTCTTCTCGACGCAACG
Organism: uncultured Acidobacteriaceae bacterium; assembly: GCA_963705765.1. Classification (GTDB taxonomy): domain Bacteria; phylum Acidobacteriota; class Terriglobia; order Terriglobales; family Acidobacteriaceae; genus Palsa-343. Next base: position 78,166 of record CAVPKU010000052.1, on the reverse strand, counting down.
GCCGAGCGTGCGCGGGCACACCCCGCCGCCTATGCGCACTGGTACATCGACGGAGGCGCTCCTGCCGATCACGATCCAGCGCTCACCAGCATCTCCTTCAGTGCACTCGAGCCGCTGCGCTCCGGTCTGCTTAAACAAATGCAGAAGCAGATCGAGCGGCCTGGCATGGGACCCGAACAGCTCCGCACCTGGCTCGCACATCTCATGCCCGCTGAACTTGGTATCGCCCCCTCCACAGATCCGGTTCTCGCCCGCTTCCAGGTCAGCCTCTTTACCGAAGCCTCCGGCACTCAAATCTTCAGCACCACCTTTGCGCAATGGACAACCCGCGAAGTCCTTCGACGCGCCCAGGCGCTGACCGTCATCGCGCGATTCGCGCCGCGCCAGCGCCAGCGCCCGATGAACGAACTGCTTTCCGGCGACCCGGCGGTGCGCGAACTCGATCCCGCCGGTTCGCTCATCGATGCCGATATGGCGGCCTGGTACCACTGGGTGAACCAGCAGCGGCTCCCCGGCTACGAGCAGTCCGCCTTTGTTGCGTGGTTTGAGGATCACAACCAGGCCGTCGCCATCGGCCCGACAATTCCGCACGGCGTCGAATCCGACTCGACGCTGGATCTGGCCCAGTTGCTCGCTTTCGTTTCCTGATGGCCCCAACCCAAGGGAATTGAACGGCTGCAAATGCTGTCGCGCTCGCAACCCGATGCGCGCCACGCCTCGCCTGACCGGATCCCTATTGCACTGTCAGCGTGACATTAGTGGAGGCGGTAACGCTGGCTCCAGCATCCGTTGCTTTAACAACGAAAGAGTAGTTTCCTGCCGTCGTCGCCGGCGTTGTGTGCGGGGGCGGCTGTGAGCTGGCACCGCTGCCGCCGCCACACCCGATCGCGCCAGCCCCGGCAACGAACAAAAGCAACAGGAGCATCGCTGCCCAGCGACGGCGGCGCGCGGGAATCCCGAACATGAGGACCACGGCCAACAACGAACCAGTTCCGCCCAGTTTCCAAAGTTTCAACTGGACGGGCGGAACCAGCGACGCTGTCGAGGCTGCGGTGGTTGTGATGGTCAGAGCTGTGGTCGCGGTTCCACCCGAGGCGAGAGTCAGGCTGCCTGGGCTCAAGTTACACGTGGGCAGGCTCTGTGCGCTGGAGGGCGATGAGGTCAGCGCGCAGCTGAGACTCATCGTGCCGGAATAGCTGCTGCCCGCAGTGAGGGTGACGTTGCTGGCAGCGCTGGATCCCGGAATAACCGCACCGGGGGCTGAAGCAGCGATGAGGACGGGAACCACGCTGACCGTAGCGCTGCCATTGGCTGCGGCGTAGGTTGCATCGCCGGAGTAAGCGGCGGTTAGCGTATTGGCGCCGCTGCTGAGAGTACCCGCGGCAATAGAGAAGGAAGCTCCGCCTCCAGCAAGCGTCTGCTGAGAATTCGAGGAGCCGTTCGAGAGTGTCACAGCGCCGCTGGGCACAGGCTGGCTGGCAGGGCCCGCTACTGTAACGGTCACAGTTACGGTTTGCAGATTAGTGATCGTGCCGGCAGACGCAGTTATGGTTACGGTGGGCGTCGTCGTGCCGATGGCTTGCGTGATGGTGACGGAGCCGGATCCGCTCGCCGAGTTATAGATAGCGCCGCTGGCGGAATCGGGCGTGTAGGAAATCGCCACCAGGTCGGCGCCAACAGCAAGTGATCCCGCGGCGATGTTGATTGTCGCTATACCGCCATTCAGGGTTACAGCAGACGACGCGTAGCTCCCGCTGGTCAGTGTCACAGATCCCGTCGGCAGAGGATTGCCTGCGCCGCCGCTGACGGTAACCGCAACGCTGAACGCCTGTGCGGTTGTGATGCTTGTCGAGGGCGGGCTCACAATCAGTGTCGGTGTGATCCTTACCACGCTAACGGATCCGGTTCCAGTAGCGGAGTTATAGCTCGCTGCACTCGAAGAATCCGGCGTGTAAGTGGCCGTGAGACCGTCGTTGCCGGGCGTGAACGATCCGGCCGGAATATTCATGGTTGCCACGCCGCCAACGAGAGGCGAGGTCGCGGAAGCGTAGCTGCCGCTGGTGAGCGCGACTGAACCCGTTGGCGAGGGATTGCCGCTGGGCCCAGCGACCGTTACTGTGACGCTGAGCGGCTGCGCCGTGGTGATGCTCGACGCAGACGGAGTCACCGTGACGACCGGCGTGGCTTTCGGCGTCACGGTGACGGTGCCGGATCCACTGGCGGCGTTGTAGGTGGACGAACTGGCCGAGTCAGGAGTGTACGCCGCCGTTAGTGCATCGGTGCCCGCGGCCAGCGCCCCCGCAGGGATGTTGATGGTCGCCGTGCCGCCAGTCAGCGTCGCAGCAGAAGAAACGTAACTGCCGCTGGACAGCGTCACCGAACCCGTTGGCACAGGCTTACCGCCGCCTCCCGCAACCGTAATGGTGACGGTGAGCGCCTGAGCCGCGGTGATACTCGACGAGGATGGAGTCACGCTCACCGCCGGCGTGATCTTCGCCGGTGCAGTGACGCTGACCTGTGCTGACCCTGTGTTCGTTGTATAGGTCGCGGCGCCGACCGTATCAGGAGTGTAGGTGACGGTCAGGGTCTCGTTCCCAATGGCAAGCGATCCGGCAGGAATATTGATGCTGCCACCGCCGCTGATGAGCGTTACAGCGGAGGAAGTGTAGCTGCCGCTGGTGAGCGTTACCGAACCGGTAGGCGTCGGATTGAAACTGCTTCCGGCAACCGTAACGGTGACGGTGAGCGCTTGTGCGGTCGTGATGCTTGCCGATGACGGTGTCACGGTGACAGTCGGAGTTACAAACTGAGCCTGAAGACCAAGGGTTGAAGACACACTGGCGTTGTAGCTCGTGTCGCCAGGATAGCTGGCCTCTACATTGTGTGTCCCGGTTCCGGCAGGAGAGATTCCGGCGGCCGTCGCGGTCACCGTCTGCGAAAGTTGCGAAGTGAGAATATTGACGGCGCTACCGTTGGAATTCGTAACCGCGAGATCCTGGGTTCCATCTCCGTTGAAATCCGCCACTGCGATGGCGTACGGAGAGTTCCCGGCCGATAGTGTAGTGGCGGTGGCGAAACTTCCGTCGCCGTTGCCCAGCAGGATCCCCAGCTGGTAATAGCTGGTTTCCACCAGGTCAGGATTGCCGTCGCCGTTGATGTCGGCGACCGCCAGTTCGGTCGCGTTCGCGATCCCGGTTGGCCCTGCCGCGGTAGCGGCGAAGGTTCCATCGCCGTTGCCGAGGAAGATGAGAAGGGAGCTGCCGGTGCTGTAGTAGTTTGCGATCGCAAGGTCGAGCTTGCCATCCTGGTTGAAATCGCCTGTGACAACTGAGTACGGAGCGAAGTTCTGCGGCAGAGTCAGCGGAACTGTCGCAGTGAAAGATCCATCACCATTGCCCAGCAGGACTGCCGGAGTTGAGCCACTGTAGCCGCCCGCTACCACAAGGTCGAGGATGCCATCGCCATTGAAATCGCCGATAGCCATCGACCTTGGCTGGCCGCCAGTTTCAGAACTCAGCGGAGAAGGCGTGAAGGTACCGTCGCCATTGCCTAGCTCGACGGTGACAGTGGAGGAACCGCCGTTCGCAACGGCGAGGTCAGGAATTCCGTCGCCATTGAAGTCGCCGACAACCATCGCCGCCGGATTACTGCCCGTCGGCGGATGGCTCGCTGAAACGGTGAACGAGCCGTCGCCGTTACCCAGAAAAATACTAAGGTTGTTCGCGCCGCTGTTCGCAACCGCCAGATCGATGATTCCATCGCCGTTGAAATCACCCGCAACAATCGCGAGGGGATCGCTTCCGGCTTGCAGGCTGGAAGCCGTGGCAGTAAAGGTCCCGTCGCCTTTGCCTGGCAGAATCGTCAGCGTTCCGGTTGATGCACTGGGAACTGCCAGGTCCGGAATACCGTCGTTGTTGAAATCGCCCACAGCAAGCGCGTCGGGATAGGCTCCGGTCGTCGGCGACTGCGGATTGCTCCAGGTGATTGCGGCTTTGCCTGTCCCCAGAATCGCGGTGCCAATGACGGAGTTGCTGTTGGTCGTGTCGACAAAGGATACGGTGCCGGTGGGCGCCGCCGCTCCCTGCGCCGCAACAGTAGCTGTGAGGGTATAGTTGCCGGCGCTCCCGCTTTGGCCGATGGTCGTCGTGGTGGGTTGGGACGCAGCGACCATGAGCGCCGTAGCCGCGGATGCGCTGGCCGCCTCGCCATTGGTGCCCGCAAATACAGCCTTATAACTGTGCACGCCCATGCCAGGAATGAACTTCAGGGTCGCAGTTCCTGCGCTGGTCAACTGCGCGCTCCCAACGATGTGCGTTGCGTCGCACACCGTAGCAACGGCATTGCAAAAATCAACATGGCCTGACTTCACGACCGTCGATCCGGCGGCTACCGAGGCAGCCAGCGTCACCACGGTGCCGCCGGCAACGGATTGGACCGGGCTACCGGCTGCACTCACCTGCAGTTTAGTCGTCGTCGATGCGGGCGTCGCACCGTTGATCTTCACCACAACCGCAGTGGTGGCGGTGATTGAGCCGGAAGTCCCCGTAATGCCGACCGTCGTGCTCCCCTGCGCAGCGTTGCTGGCTGCGGTCAGGGTCATCACGCTCGAACCGGTCGTCGGGTTCGGGGAGAATTTCGCAGTAACTCCGGCCGGAAGGCCAGACGCAGAGAAACTAACGTTGCCGGTAAATCCATTTTGCGGAATCACCATGACCGTCGATTCTCCGGAGTCTCCCGGGACAAGGTTGATTTCACCGGGAGCGCTGACCAGGGCAAAGCCCTCAGCATTGACGGTGACGTATCCGGAGGTCGTGTTGGTGAACGAGCCAGAGGTGCCGGTCACTGTGATTTGCGCAGCGCTGACCGGTGTTGCACTACTGCTGGCGCTGAGCGTGAGGGTGGAAGTCGAGGTTGTGGGGTTGGGAGAGAACGAAGCTGTTACGCCGCTGGGCAGACCGGTGACTGTGAGATTCACGCTGCCGGTGAATCCATATTGCGGGCTGATCGTGATCGTTCCTGGAGCGGAAGCCCCCTGATTCAGGTTAAAGCCACATCCACAGTAAATGTAGAAACTCGGCGGATAGATCGATAGATAGAGATTTGTCGTTATTGTTTGAGATCCAGAGGTTCCGGTAATGGCCAGATTGTACTGGCCTGGCGGTGCGGTACTGCTCGTGGTCACAGTAAGCGTAGTGAAGGCGTCGTAGATTCCGGACGAAAGAGCTACAGGGTTGGGCGCAAAAGTAGCCGTGACGCCGCTGGGCAGGCCGGTGACGGAGAGGTTCACGCTGCCGGTGAATCCATATTCAGGGTAGACATAGATACCGGCTGTACCCGTGGTGCCCTGTCCTATATAAATGCTGGCGCTGGACATCGTGAAGGCCGGCGCGTAGACACCGAGAGAGACGGTCGTAGTGGCAATAATAGAGCCCGAAGTACCGGTGATCGTCAGAGTGTATTGGCCAGGAGTCGCCGCGCTGCTGGCAGTTAGTGTGAGGGTACTGGCGGAACTGTACGTGGTCCCGGAGACGGACACCGGATTGGGAGAAAACGAGGCAGTGACACCGCTGGGAAGACCGGAGACGGAGAGGTTCACGCTGCCGCTGAAACCATATTGCGGATAAATCCATACGGTATCCGTAGCCGAGCTACCCTGACCTACACTAACTCCGCAACAGCCATCGAGCGTAAAAGTAGGCGCCGCGACGGCGAGGGTGGTGGTGGTGGTTGCGGTTTGCGACCCCGACGTGCCAGTAATGGTGAGCGTAGACTGACCAATCGCCGCTGTGCTGCCGGCAGTGAGCGTCATCGTCGTGGTGTTCGTGGTGGGGTTAGGAGCAAAGGAGGCAGTGACACCACTGGGCAGTCCGGAGACAGAGAAATTCACGCTGCCAGTGAATCCATATTGCGGGGAAACATAGAAGTAAAGTGGTGTGGTGGTTCCCTGACCGATACTGGCAATCGTCGAACCCGAGATCGTGAAGCTGGGAGCATACACACCCAGCGTCACAGTCGTGGTCGCCGTCAGCGTGCCTGAAGTTCCAGTAAGGGTCACCGTCTTTGTTCCGACCGCCGCAGTACTGCTGGCGGTGAACGTAAGGGTGCTTGAGTTGGTCGTGGGATTCGGCGAGAAGGACGCGGTAACTCCGCTGGGCAGCCCGGAGACAGAGAGATTCACGTTCCCATTGAACCCGTACGCCGGATTGATCGATACATAGGAAGTCCCCGTCGATCCTTGCCCGATGTTCACCACCGAGTAGCTGTAGATCGTGAAAGAAGGAGCATGGACGGTCAGCGTCGCCGTCGTAGATGCCGCCGCGCCGCCGGATGTCCCGGTAATGGTGATCTGGCTCGATCCCGTTGCAGTGGAGTTGCTCGCGTTGAGCGAAAGACTGGTTGAGCCCGAAGTTGGATTCGGGTTCCAGAGAGCAGTAACGCCGCTGGGCAAACCGGTAACGGAGAAAGTGACGTTTCCGTTGAATCCATATTCCGGAGTGATGGCAACATAGGTGTTCGCGGAGCCTCCCTGACCGATGTCGACGGACGTTGGACCATAGACCGTGAACGAGGGCTGGTGAATCGTCAGAGTCGTCGTGGAGGATGACGTAATGCTGCCGGACGTGCCGGTGATCGTTAGCTTGCTCGGTCCCACGGCGGTCGAACTACTCGCCGTAAGCGTAAGGGTGGTGTAACTCGATGTTGGATTCGGGCTCCAGACGGCGGTGACGCCACTGGGCAAACCCGCGATTGAGAATGTGACGCTCCCGCTGAATCCGTATTGTGAGTACACCGAAATATAGGTATTCGTGGAAGTTCCCTGACCCATATCCACCGTCGCCGGGCCGCCAATTGTGAACGTGGGTTGGTGGACGATCAGACTCAGGGTAGTGGTTATGGTCAGGTTGCCCGAGGTCCCGGTGATGGTGAGGGACGTTGTGCCCGTTGGCACTGAAGCCCCCACGGTCAGCGAAAGCGTGCTGGAGTTGCTTGTCGGGTTCGGATTAAACGAAGCGGTCACACCGCTGGGCAGCCCGGACACGGAAAGATTCACGCTGCTGTTGAAGCCATATTCCGGAAAAATGTAGACAGGCGTTGTGCCAGTAGCTCCCTGACCCACATTAAGGCTGCTCTGCGCATAGAGCTGGAACGTTGGCTCATGAATCGTGAGCGCCAGCGTTGCAGTCACAGTGAGGTTGCCTGATGTGCCGGTAATGGTCAGCGTGCTGTTGCCATCGACCGCGGAACTTCCGGCGTTCACCGTGAGGGTGCTCGTTCCGGAAGTGGAGACTGGAGAAAATGACGCGGTAACACCGGTGGGCAGTCCGGAGATAGAGAGGTTCACAGCCCCGGTGAATCCGTATTCGGGTGTCACCGTGATGGTTGAGGTTCCGCTGCTGCCTGGACTCATCCCGAGGCTGGAAGGCGAGGGAGTAAGGACGAAAGTCGGCGCATGAACCGCAAGAGTCACCGTGGTTGCGACCTTGAGATTGCCTGAGGTCCCCGTAATTGTCAGAGGTGTTGTTGATGCGGGCGCATTGCTGGCCGCAGTGAAGGTGAGCACACTCGACCCGGTTGTCGGATTCGTTCCCCAGGTGGCGGTGACGCCGGTGGGAAGCGCGGACGTAACCGCCAGATTCACGCTGCCGGTAAATCCTCCACCGTCCGTAACTGAGATAGTGGTGGTAGCAGAGGCGCCCTGAAGCACGCCGATGGTCGCCGGCGAGCCGATGATCCAGAAACCCGGTACCTGTGGACCTGCTAAATCGTCGATGAGGTGCTGCCCGGTCGGACTTCCCCATCCGGTAACGAGGTCAAAGCCGGCGACGGCGTTCCAGAAGGTTGGCTGATTCTGGGTGTCGTTGTTGCCCGAGGTGATGTCGTGGAAATCCGTCGCGTAAGGCGCACCTTCGGCGAGGATGTAGATCGATGGGTTGAGAAAACCAATGCCGCCCTGCGGTGCGTTGCCCGCCTCCACCGCCTGCTGGTTGACCAGTGCCATAAACCCGGCCCACCGCGGCGCTGCGAAGCTGGTTCCGGCCCAGCCGCCCGAGCACGTTCCAAAGGAGCAGTTGTAGTTATCCTCGTCGGCCTCCATTGCGACGTCAGGCACGTTGCGCAGCGTGGTAGAACCGGCATTGGAAGTATTCGCGACTCCGCTTTGCCAACTGGGAATGGCGATACTATCCGGGCTGATGCCTCCGCCGCTGCCAATCGAATATTGTGGGAAGTCATTCCATGCCGTTTCGTCTGACCAGATTCCGCCGGCTGCTGCTGTGGTCAGGTGGGTGCCTCCAACCGCGGTAACGTAGGCGTCCTCCTGGGGATAGAAGAAGGGACTGATAGCGGAGTCGTACGCTCCGTAGTCGCCGGACGCCGCGAAGAAGCTTTGTCCCTGGGCAGCGAATTCCTTGAAGAATGGATCGTCGGTCGTGGGATCGGCAGGCTGCCAGCTCCATGAGCAGCTGATTTGTTTCGCGATGTTTTCCGTCGCGATGGAGTTGAGGACGTTTGCGTCATCGAGGCCGTTGCCGATGTAGACGCGCACCTGCTGCAGGCCCGGCGCCATGCCGATGGCCTGGACGATGTCCAGCACGACTTCTGCTTCGCCGTTGGAGACAGGAGATCCAGTAGCGCCGTCCAACAGCACGTTGTTGATGGCCGCGTTGTAAGTCTGTCCGGCATTGCTGAAGGTACTGTTCACGTCGCTGAGATAGTAACCATCGAACTCAAGCAGGCCGACCGTTTGCCCGTTGCCGTCGAGTGTCGTACCGCCGTAATAAGCCGCCCGCATGTCACTGCCTAGATAACTCCCGCCAGGTCCGGAGCCGGTCAGGTTGAAAACCTGCGGCTGCAGGGCCGGTGGCGGGATGACCATCGGCTGTGGCAGAGAGTAGTTATCGAGGCCCGAGATATGCGCCACTGGAACGCTCAGATTGACCGACGGCTCGCGATCCGGTGAGAAGAATGTGCGATCTTCCGAGGGATGCTGATAGACATTCATCGTGACATTGAATGCCGTTTCAATCTGGCCGACAGTACCACTGACGGGAACGACCATTCGATTTGCGGGCGTTCCGGTGACAGTAAGTCCCTGCGACCGGGCGAAGGCGAGCACCGCCTGATAGTCCTGGACCGTTGGAGCGAACTGTTCCGTGAACTGATCGACGGTCAAAAAGTGGTGGAAGTCCGGGCTGCTCGGGTCGTAGAGCCGGGAAAGGAGGCTGTCCAGATTCGCCTGATTGCGCAAAGGAAGCACGATAGAAACGTTCATGCGCTGATCGAGCGGCATGACACGCACCAGCGAGGCGCGTCCTGACGAAACCTCGGCGCGAACCTGGTTGCGCAGCGTCTGAATCTGCGCATCCCCCTGGACGGATAAGGCGAGCACGAACGCCGCAGGCGCTGCGATCCTGACCAGAGCGAATAGAGATTTGCGAATCGAAGTGAGAGTGAATCGTTGAATGCTGGAAACGAAACAAAGCAGAAAACCAGAACGGAAACCCACGAAAGAACCTCACCGGCAAAAGGGCCGCTTGCTACGGCCGGACAGGGACAGGGGGAACGCGACCATGGTGTTTCAAGCGGGGATCCTGGTCGTTGAGACCCTCCGCCGATTCTCGCTACTTTAAGAGCCGCGGGAAGTCTATCACGGGATTATCTGTTGTCTAATTGAACATTCGTAACCGGCAACTGTGCACTAATCCACTAATCATTGACGATGCGGCGTTACGACAGGGGCGTGTCGTCGGGTAGGTTCTTCAATTGAGCGCAGGCGTCGTTCGAGGGCTCACTCTCCGGCGATGCGAGTGCAACCTGGCAGCTGATTTCAATGGGCAGCATTCCTGACTCAGATGCTGTACGTGCGCGTCCAGGGCGAAGCCACCTTGGCGCGATGCATCGTGACGCTGATGAAGAGTGGACGTCGGTTCGCACGACGAAAAGAAAAAAGCCCTCGGGGCTCCTGACCGACCGAGGGCTGTGAACGAGCTTCACCGGGTATTGCAATGACAGCTCACCTCCGACCATAAGCTGAGGCAGGCCATTTCGTACCCTGCCGGAGGTGTTAGTTTCGCTGTCTCTTCGCCTATCTTTCGAGCGCGAGCACCGTCCCGGTTACGAGCTGCGAGCGTGCAGCGGAGCACTAAAACCGTTTACTAGTACAGCTTCGTATCTGTAGTGCGCTTCAGATTCATCTGCATCGCGGGCATGTCGCCGTCGGACTTCGTGCTCATCTTCATCTCGTCAGCGCTGACCGTGCCCTCATGCGTAATGGTCATGCCGTTGAAGGAGACTGTGAACGAAAACTTGTCACCGTCGACCTTGCCGTTGTCGATGGCGAGCGGATCGCCCTGCGGACCGGTAACAGTTCCGGTCAGTTTCGCCCCGTCCTGCTTCAGATCGAACGTGAGCGTGAACGCGGTGCCGTCGGGCGCCTTCATGTCGGTGGTGGTCCATTTCCCGGTCATGTTGGAAGCGGCAAACAGGGGCGCGGCGCTGAAGAGTAAGACCAGGGCGGCGCAGAGAATAAGCGAAGATTTCAGGCGCGTCATAGGTGTTCCTCCAATGGAACGTGAAGAGGATACAGCAGCGAAACCGTGGCTGTCCGACTCCCCACTCGCATTGCGTACTGGAACGTTTGAGCAGGCGGGATTCGAGACGCCGGTCGACAGCGGAGGTGATAGCCTTGGTGCGTTTGTAAAGTCGCATCGCACCGAGTTTCCATCGGAGCGAGCGACAGAAGGACACGGTTCTCCAATGATGAAGAATGCCGCCTCCCTGCTCCTGGCCTTCATGGTTCTTGCGTCTCCGGCTCTGGCACAGCAGCCGAAGTATCCCTTCAACGATCCGAATTTGCCGGAGGACAAGCGCATCGACAATCTGCTGTCGCTGATGACGACGCAGGAGAAGATCGACGTGCTGGGCACGCGTACCGGAGTGCCACGGCTGGGGATACCGAACATCGGCAGCACTGAGGGGATCCACGGTGTAGTGCAGCGCGAGGCGCGCTTCGGCCGTCAGCCGATTACGACGACCCAGTTTCCGCAGCCGCCGGGCATGGGGGAGACGTGGGATCCGGACCTCGTGCGCAAGGCCGGCGATGTCGAAGGCCATGAGTCACGCTACATCACCGAGAATGCGAAGTACGACCGACAGATCCTGATGGACTGGGGCCCGCAGTCCGATCTTGCTCGCGATCCGCGCTGGGGGCGTAGCGAAGAAGTCTACGGTGAGGACCCGTTCTTCAACGGAACGATGTCAGTGGCATTCGCGAAAGGCATCGAAGGCGATGGCAAGTACTGGCAGGTGTCGCCGCTGCTGAAGCATTTTTTGGCGAACGAGAACGAGAACCTGCGCGACCGGTCTTCGTCGGATTTCGATGAGCGCCTGTTCTGGGAGTACTATTCAGTGCCATTCCGCATGGCGTTTCAAGAGGCCGGAGCGAGTGCGGTGATGGCCAGCTACAACGGGTGGAACGGGACGACCATGGCGGTGAATCCTATTCTCAGGAGCATCGTGCGGGATCAGTGGCACGTGAACGTGCTCTCGACCGACGGCGGTGCAGTTGGTCTGATGATCACAGCACGCCACATCTATCCAACGCAGGAAGCGGCGGTCGTGGCATGTATCAAGAACGGGATCAATCAGTTTCTCGATAAGTACGCGGATGAAACGAAGGCAGCGCTGAAGGATGGGTCTCTAACGGAACCCGAGATTGATGCCGTCCTCCGTTACAAATTCCGCATCGCCATCAAGTTGGGGTTGCTCGATGCGCCGGGCCAGTCTGAATTTGCGCCGCTGAAGGATACGCCGGAGCCGTGGTCGACGGATCGAGACAAGGATGTGTCTAAGAAGATGGCGCTGGAGTCGGTGGTGCTTCTGAAGAATGACGCGAGCCTGCTGCCGCTCGATAAGTCGAAGATCAAGTCGATTGCCGTGATTGGTCCATTGGCGGATTCGGTGCACTGGGACTGGTATGGCGGCACGCCTCCTTACAAAGTGACGCCGCTGCAGGGCGTCAAGGACGAGGTGGGACCGGATGTGAAGGTGAGTTACGCGGCGGACGAACTGGGGAATGTGGCTATCAATGCGGCGCGGCACTCGGACGTGGCAGTAGTCGTGGTCGGGAAACGATCCAACATGCGGCGCCGGACATGGCGCATGACTGGGTGCAACACGCCGGACGGCGGCGGAACACTTCCCTGCACCGTGGCGAGTGACGGACGCGAGGGGCGCGACCGGCAGCGGATCGATCTCGAGCAGGAGCAGTTGGTGCGCCAGGTGTTCGCGGTCAATCCGAAGACGATCGTGATTCTGGTCTCCAGCTTCCCGTTCGCGATCAACTGGAGCCAGGAGCACGTGCCGGCGATTCTGCACATGACGCATGCCTCGCAGGATGAGGGGACCGCGCTGGCGAAGGTACTGTTCGGGGAATACAACCCGGGCGGGCATCTGGTGGAGACGTGGCCGAAGTCCACCGACCAGCTGCCGCCGAGCATGGATTACAACATCCGCGACGGCTACACCTACATGTACTTCAAAGGCGAGCCGCTGTATCCGTTCGGATTTGGCCTGAGCTATACAACGTTCAAGTTCGCGAATCTGAAGACAAGCGCGCCGACGGTGGCGAAGGACGGAACGCTAACTGTATCTGTGGATGTGACCAATACCGGAAGCCGCACCGGGGATGCGGTGGTGCAGCTTTACGTCGCATATCCGCACGCGAAGGTGGACCGGCCACGCCAGGAGCTGGAAGGATTCCAGCGCGTCACCGTCGAGGCGGGTCAGTTGAAGACGGTGGACATTCCGCTGCCGGCGTCGCGCCTGGCGTATTGGGACACAAAAGCCGGTGCATTCAAAGTGGAGGCGGAGCCGGTAAAACTGATGGTCGGCGATTCGTCGGCGAACCTACCGCTGAACGCAACCGTGAAGGTCGAATAGGGCGTTCGGCGATCCGCGCTCGGCGTTCGCCTCACAAAGGCACAGTGGCCGGAAACCCTATTCTGGGCCTCCGGGATCGATGGCAGCGGTTGTTGTCGCCGGTGTCCAGTGGTGATCGCTGCCGGTGAGGTTAAATCCGTAGAGGACAAGCCGCGGGCGCTCGCCACGCGTGTCGGCATCGAGGAGTTGGATGTGGAGAGTGCGGCGCTCTCCCGGCATCAGCGCGATGTAGTTGTCGTCGTAGAGGGCCGGAACAATCAGGTCACCGGTCTTTTTGCGGACCGCTTTGACTCGCACCAGCAGAGCCGGCGCGCGCGAGGTGTTGCGCAGATCGGCGGTGATCGTCCAGTGATTGCCGTCGCGATGGATGTGCGATTTGACGGTGACGTTGGCTGGGGGAAGATCGCGGATGCCAGCGTAGTCGTTCTCCGTCAGACCACGGAGATAGAAGTTCGACGAGACAAGATTCGCGCTTCCGTCCAATCCGTTGCGCGTCAGCGTGAGGCGAATGAAGTGGGTCTTCGATAATGCCGCGGGGTAGTCGAGGTGCATTGGCGAGACGGTCGAGTCTTCGTGGCTGTCAAGACTGGCGGATTTCTCCCATTGCAATGAGCCATCGAGATTGCGAATTTCGGCGCGAGCCGTGAGGTTGGTCGTGTCGCCGGCGTTGTAGTTCACCACTTCTACGGCATCGGTCGCGGCATTCCACTGGATGTGCAGCGGTTCGGCACCTTTCTTCGCGCCGTAGTAGCCGGCATCGGTATCGAAGAAGTAGTCGTAGGTCTGCCACAGCAGCGACGGCCACGCCGGGTGGCTCATCCAGATGAGCAGATCCCAGCGGTTCTTGCTTTGCCCCTCGAACATTCCGCGATACGCGTTGTAATCCACGAACTGCGCGAGCTCGACCCAATCGGCAACATCGGATGCACCGCCGTACTCGGATCGATTTCGTTGCGAACGATCGCGCTCGGAGAAGCCGGATTGTGCGGGTAGATAGTCGTGGAGCGGCCATTGGTAGCCCTGCGGCCACATCGCCGATTCCGGCATCGTTCGGCGCAGATCGGTCCATCTCGACGACGTTGGGTGCGCCCATCTCGCTGTGGAACTTTGTTGGGCGCATGCTCGAAGTAGTAGCGGAGCGGTTCGACGCGATAGGGGCCATGGCCGCTGACCGGGCCATCCGCCGACATCGAGATGTAGTGCGATCCCGGGCTCGAGCTTTGCCACCAGTTTGCGAAGTCCATCGTCGATGAGCTGCGGAGGGAATCCTTCATTGCGGCCACAGAAGAGTCCAAGCGAGGCGTGGTTGCGAATGCGCAGACAGATAGTCCCTCGCATTTGCAAGGAAGAACTCGTCGTCATCGGGGTTGGGTCCGTCCCACGGATTGGCAAGCCAGAAATCCTGCCAGATCACGATGCCATGGCGATCGGCCGCATCATAGAAAGCCTCATCGTCCGTCATGCCCACCCAGTTGCGGATCATGTTGAAGTGCAGATCGCTGGTGGTAGCGCATCGCCGTGTCGTACTCGCGCTGAGCGATAGCGGAGCATCGATTCAGAGAATCCCCAGTTGCCGCCGCGCGCAATGAAGCGCCGTCCGTTGACGAAAATTTTCAACCCGCCGCTGGAATCGTCGTACGTGAATTGGCGGATGCCCACCTGAAATGATTTTGTGTCGGAGTTTGATTGCCCGTGAGAAAAGCGATCGTGACCGGATAGAGGTTCGGATCCCCGTAGCCGATTGGGCCACCAGAGTTTGGGATTGGTGAGATGGAGAGCGGGCGAGGTCGTAGGGTCGAGGTCAAGGGTTTTGAAATCGGCGGCGCCAAGAGTGATCGGCGTATCGATGCGGATGTCGCCGAAGGTGACGCGCAGTGTGCCTGAGACAGCTTGTGGTTCCTGATTCACCAGTGTGGCGTCGATGGCGACATCGGCGTGCGTGGTGTCGGGCAGCGGCAGCGTCGTGGAGACCAGCGGCGACTCGATAGTCACCGGGCCAGTCCTGGTCTAGCGATACATTGTTCCAGATGCCAGTGTCGCGGCCGCGAATGGTGGAGATCCAGTCCCACCCGGCCGACGCATGGAAGGTGGGGTTGTCGCGACCGAGCGCACCGCCATTCACCGTGGGAAAGGCTTTGTCCTTTGTGCTGCCAGGGTTCGCATTGAAGATAATGCGGACGGCAAGCGCATTGGCCGCGTTCGGATGGACATAACGGCGGTAACGTCGAAACGGCCGCGTGCGAAACGCGCCGCCGATGCGGCCGAGGTGATGCCCGTTCAGATAGACCTCGGCCTTCCAGTTAATGCCGTCGAAATTGAGCCATGAGTGTTGACCGGGCTGACAGCGCCGGGGCGATGAATACGTCGCGGTACCAGAAGTCTGCGCAGAAGAAGGAGTCGGAGATAGCGTACTGGTTGTCTCCGAAGTCTGGGTTAGGGATGGCGCCGTCGTTGAGATAGCTCGTCAGCACTGTGCCGGGGACTGTCGCGATCATCCAGTCCGACGTAGAGAAATTTGGATCGGCGATTTTCTCTCCTCTGGCGGAAACGAGAGTCGCGCGCTGCAGTCGCCAGTCGCCACCGCTCAGTTGTAGCGAACCATCGCCTGCGGGTGCGGCCGCAGGATGCGCAGTCGGCACGAGGCCGCCACGTCCCCAGACTTCGACTTCGCTGAGGATGTAGGGCTGGCTGGGTTGCGCGGGTTGCATCATTAACACGCGCACATAGCGAGCATGGGCGGGATGCGGGAGATGGAGGTCGTTAGTATAGTTCGCTGTGGCGGGAGAGGTTGGAGAGTCTGCCACTGCTTCGCATCATTCGAGACCTGAATCGAGCCTGCGGCGGCGCGGCTGATCCACGACAGGACGATGCGGTCGAAAGTGCAGACCGCGCCGAGGTCGATGGACACCCATTCTTCGCCGGAACCCGCCGACATCCATGCGCTGGAAAAATGTTCTGGACCCGCGACGTGCACTTCCCTGCCCTGGTTCCACGTTGCGAGTTCCGCGACGCCCCAGGTGGTGATGCCTTCCGCAGAAAACTCGACGCGGTAGTCGCGGTAATGCGCGGGCGCAGTGAAGGGGATGGATTGCGAAAAGCTGGGTCCGTCATAAGTCTGACGCGGAAAGGCGCCAACAAAACGGCCGACTTCGGTCCAGTGGTTGCCGTCGTCGGAGCCCGAAACGAGAGCGGTGAAGCCAGAGTCGGGTACCTTAACGCGGAACCAGCGCAGCCACAAGTCGATGCGGTCGAGTTCAGGAGATGTAGTTCCGCCCACCATCTCGAACTCGACCCAGGGATGGTCGCCGGTGACGTCGATCGACGAGGTGACGTTGCCATCGAGGAAGACTTCGCGTTCGTGTTTTGGAAGAACACCGCTGGAAGAAGTGGAAGCGACGATGTAGCCAGGCGGAGTCGGCTCCTTGATGCCGTCGGTGACGAGCTGGGCGGTCAGGTTGTAGTCGTAGGCGCTCGACTGATACGCGGGTCGGTGCAGCGCCAGGTTGCGATACGTCGCAGCGTCCGCGATAAGCGTGGGCCCGGTATATTCGGCCGGATTGCCAGGATAGACTCCGATGCCGCGAGTGTATTGCGCGTGAGCGGAAACAACAGAGACGAGGACGAGTGCGAGCGGAACCAGGCGCTTCACGGCGACTCCTGCGTGCGGGGTAGTCCGGTGGCATTGTATCGCTCTCCACGAGGAACGCCGTCGCATCACTGCGAGCGCACAGGATGGGAGGAAGAAGAAGGTACCTCGAAGGCTGCCAGGGGACGCGGAGGGTAGTGCAAAGTGTTATCCTCAACGGCTGGGACGCGCAGATAAAGCGCAGGCCTTGTGTCCTTCTCCGAGGGGTTATCGTGTTCAGAAATGGGTTGCGATTTTCGGTGGTTGTTTTGTTTTTCAGCGGCGTTCTGCACGCGCAGTTTCTGAGACAGAGCCTGGATATTGAGAAGCAGCTACCGGAGTCGGAACGCGCGACCATCGCCCGCATTGAAAACCTGAGCCACCTGCAGCCCGGCACATGGCGCTATCACGTCGGCGATCTGGCGCACGCGGAAGATCCCTCTGTCGATGACTCGTCGTGGCCGGTGGCGAAGGTGGACGGGACGTTCCCAAAAGACGCGTTGTGGTTCCGGCAGTGGGTGGAGGTACCGAAGAATCTCGACGGCTACGATCTAACCGGCGTGCGGATATGGTTCCGATTTCAGGCGTGGGTGAATGGACCGCTGCCGCAGATCATCTACTTCAACGGGCGGCGTGTCGCCATGGGCGACGATCTTGAGCCCATTGTCCTGTTCGATCGGGCCAGGGCCGGCGATCGCGTGCTGATCGCAGTCAAGCTGATGGCAACCGTCGACGAGAAACATTTTGCCGGCAGCCCGATGAGTGTCTCTTTTTCGCAGGAGCGGCCAAGCCCTCAGGATCTGGGCGAAGAGTTTTTGTCGGCAGCGGTGCTGATCCCGAGTTTGTCGAAGAATCCTGATGCCGACAAGGCGACCTTGTCGAAGGCGATCGGTCAGGTAGATGTGAAGGCGCTGGACGCGGCGGATCAGTTGGCCTTCGACTCGTCTCTACGCGATGCGCAGAACACCATGGGCGCGCTGGAGCCGATGATGCACCAGGCGACGCTTCATCTCACGGGCAACTCGCACATCGACGCAGCGTGGCTGTGGCCGTGGACCGAGACGGTCGACACGGTGAAGAACACCTTCTCGACCGCTCTGCAGCTGATGAACGAGTATCCGACCTACACGTACACGCAGTCCGCGGCGGCCTACAACGACTGGATGGCGCGCGATTATCCGGATATCGATGCGCAAATCAAACGGCGCATCAAAGAAGGCCGCTGGGAAATTGTGGGCGGCATGTGGGTCGAGCCGGATCTGAACATGCCCGACGGCGAGTCGACGACACGCTCGATCCTGATCGGCAAGCGCTGGTATCAACAGCACTACGGCGTGGATGTGCGCATCGGATGGAATCCTGACTCGTTCGGATACAACTGGCAGCTGCCGCAAATCTACAAGAAGACCGGCATCGACTATTTCGTGACCC
Organism: uncultured Acidobacteriaceae bacterium; assembly: GCA_963705765.1. GTDB lineage: Bacteria > Acidobacteriota > Terriglobia > Terriglobales > Acidobacteriaceae > Palsa-343. Next base: position 60,171 of record CAVPKU010000052.1, on the reverse strand, counting down.
AGAAGATGACCTGGAACGACACCAATCAGCTGCCCTTCAAGCTGTTCTGGTGGGAGTCGCCGGATGGCAGCAGGGTGCTGACCTATTTCCCGCACGATTATGCGAACACGAATCTGAATCCTGTCCGGCTGAGCGTGGACTTGGCAACGGCACGGGACTATGCCCCGGGAATGACGAACATGATGGACCTCTTCGGCGTGGGTGATCACGGCGGCGGGCCGACACGCGCGATGCTGGATGAAGGGCTGCACTGGATGCAGAGTAATAAGGTTGTGCCGAAAGAGGAATATGGGACGGCGCAGCCCTGGTTCTCCACCGTTGAGAAGCAACTCGCGCCGGATTCGCCGGTGTGGAATTACCAGACCATCGCGCAGGGATATCATCCGCCGTCTCTGATCGACGGGCAGATTCATATTCCGACATGGAAGAGTGAGCTGTACTTCGAGTACCACCGCGGCGTGTTCACCACGCAGGCGAATCACAAGCGCAACATGCGCGAGAGTCCGGAATGGACGCTGAACGCAGAGAAGTATGCATCGCTGGCATGGCTCGACGGCAACGCGTATCCGGGCGAGGAGCTGACCGAGGACTGGAAGAAGATCACCTTCAATGATTTTCACGATCTCGCGGCGGGGTCGGGAATCGGCGTGATCTACCAGGACGCGCAGAAGGACTATGACGCGGTGCACAGGTCGACCAACGAGATTTCGCAGAAGGCCCTGAAGACGGTGGCGGCGCACATCGATACGCGCCTACCGGCCGGCGTCCCAGTGCTGGTCTTTAATCCGTTGGCGTGGAAACGCTCGGGGGAATTCACGGTGGACGTGCAGATGCCCACGGCGACGCCGGATGTTGCGGTGCTGGACGCGAAGGGGACCGTGCTGCCGTCGGCCGTGTTGTCGAAGGATGTATCGACGAACTCCTTCCATCTGCTGGTCGAAGCACACGATGTGCCGTCGATGGGTTATGCAGTGCTGCGCGTGGTGCCAGGCAAGCGGCCGTTCACCAGCGATTTGAAGGTGACGGGGACGACGATGGAAAACGCGGTGCTGCGGGTAGTAGTCGATCCGACCACGGGATGCATCACCCAGCTGTACGACAAGAAGGCCGGATTCGAAACGCTGGCCAAGGGCGCATGCGGCAACGAACTCCAGGCCTTCAAAGACACACCGAAGGATTACGACGCGTGGAACATCGATCCCGGCACCCTGGATCAGCCGCCCACGCTGATCACTCCGGTTGATTCGGTGCAGGTGGTGGAGAGCGGACCGATGCGGGCTTCGATCCGGGTGACGCGACACTGGCAGAACTCAAAGTTTGTACAGGAGATTCAGCTCGACGCGGGCGCCGACGAAGTAGTGGTGGTCAATGACATCGACTGGCACGAGACGCACGTGCTGTTGAAGGCGGCGTTTCCGCTGTCCGCGACAAGCCCGTTTGCGACCTACGAAATTCCCTACGGAACGATCCAGCGGCCGACCACGCGCAACAACAGCTGGGAGAAGGCGCAGTTTGAAGTGGGCGCGCAGCGCTGGGGCGACCTGGGCAACGCGCAGCACGGCTTCAGCCTGATCAACGAAGCCAAGTTCGGGTATGACGGCGTGGGGAACATGCTGCGCCTGACGCTGCTGCGCTCGCCGGTATGGCCCGATCCAAACGCGGACCGCGGCCATCAGCATTTCCAGTACGCGCTCTATCCGCATGCGGGTGACTGGAAACAGGCCATGACGGAGCGCCGCGGATACGAATTCAACTACCACCTGAAGGCGATGCAGGTCGAGGCGCACACCGGCACTCTGCCGAGCGAACACTCGTTTGTCGCCATCTCGCCGGACGATGTGGTGCTGACCGCCATGAAGAAGGCCGAGGACACCCACGCGCTGGTCTTCCACTTCTTTGAGTGGGCAGGCAAGGGGGGCAGCGCTGAGCTGCACCTTCCGCCGGGTGCGACCGGCGCGACGGAGACCAATCTGATGGAGAAGCCGGAGGGCGCGCCGCTCGCAGTAAAAGGGGATGCGGTGACGGTGCACTTTAAACCGTATGAGATTGTGGCCGTGCAGGTGGACTACCCCGAAAGTGTGCGTTGACCCATTGCGAAGGCGACCGATATACTCAGGAGGAACCCAAGCGGGAGTAGCTCAGTGGTAGAGCATCGCCTTGCCAAGGCGAGGGTCGCGGGTTCAAGTCCCGTCTCCCGCTCCAGTCCGAGGCCGACGCGCTCTGCGTTGGCCGGAAACACATCTGTGGCGTAAGATTTCCTGTTCAGGGCGCGGTACCCAAGTGGTAAGGGAGAGGTCTGCAAAACCTTTATGCGTCGGTTCGATTCCGACCCGCGCCTCCAGTCCCCTTCCCGACATTCAACCAGGAGAACAAAGCGAGCGACGGGGAAGGAACTCCAACGTCCCTTCGTTCAGCTGACTCAGTTCGCTCGCTGACCGATCTGCACGCGCTGACAAAAGTTCAACGGAGCGCACCGGGAGGCAAACCGAGTTCGGCGAGGATGTCCTCTGTATGTTCGCCGAGCAGCGGTGGTGGCAGCCGATAAGTCGGAGGCGTATCCGACAGCCGCATGGGGTTCGCGATGGTGCGAACGAAATCCAGCAGCGGGTGCTCGAGTTCGACGATGAGGCCTCGGGCTAACGCCTGGTCGGTGGTAAGGGCTTCCTCGACAGTATGGATGAGAGCGGCAGGGATGGCGGCCCGCCTGCACGCAGCGACCCAGTCGGCGGCGTCGCGTTCTCGCAGGAGTGCCTGAAGCCGTGGGATGAGCGCGTCGCGGTTCTGGATGCGCAGCGGGTTGGTCAAAAAGCGCGGATCGGCGCCGATCGAATCCTGCACTCCGAGGATCTCGACAAATTTCCGCCAGAGCGAATCGTTGGCGACCCCGAGAACAAAGGTCCGACCGTCGCGGCCCTCGAACAGCTGGTAAGGCACGATGCTGGGATGCGCGTTGCCCCATTTCTCCGGCAGCACTCCAGCGTTGAGGTAGTTGCTGCCAATGTTCGCCAGCAGCGTGAGTTGCGAATCGAAAAGCGCCATGTCGATCCACTGCCCGCGTCCCGTCCGCTCCCGCGCAAACAATGCCGCGAGAATTCCTGTCGTGGCGTAAACGCCGCAGATGAGGTCGGCGAGGGCGACAGGATAGCGGATGGGGGGATCGCCTGATTCTCCGGTGAAGCTCATGATGCCGGCTTCGGCTTGGGCGATGATGTCGTAGCCGGCCTGGCCGGCATTAGGGCCGCGGAGTCCGTATCCGGTGATCGAGCAGACGATGAGGCGCGGGAAGCGCGCCGCGAGCGCTTCGGGATCGAGAGCGCGCCGGCGCAGCGACTCCATACTCGGCTGATTGACGAGGAAAACGTCGGCGCGGCCCAGCAGGCGCTCGAGGGCTTCACGGCCGCTGGGGTGATCGTAGTCGAGGGCGATGGAGCGCTTATTCCGGTTGGCGGCCAGGAAGTAAGCGGATTCGGGGCCGCACCACGGCGGCCCCCAGCGGCGGGCCTGGTCGCCAAAGCCAGGACGCTCGACCTTGATGACATCGCCGCCGAGATCCCCGAGCAGCATCGCGCAGTACGGCCCGGCAAGCGCTTCGGTGAGTTCGACGACGCGGATGGAGTCGAGGGCGGCGGGCATCAGTGGGTTACGGACGAGAAGCTACAGGTGACAGGTTACAGGGGCCGGAGGCAAAGCGAGGGGCCGGGTAATCGTTTCCCATAGCAACAAATCATCGGCCGGGCCATTTTCTGCCACTCCATCTCTTGATTGATTTGACACTCCGTATTTTTCGGGTTGACAGTGGCCGTGCGGCAAAGTACATTCGCGTGCCAACAAGAGACGACAGATAGTTCACGTCTCAAACAAAACTAACGTGCTGTGCTTTTGCTGAGGAGGACAGGATGATCAGGGAGACTTTAAAGGGAGGCGTGCGCCTTTTGCAGGCGGCGCTCTTTGTGGCGCTGTTCGCATTCACCGGCTTTGCCTTCGCGCAAGGCGGCAACACAACCATTACAGGTACGGTCACCGATCCACAGGGTGCGGTGGTTTCCGGCGCTCGCATCACGGTTACGCAACTGAATACATCCGTCACCCGAACGGACACCAGCAACGGCGCGGGCCAGTTCAACGTGCCTTCCCTGCCGCCAGCCACCTACTCCGTGTCAGTGGAGGCGGCTGGGTTCAAGGAATACGTGCAGAACATCGTGCTGCTGGCCGATCAGACCGCGCGATATGGACGTGAAGCTGGAGGTCGGCGAGACCACGCAGCACATCACCGTTGAAACATCCGCTGTGCAGGTGAACACAGTCAGCCCAACGCTCGGCCAGGTGATTGAGCAGTCGCGCCTGGTGGATATTCCGCTAAACGGCAGAAACGCGGCGGACCTGACGCTGCTGGTGCCGGGCGCCATCAATTTGTCGGTCGAACAATTCCGGGCACGCAGCAGGGCGACACGAAACAGGTTCCCGGAGCCGAAGCGATCTCCGTGAACGGCACACGGCCGGACCAGATCGGCTACAACCTGGACGGCGCAGACAACGAAGACCTGATGAGCAACACCAACAATCCGTTCCCCTTCCCTGATGCGTTGCAGGAATTCAGCGTGCAGACCAACAGCTTCGACGCACAGTACGGCAACAATGCGGGCGCGGTAGTGAATGTGGTCACCAAATCCGGGACGAACAGCTGGCACGGCGACGCATTTGAATTTGTGCGGAACCGGGTGTTCAACGCCACGCAACTATTTTGCGAACGCGAAAGACCCGCTCAAGCGCAATCAGTTTGGCGCCACGATCGGGGGTCCGATCCACAAGAACACCACCTTTATCTTCGGTGGATGGCAGAAGACGATCATCCGCAGCGCGAACAACGCCACCAATGCGACGGTTCCCTTGGCGGCCAACCTGACCGGGGACTTCACGAACTATGCGACCGTCGGCCCCTCTAACCCCAAAGGCAAAGTGGTTAACATCACCAACCCGTTTACGCATACCGCGTATGCCGAGCGACACGAACGTCGGGCCGCTGGATCCGGTGGCGCTGGCAATGACCAAGCTGATGCCGATTGCATCGGCCAACGCCAGCGGTTTTGTCACTTATTCCACGCCTCTCCAGCAGAACTTCGACGAGTATGTCGTGAAGTTCGATCAGGTGTTCCGCGGCCAGGATCGGCTCTCTGGACGCTTCTACCTGGACCGCTACCACCACGCGCCCACCTACGACGGCAAGGACATCCTGACCGACGGACCGGGTTCGACGGTGCAGACGCAGAACTGGGCGGTTAGCTACACGCGAATCTTCAGCCCGAATGTGGTCAACACCGTGACGCCGAGTATCGTGCGGGCGTCGTCGGATCGCGGCCAGCAGGGCGGTCCGGGCGGCACAGTTCCGGACATGAAGACCTTTGGTTCAAGCATCTGGCAACTGCCGACGAACCAGAGCGGCATCCGTAACTTCGCGGTGTCCGGCGACTTCACGCTTGGCAACTTCACCGACGGCAAGTTCATCCGCAATACCGGCGGCCTGCGCGAGTGGTGAACTGGAACAAGGGCAAGCACGATTTCACGTTTGGCTACGATCTGGAGCTGGATCAGTCGAACGTCAGAAACACCGATCTGGAGAATGGGAGCTTCAACTTTACCGATGACGTATCGGGACTGGCGATGGCGAACTTCCTGCTTGGCTATCAGCACACGTTCAGCCAGACGTCGGGCGAATTTCTCCGACTCGCGCGAGAATCCTCAGGGGGTCTACGGCAACGATAAGTGGAAGGTCTCGCCGCGCCTCACCCTGGACTACGGGGTGCGCTGGGAACCGCAGCAGGTGATGAAGGAAATCTGGGGACGCATCGAGCAGTTCCTCCCAGCCGCCAACCTTGCCGGGGTTCACTCTGCGATCGTTCCGAGTGCGCCGGCGGGGCTGTTCTTCATCGGGGATAAGTACAACGGAGTTGGGGTTCCTGATCGCGGCGAAAATGCAGACCTGAATAACATCGCACCACGGGTGGGCGTCGCGTGGGATATGACGGGTACGGGCAGGATGTCGCTGCGTGCCGGCGGCGGGCTCTTCTATTACTCGCGGCTGCCGGGGCTGTTCCTGAACGACGCATCGATTTCGGCCCCTTTCAGCCTGCGCATCGACCTGAACGATTCAACCACCGGAGCTTCGCAGATTGGCCCACTGACCAATCCCGAGGCCAATTATCCCAGCTTCACGTCCGCCTTCCCGCTGCGCTACACGCTGAAGAACGTACCCAAGAACGCCACCTTTGTGGCTAATCCGACGGTCTTCGGCCTGCAGCCGGGGGTCCGGTGGACTACGCCGGAAATCTACGACTGGAACGCGACCTGGGAGTATCAGGTGCGCAATGACTCGGTCTTGCACGTCTCCTATGTTGGAACCCGGGGCGTGCATCTCCGCCAGGACGTGAATCTGAACCCCGGTGTCTATACGGCCGGCAGCACGGCTTCGTTGCAGAACCGGCGGCCGTACCAGCCGTTCGGCATCATTTACCAGAACCGGAACAACGGCTCGAATGGCTACAACGGTATCCAGGTCGATCTGGAGAAGCGGCCGGCGGCAGGAACCGGCATTCTGAACCAGATCACGCTGCTGGCCAACTACACCTATTCGAAAGCCCGGGATTACGGACTGGCGGAGAATGGCGGCATCACGGATATCGGATCGAGCCTTGGGTCGGGTATGTCGTTCTACGACCCACGGCAGCATGCGTTCGAGTCCGGATATTCCGCACTCGATCACAGGCATCGCTTTGTTGCTTCTTATGTGTGGACGCTTCCGAAGCTGACAGGCGCTAACGGGTTTGTCCGGAACATTGTCGGGGGATGGCAGTGGACCGGAATCTATTCGTACATATCGGGCGATCCGCTGACGGTTCTGGCGGGAACGGATCGGTCGCAGACAGGCAACAATCTCGATCGCGCGGATTATGTTGGGCCGTCGGGTCAGTTTGGCAAACGCGGCAGCGCGCCCGGCGGATGCGCGGGCGTTGCGCACTGCGTTGCCTGGCTCACGCCGGCCAACTTCGGCGCGCCGGCATTGGGATCCTACGGCAATACGGGCAAAGGAAATTGGCGTGGACCCGGCCTTCAGGATGTGGATACCGGCCTGCTGAAGAACATCACTCCGATGGCCTCGCACGAAAACTTCAGCTTCCAGTTGCGCGGCGAGTTCTTCAACATCTTCAACCATCCGCTGCTGGCGAATCCGAACCTGACATTCTCCAACGGCGCGTTCGGCAGCACCCGGGCCACGGTGGGCAGCAACGCGGACTCGCGCATCGTGCAGATCGCCCTCAAAGCGTTCTTCTAAACCGCACCGTATCGGAGTTCGCTCCGGCGCGGTTCGGCGCATGAAGCCTCCCTGGAGAGAACGGAAGACCGTTCTCTCCATCTTTTTTGCCTGCAGCGCTTTCCCACGGCGATTCCTCTTCTCACGCCGAGGACTGGCAGGAACCTCCGGGCGCGCAATTGCGTAGATTCGTTACATGGATGGCCGCTACAGCTGGACGTGGGTCGAGACGCGCGTAGCTGAGACCAGCGCTGTGTGGGACGCCTGCGCGCAGCCCCTGATGCCGGACGCCCGGCGCTACAGTGCGGAGGAACAGACGCGGCGAGAGCAGGCCTACGACGAAGCGCTCGATGCTGTGGAGACCACGCTGAAGCGAGCGCGTGGAGCCCATACCGCCGCGGCCCGGCGCAAAACCCAGCAGCGCGTGACGGAGCAGTTCGCGCGCTTCTCTGCCCTCGCTCTCGATCTCAATGACGACGCCACCCACATGCTCACCGACGACTTTCTGCCGGTGGGGACGCGCCTCGCGCGATGGGCGCGGCATTTCGATCGCGACCTGAGCATGCCCGACATCATCCAGGCCTGCCGCAATGCCTGGACTGCCTGCGGGCTGCAACCGCTGCTCGGGGAGCGTATCCAGCTAACCCCATCGATTCTCGGCTACAGCATGTTGTATCCCTACAGCGACAATTTCCTCGACCGCGAAGAGGTGACCTCCGAAGCGAAGCTGCACATGAGTGCGCGCTTTCGCGAGCGTCTGCGCGGAGAAAGACTCGCGGCACAGAATGACCTGGAGACAGCGCTTTGGCGCCTGGTCGAATTGGTCGAAACGCAATATCCGCGAGCGCGGTTTCCCGAAGTCTTCGATTGCATGCTCGCCATCCACCGCGCGCAGGAGCATAGCATCGCGCAGGTCAGGAGCCGCGGCTCGGATGCCGACCTGGTGTTGCTGAGTTGCGCCAAGGGCGGCACATCGGTGCTCGCCGATGCATGCCTGGCCCGCGGATGGCTCAGCGAAGAAGAGAGCCGCTTCGCCTTCGACTGGGGCGTGCTGTTGCAACTGGGCGATGATCTGCAGGATGTGCGCGAGGATATGCAGCGCGGGTCGATGACCCTGTTCTCAGGAGCCGTGGCGCGTGGCGAGCGCCTCGACGATCGCGTGATCCAACTGCTCACCTTTGCCGAATACGTGGGCAACGAGATGGAGGCGATCGCAAATGGATCGCCGATGCTGAAGAGCCTGCTGCGCATGAGCTGGCGATCGCTGATCCTGATGGCGGTCGCGGCAACGCACGAGCATTTCTCGCCGGAGTTTCTCGCCGATGCCGAGCAGTTTTCGCCATTCCGGTTCGGCTTTCTGCGGGAGCGGCGCGTGCGGCTCGCGGGACGACAGGGGCTGTACACCATGCTCTTCGAAGCGCTGATTGAAGCCGACGACGAGCGCGGTGTTCCGTTGCCGGAGCCCCAGCACCTGGCGCCGACGCCCCTTGAATTTCCGCCAGCTTAGACTCCTGCCCTAGAGCATCAGCTCCCAGTCCTGGCTGGTTAGCTTCTTCCCAAAGCTGTCGTGGTGTTCCTCACCGAGAAGGCGATAGCCCTCGCATTCGTAGAGGTGCCGGGCGGCGTCGAGGACGCTGTTGGTCCAGAGCACGATGCGCTCGTACCCAACCTGGCGCGCAAACTCGGTACACTGGCGAACCAAAGCCCGGCCCAGACCAAGCCCCCGCGCCGACGGCTCGACGAGCAGCAAACGAAGTCTCGCCGTTTTCTCCGCTCGGCTCGGAGCCATACGGTCAGCCGCGTGCCCGGAAGAATCTTCGACCGGTTTCTTGCTGCGATCTTTCACCAGGAAGACGCAGCCAAGGAACTGGCCGTCGCGCTCGGCGATCCAGCAGCGCTCGCACGCGGGATCGTACTGGTCGATAAAGTCCGCGGTGATGCGAGCGACCATCGCTTCAAAGCGCTCGTCCCATCCGTACTCCTGCGCATAGAGCGCTCCGTGCCGGCTCACGACCTCACCCATGTCGCCAGGACGATGACCGCGAAGGATGAACGGCGCGCGGTTCACAGCAGGCGCCGGATCAAGAATCGTCTCGACGACGGCCATGGACTCGGTGAGCCGGCGGCGCTCCTCCACGGAAAGCGGCGCGAGCATCGCGGCCACTTGCTCGCTGGAGCGGCGGTCAAGCGTGCCGAACTCCTTCCTCCCCGCGGCAGTGAGCGAGATGATCGCCTGGCGGGCATCGGCGGAAGAGCGCCGGCGGCGGATCAGACCGCGTTCCTCAAATCGCGCGAGCATGCGGCTAAGGTAGCCAGGATCGAGGCGCAGCCGCTCAGCCAGGCTTGAAGCCGCACCATCCGGCGATGTCGCAATCTCGTACAGTACCCGCGCCTCCGCCAGGCTCAGGGAGCTTTTCAGCAGATGCTCATCCAGGGTCCCAAGGTGCGCGGTGTAAAAACGGCTGAAACGCCGGACGTCCTGGATGCACTGTTGATCGGGCGGCTGCGAGGGGGAATTCATATAGTTGCCTTAGTCAACTATATCATTGCTTTTGACACCTGTATGCTCGGAGCCGGTTTCCGCAGTGACCGGTGCGACGCCGGCCCGGGTACCGCCCCGCCGTTACGACAAAAGACTTCCGGGCAGGTGAAAGTGAGGGTATAGTGGCGTCTAGCCTGAAGGCCGGTCTGCTGCTCCCCCTCCTGTTTCCGGCGGCTACTCTCCGGATTTTTCGTTTTTACGACCGACAACAAGAAAAGGATGGTGCGCATGGCTTTCTGTGGGAAATGCGGAACGACGATGGCGGACGGAGTTGCTTTTTGCCCCAAGTGCGGTGCCCCGACGGGTCCGGTCGCCGTGGGTACGCCAACCACCGCTCCTGTATCCGGGCCCGTGGCAACGGGAACGAGCGGGCTGACCGAAAACGTTGCCGGGCTGCTGTGCTATGTGCTGGGATGGCTTACCGGGATTATCTTTCTCCTGATCGATAAGCGGCCCTTTGTGCGCTTTCACGCGGCCCAGTCCATCGTGGTGTTCGGAGCGCTCACCGTCATCAGGATCATTCTTTCGTTCTTCTTCCTGGGCGGATACAGCTTCGGCCTGTTCTGGCTCTGGACCATGATCTCGCTCCTGGTGAGCCTCGCCACTCTGGTCGGATGGATATTGCTGATGGTCATGGCCTATCAGGGCAAGTGGTTCGAAGTGCCGATCGCGGCCGGAATCGCGAAGAACATCGCGGGCAGCACGAAGGTATAGCCCTCACGCGCTACCGGGCAGACGGGCCGGGAGATCACCGGCCCATCCGCCCGTTCGACAGAAAACTGGATGGAGCCAGCGCCGAAACGCTCGGTCCGCGCGCCCCGCATTCTGAACAGGAAAAGAAAGAGAGAACCTCATGGCAGGCTTTTGCACCAAGTGTGGCGCCCCGCTCAACGACGGTATGGCTTTCTGCACGAAATGTGGCGCCCCGGCGGCTGCAACCGACGCGGTGCCGGCCTCAGCGCCGTATGTGCCCCCCGCCTCGAACGCCCCAGCGGCCTACACACCCCCAGCGGCCTACACGACCTCCAGCGGCCTACACGCCTCCTGCGGCCGCCTATACGCCTCCTCCCGCCTACGCATCGCCCGGAACCGCCCCGCCTCAGAAAGGCAGCAACAGCGCGCTCAAGATCATCCTCATCATCGTTGCCGTGTTTGTTGGGCTCGGGATTCTCTCGGTCGCCGGCATCATGTTCGGCATCTACCGCGTCTCGAAGGCCGTCCACGTCAGCGACAACGGTAAAGGCGTCGAGCTCACCGTACCCGGAGCCGGCACCTTCAGCGCCGGCGACACGCCCGTCAGCGCCTCGGACCTCGGAGTGGACACCTATCCGGGTGCCAGTCAGCAAAAGGGCGCACTCAAGATCAACACCCCGAAAGGGACCATGGTCACCGTCGTCTTTGAGACCAGCGATTCCTCCGACAAAGTCATCGACTACTACAAAGAAAAGCTCGGCTCCGGCGTCTCCGTCATGCAAAGCGATAAAGGTGCTGTATTGACGCTGGCAGACGACGCAAAGAAGAGCACCGTCATGGTCACCGTCGGAGCCAACGACAGCGATGGCAAAACGGCGATTTCCATCACCCACACGGTGGGAAGCTAGGGACGAGCGCAGAGCGTTGAGCCGCGGAACTGTTCGCGGAAGGCTGTTAGCAAGAGGTTTTTAGCACGGAGCCATGGGCGGCACCGGCGAGCCGATCGCTGAGCCTCTCCTGCCATGCTGTCGCTGCGCACGGTTGTTTGCCCAAAGCAGTTCGCGAATCGCCTTGCTGCGAACAGCTTTTCGCCAACAGGTTTCCGCTGCATTAACGCCGCTGCACCTGAGTTCCGCTGGCGACTTTCAACGTAAAGAGCTTGTCGCCCAGGTGAGTGTTGTAGCGGATGTTCGAGTAGGTCACAGTGCGCGAGTCGCCGTCCGGCTGCGTCATCACCTGCTTCAACGAGATGTCCCGCGCCAGATCGACCCAAATGGTGAGCTTCGAAATGTTGCTGCGAATGTTCGCCAGCCTCGGCACCAGATCGAGCTTCACCGTCTGCGTGCCGTCGATCGCCTCCATCCCCTGGTAAGTCACTTCCCACCCCGCGTCCAGATCCTTGCTCGTAGCCCCGAAGCCGGTCGCCAGCAGGCTGTCGTACTGCGCGCGGTTGGCGCCCGAGGAGAAGATGGTCTCCTGCTTTGCGCCTGGCTGGTAGTAATCCAGTTCGCCGTTCTTGTAGAGAATGTCGCGCTCGCCCGGCTGACCCTTGTCGAGCGTCATCACCATCTCGATGGAATGACCAGCGCGGCGAAACGCCGTGCTGCCCTTGTCCATCTGGTGATCCTGCACCACCGCGGTGTAGTTATCCACGTTGATGTCCGCCGTCACGTCCTGGAATTTCGGCGCGGAAGCATCCATCTGAGTGAAAACCTTTTGAAGATTTGCATCCTGCGCGCGCAGGAGGGCAGGAGCCAGAAGAAGAACGGCAGCAGTAAGAAAGGTTGTTTGCTTCATTGGTTTCATGGGATCAGGTTGGTTCCTCCTCGATCCAAAGCTCGACCCAACGAGCCGGACCTGAAGGGATAGATGCAATTGCTGACACGGAATCTTCCCGGAAGATGCGCATCCGTTGGAAGCCCCACGTTAGCGGTGGGCCCAAACGCGCCACGCCACGGTGTGGCCGCCGATCTCCTTCACCGGCTCATAGCGGTCCACCACGACGGAACCTGATGTGGAAGCAATGGCGTTGGCGAAGTCCTGATCGGTCGGCTCGCTGCCCTGGGCCTGCACCATCTCAACAGGCACTTCGTACACCATCCCGCCGGCCGGATTGATCGAAGCGCGGATCTCGTTCCGCGGCCAGTCCGGTTTAGGGCGGTCGCCGTAGTGAATGAAGACTGGAGTAACAAAAATAAAAGCGAGGATGAGCGTGACCATCACGTCGTAGTGGACACTGCCCCGCTCATGCGTCCACCAGATGTAGCTCTTCAGGGTGCGGCCGATACTCAAAGCTCTACGCTCCCGGGCGCGGCTCGATCATCCGCTGCCCACCCATATAGGGTATCAAGGCGTCGGGCACGCAAACCGTGCCGTCCGCTTGTTGATAGTTCTCGAGCACAGCCAGCCAGGTGCGTCCCACCGCGAGGCCGCTGCCATTCAGCGTGTGCACAAAGGCGGTCTTGTTCCCGCCCTTCGGCTTGTAGCGGATATTCGCGCGCCGTGCCTGGAAGGCGTCAAAGTTGGAGCAGGAAGAAATTTCGCGATAGAGATTTTGTCCAGGCAGCCAAACTTCAAGATCAAAAGTCTTGGCGGAGCTGAACCCCGTATCGCCCGTGCACAGCAGCATGCGGCGGTACGGCAACTTCAGCCGCTCGAGGATCTCTTCAGCGTTCCGCGTGAGCTTCTCGTGCTCGGCGTCGCTCTCCTCCGGCCGCGCGAACTTTACCAACTCCACCTTCTGGAACTGATGCTGGCGGATGATGCCACGCACGTCCTTGCCATAGGACCCAGCCTCGGAACGAAAACACGGCGTGTAGGCGGTCAGCGAGATCGGCAACTTCGCCTCGTCGAGGATCTCGTCGCGATAAAGATTCGTGACCGGGACTTCTGCCGTGGGGATGAGGAAGTGGTCGTTGTCACGATAGACGCCAGGCGTGAAACCCTCCTCGTCCACACAACGGAACAGATCCTCCGCAAATTTCGGCAGCTGGCCGGTACCGAACAGCGACTTGCTGTTGACCATAAACGGCGGCAACACTTCCGTATAACCGTGCTCTCTCGTGTGCATGTCGAGCATGAAACTGATCAGGGCGCGCTCGAGCTTCGCCCCGTCGCCCCAGTAGACAGCAAAGCGTGCCCCGGAAACTTTGGCCGCGCGTTCAAGGTCAAGGATGCCGAGTTGCGCACCGAGTTCCCAGTGCGGCCTGGCCTCGAAGTCAAACCGCCGCAGCTCGCCCCACTTTTTCACCTCGACATTGCTACGCTCGTCGGGTCCGACCGGCACTTCGTCCCGGGTGAGGTTGGGGATCCGCGTGAGGATGGCGCGCATCTGTTCTTCAGATTCGCCGGCCCCGGCTTCAAGTTCGTCGATGCGGGCCTTGAGGGTACGCGTTTCCTCCATGACGGCGGCCGCATCCTGCCCGGACTTCTTCAGCCGGGCGACTTCCTCGCTCAGCTTGTTGCGTTGGGCCTTGAGTTGCTCGGTTTCGGTGATGCGCTCGCGGCGGCGCTGGTCGAGGTTACGAAAATCACCCAGCAGCGCAGCAGGATCGGCCCCCCGCTCGCGGAGCTTCTTCTCTACAGTTTCAAGATTGGAACGGACAAAGCCCAGATCGAGCATACCTATTCAGGGTAACGCAGAGCACCGGGCTCCGTTCCCGAGCACCAGGTTCGGCTAGTCCAGACGCACCAGCCAGGCTTCGCCTTCCTCAGGCTGAAGCGTCCGCGCGATCGACGCCGCAAGCGTGCGGTCGTCGTTAGCCGGCCGAATGCGCACCCAAAACCCGGTCGGGCCCTGGAACTCGATCACGTTGGCCGTGCGATACTCCCGCTCCAGTCGCGCCTGCAATTCGAGCGCGGATTTCTGATGGCTGAATGCCCCGATCTGCACGCACCACCGCCCGCCTTCGTCCATCGGCTTCGGCGTGCTGAAGACGTCGATGCGAACTTCCCCGGTACCCGCGCGCCACAGCCCGACGGCCTTCGCAGCACCAATCGACAGGTCCAGAACGCGCCCCGCCACGAACGGACCCCGATCCGTCACCCGCATCACAGCCGACTGCCCGGTCTTCACGTTGATGACGCGGATCAGCGAGCCCATCGGCAGCGTGCGATGCGCGGCGGAGATGCCGTTCTCGTCGAAGACCATGCCATTGGCGCCAACGCGATTGTGGTACGGCGGCCCGTACCAACTGGCGATCCCGCTCTCGGAGGAGATGGGCGTATGCGTGTCAACGAACTGCTCGTCGGCGGTAGGCGAGGGTGCTGGAACAGGCGCCGGAGCGGGCGAGACCGTGCTGGGTGGCACCGGTTCCGGAGTCGTCGAGGGTGGAGGGGGCGGCGTGTATGCAGCTTGCTGTTTGTGCGAACAGCCGGCGAGGAGCGTCAGCCCCACAAGCAAAATACCAAGACGCCGCGGCTGGATCAGAACCGTGCGATGAAGGGGGAGAATCGTCGCCATCGTCGCGTCAGGCCCGTCGCGCGCGATCGAGGTGATCGGCCAGCCGCGCCAGCTGCTCCGCCGCGATGCGCAGAGCCTTCGAGGAATTCTCCCGCACTTCGGGCACAACCTTGTCGTTGAGATACGTAATCACGCGCTTCACGTCGTCCTCGACCTTGTCGCTGCAACTGCCGAAACGCTCGTCCATTTTGCGTCCGATGTTTTCGAAACGGCCGTTAGATGTTTCCGCCATGGGATGCTCCCTGCCAGAATGCGGCTGCCTTTTAGTATTGCGAGGCGCGGGGTCCAGGTCAATCCGTCGTTCCATCAGAGAGTGGCAATGCCAGCCGGGCAAGAGCCAGCCTCAATTGCGCAAACGTCACCCAATACATCCCCAGGCGCGGAAGTGACCTCCAACCTCTTTTGACCCCCGGGAGCCTTCTGTCCGTTTTACGTCCAATCTGCTTTGTTCTGCCGCTGGTACTATCCGTTCTGTTCGCCTCGCGTTTGACGCGAGCGCAGGAGATCGCTTCCCTTCCCGATGCTCCGCAACCCACGTTTGCCATGAACGGGACCGCCGACACAGGCCAGGAACAGAACATACCGGCGAAACCGGACCCAATGGCGCCGCCGCAGCGGCCCGATCCCAACGCGGCGAGCCCCATTTCGCACGCGACGAGAGAAAAACGCAAGTGGGCACAGTTTGTCGATCCCGGCGAGCGCATCCCGCCGTTGTATGCGCGCGACAAGTGGAAATTCTGGCTGCACCAGGAGACGACGTGGTATTCCCTGGGACCAGCCTTCCTGTCGGCCGGCTTCGGACAACTGACCGGCGCACCGGCTTACGGCAGCGACAGCGGCGCGTTCGGCGATCGTCTCGGCGCGGCAGTGGTTCGGCAGGCGACCATGCGATTCCTTTGCAGCAGCGCCTTTCCGGTGTTTACCCACGAGGATCCGCGCTACTTCCGCAAGGCTTCCGGCGGCTATCTCGGTCGAGCCGGCTGGGCGGCGGAGCGCGCCTTCGTCATCCAAAAGGACGACGGCAGCCACGGCGTTAACTACTCCAACATCGTCGGCCACCTGGTCGCGTCGGCCTTGACGCCGGCATACTATCCTGCTCCAAGCGCCAATGGGCACGTGGTGATGGAAACCTGGGCGACTTCCATCGCGGGATCGGCAGGCAATAACCTCTTTCTGGAATTTGTGCCCGACGCATTCAACGCGTGGCGGCGACATAAGCAGAACAAGCAATCGTCCGGGACCCGTTGAGATTCGTCTAAATGAAGGCGGCACGCGCGTGCCGGTTCGGGCCGAACGCAACGACCAAACGCCGCAACAGGAGGAACATCCAGCGGGAATGCTCGCAGGCAGGCCGCGGGGATCGCGGAGACAGCACGGCTGCACAGCTCTTCGCAGAGCAAAGACGCGGTATTGCCTGAGGATGCTGCCCTGGAGCGTTGGAACCATTCTGGCGCTTGGTGCGATGCCGACTGGAGTCGCACAGACCGACCTGCCAGACGCGCCAGTTCCTCACAACGAAATCGCCAGCGCGCCGAATGGGCCGCCGGGTTTCCGCGCAAACGCGGAGCCGATTCCGGGCCTGAGTAGTGAACCCGTCGCCGCGATAGCCGCGGCAACAACAACCGGCGCGGAACAGGAGACCTTCCCTCCAGAGGCGCGCCCTCTTGCCGGACTGAGCGTCCCCGGGTTGCAACCGACCTATGTACCGTTGCCAAAGTGGTGCGTGACGAGCGCGTGCAGCCAGGCCATGCCGATGCGCAGTTGCTGCGAGCCTGGCAACGATGTCTTCTCGAGCTACCTGCGCCAGAACGCGGTCCACAATTACACGCCGAAGGAACTGGGGAGGATCGCGATTCGCGCCGTCGTGGATCCGTTCAACCTGATGACCATTGGCGCCACCTCGCTGATCTCCGTGGGCACCGATGCGCACTCGCCGTACGGACCCGGCTTTCACGGCTGGGCAAAGCTGAGCGGCGTCACGCTGACCGAGGACGTGACGGGTGAATTCGTGGGAACGTTTCTGATTCCATCGATCGATCATCAGGACCCGCACTACCACCGCATGCCGAATGCCTCGATAACGCGGAGAATCCTGCACTGCGCCTGGCAGCCGTTCTGGACCACGAGCGACACGGGCAAGGGGATGATCAACTACTCGACGGTCGTCGGGTCGATCATCGATGAGGCGGTGGACGTCTCCTACGTTCCCTATCAGGAGCAGGGATGGGGACCCGGTGCGGAGCGAATTGCGGCCGGATGGGCAAGCGCGCCAATCGGCAACTACGTGACGGAGTTCTTCCCCGATGTGGCGCGCCGCATCAATCTGAAGGTGGTCTTTCTGCAACGCATCGTGAACCGCGTGGCACTCGAGAATGGCGGGCCGTGAGAGCGGTCAGCGTTCTGTCGTCCCGGAAGTACCTGGGCTCCTGCCCGGGCCGCCAGGGGTCGTAGTGGGCGGCGAACCGGGCCCGCTCCTCGGTCGAGGGGTGGTTGTAGGTCCAGAATTCTACGAACGGATTGGGGCTGGGGTCGTCGAGCCAAACCACCGCGTCGGTGCAAAAGGAGCTGACCGTGGTGGCCTGCGGGTCGGGTACGAGGCCGTGGATCACCTCCTGGCCGTAGACATCCGCCTGATGCTCGATCGAGCGGCTGATAGTGTTGGCAATCGGCTGCGCCAGGAAATTGAGCCCATAGGCCAACAGCAAGAAGAGCCCGAGGGACGCCCAGCTCTCGACCGACGGGATGCCCAGCGTGTCGCCGTAGCGTCGCACCAGCGCGCGCATCAGCCGAAATGCAAACCAGTAGAAGACGAAGATGACGACCGTCGAATAGCCGATGCCCTTCGCCACATGATGCAGCACGTAGTGTCCCTGCTCGTGCCCGTAGGTGAACAGTATTTCGCGCGGAGACTCAAGGCGAATCGTCGTATCCCACACGACAATGCGTTTCGAGGCGCCAAGTCCGGTGACGTAAGCGTTGGCGCCGGTGGAACGCGTGCTCGCATCCATGAGGAAGATGCGGCTGGGCGGGATGTCGAGCCCGCCGCGCGCGGCAACGCGCTCGAGCTGATCGACCAGCGCGGGATTAGTCTCGGCGAGCGGCGTAAAGTGGTTGAACATCGGGTCGATGACCAGCGGTGCGGCCCAGGTGAGAACAACCTCGACAGGAATGGTGAAGGCCCAGAACCAGACCCACCAGCGGCGCGGTGAGCGGCGCATGAGCGCATAGAGCGCGCTGAGAGCAATGACCGCAACGACGAGCGTAAGCACCGTCGACTTGCCCCAGTCGATCCACCATGGCATCCAGCGCTCGATCGAAAGGCCGAATCTCAAACTGATGTGGTGGCCGAGGATCGAAGTGGGGATCGTCATTGCGCTGAAGAGCAGGACCCAGAGCGGGATTACGATCAGGCCCTGCACCCAGCCGTTCGCCGAAACACGTTCGGCGAAGCCTGCCACAGCCGAGCCGGTGCGCAGCCGGACAAGGGCCCAGAGAGCAAAGACAATCCAAACCGTTCCACCAAAGTAGAGCGCAGTCCGCCAATGACTGAGCGCGACAGCCTGGGTAAGCTTGTCGGGAGGAAGTGGGCACAAAACTGGGGCGGCGGCAAAGGCAAGCAGAGCAGCGGCCGCGTGCACGGCGCTAAAGGTTGAACAGCTCGCGAAGGCGGCGGGTTTGCGCGCGGCTCACCGGGACCTCGGTTTGCTTCTTGTCGTCCATGCGGAGCTGGTAGCTGGATTTGAACCAGGGAACGACTTCGCGGATGTGGTTGATGTTCACCAAAAACGACCGGTGCGCGCGCCAGAAGGTGGCCGGGTCGAGCAGGTCGAACAACTCTTCGAGCGTGCGGCACTTCGACTGACCCTCGATCGTTGGCGTAACAACGGAGATGACGCCTTCGTCGATCGAGGCGAAGCAAATGTCCTTCTGATCGACGAGCAGCAGCCGGCTGCCGGCCTGGAGCACGATCTTGCCGCTATGCGGCTTAGACGCCTGGTGCTGTTCGATCAGCTTGAGCAGCGTGTCGACACGGACGTCGGCGTGCGGTGCATGGGACTCGCCGGCTCCGGCTTCCTGCAGACGCTGCCGGGCGCGCTCCACGGCCTGGAGGACACGGTCCCGGTCGAACGGCTTCAGCAGATAGTCGATGGCGTTCACGTCGAAGGCCCGCACCGCGTACTGGTCAAAGGCGGTGGCGAAGATGATCTGCGGCAGGTGCTCGCCTTCCCCAAGTTCGAGCAGCTTCTTCAGGACCGCAAAGCCATCGAGCCCAGGCATCTGCACGTCGAGAAAGACCACGTCGGGATGATGCGTGCGGATCAGGTCCACCGCTTCCACGCCATTCTTGCCCTCGCCCAGCACATCCACGCTGCCCGTGGTGTCGAGCAGGTACTTCAGCTCCTCGCGGGCAAGCTCTTCGTCGTCGACAATGAGGGCGGTCATGGACATACGTCCGGCTGGCGATCGCGCACAGCGCTCACGCAAGGCAAGCATATAAGAACGGCTGCGCCGCTGACCAACGAAACTGCAGCGAACCGCGACAGGCTCAGGTTGTGCGGAGACAGCTACTCGGCGAAAGCGTGCAGCCGCGCGGGCGGATTGTCCGTAGCCAGCTGGTGGCCGCAGTAGACACAGTAAAGGTCCGTAATGCGCGCGGCGCGGTGGCAATTGCCGCAGCAGGGCGCGACCTGATAGGCACACTGCGGGCAGAAGTGGTAGTCAGCCTCGATGCGCGCATTGCACGCCGGGCAGTGGGATAGCACCGGAAGACGCAGGATGAAATAGAGCACGGCGCCAATGCCGCTGGGAATCACGACGCAAACCACCATCCACAGGGGAACGCTCATGCCGCGACGGGGTGAGTCGCGGGTGATATAGCCAATCATGAGCACGTAGAGGCCGGCGAGCAGGCCGATGCTGATGTCGATGTAGAAGCGGAACCAGAATGGCAGGTTCGGCGGGTGATGGCGGTGGGCAGGCACGACCACCCACATCAGATACTGCATAAGACCAAAAGCCAGCACCGCTCCTGCCACAGACCACAGGGGGATGAGGCTCATCTCGCCCGAGAAGCCTTCGGGGTGCAGTTCCGCCCTTTGCCGATCGTCGAAATTCATGAGGTTATCCGGCAGCTATCGCTGTTCGCCGCGCGTGGCGTGATCTCTCAAGGTCAGAAGCAAAATTGCAAAGGCGGCAGAGAGAAACACAAGAAAGAGCGTCAGCATGATAATCGGCAGGTCGAAGAAATGCTCACCTGTGGCGAGATCGCTGACCGCGCTCCAAAGGGCCGGCGCAAAGAGGAAAACCAGTGCGCCCATAGCGAGCAGGGCGATGCCTGCATGGCGGCGCTTGCGCGTCCGCTGCGTCTGAAGATCGATCGCCGCTTCCATCACGGAACGCCGTGTACGGAGCACAAATTCGGGAACAGGATGACCGGGGATTTTTCTGCGTGGACGGAGCACTTCGCTGCTCATAGAGCCTCCATGCGTTCAGATTGGCCAGCGACGGAACGGGTTGCCGATTGAACGTGGGGCTTGAGCGCCGCCAATCCGCGGTAGAGCCGCGACTTGACGGTGGAAAGCGGAGCCCGCGTCATCCGCGCGATCTCCTCAAGGGACATTTCTTCGTGAAAACGCAGGACCAGAACTTCGCGATGCAGCGGATCGAGGCTCAGAAGCGCGTCGGCCACCAGTTGGCCGCTCTCCATCGTCGCCAGGTGGTCGAAGGGTGTCTTCTCCTGGCTGGGAACTTCGAAAGGCCGCTCTTCGTCGCCGGCTTCGCACATCTCTTCGAGGCTGACCATCGAGCGGCGGCGCCGCAGATCGATTACGAGGTTGCGAGCGATCGTAAACAGCCAGGTGTCGAAGCGCGAATTCCCGTTGAACTGGGAGCCGCGCAACAGAACCCGCATCCAGGTTTCCTGGAACAGGTCTTCGGCCAGTTCGCGATTTCCGGTGAGATAAAGCAGATAGCGCAGCAGCCGGTGCTGATACTGCAGGATCAGCTCGTCCAGCAGCTGCGGATCGTGGCGTTTCAGGCCTTCGATGACCCGTGCATTGTCACGCCGAACCACATCCGCGAGCTGGAGAGCTGCCGTGCTCATGTCAATTTGAGAGACGAAAGAAGCGGAACGAAAGACGCTTGTAGTTACGAGTTTCTCAACCCTTCGCGTCAGATCCATCGCTACCCTCTTGCGGAGCGTACGGCGACGGAGTGAGCGACTGAACAGGTCCGATTCGCCTGGCTGCAACACCTAACTCCACCATTATCAGTCGAATTTGCTGAACTGACAACGCTAAACTCGCGCCCTGGCAACGTAAAATTGCGTCAATGGACGTTTTGTATGGCCTGCACCCCGTCGAAGAAGCTCTCCGGTCGGGTTCGCGGCGATTTGACCACGTTTGCGTGGCCCGGGAGCGCGAAGACCGCCGGTTGGGTGAGATTGTAGCGCTGGCCCGGGCCACGGGTGTTGCGGTGCGGACCGAGCCGCGGGAAGCATTAACCCGCCTGGCCGGAACCACAGCCCATCAGGGCGTCGTGGCGGTCGTCCAGGAGCGGGCATTTCTTGATCTTGAGGACCTGCTGGAGGGCCCTGAGCCGCGCCTGGTGCTGGCCCTCGATGGCGTGGAGGATCCGCAGAACCTCGGCGCTCTGTTGCGCTCTGCCGAGTGTGCCGGCGTCGACGGAGTCCTGCTGACCGAGCGGCGATCGGCGCCGCTGAGCGCGGTCGCGGTCAAGGCATCGGCGGGAGCAGCGGAACATCTGCGCCTGGCGCGGGTGGTGAACCTCGTGCGCGCCCTCGAGACGCTGAAAGAACGGAATCTGTGGGTGGCAGGACTCGACGAGCGCGGCGCCACGGATTACGACCGCTACGATTTCCGGTCCAATACGGTGATTGTGCTGGGACGCGAGGGAGCGGGGTTGCACGAACTGGTGCGAAAGACCTGCGATCACCTGCTGCGGATTCCCATGGCCGGAAAGGTAGATTCGCTGAACGTATCGGCAGCGGGCGCGGTGGTGTTGTTTGAGGCGGCGCGACAGCGGCGTGCGGGGGTGCCCGGGGCGTCTCAGCCGACCACAGCCGGATCGCAAAAGCGCACGCAAAAAGGTTTGGGTTCATGAGGGGTTGGATTTTTTGCGCCATCATGGCCGGCGCTTCGTTGGGATTCGCTCAGCAATCGGAGAAACCAGCAGAACCACCCTCCCAGGAGCCTTTAGGCCAGGCCCCCGCGCCGGCTCAACCAGCCGGCCAGGTCCTGTTTTCCGGCCCGCCGTCCCAGGCTGCCGCTCCCCCATCAGCCGCGCCGGGTGCGGCCATCACCGATGCGGAACGCACCGCGATCGCAATCACCGCGTGGGATCTGGACGTCCACCTGAACCCCAGGGATCAGGCCATGGAGGTCCACGCGCGCGTCACGCTGCGCAATGCCAGTTCTGCGCCGCTCGACAAAATTGCGCTCCAGCTTTCCTCTTCGCTGCACTTTGAGACAGTCGGCCTCCAGGGCAGGAAGATAGCGTTCGCGGCCCATGATCTCGCCAGCGATGCCGACCACACGGGAAAACTCACAGAGGCCTCGATCCCCCTCGCCGAGCCCCTGACTCCCGGCGCGGAGTTGACCCTCGACGTGGACTACGGTGGCACGGTTTCGCTCACAGCGGCGCGGTTGACGGCGATTGGAGCACCCGATGCAACGGCCCAGGCTTCGGACTGGGATCGCATCGCCGAAGATTTCACCGGCGTCCGCGGCTTCGGCAACGTGGTTTGGTATCCGGTCAGTTCCCTGCCCGTCTCGCTCAAGGACGGAGCGAAGCTGTTCGCTGAAGTCGGACGGCAGAAGCGGATGGATGAGAGCGCGACCGTGCGCCTGCGTCTGACCGACGAATTCTTCGCACCAGCCCCGAATGCAGTGATCCTGAACGGGCAGTTCATCGAAGGAGCGCAGCCGACGTCAACACCAACAGCGTCGTTCCCCGGCGTGTTGACGGTGGAGCGTCCCGCGACGCGGCTCGGGTTCGACACGCCCTCCTTCTTTGTGGCACGGCGTACGGAAGTGGATGGCCACGCGCTGCAGGTGCTCGCGACGGATGCGGATGCGGGCAGCGGTCCGCGCTACGTCGCCGCAGCCGGATTGGCCGAGCCGTTGGTGACACAGTGGCTGGGCAAAGCAAAGACCACAGCCACGATTCTCGATCTGCCCGAGACCGACGACGCAGCCGCAGAAACCGGTCAGTTGCTGGCCGCGCCGCTCTCGAGCGACGATGCGGCGCATCTCGCGCCGGTGGTGGTGCACGCGCTGGCGCATGGGGCTTTTCGCTCGCCGCGCGCGTGGCTCAACGAAGGCGTGGCGGCGTTTGCGGGAACGCTCTGGATCGAACAGAGCCTTGGTCAATCGGCAGCCATCGAGAATCTGAATGCGGACCGTCCGGCGCTGGCCGTGGCCGAGCCGGCGACGCCCGGTGAAGGTTCGGGCGAGGATCTGCTCCACGCTGAGGACGCAGTCTACTTCCGCACCAAGGCGGAGTACGTGCTGTGGATGCTGCGCGACGTAGCAGGCGACAAAGCGTTGGCGATGGCGCTGGCAGGGTATAACGCGGCCCAGGATACGACGCCGGATTATTTCCAGAAGCTGCTCGAGGAAGCCTGCGGCCGCGATCTGAAATGGTTCTTCGACGACTGGGTCTATCGCGATCGCGGCCTGCCGGACCTCTCGATCGCCAGCGTCTTTCCGTCGCGCGAATCCGCCGGACAATATCTGGTCGCCGTCGATCTGGTGAATGACGGCTATGCAGCAGCCGAGGTTCCGCTCACCGTCAAAGGCATGAGCGGATCGGCCACCGAGCGCGTGCTGATCCCGGCGCATACGCGCATCACGCACCGCATGACCTTCTCAGAGGATCCGGTCGAAGTGGATCTGAACGACGGAACCGTACCCGAAGTGCGCGACAGCGTTCACCAGAAAATTCTCACGGTTGCGCCGCGCCGGTGAGAACGTTCTCTCCATGAAAGAGCCGGCGAAGGCACGCCCGATGGCGATACGGGCCAGCTGAGAGTCGAAAACCCCGATCCCGCAATCCCACGAAAAGATCATGCCGCAGACCCCGTGCAGCATGTTGCAATCAACTCCAGCGTAGGAAAATTCGCCTGAAAGTGAAGGAGAGTCTTCCATGACGGTTCCCTGCGGGACGAGTACCGAGGAGCTGCGCGAAGCGTTCTTCCTCAATCTGAACGCTGCGACCTGCCTGAAGCTGGCCCTTGGCAACGCGCGTCTTCTCATGATTACGTGTGTCTTCCTTGTGGCAATGATCAGCCAGATCGTCACCGGCAAAGGCGATTTGCGTCTCATCATGATCTTTGCCGGGCTGGTGGCGCTAACGCTGGGCGTCATGTGGCTCGGCCTCACCCGTTCGCTCAGGAAAAGGGCGAAGGCTATGTCTGCCGCGGGCGGACAAATGAGTATCGACGCGCAGGGAATCACCACCATCCTGCCCAACGGAACCCGCACGTTTGTCCCATGGTCGGCCTTCGCTCGTTGGCGCGAAGGTAAGCTCGTCTTTACCATCGGCAACGGGAAGAGCTATTCCACGATATCGAAAAGCGCTTTGGGGATTTACGCCGGCGACTTTCGCTCTATGCTGCTCTCGCAGGTGCGCACGGCCACCAATTAGTCGGGTGCGCTGTCACTTCTCCCCGACGACGGGCTGAGCCAGAGTGCCGGTGATTTTCTCCCCGCCGCGCCGCGTATCCAGCGTGAGGTTCAGTTCCCGGTCGAAGGAGATTGTCCCGCGGACGTTGCTGGTCCGCCCCGCGTGCGAGACGCCGCCGCTGGTGATTTTCATCGAGCCGGCCGCAACAGTTCCCCTCCCCGTCCAGCGATCGAACTCCGCAAGTTGCGAAGTGGCAGCAGGAACCATGCGCGCCAGCGATCCGTTTTGCCAGCTGAAGGAGAAGTCGCCCGCAGCCGACGAGGCGAGATCCGATCCGCGATAGCCATTCATCGCGAGGTTCGCGTCGCCGCTGATTTGGCCAGTGCCCCAGTTCTCGTCGAACAGACGCAGAGAGAGCGCTGGCTTTTGCGTCGGTCAGCTGCATCTTCAGCTTCCAGCGCGGCGTGCCGTCGTCGATACGCAGGTCGCCGCTCCAGTGCAGTGTTCCGCCGAGCGCGGAGGCGTCGAACGTCGAGAACGTGAGCGTGTTCCCGGTGACGGCGAGCGATGCAGCCACGTTGTGCATCACAACCGGGCCAACACCGAGTTGTTCGCACTGCAGCGTGCCCTTCAGCGACGGCCACGCTGGATGGTTTTCGCCGATGCTGAATAGCTTGCTCAGGAATCCTGTGTCAGGATTGACGCCGAGTGCGGCCTCGATGGCGACGGCATTCGTGGCTCCCATGGCGAGCGTGAAAGTCGCCGAACAACCGGCAACCGGGTCCGCACACACGACCGGAAACTGCAGCGAACCGTGCATCGGCATCTTCTGATAAGTGAGGACGACGTTCTGCCAGGCGATCTGGTCGGGCCCGACGTCGATCGTGGCTGACTGCACGTCGACAGGCGCAGGAAGAAACGCCGGGCGCAGCTGTGCGGAATCAACAGCGATCGTGCCCGTCGTTGCGATGCCGGTGGCCGCGCCTGAAATCGGACGCATCCAGTCAGCAGTGGTCGTCAGGTTGAGAGTGGCGCGCCCGCGCGACCCGACGAGCGCGGCAGAGTTTTCAAGCACTCCGAAGTTGGCCACAGCGGGCAGCAGTCGAGCCAGAGAAGCCGGTCCGTTGAGGTGAATCTCGAGTCCTGCGCGGCTGAGGTGCGTATCCACCACCAGCGGTTGCGGCTCACCCATCGGGATCGAAACCGGCAGCAACTGGATCGCATTCACCACCGGCAGCACCGGCTGTAGACGCCGCCCGTGTCGTGGAGGAGCCGGCTGCGGAGGCGGCGCAACGAAGTGCATGGCAGGCACGTTCACCGAGCCTCCGGGATAGCGCAGCGTGACGCCGGTAGCATCCGCGGTCCCGGTGAGCTTCGTCTGATCGCTCGTAACGAGATGAAAATTGCCGTTGACGATGCCCGCGACGCTCAGGTTCTGCGCGTTCGGACGAATGAGCGAGAACAGGCCAACCGCAAAGGCGGCGGGAACCTTGTTGATCTCAAGCTGCAGGTCGGCCTGCGGCGCATGAAAGCCCTGGAATTGGCCGGTGAGCAGCAGGTGGCCGCTGGAGATGGGCGCGAAGCAGGTGATGTTGTCGAAGACCCGCTCGACGCGGTGATATTCGCTGCGGCAGTCGGCGTTGATCTCCATCGTGGAATTGGGCTGAAATTCCTGGCGGCGCAGGTCGGAGAGTCGAAGCCGCGACTGTAGTTGCAGATCGCCGAGCGTGCCGCTGACGGTGGTGGAGACATCGAGGTCGCCCCGCCATCCGGAATCGAGGCCGGCGATGAGCCGCGTGACTTGGCCCAGCTGAGCGCCGCTCCATTCCCCGCGAAGATCGACCGGCATTGCACTGAGCGCCGGCGCACGATGCAGCGAGCCCTCGATGCTGATCTCACCGGTGTCGGAAAGGTGGAGTTGGAGATCGGTGCGGACCGGCTGCGCACGCAGGCGAAGATGCCACTCATCGGTGCTGGCCTGCCACATCGAAAACTCTGCAGTCATCAGCGAAAAGGGCTTTTTCTCAAAGTTATCCTTGAAGTCGATACGGGCGTTCGTTGCTTCAATGTAAGGGAATCGCGGGCGGGCGCTCGTATGACGCTCGCCGGTGGGGGCGTTCGGAATCTGCGAGGCGCGCAGAAGAATCGAGCCAAGGCTCCACTCGCCAGACGCGTTGCGCACAAGGTTCAGGTTGGCATCGTCGAGGCTGATGCGGCTCACTTCGAGACGTCCGCGCCACAGCGAAGTGATGCGCAGCGACGCCACCACGGACGTCGCGTGCAGCGCCGGCTCGCTGCCGAATGCTGGATCCTCATCGACCGTGAGGTCGCTCATCACAATCCCAGGCATGGGCAACAGACGCAGTTGCATGCCGCCGACAAAGACCGGGCGGCCCAAAGCTTCCGACATGCTGGCGGTGATGCGGCGGCGGTATTTCCCCAGGTTGATCAGCGGCGGCAAAAAAATCGCCATCAGGAACAGCACGAGCACAGTGGCAACAATGACCACACGCATCCAGGGAAAAGGCCGAGGACTCTGGGATTCCTCGGAGGATACCAACTCCTCCAGCGAACGCATGGCTATTGCACTCGGTGCAGCGTGCGGCGCCAGCGAGTTCCATCGAAGAAGTGGATCGTCTCGTGGAGGATCCAGGCGATGCGCTCCGACATTGCAGTCTTATCCTGCTCCGAGTCCGGCGTTTCAAACGACCAGTAGACGAAGAGCGGGCGTCCCACGATGTTCGAGCGCGGGACGAACCCCCAGTAGCGGCTGTCGAGGCTCACCGTGCGGTTGTCGCCCATCGCGAAATACATCCCCGGCGGCACCACCAGGTCCTGTCCCTGAATAAATCCAGGCAGCGCCTCGCTCCACTCCGCCGTAACATTCGTGCTGGCCTGCGGCGGAACCGAGGGGAAATCGTCGCGATACGGCTCGTAGTCGGCATCGCTGGGCTTGCCCGCGTACGGTTCGTCCAACGCGACGCCGTTGCGATAAACAATGCCGGCGCGCAGATGAATGTGGTCGCCGGGCAGGCCCATGACCCGCTTCACAAGAAAGAGGTGCTCGCCGTTGGGCTCGAGCGTGGGCTTGTAGAAAACGATGATGTCGCCGTGCTGCACGTCGCGGTAGTGGACGAACGGCGCCCAGCGTGCCGGGGGCGCGAGGCTGATGCGATCCACCAGCACGTGATCCCCAACCAGCAACGCGCGCACCATCGAAGACGATGGAATCGCGAAGTTCTGGAAGACGAAGGTCAGGACGAAGAGGCCAACGGCCAGGACTCCGCAGATCGAGGCGAAGGCCTCCAGCGGAGTCTCTTCATGTTGATGCTTCGCTTGCTTCTTCTCCTCGACTTCTGCCATCAGTTTTCGGTTTCCCTCAACGAACGATGCGCATCACCCTGTCCCAGCGCGCGACATGAACGATCCTGTCCCACAGATCGTTTTTCTGTCCGAGTCTATCATCCGCCTGCTGCACAATATCGGTGGCGGAGGGCTCACGTAACGAGAAATAGATAACGAACGGGCCGCCGACAATGTGGTCCCGGGGCACGAAACCCCAATAGCGGCTGTCGCGGCTGAAGTTGCGATTGTCGCCGAGCACAAAGTAGTTGTCCGGGGGAACCACCAGATCGCCCTCCCGAACCTCCGTGCGCATCTGCATCCACCAGTGTGGGTCGACGCCCGGATCCGTATAAAGCTGCGTCGGAAAGCTGTCGCGAAAGTCGTCCGGATAGGACGGCTCAAAGACCACCCAGGGCTCTTCGAGACGCACGCCGTTCACCCAGGCCAACCCATTCTCCAGGTGCACGTGATCGCCGGGCAGCCCGATGACCCGCTTCACCACGTGCTCCGGCGGATCGGGTGGAAAGTGGAAAACAATGATGTCGCCGCGCTGAATGTCGCGGTAGGGCAGCAGCCACCTCCACGTCCCGGAAGGCGCGAATGCCATCTTGTTCACCAGCAGAAAATCGCCCACCAACAGCGTGTGCTCCATCGACTCCGATGGAATGCGGAACGGCTGCATGATGAAAGTCAGGATGAACAGGGCGATCACCAGCACCACCAGCAACGAACGCGCCATCTCGATGACGCCAGGAAAGAGCACGTGGTGGCGCTCGGGAGCGCTGGGCGCGGGCGCCGGTGCGACAGAAGCAGCGACAGTTTCCTGAACCGCCTCGGGGTTCCGCTGCGGCTCCTGAGCGGACTGCGGTGGAGCGTTCATCCCTGCGGCTCCTCTGCATCGAGATTTTCGCCGAGCTTCTCGACGGCTCGCCGCGCCGCATCCTGTTCGGCGTGTTTGCGCGTCCGGCCTTCGCCTTCAGCCAGCACCGTCTTGCCCGCGCTCACTTCGACATAAAAGCGCTTGCGATGGTCGGGTCCGGTTTCGGCCGTGGTGCGGTAATCGGGCTGGCCCTGCTTCCGCGCCTGCAGCATTTCCTGCAGCACCGATTTGAAGTCGCCCATGCTGCCCCGCACCGCCAGTTGCCTGCGAAGTTCGGGAAGGATAGGCGCAATGACGCGCGTGTCGATCAGCCTGCGGGCGGCTTCAAGGCCGGCATCGAGATAGATTGCGCCAATGATGGCTTCCATCGCATTAGCGAGCAGCGCCATCTTGGTGCGTCCACCGCTGCGCTCTTCCCCGCGTCCTAGCAGAAGGTACCGGCCGATTTCCATGCGCGCGGCCACGTCGGCCAGATGGCGGCGGCTCACCAGCGCACCACGCAGTCGCGTAAGATCGCCTTCGGAAAGCTCCGGATAGAGGCGGAACACATGCTCGGCAGCAATCATGCCGACCACTGCGTCGCCCAGGAATTCGAGTGTCTCGTTGTCTTCGCGCTGTGGCTCGGCGGCTTCGCGCTCATGGGCCAGCGAGCTGTGAGTCAGCGCGCGGCGCAACAGCTCCGGATCGTTGAAGGGATGAGTCAGCACGGCTTCCAGCTCTTCGATCGATGCGGGATCGGCAGCGGGAGCGTTGGCCGGGAGGGATGTGTCGACGGAGGTGGAAGATTGTGCCGAAGACTCCATGAGCAGGCCGCTACCACCAATTATTGCAGAGCCGAGTGGGTGCGAGCGTTCCGTGATCAGCGTTCAGCCTTTAAGAAACGTGTTCCGCAGCGCGTTGGGAATCGCTATTGCGGATGCGGCGGATTCGTGGGAACGGGCTTGGGTGCGTTCGGAGCACTGTCGTCGCTGGAGGAATCCTCGTGCTGCGGCAGCGCAAAGGGCTTCTTGATGCCCGATTCCGCAGCGGCCCTGGTGTCGGGCTGGCCGTCACGCGTTGCCAGCGCCGCCTTGTACTCCGCCACCGCGTCGTCGCGCTGATCCTTCACGTCGAGAATGCGGCCGATATAGATGTGCGACCACGCCAGCATGCGCGGATTCTTCGTTGCGGTGATTGCGTTGCGGAAAGTGGCTTCGGCGTCCTCGATCTTCCCGTTCATCAGATCGACGCGGGCAAGGATGAAGTCCGCCTGACCGGCATCGCCCGTGTGCGTATCGAGCGCCTTCTGCGCCAGTTGGGCAGCACCCGATACGTCGCCCTTCATCAGCTTCAGCTCAGCGAGATCCAGTTCCTTCGCCTGCGGCGGCCGCTGTGGAGAGCGGCTCATAACGTCGCCTTCGCCGTGCGCGTCAAAAACCATGTGCTGGGTGCGGTGAATCTCCACGCTCACGTCCATGCCGTAGACCATCGGCCCAATGGCCTCGTTCAGGCTCTCCTGGCTCTTCTCGAAATTCCGCAGCTGCGAGTAGAAGTACTCGGTGAGCACGTAGCCCTGGTTCATGGAGTGATTCACGGCCAGCTGGCGGACGTTCTCCTGGCGCTGCTGGGTCTGGGTGCGTGCCTGCTCGTACTGCTCCGTTTCACTGTGCGGCAAATTGGTAGGAACCCTGATGTCGGCAATGCCGGTTTCCATGGTGCGCGCCTCGATGGCGCGGATCATGCACTCGATCACCAACGCAACAATATCGCTCTTGAATTCGTATTCCAGCGGCGCGCTGTCCACCGAGCGCAGGATGGGCAGGAGCCGATCCATGGAGGTCGCGCGCTGATACAGCAGCGGCTCGATTTCGTAGTGCAGATAAGCGTGCCGCACCAGTTCCATGGCGATTTGCCCGTTCTTTGGCGAAGTAACGACGACGTAGTCCGACCCATAGACACGCGCGTTCGTTTCCTCCGGCGAGAACATCGGCTCCACCACCACGAGGAAATGCCGCCCGCTGTAGGACGACGCGGGCTGCCGGAGGTAGTAGTTAGTGCCAACGATCATGTGCGACAGCGGGTCGTGCAGCTTGCCCGACAGGTCGTCGTAGGCGGCACGGTTTTCTACCCAGATATGATGCAGCTCGATGTCTGCGGCGTAACGGCGAATGAGTGGCAGAATCAGCTCCACCCCATTGGCATCGGGAGGCAGATCCTGATCGTCCACGCTGGGTGTGAGTTGCGGGGGCGGAGTCAGGTAGAGCGCCAGCGACACATACTGCGAGAGATTCCGCGTCGGGTCGTCCGTGCGGTGCTGGTTGATAAACAGGCAGAGCTTGTCGCGATCGTCCTGCGCATCGGCCGATGCCTGGGTGGCGGCATTGACCTCGTCGCGCACGGTCTTGCGCACCGGCTCCGATTCATCGAGACCTTTGTCGTAGCCGCAGGCGTTGAGCGCCACGCCGATATCGAATATGGCTTCGCTGGTTTCGAGGCTGACGTCGGGTCCAGCGGGATCAATCAGGGCAGGCGCCGTGGACAGCCTCTGCTCCTGCGGAGTCGCCTGGCGAGGAGCGGCAGGCGACTTGTCCGGGTTCATGTTCGGGATACTGCTGGAACTGGAAGGCTGCTGCGCGATACAGGGGGCGGCGGACATCGATCCCGCAAGCAGCAGCAACAGAAAAGAATGGCGGGAGCACGACGACATAGATAGGTGTTGGACGGATGAACTGCCCTTCAGTCTATGCGCCGGCGGGAGGGGGGGTCAATTCAGTTGTCAGCAATCAGCGCTCAGTAATCAGGTTCAGCAAGGCCCGCAACTGGGCTCACTTCGAGCGAAACAGCCGGCGGTCCCAGCGAACCTCCGCTGCACGGCTCGCCGTGATCGCGCTGAACTCCGGATGCGCCGGGTTCAGCAGCACATTCTGTTCGATCCCCAGCGTGACCATGCTGGGCACAACCAGCACCGCGGATCGCCCGGACGCCAGCCATGCATCGCCAAAGGCTCGGCTGGCGCGTTGATCTTCGGCATCCCACTTCGGCAGCGCGGACGGCGCGAGCGTTTCCACCGCGGACGACTCCGGAATCGAAATCCGAATCCACGCCAGCGTTTCTGGAATGCGGCCGATCGCGGCGTGGACCAGAATCTCAAGCAGCGCCCCCGCGTAGGTTTGCGCGGCATAGATCATGGGGCGGCCCGGCGAGTTCCAGCGACCGCCAAAGCGCTGCGCGCCGGTGCCATCGAACAGAGTGTGGCGCCGATCGGCGATGCGGAAAGCCTGCCGGGTCCCCAGCGCGCCCGGTGCTGGCGGGATGAGGTGGCCCTGCATCAGCCAGGGATTCCGTAGAAGAGGCGGTCGAGCAGTTCTTCAGCGCGACGAGCCCCCAGCTCGGTCATCGAAGAATCGAGCGGCGTTCGCCCACCGAGTTCCGGATGTGGATGCGTGAGCCACTCGCGCGCATCCGGGCGATTGCCCCACGCATATTCAGCCGTCGCGATCACGCGCGCCAGTCGCTCGGTGCGTTCGCTCTCTGCCGGAGACAGGCGCGTGCGGCGGCGCTTCCAGGTAGCCTCGGGAATCACGCGGAACAAAATACGCCGTGCCTCACCAGCCGCCGGAAACACCCGCTCGACGGTGGTTCGCAAAGCGCGGCGGGGCAGTCCGCGGGAGATCCGGTCTTCAAGGTCGCCGATGGAGCGAACGTTGCGACCGAGGACCGTCGTTCCGCCCATGACGTCAGCGATGTTTTCCGGCAAGACCATAGAAGCCCCTTTTTTGGCCAAAAGCCAACAGCTCATTATAGCTCTTTTCGCGGCTCATTTGATCTTCATGCTCCGCTTCCTGCTTCCAGCTTCCTCACTGGCTTACAATTCTCGAATCGAAGTCGCCGCCCCAGCCCTATGAAAACCAGCCGCATCACCCGCCCCCTGGTCTACGCTTCCCTGCTCACCTCTTGCGCCCTCCAGGCCGGCGCACAGGCGTTGCCCGATGCCGCCCCCGACGACGCGACCCACAGCGCAGTCGCCTATCAGAACGAGCAGCCAACGCGCGCACCACATGCCATGGTGGTCACCGTGCACCACCTCGCAACCGACGCCGGCGTGAGCATCCTGAAAGCCGGCGGCAACGCTGTCGACGCGTCCGTAGCAGTAGGCTTCGCGCTCGCGGTGGTCTATCCCTTTGCCGGAAACCTGGGCGGCGGCGGATTCATGCTGATTCATGAGCATTCCGGGCACGACACCTTCATCGACTATCGCGAGAAAGCTCCCCTGGCAGCCACGCCCAATATGTATCTCGACGCTCAGGGAAACATCATTCCCAACGCCAGCATCGTCGGCTATCGTGCCGTCGGCGTGCCGGGATCGGTCGCCGGCCTCGTCTATGCGGAGAAGAAATACGGCAAGCTCAAGCTCGCGCAGGTCATGGCCCCCGCCATTCATCTCGCTACCGATGGCTTTGCACTCACCGACGAGGAAGCTGCAGCACTGCACGACAAGGTCATGACCGGATTTCCCGAATCGCATCGCATCTTTCAACGCGATGGCGATTTCTACAAAACGGGCGAGACCTTCCGCCAACCAGAGCTGGCTGAGACGCTGCGGAAGATCGCGAACAACCCCGATGACTTCTATCACGGAGCGATGGCGAAGCAGATTGCCGCCGCCATTCAGCTGGGCGGAGGCCTGATCACCGCCGAAGACATGGCTCGCTACACCGCGAAGGAGCGCGAGCCGGTAACCGGGAACTATCACGGCTACACGATCGTGAGTTCACCGCCACCATCCTCGGGCGGCGTGGCGCTGATCGAGATGCTGAATATCCTCGACGGCTACAACCTGCGTCCGCTTGGCGATCGCACTGCGCCCGAGATGCACCTCGTCGTCGAGGCCTTTCGCCGCGCCTACATGGATCGGTCGAATTATCTCGGCGATCCCGACTATGTGAAGATCCCGATCGAGCAGCTGATGAGCCCCAGCTACGGCGTGGCCTGGCGCAAATCGATCGATGCGGACCGCGCCAGCGCGTCCGCCAGCCTCGAGCGACCCAACGGATTCCTGCCACCCGCGCCGACCATGGCCGACGTCCGTCAGGAAGCCACGGACACCACCCATTACTCGGTGATGGATGCCGCCGGTGACGCCGTATCCGTGACGACCACCCTGAACGGCGCCTTTGGTTCCGGCGTGACGGTGCCGGGACTGGGATTTCTGCTCAACGATGAGATGGACGACTTCGCCTCCAAGCAGGGCGTGCCCAACATGTTTGGCCTCATCCAGGGGCCGGCCAATGCGATTGCTCCCGGCAAGCGCCCGCTTTCGAGCATGACCCCAACCATCGTGTTGAAGAACGGCAAGGTCAGCATGGTGTTGGGATCGCCAGGCGGTGGCCGCATCATTACTGTGGTGGCGAATATCTTTCTCAGCGTCGCGGATGAGGGCCTGAATATCCAGCAAGCCGTTGATGCGCCGCGCTTCCATCATCAATACCAGCCGGATCTCCTCTTCCTCGAACCAGGTTTCTCATCCGCCACCCTCGATGGCCTCAAGACAATGGGTTACAACGTGCGTGTCGGCGGACATTGGTCTGACGGCGAGTGCATTGCCGTTGACCCAAAAACCGGCGCTCTCGAGGGTGGTCAGGACCATCGCCATCACTTCGGAGAAGCGGCGGGATATTGAGGAGCGAAGGCTAAGGCCTGGAGTTGAAAGATTGTGGATTGTGGATCACGCACCTGCCTTGAGCATCCTGGTGCGGGCCGCCATCTCGGGGCGGAAACCAATCTGCCGAGCCGGCCTTGCTGGCGGTGTCATCAGCAAACGGATCGCATCCATGATGTCCGCGATCGCGGTGTCCTGCACATCCAGACGCTGCTCCAACTCGGATAGCTTGGCCGCCAGCGCCTTGTGCGCGGCGAGCGTCTCGCGCAACCGGACAAATGCGCGCACCACGAAGATGCTGACGTCGATGGCGCGGGGGGAGTTGAGTACGCTCGCCGCCATGATCGCGCCGTGCTCTGTGAATACGTAAGGAAGGTAGCGGCGCCCCCCACGCGTAAACTTTGAGATCACAGTTTGTGATCTCAAACTCTGAATCTCCTTCGCCCGCAGCTGAAACACAAAGTCAGCCGGAAATCGGCTTCGGTTGCGCTTAACTGCCTGATTGAGCACCCGCACCTCAACACCGTAGAGTGCGGCGAGATCCGAGTCGAGCAAAACCTTTTGGCCGCGCAATAAGAGAATTTGACTCTCAATCGGTCGTGCTGCGAGGGCTTTGCTTGCGGCCATTTCGCCTCCTCTTTGAGATCACAAATTGTGATCTCAAACCCCCTCAGCCTCGCCGGAACTGCCGCGCGAACAAAAAGACCGGCGTGCTGAAGTCTCAAATCAAGAATCCCATGCGAAGCGCCTTCCAGGTACCTGATCGCGATTCCGCAAGACAAAAAAGTCACGTTACCTGGCTTCGCGGTATCACCAGCTTTTGTTTTTCCGAGGTCCGACCTCTGGTTTATCCTGCTCCCAAAGCGCACAATGCCCAGGGATAAACGGCTAAGGGAGCAAACATGCCAGAACCTACGTGTGACATCGGCCTGATTGGCCTTGCGGTGATGGGTCAGAACCTTGTCCTCAACATGAACGATCACGGATTCAAGGTGGCCGTCTTCAACCGCACCGTCTCCAAAGTGGACGACTTCGTGAATAACGAAGCCAAGGGCACGCAGGTGGTCGGCGCGCATTCCATCCAGGAATTCGTCTCACTCCTCAAAAGCCCCCGCCGCGTCATGCTCATGGTCAAGGCCGGCGACACCGTCGACCAGATGATCGACCACGTCCTTCCCTTTCTCTCAAAAGGCGACATCATCATCGACGGTGGCAACTCCCTCTTCACCGATTCCAACCGCCGCACCAAAGACCTCGGCGACAAAGGCATCCTCTTCATCGGCACCGGCGTTTCCGGCGGTGAAGAAGGCGCGCGCTTCGGTCCATCGATCATGCCCGGCGGCAATCCCGAAGCATGGCCCCATGTGAAGGACATCTTCCAGTCCATTGCCGCCAAAGTGGACGCCGACGGCAAAGCCACCACCTCCAGTGGCACCGGCACGCCCTGTTGCGACTGGGTCGGCGACGCCGGCGCCGGCCACTACGTCAAGATGGTCCACAACGGCATCGAGTACGGCGATATGCAGCTCATCTGCGAAGCCTACGACCTGCTGAAGCATGCTCTCAACCTCACTCCCGATGAGTTGTCCCAGGTCTTCACCGACTGGAATAAAGGCGAGCTCGACAGCTACCTGATCGAAATCTCGTCGCAGATCTTCGCTAAGAAAGACGACGACGGGACCCCCATCGTCGACAAGATTCTCGACACTGCCGGACAAAAAGGCACCGGCAAGTGGACCGTCGAAAGCGCACTCGACCTCGGCATGCCCGTTACCCTCATCGGCGAGTCCGTCTTCGCGCGCTGCCTCTCCGCAATCAAAGAAGAACGCGTCGAAGCCTCGAAAATTCTTTCCGGACCCACCGGCCAGGCCGCCACCGCCGATCGCGCCGACTTCATCGAGAATGTCCGCCGCGCACTCTATTGTTCCAAGATCATCTCCTACGCGCAGGGATACATGCTCCTCCGCGAAGCCGCAAAGGCCTTCGGCTGGCGCGTGAACATGGGCGGCATCGCGCTCATGTGGCGCGGCGGCTGCATCATTCGCAGCCGCTTCCTCGGCAAAATCAAAGACGCCTACGACAAGAAGCCCGACCTGCACAGCCTCCTCTTCGACAGCTTCTTTGCCGGCGTGCTCAATGAGTATCAGGCCTCATGGCGCAAAGCCGTCGTCAAAGCCATCGCACTCGGCGTGCCTTCTCCCGCGTTTTCAACCGCGCTCGCCTTCTTTGATGGCTACCGCACCGACCGCCTGCCCGCAAATCTGTTGCAGGCGCAGCGCGATTTCTTCGGCGCCCACACCTACGAGCGTGTCGACAAGCCCCGCGGCCAGTTCTTCCACACCAACTGGACCGGCCGCGGCGGAAGAGTATCGTCGGGAACCTACAACGCGTAGCGGCGGAGCCGGCCCCTCCCTCACGACTGCGGAGTGGGCTGGCTCTGGTTCGCCTCCACGTCGATCTCCAACTGCACATCCGCTCCCGGCACTGGCGGCACGCCGAGTTCCATTGCGTTGTCGCGCGTCATGCCGAAGTCGCCTCGATGAAGCTCCGCCATCCCGTGAAAAGCAGCGCGCGCAGGCTTGCCCGCCGGCGTATCCGGAAAAAGGCCCTTGAAGCTGAATGTCAGCGGCACGCTCTTCGACACGCCCCGAATCGTCAGCGTCCCGTCCATCACCCATCCACTCCCCGATCGGCGAATGCCTCGCCCGCGATAGGTCGCCACCGGAAACTGCTTCACGTCAAAAAAATCCGCGCCGCGCAGATCCTCGTCGCGCTCCGTGTTCTGCGTGCTGATCGTCGCCGTGTCAATGGTGATGTCAACAACACAATCGGCCGGATTCGGTGCCGCAGTAATGGTCCCCGT
The DNA here is from genome assembly GCA_963705765.1 of uncultured Acidobacteriaceae bacterium. Lineage (GTDB taxonomy): Bacteria > Acidobacteriota > Terriglobia > Terriglobales > Acidobacteriaceae > Palsa-343. The sequence continues at coordinate 22,797 of CAVPKU010000052.1, read as the reverse complement.
CACCTTGTCGAAGCGTCCGCGCACCACGCCTACGATGTGGTGCCACGCGCTGAAGTAGACAAAGCTGTGGTAGGGATCCACCTTGTAAGTTCCCGGCGGTGGCAGCGGTTCGGTTTTGGCAGCCTTCGCGGATGAAAACGCCAGCATCCCCGCGATCAGGACTCCACCAGCCAACAGCATGGAGAAAAGTCGCGGCCAACCTCGTTCAGTTCGGTTCCAGGTCATCGATGCATAATCCTCTCCGTTGCAGACGTACGCGAACGCGACCCGCAAAGTCCAGAGCCAAGGCCTGAAATACTCTGAAAACTTCTGAATCGTCGCCAACTCAGCCGTCACAAGTGCCTCGCAGGCCGCCGAGCCCGGTTGATACAATCGGCTCCCCTGCATGGAACAGCCGGCCAACCAACAGCTTCGCGTCGGCCAGTGGCGCGTCGATCCCATAGCAGGCCAGATCTCGCGCAACGGCGACACCGCCCGCCTCGACGCCCGCACCATGCGCCTCCTGTTGTGCCTCGCCGAACATCCCGGCCAGGTCGTCAGCATCGACGATCTCCTCACCCAGGTGTGGGCCGGCGTCATCGTCACCCCCGACTCCGTCTACCAGGCCGTCGCCTCGCTGCGCCGCCTGCTCGGCGACGATCCAAAGCAACCTGCGTACATCGCCACGGTGCCCCGCCTCGGCTATCGCATGATCGCGCCCGTTGAACCATGGACGAATGGCGCGCCGGCACACCAGCCGCAAGCGTCCGTACAACCCCTCGTTAAGCCCGAGCTCGCTCCGTCATCACAGGCAACCGTCCCGCGAACCATCGCAGCGGCAGCCATCCTCTTCGTACTCGTTCTCGCAGGAGCGTTCGCGACGTACCTGCTCCACAGCAGAGCGCAAAGACCCGCACACCCGGCCCCAACCACCGCCGCCGCGCCGCCGAATTCCGTCGCCGTCCTGCCATTCCTCGATCTCACGCCCGGCATGAAGGAAGAGGAATTCGCCGACGGCATCACAGAGGAAATGATCGATAAGCTCAGCCGCATTCAAGGCCTCAAGGTGGCCTCGGCGACCGCGTCGTTCTACTACAAAGGCAAGCAAACTCCGGTGGCCGAGATCGCAAAGGCGCTCGGCGTCACGTATGTGCTCGACGGCAGCGTGCGCAAATCCGGCACCTGGATCCGTGTCGACACGCGCCTCGTGCGCGCGGACAACGGCTACGTTATCTGGTCCCAGACCTACGATCAGCCCATGAAAAACATGCTCATGATCCAGGACGACATCGCCGGGGCGGTTGCCAAATCCATGCGCGTCTCCATCGCTGCCCCACCCGCGCCACAGCCCTGATTCCGTCGCCCCTCGCCTCCGAATCTTTTCCGCGCATTCCAGGTCTAATAATCAGGGAGTTAATAAGACGTATGCTAAGGCTCAAAGGCATCATGCTTGTTGGCCTGGCGGCTCTGTTCGCACCGGCTGTTTTTGCTTTGGATCTCCAGAATGCTCCGGCCCCGAACCCTGCTGTGCCAGGGACTCTGAACTACATCGAAGGATCGACGCAACTCAACGGCGAAACCGTTGGCCAAAATGCTGTGGGGTCCGCGACCCTCACCCCGGGCCAGACGCTCACCACCGCAAACGGGCATGTCGAAGTGCTGCTCACCCCAGGCGTGTTCTTCCGCCTTGCGCAGAACAGCGCCGCCCAAATGGTATCGCCGAACCTCACAGACACCGCGGTGGCGATCGAACATGGCCGCGCCGAGGTGGAAGTCGATCAGCTGTTCAAAGAAAACAATATCCATATCGTCGTAAACAACCTGCCTGTCCAGTTGGTCAAGACGGGACTGTATGAGTTCGACGCCGACCGCGGAACCGCGATGGTGTTCAGCGGCGAGGCGGCCGTGCCGAAGGGCGACGGACACTGGACCCTGATCAAGTCCGGGCATGTGTTGAATGTCGCCGGCGGCGCCAACGATAAGCCGGTGAAGTTCGACGTCGACCTGGCGAAGCAGAGCGGCCTCTACCGCTGGAGCAGTCTGCGATCGGATTATCTCGCAGAGGCGAACCAGCAGATGGCTGCCGACTATGCGCCCGGCTACGCTGCCGGCTGGTACTGGGATCCGTGGATGTTCGATTACACCTTCCTCGGCCCATATCCCTTCTATAGCCCCTTCGGATGGGGCTTCTATCCGTTCGGCTTTGGCGGCGGATTCTACGGCGGCCACTATCCGCACCACGGATATGGCCCTGGTTCCATCAACCATTTTTCCGGCGGTCAGATTCGTGGCGGAGGCGTCGGCGGCTTCCACGGTGGCGGTGGATTCGGCGGCGGAATGCACGGCGGGGGCGGGCACGGCCGTTAAGACTCTCTAATTATCTCGAGCCCAGTTGAACCCAGGCCTCGCGCTGAATCGGTGCGAGGCCTTTTCTTTTCGGCACAATCGGCGCAGGGCATGAGAACGCTGCGTGCCGATTTCTCGCCTTCGTTACCTCCCTTCCCGCCGCCGCTCCCGAACCGGGAAGTGTGTGACTCGAATTAAAACCGTTTCATGAAGTTCCTCCAGGACTCCGATGCACAGAGGTTATGCGAAACCTGTGCGCGTGCATGCTGCTCGTTCTCTTCGCCCTCGTCCTTTCTTCCAACGAATGCTTCGGGCAGGAAGTTGTTGCCCTCCTCAACGCACCCGATCCCACGGTGGGTTCCCCGTTCAACGCATCGTTCAGCTCATCGTCGAGTTCCAGCGTCGGCGCCGCCATCATGCCGGTCCGCAAACCCGTCGCGGAACAAAAGCCGAGTTTCACCCGCACCGATTGGGCTCTCGTGAGCGCGGGCGCGACCCTGCGATTCCTCGACTACAAGTCCACCGTCAAAATGATGTCGGCCCCGATGAACTTCCGGGAGGTTCAGCTTCCGCAGGCCCTGGTGCACAACCGGCCTGCGTTCGGTGCTTTTGAAGCGAGCATGGTAGTTGGCGACTACATCGCGTACCGGCTCCTGGTTGACCACCGTCACCGCAAGCTGGCGCGGCTCGGCCAAACCGCCAATCTCGCGGTGATGGGTGCGACAGTGGGGTGGAATTACCACCAGCTCAATGAGTTCTGGCCGAAAGAAAACCTCTTCCATGAGGACTACGCCGTGAAGCGTTAACCCCAGCCGTCTGCAGTCCTCGTTTCCAATCCAACCTCACGGCCGAAAAGTGGGTGGAGCCTCGAAGCTCGTTGACCTTGGAGCGTCTGGCTGCAGCACAAAGTGCAGCGTCGTGGTCGCGTGGTCTGGAATCCTGTCCAGCGGTAGCCACAGTTGATTCCACGGCTGCCCGTTCAACGTGATCGCGCGAACGTAAGGGCCGGCGCCTTCCGATGTGATCTCGAGGATTCGGCCACCGAAGTGGAGCGTAACCGAGGGAAACATCGGCGTCCCGAGAAAGAATCCCCCAACGCCCGGCACCCCAGGATAAAGGCCAAGCGCATTCCACACATACACACCCGACGTCGCACCCAGATCGTCATTGCCAGGAATCCCGTCCGGCTTCGTCGAGAAGGTCTGCTGCTCGATCCGTGTGATCACCTCCGCCGTCTTCCACGGCGCCGACGTGTACTCATAGACGTACGGCGTGACAAAGTCGGGCTCGTTCGCCATGTTGAAGCACGGCTCACCCCAACAAATCAGCTTCGAGAAAAACTTGTCGAGCCGCGGAACCACAACATCGCTGCCCCCCATCGCCGCGATCAGACGCGGATAATCAAATGGGATCATGAAGGAATACTGCCAGGTATTGCCTTCCTCAAACCCCTTCTGATCCGAGGAGACCGGCGCATTGTTGCGCTTCGGCAGCGAGCGGTCGGCGTCGAATCCCGCGAGCCAGGAGCCGTCGGAGTTGCGTGGGTGGATCCATTGCGTGTCGGGGCCGAGCAAGTTCTGCCAGTTCCCTGCCCGCTTCAGGAATTCGTCGGCGACGGCGTCATTGTGAATCGCGCGCGCCAACTGCGCGATCGCGAAGTCGTCGCTGGCGTACTCGAGGGTGCGCGAGGCGGCGATCTCATCCTTGTCGACGGGGATGTAGCCGAGCTTCATTTCGTCGGCGAGAAAGGGGCGCTCGGCTTGCTGGCCCGAGTCGGTGCTGAACTGGTTGGCGCCTCTCAGCATCGCGGCAAGGGCGGTATTGGCGTCGAATCCATAGGGGCCAAAAGCCCAGTAGTCCGCAAGCAGAACAGCGGGTGAATCACCCCCCATCACATAGGTGACGTCGTTGGCGGCCGGCCAGCGCGGGAGCCATCCAGACTGTTCTGCGTCGTTGAGCAGCGACTGCGCCATCTGCGAGGTATGACCGGAATCGAGCAGGGCCTGCAGTTGGACGACGTCGCGGTAGATGTCCCAGTCCGAGAAATTGGCGTACTGATGCATAACGCAATGGGTTGCGCACATGCCGCCCCTGGAGCGGGCCTTATGAACCTGTTGGTCGAAGCCCATGTATTCGTAGTTGCGATCGCTGAAAACGTTCGGCGAGAGCAGCATGTGGTAGAGGCCGGTGTAGAAGATGGTGCGCTGCTCGGGCGTACCGCCGTCCACCTGGACCAAATCGAAGTACTGGTTCCACGCGCGCCGGGCGAGGGTACGGACGTCTTCAAACGAGAAAGCGGCTGGCTCTTCAGCAGCGAGGTTGGCGCGCGCATTGTCGATGCTGACCCAGGAGAGTCCGACCTTCATGATGACTTCGCGCCGACTGCCGAAATCGAGCCACGCGCCGGCGTGGTGCGCGCTCTCTTCGCGGGCTGAAGGGTCAATGGAGTCGTCGTGCCACATGGCCGTGCGCGTGAACGGCTGCTCGAATTGCGCCGTGAAGTAAAGCGTGTAGTTGGTCGATGAACCACAGAAGTTTCCAGCGCGCGCTTCCCCTTCGACAGCGTTGTTTCCGGAAAGGTAAATCCGGTAGCCGTCCTTGCTGCGCGCTGTGCCGGAACGTGCCTTGTCGACAAGAGTAGAATTCGCGCTCCCGCCGGCATTGATCAGAAGCCGCGCCGGAACCCCCGCCGGAAAAGTAAACCGCGCGATCCCAGCCCGATCCGTTACCGTCAGCTCCACCTTCGTCCCGTTGTCCAGCGTCACCGCGTAGTAGCCCGGATGCGCCGCCTCATTCTTGTGCGAAAACCCCACCGCATACAGGTCGCGATTCGCATGCGGGCTCGTCCTCAGTTCCCCTGCAAACGGCAGCGCCGGGATATCTCCATACAACGGACAACCCGCGCCGCTGATGTGCGTGAGAGAGAACCCGGAGATGCGGTTCTTACCGTAGTCATACCAGGCATCGGCCCCGGTGTCAGGACTCCACTGCATCATCCCAAATGGCAGACTCGCACCCGGGAATGTGTTGCCACCACCCGCGGTTCCAATGAAGGGATCGACAGAGTCATAAGGACTCGAAGCAGCGGATTGCGCGAATGCAGGAAGAGCGAGAAAAACAAGAGCCGGGACGAGACCACGGAGGAACATGGCAATCATGGTAGTCCCGCAAGGGTTGCCAGACCGGCTGCCACCGACGTCGGACAAAAGGGGAATGGCCCAATTGCCCGACCCGTTACTATAATGTCATCGCGATGGAAGACATGACTCGCCACCAGTGCCTCATCTATAAGGGAGCGCCCTCGCGGCAGCTGCCGGCTTTGGCCGCGATGATCCGCGAAAAATTGCGGCAGAATTATCGCTGCATGTACCTCAACAGCCCCCCGATGGTCGCTGGAATCCGCTCCAACCTGTGGGCCCATGGCGTGGACGTCGACGTGGTGATGGCCACCGGCGCCCTGATCCTGTCCTCCGAGCGCTCGCACCTGATCGACGGACGCTTCGACGCCGATCGCATGATGCAACTGCTGGCAACCGCCTTCGAAGATGCCATGCGCGCCCGCCACGCCGGCCTCTGGGCCACCGGCGACATGACCTGGGAGATGGGACCCAACCAGGACTTCATGAAGCTGGTCGAGTACGAGTGGCGCCTCGAAAAGTTCTTCCAGCAACATCCGGAGATGTGCGGCATCTGCCAGTATCACGAAGAAACCCTGCCGCGCGAAGCACTGCGCCAGGGCCTCATCGTCCATCCCTCGATCTTCGTCAGCGAGACCCTGCAACTCATGAATCTGCAGTACGTGAATCCGGACGAGTACCACCCCGCCGCATTGCAACATCCCGATGTGGACGCGGCCATCGATCGACTGTGCCATCCAGGCAGCGGCGACTGATCCGCGTCGATCGACCCGGGTGCCGTTGACCCGGCGCCGGCCGTCAGTCGGAAACGCCGTCATAGCGCGCCTATACTAGCCACGTGAAATTTCCGCTGCCCGGGCAGGAGCTGGTTGCGCTGGTCGTCGCAGTGTCCTTCGCTGCGGGGCTCAATGTCTACGCGACCGTGGCGACCCTGGGATTGCTGGCGCATGCGGGCGTGGTTCCGCTGCCCGACTCCCTCCATCTGCTGGCCAGCTGGTGGGTGATCGGTGCCAGCACTGCGCTGTTCGCGGTCGAGTTTTTCGCCGACAAGATTCCCGCCTTCGATTTGATCTGGAACGCCCTCCATACCTTTATCCGCGTCCCGGTGGCGGCGCTGCTCGCTTATCGTGCGACGTCGGCTCTGAGCCCCGGCGAGCAGCTGGCGGCGACCCTGCTCGGCGGATTGATCGCGCTCGCTGCCCACGGCGGCAAGACCGCAGTGCGCGCTGTGGTCACACCGTCGCCGGAGCCGTTATCGAATATGGGGCTCAGTTTCGGCGAAGATGTGCTGGCCATTGGCCTCACCTGGCTCGCGACACAACATCCCTACGTTGCCGGTTCAATCGCCGTCGTCCTGGTGCTGATCATTGTCGTGCTGGTGCGCTGGGTGTGGCGGGCGCTGCGCAGGCTGTTTCGAGGCGCCGAGCAAGTCCTCCAAACGTGAATCGGCTTCTACCCCGCTGCCGCTTCGGAGCGAATCGTCCCGTCAATCCCGCTGAACTGCACTCATCTCTGTAACACCAGAACCCCACCCGTCACTATGCGGGTGTGAACGACTTCCTTCCCGCTACCGTCGCCCTCGCCGTCCTCGCAGTGGTGTTTCTGCTCGCCTGGTCGTTTGACCTGCGCAGGATGCGCCGTCGCGGCTACCAGCGCAGACCCGTCATGCGCCACGCCCCGCTCGAGTGGCCGAATAAAAAAGCAGCATCCCCGACCCTGCGCCAGCAAAATAGACGCCGCTAGTGTGCTTTTCGCATTTTTCTTGGATAATTGTCATCCCGACCGGAGCGCAGCGGAGCGGAGGGACCTGCTTCTGCATTCCTTCGGATCCGACAAGAAGCCAAATGCCGGCACGCCGCCCCCAACTCCGATGACTCACTGAGGTCACCCCCGCGCATTTTGCGTTGTAATCCCTCCGCCCCTGGTCGATAGAATGGAATTCTCCGTGACTTCCGCATTCCTCGCCAGCGATTGTGTCGGACGCACCATCGACGGAAGATTCACTCTTCTCCGGTGGTTGGGAGGAACTGAGCAGAGCAGTGTCTTCCTCATTGAGCTTGAAGGCGATCCGCCGAAGAAAGCCGCCATCAAGCTGACTCCGGCCAATGCAGACGATGCAGAAACTCGCATCGCTCAATGCGTGGCGGCGGCCGCCTTGTCCCATCCGCACCTCCTGCAGGTCTTTTATGCCGGACGATGCAGGATCGATGGCGTCGATCTCCTCTATGTCGTCACCGAATACGCCGAAGAAATTCTGTCTGAGATTCTTCGCGAGCGTCCCCTCACCCCCGCGGAAACCAGAGAAATGCTCGACCCCATTCTGGACGCGCTTTCCTGGCTCCACAGCCAGAACCTTGTCCATGGTCATCTCAAGCCATCCAACATCATGGTGGTCGAGAACCAGCTCAAGCTCTCCACCGATCACCTTCACCCCGCCGATGAGCCCGGCACCCCTTCCCGATCGAACAGCAAATACGACGCGCCCGAAGTCGCACTCGGGAAGATCTCCCCGGCGTCGGACGTCTGGTCGCTCGGCGTAGTTCTGGGCGAAGTTCTCACCCAGCGCCCCCGGCTTGCCAATGGCTCCAGCGGCAACGAGCCCGTCGTCCCCGCCTCCATTCCCCCGCCCTTCTTCGGCATCGTGCGCGAATGTCTGCGCCTCGACCCGGCCCGTCGCTCGACTCTCCCCGCCATCCGCGATTCCTTCAAGCCCGCCCGACCCGCGGCGCCCGCTTCAAAGATTCCCGCAACGCCGCCTCCCCACGCAGCGCCTCCGAAATCTCCGCTTTCCCGAGTCCCGCTCATGATCGCCGGTGCGGTCATTGTTGTGGGTGTCATCATCGCGGCGCTGGTCCTCAATTCTCACCATCAACCATCGCCTCCGCCGGTGCAGCAGAGTTCCACTCCGGCCACGCAGCCTCCGCCTCCGGGTCCCCAGGCGCAGGCGCAGTCTCCGGTACAGAAATCGCAGCCCGCGGCTCCAACTCCGGCTCCAACTTCAGCCGCGGCCGCCCAGCCTCCAACCTCCGGCGCGCAAGCTCAAGCACCATCTCCAGGCCCAAAACCTCCGTCGCAGTCCCCGACTCCGACCACTCAACCTCCATCTTCTGATTCGTCCGCGCAGACTCCGTCTCCCGCTGCAGAAACCCCGCCTCCGTCTCCGACCCCGCAAGCCCAGCCTCACGCGAGCTCAGCCGCGGGATCCCTTGTGAAAGGCGCAGTCGCGTCCCAGTCCATCCCCGACGTGCCCCAACACATCCGGGACACCATTCAAGGCCACGTCCGCGTGGCAATCGTGGTCCAGGTCGATGCCGGCGGCACCGTCACAGACGCAACCATCGACTCGCCCGGTCCGAGCAAGTATTTCGCCAACCGCGCTGTCGAGGCCGCGCGAAGCTGGAAGTTCACCCCCGCCCAGGCCGACGGCCACGTCGTCGCCAGCACCTGGACCCTCCAGTTTCACTTTGGAAAAGACGGCACCACGGTCACCCCAACGGAAACCTCCCCGTAGCGACATTCCACGCGAACAGCGCCGTCTCCTGACAGCGCAGAGCGATAGCGATCCGTGATGTCCTCCGCCATCACCACCCCATCTGGCGCTCGCGTTCCTGAATGATCGCGCTGTAGTTGTTCATGCGGTCGGGGTGGCGCCGCAGCGGAGCGGGCAGGATCGCAGCCAGCCGCGCCGCCTGGTCCGCATCGATCTTCGCGGCCGGCGCGCGGTACCAGGCATGACAAGCGGCGTCGGCCCCATAGATGCCCGGGCCCCATTCCACCTCGTTCAGATACAGCTCCAGAATGCGCTGCTTGCCGAGAAAGAATTCGGCCACCGGAACCAGCGAAGCCTCGGCCCCCTTGCGCAGAATCGACCGCCCGGTTCCGAAGAAGAGATTCTTCACCAGTTGCTGCGTAATCGTGGAGCCTCCGCGCAGCCGGCCACCTTCCATATCGTTATCGGCGGCGAGTTGGATCGCCTGCCAGTCGAAACCGTGGTGCTCGTAGAAACGCGCATCTTCAGCAGCGATGACAGCGTGCTGCAGATTCGGCGAAATCTGATGGAGCGGAATAAATTTGTAGTGCTCGTGATACGGCTTGCCATGAACCAGCGCCTCGAAATGCCGCTCCACGTGAACAGCAGTCGTGGGCGGATCGATCCAGCGATAAGAGATAAGGGTGAACGCGGCGAGCGACCAGGCCGCCACCACCGCAATCACGATCCAAAGAAGAATCGAACGGACGGTAAGGGAGCGAAGAACGCTCCTCCTGCGCGCCTTTTTGAGCCTGGGCTGCGGGGTTGGCCGTGCGGTCACACTTCAGGATAACGGCGAGTCCCCGATCGCAACGAAGTCAGGCCCGGCGAGCCCAACCATCCATCCATTGGTCAGGCCTGGGCGATCAGCTCAGAGAATTTCGCCAGATCGATGTTCCCGCCGCTCACCACGCATACAACCTTCCCCGGCCCGCATTGGCCCGTGAGCCCAGCCGCCACCGCGCACGCTCCTGCGCCTTCGGCGATCACTCGATTGCGCTCGGCAACGAGGCGCATCGCGCGGCGCGTTTCTTCCAGCGTAACCACGATCGATCCAGCCAGCAGATGATGCGCCAGATCCCACATCCGCGGAAACACCGACTTCCCTCCGCAACCATCCACAAACGTCCCCTGCCAGTTGGGAAATTTTTGCGCCGAGCCCGCCGCGAAGGAGAGCGCCAGCGGCGCCGCAGTCTCCGGTTCAGCACCGAACACCCGCGCTTTGTGGCCGCGAGCTTTCACCGCCGCAGCGATGCCGCACGAAAGGCCCCCGCCGCCGAACCCGGCCACAATCGCATCGACATCCGGAAGGTCCTCGAGAATCTCCAGCCCCGCCGACGCATTGCCTGCGATGAAAGCATCGTCTTCGAAAGGATGGATGAAGGCCCCCTTCATCTCCGGATGACTGCGCTCGCCCAGCGCCTGCCAGCATCGCTCGTACGAAGCCCTCACCACCTCACCGCCCAACCGCCGCACCGCGTCGAACTTCGCCTGCGGAGCCGTTTCGATCATGAGGATCCTGCACGGGATTCCCGCTCTGCGCGCAGCCAGCGCCACACCCTGCGCCGCGTTGCCTGCACTCACCGTCCAAACCCCCTGGCTGCGCTGCTCTGCCGGCAGAAGCCGCACCGCATTCCACGCTCCCCGAATCTTGAACGATCCGATCGGCTGCAGACTTTCGAGCTTCAGATAGATTTCGGCCGACCCGTCGTGGTTCAGGCGCACCAGCGGCGTGCGAATCGCCGCTTCATACACATGCAGACGAGCCTCGTCGATCAGGCTCGCAGAAATATTCCGGGCTGTTGCGGCGGACGCGGAGTGGCTTGCCATGGCAGCGACCAATGTACCCCGGCAACGCGCAGAATTTCTACGCCGACCCAGGAAAGTTCCATCGACGATGCCCACGCACCATCCAACGCCATGCGCCGATCAGCGGATGGCCTCTGGTTCAAGACCATCCGCGATGCGGCGCGAGCAGCGGCCAGGCTACTGGCAAGCAGTCTGCGGAGTGGTGACCTGAACAAAGTTGCCGCTGATGATCATCGGCGGAGGCACGTTGGAAACCCCAGTCGTGGCGTCGAAAATATTGTTCGACCCAACCGCCGCCGTCGTGCAGTCCATCTCAATGCCGGTGCTCATATGAGCGATGGTGTTGCCTTTGATCGTTGCGCCGGCGCTCAGCGTCACGATGCCCGGACCCGACTCCGGGTCCTGATACAGCTCTTCGAGGCCGCCGATAATCTTGTTCGAGGTGATGCTGACTTTGCTGCTCGGCGAGACGTAGATCCCCGCCATGCCTTTGTCGTTGATGGTGTTGCCGGTGACGTTGGCGCCAGACCCATCGACGTAGACGCCCAGCGCCCCAGCCGGAGCCGTGATCACGTTGTTGCTCACCGTCGACGCATCGGAGACATAGATGCCGTACCCAACACCGTCGATGATGTTCGAGACCGCCATCCCTCCCCCGTTGGTCGAAAGCACTTCACCATACAGAACCTGGGTGATGACGTTGTCCTGGGCGATGAGTGACAGGCTCGAAGCAGACGGTCCCGTGAAGGCGCCGATGCCGTAGCCACGATTGAAGCTTTGCACCAGGTTATTTTTTGCCGAGACGATCATCGGCAGGTGGCCATCGTTTTCTACCCAGACCGCCGCGCCGTCGCAGGAATTGTCGCCGAGGTTTTCGACCGCAGTGCCGCTGACCGTGCCGCTGGTGGAGAGATAGAGAATGCCCGCGACAAATCCCGCAGACGGGCACGCATTCTGGTCGTCAAGCGCAAGCCCTGTGATGTTCACCGCTCCCGACACACCATGCGTGTTGACCGCGATCATCGAAGCCACAGCATCCGGCGAAGCGACTGGCTGGACATTCCCGACGACGAGGCCGCCCGACGGTGGAACCACCGTGGGATTGGCGAGCGGAGGCGCGGAGATGCCTTTCAGCGTGAGCGGCGTCGCGATCACCACCTGCTCAGCGTAGGTACCAGGGCAAACCTGGACAGTGGCGCCCGGAGCTGCGGCGTTCACCGCGGACTGGATCGTAGTGTAGGGATGGCTGGAGGGTTTGCAGGTGCCGACGACAAGCGTCTGAGACTGTGCGGAACGGGCCGGAACGAAGGCGAGAAACAAAGCCACAACAACAAGAGAGACCAGGCAGAAAACTTCATCGAAACATCTCCTCGGTCGCCGCACGCAAGTGTGCGGGCGACCACAGTGGGGGTGGACCGGCGGGGGAAAGACTGGCCGAGCGAAAAGATAGTGTCGCGCGCAGCGACACCATATCAACCAAAGGCGCAAGGCGTTATGCGGGTGGCGATGAACGTTCGCGGCTCTGAAAGGGGCCGGTTTTCCAGCGGCTGCCACCACGCAAGAGGGTGCAACGCCTGCAAAACGTACAGTCGAGCCTGCGAACGGATCGCAGAGGTGTGCCGAGCGTAAGAGAGGATGACTATGTTGTCAAGATGAATAACTGTGAATATCCGCAGGCAAAACAAGAAACCGCGGCGCCGCAAGTCATGAGTTCCGTTATGGGAAAAGCAAGAGACACGACGACCAGCAAGAGATTCGGCGAGGGCCGCAAGTCGGGAGAGACTCCGGCCCCACGCGAGAAGAAATTCGTGCCACGACGCAGCCGCGCCGCTCAGTCGCCCCCGCTTACATCCATGAGAGAGGGAATTCCGTTACACGGGAGCGGATGGCGCCGGGTTGACTGGCGGCCGTCCACTCCAGTGGATCTGAACGGGACCCCCTACTGGCAGGCCACCTGTGGGGTTGTGACGTTGACAAAAGAGTTGGCCAGCGCGGAACCTCCAGGACCGCCCAAAATACCTACCGTCGTATCGAAGATCAGGTTGGAGTTCACGGCGTTGGCGCCACACACGATATCGATCCCGTGGTCGGCGTTCCCGACGGTGTTTCCCTTGATACTGGCGGTTGTGCTCGCTGACAGGATGCCAACTCTGCCCTTCCTTGGAGGAAAACCGTCCGCGACGATTCGGTTGGAACTGAGGCTGGCATCGTAATCTCCCGAAATGACGATGCCAGCGGGCCCGTCGTTGACGACCGTATTGTTGGAGATGCTCGAGCCGTTGCCGTCGATTACGATCCCGACCCCTTCGCCAATGGTGCTGATCGTGTTGTTGTCCACCACCGCAGCATCATAGATCAGCATGCCATCGCCGAAGGTCTGAATATAGTTCTGCGAGGCGGCGACGCCCTTGCCGTTGGTGACAGATATTATGCCTCCAACTGTGTTGCGGATGGTGTTGCCCTGAATCTGGAAGTTGAGAGCGCCGGAGGACGGCCCGCTGGCAATCCAGATGCCATAGCCGTCGTGAAAATTTTCGAGCAGATTGTTTTGGGCCTTGAGGTTCATCGTTTGGCTGTTGTCGTTCTCTGCGAACATCGCTGCGCCGGTACAAGGACTCGCCATGTTTTGCACCGCCGAGTTCGTGATGGTCCCACTGGAGGAAAAGAAAGAGGATCCCGGCGATGGACTCGATGGCGGGACAAGCATTATCCCCAATCATGGTGATGCCCTGGATGTTCACCGAGTCCTGCATATTGTTGGTATTGACGGCTATGAACGAAGCGGGGCCGTTGCTGAGTGTGCGCACAAGGCCCGATGTCGGGGAAACCATCGCAGGATTGCCAAGCGGCGGCACGGAGATGCTTCTTCAGAGTCAGCGGAACCGTAATCACTACCTGCTCCGCATAGGTCCCGGGACACACAAGAACCGTAGCGTCCGCCGGCGCCGCGTTCACGGCCGACTGAATTGTGGTGTAGTGGGTCTTTGCGGACTTGCAGGTTCCAACTACAAGAGTTTGTGAGTAGGCAGGCAGCGCCGCTCCGGCGAGAGCAGCAAACAATAGCGAGCATATGACCCTTTTCATTTGTACCCTCAATGGTCATCCGTGGACAGGTTGTGGTTAAGCCGAGCCCTCAGATTGTTCTGATTCGACGATGCCCGAGGGCCGATTTCGAGGAAAGGTCCTGAAGCCTGACCGTGAATCGCCTACGGGCAGGGATTGATCTGCGTAGTCGTCACGTCGGCGTAATTGTTGTTTTGGCCGGCGGGAGCGCCGTCGATGCCGGTGATGGCGTGAAAAATCGTATTTTCGATCACCGTGGCGCCGCACACACTCTGGACACCAATGCCGAAGTCACCGATGGTGTTCGATTGCAGGGTCGAAGTAAGACTGCTGTTGCCGATTCCTGGCTGATGCGCAGGACCAAGCGCGATGTTACTCAAATCGGTAAGCGATCCAAGGATGTTATTCGACCTGACGGTGACGTTGTCGCTGTCGACGCTGATTTTGATGCCGGAAAACTCACAGTAAGTGTGTTCCCCGTGATACTGCCACCCTTGCTGCCGTGAATATAGACTCCGACCGCCCCTTCCCCATGCTGGTTGATGAAATTGTTTGCGACGACCGAGGCGTCGCTCATATCAACACCCGTTCCGTAAGCATTAAGACTGTTTCCCGAGGCAAACACGCCTTTGCCATTCGTGGCAAGGTGGAGCGCCGTATTGATCGATCCATAGACTGCATTGTCGAGCACCTGAAGGTTGAGCTTGCCCGATGATGGCCCACTAACGGCTTCAATTCCCGTTCCCTCGGCGATCTGCGTGACGACATTGTTCCGCGCCGTGACATTCACGGCCCACGCTATCGTCGTTCTCCACACCGATACCGATGCTGATGCAATCGAGATACGGGTCTGTAATGATCAGATTGGAGATAGTCCCGCTGCTCGATACATACCGGATGGCGCTGCCTGGCCCGGGGCCGTTCTTTGTGCAGCCACTACCATTCAGCGTGAACCCCTGAACATTTACCGATCCCGGATTACCATGGGTGACCACCGCAATCATCGCCGAGCCGTTGGGATAATTCTCATTCAGGCCGGCCGCCGGCCCAAGGATGATGGGGTTAGGAAGCGTTCCCGATGAAATACCCGTCAGCGTGACCGGCGACGTGATGGTCAATTGTTCAGGGTAAGTTCCGGGGCAAACCAGAACGTTGGCGTACACGGGAGCGGCATTCAATGCTGCCTGGATTGTGGTGTAGTGGGTTTTGGCAGATTTGCAGGTTCCAACGACAAGAGTTTGCGCGACGCTGGGCATTGCAGCGCCGGCGACTAACACTGCGAGGGATACACACGAACGCAATTTCACTGCTGTCTCCTCACTCTTCGCCCGCATGAAGGCAGGCGCGTTTACCGGTTGACGGGTGTCGAAGGAAGGAGAAGCGGAGCCCGAACTGCGGACCGAGCGATCATGTCGCCATCGACCACGGACAACCAAGCTGCAGAAACTCAAGCGGTGGCCACTACCGGGCGGGGGAGACGCGGGAAGTGAAACGGACTTCCACCAGGGCAAGAAGCGAAAGGGGGAAAGACTAAATAGTCCAGCGCGAGTCGAACGATCTCCGCCGGTCAAATTGAAACTAGGGGGTAATTCGAGGTGTGTCAAGCGAATTGATGCGCTGGTTATTTCATTCGCGAACTAATGAAATAACTCACTGTATCTATTTATGTTTCTCTGTGATGGGATCCAGTTTTCCCGCGCTTTCTTGTTCCGGGCGAAACGGGGCCCACGCGATAACGCACAGACTCGAGAGCAGAAATTCGGCGGGGCCAGAAAAGGCTGGAATTTCCGGCCGCGCTCTGAGAGTCGTGACAGCGCCCCAGCGTGAAGAACGCCGCGCGCTGAATTCCATCAGCACCTCAGGCGAGTGCGATGGCATACCCCGACGAAACAGCCTTCCGCTTACATCAGATGCTGCAACGCATCCCAAACATAAACGCCCAGGATGCAAACCGTCAGTGCGCAGGTAGCGCCGGTGACGATGCGAATCAGGGGCTGAATCTTGTTGACCTTCACCAGAAGGTCTTCCTGTTCTTTTTTCTGGTGATTGCCGGAGTCGTCGAGGAATATCTGGTCTTCCTCATAGCGAGTGAGATTGGAGCGATAAACCAGCAGGACAAGCAGGAAAGTGATGACTGCCGCCCAAACGATCCAAACAACAGGCATGAAGCTCATGATGGAACTCATAAGCGCCTCGCGGGGGATTGGGTTCCGATTCGGGGAGCGAAGTGTCGGCGAGCTGCCGGCGTGCGGCCAGTCGCGATCTCAATGACCGGCTGCAACCGAGGCTGACCGAAAGGCCGAGCCACGAAACGGTTGAGCCGGCTCCTGGTGCCTGGCGGGTCCGGAGGAGCCTTGCATCCCGGGCTCGGAGGGCATGAGGGGCCGTCCGGATCAGGATGTTAGCGCTGTTCGGGGGCTCTTGAACAGCGAATTCTTTTCGCAATCCCGTTACTACTTGGCAACTCGAAGCGAATCAAAGGATTCCATGCATAGGCGAGGCTTGGGATCGATGCAGAAAACTACAGGATTTCGAGACGTGGGCATTCGGCTGATGGCCGTCCTGGGGATTTGCGCCGCGATGCTCTGGGTGGCGTCCTGCAATATGAACGGCAAGCCGGAGTCCGACCAGCAGATCCGCCAGCAGGCCCAGGACGCCACCGTAAAGGCGAAGCGAGCAGCCGATGAAGCCGCGAAGCAGGCTCGCATCGCCACGGCGAATGCCCGCCGCGAGGCCGGCGATGTGGCAGCCGGCGTCAAGGCCGGCTTACACAACGGAAAGAGCGCGGTGGACGTGAACTCAGCGAGCCGCTCCGAATTGGAAACCCTCCCCGGCGTCAACGCGACTACGGCCCGCCGCATCGAAGCCCATCGCCCCTACGGATCGGCACGCGACCTGGTGCGCAAGGGCGCAGTCACCGAAGACGAGTACGACCGCATGGCAGGCGACGTCGTAGCGAAGTAGTCTTCGTCAAGCTCCCAGCTCCTGTCTCCCATCTCCTGTCTTCTGTCTCCTGTCTTCTGTCTCCCAGCTCCCCACTCCCAGCGATAAACTCAAACAAATGGGTTCCGCAAAAAAATGGGTCTGTGTTTTCTGCGCCTCCGCCGCCGGCGCGTCTCCTGATTATCTTGAAGCCGCCAGCGACCTGGGACAACGCATCGCCCAGCGAGGCTACGGGCTCGTCTATGGCGGCGCAACGGTGGGCGCCATGGGTGCAGTCGCCGATGCCGCCCTCGCGGCCAGTGGCGCAGTCGTCGGTGTCATTCCCGAAGTAATCCGCGAGCGCGAGATCGACCACAAGGGTCTGACCGAGCAGCACGTCGTCGGCACCATGCACGAGCGCAAAGCCATGCTCGCCGCCCGCGCCGACGCCTTCGTCGCCCTCCCCGGCGGATACGGCACCATGGATGAATTCATCGAGATCGTCACCTGGGCCCAGCTGCGCATTCACGCCAAACCCTGCGTGCTGGTCAATGTGAACGGCTTCTGGAATGGCCTGCTCGCCTTCCTCGATACCTGCGTCGCAGAAGGCATGATTCAGCCGGAGAATCGCGCCCTCGTCCAGGTCGCGCGCAATCCCGAAGAAGCCCTCGACCTCGTCGAACGCACCTGGCAAGACCGCGCCGAGATTCCCGCGCACGATACCCGCCTCGACGCCGTCGTGAAGTAAGTCGAGCAAGCCACGCGCCTACATCCCAAGTGGGACTCGTCTCCGCATCGTTCCCCATTATGATGACCACAATTCCGCATGGACCCCCAGTCGGTGCGGATGCAGGGTGCGTCCGGCTCGCCCAACACCCAAACCCACCCCCCGTCCCCGGAGGAACCCATCACAGCGCGACTGCAGCTAGGCGATCTGCTCGTCCAGGCCAAACTCGTCACCGTCGACGACGTAGCCAAAGCCCTCGATCATCAGGCCACCCACGGCGGCCGCCTCGGCGAGAACCTCGTCGCCATGGGAGCACTCACCGCCGGCGCCCTCAATGCATTCCTCCATCACATCCCCACCGAACCCGCCGACCTTCAAGCCACCGGAATCGAAAAACTCGAGCTGATGGGCCTCATGATGAAGCTCATCTATTCCGCCCGCCTCCAGACCATCCGCCAGATCACCGACGCCATCAAGCTCCCTTTCCACATGGTGGCCGAGCTCGTCCGGATGGCCGTCGATCGCAAGCTCCTCCAATCCATGGGCGTCCGCGGCGCCGAAAGCGGCACTACCTACGCCTTCACCGACGGAGGAACCCGCTGGGCCATCGAAGCCCTCGGCCAGGTCGGCTATGTCGGTCCCGCCCCGTCCCGCTCGATCAGTTCAACCAGCAGGTCGTCCACCAGAAGCTCACCAACGAAGTCATCACCTTCGACCGCATCCGCAAATCCATCGGCTCCCTCACCTTCGACGACGCCCTCATCGAGCAGTGCGGCCCCGGCCTCAACTCCGGCCGCGCCATGCTCCTCTACGGCCCACCCGGAAACGGAAAGACCTCCATCGCCCGCTGCCTCGCCAGCGTCTTCACCGACATCATCTACCTCCCCTACGCCATCGCCGTCGAAGGCCAGATCATCCGCCTCTTCGATCCCGCCATCCATGACGCAGTCGATTCCGCCGGCGTCAACGAAGAACCCGGATTCCTCTCCAACCCCGGCGATACCCTCGACCACCGCTGGGTCGCCTGCCGCAGACCCTTTCTCGTCGCCGGCGGCGAGCTCACCCTCGACATGCTCGACCTCCTCTACAACCCCATCGGCCACTATTACGAGGCGCCCATCCACATCAAAGCCCTCGGCGGCTGCTTCATCATCGACGACTTCGGCCGCCAGCTCGTCAGCCCCACCGCCCTGCTCAACCGCTGGATC
Source organism: uncultured Acidobacteriaceae bacterium (assembly GCA_963705765.1). GTDB lineage: Bacteria > Acidobacteriota > Terriglobia > Terriglobales > Acidobacteriaceae > Palsa-343. Next base: position 4,077 of record CAVPKU010000052.1, on the reverse strand, counting down.
ATTCCTCTCGAAAACCGCGTCGACTACCTCAAGCTCCACACCGGCAAAAGCTTCAGCATTCCCTTTGAGGAGCTCGTCATCTTCTCCACCAATATCGAGCCCGAAGACCTCATGGACCCCGCCTTCCTCCGTCGCCTCCCCTACAAAATCGAAGTCGGCGCCCCCGGTCTCGACACCTTCCGCCGCATCTTCGACACCGAGTGCGCCAGCCACGGCCTCGCCCTTTCCACCGAGACATTCGATTCCATCGTCTACAAGATCCAAAAAGAAAAAGGCCTCGAGCTAGCCGCCTATCAACCCAAATTCATCGTCGATCAGGTCATCGCCAGTTGCCGTTTCATGGAGAAGCCCCCGCACCTGGATCCCCGCTACATCGAGTACGCGCTGGATAACCTGCGAGTCCACCGCATTACCCCACCGCAGCAGGTGGACCATCCGGAGCCGAAGCAGGCCTGACCCCAATCTGTCCTAATGAAAGACTCCGGCCACGGAGTCAGATGGATGGGTCTTCCAATTTCCAGATATCCCGTCTTCCGCCCCCAGCACGACATCGGTGAGTGCGTTGGCGATAATGCGCGAACCAAGGGACTCCTCGACTACACCTGATGGCTGGCAGCGCCCGCTACACAGGATTGTGACCTGAAACTGCCAAAGGAGGGGTGAATCCGAACTCCTCGTGCCTTTTACGGTTCTGTTGTTTTCCCAATGGGAATGTGCCATTCTCCTGTTGGTAGCCAAAATGTCAGATGTGGTGATGCCAAATGTTCATGAAGACCAAGAAGGACGTGCAACCGGGGACGCTGGCCCTGATGGTGCTTAAAACGCTTGACGTGCTCGGACCCCAGCACGGGTACGGCATTGCCCGGCGGATCGAGCAGATCAGCGGCGACAAGCTCTTCGTTAACCAGGGCACTCTCTACCCGGTACTGCTGAGGCTGGAACAGGAGGGCGCGGTTGAGTCGGACTGGGGACCTTCTGAGAACAACCGGCGCGCCCGCTTTTATCGTCTGACGCGTGCGGGGCATAAGCTCCTCGAAGCCGAGAAGCGCGATTGGGAGCAAACCGCGGCGATCATTGCACGGTTCTTTGAAGTGAAAGCCGAGGATCTGGCATGAAGACTCTCAAGCGATTCCTGATCCGTCTGCGCAATTTTGTTACTGGCCGTCGCGGTGATCAAAGGCTGCGTGAAGAATTGGAAGACCACGTGGCGCACGAGGCGGAAGCCAATATACAGGCCGGAATGAGCGAGGAAAAGGCGAGGAGGCAGGCGCGGTTGAAGCTTGGCTCCGCGGAGGCGATCCGAGAGCAGTATCACGCAGAGAAGGGATTGCCGTTGCTGGAATATCTGGCGCAGGATACGCGATTCTCGCTGCGACAGATGAGGCGTTCGTCGGGGTTCACGCTCGTCGTGGTGTTGACTATGGCACTGGGCATTGCGGCGACGACAACGATGTTCACGGTGGTGTATTCGACGCTGCTCAGGAGCTTGCCTTATCCACAGTCGGAGAGAATTGTCGCGATTCACGACACACGGATTGCCGGGCGGTCGGCTGGGGGGCTGATGACGGGTCCGCGATTCTATGACATTGAGGCGCGAAACCGGAGCTTCTCCAGTCTGGCAATCTTTTACTTCGACGAGAGCACCCTCATTGCGGGAAAGAAGTTGCCTGTCTATGTGAAGGGAGCACGAGCGAATGCAGGATTCTGGGATGTCTTCGACACAGCGCCGATGCTAGGGCGGGTATTCAATACGAGAGACGACGTGCCCCATGCCCCGCGAACCGTGGTGTTGAGCTATCCGGGATGGCAGCGGCTTTTCGGAGGCGATCCGAACATAATCGGAGAACAGGTGAAGCTGGATCAGCAGACGGCGACGATTGTGGGCGTGATGCCGCAAGGTTTTTCTGCGCCGGGAGGCGTGGACCTCTGGCACGCGGCGCAGTTTACTCCGAATAACTGGGGCAATGATCGGGGCGACGGACTGCGGGACACCAATGTATTCGGGAGGTTGCGGTTTGGCGTAACCCTGGCGCAGGCTCAGGCCGATCTGGATCGAATCGGGGAGCAACTCAGGAGGGAGTATCCGTCGAGCGACGGCGCGTGGCGGTTCACGAGCGAGACGCTGCGCGAGGACCGGTACGGTCAGGTACAGTCGGCGCTGGTGGTCTTGCTGATCGCGTCGGCGCTGCTGCTGCTGATCGCTTGCATCAATGTGGCCAACCTGCTCTTGTCTCGAGCGACGACTCGGCAGCGAGAGGTCGCTCTGAGGCTGGCGCTGGGTGCCTCGGGACGGCGCGTGGCTTTTCAGTTGTTTGTGGAGAGTGTGCTCCTTGCGTTGGCAGGCGGCGGTACGGGAATCCTCCTGGCATTCGTGCTGACTCGCACTGCCGCTACTAACCTGCCGGGGATTCTGGGGCGGCAGGGCACGATCCACATGGACGGCATTGTTATTGGGGTCGCTCTGCTGATTTCGGTGGCAACTGGAATCGTGTTCGGAGTGGTTCCGGTGCTGGAAACACGGAAGGTGCAGTTGCATTCGGCGCTCAAGCAGGGTGACACACGCCTCGGAGGGTCATCGGGCAACTGGTTGCGCAGCGTCCTGGTGGGGGTGCAGGTAGGTCTGTCTCTCGTGCTGCTGGTAGGTGCGTCTTTGCTGGCGGACTCGCTGTGGAACTTGATGAAGCAGCCACTGGGATTTGAGCCGGAACACCTGTTGACGGTCCGGGTGGCGTTGCCGTGGAACACGAGACCGGAAGCGGTACGCAATTTCTACAACGACGTGCAACAACGAATCGAAAATCTCCCTGGAGTAGAGGCTGCGGGACAGATCAGTTCGCCGCCGATGACCGACTTTCATGTGCGCGGCAGCTTCGACGCGGACTGGCTGCCGCAAGTTGCCAATCAGCCGGCAATCAGCGCGGAGAACCGGAATATCGCCGGGAATCTGCTGGTGGCGATCGGGACACCACTGCTAGCAGGGAGAGCGTTTTCCGCTGCGGACCAAGTCTCAACAGTGCCACCGTTACTGGTGAACGAGGCTTTGGTGCGGGAGTTTCTGCCGAAGGGAAATCCAATCGGACATCATCTGCTCCTGGATGGACAGGCGCACGAGATCGTGGGGGTGGTTGCTGATGTGCGAGGGGTATCAGGAACGATCGCGGCGGAGCCTGGACCGGCTGTCTACTGGCCTGCGAACGCCAATGGCGGTTGGCATCGCTACTTTCTGGTGCGGACGAAGGTGCCTCCGGAACAAGTGGCACAGTCGATCCGCGAGCAGGTATACCAGTCAGCCCCGCAGCAGTCAGTAGGCGAGATCGAGACGATGGATCAGCTACTAGGCGACGCTGTGGCGCAACCACGGCTGAACGCAGCGGTGGTTGCGTCATTTGCCGGGGTCGCAATGCTGCTGGCCTGCATTGGAATTTATGGAGTCGTCTCGTATCTTGCTGCGCAGCGCACGCAGGAGATTGGCGTCCGGATGGCACTCGGAGCGACACGGGCTGACATCACACGATTTTTTCGTGCGGCGGGCGATGGTCCCGGCATCGATAGGCCTGGCGACCGGTACCGTGGTTTCGCTGGTGGCGAACAGGCTGTTACGCAGTCAGTTGTACGGGGTGCAACCGGATGATCTGCGGATTTACCTTGCAGTCCTGCTGGTCCTGCTGGGGGTCCTGCTGGGGGCTACCCTCGGACCGGCGATACGCGCAGGAAAGAAAGAGCCGATGGAAGCACTGAGAACGGAGTGAATAGAGGACCATTGCAAGAAGGATCGAAAACGGTGGTTCGCTCACATCCTTAACCTGACAACGAGACAGCGCCACGATGTCAGATTCCGCGACGAGATGCTGGAACTAGCAATTCAACTGACCCATCTCACTCAGCACGATCGAGCTTACATCTGTACGATTAGTCGGCCAGCCCAGGAATGTGGTTAAAGGCTAGGCTCTCAACTGTCGAGAACAGGCCAATGCACTCATCAACCTGTTCCGAACCCAAAGCCGGCGAGCCGGAACCACCACTCCCCCCTCGGGATTCCCCGGCCCCCCTTTACCTTCGTACCCTCTCCCCTCCCGA
>CAVPKU010000051.1:0-324978 GCA_963705765.1 uncultured Acidobacteriaceae bacterium | reverse complement strand
TCTGGTGGTGGGCATCGTCCTGCTGCTTCGGCTCGCCTAGCGATCCTCCCCGGCGAGATTCCTACGGGGTTTCCGGCGAAGCGATGCGTGCACCAGCCCGCGATACACTTGGGGCACGGTTCACTCTCCGACGCCCAAAAAGGAAAAGAAAACCCATGTTTCAGAGCCGCCGTGTCTGCGCCGTTGGTATCGCTTTCGTCGCCAGTGCCGTAATTCTGGGTGGTGCTCTGGGAGTCGCGCAAACCGTATCGTCCGCGGAGGCGCGGACGACGCGCGCTTTTGAGGACGCTCGGAAACAGGGGCCTCTCGCGCTGCGAGCGTTCCTCTACCGCATGCCGAAGGGCGCCGATCTGCACGTCCATCTGAGCGGGGCAGTCTATGCGGAGACGTTCATTCGTGAGGCAGGTGACGACGACTTCTGCGTGAACGCTGCCCAACTGAAAATCGACTCCGAGCACCACGCGCCGAATTGTCCCGCCGGCGAGAGTGCCGCGAAAGACGTGCCATCCAATCAGCATCTTTACGATGCGTTGATCGACGCATTTTCAATGCGGACGTTTGTGCCGGTGACCGGCGAATCGGGTCACGATCACTTTTTCGATACGTTCGACAGGTTCGGCGATGATAAGCGGTTCACCGGTGAGTGGATCGATGAGGTGGTATCGCGAGCAGCAGCGCAGAATGAGCAGTACATGGAGTTGATGCAGACGCCTGGATTCCGCCCCGCAGCGGCGTTGGGTTACAAATTTGGGTGGAACGGCGATCCGGCCCAGTTGCGCGAGAAACTGCTCGCGGAGCCAACATTTCGCGCAAATATCGAGAGCGATCGCGCAGAGCTGGCCGGCGCGCTGAAGAAACGCGATGACTTAGAGCATTGTGGGCAGGCCGATGCGGCACCTGGGTGCAAAGTCACGGTCCGTTTCCTGTACCAGGTTCTGCGCGGCTTTCCGCCGGAACAGGTATTTGCTCAGACGCTGCTCGGCTTCGAGGTTGCCTCCGCAGATTCCGATGTAGTGGGAATTAACTTTGTTATGCCAGAGGACGGGTATATTTCGATGCGTGATTACGCACTGCAGATGCGGATGCTCGACTATCTGCATGGGCAATACCCGAAAGTGCATATCACGCTGCACGCCGGCGAACTGGGAGAAGGCATGGTGTCGCCGGAGGGCCTGAGGTTTCATATCCGCATGGCGGTCGAGCAGGGGCATGCGGAGCGAATCGGACACGGCGTCGATGTCATGTTCGAAGATCATCCCTGGGAGTTGATGAAAGAGATGGCGGATCGGCACGTGATGGTGGAAGTGAATCTGACCAGCAACGACGTCATCCTGAGCGTGAAGGGGACGGATCACCCCTTCATGCTGTATCGCAGGGCGGGTGTGCCAGTGGCTCTGTCGACGGACGACGAAGGCGTGTCACGCATCGACCTGACCCACGAATATGTGCGCGCGGCGGATACCTATCCGTTGAGCTACCACGACCTCAAGCGAATGGTGCGGACCGGAATCGAGCATAGCTTCCTGCCTGGTGCGAGCCTGTGGGAGCGCGTGACCCCGGAGAAGCTGGAGTCAGTGGTCGCGGCATGCCGCGGTCAGCTGGGTTCGGAATCGGCTACCGGCGCATGCGCAACCCTGGTGCATGGCAGCGGGAAAGCACAGCAAGAGTGGGAGTTGGAGCGGCGGTTTCATGCGTTTGAATCGAGTTTCTGAAGGAGCCTGAGCGAGCTTAAGCCCGGCATGGGCGCTTGCGCGCGATGAGAATCGTCTTTTCAACCTATGGCACCTTTGGCGATGTCAACCCGCTCATCGCTCTGTCGCTGGAGCTGAAGCGCCGCGGTCACAAACCAGTGCTGGCGATTCCTGAGATGTTCCGGCCGAAGGTGGAGCCACTGGGGATCGGGTTCGCGCCGGTGCGGCCCGAGCAGGATCCCAATGACACGCGGCTCATCGCGATGATCTACGACATCAAGCACGGAACGGAAACCGGGCTCCGTAAATTCCTTTTCCCTTCCCTGCGCGAGAGCTACCAGGACCTGATGGCGGCGGTGGAGGCAGACGGCGGCACCGATCTGCTGGTGACCGGCGAGTTGGCCTACGCGGGACCGATCGTCGCGGAAAAAACCGGCATCCCCTGGGCATCGTATGTATTGGCGCCGTTTTCATTCTTCTCCGGATACGATCCACCCGTGCTGCCACCGTATCCAATGCTGGCGAAGATGCAGGAGGGGATGCCGGCGCTCGGCCACGTGGTCGCACGGTTCGCGCGCTTTGTGACGCGGAAATGGCCGGAACCGGTGTACGAACTGCGGCGGGAACTGGGGATGGCATCGGGCAAAGATCCAATCTTCGACGCGAAGCATTCTGAGAGCCTGGTGCTGGCGCTGTATTCGCGCGTGATGGGCGAACCGCAGCCAGACTGGCCCCCGACGGTGAAAATTACCGGTTTCGCCTTCTACGACGGCGCGGGTTCGGAAGGCGTTCTGCCTCCGGAGCTTGCGACGTTTCTTAAAGCAAGGGCCGCCGCCGCTGGTGTTCACGCTGGGATCGGCGGCGGTGATGCATGCGGGCGATTTCTACGAGCAGAGCGCCGAGGCAGCTGAGATCCTGGGACAGCGCGCAGTGTTGCTGATCGGTGCAGATGATCGCAATCTACCGAAGCGGAAACTACCGGATACGATTTGCGTGGCGAGATATGCCCCATTTTCGAAAATATTCCCGCTCGCATCCGTCGTGATCCACCAGGCGGGCATTGGAACGACAGCACAGGCGCTGCGCGCGGGACGGCCGATGCTGGTCATGCCCTATAGCCACGATCAGCCGGACAACGCGCGTCGCGTACGCAAATTGGGTGTGGCTCAGGTACTGGGACGCAGGCATTACAAGGCGAAACCCGCTGCGCGGTTCATCGCAGAGTTGTTGTCGGACGAGTCGTACCTGCTGCGAGCGTCACAGGCAGCGGAGAAAGTCGCCGCCGAAAATGGGACGGTGACGGCATGCGATGCACTGGAGAGCATGCAGAGAAGGAAGTAGTGCCACCCCGAAAATCAGCTGGCTGATTCGGACGGATCAGCGCGTTTCGACCCAGGTCACCCCCTGGACCGAATTTCCATCGAAATAGAACGTCGAGAGACCAAGCATATCGGTGCGGAACGTGCGGACGTGCGCGTCCTGCAGATCCTCGAGTACTTTGGGGTTCGGATGACCGTAAAAATTATGTTCGCCCACAGAGATTGCAGCCCACGAGGGAGCGACGGCCGCAAGAAAGTCGGGAGTGGTGGAGGTGCGGCTGCCGTGATGGCCGATTTTGAGGAAATCCGAGTGGAGACCACCCTGAGCGAGCATGCGCGCTTCGCTCGGAGATTCGGCATCGCCTTCGAGCAACGCTGTAGTATTGCCGAATTGCATTTGTAACACCAGCGAGTCATTATTGCCGGGACTCGCGGCGGGGTGGTATCCGGGGTCTGGTGCGAGCACACGGATTCGGACACCGTCGAAAAAGAACACGTCACCAGCAGTGTGATGAATGACCTGGGTTCCAGTCGTTTTGGCCTCCGCGAGAACGCCGTCGTAGGCGATCGAGCGCGGATTGATGCCAACCCACAGCTCCCGCGGGCGGAAGTTCGCAATGACGGCTGGAATGCCTCCAATGTGATCGGCGTGTGCATGGGTGATGGCGACGGCATCGAGGCGGCGAACGCCGCGAAACCAGAGAACCGGCGAGACTACATCCTCACCAACATCGAAATTCCCAGCGTGAGCATTTGGATCGCTTGCGTTCGGGCCCCCCGCACCGACGATACCGCCTGCGTCGATGAGGAGGGTCTTGCCATGCGGCGTGACGACGAGAATCGAGTCGCCCTGACCAACGTCGATCGTGGATACCTCGAGAATCCTCCGCGATAGAGAAGGGGGCGAGGCCAAAGGATCACAGCCCCGGCGAGAAAAAGCACCGCGAGAGCAGCAGGGATTGCGAGGCGCCGCACGCGGATGAGAATGAGCGAGCTGGCTGTAAGGCCGACAACAGCGACCATCGCGAGGAACGGTGGTGGCGGGATACGGAGATCACCGAGACGCATTGCCCCGAAAGCACGGACGAGAAAGGCGACGCCGTGGAGCAGGAGAGCGACCGGCATGGCAGCAAAGACTGCGAATTTAGGGATAGTGATAACCGCCAGCAGCGTGGCGAGAGCGAGGGGGAGCAGCAAACCCAGGATCGGGACGATAAGAATGTTCACCGGCAACGCGACTGCCGTAATGCGATGGAAGTAGATCGCCATCGGGAGAGCCATGAACAGTTCGATGGCCAGAGACGTAACGATTAGCTCCGCGACCTGGAGCACAAATCGGACGAGCCATGGCAGAAATCGGAACGCGCAGAAAGCGCCGACGATCGGCCGAAAGGCATTCGCGAACATACGCAGGAGCACACGAAACTGCGTGACTTGGGGAGTCAGACCGGGATCCAGCGGCAGGAGCCAAAGATTGTGTGTGGCCCGCAGGTACGGGCCGAAAGTCCTCTCTGCAGAAGGCGCGGCGACGCCGGCAACCGCGAGGATCGACAGCAGCGTCATCTGAAATCCAGCATCGAAGAGTGCAGTCGGACTTGCGACGAGCATGACGAGCGCTGCGAAGCCGATGGCGTTCATCGGGTGCCGCTGGCGCCAGAGCATACGACCGCACAGGTAGAGTGTGACCATCCAGAAAGCGCGCTGGACCGGTTGACCGAAACCGGTGAAGAGCGCGTAGGCAAGAGAAAGCAGGATAGTCACCACCAACGCCGCGCCTCGCGGAAGGCGAAGGCGCTTTGCGATGAAAAAGACCACGCCCGAAAAGATCGCGAGGTGCATGCCGGAAACGACCAGCAGATGAAACGAACCTGTACGCTCAAAGCCGACCCGTAGCCGATGACCGAGCAGAGTGCGGTCCCCGGTAAGCATGGCTGTCAGCATCACGGCGTCATCGTGAGAGAGCCGGAGCAGTGTTGGGATTCTGGACGTCGTGGAGTCATCGGCGAGGCTGACCACGCGTTCGCTGGCAGCCTGTTGGAAAGAATGGATCCGACACAGGAAATTCGGACGGGCGCTTGCCGCGACCGTCGATAGCCGGTCGGCGTGGGCACTGCCGAGCGCAGCAATGCCCTGCTGCCGAAGCCACGCCGCGGCGTCCCACACGCCCGGATCGAGAAAACGCTCCTCCAGGTGCACCGCAGCAGGCCCGGAGAGCGCCACGCCGCAGCGGAGTTGAGGAAAGGGCGCATCCGCAGCAGCATAGATTGTCAGCCGAAGACCTTCGGGCGAAGGCAGAGGCTGATCGTCGACGCTGGTAACGCGGATATCAACTTGCTGGCTGCGCTCCTGTCGCACAACGTTACTGTAGGGTGCGAACGTTTCGATGAGACGCACTGCCGCTACACGGATGACGGTTCCCTCGACCCGATGTGTGGTCGGAGTGCCGGCACGGCGAGTCGCGGGAGTCGAGGCGGGTGTAGAAAGAGCAATTCTCTCGAGAGGTGTGGAAATACACGGTCGGGTCTGGACCTCACCGCAGAAGAGCCCGAGCATGACGCAAAGGATAACTGCGGACGCAAGCGCAAGGCGCAATGCAAAGAACGCGGCGAGTACCGTCACGCAAAACAGCGCAGCGAGTGCGACGACAAGATGCGCGGGAAGGAACCAGAACCTGTGTGAGATAGCATCTCCGCAGGCAAAACCAATTGCGACAAGTAGCGCCGGGGCATTGAGAATCGTGGTCCATCGGGTGGGTGTAGATGGTGGGACCGGGGACTCGGCACCGGTGGTTTGCGGAATGTCGAGGGAAGCGGCCATCGCGGGTCGCCTCCTGCAAACCTAGTCCAGCGAGAGATGGGTAACGCTCTCGAGATGGAACGTCTGCGGGAAAAGGTCCAGCAGATGCATTTTTCTGAGGCGATAGCCGGATTCTACTAACGCGGAGAGGTCGCGAGCTCAAAGTCGCCGGATCGCAGGAAACGTAGGTAACCTTGCGCGGCCTGATTTTCCCCAAAGCGGTGGTCACATCGCGGCCAAGCCCGGCGCGAGGCGGGTCGACCACGACGAGATCCGGCGAAGGCTGGCGCTGCGTAACTGCCCGGCGCAGGAAAGCAACCGTATCACTGGCGACAACACGATGCCTCGTCCCGCGGAGGTTCTCGCGGAGGTCGCCCACTGCGGCAGGAGAAGACTCAACCGCGGTGACCATGGAAAGAGCGCGACCAGCGGGAGGGAGAAGAGGCCGACCCCAGCGTAGAGATCCCAGACCTCGCGTCCACCCTCTTCCGCCGTAACGAGTTGGACCAGAGGATCGATCAGAAAGCGATTGACCTGAAAGAAAGAGCCAATACTGACCTTGTAGGTGTACGTGGCAACAGCGTAGGGGAGCGACGCTTCCCCTGTGTGAGCCAGAAGGCGATTTGTGCCGCGGCCCTTTTCGGTGGCGAAGATACCGATCCCTGCCAGTTCCGGGGAGGATTGGTCGCAACGACAGCGCTGTTCTCTCGCAGAATTGCTTTGCCACACCGGCTGAGCAGTCGGTCCAGAGCGAAAGAAGCAGGCTTTTCTCTGCGCTATCGGTAAACAGCTCGACCTCGGTAACAGATGCAGGCATTTGCACACCGACACCCTCTCTGTTGAGGACGTGGATGGCGCGCTGGAGGATTGGCGCAGCGATCAGGCAGCTCTCGATTGGCAGATCTTCGCGCGAATTTCTCAATTTGTAACTGAGAGAGAACGGATTCTTCTGCACATGCAGGCGGATGCGATTGCGATAGCCGAGGGGCTCCGCTGTGACTGGCGTGATATCGGGAATTTCGCGAAGATGCGCGCGTTCGAGGGACTCGCGCAGGATCGCGACCTTCATTTCCACCTGGGCACTGTAGGTGGCGTATTGATAGTGGCAACCACCACACTGCCCAAAGTACGGACATGGCGGAGCAATCCGCCCTGGGCTCGGCTCAAGGACAGCCTGTAGTTCCGCCGTTGCGAATCCGCCTTTGTCCGAGACGATCTGCGCTTCCACTTCTTCGCCGGTGAGCGTCAGCGGCACAAAGATCGCCTTGCCATCGGCGTGCGCCAAGCCCGATCCACCGTAGATCGGTTTTTGGATGCGAAGCTTCACGACGGAATCTACTCCTGCCTCATATAGAAGAGGCTGAGCCGCGGAAGATTGTGCTTTTCCAGAAGACGTTTGTGGAGAAACTGCTGTTCGATGTGGCGGATTTGCAGGGCCTGCATGCGGCGCCGAAAGGGGGCGAGTTCCTGGGCGCTCTGCTCGTGAAGGGCGGTCAGGTCCGCTTCCGGCGTGGTGGCGATGAGGGCGTTGAGAAGTTTCTCTTCGAGGACTGTCAGGTTGCGTTCCAACTCCTCCAGGTTCGGGGCGGACGCAGAAGCAACCGCCAGCACCTCGAGACGATCCGCAATCTCCGCAGCGGTTTGTGCCGCGATACCACTCCAGTCGCGACGATCGAAGTTCTCCGGCAGTGCGTGTCAGGTGCGCTGCAATTCGTTCCCATTCAAGGCCCGCATTCGCGGCTTCCCTCTTCGGGTTCGCTGTGCCTAGTGCAGCTTCGCGCATCTCCTCGGCCGCAGTAATGACTTCCTGGGCGCACCAGGCCAAGCCATTGATGCGACGCGACACACGATGCTTGCGAGCCTCATAGCGATCGAAGGCTGTGTCGATGCCGCGCAGAACCGCCTCCAGCGGAATGCCGGCTTCGCGCCAGGTATCGATGAGCGCCCAGTCCAGCGTGGACAGCATCAGGATCGAACCACGACGGCGCTGGAAGTGCTCCTCGATTTCCGTGAAGTAGTTGAAGTAATTGTCCACGGCTTCAGTCGCCGGAGGCGCGAACGGGCTGGGAGTCGGCGTGCGGCGACGTACGCGGTGTGCGGTTGCGGTCGTAGATCAGGCGTAGCCCTTCGAGCGTGAGGCGTTCGTTGACTTCGGAGATGTATTTTGACTCGCGCGCAATCAGATTAGCCAGGCCGCCGGTGGCGACGCACTTCGTTTCGGCTCCCAACTCCGCGAGCATGCGCTCGAGAATCGAGTCGACGAGGCCGATGTGGCCCCAGAAGAGACCGATCTGCAGATTATCGACGGTGTTGGTGCCGATGATTTTCGCCGGCCGGCGAATTTCGACCCGCGGCAGGCGTGCGGCGCGGGCGAAGAGGGCTTCCGCGGAGATGTTGAGCCCGGGGGCGATGGCGCCGCCGAGGAATTCGCCTTTCTTCGAGACGACGTCGAAGTTGGTGGCGGTTCCGAAGTCGACGACGATAGTGGGACCGCCGTAGCGATGAAAGGCTCCGACGCAGTTGGCCACGCGATCGGCGCCGACTTCACCGGGGTTGTCGGTGAGAATCGGTAGTCCGGTCTTTACGCCAGGCTCGATGAAGAGCGGCTTCTGATTGAAATAGCGCTCGCAGAACTGGCGGAGGATCCAGTCGATGGGGGGGACGACAGACGCGATGACGATGCCGCGGATGGCGCTGGTTTCGACGCCTTCGTGCTGCAGCAGGCTGCGAATGAAGATGCCGTACTCGTCTGCGGTCTGCGATTGCCGGGTGCTAATGCGCCACGTGGCGCGCAGATCCCCGGTGCGGCCTTCGGACGTGAGCGCATAGAGGGCAATCACGGTGTTGGTGTTGTTGACGTTGAGGACGAGGAGCATGGCTCGATTGTATTCGGGCGGTTCGCCCGCTCTCGATTTTATGCTTTCGCTTCGCGAACACCGCCGGAAAGCACGGTGCGGAGGCCATCGGAGGTGCGGACCTGGAGGAAGCCTCGCGTGTCGAGACCTGCCGTTGTGCCGAGGTACGGTTCGCCCTCATCGACTCGGACGCGCTTGCCGCGAATCCACGAAGAGCTCTGTTCGAGGCGGCTGCGTATGCTGTCGGCTGCGGCGGTGAGGCTAGGCGATGCGGTCAGCGCAGCCAGTTCGCGTTCGAGGCTCCGGAGCAATTCCAGCAGCAAATCCTGGCGCGACCAGTTGCGGCCGCTCTCGAGGAAGAGGGAGGTCGCGATAGGGCGCAGGTCTTCAGGAAACTGCGGTTGGTGCACGTTGACGCCGATGCCGATGACTGCGTGACGGACGCGGGTGACCTCGGCATTGAGTTCGGTGAGGATGCCGCAGAACTTGCGCGGCCCGAAGAGCAGGTCATTGGGCCAACGGAGGTCGGGTTCGAGCGAGGTGACCTGACGGATCGCGTTATGAACGGCCAAGCCGGCCGCAAGAGAGAGCCAGAGGATGTCCGCCGGGGCGATGCGGGGCCGCAGGAGAATGCTGACGTAGAGGCCGGAACCCGGAGCCGAGGACCAGGCATGCGCACCGCGGCCGCGGCCGGCGGTTTGCTCGTCGGCAAAGTAGACGCTGCCGTCGGGAGCGCCGGAATCGGCCTGCTGCATGGCGTGCGTGTTGGTCGAGTGGATGGATGGGAAGAAGTTTAGATGGCCGGCAAAGCGCGTGCCGGTAATGGCTGCATCCAGGGCAGGCACATCGAAGGGGTCGTCAACCAGCGTGACGTTGGTGTCGGGCACCGATCAGTAAATTTCCGCCGTGATGCGCATCGAAAGATCGACGGCCGGGGCAGAGTGCGTGAGAGCGCCGACCGAGATGTAGTTGGGGCCGGCGAGCGCATATTTGCGAATGTTCTCAATGGTGATGCCGCCGGAGGCTTCGATGGGGATTTTGAGGCCGCGCTCGCGGACGAACTCCACAGATTTCTTCACGTCGGCAGGAGTCATGTTGTCGACCAGCAGCGATTCGGCGCCGTGGTCAAGGGCCAATTCCAGCTCCGTCTGGTTGCGCACTTCGATGTCGATCGTCTGGCCGGGCTTGCGGCGCTCTTTCGCGCGCTCGAGCACTTTTACGATGCCGCCGCCGAGGGTGATGTGGTTGTTCTTGATGAGAATGCCGTCGGAGAGGTCGAGGCGGTGGTTCTCCCCGCCGCCGCACCGGACTGCGTATTTGTCGAGGATGCGGAGGCCCGGAACCGTCTTGCGGGTGTCGAGAACCCTGGCGCCGGTGCCGGAGATCTCATCGACGTAACGCCGGGTGAGGGTCGCGATGCCGCTCATCCGCTGCATCAGGTTGAGGATCACGCGCTCGCAGGCCAGGATGACACGGGCATTGTGACGAATGACGGCGACCGCCTGGCCCTTGCGGAGGCGGACACCGTCGAAGATTTCCGGATGGCTGATGACTTCGTGGCGGCCGCTCGATTTGCCATCGAGCCGCGCGAAGATGTCGAGGAAGCGAGGGATGCAGCCGAGGCCGGAAAGAACACATTCCTCTTTAGCGATGACAGTCGCGGCCGCACGCAGCGACGGATCAATCGTGAGGGCGGTCGTGACGTCGCTGGTGGCTTTGTCCTCAGCGAGGGCCTGTTCCAGAATGGCTTCGATGCGGCGGCTCTTCCATTCCATGACTTATTCGAGGCCCTCCTGCGGGAGGTCGTCGAGGGCTTTGCGGGTCTTCTCGATGAGTTGGCGGTTTTCGGCTTCGGCCTTTCGCAGGCCTTCAACGATATGGGGAGGGGCCTTCTCAAGGAACGCGGCGTTACTGAGTTGGCGTTCCTCAGAAGCGTGCGCCTTTTCGAGTTTGGTGAGTTCTTTGGTCAGGCGCTCGCGCTCGGCGGCTACGTCGATGGTCTTCTCGTAGACGACCTGGACGTCAAACTGCGGGGTGGAACGAATGGCGGCTCCCTCGGGCAAGCTCTCTACAGATTCGACGCGGGAAACGCGCGCGAGTCGCTGAATGATTTCAAGGCTGTCGGAAAAGCCAGGGCCATGCGCGAGGCTGCGGATGCGGATCGGCACTGACGCCTTCTCTTCGACGCCGAGATCTTTGCGCAGACCGCGCACGGAGACGATCAATTCCTGGAGGAGCGCGAAGCTGGTCTCTGCGGCATCGTCGGAGTGCGGGGCACCTGTTGGGTAGCGGCTGAGCGCGATGGACTTCATTGGAACCTCGCCGTCATAGAGCGCGTGCCAAAGCTCTTCAGTGAGGAACGGCATGAAGGGCGAAAGCAGGCGCAGAGCGGACTCGAAGACCTGGAGCAGCGTGGTAAGCGCGGCCTTTGTTGCGGCCTTGTCGGCGGCGTCGCTGAAATCGAGGCGGAGCTTGACGATCTCGAGGTACCAGTCGCAGAAGTCACCCCAGAAGAACTGGTAGACGAGGCTGGCCGCTTCATCGAAGCGATAGTCGGCGAGGCCGGCGTTGATCTCGGCGGCGACGGAGTTGAGGCGCGCGACGATCCATCGGGCATCGAGCGGCGCGTCGGGAGCGACGTTGGGGGCGTGTCCCAGAGCAGCAGGGTCGACGACGATGCCGGCTTCCTTTGCCCGGTCGACGTTCATAAAGAGGAAGCGGGCGGCGTTCCAGATCTTGTTGGCGAAGGCGCGGTAGCCTTCGGTGCGGGCTTCGTTGAAGGCGATGTCGGTTCCGGGCGAGGCCATGGAGGCGAGCGTGAAACGCACCGCATCGGTCCCGTACTTCTCGACGATCTCGACCGGGTTGATGACGTTGCCCTTGGTTTTCGACATCTTCTGGCGGTCGGCGTCGCGGACGAGGGCGTGGATGTAGACCTCGCGGAAGGGGACAGACTCGGCCAGGGTGCGCGGTGAACCATCAGACAACGGCGCGTCGACGCTGAAGTAGCAGCCGAGCATGATCATGCGCGCGACCCAGAAGAAGAGGATGTCGAAGCCGGTGACGAGCAGCGAGGTGGGGTAGAAGGCGTCGAGGTCGGGCGTGGATTGGCCGGGCGCGGTTGGCCATCCGAAGACCGAGACCGGCAGCAGACCCGACGAGAACCAGGTGTCGAGGACGTCGGTCTCCTGGGTGATCTGGTCTGAGCCACAGTGGGCGCAGTGCGTCGGGTCCTGGCGCGCGACGGTGAGTTGCTGGCACGCGGCGCAGTGCCAGGCCGGAATGCGATGGCCCCACCAGAGCTGGCGCGAGATGCACCAGTCATAGATGTTGTTCATCCACTCGAGGTAGATCTTCGAGTAGTTGTCCGGCGTGATGCGGATCGCTTGGGTCTGGACCACCTGGCGGGCAGCCTCGGCGAGTGGGAGACGGCCGCTCTTGGGAGCCTTGTTCACAGCCACGAACCATTGCGTCGAAAGGCGCGGCTCCACGATGGTCCCGCAGCGCGCGCACTTGCCGATGCTGTTCACGTGGTCGCGCGCCTGGCCGAGGAGGCCCTGGGCTTCGAGGTCTTCGAGGACCTTTTTGCGCGCGTCGTAGCGGTCGAGGGCGGCGTAGGCGGGACCGGCTTCGGCGTTCATGTGCGCAGTCTCGTCCATGACGGAGATGGACGGGAGGCTGTGACGTTGGCCGATGGCGAAGTCGTTGGGGTCGTGGGCGGGCGTGACCTTGACAGCGCCGGTGCCGAAGTCGGACTTGACCCATTCGTCGGCGATGACTGGGATCTCGCGATCGGTGAGGGGCAGCCTGAGCTTCTTGCCGATGAGGTGCGTGTAGCGCTCGTCGAGCGGGTTCACGGCTACGGCGACGTCGCCGAGCATGGTTTCAGGACGCGTGGTGGCGACGGTGAGGAACTCATTGGGTGAGCCGATGACCGGGTAGCGAATCTCCCAGAGCTTGCCCTGCTGCTCCTCGTGGGCGACTTCGAGGTCGCTGATGGCGGTCTGGCAGCGCGGGCACCAGTTGACGATGTAGGCGCCGCGATAGATCAGGCCGTCTTCGTAGAGGCGGACGAAGGCTTCCCGGACCGCGACGGAGAGGCGCTCGTCCATGGTGAAGTACTCGCGCGACCAGTCCACGGTGTCGCCGATGCGCTTCATCGAAGAGAGGATGGCGCCGCCGTAGTGCTGGCGCCACTGCCAGACGCGGTCTATAAAGGCGGTGCGGCCGAGGGCCTGGCGCGAGGTGCCTTCGTTGGTGAGCTGGCGCTCGACGAGCATCTGTGTGGCGATGCCGGCGTGGTCGGTGCCGGGGAGCCAGAGGGTCGTCTCGCCGCGCATGCGATGCCACCGGACGAGGATGTCGGTCTCGGTGTGCTCGAACATGTGGCCCATGTGGAGGTTGCCGGTCACGTTGGGCGGGGGGAGCAGGACGGTGAAGGCGCGGGGGATTCCCGTTTCGGGACCGGTTCCCATTTTGGGAGTGCTGACTTCGAAGAGGCGCTCGTCGACCCAGAACTTTGCCCAGCGGTCTTCGATGGCGGCGGGATCGTAGGCCTTGGGGAGTTCGCGGCGGGAGGGCTTGGGATCGTTCATCGCCGGATCGGTTTGGAGCGTGGTTCCTGCTTGCTCGTGCATTCCTATTTCACGATAACTGAATCGGAAATTCGATGCTGGACTGGGAGGCGGCGATTCGCAGGGATGGCCGGGAGACTACCTACCCCCCTCCCCCTGGGTGGGGGGGTAGGGCAAGCTGCTGAAAACATGAGGTCGAATCCTGTTGTCAACTTTGACAACAGGGGCTTATCCCGCAATGCGGGACAAGGTGCCTGTAATCGATCGCGTCGCACGACTGGGCCATGATTGAGAAAGAACCTGAGATCAAACCCCTGAGGGCGGCATGGACCAAACGGAAAAGGACCCGCGCTGGCGAGTCCTTCCTGGTACAGGCTTCCCTTCCAGAGTGAGGCAAGGCCCAGGGCAAATCAAGAGCAACCCTCGGAGAACGAGAACGGAAGTAACGGGATCTTTACGGCGAGGGAGTCTTAGTGCTGCCAGCTTTTATAGACGAACTCGAGGCTGTAACCGTCGGGGTCGAGGACATTGGCAGCGTAGTACCGCCGGTCGTAGTAGAGGCGGAAACCGGGGGCGCCATTGTCGGTCGCTCCGGCGGCGATGGCAGCGGCGTAAGCGGCCTCGACTTGTTTCTTGCTCCGGGCCACAAATCCGATATGCGCGGCGCGGCCCTCTGCCTTGCCTTCGCGCAGCCAAAGGTAGAAGCGGCCCTTTGCACCGAAGCCTTTGAGGTCAGGGTGGCCCGGGGGTCCGTCCTGGCGGTCGTAGTCGAAGCGCTCGGTGATGCCAAGAGGAGCCAGGGCCACTTCATAAAACAAGACGGAGCGTTCGATGTTACTCACGGTGAGAAAGACATGGTCGAGCATGGGTGTCCTTTCGTCCCTGAGATGACGGAGAAGCCAACGTGGATTCTGTAAGGCCAGCGGGACTCTGCTTTATTGTGAAGGCCTGAGTTGGGCGGGTGAAGCAGGATGATAAGCGAAGGGGTCGTGCGCTTCTCGCGATGCGACCAGAGAAGAGATCGATAATTTCTGGACGATTAACAGGCCCCCTCGAGGGCTGCGCCCGGTTCAGATTTGAAAATTTTGCGCCACGGTTGCATTACCAACCCGAATTCACTGGTTTTGTCCCATCTCGAAAAGCAATGTATCTGTTGGATGGCGCAGTCGTATGCGTCCACGCGCCTGATTCGTTCGTCATTTCATGCAATCCTCAGTCGAACCTCAATTTGAAAGGAAGAAACCTCGTGAGCCTGTTTCGCTTCCGGTTGGCTGCTGCTACCTGCGTCATGAGTCTGCTGTTCACATCGTTCACACCCGCACAGGACCAGGAGGGCGACAAGGTCGATCTGGGCGCTTTGACGCAGATCAAGAATGAGGCGTTCCAGCACTCGCAGGTGATGGAGAATCTTTTCTACATTTCCGAGGTCTACGGACCGCGCGTCAACAACAGCCGCAATCATCGCGCGGCGGCGGAGTGGGCGATGAAGCAGATGCAGTCGTGGGGATTGCAGAATGTGCATCTCGAGAAGTGGGGGCCGTTCGGCGACGGGTGGCAGATCAAGAAGTACTATGGCGCGCTGGAGACGCCGGCTTACGCTCCACTGATCGGGTTTCCGCTGGCATGGACGCCCGGTACCAACGGACCGGTGACCGCCGATGCGGTGCTGGCGCCGCTGCACTCACAGGAAGATTTTGCGAAGTACAAAGGCAGGCTGAAGGGGAAGATTGTGCTGATCTTCGATCCGCGCGAACTGACGCTGCACACGGAGGCGGAAGCGCGTCGCCTGACCGATGAGGAGATTGAGGCACGGACGAAGACGCCCGATCCTTCGCGGACGGGCTTTGGTGGTTTTGGACGGCCCGGAGTTGCGGCGCCTCGGCCGGGCGAGTACACGCCTGCGACGCTATCGACCGCGGCGCCGACGGGGCGCGTCCTGCGCAATCAGGTCAACACCTTCCTGAAGGAAGAGGGCGTGGCGGTAGCGCTGACGCCGGGCTACAACGGCGACGGCGGTACGATCTTTGCGTCGTACGGGGGATCGCAGGATCCGAAGGATCCGGTGGGACCGCCGATGGCCGCGATCACGCCCGAGCAGTACAACCGCATCTGCCGGCTGCTGGAGCACGGCATCACGCCGAAGCTGACGTTCGACATCGATGTCGAATACCAGAAGGATGACCTGATGGGATTCAACGTGGTTGGAGAGATTCCTGGGACGACGAAGGCGGATGAGGTGGTGATGGTGGGCGGCCACTTCGACAGCTGGCAGGGCGGTACGGGCGCGACGGACAACGGGACGGGGTCGGCGGTGGCGATGGAGGCGGTGCGGATTTTGGCGACGATGCGCAAGCCGATGGCGCGCACGGTGCGGGTGGCGTTGTGGGGCGGCGAAGAAGAGGGGCTGTACGGATCGTTGGCGTATGTGCAGCAGCACTTCGCGCCGCGCGACACGATGAAGAAGACACCGGAGTACGACAAGCTGGATGTGTACTTCAACGACGACTCCGGGTCGGGGAAGTTCCGGGCTGTATCGGCGCTGGGCAACTCGCAGCTGGCGTCGATCTTTCAGTCGTGGATCGCTCCGATTAAGGATTTGGGAATCGAGGCGGTGACGGGTCTGACGTCCGGACCGACGCGGGAGCCAGGCGGGACGGATTCGACGAGCTTCTCGTGGATTGGGCTGGACGGCATCGGGTTCATGCAGGATCCGCTGGAGTACGGTTCGCGCACGCACCACTCGAACATGGATCTGTACGACCGGGTGCAGAAGGGCGATGTGATGCAGGGAGCGATGATCGAAGCGTGGTTCGCGTACAACGCGGCGACTCGCGCGGAGATGCTGCCGCGCATTGAAACGCCGGCTCCGCAGGCGAAAGGACAGAAGGAATAACCTGGATTGCAGGGGCGAGGCCTCGACCTCGCCCAGGTTTTTGCTGTCTAAACGCAAAGAAAAAGGCCGCCCTGTTGGGCGGCCTTTCTGCTGGGTGACGATTCGCTGATCAGAAGGGGTTGATCTTGTCGACGCCGGTCTTCTTCTTGTGCTTGCTCGACGACTCGTCCTTCTTGTCGTAGGGCGCTTTCTTTGTCTTCTTGCTCGGCTTGCCGCTGGCGTTGGCGCCGGTCTGGACCTGAGACTTGTCTCCGGTGGGCACTTCGTTGACCTGCTGCGGGCGTCTCGGCCGGTTTGTCGACGGCGGGCAATGGCTTTTCGGCGCCCGGACCGACCGGCTTCACGAGCGGTTCGGCATTGCTATGTTCCGGAACCGCGCCTGCTGCCCCGTCTGCGGGAGCTGCCCCCCCCGAGGGGGCTGTCGCCGCCGGAGCATTGCCGCTGGGAACTTCCACGGTGACCGTGCTGCCTGTACTGCCATTCGCGTCCGGCACGTCCTGGAAGGACGCAGTTGCCGGATGTTCGCTGGTGGGCGGCGCGGTGCCATTGTCGATGGCGGCGTTGGCGGTTTGCGGCCGATGGGGTAGCAACGCCCGTGACGGGTCTGTTGGCGATCGCCTGCGCCCAGGAAGTGGCGCTTTCCTTCACCACGTCGGGAGCGAGGGTCGGAGGCGGGCTGTTGAGCGAAGGCTCGCCGACGCGGGCTGCACGAACCGTGTTGGGGCCGCGGCCAAGGATCTGCACGGCGCGGCTGCCCAGCCGGAAGTTGACGCGGCTGTCTTCCTCCGCCTGACTCTCGGCGAGGGCTTGCTGACTGGCATCGGGAACCGGCCTGCCCATCGCGATCAGGCGATCTTTGGCGTCTTCCACATGCGGCGCCAATGGATAACGGGTGACGACACGAGACCAGCACGCGGCGGCCGCTTCGTCATAGTGCTTCACCAATGCCGCTTTCGCTGCCGGCGGCAGGTTGGCGCGGGACATGACCTGCGCTTCCTGCGCGTAGGCGTCGCCGATGGTGATCAGGGCCTGGTCGTTCTTGCTGAACAGCGGATAGGTGTCGGCCACGGTCTGCAGGCGAGCGATGGACGCAGCCCACTGCTGGCGCGTGGCATAGAACTCGCCGATTTCGAATTGACGCTGGCCGAGGACTTCCTGCACTTCACGCAGGCGCTGCTTGGCGCGCGGGATCAGGGGCGAGTCCGGGAACTGCTCGAGCATGGTGCGGTACTCCTGCTCGGCATGCACGGCGTTCTGCGGATCGCGATCCGGCTTCTCCATCTGCTGGAAGTAGATGTCGCCGACTTTCATCTGGGCTTCGGCGGCTTCGGGCGAGTTGGGGAAGAAGGTGATGAAATCCTTGTATTCGGATTCTGCCTGGGTGAGAGCGGCGGTGCCGCCTTCCTTGAACCATGTGTCGCCGACCATCGAGCTTGGCGCGCATCTGGTATTCGGAGTCGGGATAGGTGTTGAGCAGGGTCTGGAGGTCGAGGCGGGCCACGTCGTACTTGCCATGCTTCATGGCGTTGAAGGCCTTGTCGAAGAGGACCTTGTCCGGCTGCGCCGATTTCACATTGCCGAGCGGGTTGGCGCTCAGGTCGACGTTTTTCTTCTTTTTCTTCGCATGCTCTTTGGCGAAGGCACAGGAAAACGGGATCGCCATCGCCAGAGCGAATGTCGCAGTACGGATGACCCAACGATTCATAACACCTCAATGATCGCAGACGCCCCCGGTTTGAAACTTGCGCCCGGATCGGGAGGGTCTGCGATGACCCCAAGCCGGGTAGAAAATCTATGCCGCGGCGATATTTGCCGCTTGCTGTGCCGCATCGAGGAGACTGCGGGCATCGCGTTCCGCGTTGCCATGGCCGAAGACGGCGTTACCGGCGACGAGCAGTTCCGCTCCGGCTTCGACGACGCTGGAGACGGTGTCGTGAGCAATGCCGCCGTCCACTTCAATCCTATAACTCAGGCCCAGCTCGCGTCGAAGGTCGACGAGGCGGCGAATCTTGTTGAGGGAGTAAGGGATGAACTGCTGGCCGCCGAAACCGGGATTCACGCTCATGACGAGCACGTGGTGGACCATGGGGAGGATGGGGATGAGGAGGTCGACTTCAGTGTGGGGATTGATGACAACGGCGGGCTGCATTTTGTGCTGGGCGATGAGCTGGAGCGAGCGGTGCAGGTGCCGGCAGGCCTCGTAGTGGACGCTGACCCAGTTGGCTCCGGCGTCGGCGAAGGCGGGGATGAACTCATCGGGGTTCTCGATCATCAGATGGCAATCGAGGGGCAGTTTGGTGTGCTTGCGGATCGACGCCACGACAGGCGGACCGATCGTGATGTTGGGGACGAAATGGCCGTCCATCACGTCGACGTGGATGACGGTGCCGCCGCCGCGCTCGGCTGCGACGATCTCGTCGGCGAGGCGGGCAAAGTCGGCGGAAAGGATGGATGGAACGAGTTCGACCACTCTATGGAACAGGGTACAGGAGACGGGTTGCCAGGGTACAGGGTGGAGCAGCAGGTTTCGCCGTCGAGTGGCACAGCATAGAATGGAAGCCGGCAGGAGAGGGACCAATGGCTGGTCTGAACCCGCGGATCACGATTGAACCGGGCAAGATGGGCGGAAAACCCTGCATTCGGGGCTTGCGCTTCACTGTCTATGATCTTGCGTCGTATCTGGCCTCCGGAATGACCGAGGACGACATCCTGAGAGAGTTCCCGTATCTGGAGAAAGAGGACTTTCAGGCGGTGTACGAGTTCTTTGCCAGTATCCCAGAAAGGATCACGGTTCTTGAAGCTTCTCGTTGACGAGAACCTTCCGCCGGGCCTTGCCGACGACCTCACCGACCTGTTTCCCGGCTCTACGCATGTCCGCTCGGTTGGGCTGGGCAGCACCGCGGACTCCATTATTTGGGAGTATGCGAAGGCACATGGGTTCACATTCATGACCAGGGACAAGGATTTTTCAAATCTGAGCATGACCCTGGGGTGCGCCTCCCAAGGTCATCCTGCTCCAGGTCGGCAATTGCTCGATAGCCAGGCTCGCCGGCATTGCCCGCAAGAACGCGATCCGGTTCGCGGAATTCGAAAACGATGCGAAACGCAGCTTGCTGATCCTGAGATAGAGGCCCTTTCCACGAACCACAAATTCTCGAGGCTCGCGGACGGGCTCAGGCCATAGTGACGTCCGATTCGGCGTGGGTGGAAGTCGTCAACACAACGACCGCGGCGATGATCAGCGCTCCGCCTGCGTAGGCGCCGGGGCCGAGGTGCTCGCCGAGGACGGCGACGCCGAGGATCGACCCGAGCGCGGGCTCAATGTTGAGGAAGACGCCAGCGCGCGAGGCGGGGACGCGATGGATGCCCCAGTTCCAGAGCAGGGTTGCGGCTGAGGTGCAGAGGAGGCCGCTGGCGGCGACCGCAAACCAGACATGCCAGCCTAGTCCGCGCACCGGGGGCAGGCCATCGCGGAAAATCACCCACGGGAAGAGCATGGCGGAGCCGGTGAGCAGCGTCCAGGAAGTGACAGCAAGGGGCGAACGGCCCAGGACCATGAGTCGCTGGTTGATGAGGACCCAGCCGAGGGCGATGACCAGCGACAGGACGACGAGCAGATCGCCCCAGAGATTGCCCCCACCGATTTCACCGTGGCTGGCGCTGAGGACAATGAGCGCGATGCCGGCGGTGGAGCCGAGGAGGGCGATCCAGCCCTTCAGGTCGAGGCGCTCGTGGGAGAAGAGGTGCGCGCCCACAGCGAGAATGACCGGCATGGTGCCGACCATGAGCGCGGCGTGGCTGACGGTGGTGAGCTTCAATCCCTGGAACTGGAACATGAACTGCACCGGGATGCCGAGGAAGGCGCCGATGAGGAGCAGGCGCCACTCGCGGGGGGAGAAGCGCGGGGTTTCGACGATGGGGAGCAGGCCGAGGCACGCGAAGACGAACCGGTAGAGGACATAGTGGCCGACGCCGAGGCGGGTGAAGGCGATTTTGCCGAAGAAGAAGCCCATGCCCCAGCAGCATCCTGCGAGTGCGCAGGCCGCATAGCCGATGCTGCGGCCGATGTTGCGGCGGCGAGCTTCGGATGAGGACCCGGAGTGGTTCTGCCTGGGAGCAGGGGGCATTTGGGATTGGATGAAGCGTTGACACGATGGTCGCACGGATGCGCCGGGAATCGGGGCGGCTTCAGTTTTTGACCAGCTGCGTTGGGCTTAGGCCTGCGGCGGAGACTGCGCGTCGACCAGCGAACGCCAGGCATCCCCGAGGAAGAGACGGATCGCCGCAATGCCAGCGGCGCCGTTCTCCACACAAGCCGTGGCGTTTTTCTCCGTGACTCCGCCGAGGGCGAGGACAGGGATTGGTTTCGCGGCGTCGACGGCGGCGCGCAGGGCCACTAAACCCTGGCCGCGCGTGGTTCCCTGCTCCGTTACCTTTTCGAAGATGGGCGAAAAGAGCTGCATCGAAGCGCCGGCCGCGGCGCGAATTTCATCGGGCGTGTGGCAGGCAGCGCTGACCACCGGTTCGAGACTGGCGCGGGCATAGACCTGCTGCGCAGCGCGGACAGCGGCGGGCCCGGCGTTGGCATGGAGGTGTACCCCGTCGGCTCCGACGTCGAGGGCGAGCTGAGCGGGACCGTTGATGAGGACGCGGGTTTTATTCCGGTTGGCGCGTACGGCCTGGACGATGCGGGCGGCGAGAAACTGGAGCTCGGCGAGGGGCAGGTCGCGTTCGCGAAGCTGGATGGTGTCGACGCCGCCACGCGCCCATTCGCCGGCCAGCACCACCAGCCCGTCGCGTTTCGCAGTTTCGTCGCCAGGCAGGAGCCGGCGGTTGGTAATGGCGTAGAGCAGCATCAGCAGTTAGTGTAAGAGGGTATTCATACGGCCTGTCATCAACGAATTGTAAGATGGGCTCTGCGCCGCACCGGATTGTTTCCGCTGCAGGGCATTCTGTGACACATGGCGAAATTCGATTTGCTCGTGATCGGTTCCGGCCCCTCTGGCCAACGCGCCGCAGTTTCGGCCGTGAAGAGAGGCAAGAGCGTCGCGCTGGTTGAGATGCGCAGCGTCGTGGGCGGAGTGTGCATCAACACCGGCACCATCCCCAGCAAGACGATGCGCGAGGCGGTGCTGCATCTCTCCGGCTACAACTACCGGTCGATTTACGGGATGAACTACCGCGTGAAGGAAAAAATCACGATGGCCGATCTGGCTTTTCGTGTTCAGCACGTGGTGAAGACTGAAATCGACGTCACCGAAGCGCAGCTTTCGCGCAACGGCGTGGAAGTGTTCAACGGCGTGGCGCGATTCGAGGACCCGCATCACATCCGCGTGGACGGGCCGCGGGAACGAACACGTACGAAGCGGACAACGTGATCATCGCGGTGGGGACGCGGCCGGCGTCGTCGGCGAAGGTTCCGGTGAATGGCCGGACGATTCTGAACAGCGACCAGGTTCTGGACATGGTGGATCTGCCGAAGAGCCTGATCGTGGTGGGTGGCGGCGTGATCGGCGTGGAGTACACGTGCATGTTCGCGGCGCTGGGCGTGCGGGTGATTCTGATTGAGAAACGGCCGCGCCTGCTGGAATTTGCGGACCAGGAAATCATCGAAGCGCTGAGCTATCACCTGCGCGACGCGCGCGTGACGATGCGGTTGGGCGAAGAAGTGGAAAGCGTGGAAGAACTGGCCGATGGCACGGTGGTCGCGAATCTGGAAAGCAAGAAAAAGATGTCCGGCGACGCGCTGCTGTACGCGGTGGGACGCCAGGGCAATATCGATGAGCTGAACCTGACGGCGGCGGGCGTGGACGCGGACAATCGCGGACGCATTCCGGTGGACAAGGATTTTCGGACGAAGGTGCCGCACATTTTTGCGGTGGGCGACGTGATCGGGTTCCCGGCTCTGGCTTCGGTTTCGATGGAGCAGGGGCGTATTGCGGCGGCGCGAGCGTTTGGCGACGACCACATCATCTCGAACCCGAGTTTCTATCCGTATGGGATTTACACGATTCCGGAGATTTCGTTCATTGGCAAAACCGAGGAACAGCTGACCGAAGAGGACGTGCCCTACGAAGTGGGCGTGGCGTATTATCGCGAAATTGCGCGCGGGCAGATTCGCGGCGACACGACGGGCCGGCTGAAGCTGGTGTTCCATCGCGAGACGCGCCAGGTACTGGGCGTGCACATCATCGGCGAAGGCGCGGCCGAGCTGGTGCACATCGGCCAGGCGGTGATGGCGCTGAACGGCACGGTGGACTACTTCATCGATACGGTTTTTAACTATCCCACGCTGGCCGAGTGCTACAAGGCCGCCGCGTTTAACGGCATCAACCGGCTGGCTCGCTTTGAGGGATGAGCCGCACCGAAGCGGCGGAGGAGCTATGGCGAAGACGGTTGGCGCGGTAATGACCACGCGGGTGGTCGTAGGCCTGATGGAGGACAACAAGCTCCAGGGCGGCCTGAAGGAATTCCCCGAACACATCGATGATACCAACGGGCTGATCGAAGTCCCGGCCGAGAGCCTCTGCGACATTTTGTGCGACGCGATCGCTTCGCTGATTCCCTCCGGCTCCTCGATTGATGCAGCCGGCGTGGCGCTGCCCGGCTATGTGCACGAGGGCGTGATGCTCGACGCGCCGAATCTCCCACAGCTGAAGGGCGCGCAGGTCTGCGCGAACATCAGCGCGGGATTGAAGAAGCGGGGAGTGGATGTACGGCTGAGCGTCTTCAACGATGCGGATGCTGTTGCCGCGGGGATTGCGGCGACGCGCGGCCAGATGGATCGCCAGGTGCGGGTGTGGACGATCGGCAACGGCATTGGGTTCGGGCGCTATCCTTACACCGGTGGCCCCTGGGAGGGCGGGCACATGGTGGTGACGCTCGACCCGCGCGAGAAATTCTGCGGATGCGGCGGACGCGGACATTTGGAAGGCGTGATGGGTTATCGCGCGATGCGGCTGCGTTTTCTCGATATGGAGCCGGACGAAATTTTCGCGGCAGCGAAGAAAGGCGACAAGCGCTGTGCGGAATTTGTAGAGCGCTGGCACTGCGCGCTGGCCGCGGCGACGGCTTCGCAGATTCATCTTGAAGGCCCGGGGCGCTTTTACTACACGGGGCGCGACATCGGGCGCCTGGAGCTGCCGCGGTTGAAGGAACACCTGTGGGAGATGGTGAAGATGAGCCCGCTGCAGAACTACACGGTTGAGGTTCTGCCGGAGGATCCGGCGCTGGCCGTGATTGGGGCGGGCGTGGCGGCGCTGCTCGAGAGCCGGTGCTGACCCGCGCCGGCCATGTGGCTGCGTGTTATGAATGAAACACGATGACGCGCACTGCAGCGCTGGTTCTTCTCTTCCTGTTTGTCTGCTCCGGCACCACGAACAATTTCGCACAGACTTGGCAACGATTCGATGTGGTTGAAACGTCGATTGTTGCGACGCAGCAGGCGATTCGCGAGGGCCGCACGACTTGTCGCGCCATCGCGGAGACGTATCTGCGACGATCCGCGCCTACGATCAGCAACCGATCGACGGCCTGCGGCTCAACTTCCATCGTTACCCTCAATCCCGATGCGTTCGACGGACGCTGACGCCTGCGATCGCCACTTTCGCGCCACGCACACGCTGCCACCGCTGGGTGGTATCGCTGTCCTGATCAAAGACAACTACGACACGCGCGGGCTCCAGACGACGGGCGGCTCGCTGGCGATGAAGGGCTTCGTCCCGCAGACGATGCCACGATGGTCGCGCGGTTGCGGGCCGCAGGCGCCATTGTTCTGGCGAAGACCAACATGGCCGAGTGGGCTTTCAGTCCCTATGTCACCGCGAGTTCGATCTCCGGCATCACGCGCAATCCTTACGACCTGACCCGTGTGCCGGCTGGATCGAGCGGCGGCACGGCAGCAGCGGTGGCCGCCAACCTTGGCGAATCGGGCTCGGCACGGACACCGGCAACTCCATTCGCGGTCCCTCATCGCACAACGACCTTGTGGGTATCCGACCGACCATTGGGCTGACGAGCCGAGCCGGGATCATTCCGCTGTTTGCCAACAATGACGTGGGCGGTCCCATTGCGCGCACTGTGGCCGACGCTGCAGCATTGCTTACCGTCTTGCCGGTCCCGATCCAGCCGATCCCGTTACCGCCCTCGCGGACTGGCCACTCGCACATCGACTACACGCGGTCGCTCGACCGGCACGGACTGCGCGGTGCGCGCATCGGTGTTTATCGCGAATACTTCGAGACGCCGGCCACCGATCCGGAAGTAAAAGCGGTGACAGAGCTGGCTCTCGTCACTCTCAAAGCGGAGGGCGCTACGCTGGTCGATCCCTTTGTCATTCCGAACGAGAAGGAGCTGGAGAAGAATCTCTGGTGCGGCGATTTTCAGGGCGACCTGAATGCGTATCTCGACAAGCATCCGAACGCGCCGTATCACGACCTGGCATCGATTGTGGCGTCGGGGCTCTATTTGCCGTACATCGAAGAGGAGATTCGCGGAGCGGTGGCGCCTGCGGCGGCTGACGACCGCCGCGCACCGTGTCCGGATGTGTATCACGATCCGCCGAAGATCGCCTTTCGCGATGCGCTGGTAACGGAGATGCAGAAGGATCATCTGGATGCGGTGGTTTATCCAACGTGGAGCAATCCGCCGCGCAAGGTCGGCGACACGAAGAGTCCGGCGGGCGATAACAGCCAGGTTCTGTCGCCACAAACCGGGTTCCCAGCCATCACCGTGCCCATGGGATTCACGCACGAGACGCTGCCCGCAGGGCTGACGTTTGTTGGGCCAGCGTTCAGCGAGGCGACTCTGATTCGCTACGCTTATGACTTTGAACAGACGGTGCATCAGCGGAGGGCTCCGGCGGCGTTCCCGCGCTTGCCTTAACCGGAAAATTTGGCCGAACGCGACGAGGCACACGTCACTCCCCGAAATTCAACCGTAATCCCACTCGCACCAGGCGCGGGGTGCCCAAGGTGGTGAGCGGGGTTTTGCCCACTTCGATCGAGCGATCGAACAGATTCTCGCCTGACGCAAACGCGACGACGTGGCGGCCGAGGTTGTGTTCGGCGCTGGCGTCGAGGCGGAAATACGCGTGGAGCAGGAAGTTGTTGGCGTCGTCGTCGAACTGATGGCCGCTGGTGCGCCCCTGGAGGCTGAGGACGCCGATGGAGGGGCGGGAGAGCCGGACTTCGCCGGTGGCCATGTTGCGGGCGACCTGGGGGATCCAGTTGCCGATCAGTTGCGGCTGGGGGGCGAATTTTGTAACCGTAGCATCGGCAAATTGGTAGCCGCCCTGGATGAAGAGCCATGTGGCGGGCTGCAGGGCGTAGTCGAGGGAGAGGCCGCGGCTTTCAATTTGGCCGAGATTCTCGCGCTGCAGCAGCGTCGAGGTCGGCGTGGTGCTCAGCGTGAGCGCGGTGATGGGGCGATTGACCTGGGTCCAGAAATAGCTGGCGCGCACGCTCGACCCGAGGCGGTGCAGGTCAGCCTGGAAACCGGTCTCCCACCCGGCGGCGCGCTCCGAGCGCAGATTGGGGTTGGGCTGCGTGACCTGCTGGCCGACCTGACCGGTGCGGTAGAGCTCGTTCTCGGTGGGTGCGCGATAGGCGCGAAATCCGGAGGCACTGACGGACAGAGACGAGTTGAGGCGTCGCACGATTCCGAGTCTTGGATCGAAGACGGTTTCTGAAAATGAGGGGAGATCAACGGGAGGGGCAGAGCTGGAGAACTGGCGGGCATCGAAATTTGAAAAGTGGTCGACGCGCGCGGAGGCGGCGATGGTCCACTGCGCGGGCGTGCAGAGAACTTCGCCCCATGCGCCGGTCTGGCGCTGGCGCGCGGTGGTGTCGAGCGTGGCGTGGGTGGTGAGCAGCTGCTCATTGTCTTCGGCGCGGACATCGTGCGTGTCGGCTCCGGCGAGGAGGAGCGCGCGGCCACCGAGGGGGTAATGCCAGCGGAGGGCAGCGCCCAGTTCATCGGCCGGATCGAAGGCGAAGCGCGTTGGAGTCTCGATGGCTCGGCCTGCGCCGACGCTGGAGAAGGTCTGGCGGTAGTGCTCGTTGTCGCCGAAGAGTCGGAGAGAGAAGTCGCGCCAGTCTGCTCCGGCGGCGCCGCGCCACAGGCGCGTAGCGTTCCAGGTAGCGGGCGTCCCATTGTGGCGTTGCTCATCGAGGACATTGCTGCGGGCAAAAATGCGGCCACCGCCGGGAAGCGCACGGTCCACCTGGGCGAGGCCATTCTGCGCGTGGACGTTCGACGGCCGATCGATGGGCCCGCGCAGATCGGGGGCAATCAGCGTGTAGCCATCGGTGGCGATCAGTCCGCCGCTGGCAAGGCCCGACCAGGCGCCACGCTTGGCTGTTCCCAGCGCGCCTTCGTCGAGCGTGCTCTCGGAGCCGCCGCTGGTGAGAATCTCGAGGCCGGTCGTCTGCGGACGCACCGGAATCACGCTGATCACACCGCCGATGGCGCTCGATCCGTACAGATCGGAAGCGCCGCCTCGTACGACTTCGATGGAGCGGATGGCCAGCTCCGGCAATTCCTCCCAGTGAATCCAGCCACCGTAGGGGTCGTTCAGGGGGATGTCGTCGAGCACGACGAGCGAACGGCTGGCGGCGGTGGAGCCGAGGCCCCGGAGCGAGACGCCTTCTGTGGTGGGATTCGCGACGAGTGAACTGGAGCGGCGGAACAATTCGAAGCCGGGTATCTCGCGCAGCTTGCCGTCGAGCGAGAACGACGCCGCTTGCTGTAACTGCTCCTGATCGAGGACGCGCGTGCTTGCCGGGCTGTCGGACGATCCGAACGCCGAGCGATAAGCCGTGACGGTGACGGTCTCGAGCGGCTGGCGCAGAACGACGTTGAGCGTCTGGCCGGCGGCAATCGTGACGACGGCGGTTACGTAATGCGCAGCGGTGATTTCAATCTGAGCCGGCGGCTTGTCGAGGGAAAAGGTGCCGTCGGATGCGGAGATTGCCAGCCGGTGGCCGTCGATGTCGGCGATCGTGGCGGAAGCCAACGGATCGCCCTGCGCATTGCGGACGGTGCCACGAACTTGCGCGTGCACGGCGCCGGCCAGCGCGAGTGCGAGCGCAAAAACACGAAGACTGCGGCTGGAGACAAAATGCATGGGGACGGATTTCAGTCGCGGGCTTGAGCCGAGTATATCTTTCGCACCGCTTCGATGCGGTTCGCGCCGGTATCAGGCAGGTTCGCGAGCAACTCCACAACCGTCCTGCCGAGGACGGGATGACGAAGGTCTGGAGCGATTTCCGCCAGCGGCGCGAGAACGAAGCGGCGCTCGGCGAGCCCAGGATGCGGAAGCGTGAGGTTGGGCACGTTGACGACAAGGGTGTCGAACAGGAGCAAATCCAAGTCCAGCGTGCGCGGCCCCTTCGGAGGGTCGTTCTGCCGATCGCGCCCGTAGCGGCGCTCGATGCTCAACAGAAAATCCAGCAGCATTTCGGGAGCGAAGGCGGTTGTCAGCGTCACGGCTGCGTTCACAAAGGCGGGCTGATCGGCAATACCGACCGGCTCGGTGCGATACAGCGAAGAGCGCGCCTCAACACGGCCGGCACCTGACAACTCATCGATCGCGGCGAGGAGGGTCTGCTCGGGGGAACCGGCTTTCGAAGGAAGATTTGCACCCAGCGAGATGGCGGCGAGCGGGCTCACAACGTCACACTACACCACGTGCGATGACGTTTCGGCGCGCCCGTCGCGCTATGCTCAGAGCCATGAGGATTGGTCTGTTCGGCGGCAGCTTCGACCCACCCCATCGAGGACACATTGCACTGGCGCGGCTGGCCATGGAAAGCGTTGGGCTCGATCGCGTGCTCTTCGCTCCAGTAGGCGTGCAGCCGCTCAAGCGCGACCGGCCCCAGGCCGGGTTCGCCGACCGCGTGGAGATGACCGAACTGGCGATCGCTGGGGAAACGGGGCTGGAACTCTCGCTGATCGATGTACCGCGCAGCGATGGCCGGCCGAATTACACGATTGACACGGTGCGCACGCTGAGCGGAACGCTGGCTGCGGACGATCAGCTTTTCTGTCTGATGGGGGCGGATTCATTTCTGAGCATCGGAAAATGGCATCGGGCCGCCGATCTGCTGGTCGCCTGCGACTTCGTGGTGGCTGCGCGGCCGGGCTTCGATCTGGGACGCATCACGTCGGCCCTGCCGGCGAGCATCGCGGTCGCCTCGTGCGATGGGGCTCGCGGCAACAATCTGGTGCTGTGCCTGCACGGCGCGGCGCAGCGCGAATCGCGGCTCTACTTGCTGCCGCATTTGCAGGAGCCTGCTTCGGCGACCGGCATTCGGCGGTCGCTGCAGGAGGGGGCGGAGCCGCACTGGGAGCTGGCTCCGGCGGTGGCCGCCTACATTGCCGAGCACGGGCTCTACCGCGACAGCCGAGCCTCCTGAAAACGGCCGGCCAGTCGGGCGTTCCAAACGGACATGCCAATTCAGAGATAATTGCCGTACCATCGGAAAAGATTGTTGAACGCGAGCGCTGCTAACCCCCACGCATGACACTGACTGAAACCCGCAAGATGGTACTGGCCGCCGTTGCGGCCTGCGATGAGAAGAAAGGCGAAGACACCAGGGTTCTCCAACTGGATCCCGCGGACTCCGCCTTCACCGATTTCTTCCTGATCACCAGCTCGGCCAACGAACGGCAGTCGCAGGCCATTGCCGACGAGATCGAGCTGCGCCTGAAGCGCGATTTCGCCACCTACCCCAACTCGGTGGAGGGACGGCGGGTCGGCGAGTGGATTCTGATGGACTACGTTGATTTCGTGGTCCACATTTTCCTGCGCGACCGGCGCACGTTCTACGACATCGAGCGGCTGCGCAAGTCGGCGCGCATGATTGACGTGGCCGAACTGACCGCAGCGCTGACGGAGAAGACGCTGGAGGCGCGGAAGAAGGCTCCGGTGAAGCGACAGGCGAAGGCGGCGGTGACGAAGAAGGCTCCCGCGAAGAAGGCTGCGAAGAAAGCTGTGAAAAAGCCTGGGAAATCCGCAGCGAAACGCGGAAAATAGGTTCGTGCCGAAGGCATCGTTCACCTTCATCGATCTGTTCGCGGGCATCGGCGGGATGCGGATGGGGTTTGAGGCCGCGGGTGGGCGTTGCGTCTTCACCAGCGAGTGGAATCCCTTTGCACAGAAGACCTACGCGGCGAATTTCGGCGCCGGCGAGAGCATTGCCGGCGATCTTCGCGAACAGGACGAGGACGCAATCCCCGATCACGATGTGCTGCTGGCCGGCTTTCCTTGCCAGCCGTTTTCTATCGCCGGCGTGAGCAAGAAGAATGCGCTTGGCCGGCCGCATGGATTTGCCTGCGAAACGCAGGGCACTTTGTTCTTTGACGTGGCGCGGATTTTGGCGGCGAAGCGGCCGCGGGCGTTTCTGCTGGAGAACGTGAAGAACCTGGTCAACCACGATCGTGGCCGCACCTTTCGGGTGATCCGGCGGACGCTGGAGAAGGAACTGGGCTATCGCATTTCCTGGCAGGTGATCGATGCGGCGCATTTCGTTCCGCAGCATCGCAAGCGGATTCTCATCGCGGGCTTTCGGGAGAATTGCGGATTCCAGATCGACCAGCTGACGCTCCCCGGTGCGGAACCGACGCTGCAGACGATCCTGCACCCGGAGAACGGAACTGAATCGGCGGAGGAGCCCTACACGCTGGCGCCGCGCGGCAAGGTAAATCCGAAATACACGCTCACCAACAAGCTGTGGGCCTATCTGCAAGCGTATGCGGCCAAGCATCGCGCGGCGGGCAATGGATTCGGCTTCGGGCTGGTGGACGGCGACTCGATCGCGCGGACGCTCTCGGCACGGTATTACAAAGATGGTTCGGAGATTTTGGTCAGCCGCGGGAAGGGCGAGAATCCGCGCCGCCTCACGCCACGTGAGTGTGCGCGACTGATGGGTTTTCCTGACAGCTTCCGGATTCCGGTCTCGGACACGCAGGCCTACAAGCAGTTCGGCAACAGCGTCGCCGTGCCGGTGATCGCCACGGTTGCGCGCGGGATGGGGCCATGGATTGGGACGCCCCTGGGACGGCCTTCGCGAACCCGTCCGCGTTCCCCGCGTCTTGCGATGCACGAAGTCGCGGCAACTCCGATTCCGTCATGACTGACGTTCACACACGCGAGCAGCGCAGCCGGAACATGGCGGCGATCCGGTCGCGCAACACCAAGCCGGAAGTGCGCGTGCGGCGGGTGCTCCACGCTTTGGGGTTCCGTTTCCGGCTGCATCGCAAAGACTTGCCTGGGCGTCCGGACATCGTGCTGCCGAAGTTTCGGACGGCGATCTTCGTGCACGGGTGCTTCTGGCACTGTCACCGTTGCAAATACGGCTCGGTGGTTCCGGCGACCCGGGCGGAGTTCTGGGCGGCGAAACGCGGAGGGAATGTGGCACGTGATCGGCGCAATCGGGCGGCTCTGCGGCGGCTGGGGTGGCGGGTGGTGGTGCTGTGGGAGTGCGAGGTGCGGACGGAGGAAGCGGCGCTCGAAAGGGCCCGCAAGCTGAGCATAGGGCGCTGAAAAACGGGCCGAAAGGAACCCGGGCTTGAGTTATGCGAGCAAAGGCAATACAGTGGGGCCGCAACCCCACTCGACGATGAGATTCGCTGGCTTGTTGTTGTTAATCCTGATGGCGACTGCCGCCGTTGCGCAAAGTGCTTCTCCAGACGCGTCTCCCGCTCTGCCGACCGATCCTGCACCGCTGCTGCAACTTGCTTTTGAATCGAACGGTCTGCATGGCTCCGATCTGAAGCCATGGCACATCCGCGCAAGCTGGCACATCCTCGACGTCAAGCGAAAAGTCCAGGAGGAGGGCACATGGGAGGAATGGTGGGCTGGCGAGAAGAAGCACAAAGTGACGGTGCAGTCCGGCGACTCGATCACCACGTCCTACAGCACGGATCGCGGGCGATTTCTCACGAAGACCTCCGATCGGATTCCGGCGACGTTTACGCAGGTCGAACATCTGATCACGCGCCCCGTACCGGATCAGCAGCTTCTGGCACTCACGAAGTCCACCTACTCGCTGGAGAAGCAGAAGGATGGCTTGGAATGCGTCATCCAACATGCAGTCGGGGAGGATGGAAAACCTCTCCTCACGCTGGACGCCTTTGGCAACCAGCGGGCGCAGGAGACTCGCTTCTGTTTCAGGGGCGGCCTACCGGCGATCCGCAGCATCAACTTGATTGGCGGCCAAACCGTGTTCAATTCGCTGATCAGGTTTCAAGGCCAGTACCTCGCCCAGAAGATCGCCAGTCTCGATGCGATCGGCCGAGAGACAGATATCAACCTGGATATCGTCGAAGCTATCGACCCGGTCGTCGAAGCTGATTTCGTTCCCCCGCCCGATGCAAAGCTCTTGCCCGATGTAAGAAAGGTGTCGCTGGCCTCGGGCGTGACGCAGGGAATGCGCATTAGCGGAGAGGTACCGGCTTACCCCATCGAAGCCAGGATGAATCGAATTCAGGGAACAGTCGTGATCGAGACCACCATCGGAACCGATGGCCGGATCAGCGATCTCAGAGTCATCGCAGGACCGCAGGCGCTACAGCAGGCAGCTCTGCAAGCCGTAA
Organism: uncultured Acidobacteriaceae bacterium; assembly: GCA_963705765.1. Classification (GTDB taxonomy): domain Bacteria; phylum Acidobacteriota; class Terriglobia; order Terriglobales; family Acidobacteriaceae; genus Palsa-343. The sequence continues at coordinate 293,253 of CAVPKU010000051.1, read as the reverse complement.
GGACATGGCGCTACCGGCCCTATCTTCTTGGCGGCGAGCCGGTATCAGTCGAGACGCAGATCAACGTTGTCTTTCAGCTTGGCCGTTAGGGGCGCGATACCATCATCTCGATGCATCATCCTGAACTGGGGAACCTTCCTACTGAAGCGCGCAATCCTGCCTCGGAACACATCGACGAAGTTTCGACACTGGAGATGGTGCGCATCATGCACGGCGCCGACCAGGAGGCCGTCGCCGCCGTAGGACACGTGCTGCCGCAGATTGCCGCTGCCATCGATGCCACTGCCGCGCGGCTCGAGGCCGGGGGACGGCTTTTCTATCTGGGCGCGGGAACGTCGGGGCGGCTGGGCGTGCTGGACGCATCGGAGTGTCCCCCGACCTACAACACGCCGCCGGAGCTGGTCCAGGGCATCATCGCCGGTGGCGACGCGGCGCTGCGCCGGTCGATCGAGCGGGCGGAAGACAAGCCTGAGCTCGGAGCGCGAGACCTCGAAGAGCACGACTTCAGCGTCGGCGATGTGCTGGTGGGAATCGCGGCTAGTGGCCGCACTCCTTATGTGCTGGGTGGTATGGAACACGCGCGGGGGCTGGGGTCGCTGACCATTGGGCTGACCTGCGTGCCGGGTTCGCCTGTTGCTGTGGCTGCGGAGATCGCTTTAGTGCCGGCAACCGGGCCGGAGGTCGTCACCGGATCGACGCGCATGAAGGCGGGCACCGCGACCAAACTGGTGCTGAACATGCTGTCGACCGGCGCGCTGGTGCGGCTGGGCTACGTTTACGGCAACCTGATGGTGAACGTGCAGCCGACGAACACCAAGCTGGCGGACCGCGCCGCGCGCATCATTGCGAGCATCACGGGGCTGAGCCATGCGCAGTCTGCTGCGTTGCTGGCGAAAGCGGAAGGCGTGAAGACCGCGGTGGTCATGCAGAAGCTGGGGGTTGACCGCGCCGAGGCTGAGGCACGGCTGGCGGCGGCGCAGGGAAGACTGAAAGCCGCCCTTCAATCAGCGCTGGGAACGAGAACGACATGAAGGCGACGCAGTTTGAATTCCGGTTCCGGCTCATCATCATCCTCCTGCTGTACACGCTGGGCTTCTGGGCTCCGTGGACGTGGACTGCGGGCCACTATGGGCCTCCGGCGACGACGGCGTGGCTGGCGATTCCCACCTTGCTGTCGCGCTGGGGCTGGATGCGTCTCGACCAGGCCTCGCTGCTGTTGACGTGGCTGGCGATCGCGTTCGGCGTGGCGGGCGCCGCGCTGCGTGTCTGGGGAACGGCCTATCTCAGCGCGTCCGTGGTGCATTCGAGCGCGATGCATGGCGACCAGGTGATGGCTTCGGGGCCGTATCGCTTCGTGCGCAATCCGCTGTATCTGGGGTCGTACCTGCTGGGGCTCAGCATCGCGATCCTGATGCCGCCCTCGGGGGCTGCCTTTTTTGCCGTGGTGATCGGGATCTTTTACGTCCGGCTGATTCTGGGTGAAGAGGCGTTCCTGGCTGGGCAGGCTGGGGAGTCGTATCTCAACTACAAAAAACAAGTACCGCGGCTCATCCCTCGGTTGCGTCCGACGATCCCGGCCTCCGCGACAAAGCCGCAGTGGCTCACCAGCCTGGTGGCGGAAATCTTCCCGGTGGCATTTGCGCTGTGTCTCGCGGCGCTGGCCTGGCGGTACGAGCCGCTGATCCTGGATAAGTGCCTGCTGGTGAGCTTCGGGCTGTCGCTGGTGCTGCGTGCATTTCTGCCAAAGACTGTCGGGACAGAATAGCGACGGCTCTTTGCGCTCAGGAAGCCTTGCCGGGGGTGCCGACGTCCTGCTCTTCGGTGTCGGCATCGGCGGTATGGCCGTGCGTCGCCCAGAGCAGACAGGCAAGGAAAACCACGACAAAGAGCAGGATAAGGCCGATGGTGTTGGGGGATCCGATCATGAGAGTGACTCCAGTAAGAAAGAGTCCTCTGGACCGGCTTTCGTTGTCTCGCTGGAAAGACGAAGAGAGCCTCAGTTCGCTCCGGAAACAGCCGTCGCGCCTCGCCGGGCGGTTTAGTGATCCTTCGCCACCACCGACAGATCTTCGTTATCGGCATCGGAGGTGTGACCGTGGGTCGCCCAGAGAATGCAGGCTGCGAAGACCAGCGGGAACATCAGGACTACGAAGAAGGTACTGGGAGTTATGTCCATCGCGCTCCTCCCGGCGTTATTCTGCGCTACTGCGGTAACCGTGGCGACGATTTCTTTCGCCGCGAGCCATCACGCAGGTAACTTTTTGCATGGGCAAAGCGTCTCAGCAGGCACACGCACGCCCTACTTCTCAGGGATGGGAGCACTCCGATGAAGACCCCTTCCGTCTGGCTCGCTTTGGTTCTGCTGTCCGCCTCCCTTTCAGCCCCTGCTTTTGCCCAGGATGAAGGCCTCGGGCTCGGCCCGCGCCACGCGAGCGTCTTCGTTGAAGCATCGGCGGGTAGTGTTGGACAGGGGTACGGCACCTTATGGGGAGGCAGCGCCGGCGGGTATTTTCAGGGCCGCGTTCTGGGGTTCGTCGCCCGGGCGACCGCACTGCCGAGCAACGGCAACACCCACCTGTATAGCGGAGTGATTGGCCCACGGCTCGCGGTCACTCTGCCGTTTGTACGCGCCTGGGTTGAGGGGGGCGGCGGGGTGGGCTATGCCGGTGGTCCCTCCCTCTCGGGCTCGAATGGTTCGACGTGGGGAGCGGCGTGGCAGGCCACTGCCGGCGTCTCGCATGGAATTCTGCCGCGGGTGGACTGGCGGATTCTCGAAGTCGGCTATGGGCACATCTACTCGGGCTCCGGCGTGTCGCCGCTGGTCGCCAGCACCGGGCTCACGCTGCACATTTTTTAGAGGCGGCCTGGGCTAAGCGGCACTCATCGGGGCGAACGCCTTGCGCGCGGCGTCGATGGTCTGCTGGATATCGGCGTCGGTGTGCGCTGCGCTCATGAAGGCGGCTTCAAATTGCGATGGAGGAAGCCAGACGCCGGCCTGGAGCATCGCGTTGTGGAACGCCGCGAAGCGCTTGGTGTCGGAGTGGGCGGCCTGCTCGTAGTTGGTGACGGGACCGGCGGTGAAGAACCACGTCCACATGGAGCCGACCCGATTGGTGATGAGCGCAATGCCTGCATCGCCGGCACTCTTCGCCACGCCCTTGGCCACAGTGGCACTCAGTTTTTCCAGGTTCGGATAGACCTCGGCGCGATGCTCCTGCAGATAGCTGATTGTGGCGAGGCCAGCGGCCATGGCCAGGGGATTGCCGCTCAGCGTGCCGGCCTGGTAGACGGGACCGAGGGGCGCGAGCTGATCCATGAAGACGCGCTTTCCGCCGAAGACCCCGACCGGGAGGCCACCGCCGACGATCTTGCCGAGGGTGATCAGGTCGGGATCCAGTTGGTAGAGTTCACAGGCTCCGCCGAGGGCTACACGGAATCCGGTCATGACTTCGTCGACGATCAGCAGCGCGCCGTTTTGGGCGGTGAGACTGCGGAGCGACGCGAGATAGCCCTGCGCCGGAGGGATGCAGCCGGCGTTGCCAACGATGGGTTCGACAATGATGGCGGCAATTTCTCCGGGATGCGCGGCAAAGGCGGCTTCGAGCGCGGCGAGGTCGTTGAAGCTCAGAGCAAGAGTGAGGTGGGCGATTTCGTCGGGGACTCCGGCCGAACCTGGAATGCCGAAGGTCGCAACGCCGGAGCCTGCTTTGACGAGGAGGCCGTCGGAATGGCCGTGATAGCAGCCCTCGAATTTGATGATGATCTTGCGCCCGGTGGCCGCGCGCGCGAGACGGATGGCCGACATGGTCGCCTCAGTGCCGGAACTGACGAAGCGCAGCTTCTCAATCGCCGGATAGCAGGCGATGATTTTCTCTGCCAGGTCGCCTTCGGCACCCGTCGAGGCACCGAAGCTCGCACTGTTGGCGGCGGCCTTCTGGATCGCTTCCACGACCGGCGGAAACGCGTGGCCGAGGATCATGGGACCCCATGAACCGAAGTAGTCAATATAACGATTGCCATCAGCGTCCCACAGATACGCGCCCTCGCCTCGCGCCACAAAGGGCGGCTCGCCTCCAACCGCACCAAAGGCGCGCACCGGCGAATTGACTCCGCCTGGAAACAGTCTTTCTGCGCGCTGGCGCAGCGCGGTCGAACGCGTGAACGTGACGGGCATGGTTCCAGTATAGGTGCGGCCGTGTGACCGGATTGACGCGGATGATCGATACTAAGGACCTGCGATGAAGAACCTCCCGATTTCCTTCCTGACCTGCGCCGCTCTGATGATCACCACGATGAACGGAAAGCCCGAGGCCGCCGACGCCGGAGCAAAATTTCGCACCCTTGCCGACCAGTACTTTTCCGACGTGATGTTTCACTTCGAGCCAACGAACGCCACCCTCATTGGTTTTCACCAGTACGACTCGAAGCTCGAAGACTACAGCCGCGCGGGCGTGGACGCGCAAATCGCCGCGCTGAAGGATTTCGAATGGAAGTTCGATGACTTCCCCGAGACGGGCCTCGATGAGAGCACGCTGGGCGATCTAAAGATCATGCGCAGCCAGGTCCGCAGCAACCTGCTGGAACTGGAGACGATTCGCGCCTGGGAAAAGAATCCTGACACGTATTCGAGCGGGATCGCCAACAGCGCCTTCGTGTTGATGGAGCGCGATTTTGCCCCCGCCGACGATCGGCTGCGGTCGCTGATCGCACGCGAAAGGCTGATGCCGGGGGTCTTCGATGCGGCGCGCAGGAACCTGGTCAACCCGCCGCGCATTTCCACCCAGATTGCGCTGGAGCAGCTGCCGGACATCATCGATTTCTTTGAGCACGATGTACCCAGTGCGTTCAGTGGCGCGAAGGATCAGGCCAACCTCGCCGTGTTCCACAAGGTGAACGCGGATGTGATTGCGGCGCTCAAAAGCTACGAGCAGTGGCTTAAAACGGATCTGCTTCCAAAGTCGAAAGGCGATTTCCGCATCGGCGCGGAGACCTTCCGCAAGAAGCTGCTCTACGACGAGATGGTGGATGCGCCGCTCGATCGGCTGCTGGAGATCGGCTACGACGATCTGCATCACAACCAGGCCGAGTTCAAACGCGTCGCAAAGGAAGTGGATCCCGACAAATCACCGAAAGAAGTGCTGGCCGAACTGGCGGCGATCCATCCGCCGCCGGACCAGTTGTTGCAGTCGTTTCGCAACACTTTCAGCAGCCTGATCGCGTTCATCAACACGAAGAAGATCATCACCATTCCTTCCACGGTGCAGCCGACGCTGGAAGAGACACCGCCCTTTATGCGGGCGACGACCCAGGCTTCGATGGATACTCCCGGCCCGTACGAGCGGCACTCCACGACGGCGTATTTCAACGTGACGCTGCCGGAGAAGAACTGGGACGCCGCACGCGTCAATGAATACATGGCGGCGTTTAACCGGGGAACGCTGGTCAGCACCTCGGTGCACGAGGCGTATCCGGGCCACTACGTGCAGTTTCTCTGGGTAAACCACGAAAATCTCAGCGCCGTGCGCAAGATGACCGCTGCCAACACGAATGTTGAAGGCTGGGCGCACTACTGCGAGCAGATGATGCTCGACCAGGGCTATAACCAGCCGGGCGTGGGCGCGAAGGACGAGCGCGAGTCGCGGCTCATTCGCCTGGGCCAGCTGCAGGACGCTCTGCTGCGCGATGCGCGCTACATCGTCGGCATCCGCCTCCACACCCAGGACATGACCCTCCAGCAGGCACAGGATTTCTTCGTCAATGAGGGCTACCAGTCGCGTCCGATCGCTGAAGTGGAGACCAAACGCGGAACCTCGGACCCGACGTATCTCTATTACACGCTGGGGAAGCTGGAGATCATGAAACTCCGGTCAGACCTCCAGAAGAAAGAGGGCGCTAGTTTCTCCCTCGAGAAGTTCCACGACGACTTCATGCGCCAGGGCGCGGCGCCGATCCGGATCGTGCGCAAAGCCCTGCTGGGCGACGACTCGCCAACATTGTGAGCAGGGGTCGCATCCTACTGCTTTCTCACGATAGAATGCCCGGTTTGTGGTCCAGGCCCGCACGAGGGGGAAATCTAAATTAAACAGATGGCAACTCACACGAAGGTACGCAAGGCAATCTTTCCGGCAGCGGGCTTTGGCACGCGCTTTTTGCCGGCCACCAAGTCGATCCCCAAAGAGATGCTGGCGCTGGTGGACAAGCCCATCATCCAGTACGGCGTGGAGGAGGCCCTCGCGGCCGGGTGCGATCAGATCGTCATCGTCACGGGGCGCGGCAAGTCCGCGATCGAAGATCACTTCGACGTGAGCTACGAACTGGAGAGCACGCTGGAGAAGCGCGGCAAGACCGAGTTGCTGGCGGTGAGCCGCCAGGTTTCGCAAATGGTGCGACTCTCCTACGTGCGGCAGAAGGAAGCGCTCGGCCTGGGCCACGCCGTCCTGATGGCGCGCGATCTGGTGGGTGACGAGCCCTTTGCCGTCATCCTGCCCGACGACGTCATCGACGCCAAGGTGCCCTGCCTGAAACAGATGATGGACGTTTTTGAGAAAACGCAGTCGTCGATTATTGCAACGCAGGTCGTCGAAGGACCGGCGATCTCGGCGTATGGCGTGCTGGACGGAAAGGCGGTCCCGAGCGATCCGCGACTGTTCGAGATCTCCGGCATGGTGGAAAAGCCGAAGCCTGCCGAGGCGCCGTCGAAGAACGCCATCATCGGCCGCTACATCCTCACACCGAAAATTTTCGATCTGCTCGAACACACTCCGCTGGGCGCGGGCGGCGAACTGCAGCTGACGGACGGCATCAAGGGTCTGCTCGAGACAGAAAAGGTGTACGGATATAGCTTTGAAGGCACACGACATGATGCCGGCGACAAGTTTGGCATGCTGAAGGCGACGGTGGAATTCGCCCTGAAGCGCGACGACCTGGGACCGGCTTTTCGCGACTATCTCAAGACGCTGAAACTGTAGTCGCCCGCGGCCCTTGTCGGAGTCTGAAACTTTGTTTTGACGTTGACCGTCTACGGTAAACAGGGCCGGGAGTGTTGCTATAAGCTCTGCGTTTCGCTCTGCTGCTGACCCCGGCCTGTTTCTCTTTCCCATCCTCTGGAGTCCTGTATCGTGCCGTCCCGGCGCGACCGTGGGTTTGTCTTCGCTCCCCGACCGGCGTATGGTCAAAGGTGTTCGGGTGGCATCCTCTGCACGTGGGAGGAGCCGCACTGGAGACAACATGAGCATTACGCAGTTCCGCCCCAGCGATGGACCGGCACCCGCGCCGGTTCCGGTTACCTTCCAGACATTACAGGAAAAGAAACAAACCGCCAGGCCGATTTCTGCCCTGACGGCGTACGACTACGCCACCGCGCGTCTGGTGGATGAGGCGGGGATCGATCTGATCCTCGTTGGCGACTCGCTGGCCCAGGTTGTCCTCGGCTACGACAACACGCTGCCGGTTACGGTGGACGAAATGCTGCACCACACGCGCGCTGTGCGCCGTGCCGTGAAGCGTGCCATCGTCGCCGCCGACATGCCCTGGGGTTCCTACCATCTCGGCGTTGAAGACGGCCTGAAGAATGCAATTCGCTTCGTGAAGGAAGCCGGCGCTCAGGCGGTGAAGATTGAAGGCGGAGCGAACCGCGTTGAGCTGGTCGAGCGCCTCACCTCTGCGGAGATTCCCGTCATCGGACACCTGGGGCTCACGCCACAGTCGGTGCATCGGATGGGCGGCTACAAGGTGCAGGGCAAGTCGATTGCGGCGATCAACGAACTGCTGCACGACGCGCACGCGCTCGAATCCGCGGGAGCCGTGATGTTGGTGCTGGAAGGCATGCCGCGCGAAGTGGCTGCGCGCATCACGGTCGAGGTGGGCATTCCGACGATTGGAATCGGTGCAGGCCCCGACTGCGATGGGCAAATTCTGGTCTTCCATGACCTGGTGAACTTGTCTTTCACGCAGCCGGCGAAGTTTGTCCGTCAGTATGGCGACGCGACCACGTTGTTCCGCGATGCGATCAACGGCTACCGTCAGGACATCGAGACGCATGCGTTCCCGTCGGACAGCGAGAGCTATCATCTGCCGAAGGATGTATCGTCAGCGTTCGACCGCAGCCCGGTTCGCCACAAGGCCTGACCCGTCACTATGCTCATCGCTAAAACCATTGCCGAGGTGCGCGTGGCGGTTGTGCAGCTGCGCGCCGAGAAGAAATGCATTGGACTGGTGCCCACCATGGGCGCGCTCCACGAGGGCCATCTCTCCCTGGTCCGCGCATCGAAGGCGCAGTGCGGCGCCGTCGTCGCCAGCATCTTCGTGAACCCGACGCAGTTCGGTCCCAACGAGGACTTTTCGAAATATCCGCGAACGTTTGATGCCGACTCCGCGCTCCTTGAGAAAGAAGGCGTTGACGTACTGTTCGCGCCCGACGCTGCAGAGATTTATCCCTCAGGCGGGAGCACCCTTGTTTCGGTTGCGGGAATTCAGGACCGTCTGGACGGCCAGTCCCGGCCCGGGCATTTCGTCGGCGTCGCCACCGTCGTCGCGAAACTCTTCAACATCGTGCAACCGGATCACGCCTTCTTCGGGCAGAAGGATGCTGCGCAGGTTGCGATCCTGCGACGCATGGTGCGCGATTTGCACTTCGGTCTCGAGCTGGTAGTCTGCCCCATCGTGCGCGAGCCCGACGGCCTGGCGATGAGTTCGCGAAACCGGTATCTGTCGGCAGAGCAACGGCAGCAGGCGCTGGTGCTGCATCGTGCTCTGCGCCATGTCGAGGCGGAGATTGCGGCGGGAGTGGTCGAGTCAGCACCGCTCATCGACGCGGGGTTGGCCGTACTGGCCGACGAGCCGGAGATTCGCGTGGACTACTGCAGCATCGTCGATCCCGATACGCTGGAAGACATAGCCGACGTGACGGCCGGTGCGCTGGTCGCGGTAGCTGCGGTGGTGGGACCGGCGCGGCTGATCGACAATGTTGTGATCCCGCCCCGCTGACCTGAAAGAGAGTCGGGCTATTGCGGCGGCTTCGCGTCGGCCCCGCCCTGCTGCGGATGATGGTGCGCCTCCGGCGGCGGCACGAAGTGCTCGGGCATGGTGTGGCCGCGATGGCAGGTACCGCAGGTGACGTGTTTGTCGGCCGGCATCGCATCCGGATCGTTGATCTGCGACATGTACTGGTTGTTGATCGTCTGCGTCATTGCGATCATGGTCCGCGCAAAACCCTTGTCCTCTTTCGCGTCCGAGGCGAAATCGAGCTTGTGCGTTTGTGGGTTCGGAGCGTGACAGAAGTTGCACTCGACGCCCAGCGCGCCTGCGTAGCCGCGCATGATCTTCACCAGCTCTTCCGGCGCGATATCCTTCGGCAGAATTTTCAGGTTCACTGGCTTGGGCAGGGGGCGGCGCTGCCGGGGTTGCGACTGCGCGGCTCCGGGGGTCGCCTGGGGTGCGGCATCCTGTCCGAAGACTGGCAGAGCCGTCAGGGTGAGGGCAACAAGTCCAGCGAGGAAGAACTGCCTTTGCATGGGCAAATATCCTGGGGATAAGGAGTCAACACCGAGAAAACTGCTCCGGCCATCTTATCAATGGGCGGACGTGCAATTGTCTGCGCAAGTTGCACGGTGACAGAGAATTCATCCCGAGACAAAGCGGTTACCCGCGATCGTAAACCGCAGCGGGCGGTCGGCCGCTTTGCGAATGCCGATGCGACGCGATACCGCGATCTCGTCCGGCACGAAACCGTCGTCTTCGACATGCAGTCCGGAACGGGAGCGGGTCACGTCGATGCCGTTGTGGGTTTCGCGGTCGATGCCGAGGGCCTCGCAGAGGCGGCCCGGCCCGGAGGTGAGCAGCTTCGGGTTAGCACCGGGGGCAAGGTCGCGCAGGCGCGCCATCGTCGCAAGCCCCTCGACCGGTTCGAGCGCCCGCAGCAGCACGCCGGCTCCCTGACCCTCCGGCTCGCAGGAGATGTTCATGCAGTAATGCATGCCGTAGATGAAGTAGACGTAGGCGAAGCCCGGCGGTCCAAAAAGCACCGCATTGCGCGCCGTCTTGCCCACGAAGGCGTGCGCCGCAGGATCGTCGAGGCCGAAGTAGGCTTCGATCTCGACGATGCGGCCGGAGAGGCGTTCAGTTTTCCGGCGCGCGCCGGAGCCGGTCTCGTAACGTCGCACCAGGAGCTTGCCGAGCAGGCTCTTCGCGACGACGTCCGGCGGATGGATGTAGAAGTCGCGCGGCGGAATGCGGGCTTTTGCCATCTACTTCGAGGGCAATCCCTTCAGCACCGCCAGCACTTCTTCCGCATGGCCTTCCGGCTTCACCTTGGGGAAGATCTGCAGCAGGCGCTGGTCCGGGCCGATGAGGAAGGTTGTCCGCTCGATGCCCATGACTTTCTTGCCGTACATATTCTTTTCCTTGAGGACACCAAACTGATTGCAAACCTTTTCGTCTACATCAGCAAGGAGGGGATACGGGAGGTCGTACTTCTCGCGGAATTTGGCCTGCGCTTTGGGCGTGTCGCGCGAGATGCCGAGCACCACGGCGCTGGTCGACTGCAGCTTTTTGAACTGGTCGCGGAAACCGCAGGCCTCGATGGTGCAGCCGGGCGTGTCGGCCTTGGGATAAAAGAAGAGGACCACCGGCTTTCCGGCAAAATCCTTCAGATGAACGGTTTTGTCTGAGTCGTCCTGAAGCGCGAAATCGGCAACTTTGTCGTTGATTTCCATTCTTTTCCCTTCTCGAGCAGATGCAGGCGCGCCCAGCGGCGCAAGATTAAGATTAATTCTAAGCAGCGAGGACTATGGTACGGGTTCAAACAGGCTTTCGGATCGGGCTTACGGCAGCGGCGCTTGCGATGCTGAGCGCGGGACCCGTACGGGCGCAGTACGTCGGCAAGGTCGACGATCAGAAACAGCAAGGCGCCCGTCTGCGCTCCACGGCGGTCCTCGAATATACCGGCACCGATCTGAAAGACATGAAGCAGAGCCGTCTGGTGCCCATCGCCATCTGGGATGGCGCGCAGTTCCAGCCCGGCGGCCTTTACCTGGCGCAACCTGCGCCCCTTGCTGTGCTCTCGGGCACCCAGTACGAACTGCAGGACTCCGGCAAGCCGGCGGGCTTCTTCAACATTCGCGACGCTGAGGACCTGGCGGGCCTATGGATCGGTGTGGGCAGCTACGAGGCGCTTCCGCCGCCGAAGCCCAAGGCGCCGCCGTCGAAAGCCAACCATGTCTACCAGGTGAAGGACGCCGATCCCGATAAGCCGCATTTCGCGCATCGGCCCGATGACGAGCAGCCGAAAGCGAGCGACGCGGGTGCTGCGCCGGCCCCTGCGAGCGGTGCGGGCGGTTCTTCCGAGAAGAAGACGCCCCCGGTCGATCCGGATCGACCCACGCTGCATCCGCGCAACGGCGGCGATTCCGGATCGGGCGATAATTCGGGCTCCGGCACGCCAGCCGCGTCCTCAGGATCGAATTCGTCCGACGACTCGGATCGGCCGACGTTCCATCGCCAATCGAATGCCTCGACGGAGATTCCCACGGCACAGCCGAGTGTCGATCCCAACCGGCCGCATCTGGAATACAAGCAGCCGACGGAGCAGGCAAAGATCGATAAGGCCGAAGCGCTCTTCGGATTGCCTGTCGAGATGAATCAGATCGCCGGCGTCTCCGACAGCCGTCCTGGTGACTCGCTCTCCTGGCAGTTTTCCTGGGCGAATGCGGACGATGAGGCCAAGATGAAGGCCGCCCTCGAAGAACTCGCGCAGAAGGCGATGGCTCCCCCAGCCACGCCGGCTCCGGCCAAAGTGCCTGTCAGTGGGACAGCAAGGCGCAAAATGCATCAGCCACCGCCGCCGCCGCTGCCGATGCTGGCCGACGAGCAGTTCAAAGCCTATAGCCTGAGTTTCGGGGGCGGAGCCACCATGGTGCTCACCGCGCGCTCCGCAGGATCGCCGGCAAAATACGTGACCATCATTGCCGCGCCCGACTTCTACGGCAATGCGAAGGTGCTGCTGCAGCAGGTCACCAGCGACGATGGGCTCGACGTATCGCCGCGCTACCGTCTGGTGGATGCGGTAGACACCGAGGGCAACGGGCGCGCCGACCTCATCTTCGAGTTGCGCGGCAGAACCTCCCGGCAGTTTGCGATCTACCGCATCGCAGACGGAACAGCGATGCAGGCTTTCGTCACGCAGCCGACTGCGGCCAACTAGGTCGCCGCGCCGCGCGAGCAGCCAGAAAGATCAGTAATGGTTACAGTTTTGGCAGCTGGGTCGTATCCCACCCGCCGCCAAGCGCACGGATGAGGCCGACACTCGCAACAAATTGCCGCGTGGCGATGTCGGCCTGCGTTCTTTGATTGCTCAACTGGGTCGTCTGCGCGGTCAACACTTCCAGATACGTCGTCACCCCGCCCTTGTAGCGGTTGGTGCTGATGTTGAGAGAGCGCTCTGCCGCAGCCACCGCCAATTGCTGCTGCGCAGACTCCTGATCGAGGATGCGGCTGGCGGCGCAGGTTGTCCTCCACATCCTGGAACGCCGACAGCACCGTCTGCCGGTAATTCGCCACCTGCTGCTCGTAGGCGTCGCGCGCCTGCTGTGTGATCGCATGCCGACGGCCGGCATCGAAAAGCAACTCAACCGCGGAGGCACCCAGCGACCACATCTCGCTGGGCCCCTGCACCCAGGTGCCCGGATTGCCGCTGGCGAAGCCGCCTGACCCTGACAACGAAATGTTCGGATAGTACGCAGCGATCGTCACGCCGATTTGCGCGTTCGCAGCATCGGTCTGCCGCTCCGCCGCGGCGATGTCCGGCCGCCGCTCCAGCAGCTGCGACGGCACCCCAACGGGAATCGGGGGGATCTGCTCGCCCAACGGCATGGGGGGAAGGCTGAACGCCGACGCCGGCGTCCCAATGAGCGTTGCGATCGCGTGCTCGAATTGCGCGCGGGCAACGTCCACGTCGATATCCTGCGCGCGTGTTGTCTCCAGCTGCGTTTGCGCCAGGGCCACGTCGGAGTCCGTCGCCACGCCACCCTTGAAACGGATCTGCGTCAGCTTGAGGAATTCCTCGAACGACTTCACCGTGTTGTCCAGCAACTGCTTCTGCGAGTCGAGCCCGCGCATCTCGAAATAATCCGACGCCAGCTCTGCGCGCAGACTCAGTTCCACATTGGCCAGCAACGCCGCTGACGCCTGAGCATTGGCACGCGACTGCTCCACTGTGCGCCGCACCTGCCCCCAGAGATCGGGCTCCCACTGCGCCTGTCCTGCAATCGTGAAGGTGTTGAACTGGTAGTTCGTAACGGCGCGGTTCGTGTTCGCCTGGTTATAGGATTCCCGCGTGCGCTGAATCGACGGACCCGCACTCAGCGTTGGGTAATACTGTGAGCGCGACACGCGCACCTGTTCCCGCGCTGCGTTGTACTGCTCCATCGCCGCTCGCAAAGTCTGGTTGGAAACCGCGACCTTTGCTTCGAGCGCGCTGAGCTGCGGATCGTTGTACTGATCCCACCACGCACCGCGCAGCGCGCCATCGCTGGGCTCCGCCTGCTTCCAGGTTCCGTTGGGCGGATTGGGCGGCGGCGCGGTGTTCTCCTTCCACGCGGGCGCCGTTGCAGCGTCCGGCCGATGATAGTTGGGCCCCACCGTACAGCCTGCGAGCAGGAACGCCGTCGCTGACGCAGCCAGCGCCCATGGGCGCAATTGCATCATGCTCCGCCCTCCGGCCCCTGATTCGGAGGAGTTGGCTCCGGACGCGCCACGCCAGGAACGCCGTCATGACTGGCCGACACCACCCTTACCTTTTCGCCATCGACGATGGAGTCGGGTGGATTCTGCACCACTTCATCACCAGGCTGCAGACCCTGAATGACCTGCACGACGCGGCCATCGTCCTGGCCGATCGTGATGGGTACCAGCTTCGCAACATCGCCGTCAGCGCCGTGGACGACCGTTACCACGCGCAATCCCTCCTGGCGGAAGAGAAGAACGGAAACGGGCAGAATCATGGTTTCCTTTGCGATTTTCAGCTGAAAGTGCACTTCGGTGTAAGCGCCGGGGACGAGTCGTCCGTCGCGATTCGGTACATCGACTTCCACCAGCAGCGTGCGCGAGGTGGGATCGATGGAGCGCGACGTCCGCACTACTTTCCCGTGGAAGCGCTGGCCCGGATACTGCTCGAGGGTCAGATCCGCCAGAGTTCCCGGCACACACGCGGGTGAATCCACCTGCGGGACATTGACGTAAACGCGCATGACATGCTCATCAGCCATATGAAACATCTCGCGTCCACCGGTTCCCCCAGCTCCGGCGTTGATCAGGGTGCCAATGTCAACGTCGCGGGCGGTCACCACGCCATCGAACGGAGCGTAGACCTTCTCGAAACCAGTCAGTTCCTGCAGTCGCTGCACGTTGGCCTGCGCCGATTGCACCTGCATATTGGTCGACGCGGCCTGGGTGACGAAATTATCCGTATCCTGTTTCGCAACCGCGTTGCTCGAAAGCAGATCGGTATAGCGCGTCGCCTGTTGCTTCGCGTAGGAGGCGTTCGACTCCGCGGTCGCCAGGTCCGCCTTCGCCTGCGCGAGTTGCTGATCCACTTCCGGGCTCGCGATCGTCGCCAGCAGCTCGCCTTTTTTCACGCGCGCGCCGATATCGAAGTACCACTTCTCCAGGTAGCCATCCGTGCGCGCATAGATCGGCGAATCCACGTAAGCGAACATATTACCAGGCAGAATCAGTTCCTCGGTGGGTTCACCCACCTTCGGCGTTGCAACCGTAACGTTGGCCAGCGCCAACTCTTCGGTGTGGCTGCCGAGCGCCTTCTCGGCACGCAACCGGGGCAGGATGCCGGCAATCGCCACAATCACGGCGACGATCACCAGGATCACGATCCACACGAGGGCCTTGCCCCGCGAAATCGGCGGCCGATCGTCCACATAGCCGTGGGCATCGGGAGTGGAGTGGCTCGGATTCGGTTTAGCTTCGGTCATGGTTAATCCCCGGTCACCAGTTGCTGCCGTTTGTGGGCGTGCTGTCGCGTCTCCCGTTCCTTGCGGCGGCGCTCGCGACGGCCGTGCAGCACACTGAAAATCGTTGGAACAAAAAACAAAGTGGAGACCGTGGCGAACAGCAGGCCGCCGATCACCGCGCGGCCCAGGGGCGCGTTCTGTTCGCCGCCCGAACCGAGTCCGAGCGCCATTGGAATCATGCCCAGGATCATCGCCAGCGCCGTCATCAGCACCGGACGGAATCGAACAAAGCCGGCATTGAGCGCCGATTGAGAGGCATCGCCCACTGTGACCTCGAGTTGCTCGCGCGCGAAAGTGATCACGAGAATCGAATTCGAAGTGGCCACGCCCATGCACATGATCGCACCCGTCAGCGCCGGTACGCTCAGCCGCGTGTGCGTAATAAAGAGGAACCAGACGATGCCGGAGATGGCCGCCGGCAGCGCGCACACGATGATGAACGGATCGAGCCACGACTGGAAGTTCACCACGATCAGCAGGTAGACCAGCAGGATGGAGAACACCAGCCCGCCCAACAGGCCCTGGAACGATGTGCGCATCGTCTGCACCTGGCCGCGCACCTCGATATGCGATCCGTGCGGCAGTTTCGCCTGCGAGTCATCCACGATCTTCTGAATTTTTTTGCTGACGCTGGCCAGGTCCGTCCCGACGACGTTGCCGTAGATGTCGATCACCGGCGTGATGTTGTAGTGCGTCACCGTCGCGGCTTCCTGCCCCGGATCGATCCCGGCAATGTTGCCCAGAATCTGGATCGGACGTCCGCCTACCGGACCCGCTGCTGGCATTCCGGCGCCAAGGGAAAGGCTGCTCGTCGGGCCAGAGGAGGAGCCTCCGCTCGCCGCTGCGCCGCTGCCCGGCGTCACGGGCACGTTACGCAAATCCTGCATCGTGTCCAGGCCATACTGCGGCGCCTGCACGGCGATGCTGTATTCCACGCCGTTCTGCGGATCGAGATAGAAGGTCGGCGACGTCTGAAAGCTGCCGCTCGTCGCCACCAGCAGGCTCTGCGCAACGTCGCGTTGAGCCAGCCCCGCGCCCTGTGCCATGGTGCGATTCACATTGATCTGGAGTCGCGGATTGTCGTAGGGCTGCTGAATGCGCATGTCGGCCGTGCCGGCAACGTACTTGATCTGGTTGAGCAGGTTCTGTGCGAACTCCAGGTTGCCCTGCTGATTCGGTCCCACGACCTGAATGTCGATGGGGGCCGGAAGTCCAAAGTTCAGAATCTGCGTCACCATGTCCACGGGAAGTGTGTAGAACTCGGTGCCCGGAAAACGCTCGGGAAGAATCTGCCGCAAGTGGGCAATGTACTCGTCGGTAGGCCGATGCTTCTCTGCCAGCGAAACCTGAATATCGGCATCGCCAGGCCCAACCGGCGCGGAGTTCGAGTAAGACAAGTTGATGCTCGAGTACGGCAACCCGATGTTGTCGATGATCGTGACCAGCTCGCTCTTCGGAATGACCTGGCGGATGGTGTTGTCGATGCGGTCGCACAGTGCTGCGGTGTCTTCAATGCGCGTGCCGGTGCGGGTGCGGAGGTGCAGCTTAAACTGGCCGCTGTCCACGGTGGGAAAGAAGTCTTCGCCCAGGAACGGATACAGCACCGCGGCCGAGCCCATGCTCAGCACGAAGAACAGGACGATAAAGAGCGCGGAATTGGCGATGCAGAACTCGAGCATGCGGCGATAACCGCCGCGAATCTTCTCGAAGCGGCTCTCGAAGGCCAGCTGAAAACGAATGAATGGATTTCGGCTGAAGCGCTTCTGTTCGCCCTCCTCCGCATCGTGTTCGCGCAGCAGATATTTCGCCATGGTGGGCACCACGGTGCGCGAAAGCAGATAGGAGGCCAGCATCGCGAAGACCACTGCTTCCGCCAGCGGCACGAACAGATACTTCGCCACACCGCCCAGAAAGAACATCGGCACAAACACAATGCAGATCGAGATGGTGGCGACCAGCGCGGGAATCGCAATCTGCGCGGCGCCGTCGAGGATGGCCTGCTCGATGGCTTTGCCCTGCTCCAGATTGCGGTTGATGTTTTCGATCTCGACCGTGGCGTCGTCGACGAGGATGCCGACCGCCAGCGCCAGGCCGCCCAGCGTCATGATGTTGATAGTCTCGCCCAGCGCGCTCAGCACCAGCAGCGACGTAAGAATCGACAGCGGGATGGACACCGCAATGATCAGCGTACTGCGCCAGCTCCCGAGAAAAACCAGGATCATGATCGCCGTCAGGCAGGCGGCAATGATCGCCTCATGCACCACACCATCGATCGACGCGCGCACAAAAATCGACTGATCGGCGAGGGGCGTCATTTTCAGTTGCGGCGGCAACTGCGATCGCAGGCTGTCGGCTTTCTCGCGAATGCCCTTGACGATATTCAGCGTGGAAGTATTGCCGGTCTTGATCACTGAAAGCAGCGCGGCGCGCTGGCCATCCACTCGCACAATATTGGTTTGCGGCGGGAACCCGTTGCGAACGTGCGCCACGTCGTGGATGTAAACCATCGCGCCGTTCACCTGGCGGATGGGCAGATCGTTCAGGCCCTGAATGCTCACCGGAGCGCTGTTGGTCTCCAGCTGATATTCAAATTGACCGATCTTCATCGTGCCGGACGGCAGGATAAGATTCTGCGCTCCGATCGCATTCACCACATCGGCCGGCGACAGCCCCTTGGACTGCAACGCGGGCAGATTCAGATCCACCATCACCTCGCGCTGCTTGCCGCCGTAGGGATAAGGCAGGCCCGCGCCAGGAACCGTAACCAGTTGCGTGCGGATGAAGTTCAGGGCCAGGTCGTTGAGTTGCATCTCCGACAGACCCTGGCCGGAAAGCCCCAGCTGGATGATGGGCACGCTCGATGCGTTGTACTGGATCACCAGCGGCGGCGTAGTCCCCTGGGGCAGCTGGCGCAGCTGGGTCTGCGCGATCGCCGTCACCTGAGCGACAGCGTTGGCGATATTCACGCCCGGCTGGAAATAAATTTTGATAACGGCGATGCCGTCGAGCGACTGCGATTCGGTGTGCTCGATATCGTTGACGGTGGTGGTGAGCGAACGCTCGCTGAGCGTGACGATGCGGCTCGCCATCTGCTCCGCCGAGAAACCCTGGAAGTTCCACAACATCGTCACGACTGGAATGTTGATGTTGGGAAAGATGTCGACGGGCATGTTCAAGACAGCCAGCGGCCCCAGCACCATGAGCAGGAGCGCGACAACAGCAAAGGTGTAGGGCCGTCGCAGCGCGAGGCGGACTATCCACATATCGGTTCAGCAACTCCTGCGGCTTCCCGGCGCGTTGCTGGCCGGGGTGCGGGATTCCAAAGACAAGTCGGTTTCCGCGGTGCGGGGACACAAGTCCCGCATGTAACAGTATCCATCCTTTACCTGTTGGGAAGGAATTTGAAACGTGACAACAGCTGTACGGTATTGGAGACGAACGGACCGCAGAAAAAGACCTTGCAGCCGCGTCAATCCTTTATTCCATAGATGTTGGCAGATCGAAAGTCGATGCAGTTTTCGTGCCCGCGCGTTGCATTCATTACATATTCATGCGCTTGAAAATTCGCCGCGGAACGCTGCGCACGACCAGCATAATCAGGCCCCAGAAATGCGGCGTGTAAACCACGTCTTTGCGCTTCTCGATGGCGCGGACGATATCCTTGCCAACCTTCGACGGCTCAGCGAAAAGAGCATTCTTCTTGAGATGTGCCGTCATCGGCGTAGCCACAAATCCAGGCTTAATGGTCAGCACCTGCACCCCGGCGCGATCGATGCGATTGCGGACGCCATCGAGGAAGATGTTCAGCCCGCCCTTGGAAGCCCCGTAGACGTAGTTGCTCTTGCGGCCGCGATCGCCCGCCACTGAGGACACTACTGCAATGGTTCCGCTGCGTTCCGTTTCGAAGTAGTTCGCCAGCCACGTCACCAGCGAAACCGCCGACAGAAAATTCGTGCGCAGGATCGCTTCGGCCGTCGCGTAATCCATCTCCGCCGCGGGTTGATCGCCCAGAACCCCGTGCGCCAGAAAGGCCACGTCGATCCCGCCCAGCGTCGACACTGCCTGCGCCAGCATCGCTGGATGCGCGGCGGTATCGTCCAGATCGGCGACATACGCAGTCACAGCGCTTGCTCCTCGCGTCAGCAAATCATCGCGAACGGCGGCCAGTTTTTCAGCATTGCGGCCCACCAGGAAGAAACTGGCGTGTTTTTCCGCCAGCAGCCGCAGCGTTGCCTGCGCAATGGCCGACGTTGCGCCCAGTGCCACCACGCGCTGAGGAGTCGCAGCGTCTTGCCGGTCAGCCAACGAGCGGCCTCCGTCCTGTAACCCGCTGCCAGAACGCCGAATCGAATCCCGGGTCGACGAAGCGCGAGAATTCCTGCCACTGCGGGTAGAAGGCCTGGAACTGCTCCGGCGTCATGCGCGCGTCTTTTGCGGAATACATGCGGCCGCCGTGCTCGAGCGTAATCTTCGCCAGCCGATCCACCAGATCGAAGCTCACCTCGTGCCGGATCGGAAAATCGAGCGCCAGCATGGGCCCCGGCTTGGGGAACGACATCATACCCACCGACGGAACATCGCCGAAAAACTTGATCACTGCGAGGAAGGACGCCAGACCGGATTTCGTAATCGCCTTCAGGATCTCGAGCATTCCCTCGCGGCCGCTTTCGTGCGGCAGCACATTCTGGAACTGCAGCAGCCCGTTTCTGCCGTACATGCGATTCCAGCACTGCACCGCATCGAGCGGATAGAAGAACGGCTCGTAGTCCACTGGACCGATTTTCTGCTTGCCGATCTGCTTGTGAAAGTACAGCGAGTTGAACGCTGCCATCGAAAACCGGTTCAGCGCAAACTCCGGCAGGTTGAACGGAAACGTGAGTTTCGGCTCTTTGCTGCGGGTCAGCGGTCCGGGTGTCTCCGAATGATCGCCCTGCATGAATATGCCGCGCGCAAAGTTGCTGCCGGTCGAAACGCAATCGATCCAGGCCACCGTATATTCGCTGTCCGCTGACTGCGACAACGCAAAGAACTCATCGAGCCCGTGAAATTTGTCGCCGCGGTATTCGATCTTGCGCGACACAATCGGCCGCAAGTGCAATTCGACCCATGTAATCAGGCCCGTTAATCCCATCCCGCCGATCGTCGCTGCGAACCACTCCGGGTTTTCGATGGGGCTGCACACGAATCGCGTTCCGTCGGAGCGGACCAGTTCGAAGCGCTGCACATGACGTCCGAACGTCCCCGCCACATGATGATTTTTTCCGTGGATGTCGTTGGCAATCGCTCCACCTACCGTTACATATTTTGTCCCGGGTGTGACCGGCAGAAAATAGCCGCGCGGTACGGAGAAATCGAGGATCTGCTGCAGCGAGGCGCCGGCCTCGCAGCGCAACAACCCCGTTGATGGGTCGAAGTGAAGCAGACGGTCCATACCCGAGGTCTGCAGCAGCGTGCCGTTTTCGAGCAGGCACACATCGCCATAACTGCGCCCCATGCCCACAGGCAGCTGCTTGGCGGCCGAAGCCTGCGGCAACGGAAAATCGCTGGACCAATGCAGCGGCACAACCTCCGCCTGCAATCTGGGATACCGCCCCCACGACTCGAATTGTGGAACCTGCTCAGTTGAACTGCCGGACTTCGCCATGAATATTCACTTCCTCGGTGTTACCGCGCTGCCAGAGCCACAATCATTGCTATCGCCGCGCCCGTCAGCAGGCTGATGGGATCGGTAACAGCAAAAATAACCGGATCTTCATCCAGTTCACCGCGCGACGCCAGCAGCCAAACCCGGCTGAGCCAATAGATCATCAGCGGGACAATCAGCCACAGCCGCGTTGGATGCTTATAAAGGCTGAGCACGTCGCGAGAGATACCCACGTAAATCAGAAACACGAGAACGGCGGCCGATGCGTTCGACGTGCCGAAGCTCCGCAGCTGTTCGATATCACCCAGCTGATACCCGCGGCCATTCGCGACCGCCGCGCCCCGCGCCCTGGTGTTCTGCAACTCGCTGAAGCGCTTCACCATCGCCAGACTCAGGAACAGGAAGATGGAAAACGCGCCCAGCCATGGGGAAATATCGACTGGGATCGCCGCACCTCCCGCCAGCAGGCGAACCGTATACAGACCGGCGAGCATAATCACATCCACCAGGACCACGCGCTTCAGCACCAGCGAATACGAAAGCGTTCCCGCCAGATAGAGAAACAGCCAGATCAGGAATCCGAGAGGCAGGAGCGCGGCGGCAATCGCAATCGAGCCCCCCAGCAACATCAGACTGATGATCAAGCCGGTCAGAACCGACAGGTCTCCCGCCGCAAACGGCCGGTTGCGCTTGCGCGGATGTCGCCGGTCCGATTCGATGTCGAGCAGGTCGTTGGCAATGTACGTTGCCGACGCGCACAGACTAAAACTCACAAAAGCGATCGCCGTATCGGCCAGCGTGCCCCTGCGAACCACATGCGCCAGCAGCATCGGCAGGAAGATAAGAATGTTTTTCGCCCACTGGTGCAGGCGGAGCGCTTTCAGGATCGCCTTGGCCGGCGCTTTCCGATCCGTAAACTCCCGTTGGACCTTGACTCCGTGGGAACGCAGACGCGCGCGCAGCGCCGGCGCCGGATTGGCGATCATCGCTGTTCCTGCATGCTGCAGCAATGGCAGATCGGGACTCGCATTGCCGATGTAATCGTAGCCGTCGTCGCCAAACGCCCTGCGCAATCCGTCTAGTTTGTTGCCCGCTGTCAGGTTCGTCTTGCCGTCGCTGGCCAGCACGCCGTCGAATAACCCCAGGTGATCGGCAATCCGTTGCGCGAGCGCCTGATCCGCGCCGGTGGCCAGATACAGCTTGCGCCCTTCGCCGCGCTCCATTTCGAGATATTCGATGACGGACCGGTTATACGGCAGGTGTCGAACATCGAGCGCGACGCGCGCACCCACCTCTGCCTTTACAGCGGCTTTACCGCGGAGGAGCCAAAGGGGAACCTGCAGCGCATCGAGCGGCCGGTTGCGCACCAGCACCAGGAGCGAGTCCATCAGGGTATCGCTCTTCACCAGCGTCCCGTCCAGATCGACGCAGAGCGGTCGGCGGGAAACCTCCGCCGCTAACGGCTCGAGGGACGGCTGATTCAAGGATGTCTCTCCCATGGTTTCCGGCAAAAACCGAGCGAACTGCGCGTAAGAAGACCGTGCGCGGCTCGTCACACTCCATCGGACGAGAGCGTAAGAATTCAGGCCAAGTATAGCATCCGAGCTTCGCGGGCCCAGGACGGAGAATCAGCGTCGATACAGGCGTTGCGCGGCACTCCCCGTGACCCCGCGGCCCTTAATGAGCGACTGAATTCTCCAGCGCCGGCTGCGGCGTTTCGCTGTTCTCCACGCGCTTTTCAGGGAAGTACGCATTAAGCACATACTGCTCCAGCATGCGTTGCGTGTTGAAGAACGATCCGTTCAGCGCGATGGTCGAGCGCATGATGCGCCGCCATTGCCCGGTGTCTTTGTAGTAGAGCGGCAGGATCAGCTTTTCCAGATGTTCGTACATCGACTTCGCTTCGCCCGGCTCGTCATCGTGATCGTCGATCGCCCATCCGGTGACGCCTTCGATCCAGCCCTCAATCCACCAGCCATCGAGAATGCTCAGGCTCGGCACCCCGTTCAGCGCCGCCTTCATGCCGCTGGTGCCTGAAGCTTCATACGGACGCCGCGGCGTGTTCAGCCACAGATCCACACCGCCGGTGAGGGTCGCGCCCAGATGCCACTCATAGTTCTCGAGGTAGACCACCTCCAGAGCCGTTCCGCGCAGATCGCGCGCCAACTCGATCACGCGGCGAATCTTTGCCTTGCCCGGTTCATCCGCCGGATGCGCCTTGCCTGCATAGATAATCTGCAGACCACCGAACTTCTCGGCCATCTTCGCCAGCCGCTCGGGATCGGTGAAGAGCAGGTCGGCGCGCTTGTAGGTCGCCGCGCGGCGCGCAAACCCCAGCGTGAAAATGTCCGGCTTCATCTCGACACCGGAAGCCGCTTTCACGGTTTCGATCAGCGCCTGCTTCGACGCAGCGTGCGCCTCCACAATTTCGTTTTCCGGAATGTCGATGGCATAGCGCAGCGTGACATTGTCCTGCCGCCAGCGCGGGAGATGTTTGTCGAAAATCGCCTGCACCGATGGCGCGGTCCAGGTTCCGGCATGCACCCCGTTCGTGATCGCATCGATGGTGTACTCGGGGAACATCTGCCGCGACACCTTGCCGTGCTGCATCGCCACGCCGTTCACAAAACGGGAGAAGCGCAGCGCCACGTACGTCAGATTCAGCAGCCCGTCGTGGAAGCAGCCGAATCGCTCCAGCATGCTCGCGCGCTCCGCGCCAAGGATGCGGTACGCCTGCTCGCCGGAGAAGCGGTCGTGCCCGGCCGGCACCGGCGTGTGCGTTGTAAAGACGCAGCGCCGACGCACGGCTTCCAAATTGCGTTCGGTCGCCGTCTGCAATCCCGCGCCGTGCAGCTCCTGCTCCAGCACCGGAATGGTCAGCAGCGCCGCGTGCCCTTCGTTCATGTGATAGACAGCGGGTTCGTATTCCAGGGCGCGCAACAGCCGTGCACCGCCAATGCCAAGGATCGCTTCCTGACGCAGCCGATAATCCGGATCGCCGCCGTAGAGGTGGTCCGTCAGCGTGCGATCCTTCACGTCGTTTTGTTCCAGATCGGTGTCGAGAAAATAAATCGGGATGCGATGCCCCGTGACACCCTCGAGGTCGTAGCGCCAGCCACGGACCGCGATCGGCCGCCCTTCCAGCGTCACCGTCACAATCGGCTCTTCCGCCGCCAGGATGCTTTCCGGACTCCACGGCTGTGGCTCTTCGGTCTGCAGGCCGGTGGCCGGATCCAGATGCTGCCGGAAGTATCCCTTGCGGTGGGCCAGCGTGACTGCCGCCAGGGGCAGGCCCATGTCGGCTGCGGCACGCAGCGTGTCGCCTGCCAGCACGCCGAGACCGCCACTGTAGGTGGGGAACTCCGGCATGACAGCGATTTCCATGGAGAAGTACGCGACAATGCCGCCTTCGCCTGGCTCGTCCGGGGAGAAGTACTGCGTACGATTAATAAAGCGCATCGTTAGATTATTTCGTCGGCCTTGTCAGAGCGCCGCCTTCCAGAATAACAAGCTCTGCGTCAGGCAGATAGGCCATGTCCCGCCCTTTTTGGATTCTTACATCGGCGCCATGACCGCGGGTATGGCCCTTCTGTGGAATACTGCTGTCCCATCAACAAAATCAGATGCCTGTCAGGAGGGACGCTCGTCGCCGGACGGCCCATAAATCGCCGGCACTTTGCTGCCCATCGGCCGCAAATAGGTCGTTAGTTGCCCGCGATGGTGGATCGCATCGAAGTGGACCATCCACAGGAATGTGGACGCCGGCTGTTCGGAAACCATTTTCCCGCCGTAATAAAACTTTGCCGGCCCGTCCCACGCTGCGTCGTCCATGGCGGCGACCAGATCGACCAGTTGATTGGCGGATTTCTCGAATTGCAGGATCATCTCCTCGATCGACGGAGCCGGTGCGGATACCCACTCCCCGCGGTGCTCGCGCGCCACCGTCACGCACGTCGTCAGTTCCCAGGTCAGCGTCCACACCAGTTGTTGCGCCGTTGGGGAACGTTCGTGCGGCTTGTAATCGATTTTGTCGGCCGGAAGCGCGTGCAACACCTTCAGAAAAACCGGCAGCTCCGCCCGGCGCCGCTCGAGATAAAACTCACGCATGGTTAGCATCGCTTTTCCCTCTCAGACCGCGTGCGCCGCGGCGGATGCGTGGCAGCGGTAGATCTCCGCATCGATCCCGGTGGCGGCACGGTAATCGTCGTGCAGGCGCACCGAAAACTTCTGCGCCTGATCGGCGTGAACCAGATTAACCGTGCATCCGCCGAAGCCGCCGCCCGTCAGCCGCGCCCCAATCAGTCCCGGGAGAGCCTGCGCTGCGGACACCATGGCGTCGGCCTCCTCACAGCTGGCTTCGAAGTCGTCGCGATAGCTCGCATGCGCGGCGGCCATCAGGTCGCCCAGCCTCTTCATATTCCCGGCCGCCAGCGCATCCGCCGCCGCCACGGTCCGCAAATTCTCCGTGATGATGTGACGGCACCGGCGCAGCACATTGTCCGGCATCTCCGCGCCCCACTGCTCCAGATCCTTCGGCGTCGCATCCCGCAGCAGTTCGATCTCCGGCCGGTGGCCGCGCAGAATCGCCGTTCCCTCCTCCACCTCGGCGCGGCGGATGCCGTACTCGCCGCCCGCGACGCTGTGCTTCACCATGGTGTTGGCGATGACCAGGCTGATCTTCGCGGGAATCGGTGCGAGCCGGTATTCGAGCGATCTGCAGTCCAGCAGCAACGCGTGATTCTCCGCGCCGCGGCAAGCGATGAACTGATCCATGATGCCGCACGAGGACCCGACATACACGTTTTCCGCCCGCTGGCAGAGCTTCGCTATCTCCTCGCGCTCAGGATTCGCGCCCGCCAAACTCAGCGCGGCCAGTGCGGTCGCCACTTCCACGGACGCCGACGAACTCAGCCCCGCTCCAAGGGGAACATCCCCGTGAATCGTCAGGCTGAACGCCGGAACTGCAAAGCCCGCATCGCGCAGGATCTTCACCACGCCGAGCGGATAGCCGGACCAGTGCCCGCCGCCGTTCTTCGGCAGCCCCTCAATCTGGTGGCTCACCTGTTCGCAAAAATTCTCCGACCAGATCACCACCCGGCCGTCGTCGCGCCGGCTGATGGCCGCCAGCGTGCCAAAGTCGATCGCTGCCGGCATCACAAATCCGCCGGCATAATCGGTGTGTTCGCCGATAAGGTTCACCCGCCCCGGCGCCAGGAAGACGGCGGCATCCGTACCGAACCGCTCTCTGTGTTTTTCTTGAATACCGTTTACATCCAGCATGCAGACCCTTTCCACTTCCCTTTCGATCGGACCGGGGAAAACTGATTGCTCGTTGTGCGGGAACAGCGCAGGAGGACCCGCGCTGCATCGATCCCTGGAGACTTCCCGGAGATCCTCAGAGTGCCAACTTCAGTCTCTTCCCAATTTCCTCCACCCACGTGAGATGCTCCGGCTTCATCAGCACCGAACGCAAACAGGTGACCGTCGCCTGCGGATCGTTCCCACCCCATCCCGCATTCGCGAAAAATCGCACCGGCAGCTGGGCCAGAGCAAGGTGCAAATCGCTCGCTGCCGCACGATCGAAAACCTCCTGCGCCCGCCGCGATGATTCTGCTATTGTCTGCGCCCGAACCGCCCATGTCACGATGTCCAGTTCCGGCGCCGGTCCCGCCACAAAGCGGGAATCCGACGCAACGAGAGCGTGCAGGCGAAGCGCTGCTTCCCTCCCCTTCTCGATCCCTGCGGCAAACTCCCCGCCCGGCACCAACGGCAGCAACTGCTGCGTCGCCCACAACGCCACCGCCGACGCTCCCGCGCGCGAACACTCCAGGCTGATCTCGCCAAGATGTAGCTCGGCCGAAGTGAAGTAGGTGTACGGCGAATCGTGCTTGTACCACCGCCCCATGCTCGGATCGCGAAACAGAATGCATCCACATCCATAGGGCTGCAAGCCATGCTTGTGCGGATCGACAACAATGGAATCCGCCTCTGCCATGCACGCGAACGCCCGCCGCGCCTCGTCGTCGAGATTCGAGGCCAGCTTGAAATAGCCGCCGTACGCCGCGTCCACGTGGAGCCGGAATCCATACTTCTGCCGCAAGGCAAGAATCTCTTCGAGTGGATCGACCGAGCCAAGCGCCGTGGTTCCGAGGGTCCCGACTACCGTCCCGACCTCGCCGCCCTTGAGTACCTCTTCCAGCGCGCCCAAATCCAATCGGCCTCGATCATCGGCCGCCACCGAAGCGAACGGCAGCTTCAGAACCGCGCTGATCCGGCTGTGCGTGTAGTGCGCCTGGCCGGACGCCACCACCTTCCTCCCCGGCGCCATCTGCCCCGCGACCCACAGCGCTTCCAGATTGGCGAAAGTCCCGCCGCTGGTCAGGTGGCCGAGAAACTCGCTCCAGCCAAACATGGCGGCAATCTCTCGCACCGCCTCCACTTCCATGCGCGAACTGGCCCGTCCGCCATCCAGCGCGTGGTTGTTCGGGTTCAACCGCATCGCCATGGCGTAGGCCACCCGCGCCAGCGGGTGCGGCGGCTTCAGCATCTGCCCGGCATACAGAGGATGGAAATAGGGAAAATTGTCTCCCATCCGCTGCGCCGCTTCCGCCAGCACCGCAGCCATCCGGCTTTCGCCTGGAACCTCAGCCACATAACCGGGCAGCGCGTCGAACTCCCGCTCCAGCCGGTCCTGCGCCTCGGCCAGCAGTTCCGTGTTGTGCGCCAGGCTCGAATGCATCGAAGCCAACAGGATACCGCGTCCGCTCAACCGCCTCCCGACACATTCAGCGGGACCCTCTGAGCCTGCGAGAGATGGGACTCGAAAAATCGAGTCCTTTTCCCTGGCCCGCTGTTTGAACAGACAGACGACGGAGAATTTTCCAACAGGAGGCCCCTTATGAAATCCGGAATGAAGACGACCATGATTCTGCTCGCTGCGTTCTTTCTGTTCTCCACCGCAACCGTATTGGCCCAGGACCCGGGCGCCGATGCTGCGGCACAAGCCCAGATCGCTGCCGAGCAGGCGCAGATGAACGCGCAACAGATGTCCACCAACGCCGACATCAACGCGCGCCAGGGACAGTTGATGATGGATCAGGCGACCGCGGATCCAAACGACGCGATCACCGCCCTGCAAATTCAGATGGAGCAGAGCCAGATCGACGCCGACCAGGCCATGGAGCAGGCCGAGGAGGCCACCCAGCAGGCGGAGATCGACGCTCAGCAAGCGGCGCTGGCGGCCGCAATTCCGAACTAGGCAGTTCGCTCGTCAGCGGCGCTCCGCCCGTCCTCACGTGGGCCGAATGAGTACCGCAGTCACACCTGCGCCGCCGCGAAAATGGGTACGCCAGGGACTGTTCCCTCCCCCACAAAACACCAAAAGATGTCTGCCGAAAGATCGGACGGATCGTGTATGCTTCCGCCCACCTGGGCCACGCATCAGCCCCTGTGCCCAGTTCCCCGTGCTGTAGTCCGTTCCCCCACGAACGGTATCAATCCCAAACCCTGGAACGGAGAATGAGCGATGGAATGGTACACGATGGTATGGCAGAAATACGCGCAGTTTGACGGCCGGTCCCGCCGCAAAGAGTACTGGATGTTTACCCTGTTCAACATCGTCGTCTGCTGCGTGTTGTACGCCGGGCTGCTTGCGGCCTTCTTTGCGGGACAGCGCATGGTCGGCATCCTGATTAGCTGTGTGTACGTCGCCTATGCCCTGGCGGTGCTGGTTCCCGGCATCGCGGTTAGCATCCGACGCCTGCACGACACCAACAAAAGCGGCTGGTGGATCCTGATCAACCTGGTGCCCCTGGTGGGTGGCATTATCTTCCTCGTCCTGATGTGTATCGAGGGCGATCCGGGCCCCAACCTCTACGGACCCAGCCCCAAACTGCTGGCTCAGCCCGCCTACTAAAAGGGGGCTGATCCGTTCGCGCCGATCCGTGTCCTCGCAGGCCCCCGCCCGGCCTGCGAGGCAACCCTTTTCGAGGCCGAATCGGGCGAATCTGGTACACTAGACTAGCGTTAGAACAGAACCGGGCAAGTGCAGTCTTTCGCCTCGCCCAACAAAGCAGGATCAGCAGGTCTGCCAGTTCGCTCCGATTCACTCCAGCGCAATTCAATATTCAGGACATAGCAACACAATGGAACAAGGAACTGTGAAGTGGTTTAACGACGCGAAGGGCTACGGCTTTATCTCGCGCCAGAACGGCGAGGATGTCTTCGTGCACTACTCTGCCATTTCCGCAAATGGCTTCAAGAGTCTGCAGGAAGGTCAGGCCGTGCAATTCAACGTCGTGAAGGGGCCGAAGGGCTGGCAGGCAGCTGACGTGCAGCCTCTGTAAGACGCAACCAATTTAAAGAAAGTCAACAAAGACGAAGGGCAGGCTAACCGCCTGCCCTTCGTCTTTTAGCGGGAAGCCGGAAGTTAGTCGCGCGAAGCGCTCTGATGATGGATCGCGGTCTTGTTGTTGGACCTGGTAAAGCAATTTGCCTCCGGCTTCCAGCTTCTTCCTTCCAGCTATGGATTCCCCGCCGCCTTCCCCGTCCACACCTGCTCCGCGATCAGCCATACCGCGTTCCCATTGGGCAGCTTGGTCCGTCGGTAGACCGTCAGGTAATCCCCCGTCATCGGCTGCGCCTTCCCCGTCGCCCGGTTCAGCAGCGTCTCCTTGTATGTCCCCGAGTCATAGGCCAGATCCCCCGAAATTTCGATCCGCTCGGAGTGAAACGCCAGGTCGCTGTCGAACGTCTTCGTGATCGTCGTGAACAGCTGCCGCAGCGCCGCTGCCCCGTGCGTGCGCCCCTCGTCGCTGATGAAATCCGCATCGGGCGCATACTGCGCCATCGAATCGTCGATGAATTTGCCCTTCAGGTCCTTCGCCCACTGATCGCGCAGCGCAGCAAAAGGATCCTGATCGGTCGCCGGCGCCGGTTTCGCCGCCCCGGGAACCTGAAAAGCCAGAAGCAGCATCCATAGAAAGCGCATCATCCCCCCTGATAGTCGCCGTTTACCCGCAAAGTCACACTCGCTATGCCCAACGATCTCGAAGACCCTCGCACGTATTTCGCCGCTGAGAACACGTTCCTTGCGTGGATTCGAACCGGTCTCGGCCTGATGGCCGCCGGCTTCGCGCTGGCGCGCTTCGGCCTCTTTCTCCGCGAATTCGAGAGCCTGCAGCGCAGTTCCTCGCACTCCACCGGACTTTCTCTGTACTCCGGCGTCGGCCTCGTCATCCTCGGCGTCCTCGTCAACATTTCCGCAGTCACCGGCCACCTGCGTACGGTGAAGGAGCTGCGCACCGGCACATGGATTCCCGGGCGCACCCTGCGATCGGCGGTTGTCCTCGCCATCGTCCTGGCCGTCTTCGGCATCGGTGCCGCCGTTTGGCTGATACTCCTCCGCTGATCCGGCCCCAATCCCATTCTCCGCGCGAACCAAACTTTGGTGACGCCCGCATGACCGAGGTTCGTTGCCTCGCCCGGAATCGCATTCGACAATGACCCCAATGCTCCTCCGCCTCCGCGTCAACCTTATGGAATCGGCGATCAACGCTATCGAGCGCGCTGCCGGCCGCCGCCGCCCCGAGCGTGCCGAACACCTCCGCACCGGCCTCGAAGGCGAACGCGCCGCCTTCTTCTGGTTGATGCGCCGAGGCTACGCCGTTGTCGCCCGCAACTGGCACTCCTCCCGCACTCCGGGCGACCTCGATCTCATCGCCTGGCAGGGAAGGACCCTCTGCTTCATCGAAGTCAAAACCCGTACCTCCCGCGAGGTCGCTCCCGCCCACATTGCCGTTGATTCGCGCAAGCGCCGCGTGCTCCGCCGCCTTGCCCGGCACTACATGCGCCAGTTGCCGCCGGGCGACGTTCAAACCCGTTTTGACATCCTCTCCATCTACTTCGAACGCGACAAGGTTCCTGACTTCGAACACTTCCCTGACGCCTTCAGCTGGGTCGAAGTGGAACGCTAGGGCTAAGGGGTAAACTTCGCCAGAGGCTCCTGTTCGTGAAACTGCTGCTCTACATTGGTGCGGGCTGTGCGGTCCCGTTTCTCAGCGCGTTCCTGCTGATGCGAGGATCCGCGCCAATCAATAACCCACTCATTGTGCTCGCGTTGCTCCTGCTCTTTGGCGCCCCACCCCTGGGAGCGTTCTGGATGCTTTACGTTTCGATCCGGCACGAGAGGAATCCAATCCCGCTGATCCTTCTTGCTTTGTTCGTCCCATGCAGCTTCGTGTGGTACTACTTTGAGCGAGTTCGGCCGGGCAAGCTGACCAGACATCTTGATCCCAAGTAGACAGGACTCCATCTTTCACGCAGTCCTTCAGCCTGGATGCACGATTCTGTCGTGATGTGACAGATCCAGGTGCCGCACTGGCTACTCGCATACGGCCCAACGGGCGCATCTCACTGCCGGTCACGGTGCGGCCGTCCCCCAGAACGCATTCGTCCCCGACCGCAAGTCCCTTCCCCAGCTCACCACCACGCTCGTGTGCAGAACCGTCAGCCGTGCCTCGACTCCCACATCCGCCAGCCACTCCCCCGACGAAAGGCCCGCCGTCGGCGCCGCCATCTTCCCCACATCGAGGAGCGGCCCCGCCTGCATCGTCACGAGCCCGTTCCCGTACACGCGCCGCAGCACGTCCGTGTTCGCCAGAAGATATCCATCGCCCACCGGCGAGCTTCCCTTCCGCCCGTCGCGCGTCGCGATGTGTCCCCGCATCCAGAGGTCGGTGTCGTCGCGATCCATCCCCAACACAAACAGTTCATCGAACGGCGTTGTGCCAAAAATCTTTCCCGCTCGAATCTCCTGACGCAGATCCCACCGCTCTGACTGCATTCCCGGCAGCCAATGCGCCGTCGCCCACCCCTGCAGCTTCTCCGATCCGTGCGACGCCCCACCGATCACCCGCGCCAGATCCGAAGACCCGCCGCCCGTTACGTTGAACCGGTACTGCGGCAGCCGAACCAGCCCCGCCTTAACCGTCGCCGTCTGTTTCAATTCATACCCCGGTATCAACAGCGACGAAGTCAGCGCGGAACCCGGAACAGCAGCGCGAAAAATCCGATGCGAGAATTCCCCGCCGAGCGTCCATTGCAGCGCGCCACGTTGAAGTGAGGCCAGCGAAGCATCCACCGCCTCGCGTTCGAGGTTGAACGAGCCCAGTACCGGCGCCGTCCCCGTAAACGACCGCCGCAGCGCCCAGTTCTCGTTGCGCAAATCAGTCTCGACATTCCATCGCCACTCCGCCCGCCCCTGGAGCGGCCCCGACAATTCGCCCCACGCCCGTCGCTTCTGCGCATCCCACCGGACGAGACCATCGAAGTTGATCGCGCTCCGCGCAATGTTGCGATAGCTCGGATACACCGTCTCGTACGGTAGTCCGCCGAGCATCGAAACCAGCGCCGCCGCCTTGCTGCCGAACCCATCCTGCTCCTGCGCGCGAAACACCGCATCGAATCGCCCATCCGGCCGCGCATCAAGGTGCAGGTTGTACCCCGAAAAGATTCCCAATCCATCGAGCCGCGTCTCCGTCGTCGTCAGCTGTGGCGCGCGCAGCACCGCCGCAGGTGAAAACGCAAACGCTCGATCCAGGAGCAGCCGATGCACCTTCAAATGCGGATCGAAATCAATCCCCCCAATCGCCGGCTTCTCAACGCGATTCCAATACTTCACCGCTGCGTCGAGATTCCCCGACAGAAAATACACCGTCCCCAGGAAGTTGTTCGCATAAGCGTCCGCCGGATCGAGACGCACTCCTCGCCGCAGCCAGTGCGCCGCCTCGGCATGGTTCTTCTGCTCGAACGCCACGCCGCCCAGCTCGATCGCAAAGCGCTTTTGCCCCGGACACGTCCGTGCTCCAGTCAGCAATGCGGCCCGCGCCTCGTCGAGCTTGCCCAGACGCGCGAGTGCCATACCGTAGTCGAACTGCACGTCCGCACTGCGCGATGGCATCGCCGCCGCAACCCGCACTACCTCAGCCCAGTTCTTCTGCTGAAAAAGCTGCAGGACTTCTGCCGAACCCTGCGCAGGCGGGCACTGTGCGCGCGCCGGCTCCGCAACCGCACACAGCAACAAAGAAATCAGGATCAGCGCGAAGCCGGTGCCGGAACAGCAAGCAGCATCCAGTTCCCTGTCGCACTCCAGTCTTTCTCGAATGCAGCACGCTCCTGGGACAGCAGTTTGCGCTCCGCCGGATCGTTCATCGTCACCAACCCGCGCCCCGGGTCCACCCCGTCTACCACTACATAATGCAGCGCCGTCTGGCCCCCGGGGCGCAACGCCAGAATCAGCGGCCGGCCTTTTCCCAATTGGGTTTCCAGATCGCTCCAGCGCCCGGCGAGCGCGAACACCTCATAGCCATGCTTTCGTAAGTACGCCTGCATCTGCGACGCGAGGATGCCATGCTCCGACGATGAGTACAGCTGCTGCTGAATCGTCGCGACGTCACTGTCCGCACCCGCAGGGTGTCCCTGTTGCTGCGCCCAGTAGTTCATCACCATCGCAAGGGAGGCCGCGCCACAGCCTTCGCGCGGCTGATGCACGTAGGGCACATCGATCCAGACTGCCTGAGGTGTTCGCGTCCCGGAAGTGGGGGCCTGGGCCGCGACACTCGCCGCAGCCATCAGAAACACGAGAGAGGCAAGTCGCCGCACGACTTCAGTGAATCACAGCAATAAGAATCACCGCCACAAGCACCAGAATGATGATCAGCAGCGTGTTATTGCTCATGCCGGCGGCAAAGTCCTTCTGCGCATGATCGGCGCGCGCTGAAAGATCCGCCAGTTCCGCATCCGAGAGGCTCGGAATCGCCGTCCGCACCTGCACCGGATCGACCTTCGCATCCTTCATCGCTTTCTCTGCCAGCGGTGTCGAGAGAAACTGCGTCAGATTCTTAATTTCTTTCTGTCGCGCGTCGGTCGATGCCTGCAGCTGGCTGTCCAGCTGTGCCGGCGAAACCAGATGCATGTCCTGATCGGAAGAGGCCGAGGTCCGGGCCGGCTCCTGCGCGCGCAACGCGATCGAGGAGGCAAAAAGAGAAACCAGCGCGAAAGCTGCAAGCCCGCGCGTCATCGTGCTGAAGAACCGTGAAAAGTGCATGGCGGCTCCAGTGGGGAATTGGGTCCTGTGCTTGTTGGACACTGGGTTTGAGATGCCCCACCAGCCTGGCAAGTTGGCCCGCGCCACCGCCAGGCCGGCTGCGAGTCCAGGCCCGAGTCACGGCAGCGAAAACGCGATGTACACTCCGCCCAGGGGCGCCTTCGGATCGCGCCCGCCACTCGCTGCGATCACCACATACTGCTTGCCATCCACCGAATAGGTCGCAGGTGTGGCCCCCGCCGCAAACGGCAGCGTCGTCTCCCACAGCAGCTTTCCGCTCCTGCTGTCGAACGCGCGGAATTTGCGGTCGTACGACGTGGCCCCGATGAACAGCACGCCGCCCGCCGTCAGCACCGGGCCGCCGTAATTCTCCGAACCCGTATCCTTCATCCCCTGCGCTGCCAGATCGGGATATTCCCCGAGCGGGACCTTCCACAGATATTCGCCCGTGTTGAGGTCGATCGCGCTCAGCGTACCCCAAGGCGGAGCAATCGCCGGATATCCATCCGGGTCGAGAAATTTCCGATAGCCCGTGAAGGCATAGTGCGTCGCGCCCCCGCCACCCATCATCTCTCCCGGCGCGTGCTCCGGCGGCGCGCTCGCCGCCGATTTCAGATAATCCACCAGTGCCGCAACCTTCGCGCTGTCCAGATTCGGGAGCCCTGGCATGCGTCCTTTGCCGTGTGCGATCACATCCGTGATCTGCGCATCGGTCAGCCGCTGGCTCACGTCCACCAGCGATGGAAACGCCGGCGGCGATCCAACCCGACTCGCCCCGTGACAAATAGAGCACTGCGACTGATACACTTTCGCCCCCGCGCCGGCGCCCGCATTCTCCGGCGTCAGCCCGCCGGTCCACGCCATCTCATTCGCATTCACGTAGAGCACGCCCGTCGCCGGATTCACCGCCGGTCCGCCCCACTCCGCGCCGCCATCGAAACCCGGCAGCACAATCGTCTGGCGATTCACGCCGAACGGGATAAATTGCCCGTCGCTGGTGAAGCTTTGGAACTCCCTCACCGCCCACGCGTGCGCGTCGGGCGTACGCATCGTCAGCATGTCCGCCGTCAGACGCTGTCGCGCAAAAGGAGCCGGCGCCACCGGCATCGGCTGCGTCGCCGACGTCTTCTCGCCTGGCACATCGCTCGCCGGATACGCCTTCTCCTCAATCGGAAACAGCGGCGCACCCGTCGCGCGATCGAAGAGATACACCACGCCCTGCTTGCTCGTCTGCGCTACCGCATCCACGCTCTTGCCGTCGCGTTTCACCGTCACCAGCGCCGGGGGCGCCGGAAAATCCCGATCCCAGAT
The DNA here is from genome assembly GCA_963705765.1 of uncultured Acidobacteriaceae bacterium. Taxonomy (GTDB): domain Bacteria; phylum Acidobacteriota; class Terriglobia; order Terriglobales; family Acidobacteriaceae; genus Palsa-343. The sequence goes on along the minus strand of CAVPKU010000051.1, from coordinate 258,173 downwards.
GTCGTGATGCACGCCCTGGAAATGCCAGAGCCGCTTGCCTGTCGCCGCGTCGAGCGCCAGCAGCGAGTTGGCAAACAGATCGTCACCGATGCGGTCGCCGCCGTAAAAGTCGAATACCGCCGACCCCGTCGGCACAAAGACAATCCCGCGCACCGCATCCAGTGTCATTCCGGCCCAGTTGTTCGCCGCGCCCGCATCTTTCCACGCATCCGGCGGCCACGTGTCATACCCAAACTCGCCCGGATGCGGAATCGTGTGAAAGCTCCAGCGCAGCGCCCCCGTCTTCACGTCATAGGCGCGAATATTCCCTGGCGGCGCCGGATGCGTCTCCGGATTCCGTCCCCCAACGATGATCAGGTCCTTGTAAATCACGCCCGGCGTCGTAAGCGCAATCGACTGCTGCTCGTACTTCGCGTCCAGGTCTTCGCGCAGCCCCTTGCGCAGATCCACGCGGCCGCCGTCCCCGAAATCCGCGATCTCTTTTCCGGTACTCGCATCGATCGCGTACAGATAATTCATCACTCCGGCGAAAATGCGCCCCGTCTTCCCATCCGTCCAGTACGCCAGTCCACGCTGCGGCTGCGACGCCCCGCCAATCGTGCGATCGTGTTTGTCCACGGTGGTGTCGAACAGCCACAGCTGTTTTCCCGTCGCCGCGTCCAGCGCAAAAATCCTGCCCAGCGGCGTGCACCCGTACAGCACCCGCCCCACCACCAGCGGATTGGTCTGCAGCGCGCCCTTCTCCCCCGTGTCGTATTGCCAGGCGATCTTCAGCTGCCCGACGTTGGTCCGATTGATCTGCTCCAGCGGCGAATAGTGGTCCCCGTTCACGCCGCCGTTATACGCAGGCCAATCGCGATCCTGCAGTGCCTGCCGTGGTACTGCCCCCCGGAGCGCCTGACCAGACGCAACCCCAGTCAATCCAAGCAGTACGGCCGCTCCCCACCCCGTGACAACACGATAACTGACACCCAAGTGCGATTCCTCCCCCAAACAGCCCACGCTTATGATCCCGGTAATGTTATCGAAAATCAGGCGTCGCGTTGCCGGATGTCTGGCGGCTGCAGCCGTCCTGGCGTGCTTTCCCGCCACGGCCCGCGCCGATGCCGGTATTGCTATGCTGCCGGTCACTCACGAGACGATGCTCTTCTTCCTCATCCTCGTCATCATCATTGAATTTATCTACCTTCAGGCTCGCCTGAGGAGCAACTTTGGCCGAACCTTTCTCGCGGTAGCCACCATCAATACCGCCACTACCGGCCTTGGTTTTCCGATCGCCTGGGCTCTCTATGCAGGACTTGACGCGTGGGTCGGCTTTCCTGGTGGCATGCGCAATGCGTTCGATCACCTCCAGTTCGTCCCGCTGTGGGTCACGCAAAAACTGATGCAGGATGCGCCGGGCCAATCCTACGCCCTGATCGGTGTCTTCATCACCCTCCTCGTCCCGTCCTACCTCTTCACGCGCATCCTCAAGACCTGGGTCTTCGAGTGGTACGACTTCCTCCGCTACCAGGGCGACATCAAACCCGCGGTTCTGGCTGCGAATCGCCTCTCCTACTGCCTCATCGCCTTCACCGGGTGCCTGATCCTCTTCCGCGACTTCCACAGGATGCAGTAGCGGGTAATTTCTGCGCGAGCGCGTCTACTTTCCCGCTTCCCCTGCGAGAGAGCTGAGCACTCCGCCGTAGAGCGTTGCGAATTTGTTCTCGTCCAGAACTCCACCGGCGTTCCAGGCGGCCGTAACGCAATAGTGACGACCGCTCTTCGCGGTCAGCGCCGTCGTAAAGTTCAGCACCCCGGGCTCCGATCCGCCTTTGTAGGCGATCTGCGTCCAGTCTTTCTTCGATGCCAGGCCGGGGTTGATCTGCATCGCGCCCAGATCGCGTACGCTGTCGATCAGCGTGCACAATTCGCTCGGCGTGAAGAACCATTCGATATCGGTGGCGATCGGCACGCCGGCGGCGAAGATTCCCGCATCCGGCAAAGGCAGCTTGTCGATTTCCGCAAGCAGCGCCCCACGTCCCACCGCATCCGCAGCACGATAGCGCGCCAACAGGCTCCCATTCGCCGGATCCTTCAGGGTGAACGCCTCTCGAGTCGACAGAAACGGCCGGTCGCGCGGCGCCACGGCCTCCACGTTCCTGCGCCCTGCAATCGACAACAGAGCATCCGCCGCCGTGTTGTCGCTGATTGAAATCATCTCGTTGGCCAACGTCGCCAGCGTGAGCGGCGTTTTGTCCGGCCACTGCCGAATCACCCCGCTGGGCAGGGACTTCCACGCGGGGTCGAGGCGCACCACCTCGTCCCAATGGTGTTGGCGCGCGACGATCTCCGTGTTCAGCGCGCTCAGAACGGCCAGCTTGAACGCCGACCCAACCGCCAGCGCCTCGTCCGGATGCAGCGATGCCCGCGGCTTTCCCTCTTCTGTCACCAATACTGTTACTTTTCCGGCGAGATCTGCGAATGCCCGCACGCTCTCGTCCAGCGGAGCCGTCTGCAGCGGTTCCGAATTGCCGAACCACAGCATCACAAACTGCCCCTGCGGATTGAGGGCCGCCCTCGCCGGAAACTTCGCGCGCTCCAGATAGACCAGGAATGTATCGTCGGTCTTTTCGACTCGCTCCAGCTTCCCGCTCGTGCGTGTGTATTGATCGACGACCTGCTGAATCTGCGCCAGTGGAATCTGCCCCAGAAATCCTGCGTCGAACCACGAGGCCTGCACCGGCCCTGGTCCCAGAACACGAGCGATCGCCTGTTCCGGCGTCAGGCTCGGCGGCGCCTGGGCGAATCCCCGGGAAGCGACCAGGCAGCAAAGAACAAGCAAGCCGATTCCGCGTCTCATGTCGTGCCTTTCTGGCCCTGCTCCACAGCTTCGCATGCCACGGCGACGGTCCATCATACGCCGCTCCCCAACGCCCGCTGCACTCTTTGCCGCCGTCGTCAAAACCTCCGTGTTAGCCACCGCCGCGCAGCTTCCACAACACGTGCCGCACTACGCCCATCCACCCATGTGCCTCTTCTTCGGTGATCACCATCGGCCGTATCAGCCGCCGCACTCGCTCCTCCGCTGTCGGTCCCGAGGACTCGCGCTCGCCCGTGCTGCGTTCCAGCATCTCCGTCAGCAGAGCCACCAGTCGCTCGCGATCCCCGGCACTCGCCATCGCTGCTGCCGGCTCGGTTTCCGTCTCTGGCTCAGTCGCACGCACCAGCTCGTACAGCACCACCGCCACGGCCTGTCCGAGATTCATTGAAGGCTGGTCGGATTCAGTTGGGATCCGCAATACCCGCTGGCAGGAACTCAGATTCTCATTCGACAACCCCGTCTTCTCCGATCCAAACAGTACCGCGACCTTCACCCCGCGCCGCATCGCTCCCGACATTTCAGCCGCAACGACCTCCAGCCGCTGCAGCGGTTCCTCCGGCGCACGTCTGCTCCCCTCCGCCGTCCCCACCACCAGCGTGCAATCCGCCACCGCCTCGGCGACCGTTGCGAATTCCTCCGCAGCGTTCAGCACTGGTTCCGCGTCCACCGCCGAGCGCGCGTCGCGAAACGCCACCTCGTACGGCTGCACAACCCGCAGATGACGAAAGCCGAAGTTCGTCATCGCCCGCGCCACCGCGCCAATATTCAGCGGATTCCGGCTCCGCACCAGAACCACCCGCAACCCATCGCGCTCCGCCGCCGTCAGCACTTGCTCTCAACCCTCCTGCAATCCATCGTCCCGGTCTACCATAGGCAGGGCACCCGCGCAGCATTCACACCGCGGCCCGCCCAAACTACGGAAAGAACCCATGCCCATTCGCACGATCATCGAGCCCTTCCGTATCAAGTCCGTCGAGCCCATCCGCTGGACCACCCGCGCTCAGCGCGAAGAACTCCTCCGCGCCGCGCACTACAACATGTTCCTCCTCCCCGCCGACGACGTTCTCATCGATCTCCTCACCGACTCCGGCACCGGCGCGATGTCCACGCACCAGTGGGCCGCTATCATGGAAGGCGACGAGAGCTACGCGGGCAGCCGGAGCTTCATTCGTTTTCGCGATTCCATTCAGGACATCTTTGGCTACAAGCATGTCATCCCCACGCACCAGGGCCGCGCCGCCGAGCGCATTTTGTTTGGAGTCTCCAGCCGCAAAGGCATGGTCATCCCCAACAACACCCATTTCGACACCACCCGCGCCAACATTGAATTCACCGGCGCCGAAGCCGTCGACCTGCTCACCGCAGAAGGCCGCCAGCCCTCTGTCTCCGCTCCGTTTAAGGGCAATATGGATGTCGCCGCCCTCGAAGCCCTCATCGCAAAAGTGGGCCGCGACCGCATTCCATGTGTGATGCTCACCGTTACAAATAACTCCGGCGGCGGCCAGCCCGTCTCCATGGAAAACGTCCGCGCGGTCAGCGCCGTCTGCCGGCGCGAGGGCATTCCGCTCTACTTCGACGCTTGCCGCTTTGCCGAAAACGCCTGGTTCATCAAGCTGCGCGAGCCCGGCTATGCCGACAAGACGCCGAAAGAAATCGCCCAGGAGATGTTCACCTACGGTGACGGCTGCACCATGTCCGCCAAGAAAGACGGCATGGCCAACATCGGCGGCTTCCTCTGCACCAACGACGACAAGCTCGCCCAGCAGGAGAAAGACCTGCTCATCCTGACGGAAGGCTACCCCACCTACGGCGGCCTCGCCGGACGCGACCTCGAAGCCATCGCTGTCGGCATCCAGGAAGCCCTCGCCGAGGACTACCTCCGCTACCGCATCGCTTCCACCGCCTATCTGGGCAATCACATCGCAGAGGCCGGCGTGCCCATCGTGCAGCCGCCGGGCGGCCACGCCATCTACCTCGACGCGCGCGCCTTCCTGCCGCACATTCCGCAGGACCAGTTCCCCGGCGTCGCCCTCGCCTGCGAACTTTATCTCGAAGGCGGCGTACGCTCCGTCGAAATCGGCTCGCTCATGTTCGCCGCCGCCGCGCAGATGGACCTCGTCCGCCTCGCCATCCCGCGCCGCGTCTACACGCAAAGCCACATTGACTACCTGGTTGAAGTCATCCTCGAGGTCTGGAGCCACCGCGACAAAATCCGCGGCATGCGGCTCACGCATGAGGCGCCATTCCTGAGGCACTTTACCGCGCACCTGGAGCCGGTGTGAGTGTGCTAAAGTAGCGATAGGTAACACCCGGTCCTACTTATGCCGCGCACAGCGACCACAAGCCTCAAGCTCGATACTCAAACGAAGGAGCGGGTCCAGCGTCTGGCCGCCGTCCGTCGCCGAACGCCACACTGGATTCTTCGCGAAGCCGTCGAGCAATACGTTGAGCGCGAGGAAGCGCGCGAGCGGCTCCGCCAGGATGCTCTCGCTGCCTGGAATCATTATCAGGAAACCGGGTTGCACGTTACCGCCGCAGAAGCGGATGCGTGGCTGGCCAAACTCGAAGCCGGCAAGCGCGTGGCACCACCCAAATGCCACACTTAGTTTGGTCCGCACCGGCTCTCTCGGATGTTGCCCGTCTTCAAACGTTCCTCGCGCCTAAAAGCCCCGACGCGGCCCGGCGTGCTGTAGCCGCCATCCGACGCGGCGTGAAAGATCTGCGTGCTCACCCTGAGATCGGTCGTCCTGTTGAGGATATGTTGCCCGAATATCGCGAATGGATCATCGAGTTCGGTCACAGCGCTTATGTCGTCCTCTACCACTTCGATGGACGCAGGATCGTGATCCTCGCCGTTCGTCACGGGCGCGAAGCAGGATACTGACGCTGCGATCGCGCAACAGTCCTGTTGAGATTTCTCCTCTCTGCTACCATTCCGCTCCATGAACCCCGCGCCCGAAGATCTCGCAGCCCGCTACGCAGGCATGAGCGAGATTGAGTTGCTGGAACTCGCTCAGGAATACGACTCTCTGACTGAAGCCGCGCAGTCAACGCTGCGCACCGAATTCGCGAAACGCAGCCTCGAACCGCCGGTACTCGAAGATCGGCCAGAGTCCGGCGATCCGGCATACCGCGCCCTCACTACCGTGCGCCGCTACAGGGATCTCTCGGAAGCTATCGTTGCGCGGTCTCTTCTTGAATCCGCCGGTATCGGTGCCTGGATTCGCGACGAAAACGTGGCTCGCATGGAATGGCAATATTCGAATCTGCTCGGCGGGGTCCGCTTGCAGGTCGAAACCGGCGACACGGACGCCGCCCTTGAAGTCTTGAACCAGCCGATCCCCGAAACGGTTCCTTTCGAAGAACAGGCCGAATTTATTCAGCCGCGCTGCCCTCGCTGCGGATCCATCGACATCTCGTTTCTCGGCCCGGACCGCCGTGCCGCTCTTGCCTCAGTCACGCTGCTGCACATGCCGTTGCCATCCGGCGGTGAGAGCTGGCTCTGCGACGCCTGCGGAGCCCACTGGGTAGAAGTCGACGAGGACGGATCGACCCAGCGCACCTAGGCACCCTCTTGCACCAACCATCCAGCGATATTCTAGAGACCTGAGCATCCTCTGCAACAGTTGTCCTCGCTAAGGTCCACCGTGCCCGAAACGTCCCATCCCATACCCGGATTCCTTCTGCGACTGGTCAAAGGGCTCGTGCCCATCGCGGTGATGCTCGCGATCGTCTACGCGCCAGGCGCCCGGACGAGAAGCACTCTCGAACATTTCGCCGTCCTCATTTTTTGCGCAATCTGCTTCGCGCTTGGCTGGCGCTGGCTGAAAGCCACGATCCTCACCAAATGGATTGGCTTTTGCCTGGCCGCCTGGGTGATCGTCAGTCTCGCGCTCCTCCCTTTTGTTTCCGTGACCCTGCTGCCGTTCTTTTTCCTGCTGCTGCCCTTCGCCGCGTATGACCTCTTCGTCGCGCAGCCCTGGAAAGGCCGCTTTGCGCGAGCGCGAGCGGAGCGCCGCGGATTTCCCGAATAGCCGCCCGCGCCCGCAGGGAAAAGGAAGAAGGGCAGGCCTCGCGGCCTGCCCTTCTTCCCAACCAAAAACTACTTCGCTGCGACCGGCTGCTTCGTCAGCGCTGCAGCCTGTTGCTTCAGAGCTGCCGCCTTATCCGTTGCTTCCCAGGTGAAGTCCGGCTCGTTGATGCGTCCGAAGTGCCCGTACGCCGCGGTCTTCCGATAAATCGGCCGCCGCAGATTCAGGCTCTCGATGATCCCCTTCGGCGTCAGTTCGAAGTTCTTTCTGACCAGCGGGACCAGCTCCCCTTCCGGAATCGTGCTCGTGCCAAACGTTTCCACCAGCACGCTCACCGGCTCCGCCACGCCGATCGCGTAGGCCAGCTGCACTTCGCAGCGCTCCGCCAACCCGGCCGCGACAATATTCTTCGCGATATACCGCGCCACATACGCCGCCGAGCGATCCACCTTCGTCGGGTCCTTGCCGCTGAATGCGCCACCGCCGTGACGCCCCATGCCGCCGTAGGTGTCAACGATGATCTTGCGCCCGGTCAGGCCCGTATCGCCCATCGGCCCGCCGATCACGAAACGCCCCGTCGGATTGATATGGTACTTCGTGTTCTCATCCAGCAGCTCAGCCGGCAGTGTGGACTGAATCACATGCTTCAGAATGTCCGCGCGCAGTTCCTCGGTGGAGATGTTCTCAGCGTGCTGTGTGGAGATAACGACGGCGTCGATGCGCACGGGCTTATGGTTCGCGTCGTACTCCACCGTCACCTGGCTCTTGCCATCCGGCCGCAGATACGGCAGCTTTCCGGACTTACGGACTTCCGACAGCTTCCGGGTGAGCTTGTGCGCCAGCGAAATCGGCGTGGGCATCAGCTCCGGCGTCTCGTTCGTCGCGTAGCCGAACATCATGCCCTGGTCGCCGGCGCCGCCCGTGTCTACACCCATGGCAATGTCGCCGGACTGCTTGTTGATGGTCGAGATCACAGCGCAGGTGTTCGAGTCGAATCCGTACACCGCGTTGTCATATCCAATCGCGGTCACCACTCCACGCACCAGGGCCTGAAAATCCACGTAGGCACGCGTCGTGATTTCGCCGGCGATCACCACCAGCCCGGTCGCCGTCAGCGTCTCGCACGCCACCCGGCTGTAAGGATCCTGCTCAAGGCAGGCGTCAAGAATAGCGTCGGAAACCTGGTCGGCGATCTTATCAGGATGGCCTTCGGTCACGGATTCCGAGGTAAAGAGAAATCGTTCGGCTGCGGGCAAGTATTTCCTCCGAGGGATGCGGATTGCCAGCTCGATCGGGCGGCAAAATCCGGTGGCATTGCTGGCTCTATGATACCGGGGCTTGATTGGCCGAGGCAAAAAGTTCCAGCGAGAGGCGAACAGGCGTAGTTAAGTGGGGAAAACCAGCAGTGAAATACCCCTGCCCCTTTGCAATCAGGAACTCACGCGACCTTCCGGCTTCCTCTCGAATGCCCGCTATCCTTGCCCTAACACAAACGTTGTATCGGGCAGGCCTTGTTCCGGGCGGTCCACCGCAACCTGGTCACCTGTAACCTGTGGTCCGCCCTATTGTGGCTTGGCCGGCGTTGTTGAATCCGGCGTCTTCTGTTGCGGCTGACCCGGTTGCCCTGCCGGTTGTCCCTTCTCCGGACTCCCCGTGATGTCCTGGCCCTGGTAGATCACGCGAATGCTGGTGTGGAACTCGTGGTAGTTCGTGTATTTCACCGTCGTGCGCAGATGCACCTCTTCGCTCAGATATCCGTGCCCGCCGGAGAAATGCAGAATCCCGTCCCCATGCGTGTACACCGGGAACCAGTACTTCCCGTCCACCAGCTGCCGATAGGTCGCGAACGGCGTCGACAAATCCTCGTGCCCCGGCCGAACATCATCGGGCACGTTCTTGCCGTTCGTCACCACGATCTGGTGATCTTTCTGATCGACCCAGATGCGCCCCTGGAAATAGCGCTTCTTCTTCTCCAGCACCTTCGGCTTCACGTCGAACACCCATGTGCCGATCTCGTCCACCTTCTGCCGTCCCACGTAAGTGATGTCGTACTGCGGCGCATCTTCCGTCGTCAGGACGAACGGCAGCCGCTCCTCGATGTCCTGGAAATCCGCCGGCGACATCATCACACGCGTCAGCGAGCTCTCCGGCGCCTCCAGCACCCGCTCGGTGCGATGTCCGTCCGCATCGAACGCAATATCGACGGTCTGGTAGTACTGCCCATCGGGTTTGTTATCGTCGTCCAGCGTCTGTACCCGCACGCTGCGCGTCCACGTGTAGTTGTCCAGGGCTTTGCGGAAAACCGCTTCCTTCGCCGTGAACTCGGTAATGATCTGCTGGACGGGAAGCTCAGGCGGCGTCGGATCGAGCGGCCCGAAGCCCTGATCCAGCGGCATTGACGTATACGAAGCTTGCGCACGCAACGCCGGCGCAACTAGAACAGCGGCCGCAGCCAGCAGAATGACTACCAGAGAAGATCGATTGCGGACCAAAGGCACCACCCATTCCTGCTTCCAGCTTCCTATTCCCTATTCCCTATTCCCTATTCCCTGCTCTTAAGAATAGACGCACATGCGTGCCGTTCGGCCACGACGCCACGTCGCCTGGCTCCAATTTGCTCCCGCCTGAAGCGGTCCCAAAATGGGACCGCCGAGCCGCCCATTAACCAAACGGGTGACTCCTGATGGGGTACCCCCGTATCAAAGAGTGCATTTTCATGAACCTGGCCGCAGAATTACACTCGGAGGCACACAGGGCCACTTCATGGATCTCTACCGGGCGCCGACACTCATCCTGCTTTTCGTGCTGGTCGCCGTCTTCGGTGCTCTCTGGCTGCAACGGCGCACCCTTCCCCCACTCCGCGTTCGCGCCGGAGAAGTCGCCAGCGCTCGCCGCCGCCAGCTCCTCTGGCTCGTCGGCTGGATGTTTGTCGCCATCCAGCTGGAAATGGAAGTCTTCGGACGCGCCCAGTCCGGCCTTTGGCTCGCCGTCTCCCGCGCCTGCCTCCTCATGGCAGCCATCATGTTCCTCGGCTCCATGGCGCCGCAGTACTTCAGCCGCCGCTTCCATATCCTTTACGTCGTCGCCATCGGCACGCCTCTCATCGTTTTCACCGTCCTGGTCTCTCTCGACCCCAACCCCGGACCCGTGATGCGCGCCATTCTGCTGCTCTGCGTCTTTGCCGTCTCTTTGATCGGCGCCCGCTGGAGCCTCGAAAAACATCTGTTACCCGTCTGGCTCGGCCTCTCTATGGTCGCGTTCGTCTGCGGATTCGGCATCTGGCTCGCCCTGCAGCAGAAATATGAAGGGGTTCTTGCCCTGGCCCTGAGCGGCATCCTGCTCGTCACCGCGCTTCTCTTCGCCGCCGCTTTCCGCCGTATCTCCGCGGGCGTCGTCTTCACGGTGGGTGGACTCGTCGCGTGGTCGCTCCCCGTCATGCTCACTCCCATCGTCGGCGAGGCGGCCGTTCCCGTCGTTCTCATGCGCCTTCTCAACCTGGTCAAGGTGGTCGCCGCTTTCGGCATGATCGTCCTCGTCCTCGAGGATGAAATCGCCTCCAACAAAGCCACGCAGCTCCGCGACCGCCGCGCTCGCGAAGAGATGGAGAAATACACCGAAATCTTCCTCGAAGCGATGCCGGTCGAGGAAAAGAACACGCAGTTCGATCCGATGTGCGACGTTATCGCCGGCGCCAGCCGTTTCAGCAAGGTTGCCATCGTCGTGCGCAGTCCTGAGGGCCGCTTCCACCTTGCCGGATCGGCCGGCATGGACGGCGCCCTGGTGGGAGCGCTCGACGCCATGGCCCGCCGTACCCGTGACAACAGAATCCGCGAAATCGCCGACAAGTTCTTTGCCCGCGTCCTCGGCCATCTCGTCCTGCTCGATCTCAATCCCCTCATGGAGCCTGGTGACGAGCTGCGCCAGATGAATTTCCTTTCCACCCACGCCATCGCCATCCGCGGCCGCGACCAGGAACTCCTCGGCACCCTTCTCCTCTCTGGCTTGCGCGAGCCCGACGAGCCTCTCCTCACCGAAGACGTGCTTCCCCTCGAGCTCCTCGTCGCTCGCCTCGGCACCGCGCGCGAGCATCAGCTTCTGCTGCGCCGCCTCCTCCAGACCGAACGCCTCGCCGGTCTCGGACAACTCGCCGGCGGCGTGGCCCACGAGCTCAACAATCCCCTCACCGTCATCACCGGTTACGCCGAGCTTATGACCGACGCCGAAGGCGCCACGCGCGATCAGGCCACCGTCATCCTGAATGAAGCGCGCCGCATGAAGCAGATCATCGAGAGCCTCGTTCGCTTCCGCAAAGCCACCCCCGGCATCCGCGGCCCGGTTTCACTCGAAATGCTGCTCCTGGACGTCGAAAAGCTCACGCGCCACGACCTCGAAGGCGCGCACATCGAAATCGAGATGCGCATCGTCCCCCCTCTGCCCCACATCAAGGCCGACGGCGATCAGCTCCGCCAGGTCTTCCTCCAGGTTGTCAAAAACGCCATCGGTTCCATGAACGATTTGCCCGAAGACATCGAGCGCCGCCTCACCATCGAAGCCAATTCTGCGGGCCCGACCGTGCGCATCACCTTCACCGATACCGGCCCTGGCTTCGCCGAACCCTCGCGCGCCTTTGACCCCTTCTACACCACGCGCCACCAGGGAGAAGGCGTCGGCCTCGGCCTCAGCCTGTGCTATTCCATCGTGCGCGAACACGGAGGCCAGATCTCCGCGCTCAACGCTCTGCCTCGCGGCGCAGCCGTCGTGATCGAATTGCCATCCTGCTCCCCCGACGCGCCGCCTGAGCTGACCGATCCCCTCGATACCTCCGCTCTCGCCCACAGTCCCACGAGGGTGATGTAATCCGCAATATAGTCCGCAGCCACTCCACCCCACCCACCGCACAAATCGGCCCTCGTTGCGAATGTTCTGTGTCGCTACTCGCGGCAACGGCGGATTCGCTTTTCTGAGCACTGTGCTCTGAGCCCTGAACGCTGCGATGTACCATGATCCGTTGCCATCGAGGCCCATCATGAAGACACTCGCCTGCGCCGCCGCTCTCCTCCTCGCCGCATGCACCGTCGGCGCGCAAAACCCGGCATCCGAACCCACCGGCCCAAAGCGCCCCATGACCTTCGACGACCTGCAGAAGATGCGCCGCCTCGGCGACATCACCGTCTCTCCTGACGGCAAATGGGTTCTCTTCACCGCCACCGACGTCGACCTCGCGAAGAACACCAAAACGCCGCATCTATGGATCGTTCCCGTCGCCGGCGGGCAGGAACAACCCCTCACCGACTCGCTCGCCGGCGAGAGCCGCGGCCGCTTCTCCCCCGACGGCAAACAGATCGCCTTCCTCACCGATCGCGGCCAGGGCACCCAGATCTGGCTCGCGAGCTTTGACTCCGCCGCCGGCACCATGGGCGATCCGCACCAACTCACGCACATCACGACCGAAGCCGACAACGTGACGTGGGACCCTGATGGGCAGCACCTGCTCTTCACCTCCGCCGTCTATCCCGAATGCAGCGCTGCAGGACATTCAGGATCTGACGAAGACGCCTGCGACAAGAAACGCGACGAGGCCGAGGCGCAATCGAAGGTCAAGGCCCGCATCTTCACCGCTCCCCTCTACCGCCATTGGAACCACTTCACCGGCGACAAACGCAGCCACCTCTTCCTGGCGTCGGTGAGTGACGGCACGTTCCGCGATCTCAACCCCGGCGACACGCACGACGTCCCGCCCTTCTCCCTCGGCGAGCCTGACGGCTGGGACTTCTCCCCCGACAGCAAGGAGCTGGCCTTCGAAGAAAAGAAGGTCGACAACCCCGCGCTCTCGACCAACGTCGACCTCTTCACCCTGGACCTCGAAGCCCCCAACGCCCAACCCGTCAAAATCTCCACCAGCCCCGGCGGCGACTTCACTCCTCGCTATTCGCCCGACGGCAAATGGATCGCGTGGCGCTCCCAGGCCCGCGCTGGCTACGAGAGCGACCGCTTCCGCCTCGTCCTTTATGACCGCGGGACGAAGCAGATCAAGGAACTCCTCCCCAAGTTCGACCGCTGGGTCGACGAGGAGGCGTGGAGCCCGGATTCGCGCTTCATCTACTTCACCGCAGGAGATAAAGGCGAAGAACCCATCTTCAAAACCAGTATCTTCGGCACCGAGTACGTCTCGCTTGTCCACGAGAGTTGTGATTCTGCTGTCGGTGAGTACGCAGATCTTCATGTCGCGAGTAACGGTCAGACCCTCGTTGCAGGTCGTATGACAGTTGCATCACCCGGCGAGATCTTCCGGGCTGACTTGGCTTCGAAGACCGTCTGCGCCTCGTCAGCAGACCCCGTTGTCGGAGCGAAGCACCCAACAAACGCGCAGCGGCGATCAGTAACTCCCTCTGTCTCGCCGATCTGGCAAGGCTCAGACGAACATCCTATCGTCCAACTAACCCACCTCAACGACGCCCTCCTCAACCAGCTCGACCTCCCCAAGATGGAATCCTTCTGGTTCCCCGCCACGGACGGCACCAAGCTCCAGGGCTTCATCATCCGCCCGCCCAACTTCGACCCCGCACAAAAAATACCCGCTCAAATTCCTCATCCACGGCGGACCCAGGGCGCCTGGGGCGACTCCTGGTCCTACCGCTGGAACCCCGAGCTCTTCGCCGCCAACGGCTACGTCGTCGTCATGATCAATCCCGCGCGGCTCAACCGGCTATGGCCAGGCCTTCGTCGACGGCGTCAACGGCGACTGGGGCGGCAAGCCCTTCATCGACCTCATGCGCGGCCTCGACTACGCCGACAGCACTACCCCTTCATCGACAAATCCCGCGAGTGCGCCCTCGGCGCCAGCTACGGCGGCTACATGGCCAACTGGATCCTCGGCCACACCGACCGCTTCAAGTGCATCGTCTCGCACGACGGCATGTTCAACCCCGAATCCGCCTGGGGCACCACCGAAGAACTCTGGTTCAATGAGTGGGAATTCAAAGGCACGCCCTGGTCTCCAACCGCGCCGCCCTATCCGCAAATGGTCGCCCAGGCTCTCGCCGAAACCCATTTCAAGACGCCAACCCTCGTCATCCACTGTCAGCTCGACTACCGCCTCGACGTCTCCGAAGGATATCAACTGTTCGACACGCTCCAGCGCATGAAAGTCCCGTCGAAAATGCTCTACTTCCCCGACGAGGGCCACTGGATTATGAAGCCGCAAAACTCCCAGCTCTGGTACAAGACGGTCAACGACTGGGTCGACCAGTGGACGAAGCCGTGAACATCAAAACTGCCGCGATCTCCGCATTTCTGCTGAGACTCCGCGCAGCCGCGCTCCGTCTACCCGTCGGGGGCAGAATCGGCTGAATTTCCTTCGCACTTTAATCGGGTCCATCCTGCTGGCGGCGTTCGCTGCCGCAATCCCCATTGCCTCGATGGACGCGCAATCGCCCACCCCTCCACCCCCCGCCCTCCACACTCCGCCCCCTGAATCCGCCTACGCCGGCGACCAGGCCTGCGCCTCCTGCCACCAAAAAGAGGCGCGCACCTACCTCGCCACCCCGCACTACCTGGACTCCACGCTTGCCTCCGCCAAAACCATCCTCGGCAGCTTCACGCCCGGCGACAACGTCGTCCGCACCCGCAATCCCAATCTCATTTTCGCCATGATCAAAGACGACGACGGCTTCTACCAGAGCGCCGTCGACATCGCCGATCCGCAGCACCTCAATGGCACCGCCCAAAAATTCGACATCGTCATCGGCTCCGGCCGCCACGGCCAGACTTACCTCTACTGGAATGGCGACCGCCTCTTCGAACTTCCCGTCTCCTACTGGACCTATACCCACAAGTGGATGAACAGCCCTGGCTACATCGACGGCGAAGTCAACTTTGAGCGCCCTGCGCCGCCGCGGTGCCTTGAGTGCCACGCCACCCGATTCGATGCAACGCCGCCCCCCGCCAACCGCTACAAGCGCGACTCCCTCGTCCTCGGCATCGGCTGCGAGCGCTGCCATGGCCCTGGCGCCGAACACGTCCGCCTCGAAAAATCTGCCCATCCTCCCGCCGCCGGCGCAAGCGACATCGCCATCGTCAACCCCTCCCACCTCACGCGCGACCACCAGCTTGACCTCTGCGCCCTCTGCCACGCCAGCCCCGGCGAACCGCTCGCCCCGGCCATGTCCTTCCAGGTCGGCGACTCCATTGCGGATTATGTGCGCATCCCCGAGCCCGCCATCAACGCGCCTCCCGACGTCCACGGCAACCAGGTCGCCGCCCTCCGCGCCAGCAAATGTTTCACCAGCGGCAAGCTCACCTGCTCCTCCTGCCACAACGTGCACCGCACGCAGGAAGCCGCCGCAACGTTTTCCGTGCATTGTCTCGAGTGCCACACCACGCACTCGTGTCCGCGCTCAAAGCAGATTGGCGAAGCCATTCGCACGCGCTGTGTCGAGTGCCACATGCCGGTCCGAAAATCCAACGTCATTACCGCCGGCGCCCAGGGAGAAATCCTCCAGGCCCAGATGCGCACCCACCGCATCGCGATCTACCCCGACGCACAATAATTCCGGCCCGTCCGCTGCGAACAACCGCCGGGTTTACCCTGTAACCGGAAATGATTGCGCCCATCCACATCACGCTGTTCCCTGTTCCCTGTTCCCTGTTCCCTCACGCCTCACGCACGCGAGGCAGGCCATGATCGCCCACCTCCGCGGCCGTCTCTTTTCGAAACAACCGGGCCAGGCCATCGTTGAAGCCGCCGGCGTCGGCTACGACGTCACCATCTCGGTCCCCACCTTCACTTCGCTCCCCGCCGAGGGCGCCGAAGTCTCCCTCTACATCCACACCCACGTCCGCGAAGATGCGCTCTCCCTCTTCGGCTTCATGGACCGCAATGAGAAGCGCCTCTTCGAGCGCCTCATCACCGTCTCCGGCGTCGGGCCTAAACTCGCCGTCACCATCCTCAGCGGACTCAACCCCGAGCGCACCGTCGCCGCCATCCGCGCGCAGGACCACGCGACGCTGACGCTCATTCCAGGAGTCGGCAAAAAACTTGCCGAGCGTCTCGTCGTCGAATTGAAAGAAAAACTCGAGGACCTCGCCGTCGCACCCGCACCTTCGGACCGTCGCCTCGCGCCTGCCGCCGAAGACGTGTTGTCAGCACTGGTGAATCTCGGCTACCAGCGCCACGCCGCGCAGAAAGCCATCGAAACCGCCATCGACAAAGACAAAATCCCGCCCGACAACTTCGATGAATTATTCCGTGGAGCAATGAAGGTGATTCGGTAGAACTACTCCACCACCGCCACCTTGGCCCGCTTCCCCACCCGCACCGTGATCCGAGCCGGCAGCTTCACCGCAATCCCCGGCTCGGTCACCATCTCTCCATCGATGCGCACCGCCTTCTCCGCCAGCTTCCGCGCAGCCTCGGTCCCTGATGCCGCCAGCCCCGCGCGCACCAACAGTTTTGGAACCCGAATATGCCCGTCCGCAGCGCCCGCGATCTCCGCATACGCGATCTGCACCTCTTCCAGCCCCTCAACATCGTCGCTCTTCTGCTGGAACTGCCGCGCCCAATTCTCATCCGCCGCCTGCGCCGCCTGCTCCCCGCAGAACCCGCCCACAATCGTCCGCGCCAAACGCTTCTTCGCCTCCATCGGATGCAGCGCACCCGACGCCACATCCGCGCGCATTTTGTCGATCTCGCTCTGCCGCACATCCGTAAGCAGCGTCCAGTACCGCCACATCAGCTCGTCGTTAATCGACATCAGCTTGCCGTACATCTCCTGCGGGCGGCTCGTGGATCCCAATCGCGTTGCTGAGCGACTTCGACATCTTCTGCACGCCGTCCAGCCCCTCGATAATCGGCGTCATCAGCACAATCTGCGACGGTTGCCCGTAGTCGCGCTGCAGCTCGCGCCCCGCAATCAGGTTGAACTTCTGATCTGTGCCGCCCAGCTCCACATCGCCTTCAGCGCTACCGAGTCGTAACCCTGCGCCAGCGGATACATCATCTCGTGCAGCGAAATCGGCTGCTCGTCCTGGAAGCGCGCATGAAACTCCTCCCGCTCCAGCATCTGCGACACCGTAAACTTTGCCGCGAGCCGAATGATGTCCTCGAAGCTCAGCTTGTCCAGCCACTCGCGAGTTGAAGCGCACCTCCGTCTTCTCGCGATCGAGAATCCGAACACCTGCTCCGTGTATGTCTTCGCATTCTCGCGATCTGCTCGCGCGTCAGCGGCTTCCGCGTCACATTACGCCCCGTCGGATCGCCGATCAGCGACGTGTAATCGCCGACCAGAAAAATCACCTGGTGCCCCAGATCCTGAAAATGCTTCAGCTTCCGCATCAGCACCGTGTGCCCCAGATGCAGATCGGGCGCCGTCGGATCAAACCCAGCCTTGACGCGCAGCGGCACGCCGGTTTGCCGCGACTTCTCGAGGCGTTCTCTCAGCTCCGGCACGCGAATAATCTCCGCCGCGCCCTTCTCGAGCAAATCCATCTGCTCATCGACAGGAAGAAATGTGGACATGATCAGGTTTTAAGGTTCTCGTCCAGTATAAATTTCGCGCGATCCCGTCATCGCTAAGCCTTCAGCACCACGCGCTGGTTCGGCCCGATCCGGAACGCCCGTTTCACATGTGCCGTCACATCGACCGTCACCTGTTGCTCGCTGTTCGCAATCCCGATAGCCGCATCCAGATCCCCGTCGCGCGTCGTCAGCAACCTCACCGTCCCCGACACGCGAGCGATCCGTTGTCCCGAAAGGCGCAGTTCCGCCCGCCCACCGTCATAGTTCAGCTCCGCTGTCCCGGCTCCAGCCTTCCTCGAGAACCGCGCCCGCTTTCCGGACGGCCGAATGTTCCACTCCAACCCCTCGCCCTGTTGCCGAACCCCCGAGAGCCTCCACAAGAAATCAAGGCACACCAGCGCCGCCGGCGAATATCCACCCGGATCGGCTGTCGTAAATTCCCCCGTCAGCGGATCCATCTGCTGTCGAAACTCCCCGTTCGCCCGCCGCAGCGCATCCATCCACTTCTCCATCAACTCGCCCAGTTCCGCGCTCTTCCCGTAGTGCTCCATCCATCGCGGAGCCCGCAACGCGGTCAGCGCCTGGGTCGCCCCACCCCATGAGTTCCGCGGAATCGGCCGCACGAATTGCGGATCGTCCAGCGCCACCGATGGAAACGGATACGCTGCCCAGAACGCCTTCGGGTTATGGGCCTGCTTCTCCCATACCGCCGCGAAGATATCGCCCTCGACGACGTGTTCCCCCAGCACCGTCATAATCGTTGAGCTGCGCACCTTCACAAACTTGTTGTCCGCGTCCAGGTCGTAGAACGCCGCGTCCACCGGATCGTAAAGCTTCTCGATGATCAATCCCCGGATCGTCTCCGTGTCTTCGTTCCACCGGTCTGCGTCGTCTTTCTTGCCCAGCGCCTTCGCCATCGCGGCCAGCGCCACGCGCCCGCCATATACCGTCGCCGAAAGATCCGGACACAGTCGCGGCAATCCCTCCCCCGCCGGACATTTCCGCGCATCGCCCTCCGGACACCGGCTCGCCAGCCCCTTCCACCGCGGGCTGTTGTCCTGCCCCGTGTCATACGTGCAGAAACCCTCGCACAACCCCGTCCCGCGCGTGTCACGATACTGCCGCAGCCACGCATCCCATCGCCCGCACGCTGCGTAGGCTTTCTCCAACAGTTCCTGATCGCCCGTTCGCTGCGACAACTCCCACGCTGTCGCCGCGATCGGCACCACCATCTGGATCTGCCCAAACGCCGGTCCGCCGTCCTTCACGCTGCATGGCAGTTGGCCGTCCGCTTTCTGCAGCGCAAAAAAGATCAGGTGATTATTCCGCGCCAGCCGTGCCGCCTCCGGCCCGACCGTCGAATACACCTCGCCCTCCTGCGGCGCGCATTCCAGCCACACCCCGTGGTAGACGCTTCCCTCCACCAGCACCCGCTCCGGATACGAAGGAACCTGAACCCCGTTCTCCTTCAGCGTCGCGAGCGCTGCGTCATAGATCTTCTGCAGCCCCGCATCGTCAGTCGTGAACTGAGGCGCATCCTCACGCGTCGCGCTCTGCACATCTACCAGCATTCGCGGACCGCGCACCGCAAGCGCCCCGGCAACCAGCGATCCGTGCCCAACAAACTGACGGCGATTCATCCGATCCCCTTCGCCCCGAACCCACGCGTCCGGTCCTGCGAACCAGGCTATCACCCGGAACCCGCTTCGCGTCCCGCGCCTGCACGACCGATTTCATCAGGAATCTGGACCACCGCTGCTATCATGCATCCGCCCATGCTCGAACTGCTTGCGCTGTACCTGGCCGGACTCGCCTTCTTCTTCTCCGGCATCGGCGGCGTTTCCGATAATCTCCGCCAGATGAGCGGCCAGCGATTTCGCCAGATCCTGGGCCGCCTTACCCACCGCCCGCTGATGGCGGGGCTCGTCGGCGCGGTCCTCGGCGCCGTTACGCAAAGCGCCTCTGTCGTCGCGTTCATCCTCTCCGGCATGGTCTCCACCGGCCTGCTCCCCATCTCGCGCGCCCTCACCGTGCTCGCCTGCGCCAACATCGGCACCGCACTCCTCGTCTTCGTCGCCGCGTCCGATCTCCACGTCTCGATCCTGCTCCTCATCGGCATCACCGGACTCATCCTCGCCTTCCGCCTCTTCAAGCGCTGGAAGCCTGCCGTCGCCAGCGGCATGTCGGTCGGCCTGCTCTTCCTCGGCCTCGAAATGATGAAGCAGGCTTTCCAGCCCCTCGCCTCCTCTGCGCAGTTCGCTCACATCGCCGGCTTCTTCGAGCGCTGGCCCTACGCCGCGTTCCTGCTCGGCGTGCTTCTCCGCACCTTCATTCATTCCTCGTCCGCCGTCGCCGCCATCGTGGTCACCATCAACCGCGGCGGCCAACTCGGCGAATTCCCCGCCATGATGGTCATCGCCGGCCTCGGTCTCGGCTCCGCGCTCGCCACCTGGATGCTCGCCGGCAATCTTCGCGGTGTCCCCCGCCAGATCGCGATGTACCAGGCCATGACCAACGGCGCCGCGGGCTTCTTCGTCGGCGCGCTGCTCGCTCTCGAGCGCCTGTCGCACATTCCCGCTGCTGATGGCCGCCGTCCACGCATCGGGCGCATCGATCGCGCACCGCATGGCGTACACCTACCTCGCGCTCAACATCACCGTCGCCGCCTTCGCCTTTGCCGGCCTGCGCTGGGCGCCCAAAGGTCTCGCCAAACTCTGGCCACCCACGCCCGAGCAGGACCTCTCCAGCCCCATCTACATTCAGCTCAACTCCCTCAATTCGCCGGAGACCGCGCTCGACCTCGTCGCCCTCGAGCAAGTTCGCATCGTCAGCGTTCTCGGCCGTTATATTGACGCCGCCCGCCGCGGCGACCCGTCGCAGCTCAAACCCCTCCACGCCGCCGCCGCCCAACTCGGCCGCCACATTTCAGAATTTCTCGAAGCGCTCCTCAAGCTGCCTATCGCCACCGATCTCGCCGCGCGCGCCATCGGTTTTCAGCGCAAAGAGAGCACGCTCCGCGCGCTCGAGGACAACGTCTACCTCTTCTCTGAAACCCTCATGGGCCTTGCGAACGAAGATCTGGCCAGTCTCCTCATCGAATCCCTCGACACCATCCTCTTTTCCGCGCTCGCCGCGCTCGAAAACCCGGGCGATCTCGAAATCGACATCCTGGTCAACATGACCGACGACCGCAGCGGCATGATGGAGCAGTTGCGCAACCAGCACGGTCTCGGCAGCGCCGGCAGCACGAACAACACATCCGCCCTGCACTACGCCACCACCCTGTTCGAACGAAACGTCTGGCTCCTCCGCCAGCTCGCACTCTGGATGCGCGAAGACGCAAAGTTCACGCTCGCGTAATCCGCCGAATGCGATAGCCTCTTAGAGGCAGCGCCGCAACGCAGTTCCCGCTGGCCGGCGCAGGCCGCTCGTATGATGCTTCGCATTCTCCTGGACATCGGCCTCTTCGGGCTCCTGACCTCGACCATCTCCGCGATCCTGGCCATCGTTGGCCTCTTCCGCTTTCGTTCACAGGCGTCCAGCACCGACGCGCGGTTCACAACACCCGTCAGCTTGTTGAAGCCCCTCGATGGCGACGAGCCCAACCTCGAAGCTCACCTTGCGTCCTTCTTCGACCAGGACTACCCGCAGTTTGAAATCCTCTTCTGCGCCCGTTCCGCTTCCGATCCCGGACTCGCCGCCGCTCGCCGTGTCGCCGCCCGCTACCCGAACATCCCCACGCGCTTCCTCTCCACCGGCGACCAAACCTACATCAACGCCAAAGTCTCCTCGCTCGAACTGATGTACGCCGCCGCGCAGCACGATATCTTCATCGTCAGCGACAGCGACGTCCGCGTCGCCCGCAACTATATTCGCGAAGTCGCCGCGCCCTTCGCCGACGAAAACGTCGGCGCCGTCACCTGCCTCTACCGCGGCGTTGCCGACCAGGGCCTCTGGGCGAAACTGGAAGCCACCGGCATGTCGGTCGAGATGACCACCGGCGTTCTCACTGCCAATCTTCTCGAAGGCATGAAGTTCGCGCTCGGCCCCACCATGGCCGTCCGCCGCCGCTCGGTCGAGGCCATGGGCGGCTTCGGTGTCCTCGGCCCCTATTGCTCCGACGATTTCCTCCTCGGCGAAAAAGTTGCCGCCCAGGGATCGACGGTCGTGCTCTCGCACCACGTCATCGACCACATCATCCTCAACCTCAGTTTTGCGGCGTCACTGCGCCACCAAACGCGCTGGATGAAATCCACCCGCTTCTCGCGCCCCCTCGGCCATCTCGGCACCGCACTCACCTTCAGCCTTCCCTTCGGCATCCTCGCGTGTCTGGCGGCCTTCGCGATGCACCGGCCCGTCTTTGCGCTCAGCCTGCTCGCATACTCCATTGCGAATCGCATGATCCTCGCCGCGCTCGTCGGCGCTCTCGCCGTCGAGGAACGCCATCTCTCCCGCACCATCCTGCTTTATCCCATCCGCGACCTGATCGGCTTCTGCTGCTGGACCGCGAGCTACGCCGGAAGCACCATCCTCTGGCGCGGCCGCCGCTATCGCCTTTCCCGTGGAGGCCTCATGCATCCCGTCGCCGCTTAGGCCCTCAACGAGTGCAATCCACCCGCATGCGCACAACGCCTGCACGCAACGCAAACTGCTATAGTCGCCGCTCTCGGCGCTCGGTTTTCACGCCGACACTGCTGTCTATACTGGTGAGCAAGTCGCACACAGGAACTCATGTCCCTTACCCATCTCGACTGGCTGGTCATCGCAGCCTACCTGCTCTTCAATCTCCTTATCGGTGTGTATTACCGCAGCAAGGCCAGCGGATCCACTGAAGACTTCTTCGTCTCCGGACGCAACGTCTCCTGGTGGCTCGCCGGAACGTCCATGGTCGCCACCACCTTCGCCGCCGACACGCCGCTCTTCGTCTGCGGCCTCGTCGCCACCCAGGGCATCTCCGGCAACTGGATCTGGTGGAGCCTCTGCCTCTCCGGTATGACCACCGTCTTCTTCTTCGCGCGCTACTGGCGCCGCGCCGAAATCCTCACCGACGTCGAGCTCGTCGAGATCCGCTACGCCGGCAAACCGGCCGCCTTCCTGCGCGGATTTAAAGCCATCTACCTCGGCCTGCTGATGAATTGCTTCATCCTCGGATGGGTCACGCGCGCCATGGTCGACATCATCGCCGTCTCCCTCGGTCCCGTTATCGCCCAGGGCCGCGTTCTGACTCTTTCAGCCGGCGGCCACGCGCTCCTGCATTTCACCCTCGGCGAACCGCGCCACACCGCGCTCTTTATCTGCGTCTTCATCCTCGTCCCCTTCACCGGCCTCTACACGTTTCTCGGCGGGCTCTGGGGCGTCCTCGTCACCGATTTATTTCAGTTCGCCCTCAAGATGACGATGATCGTCGTTCTCGCGTGGATCGCGGTCGTACGCATCGGCGGCATGTCCGCACTCCGTGTCCAGCTCTCCGCCGTCGACGCCGCCACGCGCGCCGCCGGTCACCCCACCTCGAACATCCTTTCCTTCCTTCCCGACTTCCATGCCGGCCTCACCACGCCGAATCTCTGGACCCTTCCGCTGCTCACCTTCTTCATGTACATCGGCGTGCAATGGTGGGCGGCCTGGTATCCCGGCGCCGAGCCCGGGGGCGGTGGCTACGTCGCCCAACGCATGTTCAGCGCGAAAAACGAAAAGCACTCCCTTGGCGCGACCCTATGGTTCAACATCGCCCACTACGCACTCCGCCCATGGCCCTGGATCGTCACCGGCCTCGTCGCGCTCGCCATGTATTCCACCAATGGCGGCCTGCACCCCAGTGCCGCCTACGCTGCGAATCCCCAGCAGGGATACGTCATGGTCCTGCGCGACTTCCTGCCCCCCGCGCTGCGCGGCCTCATGATCGCCGCCTTCCTCGCTGCGTACATGTCGACGGTCGGCACCCAGCTCAACTGGGGAACCTCGTACCTCGTCAGCGACCTCTACCGTCGCTTCATCGTCCGCCATGCCACGGAGCGCCATTACGTCCATATCAGCAAAATCATCACCGTCATCCTCGTCCTCGTCAGCGGATACGTCGCCAGCCAACTCACCTCCATCGGCGCGGGATGGGAACTCGTTCTCAACCTCGGCGCTGGCACGGGAGCCGTCTACATCCTGCGCTGGTTCTGGTGGCGCATCAATGCATGGAGCGAAATCTCCGCGATGATTGTCGCCGCCGTCGTCGCCCTCGGCCTCTCGCGCGTTCATTTCATCGGCAATGATGCCGTCGTCTTCGCCAAGAGCACGCTCATCACCGCCGGCGTCACCACCGTCGCTTGGATCGTCGCCACCTTCGTTACGCCCGCCGAGCCCGATGCCACGCTGCTTGCGTTCTACCGTCGCGTCCATCCCATGGTCCACGGCTGGAAGCGCATCGCCCTCGAAGCTCCCGAGCTCCCACCCGTACGCGACTTCCGCGCTAACGCCTTTGACACCATCCTCGGCTGCATCCTCGTTTACGGATGCCTCTTCGGCATCGGCAAGCTCATCTTCGGCGCGTGGCTCATGGCTTTCGCCCTGCTCGCCGCTGCCGCGATCGCCGGTTGCCTCATCTGGTGGGACCTCTCGCGCCGCGGCTGGGAAACTCTCTCCGGCTCCGCTCCGTCACCCACTACAGAAAAGTCCGCACGATCGCAACCCGTCCAGAGTTAACCTAAAACTTCGCGAGGGCTCATTTTGATGGCGCGAGGCGTTGCCTTTACCGGCGAGTATCTGTCCCGATATCTCACCGCTCAAAAACGATGGCACGAGGCCAGAGACTGGCGGGCGAGAGAAGCCGAGGCCGGACGCCCCTCCACGTACAACGATTTCTGCAAAGCCCACGGCCTCTGCCCGGCCTGCGCCGCCACCGGAGTCACTCTCAATGGCAACGGCGCTGGCTTCAAAACGGCAGGATGGAGCGGCAACCTTCCCCTCTACGAACAATGCGAGACCTGTGCGGGAACGGGAAGAATCGTGACTCCCAGCTAGCACTTTCCATCATGTTCCGTCGCGCCAGGTGCCTGAATCGCCATCACAAGAGCCAACTTCCTGTTGCCCTCCCTGCATCGATCCTAAGAACATAGAAGAAATGTCAGACCCATCGATTCACTCCGGCGCATCCAACAAGCCGGGCCGCGTCTTACGCGCCGCTGGCGCCTCTCGTTCACAGCACACGTCCATTACTGCATGAAAACTGCTGTCATCATCGGCGCCGGTCCCGCCGGTCTCACCGCGGCCCTCGAGCTGCTGCGCCGCTCCGACGTCCGCCCCATCGTGCTCGAAGCCAGCGATCGCATCGGCGGCATCTCCTGCACCATTCGGCACAATGGCAATCGCATGGACATCGGCGGCCATCGCTTCTTTTCCAAAGCCGACCGCGTCATGCAGTGGTGGACCGATCTGATGCCCATCGCGCAAACGGACGATGGTTCCGGCGAGCACACCCTCCGCTACCAGAATCGCGAGCGCATCGTTTCCTCCGGCCCTGATACGGCCACCGATCCCGATCTCGTCATGTTGGTGCGCCCGCGCAAGAGCCGCATCTACTTCCTGCGCAGCTTCTTTGACTATCCACTCGCCCTCAATGCCCAGACGCTCCGCCAGCTCGGCCCCTGGCGCATGATCAAGATCGGCATCGGCTACCTGCGCGCCAAGCTCTTCCCGCGCCGCAACGAGAAGACCCTCGAAGACTTCCTCATCAACCGCTTCGGCACCGAGCTCTACCTCACCTTCTTCAAGTCCTATACCGAAAAAGTCTGGGGCGTGCCCTGCGATCAGATCAGCGCCGAGTGGGGTGCGCAGCGCATCAAGGGCCTCTCCCTGCGCACCGCCATCGCGCACTTCCTGAAGAAGACTTTCAGCCGCAAAAAATCCGGCGACATCTCGCAGAAGAGCACCGAGACCTCGCTGATTGAAAAATTCCTCTATCCAAAATACGGGCCCGGCCAACTATGGGAATACGTCGCCGACCTTGTTACAAAAAAGGGCGGCGAGGTCCGAATGGGCTGGCGCGCCGAAAAGCTCCATGTCGAGGGCGATCGCGTGGTCTCCGTCGTGGCTCGCGATCCTTACGGAGCCACCCACACCATCCCCGCCGACTACGTCTTCTCCACGATGCCCGTTCGCGAACTCATCCACTCGCTCGACGTTGAAGTCCCTGCCGAAGTGAAAGCCGTCGCCGACGGCCTCATCTATCGCGACTTCATCACCGTCGGCCTTCTCGTCGATCGCCTCGCCGTCACGGAGCCCGACAATAGTCCGCTCAAAGACACCTGGATCTACATCCAGGAGCCCGACGTTCTCGTCGGCCGCCTGCAAATTTTCAATAACTGGAGCCCGCATATGGTCGCCGATCCCATGAAGATTTGGATCGGCCTCGAGTACTTCTGCTACGAAACCGACCAGCTCTGGAATCTACCCGACGACGAAATCGCCCGCTTCGCCATTGCCGAGATCGAGAAAATCGGCATCCTCAAAGCCGACCACGTCCGTGACGCGCACGTCGTCCGCGTGCCCAAAACCTACCCAGCCTACTTCGGCACCTACGACCGCTTCGACGAAATCATCCGCTACACCGATCGCTTCCAGAATCTCCTGATGGTCGGCCGCAACGGCATGCACAAGTACAACAATCAGGACCACTCCATGCTCACCGCCATGACCGCGGTCGACCAAATCGTCGCCGGCCGGATCGACAAAACGGCGCTCTGGGAAATCAACACCGAGCAGGAGTACCACGAAGAAAAAAAGTGACGCCTTCAGGCGTCATCGCTGAGGGGCGAAGGCAGGAACGATCTCTGGGCCCCCATGCCTCGCGTCAGAGACGGCGGCGGTGCCGTTCCGACGCTCCGGGCTACGCTGCCGCCTTGGCCGGAACCACGCGGGGCAGGGTTCCGCGTGCGATTCGTTCCGAGATCAACATCGTGGGGCGCTCTACAACGAAATGCATCACCGTCGCTACCAGCACAACCACCGCCATGCAAAGCAGCGTCTCCGGGATATACATCTTCAGCGGAACAGGATGGATCCCGCCTCGCATTCTCGTCGCAAGGTAATAGACGATCCCGTGCGCAACATAGATGGGGTAACTCACGATCCCCAGCAGACGCACGCCTCGGCTCGTGAGCACAGCAAACAGATCCGCTCCCAGCACCACCAGCGCAAATCCGAGTAACAGAAAAATCTGCCCGATGGATCCGATCCTCGGCACAAAAAGATAGAGGAGATACAAAGCCAGAAGGAGCCACGACGCTTGTTGCGCCGACAAGCGAACGATCGCCTTCATTCGCGGCTCAAAGACCGCCACAAGGATCCCACCGCCAAAGCCCACAATCATGAACTTGGCCACGCCCTTCATCTCTTCCAGTAGTGGGACCAGATGCGGCAGCTGTGCCAATACCACACAGGCTTCCCTGAAGATCATCCAGGCCGCGCCACACAGCAGGAAGAACCACACCAGCCGGGACGCGCGCCGCGCAAACCATCCAAGGAATGGCAGCAACAGATAGAATCCCCACTCCATCGCGAGCGTCCACGTCACGCCTGCCGTGATTCTTGCTGTGTCCGCTCCGTCAACGCTGGGACGTCCGCCCATACAGAACAGCAGCCACGAGCCCACCGACCGCGCCAGGTCACCAGCTCCGACCCGCAGCGTAAATCCCGTCACTGCCAGGCCAATCAGAATTGCCGCGCCGACACAGACGTAATACACCGGACCGATTCGAATCAATCGCGACAAATAGAATCGGCTGAGAGAAATATTTCCCTGCCGCATTAACTTGCGCCAAAAAAGATATCCGCTGATATAGAAGAACTGAATCACACCAAAAGCGGCGAGGCGGGCAAAAATTATGCTGTGCCCAGTATCCCAAACCTGGAAACGTGAGTAGTAATACCAGCAGCAACCGTGGTGAACGACGACCGAAAATGCAAGAATTCCGCGCAGCCCCTCCAGCGTCGCAAGCTTTTCGCCCCGGGCGACTGCTGTAGCGAAAACTCCTCCCATTTTGCTCAGACTAACGGAGAGAATGAACGCTTCGCCGATCACCACCAGAAAAGCAAGAAACACGAGCAGCGGATCGGCCACGAACCTCTCGACAGCAAAATGCATAAGAAGGGAAAAGGACCTCGCGCCCGCCTCACTCTACCATACCTGACGACCGCCTCTCCCGTTGCGGCCTACCAAGCCAGTCTCTACTCCCACTGTGTCGTGTGGCGTCGCAACCACCAGCAAGCCGGCGCGCCGCCATGCGGAAACAGCGCTCGCGCACACGTCACATCCGCCGTCCCCATGTAGTCGTATTCCTGTTTGTTGCCCTTCAGCGCCGTCGACAAAAACTCCTGCACCTGCACCGAATCGAACCCTGTACCCCGCGCCGCGCGCACGCGAAAGGCCGCCCAGTCCGAAAGCCACACCACCACTGCAGCCACCAGCAGGACCTTCACTCCCGCTTCCAGAATGTTCAGGAATCGCTTCATGGGTGACCGGAGAGGCCGGCAGCAGGCCAAAGATAGCCCTAAATTTTCGCCCGCGCGCCCTTTTTCTACACCCTAAACCCTACACCCTTTACCCTAGTTCCATGGACCTCAGTGCAATTCAGGCGGCGCTGAAGAGCGCTCGCATCGACGCGTGGCTTTTCTACGATCATCACCATCGTGATCCCCTGGCTGCTGCCATCCTCGGCCTCCCCGATCACGGCCTCGTCAGCCGCCGCTGGTACTACGTCATCCCGGCTCAAGGCGACCCGCGCAAGCTGGTCCATCGCATCGAAGCCGACAAACTCGACTCGCTCCCCGGCACCAAAGGCCTCTACTCCTCCTGGCAGGAACTCGAGTCCGGCCTCGACGCCATACTTGGCCCATGGAAGCGCATCGCCATGCAGTACTCGCCGCGCAACGCCATCATGTATGTCTCCATGGTCGACGCCGGTACCGTCGAACTCCTTCGCTCCATGGACAAAGAGATCGTTTCCTCCGCCGATCTTGTCAGCCGCTTTCAGGCCGTCCTCACCGAAGACCAGATCGACAGCCACT
Organism: uncultured Acidobacteriaceae bacterium; assembly: GCA_963705765.1. Classification (GTDB taxonomy): domain Bacteria; phylum Acidobacteriota; class Terriglobia; order Terriglobales; family Acidobacteriaceae; genus Palsa-343. Next base: position 229,711 of record CAVPKU010000051.1, on the reverse strand, counting down.
ACGGTGCGCAGAAAACCCTCGACGAAATCCTCGTTCAGGGCTTCTCCCTGATTGGCAGCCGTGCCCGCTCCGATTCCCCCATCACCGAATACGACATGATGCTCTGGTTCCGTCAGGCCATGGAGCGCGGCGGCCTCACCAGCGATCACGGCCCCAACGTCTCCATCAATGAAAACAGTTCCAACTCCCATTACGAGCCCTCCGCAGGATCCAGCCGCCCCATCGTTTCCGGCTCGTTTCTGCTCATCGATATCTGGGCGCGCGTCAATCGTCCCGGCACCTGCTGGTACGACATCACCTGGACCGGCGTCGTCAATCGCGAGCCTTCTGAAAAGGAACGCGTCGTCTTCGCTGTCGTGCGTGATGCGCGCGACGCCGCCATCGAGGCTGTCCGCTCTGCCTTCACCGACGGCGCCCATCCCATCGCCGGATTCGAGGCCGACGACGCCGCCCGTGCCGTGATTCGCAACGCCGGCTACGACCAGTACTTCACCCATCGCACCGGCCACAACATCGGCGCCGAGCTGCACGGCAGCGGCGCGCATCTTGACAACCTCGAGACCCACGACGAACGCCGTATCCTGCCCTTCACCTGTTTCTCCGTCGAGCCGGGCGTCTACCTGCCGGAGTTCGGCGTTCGCAGTGAGGTCAATATGATCACCTCCCGCGATAATGCCGTCGTCACCGGGCGCATCCAGCGGGACCTCGTGCGGATCTGAGGTCCCGCTCCGCACCGACAATTTCGCCGCTTCGTTCATTTATAGTCATAGGAAGTCATGGCATCAGGCACGCAGACCCCTGCTCCACCCAAACCTCAGGGCTTCGTTTATTCGGCGCTCATCCTCGGCTGGCTCATTCCTGGGGCCGGCCATCTGCTCACTCGCCACTGGATGCGCGCGCTCGTTCTCTTCCTTACCATCACTGCCATGTTCTTCCTCGGCATCGCCATGCAGGCCAAAGTCTACGTACCCAACACGGGCGACCCGCTCGACATGCTGGGCTTCGCCGGCGACATCGGCACCGGCGTGCTCTACGCCCTGGCCCGCATCTTCTCGCTCGGCCAGAGCACCGTGCAGCTTGTCACCGCCGACTATGGCACCAAGTTCGTCGTCGTCGCCGGCCTGCTCAACTTCGTCGCCGCCGTTGACGCGCACAACCTGCGCATCGGGAGGAAGGTCTAGTGCTCACGCCCTCCCACTTCACCGCGGTCCTGCTCTTCGCCACCTGCACTTCAGTCGTCTTCGGAATCACCCAGCGCTCCAACACGCGCGCCATGGTCCGCTACGGCATCTACTGTTGGGTCCTCTTCGTCGGCTCGGTCATCGTCGCCAGCTGGCTCATGTGGATCATCAAGCACTGACGATCTACCGCCCGGCCGCCTTAGTCTCCACCGCGTACACTGATCCCCGCGCTCCGATGAACAGCGTCTTCCCGCCCTTTCCCCCAAAGCACAGACTCCCCGGCCGCTCCGGTACTTCCAGTACTCCCTCCAGCTTTCCCTGCGCATCGTAGACGTACACCTGACCCCCCGCGATGTACGCATTCCCCGCTGTGTCCTCCACCACCGACGTTCCGCCGCGGTCCGCAAATAACTGCACCGTCATCCGCCCATCGGAGCCGAGCGTCCCGCGCCACGTTTTGCCATCGTCTTCGCTTACGATCAGGCGCGTCTCTCCCACCGCAAACCGCGCCAGCTGGCTGCTTTCATGCACCGGCCGGAACATCGCCACCGGCATCGCCGGCAGCGCCGCATTCGCAGCGTAGAAATACGCCCCCGGCACATCCTCGAGACCGCTTCGCAGGGCCGTGTTGCTCCCCACTCGATATCGATAGCCCTTGTGCTCCAGCAGCAGCGTCAGCTTTTCGAGTTCGCTGTGCAATCCAACGGGCAACACCAACGTCATTCCCGACCGCACTGGACCCGTCACACTCTCGAGCGCCGTCACCTTGCCTGTCTCGGTTGAGATCGCGCTCGCCGTCGTGTCCCGATTCAATGTCAGCAGCGTTCCTGGTGCAAGCCACGCCAGCGCCATGGGCGACTGCGGCACCTGTGCGATCAGATCCGCTTTCTTCTTGTCGGGAACCAGCCGGTACACGGCATTTTGCGCAGCGTCGGTGAAATACACCGCCCCGTCCGCACTTGCCGTCAGTCCCGATGCGTTGCTGAACCCCGTAGCCACCCGCTCCAGCTTCGCACCCGCTGCAAACGCCCCAGGCAGGAGCAGCGGCGCTCCCTTCTTCAGTTCCGGCCCCAACGCGAACGAAGCAATATGATGCGCCCGCACCTCGACCCCACTCCCTGCATCGAAGACCGAATCGTCAAACGCCAGCCGCGTCTGGCTGAATACCTTCACGTTGTCGAACTGCGCCTCCGCGTCGTGCGCCTCCACCGCGTGCAGCTTCGGCAGCATCGTCCGCGACACCCGATACATATACGTGTTCGCGAACATCACATCCTTCACGCCTTCCAGCGTCACCGGCACCGCATCCTGCCCCTCCGGATTCTCCTCTTCCGTCTGCAGGTCGTAGATTCGCCAGTGCGCCGCATGCTCGATCCGCACCTCGTTGCGCATGTGGTGCTCGCACGAGAACTGATAGATCGCTCCCGGCGTCGTCGTGTTCTCAATCAGCAATCCCGCCTTGGCCGTTCCACCGTGCGACCAGATTCCCCGCAGCACTCCGCCCCCGCCATCCTTCACCCACAGGCTCGGATACTGCGCATCCAGCTGCATTGCTGGCCTCTGCGCTGGCGGCAGCGGCGCAGGCGCTTCCGGCTCCAGAGCCTTCACGTACTCGCTCCGTCCGCGCCAGAAGTCCACATCGTCCAGCATCGACCCCGCGTCCCGCGCTCCACACCACGCCTGCCGCCCGAGGATTCGCATTCCCTGTAGCAATCCCAATCCCCGTCACGATATTCGTGCCACCCGGCGGCGCAATCACCAATGGGATCGCTGCACCTTCCCCCTGAAAATGCGGATCGCCATCCGCCAGCACCAACTGCGTCGTGAACGGACTCAACCCGATCAGCACCGTGTTCGCCTTCAACCGCAGCGATCCGCTCAGCCGATAAAACCCGCTGGGAAAATACAGCGCCTGATGCGTGTCAATCGCTTGTTGCAATGCCACAGTGTCATCCGTCCCGCCATCGCCCTTCGCGCCAAGATCGCGCACATTCACCCATGACCGCATCGACGGCAACGCCGGAATATCGTCCATCGGTTCAGGAAGCACGGGATCGCCGACAGGCTGTTCCCGATGTCGCACCACAACTCCCCGACTCGCTCCCATCCGACCCAATCTGGAGACCCAGCGTGAATCGTTCCTCAACAAAATCTGCCGCTGGCGTTGTGAACAATGCTCCGCGTGGACTCCGGGCTTTGTAACCTGCAACCCGTCACCTGTACCCCGGCTCTCAACGAAGTGGCCGACCCTCTCGCACGCCACATTCTTCAGCGTCACCTCGTTCCGCAGACTCTCCGTGTCGCCCAGCTTCAGCACTGCCTCCGAAATATTCCGCATCTCCAGATCGCGCCCATACAGCTGCTCTACCTCGCCCGGCGGGATCTCCACCGCCACCGGCACATCCGCGAAACGATCCCGCACCAGCGTCATCCCCGCCTCGTGCGTCGAGATCGCCGCCACTTTCTGCCCCTCGAGGCTCGAATCCATCAGCAAAAACTGCCACGCCGGCGACGTCTTCCCCGTCACGATCCCGTACTGCCCGTCATGAACATGAATGTCATATGCCTGATTGCCGACGTGCTCCATTGCCGCGCGCGCCGACCCGAGCCGAAACTCCGCATGCGCCACAAAACTGTGCTGCGCCACGTTGAACCGCACTGCCACCGCCGCCGCATTCCCTTCCCCAATCTCAAAATCGATATTCGATACCGCACTAAAGAAAGTGAACTCGCTCGCATCGGCAATCGGCTCACCTTCAGGCGTCCGCTCATCGGTGAACCACAGCATGTCCCGGTCCGCGCCCTCCTGAAATCCCGGCGTGTTCGCCGCCAGCACAAACACCGGCCGATGCGCCCCATACCCAATCAGCCGAATCCCTGCCCACACATGAATCGTCCGCGTCAGCCGATACCGGCCCTCCGGCACCAACACGATCCCGTGATGCACCGTCTCCTGCGCCCGATCGATCGCCCGCTGCAACGCATCCGAGTCGTCCGCCGCACCATCGCCGCGCGCCCCAAAATCCTGGCTTGTCAGATCAACCGCATGCGCATCGTCCGGCCGCATCGTGTACACGGACTGCGCGGCCGCACTCCAGCTCCCAACCAACGCGACAAGGCCGAGGAACAGCAGTCCACGCACTCGTCGCGCCGCACTCAAACCCGAAAAACCCCGACAAATATTCACGCTCCCGATCCTAACCCGCCACCCAAAACAAAAAGAGCCGAAGCGCGATCACCGCGCTCCAGCCCTACCCTCTGTTTCTATTCCCTATTCGCTACTCCCTATTCCCTGCTCTATCGCCCCCGCTGGCACGAAATCGTCACAGCGCACACCTGATCCTCGAAGCGGTAGTTGCGGTCGATCCGGATCAGCGCTCGCCGGCTGAATAATTCGTACCGGCTCCCCACCACCACGGTCGGCGTCGACAGCAGGCACCGCGAAGCCAGCTCCGGATCGTAGCCTTTCCACGCCCCAGCCACCATGTTCGCCACTTCGCCCAGCGCGTCGCGCACGGTCTCGTCCAGCTCGGTGGACTCAACCCCCGTCAGGCATCCGCAAACCCGCATCGCCGTCGGCCGCGTGCACTGCACCACCACTGTCCCGGTCAGCGCTCCCGCCAGCCCAATCAGCGCCGCAATCGTTTCCCCCTCCGGCGCCTCGGCATCCGCCGCCTGCCGGCAGCTGAGCCCAATCATCTTTTCGAAAACTTCCCCCATCGCCCGGTCCAGATACTCCTCCAGCCGCGCGATCTCCTGCTCCACCACATCCAATGCCGCCATGCCGGTCTCGCTCCCACCCACGGTTGTCCTCTACCCTTATCGGCGGCAAAGCACTGCCCCGCGAGCGCGACCCCGCAACCTGCACCGTCAACAGGTCAAAACCAGTTGCAGCTAAAAGCTAGTAGCTGGCGGCTAAAAGCTGTCGTTCCATTCCCAATGCCTTCTCAATCATGTCCGCCGCTCGCTCCGGCCCATCCACCTCCGCCATCGCCGCCTGCAACCGCCGCGCCGCCGCCCGATACTGTTCTTCTTCGAGCACCGCCCGCACCGCATGCCGCACCCGAGCCGCCGTCAGCTTCCGCCGCGGAATCGCCACGCCCGCGCCCTTCGCCACAACCCGCGCCGCCACGCCCGGCTGATCGTTCCCCAGCGGAATGCACACCAGCGGCAGTCCCTCCGCCAGCGACTCCAGCGTTGTATTTAACCCCGCATGCGTGATCACCGCCGCCGCCCGCTGCAACAACTCCAGCTGCGGCGCGTAGCGCACCGCCACCGGATCGCCCGCCAGCCGCCCCACCCGCTCCGGATCGAGCCCGCCGCCGAGGGAAATCACCAGCTGCGCCTCCAGACCCGCACACCCTTCCGCCAGAATCCTGAAGTTCTCCTCCGACCCGTTCTGCAGCGTCCCCAGCGACGCGTACACCAGCGGTCTTCCGTCCAGCCGATCCCACGGGAACTCCACCGATGCCCGCGCCCCGCGATCCACAAACGGCCCCGTGTAGTGCAGCACAGCCGGCAGGTCCGGCACGTCGAACTCCAGCGCCAGCGGCAGCTGAGCAATTTGTGCCAGTGGCGATAACAAATCCGTCGACCGCTCCAGCTCGCGCAATCCCCACGCCCGCCGCTGTTCATTCACCACGCGCAAAATCGGAGCTGCCATCCGCGAAAGCAGCCGCATCCCCATCCGGTTTCTGAACCGGCTCAGCGAATCCTGCCCCGCTTGCCACCCAAAACAAAACGGGGGCACCCGGTCATCGGCGATCAGCGGCGGAAACATCGCGACAGAAATGAACGGCAGCCCCAGATGCTCCGCCACATTGCCGCCCATATCGGCCTCATCCACCAGCAGAGCCTCAACCCCCGCATCGCGCACCGCACGCGGCCCATCGCGCAGCACCATGAGCGTGGTGTTCTTCACCCGCTCCACCGTGGAGGCAAAGGTCTTCAGCCCTTTCATCTCTCCCAGCCGCTTGTCCAGCGCCGCCAGCGTGCCTTTGGGATAGTCTCGCGCCCCAATCTGCACGAACTCCATTCCCGCCGCGTGAACCTTCTCTTCGGTATCCGCGATCCCAAAGAACACGACCTCATGCCCGCGCTCCTCCAGCCGCCGCGCCAGCGCCGTCATCGGATACAAATGTCCCGCGCCTGCAAAGCAAAACACACCCATCCGTGCCATCGTTCACGTCCCTTACGCGCGCGGAAAGAACAGGAGCGGGAGAGAATCGTCTTCCGCAAAATTTCACTCACTCTTAACAGGACCGATCCGGGGAACCGGCCTCACTGCTGGGGAGCCCGTACTGCGCCTCTGTACCGCTCAACCGTGTCTGCCGAGCATATCCCGCCTCAGCCATGCCTGAGAAGCGGAATCCTCCCCCTTCCGCGCTGACAATTGAATGACATTGTTCTGACAACGACGTTGCGTCCACCCCGCTAGTGTTCCTCCTGGCAGCGGGACCCCCTATCCCGCCGTCAGGAGGAATTCATGCGACTGCAACCCACTCTGCACTTTGCAGCTCTGGTTCTCGCTCTCGGCGCGTTTGCCACGCGCTCCCAGGCGCAGCAATATCAGGTCACCCCCCTCGTCTCCGATCAGTCCGGCGTCGCCCCCGCCACCGACACCAACCTCGTCAATCCCTGGGGCATGTCCCGCAGTTCCACCAGCCCGTGGTGGATCTCCGACAATGGCACCGGCCTCTCCACGCTCTACACCGGAACCGGCACTGCCGCTGCACTCGTGGTCACCGTTCCCACCGGCGATCCAACCGTCAGCGCCACCGGCACGCCCACGGGCACTGTCTTTAACAACGACAGCACCGGATTTGTACTCCCCAACGGCAAGCCGGCTGTCTTCATGTTCGTCACCGAAGACGGAACCATCTCCGGCTGGAATGGCGGCACTGCCGCCATCATCATGGACAACACGAAAGGTGCATCCGTTTTCAAAGGAGCCGCCCTCGCCACCATTGATCTTCCTCACTTTGGCAGCTCCACCTTCCTCTACACTGCCGACTTCCGCAAAGGCAACGTTCGCGTCTATGACTCTTCCTTCCACCACATCCGTGCGGCGGACCACCTGTTCCGCGACGATCGGATGCCGCGCGGGTACGCTCCCTTCAATATCCAGAACATCGGCGGCGAACTCTACGTCACCTTCGCCAAACAGGACGGCGGTGTGGACGAAGTCGATGGCCCCGGCAAGGGTTTCGTCGATGTCTTCTCCCCGCTCGGCTTCCTGCTCCGCCGCATGGATCACGGTCCCTGGCTGAACGCCCCCTGGGCTATGGCCATGGCCCCCGGCGACTTCGGCATCTATAGTCACGACCTGCTCGTAGGCCAGTTCGGCTCGGGCAACATCGCCGTCTACGATCCGGTCACCGGCGAATTCAAAGGCCTCCTGCAGGACTCCACCAACACCGCCATTGCCATCAATGGTCTCTGGGGACTTTCCTTCGGCAGTGGCGGAAACTCCGGCCCTGCTACCACCCTCTTCTTCACCGCCGGTTCCGACGACGAAGCCCATGGCCTCTTCGGAACCATCACCCCCGTCCAAAACCCCCTCGGCAACTCTCAATAACCGCAACCGCGACGCGTGGTCCAGGCTCCTGAAACCACGCGTCGCAATTCCCAGTCCCCGCTCCCTGCTCCCCGCTCCCTGTACCCTGACCTCATGCGCCTCTCACCGCGCCTGGGATTCCGTCTCGCTCTCATCCTCATCGCCGCCGTCATCCTCCTCGTGCGCCTTATCCCGCGCCATCATCCGACGACGCCAACGCTGCCGCCGCCCTCCATCCCCGACCTCTCCCGCACCAATCCACTCAACCAGCCCGGTGGCGGACCCGTCCCCGCCGAGGCCTATGAGGTCTACTCCGCCCTCTATCAAGCGCCCGCCCAGACCCAGACCGACGAGCCCCTCGTCTTTGCCGCCGAATCGCGTACCGATATCCCGCAGGTCGGCGGCAGTTGCATCAAGCCCTCCACGCCCGCCGAACACGAAATGACCGACGACTTCACCGCCGCCAATCAGCAGAGCCATCTCTGGAAACAGAAGTTCACCATTCCGCAGGCCTACACCGTGCTCTCCCCCGCCGACACGGCGCAGGTCCAGGCCTGCCTCCAGGCACACGACACCACCTCAGCCCGTTGCGCGGCCTCGAAGACGACACGCCACGTCCGCTTCCTCGGCGTCCCCGGCTTCGACCATACCCGCACCCAGGCCCTGGTCTCCGTCATTAAGAACTGCGGCGGATTCTGTGGCTCCGGCGGCATCTTCGCCGTCGAGAAACACGGCGCCACCTGGCAGCGCTCCGACACCACCGACTTCACCCGCGACTGCAGCTGGAGCTATTAAGAATCCGAAGCTAGTGTGGCGTCGCGGAAGTTCTTAACATGAATCGAAATTGTCATTCCGAGCGAAAGGGGCCCCAAACGCTTTTCAGTTTGGGGGTGGTGAGCCGAGGAACCTGCTTTTGCCTTCCCATGTTTTTGCAAAGAACTTTGGGGACACCACACTAGTGGCTAAGCGCCAGAAGCTACAGGCTTCAGTTCCATAATCTCCGCCTTCACCTCGCCGTCGCCCACCGTCACGATCGCCAGCGTGATCGGCAGCGAAAATCGCCGCGGCCCCGCGCTCCCCGGATTCAGATACAGCACGCCCTTCTTCTTCTCGACTGCCGGCTTGTGCGAGTGCCCGCTCACCACCACGCCAATCCCCGCCGATCGCGGATCGAGATCCAGTTCCTTCACGTCGTGCAACAGATAGAACGACACGCCGCCCAGTTCCACCACCTCTGTCGCCGGCAACCGCGCACACGCCCCAACCCGATCGATGTTCCCCCGAATCGCCGTTACCGGCGCAATCTTCCTTAGCTCCTCGAGAATCGCCGGATCCCCCACATCCCCCGCATGAAGGATGTGGTCCACCCCGTCGAGCGCCTGCACAGCCTCCGGCCGCAACAACCCATGCGTATCCGAAATCACCCCCACCCGCATTTCGCCATTATCCGATTCATAGTATTCGGCGAGGCTTCAGTGGCCCAGCGCAAGCGAAGCGAGGCGCCTGGACGGCCAGTCCCCTTGACAGCTTAGGAGAGTGGCGCTACTCTCCTAATTGAATTAGGAGGACCCATGCCCGAACAGGCCCAGATTCTTCCCGGCACCCTCGACCTGCTCATCCTGAAAGCCGTCTCCCTCGGGCCCCTCCACGGCTACGGCATCCTCCTCCGCATCGGGCAAATTTCCGGCAGCACCCTCCTCATCGAACAGGGAGCACTTTACCCCGCCCTCTTTCGCCTCGTGCGCCAGGGTCTCCTCAAACCCAGTTGGGGAACCTCCGACAACAATCGCCGCGCCAAGTTCTACGAGCTCACCCCCGCCGGCCGCAAGCGCTTCCGCGAAGAAACCGAAGACTGGAACCGCCTCGCCGCCGCCATGACCTCTGCCCTCTCCGCCCAACCCGAAGAGGTGTGACATGAACCCGCTCGCCGGATTCGGATCCTTCCTCCGCTCTCTCGCCGCAAAATTCCTCCGCCCCTCGAGCACCGCCGCCGACCTCGACGACGAACTCCTCGCCCACATCCAGTGCCGCGCCGACGACCTCCAGCGCTCCGGCCTCTCCCGCGCAGAAGCCGAACGCCGCGCCCGCATTGAATTCGGCGGCTACCAGAAATTTCGCGAAGAATCCCACGAAGCCCTCGGCGCGCACTTTCTCGAAACCTTCCTCCACGATCTTCGCTTCGCCGCGCGCGTCCTCCGCAAGTCTCCCGGCTTCACCTTCGCCGCCATCGCGACCCTCACCCTCGCCATCGGAGCCAACTCCGTCGTCTTCGGTGTCCTCAACGCCCTCATCCTGCGCCCGCTCAGCGTGCCTCAGCCCCAGAGTCTCTGGGCCATCGAGCATTTCGAGTCCTACCCGAATTACCGCGACCTCCGCGACCGCAACCACACCTTCCAGGATCTCGCCGCCTGGAAGATGGCCTTCACCACCCTCGACACCGGCAACGATCCGGTCGCAACCACCGGTTATGCCACCAGCGGAAACTACTTCGACCTCCTCGGCATTCAGCCTCTCCTCGGCCGCTTCTTCCACGCCGCCGACGAACACGGCCCCGGCAGCGCGCCTTACATCGTCCTCGCCTGGCACTGCTGGCACAACCGCTTTCACGATGACCCATCCGTCATTGGCCGCACCGTCCTGCTCGGCCGCCATCCCTTCACCATCATCGGTGTCGCCCCGCGCAGCTTCGGCGGCACCCTGGTGTTTGGCGCCCCCGATTACTTCATGCCCATCGTCAATCAGGAGCAGGTCGATGGCACCAACCTCCTCGATGCCCGCGCGAACACCGACGGCGTTTTCGAAATGCTCGGCCGCTTCAAACCCGGCGTCACTGCCGCTCAGGCCGCCGCCGACCTCAACGGCATCGGCGCATCCCTCGAAAAGGCATATCCGAAAGAAGTCCCCCACCGCGACTACACACCCGCACATCCTGGCCTCTTCGTCTTCGGCGGACCTGCCCGCGCCTTCCTCGCCGGACTCATGCTGCTCGCCGCCCTCATCCTCATCGCCGCGTGCGCTAACCTCGGCAGCCTCTTCGCGGCGCGCGCCGCTGACCGCTTCCGCGAGATCGCTCTCCGCCTCGCCCTCGGTTCCACGCGCCGCCGCATCCTGCGCCAGTTGCTCACCGAGGCGATCCTGATTGCCCTCGCGGGCGGCGCTCTCGGACTCACCGGCAGCATCGTTCTTCTGCAGCGCCTCAGTGAATGGCAGCCCTTTCCCATGGCCCCCATCCGGGTGCCCGTCACGCCCGACGCCAGGGTCTGCTTCGTTGCTTTGTTCCTCGCTCTCCTCAGCGGACTCGCCTTCGGACTCGTCCCCCTCCGCCAGGTGCTGCACGCGAATCCTTATGCGGTGATCAAAGCCGGTACCACGGGTACCTCCGGCCGCCGTATCACGCTGCGCGATATTCTCCTCGTCGTCCAGATCGCCATCTGCGCCGTGCTCGTCACTTCCTCGCTCGTTGCCGTACGCGGCCTCGTCCGCGCCCTCCATGGCCATTTCGGCTTCGAGCCCCGCAACGCCACGATCGTCAGCGTCGACCTGGCCTCCGCCGGCTATTCCGGCGATCGCCTCTTCGCAGCGCAGAAGCGCCTCGTCCATTCCCTCGAAACCGTTCCCGGCGTCCAGCATGCCGGGCTCATCACTCTCTATCCGCCCCTCGTCTACGCCGCCGCGAAGAATACTCACGTCTTTAACGAGGACACCCGAGATCTTCGCTCCGTCAACGCCGCCGCCGTGCCCTTTCGGTACAACGTCTCCCCAGGCTATCTCGCCGCCGCTGGCACCACGCTGTTGTCCGGTCGCGATTTCACCTGGCACGACGATCAGAATGCCCCTCGCGTCGCGATCGTCAATGAAGAATTCTCCCGCCAGCTCTTTCGCTCCAGCACAGCGGCTACCGGCCGCTCCTACCGCCTCCAGGACGGAACCCGCATCCAGATCATCGGCATCGTCGAAGACGGCAAGTATTTCAGCGTCACCGAAGATCGGACCCCGGCCATGTTCCTCCCCTTCCTGCAATCGCCGTCGCGCGCCACCGAGCTCATCGTGCGCTCCAGCCGCGATCCCCAGCAGCTCTTCCCCGCCCTGCGCGGCGCCGCGCACGATGTCGATGCAGGCCTCTCTGTTGATGTCGATTCCTGGACGAATTACCTTGGCATCGCCCTCTTCCCTTCGCGCGTCGCCACCGTCTCCCTCGGAGTCCTCGGCATCATGGGCGCGATGCTCTCCATCACCGGCATCTTCGGCATGGCCGCATATTCCGTCAGCCGCCGCCTGCGCGAACTCGGCATCCGCATCGCCCTCGGCGCGCAACGCAAAGAAGTCCTCCACACCGCACTCGGCCGCGCTCTCAAACTCCTCGCGATCGGTTCGCTGGCCGGACTCATCTTCGGCATCCTCGCCAGCCGCGTCCTCGCCTCCATCGTCTACCAGGCCACCCCCCGCGATCCCATCGTCCTCGCCGGAGTCGTCCTCGCCATGGCCCTCCTCGGCCTCATCGCCACATGGATTCCCGCCCAGCGCGCCCTCTCCCTCGATCCCCTCGTGCTTCTCCGCGAGGAATAGCGCGCCAACCGGTCACCCTCCGCGCTCCTAAAAAAATCTTCGGAAGGGATTGACACCTCCGCGGCTCCGTCCTATATTTAACCAGTCAGTTATTTAATGGATTGGTTATTTACGATGCAGGATCACCTCAGCAATACCTTCGGAGCACTCGCCGACCCCACCCGCCGCGCCATCCTCGCCCGGCTTGCCCTCGGCGAAACCTCGGTCACCGAACTCGCCCGGCCCTTCGAAATGTCCATGCCCGCCGTCTCCCGGCACCTCAAAGTGCTGGAGCGCGCCGGCCTCATCGCCCGCGGCCGCGAGGCCCAGTGGCGTCCCTGCCGGCTCGATGCAGGCCCCCTCAAAGAAGCCGCGTCCTGGATCGAGGAGTACCGCCGCTTCTGGGCCCCTCACCTCGATGCTCTCGAACGCCACCTCGACCGCATGGCCCAATCCGCCACGGCGAAAAGAAAACCAGCCAAACCCCGCGGCCCCAGCCGCCAACGAAAAAAAGGAGCAGAGAAATGAAAATCAAAATCACCACCCTCCACGTCGACGATCAGGACAACGCCCTGCGCTTCTATACCGATGTGCTCGGCTTCGTAAAGAAGAACGACTTCAGCCAGGGACCGTTTCGCTGGCTCACCGTCGCTTCGGCCGAAGATCCCAACGGCACCGAACTCCAGCTCGCGCTCAACAGCAACCCCGCGGCCAAAACCTACCAGCAGGCCCTCTTCCAGCAAAGTCAGCCCGCCGCCATGTTCTTCACTGACGACCTCCAGGCCGACTACGAGCGCATGAAGTCCAGGGGCGCCGAGTTCACCATGCCGCCCACCGACGTGACTGCCTCGAAGATCGCCATGCTCAACGACACCTGCGGCAACATCATTCAGATCTCGCAGCTCATGTGGAACGGCTGACCATCGCCCAGCGCGGAGACACCATGAACAGCAAGCAACCAGCGAACGGCGCGTCACCAGCGGCAAAGCACGGAGCAAACCGATGACGCGCCGTCTCGACCCGCCGACGCCCGGGCCGCCGCCCGAAATGGAAGCCTGGCTGGCTCCGTTGCGCCGCTTCTGGTCCGCTTTCGTCGACGCTCTCGAACGCCACCTCGACCGCCGCGTCGAGTACACCGCCCCATCCCCGCAAACTGAAAACGACACGAGGAGAAGTTAGGTGACCGATCGCGACCACTACACACCAGGCCCTGCCAGCCAGGCGCAGGTTCAAAAGAACGGAGAGAAGTGGACGCTCATCCTCGAGCGGGAACTCCGCCACCCTCCTGAACTCGTGTGGGCGGCCCTCACCGATCCCGCGCAGCTCTCCGAGTGGGCGCCCTTTCTGGCCGACGGAAACCTTGGTGTGGTTGGCAACACGGTCAAGCTCACCTGGGTGGGAACGATGGCGGTCTCTGAAACTACGGTGACACGAGCTGACCCTCCCCATGTGCTCGAGTTCTACGACATCCGGTGGCAGCTCGAGCCGCTCGGCCAGGGCACTCGCCTCAAGCTGTGGCATAGCATCGATCATCGCTATATCTCGTGGGGTGCCGCAGGCTGGCACATTTGCTTCGACGTCCTCGATCGGCTCCTGGCCGGCGACCCCATCGGACGCATTGCCGGCGGCGACGCTATGAGGCTGGAAGCCTGGAAGCGGCTCACCGCCGAGTACGCAAAGCAGTTCGATACCGCAACACCCAACTAACCGCCCGAAGGCGGCGCAGGAATTTGGAGGTCACTTTGAACTGGAACAAATGGATTCGGCAGACGCACCGTTGGCTGTCCATGGCCTTCACGGTCGCCGTTCTCATCAACATCGTCGCCATCGTGCTGAAGAAATACAACACCGCGCTGGGCCTCCTGGCGGTAGCCCCGCTCGCTTTCCTCTTCGTAACCGGCCTGTACTTGTTCGCCCTGCCCTATGTCGGCAGAAGTCGCGCCGCACGCCGTGCGAGCTGAATCGGATCGCCGCCGCGCGACGCAAAGCCATACCCAGGTTGCAGGCTGCGCCGCGTCGCAACGAAAATAACTCCGTAAGTCGGAGCTGAACACAGAAGGAGAACGTCCCATGGAATCCGCTTCTGCATTCATCGACCAAAGGATTAAGGAACTGGGAGACTGGCGCGGCAAAACGCTCGCCAGGGTGCGCGAGATCATCCACAAAGCCGACCCCGACATCCTTGAAGAATGGAAATGGATGGGCACACCTGTCTTCTCCCACAGCGGCATCGTCTGTACCGGCGAAACCTACATGGATCACGTCAAGATGACCTTTGCGAAGGGCGCTTCCCTCAAGGACCCCGCCCGCCTCTTCAACTCCAGCCTCGAAGGCAATGTCCGGCGCGCCATCGACATCCACGAGGGCGACAAGATCAATGAAGCGGCCCTCAAGGATCTCATCCGTGCCGCAGTCGCGCTCAACGTCGAAAACAAGAGCAAGACCAAGCCCCGGCCTACCAACCGCAAGCGCGCTGGCTAGTGGCGCAGATGGGGGAGGCGGAGCGAGGGATCTGCTTCTTCGTCACCCAAGCCATAAGCAGACTTCAGATCCACCACACTGGAAACAGCAGACATCCCGCATCGCGCGCGCGCGCAAAAAAAGAAGGAGGCGCGTCAGCGCCTTCCTTGTTCGATCCAGCGCGATGCGCCCGCCCCGAGAGACGCACTCGCTGGCTGGGGTCCCCGGCGAGACGCTGTTGCTCGCTGGGGTGATGAATCGAACCCCGCGCGCCCGCTCCCACGGAAAATCTGTCAAGCCCTTCCCTCACGGTACGAAAGTGTTCCCCCTCATTCCACGCCCCTTGCCCGCCAATGCTTCGCGATAATGTTGGCGCTGGTATTCGCTGAACTTGGTATTCTAAAAATAGAGGGGAAATTAAAAAGGCCGCCATCAGGCGGCCTTTTTCTTTGGAAGGAGAACCGATGCCAGTGCCAACGGCCAGCCTCGACAGCATCCGACAATTTTCGCTGACCGAATTTTCGCCGACCGTCTCCAGTCCACCACTCGTTCACCAAACGGCCGTTTCAACGCATTCGCAATCACGAATGCGGCACTCACAACCACGAGTACATCTGCCCTCGAATCAATCATCGAACTTGTTCGCACGCATGAATGCCGCATTCACAACCACCAATGCAGCACTCACAACCACAAGCGATCTGCCCTTGCGCCAATCACTTAGCAGGTTGTCACACTTGTAAACGTGTCGCAAACATCACCGAATCAATCACTTGTAATTTGTCCCCCCAGGAAACACGACAACATCGTCACCCCCCGGTCCTGTCAGGCCGGGAACGGACCTGCCGCGGCTGGAAAAAGACCTCAGCAACACTGCATAACTTTGTAGGAGGAAAACCACAGAATCAGGACGATTCCGGGATTGAAAGTTTGGCTCCTCAGGTAGGACTCGAACCTACAACCCTTCGGTTAACAGCCGAATGCTCTGCCATTGAGCTACTGAGGAGTGAGTCGGCGTGCTCTTGAAATTATAGCAAAGCCTTTCCAGCAGTCACCCTCACTCTTCCGGGTTATGTTGGCCCGGGCACAAGCGAAAGCCAGGCCGAAAAACGAACCGCGTGAACAATGCCGGCAGACGCAGCCGTCCCAACCCGGCGGACTGGAGCAGCGTTTCTAGTAGAGAAGAATCGCAACCCGATAGGTCGTGAAGTTCGCCTGACTCGCGCCAGGAGTGCACGCGCCGACGGCGGCCTTCCTGAAATCGCCGGCCCGAATCTGTTGCAGGACCTGGCTGGGCAACTGGCTCAGGTCTGGCGTTTCGAAACGTACAATCGATCGCGCATTCGAGCCTTCAGGAATTCCACGCGACATGGCGCAGGCCTCTTCGGCCGGACCGGAAGGCGACGATGCATCAACACCCTGAGCGTGGAGCAGTGTGCGGATGCGTTCCTCCACCTGGTCGCGCGTCAGCGCTTCCGAAGATTGCTCGAAGTCCTCGACCGCATAGAGGACGCCGCCGACCCGCGCAACCGCGACGCCAAGTGCGTCCATTTTGGGATCGAGAATGTTGGCGCGGTGCGACGGGGAATGCATCCACTCCACGTCGATAGCATTGGCGTTGGGGCCGGTCGCGATGTTTTCGGCGATGGCGCGGAAGTGGGCGCCCGCCGATGCTGCGCGCGCCATCAGTTCGGGCTCGCCAGGAAGTTGATGAGAAAGAGTCCGCTGATGGACCATGCGATCCGCGTGCGTCTGAGCTGCAGCTGCCAGCGCATCGTCCCAGCGCAGTGCGGGTAGCCCGTGCTCGTGACGATCCTGATTGGTGAGGTCGAAGATGCGGTGAGCATCGTCGGCCGACTGCGCGTGACCGCGTCCGGCGATGCTGAGCAGGAGCGCCAGAACGATGCTGAGTTGCGTGGTGGTCCTGCCAAGGGCGTTGCCCGGACCGGCCGTTGACCCTTCCTTCGGCTGGCGCGAGAAGTCGGAGGGGAGATCGCTCTTCCAGTCTTCGAGCGCTTCTTCCAGCGTGTAGTACCACGGGTATCCCAGTTCACGCAGGCCGCGCGGATCGATGGAGGTGGAGCGAAATGTTTTGCGAACGCGAACCGGACTAATGGGCTGCCGAATTCCAAGCGTGCTGGCGACAGCGTGAATCGGATGCGAGACGCCGAGGAGCAACCACCGGGGCACAGTCGGCGGCGAGCGACGAATCCCCGCAACTTTGCGGATCGCAGCGACGTAGGTTTCGAGCGTCGGCGGCGGATCGAGAGAGAAATTCAGCAACGTAACAGCATCGGTGGTGGTGTCCTGATGTTCAAGGGCGAATCGAACCACCCGGCACAGTTCCTTGACGTATCCGCCGGCTTTGCGCGTCTCGCGGTTTCCGGTGTAGACGAAGTAGCCCTTGACGAGGCTGCGAACCAGACGCGTGACATTGCCACCTTCGCCGGGCCCGAAAACAACGCCGGGGCGAAGGATGAGGAGTTTGCGGCCAATGCGGCCGGCCTGCCAGCCCATGTGCATCTTCTCGGCGGCGAGTTTCGAGCTCCCGTACGGTGAATCGGGCACCGGCAGCGAGGCTTCGTTGCGCATCTCTTCCGACGGGCCGTAGGGAGCGATGCTGCTGGTGAAAACGATCCGAGAGCATCCGATCGCCGAAGCCCAGGTGCAGACGTTTTCCGCGCCTTGAAGGTTGGTTTCGAAATATTCGTGGGGCTGGTGGCCGGGCTCACGATGCACGGCAGCAAGGTTAAAGATGAGATCGGCTTTTGGCAGAAGCGTTTCCGGAATCGGCTGACGCACATCCCATTGCACGAAAACGGCCCGGCCGGTGGAAAGAGCTTCCTGCAGAAACGCGGTCCAGGGCTCAAGGCGCGGCGGGTTCAGGTCGACGAGGACGACCTGCTGGGCCAGGTTCTCCCGTAGCCAGTGCATGGCCAGGTGAGTGCCGATGAAGCCGGTCCCACCGAACAGGACAACGGTTCCGCTGGAGGCGTTCAGGCTGGACGCTGCCACGATTCGTTCCGTTCCCTGCTTCCGTCGGCGAGAACAAGTTCCTCGGTCTCGATGCCGCCTGATCCATCCGGCTGCAGCACCCTGAGAAAGCGTTCAACGATAGCGTCGATGGAGAACTGCTGTTCGGCGTAGCGCCGGGCATTGACCGCGCACTCCGAGCAGAGAGCTTGGTCCATCAGCAAGCGTTCGGCTGCCGCGATGATGCCGGTGGAGTCATCCGGAGAGACGACCAGTCCGGCCTGGGCATCTTCGACAACACGCGCAGCCTCATTCGCTGACGGAGCGGCGACAATGAGCGCGCGGCCGGCGCAGAGATAGGAGAGCGTCTTCGATGGGACGGCAAACGTTTTTGCCTCGGAATCAAGGAGCGTGATCAGCACATCGGCTGAACCCATGACCTCGGAGATGCGTTCGTAGGGCTGGAACGGGAGTACGGTGAGGAACTCGGGACTGACTTCGTGTGCTTTTTCCCTGAGCCAGTCAGCACCTGCGCCGCCGGCGATCACGATCAGGCGCGCGTCGCCGCGAGCTTCCAATCGCTTCGCCAGGTCGAGCAACAATTCGGGCCGGTGCTTCATGCCCAGCGTGCCCGAGTACATAAAGCAGAATCGGCTTGCGCCGCCATTTTCTCGGGCCCACCCATTGTCGCGTGGCATGGGCGTGACTTCGTCGATCGGAGCCCAGTTGCGAATGAGGGAGATCTTCGATTCCGGCACGCCCCAGGCGCGAACGAAATCGACGAAGCCAGGTGCGATGCAAACCACCGCGTCGGACTGCCGGAGGAGCTGCTTTTCCAGGCGTTCGAAATACCAGCCGCCAAGCGCCGCGAGAGGCTTTGCTTTGCGGCTGAGAACAAAACGAACGGCGACGGAGTAAACATCCTGCAGCCAGAAGACAAAACGTGCGCCGTGCTGATGCGCCGCGAGCTGAAGGATCTTCTGTGCGTCGAGTGGCATGTTGGCCGAGATAACGACGTCCGGACGGAACTTCGCGACCCGATCAGCGGCTTCGCGGCCGTATTCAAGATCGGCCTGGCGCCGTGTGCGCAGGGAGTGTTTGGAGAACTCGCACTGAATGTGAAGCCCTTCGATGGTCAGGTTCGGAGAGTCGTCAGGCCGAAGCTGCGTTTCGCCTTTCGGGGTCGATTGATTGTCCGCGAAATAGACGTGGTAAACCGGATGGCCCATCTTCGCCAGCTTCCTGCTGAGCTCCATCTGAAATGGGTGCCCACAGAATTCATTGACAAAAATGCGCATCGTTTCGGCTCAAACTCCTGTCTTCAGCATCGCGACTTTGGGCTGGCGGGTGGTCGGGAGGGTCTGGGTATTCAGCGGCCGGCTCCCACCAGCATCTGGCTTTCGATCCACGCGTAGGTTCTTGCCATGCCGTCCTTCAGGCGGATCGAAGGTTCCCACCCGAGCTTCTCGAGGATCTTCGTGTTGTCGCTGTTGCGCCCGTTGACGCCTTTCGGAGCATCGAGCTTATAACGACGGTTCAGTTTCACTCCGGCGATCTCTTCAACGATGTCCACCAGCTGGTTGATGGTGACTAACTCGCTGGAGCCCAGATTGATGGGCTCGTCGATTTCGCTCTCGGCGATTGCAAGCGTTCCTCTGGTGCAGTCGTCGATGTACATGAAACTGCGGGTCTGTTTGCCGTCGCCCCAGATTTCGATTTCGTGTTTACCGGAGGATTTCGCCTCGATCACTTTGCGGCAGATAGCGGCCGGCGCCTTCTCGCGTCCTCCGGTCCAGGTACCATGGGGCCCGTAAACGTTGTGGTAGCGCGCGACACGACAGGTGAGGCCGAAATCTTCTTCAAAGTGGCGGCACATGCGTTCGCTGAAGAGCTTCTCCCATCCATAGCCATCTTCAGGAAGGGCGGGATACGCGTCTTCTTCTTTCAGCGGAGTGACGTTCGCATCCTTTTGCTTGTCGCCGTTGTAGACACAAGCGGAGGAAGAATAAAAGAAGCGCTCGACGCCGGAATCGCGGGCAGCCATGAGCATGTGCGTGTTCGTGAGCACGCTCAGCATGCAGAGGGCTTTGTTGTTTTCAATGAAGCCCATGCCACCCATGTCGGCGGCGAGCTGGAAGATCCCTTTGACGCCTTTCGCCGCGCGGTAGCAGCTGTCTTTGTCTTTCAGATCGAGGGTTAGATTTTCAATGCCGTCGGAAACCAGGTACCACTCATCCACCGGCTTGACATCGACCGCTCGCACGACGTCAACACCCTGGCTCATCAGATGCTGAACCAGATGACCGCCGATGAAACCACCGGCTCCGCAGACTGCAACTTTCATGCCCTTCATTTTCATTGAATTGCGAGACACTCCTTGTGAAGCGGCGTCCGTAGAATGATTTTATTGCAACGCCTTGCTAAATTCATACCGCCCGAAGGGGTCACGTGTACCAAGGCTGCATCGGGATGAGACAATCCCGGGAAATCAATCCTCGCCTATGGATGACCAAAAGACCGCAGTTCGGCGATTCGACGTGTTGAGATGCGGTTCCGCGGCCTGGCGACTGCTTCGACGCCAACCGCTGGCGGTGATCGGCATCGCGCTGATGCTGTGGTTCGGGGCGATGGCTTTGCTGGCTCCGGTCCTGGCTCCCTACAATCCGGCCGCACTGGATTTGACCCATCGCCTGGCGGCTCCCAGCGCCGCTCACTGGCTGGGTACCGACGAACTGGGGCGCGACATTCTTTCGCGAGTCATCTTTGGCGCGCGGCTGTCGCTGACGGTGGCGATTTCGGTGGTGGGGCTCTCATTTCTGTTGGGGCTGATTTTTGGCGGCCTGGCCGGCTACTACGGCCGATGGCTCGACGTCACGATCAACACCTTCCTGATGAACGCGTTCCTCGCGCTGCCTGGAATCCTGCTGGCCATCGCGTTTGTGGCATTTCTGGGGCCGGGGCTGCTGAACCTGATCCTCGCGCTTTCGATCGGCGGCTGGGTGGGATACGCAAGACTGGTGCGGGCGCAGGTATTGGCGGCTCGGGAGCGGGAATTTGTGGAGGCGGCGCGCGCCGTGGGTGCGAGCGACCTGCGGATTTTTACGCGGCACATTCTGCCAAATATCCTGCAGCCGCTGATCGTGCAGGCAGCGATCGGAATGGCCGGAGCTGTCCTGGCGGAGGCGACGCTGAGCTTTCTGGGGCTGGGGGTACCGCCGCCGGCCGCGAGCTGGGGCTCGATGCTGAACGATGCGCGCCCGTTCCTGTTCGAAGCGCCGCACCTGGTGGTGTTTCCGGCAATCGCGGTCATGCTGTGCGTCCTTTCCTTCAATTTCCTGGGCGATGCTCTGCGGGATCATCTGGATCCGCGGACCAGAATCGCCGCCGGGCTGTAAAAGGGGCCGGCCACAAGATCTAAGAAGGGGGGTGACCCCTCGGGATGTTGTTGATTCTGCTGGAAACCTGATGGACTCGACCCCCCTTGGTGTTAGCCACTTCGTTAACAGGGGGCAAGCCAGGGCGTTTCCGGTGAGGCAGGGGTGTGGGCGCGCCGGTGAACGGTGCCGGCAACGGCGACTCAGTGAAGTAGGTTGCGCCTGTCGAAGGCGTCCCTTTGGCGTCCCTTTCGTCCCCTTGTTTGTGTCTTCGCATGGGTGACAAATTGCAAGTGATTGATTCGGTGATACTTGCTATAGGTTTACAAATTCGACAACCTGCTAAGTGCATGGCGCAAGGGCAGATCGCTCGTGGTTGTGAGTGCCGCATTCGTGGTTGTGAATGCGGCATTCATGCGTACGACCCCGTTCGATGATTGATTCGAGGGCAGATGCGATCGTGGGTGCGAGTGCCGCATTCGTGGTTGTGAATGCATTGAAACGGCTGCTTGGTGAACGAGCAGTGGGCCAGGAGACGGTCGGCGGAATTTCGGTCAGCGAAAGATTGTCTGCAGTCGAGGCTGGCCGTTCGCACTGGCATCGGTTCTCTTTCCAAAGGAAAAGGCCGCCTGATAGCGGCCATTTTTTATTTACCCTCTATCTTCAGGATACCAAGTCCAGCGAATAAGAGCGCCAATTTTGTTGAGGCGATTTGGCACGGAAGCCCTGCGGAATCAGCGGTTATTACCTTCGTTTGGCTCCGGGACCCTTGACAGGTTGGAGAGGCGAACGCTGGCGGGTCTGGATTGGATTTTTCACGGTTCGTTGGACCGGGGTTGCGGTTTTTTAGCCTGAGTTTGTGACGGTATTGCGTGGATCGATCACTATCGGCGTTCACACAGTTGTAAGATTTGGTTGGCAGACCCCAGAGCTGCTGCATTTCCCCCTTGGATCGGTAGCCCGTTTCCGATCCCGTTCGACTGCAAAGCAAGACAAAAACTCAGCCGCCCCGCAGGCAGGATGAAACTGCCGCAGACGGGCCATTTTCCACGACCGGTATCCCGAAGAGGATGCCGCCTGGCCTTGCAGCGTGCTCGCTGCAATTTTTGGAGGTTCCACCGATGGTGACGCGTTCCAGTCAACGTGTTTTCGCATTCTTTCTTCTCGCGGCGTTCGTGCTGGCCTGTTCGGGGCGAGCGTTCGCGCAGGCTATCACCGGGTCGATCAACGGATCGGTTCATGACAGCAGCGGCGCTGCAATTGCCGGAGCCGCGGTAACGATCGAGGACATCGTCCACGGGGTCCAGGCTCGTCAGGTGCAATCCGATTCAAGCGGGAATTATGCGGCTCCGCAGCTGCAGCCGGGCAGTTACTCGGTAACGGCCAACGCCAAAGGATTCAAGTCCGCAACTGTGGTGGACATTCATCTGAATGTTGGCGACACGCTTGCCGTGAATCTGACGCTCCCGGTGGGAAGCAGCACGGAGACGGTACGGGTGGCGGCCAGCGATGTTCAGGTGAACACGCAGACGGCCGATGAGAGCACCCTGATCAACGGCACGCAGATGGTGGGTCTGCCGCTGAACAACCGCAACTACGAGCAGTTGGTCGGCCTGCAGCCGGGAGTCGCGTACGGCGGCGGGGATCAGCTGTATATCGGATTGTCGAATCCATCGGGGGAGACGAACGTGGTCTCGTTTTCGATCAACGGGCAGCGCAGCAGCGCCAACACATGGACGGTGGACGGCGCGGACAACGTGGACCGCGGTTCGAACTACACGCTGCTGATCTATCCGAGCATCGACGCGATTGCGGAGTTCAAGACGATTCGTAACACCTACAGTGCCGAATTCGGACGCAGCGCGAGCGGACAGATCAATCTCGTCACCAAGAGCGGCACCAATCTGCTGCACGGCGATCTGCACGAATTCAACCGCGGCGACTATGACGCGGCGAACAGCTTCTCGAACAATCTGAGCGGGCTGAAGCGGCCGCCGCTGCACTACAACAACTACGGCTACACGATCGGCGGGCCGGTGTGGCTGGGCAAGCTGTATGACGGCCGGAACAAGACGTTCTTCTTCTTCTCGCAGGAATTCCGGCGGGTGATTACGTACAGCAGTCTGATTCTGGCGGGCGATCCGACGGCTGCGATGCGCACGGGGACGTTTCCAGTTCCGGTGTGCGTAGCGGTGAATGCCAACGGCACGTGCACGCAGACCTCGACGCAGATCAATAACATCGACCCGACGGCCCAGGCGTACATCAAGGACGTCTTCGGCAAGATTCCTTCGGGAAACATCACGGACAGCACGGGTTCGGCGATCACGCTGAACACGACCGAGCGGAACCTCTACAACGAGACGCAGGAGATCGGGCGGCTCGATCAGAACTTCGGCAACAAGGTGAACGTCTTTGTGCGCGTAGTGGATGACTCGATCCCGACGGTGGAACCGGGCGGATTGTTCCAGGGGGCAGGATTTCCGGGAGTGGGCGTGACCAGCACCAATGCTCCGGGCAGGAACTACCTCGGGCATTTTCTGTATACGGTCTCGCCGAAGTTCCTGGTGGATGGCGGATTCGCATACTCGTATGGCGCGATTCTCTCCAATCCGACCGGATATCTGGACTCGGCGCAGTCGCCGGACGTGAAGCCGACGCTGCCGTATGTATCTACGCTGGGGCGTATCCCGAGCGTGACGTTCACGGGCGGAACGGCGCTGAGCAGCTATGGTCCGTATCGCGACTACAACCGCGATCGCAATCCATACGGGAATGTCACGTACATTCTCGGCAACCACTCGCTGCGCGCCGGGGCGAGCTATCACTACTATCAAAAATCGGAAAACGCGGCGGGCAGCAACGCGGGGAGCTTTGGCTTCACGAATACGGGCGCTCCGACCGGGACGAGTTCCTTTTACCAGTCCTGGGCATGGTTCCTGCTCGGTCAGCAGGCATCGTTCTCGCAGGCTTCGCTGGACCTGACACCGGATATCCGGATGAATCAGTTTGAGGCGTACGTGCAGGACGACTGGAAGGCGACGCCGCGTCTGACGATCAATGCGGGCGTGCGCTACTCGTACTTCGAGCAGCCGATCGACAAGCACAAGATGCTGACCAACTTCGATCCGGGGATCTACTCGGCATCAGCAGCGCCGACGATCGACAACACGGGGCACATCTGCACGAAGGCGCCGTGTGCCGGTGGAGCGACGCCGAACGGCAGCTACAACCCGACCAACGGCCTTGTTGTCGCGGGAACGTCGGGGGCTCCTTTTGGCGATCATCCGGCTCCGCAGGCTAACCTGGACTTTGCACCGCGGATTGGATTTGCCTATGACGTCTTCGGCAACGGCAAGACGGCGTTGCGGGGCGGCTACGGAATTGCGTTCGACTCGTCGCTGGTGGGTGATATCGAGCAGAACATTTTCCAGAACCCGCCCTACGTGCAGACGATTTCCATCAACGCAGGAAGCCTGTCGAATCCGCTGTCGGGAACGGTGAACGTGAGCACCGTGCCACCGGCGCTGCACGCTACGCAATACCAGCATTCGAATCCTTATGGACAGCAGTTCAGCCTGGATGTGCAGCAGCAATGGCGGGCGAACCTGATCTCTGACATCGGGTACGTCGGGTCTTTGGGAACGCATTTGCTGGGCGAAGTGGATTTGAACCAGCCGCATCCTGGAGCATGGCAGAGCCTGGGGGTTCCGAGCATCACGCGCTCGAACACAACGCTGCTGAATCAGATTCGCCCATCCCTCGGTTATGACGCGATCAACGCGATCGAGCCATGGTTCGCATCGAGCTACCACTCGCTGCAGGCTTCGGTGCAGAAGCGGTTCTCCGATGGCTCACTCGTCGATGCTAACTACACCTGGTCGAAGGCGCTGACGGACAACCAGACAGACCGCAGCACCGCGGTGCAGAACGTCTACAACATCGCAGGAGAATACGGGCCGGCGCAGTACGACATCCGCAACATGTTCAACGCGGATTTTGTGTACTCGCTTCCCTTCTTCCGCGCGCAACAGGGTGCGAGAGGACACGTGCTCGGTGGATGGCAGCTGGGCGGCCTGGTCTACATGAACGGCGGTGTGCCGCTCACAGTCACGACGAGTGCCGATCCGGCGGGATTGGGTCTGCTGGATTCGGCCAGCGCTGCAGGAGCGCGGCCGAACCAGACGGGAAACCCGAATTCCGGATCGGGGATTCACACCCGGCTGAACTGGTTCAACAAGAGCGTGTTCGTCACGGATACGAGTGCGACGGCACCTGGCAATGAGCACCGCGGATCGGTGCGTGGGCCAGGATGGCAGCGCTGGGATCTGGCTCTCTACAAGAACTTCAATATCGGAGACCGGCTGAAGTTCCAGTTCCGCGGCGAGACGTTCAACACCTTCAACCACACCAACTACAGCGGCGTGACAACCTCGAATACGAGCAGCCTGTTCGGCGACGTCACGAGCTACCGCGATCCGCGCATTATCCAGCTGGGAGGCAAGCTGGATTTCTAGAGCGCGATTGATTCATTCACCGGCCGGAGTCCCCAGGGATTCCGGCCGTTTTTCGTGCACACGGCGTGCGAGGCGATGGGGCTGCGGCAACAAGACCGGGCAGTGCCCCGGATATAATGCGCATAGCGACAAGTGGAACTCCTCTCCAATCTTTCATGGATGGCGGTTGCGGTTGCCCTGTGGACCCTTTGGCTCAGCCAACGGAGTCGGGCAGGTCGAAACTCCCTGCTGCCAAAGATCGGTTTGCAACTGACTGCGCTGGCAATGCTGAGCACGGTTCTGTTGCCGGTCATCTCGTTATCCGATGACCTGCAGGCTTCGCACAATCCGGCTGAAGTGGAGCGGGCGTGCGGACGAAGCGATCAGCATGGGCTACTGGTAAGCGGCACCCATCCGGTGGCGCCCGCGGTTGCGATGAGCGCGTCGTTCACGGCAATGCCGGGGCCCGGCAAGACTGATTTTCTATCTCTTGCAGTATCACCCGTCGCTCCGCCAACGAGGCCCGTGCGCGCCTTGTGGTCCAGGCCTCCGCCACACCGGTAAACGCGGCCACGGTCGTCGAATTCCCGTCTGTATACCTGCTCGCGCTTGCGCGATGAATGGACACGCATCATGAGACTTTGTTTTTCCGGGCTCTGGCCGCTGGCTGCTGTGCTGGTGACCGCGCCTGCTTATCCTCAGACTGCTGCACCGTCGGCGCTGACGCTGCAGCAGGTACTCGCGATCGCACGGACGAAAAATCCGGGGCTGCTGTCGGCCGAACAGCATGTTGACGCGACCAAAGCGGCGGAGATCACGGCGGGACTGCGACAGAATCCGACATTCACGTTGTCGGGTGCCGATGTCTCGCTGCCGGCGAACAATCCGAGCAATCCGTATTCGTACGCCGGGAATGTTTCGCGGTTGTTTGAGCGCGGGCAGAAGCGCCGGTGGCGAATGGACGCGGCGCATGCGACAACGGCGGTGACGCAGAGCCAGTACAACGACCAGGAACGGCAACTGGTGATGCAGGTGAAGGACGCCTTTACCAACATGCTGGAAGCCAAAGACGCGCTGCAGGTGGCGCAGGAGAACCTGGACAGCTATCGCAAGACGCTCGATCTGAGCAAGGCGCGGCTCGACGCCGGAGACATCAGCAGAACCGATTTTGAGCGCATCGATCTGCAACTGGCGGAGTTCGAGTCCGACTACGACAATGCAAAGCTGAATCTGGAGCAGGCGAGCGATTCGCTGCAACTGCTGATGGGCATCGATCAGCCTTCGCCAACGTTTGCGATCGCGGGATCGCTGGACCCGCCCGCGGTGAATCCGGATCCGGGGCAGATTCGGCAGCAGGCATTGGCGGCGCGGCCGGATTATCTGGCGGCGCAGCAGTCGGTGACACTGGCCGATGCCAACGTGAAGGTGGCCGCTGCGGAAGGGACGACGGATCCGACGCTGGGTGGTGAGTACGAGCGCTCGGGCGTCTACAACACGGCGGGATTTCAGGTATCGGTGCCGCTGCGCATCTTCGATCGCAATCAGGGAGAGAAGGAGCGGACGCGGTACGAAGCACAGTCGTCGCGGCTGGCCGAAGTGCAGGCGCGGAATCAGGTATTCAACGACGTCGATCAGGCATGGGCGGCGTATCAGACGGCACTGGATGTGGCGAAGCGCTATCACGGGCGTTATCTGGCCGAGTCGGAACGGGTGCGCACAAATCTGGAGTTCAGCTACCGGCACGGCGCCGCGACTCTGCTGGATTATCTGGACGCGCTGCGCGACTACCGGCAGGTCCACCTCGATGCCCTCGCTGCTGATCAGCAGGTGTGGCTGAGTCTGCATCAGCTCAGCTATGCCGCCGCTACGGAGATCGTTCCATGAAGAGATTTGTTTTGGGTTTGAGCGCCTGTGTGGGCGCGCTGATTTTGGGCGGGTGCCACGGTGGTGAATCGACGCCGCCGGCCACAGCGACGCCGTCACAGAAGGTGGTGGAGACGACGACGGTGCATCGCGAAAAGGTGGCCAGCCAGCTGGTGTTGCCGGCGCGGGTGACGGCGGTGCCAACGCGGATGGTGCATATCTATCCGCTGATCAGCGGGCGGGTGCTGTCGCTGAAGATTCTGCCGGGGCAGGAAGTTCACAAGGGCGAAGCGATCGGGACGTTGCAGAGCAGCGATGCGGCGCAGGCGCGATCGGATTTTGAGAAGGCGAAGATCGAGTCGGCGCGCGCGGATCTGCAGCTGAATCGAGCAAAGGAATTGCTGGCGCACGAGGTGATGGCACAGCGCGACTACGACGATCTGAAGGCGCTGGACGATGCCGATCATGCGGAGTTGGAGCGTGCGCGGCAGGCGCTGCGCATGCTTGGGTTCAACGAAAACGAAACCAGCGACGTGGTTCCGATTACGGCGCCCATCTCGGGCGTGGTGCTGGACGTGGGTACCGGGCCGGGGGAGTTGCAGAAGTCGCTGGATAATGCCACCGCGATTGCGACGATTGCTGATATCGATTCGGTGTGGATGCTGGGCGATCTGTACCCACGGGATCAGGCTTCGGTTCGGGTTGGACAAACCGCGGCGATCACGGTGAACGGCTATCCGGGAATGACGCTGCACGGCGTGATCGACAACATTTCGGATGCTGTCGATCCGGTTTCGTTGACGCTGAAGGCGCGGGTGGTGCTGCCCAATCCTGGACACAAGCTGAAGCCGTCGATGTACGCCACGATGACGGTAACGGGCGCTCCGCGCGAAGTGATTGTGGTGCCGGCGACGGCCGTAATCCAGAACGGACACGACACCTTTGTGTTTGTGCCGGCAGCGCAGGGCAAGTACAACCGGCGCCCGGTGGTGCTGGGCAACACGACGGCGACGAGCGTTGAAGTGGTGCAGGGACTCAACGACGGCGATCAGGTGGTGAGCACAGGCGCTGAACTGCTGCGCGGGAGCGAGGACTAGCCGGCATGCAGGCAATCATCCGTACTCTGCTCCGCTACCGCAACGTTGTGCTCATCGTGTTCGCCGCGGCTTTGGCGATTGGCGGTTATGCGTTCAGCCGTCTGGACATCGAGGCGTATCCCGATCCTTCGCCGCCGATGGTGGAGTTCATCACGCAGAATCCGTCGTGGTCGGCCGAGGAGATGGAGCAGCAGGTGACGATCCCGATGGAGACGGGGTTGAACGGGACGCCGCAGCTGGACCAGATTCGGTCGATCAGCATCTTCGGGCTGAGCGACGTGAAGATGTATTTCACGTTTGACAGCGACTACTTCACGGATCGCCAGGAGGCGCTCAACCGCCTGCAGCAGGTGACGCTGCCGAATAATCTGCAGCCGCAGCTGTCGCCGGAATCTCCGGTGGGCGAAATCTATCGCTACGAACTGACCGGCCCCGGATATTCGCTGAACGAGATCAAGGCGACGCAGGACTGGTTTCTGGTGCGCGAGATCAAGCAGGTGCCGGGGATCATCGATGTCGCCACGTTTGGCGGCACGACGCGTCAGTATCAGGCGGAAGTGGATCCGAACAAGCTGCTGACGTACGGCGTGACGATGACGCAGGTCGTGAACGCAATCCAAAACAGCAACGCGAACGCCGGCGGCAATTATCTGACGATCGGAAGCCAGAGTGTGAACGTGCGCGGGATCGGCCTGCTGCATTCGATCGACGATATGCGGCACATCGTGGTGGCAGAGCGCAGCGGCGTGCCGGTGTTGCTGAGTGACGTCGCCGATGTGGAGGAGGGACATCAGCCGCGCCTGGGTAAGGTGGCGGGCAACATCGAGGGACATCCGGATAATCCGGACATCGTGGAAGCAATTGTGCTGCTGCAGAAGGGAGCGAAGTCGTTGCCGGCTCTTGCAGCTCTGCGGCAGAAGATTGCAGACCTGAACAGCGGGAATCTGCTGCCGGCGGGAATGCACATCCGCACCATCTACGACCGCACCCGGCTGATCCGGATCACGACGGAGACCGTGCGCCACATCGTGATCCTGGGGCTGACGCTGGTGACGCTGGTGTTGCTGAGCATGCTGGGCGACTGGCGGATCACGCTGATTGCGGCGATCACGATTCCGTTCGCGGTGCTGTTTGCGTTCACGCTGATGGTGCTGACGAATCAGTCGGCGAACCTGATTTCGATTGGCGCGATTGACTTCGGGATTCTCGTCGATGCGTCGATTGTGGTGCTGGAGAGCGTGTATCGCCGGGTCTCGCGGCGCGTGGAGGGCGAAGAGATCCAGGAGCTGATCCTGGCCGGCGTGGCGGATTCGGCGAAGCCGGTGTTGTTCGCGACGCTGATCATTCTGGTGGCGTTCATTCCTCTGTTCACGATGCAGGGCGTTCCGGGAAAGATCTTCGCGCCGATGTCGGTGACGTATGGATTTGCGTTGACCGGCGCGCTGATGTTCGCGCTGGTGTTTGCGCCGGTGCTCGGTTCGCTGGCGGTGCCGAAGCAGATTCAGAAAGAGGCGAAGGAGACCTGGCTCAGCGGCTTCTTCCGGAGGCACTACGATGGCGCGCTGCGGCGGGCATTACGCTTCCGCAAGATGGCCTGGATCATTGCAGCGATCGCACTGGCCAGCGGGGCGGTGATCTTTCACTTCGTGGGCGGCGAATTCATGCCGGCGCTCGAAGAAGGCAATCTATGGATCCGCGCCGACCTGCAGCAGGACATTTCATTCGCGTCGTCGGAAAAGCTGGCGGACGATATTCGCGCCACGCTGCGGGCCTATCCGGAGATCACACAGGTGCTCTCGCAGATGGGGCGGCCTGATGACGGCACCGACGTGAGCACGTTCAACAACATTGAATTCCTCGCCGATCTGAAGCCGACCGGGCAGTGGCGTCCGCAGTTCCATGGCAGCAAGGAGCAACTGATCGCGGCGATTTCGAAGAGCTTCGCGCAGTATCCGGGCATCGACTTCAACTTCTCGCAGAACATCCAGGACAACGTGGAAGAGGCGATGTCCGGGGTGAAGGGTGAGAACTCGCTGAAGCTGTTCGGCAACGACTTCGAGGAGCTGACGAAGATTGCGGATCAAATCGCCGGCATCATGAACAAGGTGCCGGGGATTACGGATGTCGGCGTGTTCGACGTGACCGGGCAGCCGAGCCTGATGGTCTCCATCGATCGGCTGAAGGCGGCACGCTACGGGCTGCAGCCGCAGGACGTGAACAACATCGTGCAGGCGGCGGTGGGCGGAGCTCCGGTCACGCAGATCATCGACAACGACCGGCGGTTCGATTTTGCGGTGCGCTACGGTCCGCAATTCCGGAGCACACCGCAGGCGATCTCACAGATCCTGCTGCCGACGCCGGACGGCAACCAGGTGCAGCTGGGCTCGGTGGCCGATGTGACGATCCGGAACGGCGCGTTCATGATTTATCACGAGGGCGGGCGGCGATACATCCCGATCAAGTTCAGCGTGCGCGGGCGCGATCTGGCGAGCGCGATCCAGGATCTGCAGAGCCGCATTGCGACGGATGTGAAACTGCCCAATGGCTACGAGTACACATGGGCGGGCGAGTTCGACAGTCTGCGCAAGGAGCAAGCACGACTGGCCGTCATCATTCCGGTGAGCCTCGCGGTGATCCTGATCCTGCTGTACATCCAGTTCCGGACTTTGCGGGACGCGGTGATCGTGGTGGCGACGCTGCCGTTTGCGGCGATCGGCGGGATTCTGTCGCTGTGGCTGACCGGCACTCCGTTCAGCATCTCGGCGGCGGTGGGATTCACCTCGCTCACCGGCGTGGCGACGCTGGGTGCGGTCGTTTTCCTTTCCGGAATTCGGCGGGCACAGCGCGAAGAGGGCTTTGAGGCGGGCCTCGAGAAGGGGTGCCTCGACGAGATGCGGCCGGTGGTGATGGCGTGTATGGCGGCGGGCATCGGGCTGTGTCCGGCGGCCATAGCAAGCAGCATCGGCGCGCAGGCGCAGCAACCGCTGGCGCGCGTGGTGGTAGGCGGAATGGTCACGACGGTGCTTGCGATCCTGTTCATCATGCCTTTGCTGGTGCGCGGCTTCCCGCCGCGGGAGGCGCTGCCGCACGATCTGCGCGAAGAGGATGTGGGCGCTTAGCGCGCTCACACTCGAGATCTAATTCGACGCTGGTGGCGCGGGGGCAGTCGTTGTCTTCTGCTTGTCGACCTTGTCGGTTTTCTTCTTTGCTAAGTGCCTTGCGATGTCGGGCCAGAACTCGGCAATCTCGCCGCCGACGATGCCTTCGTAGGTGACGCTGGCACCGCGCCCGAGGGTGAGCCCGACGCCGCGCTGATCGGCGGGGTAGTAGAGGTTCGAGACGGCTCCGCCGATGAAGTTGCCGGTCACGTTGGCGTAGTTGGGTCCCCATTTGCCGCTGTCGCGTTTGCACCAGACGGTGGTGGCGGCGGCGTAGGCGGCGCGTTTGAAGAAGGAGCCGTGGCCCATGCGGTAGTAGCGCGGGTCTTCATGCCACCAGGATGGGAGGACGGCGTTGCCCCAGAAGTTGCCGTCGAAGGTGTCGGCGTAGGCGGCGCCCCAATACTTGGCGAAGCCTTCGACGCCCTGGCCGTAGGAGGGATACTCGTCGCCGGCCATGCTGATGCCGCCGTCGATGGCGGTGATGCCGAAGACATACCAGTCGGTGGAGCTTTTGAAGAAGAGCTGGAACTTCTGTTTCGGCGTGAGGGGGGCGGAGTTGCCGGAGGTGACGTTGAACAGGGGAACGATGCCGAGCATGCGCTGTTTCTCTTCGGCTTCGAGCTCGCGTTTGGCGCGGGCCGCACGCTCTTCTTTCGACTCGGGGTGATTCTGGGTGCTGTCCGGGGTTTGAGTGGTTGGAGCGGGAGCGGTCTGCTGAGTTGAGGTCTGGGGTGTGGGGGCGTTGGGCAGGTCGTCGGCCCGGAGAACGGCCAGGGAGCAGACGGCGAGGGTGAGGAGGGTGCCGGCTGTCCGGCTCCACTCGAAGCAACGATTTGGGATCAAACCAACCTCGGTTGGGGATGCGTGGGGCCCACGGACCCTGGGGTACGGATCAGGTCCGGTGCGCATGATGGACGCGGCTGAAGCGCTGGGAGTTGAACAACCTTCATCGATTTTAATTGGAGGGGGTTGACCCCCTGGGAAGTTGTTGATTTCACAGCAGAGGGTTCTCTGTGGACCCCCTGGTATTGGCGGACTGGTTAACGGGGTCGGGGGGTGGAGGCGGTGGCCGGGTTGTGGGGCGAATTGTCTCTGGTGAAAAGGGAGGGTGGTTTCGCCTGTTGTGCGCCTTTTCGTCGAGGTTGTTTGCGTTTTCGCGGGGGCGAGGTTGCAGGCTATTGATTCTGAACAACTTGGCGATGTTGACAAGCTCGACAACATTGGAGGCCACGTCACCGAGGCGGTACCTAAGTCATGTTCGAACGCGCTGGAGGCCGTGGGGTGCGCGGACATGGGTATGACCTTCTTTCTGACATGAGAAAAGGCCGCTCGCGGCGGCCTTTTTCGGATTTCGATGGGGCGGGAAAATTTCTTGACCCCTATCTTTAGGATATCAAGTTCAGCGAATATCAGCGCCAGGTTTGTTGGGGAGATGGGGGGAGAAGGGTTGTGGAATGAGGGAGAACACTTTCGTACCGTGGGCGGAGGGCTTGACAGGTTTTTTGAGAGGGCGCGTTGGGGTTCGATCCAGCGAGTGCGTCTCTCGGGGCGGACGCATCGCGCTGGATCGAACATGGAAGGCGCTGACGCGCCGACTTCTTCTTTTTTTGTGCAGTGGCCAATAGAGACATTCCTCGGGCTCGTGCCTCACCGGCAGTAGGGCACCGTGCCGCTGGCGAGACCCGTAACGAGGCGGGTCCCGAAGACACGATTCCCTGAGGAATCCTGGTGCGAGGGTGTCTGGCTTTCAGGCACACTGGTCGCCATTGCCGGAGGGGAATGCATGAGCAAGAGGATTGTGCTTTGCGCAGACGGGACCTGGAATACGCCGCACGGTCCGGCCGCGATGCCGAATGACACGAACGTTCGCAAGCTGTTTCTGCTGCTGAACGACGACGATTCGCAGCTGAAGTACTACGACAGTGGCGTGGGGACGGATGGCTCGCCGTTCGAGCACTTCTTCGGCGGAACGATGGGCGACGGCCTTTTCCAGAAGATCCAGGATGGGTACGCGTTTCTCTCCTATGTGTTTGATCCGGGCGATGACATCTATCTGTTTGGGTTCAGCCGGGGCGCGTACACGGCGCGATCGCTGGGGGGCATGGTGGCGGGATTCGGCGTGCCAACCAAGAATCTGGACAATCAGACGGTGGGGAACGTGTTCGCCGCGTATCGCACGATGGATCCGACGCAGCGGGCCGCTCTGAAAGCGGATCTGACCGCGCAGTATGCGATGACCGATGTGAAGATTCGGATGGTGGGCGTGTGGGATACGGTGGGAGCGCTGGGGATTCCGGGACAGCTGTTTTCAGATTTCGATCAGGAGAAGTACGGCTTTCTGGATACGACGCTGAGCGCGAAGGTGCAGAACGCGTACCACGCGATTTCGCTCGATGAGCGGCGGGCGCCGTTTATGCCGA
Source organism: uncultured Acidobacteriaceae bacterium (assembly GCA_963705765.1). Lineage (GTDB taxonomy): Bacteria > Acidobacteriota > Terriglobia > Terriglobales > Acidobacteriaceae > Palsa-343. Next base: position 195,585 of record CAVPKU010000051.1, on the reverse strand, counting down.
CGCTGTGGACCAATGCGGACGGCAGCGCTCGAGCGAACGACGCGCAGGTGACACAGGTGTGGTTTCCGGGCGTTCACTGCGATGTGGGCGGAAGTTATTCGGATGAGCAGTTGTCGAATATCACGCTGCGATGGATGATCGACAACGCGAGGGCGTGCGGGGCGCAGTTTGACGAGGCGGCGGTGAAAGCGGAGCTGGGGACGGGACCGTACCAGCCGCTGGGTCCGCAGCACGATGAGTGGAAGCTGGTGCCGTGGGGTCTGCCGAAGTGGCGGACGGCTCCGGACAATGCGGTGCTGGCGAACACGGTGAAGCTGCGGTGCGCGGGGCCGGGGGGGTATGTGTCGGCGGCGCTGAGCAAGCCGGTGGATGCTTATGGACGGCGGTGGTGATTCCGGCTGGGGAGTTGTAGAGGGCTGACCTGACCCCGTTTTCCGTCCAATTGACTATACGAGATTCATAGTCGTCGTCGGGGCGGTGGGAAATGTATGGTCCGCCGCCCGATTGCAAGGAAAATCTCTGTCGTGGGTGGTTGGTCTGCTCAAATGTATCCGGCCTATTTGTGGAGCGATGCTCCTGGCCATAATGGAGTCCGCGCGTCGCCGGTCTATAAAGTGGGTCGAACTTGAGAGTTCTCATTCCCACGCAGGCTTGGGCAACGCCGGTTTGTGACCGTTCACTCACGCATTGATTTCTCTCGCAAACCCGGAAGCTTGTGAAGCCGTTGTTCGTAGCAGCAGGGTCGAAAATGTGGGAATCCGCGTTCTCTGCGGATTTCCAAACGAAGTGGGAAAGTCAGCTCTTCGACTTTTCCACGAAGTGCCATTTCCGAGCCTGCTTTCAGGCTGCTATCGGAGCTGGCGCGCAGTAGCTGGTCCCCTTGCTCAGGAGCGCCCACGCGGTTCGCGCCATCTTGTTTGCTAAAGCGACCACAGTGACGTTGCGATGAGTTCGTGCGGATAGTTCACTGAGCCACATTCCAAGTGCTGTGCGATTTCGATCTATCTGCGCCACAACCGATCGGGCCCCATGCAGGAACATTCGGCGCAGATATTCATTGCCGCGTTTACTGATGCCGAGCAGCCTGGTTTTACCCCCAGTGGAGTGTTGGCGCGGAACCAGCCCCAACCAGGCAGAGAGATCGCGACCTTTGCGGAACGTGATGCCATTGCCGATGGCTGCGACCAGCGCTGTCGACACGAGTGGTCCAAACCCGGGAATTTCCATCAGGCGGCGGCATCCATCATCCTGTTTCGCGATCTGTTGCAGCTGAAGGTTGACTGCTTCGATTTGTGTCTCAAGCTCTTCCCATTCGTGCTTCAGTTCGAAAACCAACAAGCGCAGCTTGGCCGACAAGGGCGTATCGGCATCCTCCAGCAGCTCATTCAGGCGGGTCGACAGATGAGAAGGGCCTTTGCGTATTGTGATTCCTCGCTCCATAAGAAACCCGCGGATCTGGTTCATAACCGCGGTTCGCCTTGCCACCCAACGGTCGCGCACCCGGTGCAAACCCTGCAAGTCCAGTTGGTCGTCCGTCTTGATTGCAACGAAGCGCATGGTTGGCCGCTGAACCGCTTCGGCAATCGCCTCAGCATCCAGGTAGTCGTTCTTATTCGATTTGCGAAACGGCTTCACAAACTGCGCGGGCATCAGTCTGGCGTCGTGCCCCTGAGCCCGAAGGGCACGAGCGAGAAAGTGCGCTCCGCCACAGGCCTCCATACCGATCAGCATCGGCTGTCGATTCGAAGTGAATTGGATCAGTTGCTTGCGGGAGCACTTCCTCCGCAACACAATCTCACCCCGGGCGTTAAGCCCAATCGCATGAAAGCTGGTCTTGCTCAGGTCGATGCCAATTGTCGAAATCTCCATGGAAAACCTCCTGCCAACCAAAATAGTCTGCCGATGGAACAGGCGGCGGACCATTCCAGTAGTGGGAAACGCCAACGGCGTTTTCCAAGCGGGCGCCCGCGTCTTTTCCACCGTCCTGTTGCCTTAATCGCCGCGCGAATTCGTCCGGGGTGAGATAACCCAGCGAGCTATGCGGGCGGCGGGAGTTATATTCAGTCTTCCAGGCCCAGATCTTCCGCCGCGCATCGAACAGGTTCCAGAACCAGCTCACGTTCAGGCACTCGTCGCGCAGCTTTCCATTGAAGCTTTCCATACCTCCGTTCTGGGTTGGTTTGCCCGGTTGAATGTGAATCAGATCGATCTTCCAGTCGATGGCCCAGGCGAGGAAGTGCCGCGAGGTCAGCTCCGGGCCGTTGTCACAACGAATCGCAAGGGGCTTACCGTGTGCAGCAATCGCCCGTTCAAGTTCTCGCGTGACGCGCCGGCTGGGGAAACTGGTTGAGGCTTCCAGCACGCGGGCTTGCCGGGTGAAGTTGTCCCTCACGCCCAGCACCCGAAATCGCTGTCCGGCAGCCGTCACATCGCTGGCGAAATCCAGAGCCCACTCCTGGTTGGGCGCCGTCAGCACAGGCCGCGGCTGAAGGGTCCGCCGCAGATGCCTGCGTCGCGTGCGCTTCACGCTCAGTCCCAGTTCGCGATAAACCCGCTGCACCTTTTTATGGTTCACTCCCATCTCCCTGTGCAGATACAAATGCAGGCGCCGATAGCCGAAGCGCGGATGCTCTCGCGCCAGCTCCCGCAGCCGCTCCTCGATCCGGCTGTCATCTCTCCGGCTTCGGTATCGACCGCTCGATCTCGGCACCGCCATCAGCTCGCAGACGTGGCGCTCACTGGCTCGGTACCGCTCCAGCAGGCGCCCCACCTCTGTCCTCCGCTCTACGAGCCGAGGGAGTTTTTTCGGATCACCGACTGCAGCATGTCCTTGTCCAGACTCAGCTCGGCCACCAGCTTCTTCAGCCGCCCGTTCTCATCCCTCAGGTGCTTCACTTCCTCAGCCTCACTCACCTCCATGCCGCCATACCTCGCCTTCCAGGCATAGATCGTGTGCTTGCTGACGCCCTGCTCCCGAGCCACATCTTCCGTCTTGCGGCCTGCCTCTACCTGCTTCAGCGCAGCGATGATCTGCGCCTCCGTGTGCCTGCTTCGACTCATCCCCTCTTCCCCTTCCTTCGTCCAGATCGTATTCCGATCTGGGCGGATTCAGGGGGTCAGGTCATGGGTATGTAGTCGCGGAATCCGTTGTGGTTCCAGCCGCTTTCAAGATCGAAGTATTGACCGGGCAAGCGCAGGTTCTGCGTGACCGTCCCGCTGACCGATGCTTGTCCGAAGGGATCGTAGCTCGCCTGCCGCTGGATATTCTGGCTGCTGTCACTCGCCACGTGCAGAGTTCCCAGCATGTCGTCGTGCAGGTAGTAGAGAGTCGAGCCGTTGAGCACAGCCACGGGCCTGCCATTGAGATAGATGTAGTCGGCCTGCGCCGCGCCGGTAGCATCGGTCTCTTCCAACAAAGCGACTCTATTTTGGCAAGATGTAGTGATCACACTTCCGCTCAGGTGCTGGCTCTCCAATGTCCTCCAAGGTTTTCCGTACCATCGGGGCTGATGAGGTCTCAGCAACCACACATTCGCGCTCGCTGAGTATCGCACGGAGTCTGGGCGCTGCGAATTTGGCTCGAGCGCCGAAATGCCCCAGCGCCTCCGCGATCCAATAACGAATCGCTTCATTATTTAAATCAAGCAACGATGCGACTGAATGAATAGTCCGATCGTCGATTGAATTTGCTTCCGTAGCGAGAACCAGATTTCTCAATTGCTGTGCAGCATCAACCTTAGCATTTGCGCCCTTCGCGCTCCGAACAAGTTCGATTGCCCGGACGATCCGCTGTCGAGAGTCGGGCACACTCGCAGCTGCGATTTGCCTACTCAAGATAAGGAACAAGACTACGATTACGGTGAAGATCACCGAAAAGTGTGTACGCCTCATCGGACCTCGTTTATTGCCTCTTGACTGCAAATAAGCTCGCACGCTCTTTGGGAACGAGTAAAACGTCTGCATTATGGGACGGGCGTATACCAAATCCGATCAACAGGAGCTGTCACATTCGTTGTCGGAAGTTGCGGGTTCGTGTAGGTGGCTCGCAGGCCACCTGACCAAGGAACAGATCCAGACACGAAGCTTTTAGGCAATGTAAGCCCTTCATAGAAGCATGCTTCCGCTTTGATCACTGAGTGATAGTTCCCGAAAAAACGATCGTCTGAAGACAATTGCGGCCAAGAGTGAGGATAAACGTATTGGCCACCCTTCGGAATTTGGAAGGCCTCCCAGTACTCCGTGTAGGTTCCGTTCTGCCCGGTCCCGTCGCTATTCGTAAAGAATGCCTTGACATCTTGCACAATCCAACCGCCATTCGGACTATTATTAGTTAAAGCCCACTGAATATACCAGTCTGACGAGTGTGGACCTCCATCCGTGGTCTTATAGGTTAACGTATTAGGAGGCGCTTGCCCGCCAGATTGAGGTCCGCATCCGCACTTGAGTCCGAGCGGATCGATAGCATCAACAGGATTGTTACTGACATACGCGTACAGGTTATTCCCACTGCCCATCCTGCCCAGCGGATCCGGCTCGGCGTAGCGCCCCAAGACGGGCAGGTAATCGCGAAAGCCATTGTGATTGAAGCCGGTCTCAAGATCGGAGTACTGCCCCGGCAAGCGAAGGTTTTGCACGACCTCGCCGCTCACTGATGTCGTCGTTCCGAATGGGTCATAGCTGGCCTGCCATTGGGTGTTCTGGCTGCTGTCAGTCGCCAGTTGCGGCGTTCCCAAACGATCATCGTGCAGGAAGTAGAGCGTCGACCCGTTGAGCACCACCAAAGGCCTGCCATTAAGGTAGATATAGTCTGCTTGCGCCGCGCCAGAGGCATCCGTCTCCTCCAGCAATATGCCCGACTGATCGTATTGGTAGATGTTCCCGTAGGAACTGGAAACGGTCTTCAACAGCCTCTGGCCGAAGCCATCGTAGGTGTAGCTCGCCAGCGGTTCGCCGCCGGAGTTGAACGAGGCCAGACGCGCATCCTGATTCCAGGTTGCAGAGCTGATGAGCTGATTTCCGGGCGAGTCCATGCCGGGGTTGATGCTGTTGAGCCGGCCGTCTGCCGTGTAGCCGAGCGTCTGCTCGACAACTCCGCCCATGCTGAGGCTTGTCAGCAGGTCGCTGCCACTCTGATAGCCGTAGGTCGTGGTGCTGGAGCCGAACGGGGGTCAGGTCAGCGCCAGCCCCTCCCCCCTGGGGGCCGACCGCGGGACCCTCGTTGATTCTGCAGGGTTTGCTTCCTGCTATCTACCTTGACAACATGGAGGGCCGCTGACGTGCCAGGTTTTGTTTTTGCGCATTGCACGCCATGTAGGTTATGAGGGCGATCGGCGGGGGTTGGGCTTGCGAGGCGCGGATTTGCCTGGAGTGGGCTTGCGCTTCGACGAGGCGGCAGCGGGACGTTTGCGGGTGACGAACTTGTGGGCCATGGCGAGGAGGTCGTGGAGGATTTCGGGGGTGAGGTGCTGGAGGCGGACGAGGACGCCGTCGTATCCGAGGTAGTGGTCGGGGGCGTAGTAGAGGTTGGGGTCTTCGGCGAGGAGGGCGGGGCGGGCGTTGCGGTCGATGCGGATGAGGATCGAGTTGGGCTCGGCGGCTTTGTTGGTGGGGACACAGGCCATGAGGTTGCCGCGGACCTTGAGGGCTGGGGCGCCCCAGGTGGTGGATTTTTCTACGTTGGGGAAGGTCAGGCCGATGCGGAAGGCGGCGGTGACAGTGAGGGGCATGGGAAGAGGGTCCAGAGACAGCGAATCCGGCAGGAAAGGTGCGCGGGAGGCGACATTGGGGAAGATCAGGTTTAGACTTCCCATTTTCTCCTGAAAAACCCAGATTTTCGTGACATTTGCGATCTGGTATATATACCTGATCGCCAATGTCAGTTCATTCCATGTTTTTTGACGCTCGGACCACCCGCAAGTCCTGTTCTTCCCGCATCGATTTTTCGCTTCTGGGCTGGCACAGTTGGGTCGTGGTTGTATTTGGGTATATATACCAAATACAATCCAGACTCCTATAGTGGAATTTTCAGAATATATTATTAAAAACAAATAGTTTACATGTTCTCAATGAGCCTGTACGTGCTTGTATCACAAGGTATATATACATTGTGATACGATGTTCCAGGAGCATGAATGGCCGGTCAAAGCCGCCTACAGATCGCTAAACCTGACATCGTCAGGGTTTTCGAGGAAACAGGAAAACGTGTCTTTTGGCCCAGCGACATTTCGCGAATTCTCGAGGAAAATCGAGCCTTCTGGCGCTTGGCGAAAAACACCACCACTGCGAAGTTCCTTGATTTTTTGAAGGCCAAAACTGCTCTGCAACTCGAATATTTGGCCCCAGTGAATCATCCGAATACATCAGGAATCTCGCGATACGTATGGAAGAAGGCGTCTGTATACGAGATTGCGCTGTCAATGAAGCGTGGCGCCTACCTCTCCCATGGAACGGCAATGTTCCTGCACGGCATCACAGAACAGATTCCCGCCCGGATCTACGTTAACAGTGAACAAAGTGCGAAGCCGGGTTCAGGGCAACTCAGTCAAGGGGGAATAGACCGTGCCTTCGCAGGGAAACAACGAGAATCACAATTCGTTTTTAGGTTCGACGACACTGAGGCCGTCCTGCTCTGGGGAAAAAATACCGGTCAACTGGAGGTAGTCGACATGGAGTACTCCAAGGCCAAGCTGCGGGTGACCGGGATTGAAAGAACCCTGATCGACATCGCCGTCCGCCCCTCCTATGCCGGAGGAGTCTTCCAAGTCCTTGAGGCATTTCGAGTAGTGAAGGACCGCATTTCCGTTGGAACGCTCGTTGCAACCTTAAAAAGACTTGCCTATGTTTATCCTTACCATCAAGCGATCGGCTTCTATATGCAGCGGGCTGGGTATCCGAGCGGCCAGTATGACCGCCTTAAGAAGATCGGGCTCGAATACGACTTCTACCTCGCGTATGGTATCAAGGATAAAGAATATGATCCCGAATGGAGGTTATTCTTCCCAAAGAGCCTTCATTGAGCCCACAAGTCGTACAACGAAGTCGAAGTAGGTATCAAACTCCGCCAGGTCCTCTCCTCTTGAGGTGGTTCTTACGCTATCCCAATCTGGGCGGTGAAATTCTCGCTGATCTTTGACCCACCTCAACAAGCAGAGAGGGACATTTTTTGCTGAAAAAATGTTTCGCAGCAACTCCACGTTATCTGGAGCGGTAAGATCCATGCCGGTGGCAGATACTATCAACTGGATATCGTAGAAATCGCGGGCTCGCGCGGATGGATTGCGCTGCATCGTATACTCTGGCATTTGTTGACAGATGGCACGGAGCTTTTCAAGCGCAATCATCGTAGGGCTATAGACGTAGATTGTGTAGTTATCCAGTTCGATCTCCAACTTACCTGTAACGTATTCAAACTTGCTCAGATCAATAGTAAAGACCCGCTGCTGATCGGGCCCAATGACCAAAGAATCTCGGCGGAGTGCCACCAGGTCGCGATGCAGGCTTTCGAATTTCTGCTGTTCAGCTACTTTAAAGCTGGCTAGGTAGCCGCCCCAACGGGGGTCCTGTTCGGAACGAGCGACGGTGGGCTTCGGTTCCAATTTGAAATCGAATACTCTCAACCCCGCGGCTCGGAAGCGGTTTTCAAGTGCCCTTGCCAACCGACCACGGATATCGTCCAGATCTTCGAAGTCATTCTCGATGGAAAAGTCAAGATCCAGAGAAGTGCGACAACTCAATCCCAGGGCCAGTGAAAGCGCATTACCTCCTTTAAGGACGACCCGCTCGAATAGAACGTCATCCGAGAAGATGGCAGTGATGGCAATTCTTCGAATTTCGCTGTAATCGGTGGGTGCTTGGGGCATCTTGACGTGATCCTCAAATTCCAGAACCAACAGTCCGATCGTTCAGCGCGAAAGGAAAGAGGCTCCGCCATGGAGCCTTTTTCTAGCGGTTGGTTTTGCGCGGAAGGCGCGTCTGCCTCGATGGCAAATCGTCAGTCGTAGTATTCGAGGCCTAAGTGGGTGATGAGGTCTTCGCCCATGATGTGCCTTAGCGTGTTTTTTAGCTTCATCGACTGGATGAAGAGGTCGTGCTCCGGATACAGGCCGGGGGCGGATTGTGGGCTCTTGAAGAAGAAGCTGAGCCACTCCTGGATGCCGAGGTGGCTGAGTTCCGGCGTGCGTTTGGCGAGGTCGAGGAACAGGACCAGGTCGAGGGCCAACGGGGCGGCGAGGATGGAGTCGCGGCAGAGGAAGTCGACTTTGATCTGCATCGGGTAGCCGAGCCAGCCGAAGATGTCGATGTTATCCCAGCCTTCTTTGTTGTCGCCGCGGGGCGGGTAGTAGTTGATCCGGACCTTGTGGTAGATGTTGCCGTATAAGTCGGGGTACTTATCGGGCTGGAGGATGTAGTCGAGCACACCGAGCTTCGATTCTTCTTTGGTCTTGAAGGACTCGGGGTCGTCGAGGACTTCGCCGTCGCGGTTGCCGAGGATGTTGGTGGAGTACCAGCCGGCGACGCCGAGCATGCGGGCCTTGAAGGCGGGGGCGAGGACGGTCTTGAGGAGGGTCTGGCCGGTTTTGAAGTCCTTGCCGCAGATGGGGGCTCCGGTCTGGCGGGAGAGCTCGATCATGCAGGGCAGGTCGACGGTGAGGTTGGGTGCGCCGTTGGCGAAGGGCACGCCTTCTTTGAGGGCGGCGTAGGCGTAGATCTGCGAGGGAGCGATGGCGGGGTCGTTGTCGGTGAGGGCCTTTTCAAAGGCGGCCAGGGTGGCGTGGCAGGGGGCGGGCTCGAGGAAGATTTCGGTGGAGCCGCACCAGATGACGACGACGCGATCGACCTGGGATTTGAATTTCTGGATGTCGGAGCGGAGCTGCTGGGCGAGGTCGCACTTGGATTTGCCGGTCTTGACGTGGGTGCCGTGGAGGCGCTTGACGTAGAACTGGTCGAAGACGGCGGGCATGGGCTGGATGGCTTCGAGGAAGGGCTTGATGGACTGGAGGTGGTCCTTGTCGAGGACGGCGGCGTGGGCGGCGGCCTCGTACATGTTCTCGGGAAAGATGTCCCAGCCGGTAAAGACGATGTCGTCGAGGGAGGCGAGGGGGACGAAGTCCTTGATGAGGGGGGTGCGATTGTCGGTGCGCTTGCCGAGGCGGATGGTGCCCATTTGAGTGACGGAGCCGATGGGTTTAGCGAGGCCCTTGCGGACGGCTTCAACGCCGGCGATGAGGGTGGTGGCGACGGCTCCCATGCCGACGGTCATGACTCCGAGCTTGCCTTTGGCGGGCTGGATGGCCTGCTTATCCGAAGATGCCATTTTGGGTGCTGCCTTTCAGGGGGAGAAAAAAGTATGAGTCCAAACGGTTAGTTTCTCGCGTTGGGGGCGGGAGCGCAAGGTAACTGATGGGCAGGCGGTCGGCTGTGGGCGGTAGGCGGTAGCGAAAACGGCGCTCGGGGTGCGGCGTTCGGCGATCGGAAAAGCAAACCGATCCGTACACCGCTTGAGGTTTTGGTCGGCCACTGCGCGACCGATTCCCCTCCGCGACTGGAGCGTGCGCAGGTGCAGTGTTGGCTGCTTCGGGGGGTCCTTCCGCTCCGCGCGGATCAAGAGCCGTGCACCGCTGGACGGGACTTCGGCCGCGCTCCGCTCAGGATGACACGTGGTCGGTGGAGCGGATGCGGTTGCGCCAGTGGGTCCAGACATACCAGACGACGGCGATGAGGAGGAGGATTTCGACGCCGAGGTGAAAGCGGTGGAAGGCGGCCTGGAAGCGGGGGTTGCTGTTGAACGACGCACCGAGCTTCATGCCGATGTAGGCCAGGACGTAGCACCAGGGCCACGAACCGATAAAGGTGTAGACGTGGAAGCGCACCTGATTCATCCGCGCGACGCCGGCGGGAAAGGCGATGAAGGTGCGGACGATGGGCAGCATGCGGCCGATGAGGACGGTGATCGAGCCATAGCGGGCGAAGAAGTGGTCGACGCGGTCGAGATCGCGGCGGCTCAGCAGCATCCAGCTTCCATAGCGTTCGACCATGGGGCGGCCGCCCTTCGCACCGACCCAGTAGGCGGGGATGGAGCCGAGGTTCGATGCCAGCGAAGCGACGGTGGCCAACAGGACGAGCTGCATCTGCGTGTGGGCCAGCGCATAGCCGGCCAGCGGCATGATGACTTCGGAGGGGATGGGGATGCAGGCGGACTGAATGGCCATCAGCAGCACGACCGAGGCGTAGCCGCCGCTCGCGATCAGGCTGACCATCAGGGCGAGGATTTTTTCACTCATGCATGGTCAGGGTACAGGGTGGAGGGTACAGGGTGGAGGGAGCAGGGTGCAGGGAGCAGGGTGGAGGGAGCAGGGTGCAGGGAGCAGGGTGCAGGGAGCAGGGTGGAGGGAGCAGGGTGGAGGGAGCAGGGTGGAGGGAGCAGGGTGGAGGGTACAGGGTGGAGGGTACAGGGTACAGGGTGGAGGGTACAGGGAGCAGGGAGCAGGGTTGCTGGTTGCTGGTTGCTGGTTGCGCGTTACGGGTTACGGGTTACGGGTTCACCCCTGAGTCGATCGCCGTCTGCATCCATGGTGTTGGGTAGGCCAGCGGATTAGCGGCGGACGCCCTGGATTTCGAAGCCCTTGTTGATCTCGAAGTCGAGGGTGCCGGTGAAGGGGACGGCGCGGCCTTCCTGCGTAAGGGGATGGAAGGTCCACTGCCGGACGGCGTCGAAGGCGGTTTGGGCGACACCGGGATCCGGGTAGGAGACGAGGAGCATGTCGCGGATCTGGCCGTCTTCGCCAACCCAGACGCGGATTTCGACGTCGCCCTGGAGAGCGCCGTTGATGTTGCGCGTGGACTGATCGCGGACGCCGGCGGCCTGGGAGAAGTCAGGATCGTGGCGCTTGTCGGCCTGGTTCTCAAACTTTTTGCCTTTGAGCTCGACGGGTTTAGGCAGGGCTTTCACCATGTCGCGGTCGGGAGCGAAGGGCGCGGAGGGCATGCCGTCCATGGAGATGTCTTCCAGATGGGCGGTGGCGAGGGTGCCGCCGCGGAGGCCGATGGTGAGGTCGACGGGGATGTCCTTGCCCTGGAAAGCGGAGATGCCGTTGCGGACGATGGCGACGCCGCCGTTGTCAACGAAGACGCGGAGGGCGTCTTTGCCGGGCTCGGTACACCAGGAGGGGTAGAAGCCGATGGGTTGATTGGCGACGCGGCTGTTGTTTTTGGCGAGCATGACGCAGGGCAGGTTGACGCCGCCGAGCTGGAGGGTGCGCGCGATGGGCTTGAAGCCGGAGGTCTTGGTTTCGGCGGCCATGGGGTTGACGAACTGGTCGAGGACGAGGGAGATGAGCATGGGCTCAGAGATGAGATTCGCGGAGCGGTAGACGCCGTCGGTGGCGACGATTTCGGAGCCCTGGTAGTCGGGGAAGGCGAAGACGCGCTTCTCGTTGCCGGGAGCCATCCACCATTCTTCGACGGTGCCGGTGCCGGTGGGCGTGCCTTTGAAGTCGTAAAGCTGGACGGAGATTTTGGCGTGCCATGGCTTGAGGCCGGCGATGTTGGCGGTGCTGAGGTCGGCGGATTTTTTAAGCTGATCCTGGAGCTGGGCGGTATCGTCGGCGGCGCGTGCGAGCGGGGTAGCGGCGAGGACGAGAACGGGAGCGAGCAGAGCGGCGAGGAGCGACGAGCAGCGGACTTTCACCAGAGCCTCCAGGAATGCGGGGAAAGAATATCACTGGGGCGGGAGACCAGCGCTGAGCGCGGCGGCGTTCGGCGTTTGGCGTTCGGCGGTCGGCAGGGCGCCGTTGACGATTCGGTCACATTTTCCGGGATCGCAAATCGGTCTCGATTACGCTCCTATGAATAGTGATCCGGCCTGGAGGTCCTGCGCCATGTTCTTTGACCGGCAAGACTTTCTCTACGCGCTTCGTGCCGCACGCCGCGCACCGCTGCTCACTTCCATCGTTGTGTTGGCTTTGTCGGTCGGAATCGGACTGAACGCCGGGATCTTTACGATCCTCAACTTCATGTTTCTCGATCCCCCGACGCGCACGGACCCTGCGAGCTTTGTGCAGATTTATCCGCGCTACGAAGGGTGGTTTGCCGGAACTGCCAGCTATTCGACGTTCGATGCCGACGACTACAGCGCCATCGAGTCGCAGGCACGGTCGCTCAGCGATGTCGCGGGATGGCAGGTCATCCCCACCAACCTCGATGATGTCGGCCGTAAAAACTCCTCGCTTCTGGTGACCTGCAATTATTTTCACGTCTTTGGAATCGACCGCGCCCTGCAGGGCCGCTTCTTTCTTCCCGATGAATGCATCCCCGGCACCTCAGCACGGATTGTGGTACTCAGCGAAAACGTCTGGAAGCATCTCTATTCCTCCGATGCTCACATCGTTGGCAGAGTCATCCACATTGACCGCCAGCCGCTGACGGTGATGGGCGTGGTTCCGGATCGCTCCGCGAATATGCTGCCGGGAGGCGTGTGGATGCCGTATACGCTGCAGCCGGTGTTCGAACATGGCAACAGCGCTTTCCATAACCCCGGCTATACGTGGCTCAACGTCGCCGGGCGGTTACGTCCGGGGTTTACGCGCGCCAATGCGGCGGCGGAATTGCAAACGATCCTGCGCCGGAGAGACCGTTTCTACCTGGAGCGCCAGATCTTCACTCTCGACCGCAGGACCTCCGTGGCGCTGACCGACGGGTCCTTTATCCAGAATCCCTCAATGCGCTCGCTGGTCATCGCGCTGATGAGCCTAATTATGGGACCGCTGTCGCTGGTGCTGTTGCTGGCCTGCACGAACGTGACCATGCTTTTTCTTTCGCGGTCGATTATGCGGCGCGGGGAGACCGCCATCCGGCTTGCTCTGGGCGCCGGACGCGCGCGGCTGACGCGCATGCTGGCCCTTGAAAGCCTTCTGACTGCGTCGGCAGCGGGGCTGATCAGTATCGTTCTGGCGGCGCGCGTCCCGGCGATTCTGATCGGATGGATGGATCCGGTTGAGGGACAACTCGCATCCGGATCCGGCCGGATGAGGTGTTTGTTATCTGCCGTCCCCGGTGATGACGGCTACGGTGGTGTCAGCGCTCGCGCCCATTCGTGAATCTTTCCGCGTCGATCTGGTGACCGCCATCAAGGGTCGCGAAGGCGCGGTGACTATGCGTTCGCGCACAACCAGCGCGCTGATCGTCGTTCAATTGGCGATGAGCTTTGTGCTTCTGACAGCTGCCGTTTTGTTTGCCCGTCTCCCGGGCAGGATTACGAACATCGATCCTGGATTCGAAACGCGTCAGACGATGATGGTTCCGCTGGAAGTCGACATTCCTCCGTATACGAAGGCCTCTGCGCTGACTTTCTACCGAACGCTGGAGTCACGAATTCTGGCCGTCCCGGGCGTGCAGTCTCTCAGCTACGCCAGCATCGCGCCCTTTGACTCTGCGCAGCAGGACGAGATTCGCCTTGCGGATCAGAAGAAAGGGCAGGGGCGGGCGGCGGCCACCGACAACGTATCGGAAGACTTCTTCTCCACCTTTGGAATTCCGCTGCTGAGAGGCCGTGCGTTTACTGGTTCGGATGTCTCTGCCGACGCGAGTGCGCCGGTTGCTGTTGTCTCACAAGCCTTCGCTCGGGCTTTCTGGGGAGAAGGCAATGCGCTGGGCCGGGTTGTGGTGACTCCCGATGACAGGCGCCTGACAGTGATTGGTGTCGTCAGGGACACACGCTCGGAACATTTCGGGATGTTCGATGGACCGCGCCTGTACACACTGCGTGATCCGGGCTCTCTTCGGGGCCAACTGTTCGTGCGATTCAGGGGCGATGCGGGGGGGATGTCCACAGCGATCGGCAAGATCGTAAGGGCGCTGGACTCCAGCCAGGTGGAGACGCCGTCGACGATCCGGGATTTCATGGAGACGAACGCAACCCAGATGCGCACCCTGGCCGGAATCATTCTCTTCATGGCGGGTATTGCCGTGGTATTGGCGGTGACGGGCGTCTATGCGGTGCTGAGCTTCACAATCAGCCGCCGCAAGCGCGAATTTGGGATTCAGATAATGCTGGGCGCGACGCGAGAGGCGATCTTTCGTTCGGTGATGACGAGGGGTCTGCGGCAGATAGCGATTGGCTTACTGTGCGGAGCAGCGCTGGCGTTGCCTGCCGCGTGGATATTCTCCGGCATCACGAAAAGATCGACGATACCCATCCGCGCATTCGACATTTCCGTGTATGCCATTTCTGCTCTGATTCTGCTTGCGATTTCTCTTTGCGCCATGGGGCTGCCGGCATTCAGGGCAACGCAGGTCGATCCGATCGAGGCGTTACGCAGTGAATAGGCTACTCGGTCAGGGCGCGGGGTTGGTTGCGACGCCTTTTTGCTCGAGCAGTTCGATGATTTTGCGGTAGAGGCGATCGCGGACGGTGAAGCGATTGGTTGCGCTCGAGACGTAGCGGACCTGAATTTCGACTCCGGCGGCGGAGGGGCGAAGCATGAAGACGGGCGCGGCGCTGAGGCGGGCGAGTCCGGAGCCGCGGACGTTCGCGTTCCACTCCTGTTCGGCGGAGCGGGCGTTGTCGGCGGTATCGTCGTTGACGAGGCGTTCGATGCTGGAGGCGAGGGTATAGAAATCTCTGCCGGCGGGGACGCTGACGGTGATCTCGTCCCAGAGCCACTGACCTTTGCTGGAGAAGTTGAAGAACTGGCCGCGGATGGCGAAGCTGTTGAGGAAGGAGACGCGGCGGCCGGTGAGCTGGTTCTGCGAGGCGAGGCTGGTGGTTTCAAGCAGGGTGGTGCTCATGAGGCCGATGTCGATGACTTCGCCGCACACGCCGTTGATCTCAATCATGTCGGCGACGCGCACGCCGTTGCGGCCGACGAGAATGAACCAGCCGAAGAAGGCGAGGATGTAATCCTGCAGGGAGATCGTCAGGGCGGCGGAGACGAGGCCGATGGCGGTTGCGGTTTGACGGGGCGGACCGAAGAGGACGAGCGCGATGAGGAGAACGCCGATGACCTGGACGCTGACTTCGATGATGGTGCGGAGGATCTGGCTCTGGCGGTAGTCGAGGTGCGGATTGTCAAAGAATCGGCGCACCAGAGTATCGCCGAGGATCATAGCGATGACGATGCCGAGGATGAGAGCGAAGGAGCGAAGGATGAGGTGCAGCAGGAGCTGGTGCTGGAGCTGGACCTGATTGCCCCATTTGCCGTAGACGTCGGCGAGCTGCTGCTCGGTCTGGATGCGGTCGTCGTCGATGGAGAGGATCTGGCGCTGGAGGCGGCGGCTCTCAAGCTGGGTGAGGGCAAGAGGGTCGGTGCCGGCAGCGGCCTTAGCGTTGAGTTTCGCCTCGATGGCGTTGTGTTCGGCGGTGATGCTGCGGACATCGTTCTGGGCGGCGGCCTGAGCCTGCTGGATGGAGGCGTAGCGGCTGCGCTGATCGAACCATGCCTGAAGACGGCTGCCGAGGGCGCCGTGACTCTTCACGGAGACGGCGGCGACCGGTGCGCCGTTCTTCACCCTGGTGTCGTAATCGTGCATGGAGGCCTGATGCGCGGCAAGCTCCTGCTGGATACGGACGCTTTGATCCCCGCTGGCGCGTGCGAGGTCGCTCTGCGCATCGGCAAGCTCATCGGTATCGAGGTCGAGCTGGGCCTGCGCGACCTGGAGAACGTCTTTGCCGAAGTCGTTTTTGCTTCCGCCCTGAGATTTGATCTGATCGAGGGCAGCGCGATCCAGAGCGATGGCCTGCTGGAGCTGAGCCACGCGCTGGGATAAGGTGAGCGCCTCGCCTGTGTACGCCTGGCGGCGGGTCTGGAGGTCGGCCTGGCGAAGAGCGGATGCGAAATTCTGGTCGACCGCATGGTCGGCGAGGTGCTCGGCCTCGCGGGCATATTCGTTTTCCTCGGCGGTAACGGCGAGGGAGGCGAGGGTTTGGGCGGTTTGCCAGGGACCGAGATCGACAATGGTTTGGCCGGCGGCTGCCTGGTGCGACTGGCGGAGGAAGGCCAGCGTGGATGCGGCGCCACGGGTGATCCAGGCAAAGACGAGGCACAGGACCAGGAGGGCCAGGAGGGTAATGAGGATCAGGAGGCGGACTCGACCGAAAATGCCGCCGAAGAGGCGCGAGCGGGGCTGGCCGCCACCAGCGATCGGGGGTGTCGCCATGCGAGGTTTAATTGTAGACGGGTCGGGCCGGGCACGCCGAATCAAGGGACGATTGCCGGGCGATCAACACGCGAATTGCCGAGTGGTCGGGTTCGGGGCCGGTGCGTCGCCACAGAACTGCACGCGATCGCTAAGCGGTCCGCAGGGTACGGCGTTCGATGCGTTTTTCGTAGCGGGCGCCCTGGAGGATGCGCTGGACGTAGACGCCGGGGGTGACGATGGCTTCGGGGTCGAGGGCGCCGGGTTCGACGAGCTCTTCGACTTCGGCGATGGTGATGCGAGCGGCGGCGGCCATCATCGGGTTGAAATTGCGGGCTGTCTTTCTATAGATAAGGTTGCCGGTACGGTCGCCCTTCCAGGCTTTGACAAGGGCGAAGTCGGCGCGAAGCCAGGATTCGAGCAGGTAGGGGCGGCCCTCGAAGGTGCGGGTCTCTTTGCCTTCGGCGACGAGGGTGCCGGCTCCGGCGGGGGTGAAGAAGGCGGGGATGCCTGCACCGCCGGCGCGGATGCGTTCTGCCAGGGTGCCCTGGGGAGTGAGGCGGAGGTCGAGTTCGCCCTTGATGACTTTTTCTTCGAGCAGCTTGTTTTCGCCGACGTAAGAACCGGTGTGGGAGGCGATCATGCCGGCTTCGAGCATGAGGCCCATGCCGAAACCGTCGACGCCCATGTTGTTGGAGATGGTGTGGAGACCGGTGAGTCCGCGGCGGCGATTTTCTTCGACGAGGGCGTGGATGAGGTTTTCGGGAATGCCGCAGAGGCCGAATCCGCCGAGCATGAGGGTGGCGCCGGAGGGGATGTCGGCGACGGCGGCTTCGGCGGAGGGAAGGACTTTGTTCACAGGTTGCTGTTCTCCGGTGGGGGGCTGACGGAGAAGGATAGCGGTTTGGGCTGCCGGGGCGCCAGAGCCGTCATTCGACACCGCGAGCGAACTAATTGCGGAGGACGCGAGCGGGGTCGGTGCGGGCGGCTCGCCAGGCGGGCAGGAAGCACGCGAGCAGGGCGGTGGCGGTCATAACGATGAGCGCCGTGATGTAGACGAGAGGATCGCGCGGGCTCACGCCGTAGAGGAGATTGCCGAGCCAACGGGTGAGGGCGAGTGCGGCGATGGCTCCGCAGACGATGCCGGTGATGGTAAGACGGAGGCCGCGTCCGAGGATGAGGCGCAGGAGTTTCGATGCGCCAGCGCCGAGGGCCATGCGCAGGCCCAGTTCGCGACTGCTTTGCGCGACGGCGTAGGACATGACTCCGTAGAGGCCGACGCCGGCAAGGAGCAGAGCGAGGCTGCCGAGAATCGAGACCAGGGTCACGGCAACCCTTTGCGCGGAGGTGGAGCGGTTGACCTGCTCGCGCAGCGTGATCATTTCGTAGAGGGCGAGATTTTTGTCCAGCGCGTGCACCTGGCCGAGGAGTTCGGCGAGGATGCTCTGGATGGGCTGCGAGGTACGGATGAAGAGGGCCGGAGCGATCGCGAAGTCCTGACGGAGCGGCACGTAGAAGAACGGCGTGGGCGCTTCGCGCATGCTCTGGTAGCGGGAGTCGGCAACGACGCCGACGACGCGCGCCCATTTGCCTTTGACCTGAAGGCGGCGGCCGATGGGATCCTGGCCGGTCCAGTAGCGGTTGACCAGGGTGCGGTTGACGATGGCGACGAGCGGCGCGTTTTCGTCGTCGTTGCGGGTGAAGTCGCGGCCGGAGAGCATGGGGATGCCGAGGGTCGAGAAATAGCCGGGGCCGATCTGGTTGAAGTCGATGGAGGGGCGCTCTTCGAGAGGGGGCTCGTAGCCATCGACGGCGATACGCGTGGACGAATAGCCCTTGAAGCCCAAGGGCGCGAGGCGTGCGAAGGCGGCGGAATCGACGGCGGGCAGCGAGCGGACGCGATCGATGAGCTCATCCTGAAAAACTTTGGAGCGGGGCGCGTCGTAGCCGGCCGCGACGAGGGAGATGTTCGTGGTGACGACGCTGGTGGTGGAGAAGCCGGGACTGGTGTTGCGGATTTTTTCGAGGCTGCGGATCAGCAGGGCGCCACCGACAAGGAGGATGAAGCTGAGGGCGACCTGGAGGACGACGAGAGCGGCGCGCAGCCTGGTTTTGGTCCGAGAGCCGGCGATGGTGGCGGATTCTGAGCGAAGCGGGATGGCGAGGTCGACGTCGCGGGTTTGAAATGCGGGGACGAGGCCGACGAGGAGCGTGACGACAACGCAGAGGGCCGCGCTCAGGGAGAGCACGCGTGCGTCGAGCGCGCCGGGGAGGTACATGGAGACGCCGGAGCGCGCGGGCAGAAGGAGCACGAGTGCGCGGCGGCAGGCGAAGGCGACGAGGAGTCCGCCGATGGTGCCGAAGGCGGCAAGGATTAAGCCTTCTGTCAGGAGCTGGCGGAAGAGACGGAAGCGGCCGGCGCCGATGGCGAGGCGAATGCTCATCTCATGACGGCGAGCGAGGGCGCGGACGAGGAGGAGGTTGCCGACGTTGGCGCAGGCGATGAGGAGCACGAAGGCCACGACGGCGGTCATGATTTCGAGTGTGGGGAGGAGCGCGCCGGCGTTGTTGAAGGGCGTTTGCCACAGAGGATAGAGCTGAAGGTTGCGGCCGCGGTTGGAGGCCGGATAGGTGCGCTCGAGCTGGGAGGCGATGGCGGAGATTTGTTGCTGCGCCTGAGCGCGGGTGACGCCGGGCTTGAGGCGGAGGAAGGACTCGACCCAGCGCGCGTCGCGGTCTTCGAGTTTGTAGCCACCGCTCTCGAAGGCTTCCTCCATGGAGACGGGGACCCAGAACTGGATGGCCCATCCGACGAAGGTTCCGTTGAAGTTGGGAGGCGCGACACCAATGATGGTGTGCGGGACGTTATTCAGGCGCTGCGTTTTTCCGATGATGGCGGGGTCGGCGTTGAAGCGGTCGTGCCAGAGCTGATTGCTGATGACGACGACGGGATGGGCGTCGTTGCCGGTGTCTTCGTCGGGCGTGAAGCCGCGGCCGAGGATGGGGTGCACACCGATGGCGTCGAAGTAGTTCGACGAGACGATGCTGCCGATGGAGGTTTGGGCGTGATCGCCGATGCTCAGAGTACTGCTGCTGATCTTGCTGACGAAGGAATCTTCGCAGAGGGTGCAGGCTCGGCGGAGGTCGAGAAAATCGGGCCAGGAGATTTCTGTAGCGCCGGTTTCGCCACGCGCGGTGCCGGCAAGGGCGACGAGGCGATCCTGATGGGCGACGGCGGGCCAGGGGCGGAAGAGAATGCCTTCGAGCCAGCTGAAAACGGCGGCGTTGGCTCCGATGGCCAACGTGAGACAGAGGATCGCGAGCACGGAGAAGCCGGGGGCGCGGCGGAGCTGACGGAGGCCGTAGCGGAGGTCGAGGGCGAAGTCGCGGAGGAGGTTGCCGCCGACGGCGTCTCGGACCTGCTGCTCGATTTGCGCGATGCCGCCGAGGGAGCGGAGGGCGGAGCGGCGGGCGTCTTCATGGGTCATGCCGCGGCGGAGGTTCTCCTGGATTTGCTGGTCGATATGTTCGCGGAGTTCTTCCTGGAGTTCCTGATCGGCGCGCCGGCGGTGGAAGAGGGAGCGCAGGCGTGACAGCAAGGAGTAGAGCCAGGACATGGTCAGGCCTCGGGAAGCATTGGATAGCGAGAGGCGGGGATTCCTCTCGGTTACCGAGGTAGACTAAGCCGGAATTGCGCCGGTTAGCAAGGGGACAGTGACGAACGCTCCCTTGCGGGAGCGTTCGGAGAAGAATTGTGCGGGGAGCGGGCGCGAGGCCGAGCCCAACTCAGTGGCGGGGCTTGGTCGTCTTCTGCGGTTTCGGAGCGCGCGGGGTCTGGTTTGGATGTTCGCGCTGATGACGGGCGACCGCCTTGGCGATTTGCTCATCGGTGAAGTGGGCGTGATGGTCCGACTGCAGGACGTCGGAGACGACCGGCGGTGTTGCGGGTGTGGCTGAGGTTACGGGTTGATTCATAGATCCTCCTTGTTCAGCGAGCCTTATGCGGCGGATCGGGCGGAGTCGCTTGCTCGAGGAGGTTGCCGGGGGGTGCGAAGTTTGAAGTCGCACTGCCGGAAGCGCTACGGGGGCGGCCAATCGGGTAGTTGGCTCGGTTGGTCCTGGCGGACCGCGGGATACAACGTTGACAACTTCATTATAGGCCTGCGGAGCGGGGTGGAAGGAGTTAGCTGCGATGGGAACGCGTGGGCACGCGCAGGTAACTGGATTCAAATCGACGCCAAGAGATCACGGCGACCGTCAAGAACCCTGACATCTCCACGAAGAGGACGGGAACACCGTCTTCGTCAGGAATCGCCTCGTAGAGCAGGACATACGGCCATTCCGTCATCATCCGGAGAGAGGAGCGAATCTCGGGTCTTCGCTGACAAAGACGGGGATGATGACGCAGCATATCTGCGGCCGCCGCAAGCTTGTCGACGATGCGATCGGCCGCATCCGGGCTGTCGAGTGCGATGAAGGCGTGAATTTCAACCAGGTCTTCTTCGGCTCGCGGAGTCCAAAGGAGGTCAGCGGGCATGGACCCGAGCAGTCCGTGCGGCAGCGGCCTGGGCTCTTCCGCGGCGCTTCACGCGAGTGAGGTCCAGAGGCTTCGCGGGGCCGCTGGCCTTGCCCTCGTCCCAAAGCAGACGCAACCGCTCGACGTCCTCCTTGCGGAGCTGACGTTTCATCTGCCAGTCGCGGATCGCCTCGCGGACGATCTCGCTGGTCGTGGCATATTCGCCGGTGTCGACGGCAGCCCTGAGGGCTGCCAGTTGTTCTGCAGTTAAAGCGACGCTGACTTTTTGAATGTCCGGCATAGGGCGTATTTTACTACTTCTTGCTACCAAACGCCGGGTCGTGGCAGTCGGCGGTTTGCGGCAGCTCGGCGACGGATGGGTTCGACGGGACGACGACACTGGCGGATTTTGCGGGGCCCATTTCGTGGAGAAGTTTGGTGAGGCGGGCGAAGGCCTGGTCGCGGGCGGTTTTGTTGGCGGGGTTGGTGTTGGCGGGGTCTTCACCGGCGCGCATGAATCCGTGACCCGCGCCGTCGTAGGTGACGGGATCGTAGGTTTTGCCGGCGGCCTTCATCGCTTCGGTGGTGGCGGGAACGGTGGCGCCGATGCGGGCGTCGTTGCCGGCGTAGAAGCCGTAGACGGGAGCGGTGACGGTCGTGACATCGGAGGGGCCAGGACCATAGAAGACGAAGGCGGCGCTGAGGTCTTTGCGGTGCGCGGCGAAGGCGAAGGATTTGCCCCCGCCCCAGCAGAATCCGATGACGGCGATTTTGCCGTTGGCAGCCGGAAGCTTCTTGCCGTAGTCGGCGGCGGCATCGAGGTCGGTGAGGACCTGTGCGGGATCGAGGCCGGAGACGGCTTTGACGCGGTCGTCCTGGCTGGCGAAGGCGTCGGAGCCGCCGCCGTTGGGACCGGCACCGCTGAGGAGATCGGGAGCGACGACGATGTAGCCTTGGGCGGCGATTTCGTCGGCCATGGATTTGGCCCAGTCGCTGAGGCCGAAGATTTCATGGATGAGGACAACGACGGGGGCTTTGTCTTTGACTTCAGGATAGACGACGAAGGCCTGCACGGTGCGGGAGCCGCTGTGGAGAGGAACGTATTCGTGGTGGCGAGGCGAGGCGTCGAGGTGGGCCTTGGCCCAGTCCTGCGCGTGAGCTGCTGGGGAGAGGAGCGTCAGAGGCAGGAGCGACGCGAGCGCCAGGGACAGGGCGAAGGGCTGGCGGATTTTCATGCGCAGCAGTGTACCAGGTGCAGGGGACAGGTTGCAGGGAGGCAGGAAGCAGGGAGCAGGAGAGCAGGGAGCAGGGAGCAGGGAGCAGGGAGCAGGGAGCAGTGAGCAGGGAGCAGGAAGCTGGAAGCAGGAAGCTGGAAGCAGGAAGCAGTGATAGCTGGAAGCTGGAAGCTGGAAGCTGGAAGCAGGGAGCAGGGAGCAGGGAGCAGGAAGCAGGAGCTGGAAGCAGGAAGCAGGAAGCTGGAAGCAGGAAGCTGGCTGCTAGCTGCTAGCTGCTGGCTGCTGGCTGCTGGCTACTGGCGCGCTCGCGTTTCATCGAGCGTCCTGAGCAAGGCCTCAATGTGGCGGGGCTCGGTGCGGTAGCTGGTGATGCAGGCGCGGAGGGCGGGCTGTTTGTTGCTTGCCGATTTGGATGGTTGAGATCCAGGCCTGGCCGGACTCGATGACGGCGTTGGCGACGCGCTGGCATTGGGCGATGTCCCACGTGGCGTTTGCGTCGGTGAAGCAGACGAGGGGGAGTGGGGTGTCGTTGAGGATCTTCCAGCCCCGTTCGTTGAGTTGGTTGCGGAGGAGGTCGCCCATCGCCGTCTGGTGGCGGATGGTGGCGGCGTAGCCTTCCCATCCGGCAACGGCGAGCGAGAGGAAGAGCTTGAGTCCGGTGAAGCGGCGCGACCACTGCATGGAGTGGGAGAAGGGATCGGTGACCTGGAAGCGCTCGCCTTCTTTGGGCATGTAGGCGGTGAGGGTTCCGAAGGAGCGCGTGAGGATGTCGGGGTGGCGGGTGAGGTAGATGCCGGCACCCATGGAGACGGAGAGAAATTTGTGGGCGTCGAAGGTGATGGAGTCGGCGTGTTCGACGCCGGCGAGGAGGGGGCGGAGTTCGGGGACGAGCGCGGCGGCTCCTCCCCACGCGGCGTCAACGTGGAACCAGAGGTCGTGTTCCTGGGCGATGGCGGCGATTTCCGGAACCGGATCGATGGCGCCGGCTCCGGTGGTGCCTGCGGTGGCGATGACGAGGAAGGGAGCGTGGCCGTGGGCGCGGTCGCGCTCGATGGCGGCGGTGAGAGCGGCGGGGATCATACGGAGATCGGGGCCGACTTCGATTTCGCGGAGAGAATCCGCACCGAGGCCGGAGGCTTTGGCGGCTTTGAGGAAGGAGTGATGGCCTTCGGCGGAGACGTAGAAGACGGGCTGGCCGGGGAGGCTGCGGAGTCCGTGGTTGAGGACGCGGGGCCAGTGATGAAAGAGCGCGGTGAGGAGGGCGGTGTGATTCGCTTCGGCGCCGCCGCTGGTAAAGACGCCGTCGGCCTGATCGCGGGGGATGCCGAATTTTTCGGCGAGGGAGCGGATAAGGTGCAGCTCCATCTCGGAGGCGAGAGGGCTGTGGCTCCACGCGGCGAGCTGCGGATTGAACGCGGCGGCCAGCGCATCGGCGGCGATGCTCATGGTGGTGGATGCGGGATTGAAGAGGCCGTAGTAGTTGGGGTGGGGTGTGTGGACCTGGTAGCGGGTGAGCGCGGCGGCGATCGAACGCAGGGCTTCGTCGGGCGGAAGCGGATTTTCGAAGGTGAAGGATTCGGCCAGGGCGCGGATAGCGGGGGCGTCGAGATGCGGCGAGACGGGGAGTTGTTCGACGGATTGCAGGTAGCGCTCGATTTCGGCGATGAGAGTGGTCCAGAGGGAGGCGCGGGTGGCTTCATCGAGGAGAAGCAGCGGTGTGGTCAGCGGTGGCGGAGGGGTGTGCATCCCGGGACAGACTCCTTTTTTCGTACCGCAATCAGAATATGCAAATGGGGCGGGAGGGACCGGCTGATGAATTCCGCAATTCCGCCGATGCGACGAATATAGGGCGCTTCCACGGGGTTGGCGCACGCAAGGGAGATACCGTCGCATGATGTCGATTTTGAAGAATCTGAAGTTATCGCGGAAGTTTGTGGTTGTGTTTGGCGTGCTTGGCGTGTTGAGCGTGTTCGAAGGCGGGGGGGCGGTGGCTGGACTGTTTCACATCGATACCCTGGCGCGGGACCTGACGAAGCAAACGATGGTGGCCGAGCAGGCATTGACGGAGATGCGGGGGGACATGCAGACGGTGCGCCGGGTGGAACTGGCCTCGCTGCTGTGCCGGGAAGCCGGGTGCGAGACGAAGTACCCGCCGATGCGGGCGGCGGCGCTGGACAAGTACGCGACGGCGAAGGCCCGGTTCGAGGGGCTGACGGTGAGCGCGGACGACGCGGCGCAATTTCACGCGATGACGGATGCCTTCAGCCAGTACCTGGTGAAGAGCGACGCCATCGTGAAAGCCTTTCTGGCGATCGACGAGAAAGACGACGGGAGCGTTGCGCGGCGGGAGCAGGACCTGCTGGGAGATTTCAACGGAGCGCTGAATTCCGCGATCGCGATGACAACGCACTACGAGCAGCTTTCGCAGGACGACGGCGCGGAACTGGACAAGACCAACCGGATGCTGCGGTGGCTGGAGGGAGGGATCGGGGTTCTGGTGACGATCCTGTGCGTGGGAATCGGGATACTGCTGACGCGGTTGATTGTGCCGCCGATTGAGGCGGCGACTGCGGCGCTGGAGCAGGTAGCGGGAAAAAATCTGACGGTGGCGGTGGAGGCGAGAGGCACGGACGAGGTCGGGCGGCTGTGCACAGCGCTGAATACCAGTGTGATCGAGATGCGAACGGTGATTCAGGCGGTGGAGCGAGGGGTGAGCTCGCTGTCGGCGGCAGCTGAGGAACTGAGCGTGCAGTCGTCGCATACCAGCGGGAACACTGAGTCGCAGACCATGCAGACGAGCCAGATTGCGGCGGCGGCGCAGGAGATGAGCGTCACGATCGGGGAGATCAGCCAGAACGCCGAAGCGGCAACGCAGGCCAGCCGCGAATCGGCGGAGAAGGCGGACGCGGGCGGCCATGTGATGCGAGCGGCGACAGCGACGATGGAGAAGATTGCGACGGCCACGGCGGGAGCGGCAGAGAAGATGAGTTCTCTGGCGCAGCGGTCGACGGAGATCGGCAAGGTGCTGGCGGTGATTCAGGAGATCAGCGAACAGACGAACCTGCTGGCTCTGAACGCGGCGATTGAAGCGGCGCGGGCGGGCGAACACGGGCGTGGATTCGCTGTGGTGGCGGGCGAGGTCCGGCGGCTGGCAGAGCGCACGAATGCAGCGACCCAGGAGATCGACGCGACGATCCGGACGATTCAGGAAGAGACACGGGCGACGCTGGAAGTGATGAAGCAGAGCGGGAAGGCGGTGGACGACGGGCGGGAGGAGACGGCCCGGGCGCAGGCGAGCCTGGAGGGGATCATCAGCGCATCGCGCAACGTGGAACAGATGATTCAGATGATCGCGACGGCGGCGACCGAACAGACGGCGGCGTCGGGAGAGATCTCGGAGTCGGCGGGGAACATTTCGAAGCTGGCGGGGGAAAACTCGCGGGCGTCGGCGGAAGCGGCCGATGCCAGTAACAATCTGTCGCGGCTGGCGAACGATCTGGACGGGATCATCCGGGGGTTCCGGATGTGCGATGAGAAGACGGGCGGCGGATGCGGGGAGATGAACTTCGACCAGGCGGTGCAGGCGCATGCGAAATGGAAGGGCAAGCTGGCCGCGTATATTGCGAAGCCGGACCGCAGTCTGCACGCGGATGAGACGGCGCAGGACGATCGCTGCGATCTGGGCAAGTGGCTGCACGGCAAAGGGCGGCGGTTCGAACATTTGCCGGAGTTTAGGCAGCTGGTGCGGGATCACGGGCACTTCCACGCGGCGGCGGGCGAGATCATTCGCCGGGCCGATGCGGGAAAGATCGCGGGGCAGGAGGTTGCCCTGGGAGGAAAGAGCGAATATGCGTCGGTGTCGACGGCGGTGGTCGCGTCGCTGATGAAGATCAAGTCCGCGCTGGCGGCGTAGGAGGAGGCGTCTCTTCAGGAAGAATTCAGGAAGGCTCGGTAGAGTCAGGACGTCGCGAGATTCCGATTCCCGCGAGCGGACATTTCTGCGAGGAGAACGACGATGCGGATCCTTCCTGTTGCTTTCGGTTTGGTTTCTTTGGCCCTGGTGAGTGCGGCGCCGCTGGGGGCGCAATCGCAGTGGCAGGTAACGAAGACCTTTCACGTGGGCGGCGACGGCGGCTGGGATTACGTGACGATGGACCCGGCGAACCACCGGCTGTTTGTGACGCGCGCGACGCACACGCAGGCGATCGATGAAGAGACAGGCAAGGTGCTCGGGGATATTCCTGGGCAGGTGCGGTCGCATGGGGTGGCGCTGGTGCCGAAGCTGGGGCGGGGTTTCATCACGGATGGCGGAGGGAGCGGCGCGATCCTGGTATTCGATCTGAAGACGTATGCGGTGCTGGGGAAGATTGCTGCGATGCCGGATTCGGACGGGATCATTTACGACGCGAGCACGAATCTGGTGCTGGCGGTTTCCGGGGACGGCGGCACGCTGATGACGATCCAGCCGGACATCGATCCGCAGAACGGAAAGATGGATGCGCCGATCGACCTGGGCGGGAAGCCGGAATTTCTGGCGGTGGATGGGAGCGGGAAGGCCTACATCAACCTCGAGGATAAGGACCTGGTGGCGGTGGTGGATCTGCACACGCGGAAGGTGCTGGCAAAGTGGCCGGTGACGCCGGGCGGGCATCCGGTGGGGATGGCGATCGATGCGAAGGCGCATCGGCTGTTTGTGGGCTGCCGCAATCCGCAAAAGTTGATCGTGATGAGCACGGAGGACGGCAAGGTTGAGGCGGCGCTGCCGATCGGGGCGGGCGTGGATGCGACGGCGGCGTTGCACGGTCTGGGATTTGCCAGTTGCCGCGACGGATCGCTGACGGTGATTGGAGAGAAGGCGGGTGGGTTCGAGGTGGAGCAGACGGTGAAGACGGCGGATGGGGCGCGGACGATGGGAGTGGATCCGACGCTGCATGAGATTTTTCTGCCGACGGCGGAGATGACGACGGGAGCGAATGGACGTCCGGCGCCGAAGCCCGGGACGTTTGAGATCATGGTGGTGGGGCAGAAGTAAGGCTGCGTTCGAACCGCTCTCCGTGGTCTGTTTGCCACGACTTTGAATCACTGTTCGTGATTCAGAGCCTCGCCGTTGGGACCGACCTGAATCTCGAAGCGCTTTCCAGCCGCGTGGACCTGTGCCTCATACGCGACGATGGCGCCGTTTTTGGTGATCGATTCGACCCTGGTGATTTCACCCTGGCCGGCTTTGTTACGCAGGCTGTAGAGCACCGGCGAAGGGAGCGCGTCGGGGGCGACCTGCTCTTCCATCTCGATCAGCCGGCCGTCGGGAGCGATGGTCACGTCCCGGGAGTGGCCGTTGACAGTGAGTTCAACCTCATATTCGCGGCGGCCGTTCTCGACCTCGGTGGTGTAGCGGCGGACGATGGCCCCCTGCGCCTGCTCGTCGGCGGTTTTGCGCACGGCGGCGGGAAGTTGACTGCGCGTGATCCGTTTTTCTTCAGAATGAGCGGCGGCCAGGAGGGTCAGGCTGCAAAACGCGAGGATGGGGATGGCAAATCCAGGGCAGCTGACCATGAGGCTCTCCTCGAAGGGACGGCAGTGCAATCACCGGCAGCGATTCCTCATCTCAGTGACTTTTCCTTCATACGCCAGCAACCTTAATTGGGGCTGAAGGACGGAGGGACGCGGCGAAGCTGGAGGCGAGCCGATGGCGTGGAGGAGAGGAAGGGGGCGGGAAGGGCTGCGAAAACCGCAGGCAAAAATCAACGAGGCCGCCACATCAACAACAGGTGAGGAGGCCTCGTTGTCCGAGGAGAGTTGCTGTGTGAGAAGCCCGCCGGGACCCCTCACATTGAGTTAGAACCCTGGGCGAAATCAAAGTTGCGGGAGGATTCAGTTTTTTAAATGGCCGGGAATGAGACGTTTTTGGGGGTTGCTGACTCTTTTGCCGCAGACGGAAACGCTGAAGTGCTATTTAGTTCGAAGGCCCAGCAATAAGAAACTGAGTGCATGCCCGGTGTGGTTTCGACCGGGTGGACGAAAGCCCCTTATGAGCGACGCCCTGATTGTGCTTCTATTTGTTGCGATGGTTCTGACCCCGGCCGTAGTTGCGGCGCGGAGCGGGCGGGACCTGTTACCGCGACGAGTAGCCCTCGCCGACAAGTCACCCTGCCTGAACGCTTCGGTAACCCACAGCACTGCGCTGTCTCTTCGCCTTTCTGCACCCCATCCACTACACTTGGGTTTAACCAAGTGAGGATAAGACGATGCTGGTCGTGATGAAGGCGCTGGCGACGCCGGAAGAGATTAAGGCGGTCTGCGAGCATATCGAGGCGCTGGGGTACAGGGCACATCCGATGCCAGGAGCGCAGCGGACGGCGGTTGGCATCACCGGCAACCAGGGTGAAGTGGATCGCGGCAACCTGGAGGAGCTGGCCGGGGTGGCGGAAGTGATCCGCGTCTCGAAGCCGTACAAGCTGGTGAGCCGCGATGTGAAGGACGAGGACACGGTGATCCGGTTTCCGGGAACCGACGCGACGATCGGCGGAGCGAAAGTGGCGATGATCGCGGGGCCGTGTTCCATTGAGTCGCGGGAGCAGGCGTTTGCGATTGCGGAGGCGGTGGCGGCCTCCGGCGCGCAGTTTTTCCGGGGCGGCGCTTATAAGCCGCGGACTTCGCCGTATGCGTTTCAGGGACTGGGCGAGGAAGCGCTGAAGATCATGGCGGAGGTCCGGGAGCGGTTCGGATTGCGCATCGTGACGGAAGCGATCGACCATGAGGCGCTGGAGTTGGTGGCCGAGTACGCGGATGTGATCCAGATTGGCGCGCGCAACATGCAGAACTTTTCGCTGCTGAAGGCGGCGGGGCGGAAGCGCAAGCCGGTGCTGCTGAAGCGCGGGCTGGCGGCGACGCTGGAAGAATTTCTGATGGCGGCCGAGTACATCATGAGCGAGGGCAATTACGAGGTGATTCTGTGCGAGCGCGGGGTGCGGACGTTCGCGGATCACACGCGGAATACTCTCGACCTGAGCATTGTGCCGGCGGTGCAGCGGGAGAGCCACCTGCCGATCCTGGTCGATCCGAGCCATGGGACGGGCAAGCGGAACAAGGTGCTGCCGTTGGCGCGAGCAGCCGTGGCAGTGGGCGCCGACGGGTTGATCGTCGAAGTGCATCACCAGCCGGACAAGGCGTTGTCGGACGGGATGCAGTCGATTCTGCCGGAGCAGTTCGCGCAGCTGATGGACGAATGTTCGCAGATTGCGACGGTGCTGCATCGGAACGTGCCGCGGGGGATCCACGTGGAAAGCGCAGCGGCGGCGCGGTAGGGCGAGTTCCCTTCCCTGTTGCAGGGTGAGCTGGGACGCGAGCGGCTGGCGTGTATGCTGAACCGGACCGTGGAAACGCCGAACATCTATCCATCCCGATCGAAGCAGCGCATCGCGCGCCGCATGCTCGCGGCCGGTTTGCTGCTGCCCTTGCTTTTGGGCGGGTGCAGGCGGAAGCATTTTCCCAAATATCCGGCTGAATTTCGCGAGTATGCGTGGGTGACGAATGGCGGCGGAAATTCCGTCACCGTGTTCGATCTGGTCCACATGACAACGGCGGCGACGATTCCGGTGGGCGACGATCCGGTGGATGTTGCGGTGAGCCCGACGCGCGATGAGGTGTATGTCGTGAATCACGGGAGTGCGTCGGTGAGCGTGCTCGATGCGGCAAGACACAAGGTGGTAGCGACCATCGGAGTGCATCGCGAGCCGGGATCGATCAGCGTGGATGAAAAGGGCGAGCGGGCGTACGTCGCGAATACGGGATCGAACAACGTGTCGGTTCTGGACCTGACGAAGCGGCGTGAGATGGGCGCTGTGGGTGTGGGCGAGTCGCCAGCGGTGGTGCGCGTGTCGCCCGACGGCGCGACGCTGGTGGTGACCAATCGCGAAGGCAACAGCGCGAGCGTCGTGGATGCCGAGACGCTGAAGGTGCGCGCGGTGTTTGGCGGGTGCCCTGGAGCGACGGATGCGGTGATCCTGCCGGATTCATCGAAAGCATTTGTGGCGTGTACCGGCGGACATCAGGTGATGGCGGTGGGATTGAAACGGACCCTGACTGCAAACGCGGGGAGTCAGAATCCTGTAGAGAGGACGGACCGTTTGCTGGCCTTGCTGGATGTGGGGCCGAACCCGGTCCATCTTGCACTAAAGCCGGATGGCGGCGAAATCTTTGTATCGAACTTCGGCGGCGACACCGTTTCAGAGATTTCGACGAGTGCGAACGAAGTGGGCGGGGCCTACCTGGTGGGGAAGAACCCGATGGGCGG
Source organism: uncultured Acidobacteriaceae bacterium (assembly GCA_963705765.1). Taxonomy (GTDB): domain Bacteria; phylum Acidobacteriota; class Terriglobia; order Terriglobales; family Acidobacteriaceae; genus Palsa-343. The sequence continues at coordinate 165,410 of CAVPKU010000051.1, read as the reverse complement.
CGTGGTGAGCGCGGACAACTCCACGCTGTGGGTGAGCAATTATGGCGCGAACACGGTCGCGGCGTATTCGATTGACGACGGCGCGCTGATCAACATGGGGATCCAGGTGGGCGAGGGGCCAGGACCGCTGGTGCTTTCGGGCAACGGATTTTTGCTGCTTGCTGTGGATCGCGAGGCAGGGGATGTGTCGGTAGTGCGGACGATCAGCTACACGCCGAAGGGCGCGCCGATTACGGGATCGCTGTTCACGGTGCTGTCGGCGGGGAAGGGCCCGAACGCGATTGCGGTGAAGGGGTTTAATGTGGCCCGGAGCGGGGAGCCGGGAGCTAAGAGCCCTTAGCTGTGAGCTGTTAGCTACTAGCTCTTAGCAGTGATGGCGGTTTTGGGGCGGCGCCAGACGATGGCGAGCTCTTCGCGGTCGAGGATTTTGCGGACCTGCAGGCGGGCGTGATTGGACCAGGGGCCGACGGGATCGAGCTTGACGTAGGCGATCCAGTGGCGGAGAGCGCGGCGGCGCTCGTTGCTGCGTTCGAGCGCAAGTGCCAGGTTGTAGTGCGCATCGGCGTATCCGGGCGAAAGGCGGATGGCCGCTTTGTAGGCCTCCACGGCTTCGGGGAGGCGCTGCAGCTCGTCGAGGGCGTTGCCCAGATCGAACCAGGCGAGCGAGTAGTCGGGGTTGGCGAGGGTGGCGCGGCGGTAAAGCTGCTCGGCGCGAACGAACTGGCGCTTGTTATAGAGGATGGTGCCGAGATTGATGGCGGCCGGCGCGTGCTCACCGACGGCGAGGGTTTCCTCATAGAGTTTGGCGGCTTCCTCGACTTTTCCCTGCTCTTCGCAACGAACGCCCTCGAAGAAGAGGGCGTTGATTTTGCTCTGGCGCTGGATTTCGCTGATCGCGGTATCCTCGACGATTTCGAGGCGCGCTCCCCCTCCTTCAAAGTCAAATTCAAACTGGCCCGCGATGGGATCGACGGTAGCGCCGGAGTGGCGGAAGACCAGACGCGGACCGTGGAGCGCGACGCCGGCCTGGAGAAGCGGATTGGCGATGCCGGAAACGGCCTTCATCGCGGTGACGCCGGCTTTGATGTTGGAAGCGGAGATGCGCTGGGCGCGGAGGTCGCGGAGCTTGCGAAGCTGCACCAGGTCCTGGAAGCCGTAATCGGCAGCGGGAACAATGAGGCCTGCCCTCTCCCACGCGCTGAGTTGCCGGGAGGAGATACGCAGTATGCGAAGGACATCCTGGCGGCCGTATCGATTCACTGTTGGGGTGAGAGACCCCTCCTTGATTCTCCACGATTATCCCAGGGTCACTTTGCAGGAGCAAGGGTAGAGGGGAAAAAAGCAGTGGATAAGTAAGTACAAATCGGGTACGTACCTTCGCGGGTTCATCGCAGCGCAACGTGAACAGGAGGGAGAAGACAGGAGACGGCGGCGATTACGCGGCCTGTGAGGTGTGGGGCACGGGAGCTTTGCGTTCGTCGACGACGATGGGGCGCGAGGGTAGCACGGGAAGGGACAGGGGAGAGAAGACAGCGACCGGTCTCGACTTGCATATACAGCGTATATACGCTAAAAGCGCACGAGAGGCGAGAGTATGAAGAGTAACGGTGGAAAGAAATCAGGTTCGGTGAAGACCGAGTCGCAGCGGGTATGGAAACGGCTGCGTCGGGATCGGCCGATGACGACGATCAGCATCCGGATTCCGGCCGACGTGATCGACGATCTGAAGGACGTCGCTCCGGCGCTGGGCTATTCGGGATACCAGCCATTGATCCGCGCCTATGTTGGGCGCGGACTGAGGAAGGACCTGGAGAAACTGGATCGTTCTCCGGGACAGGCTTTGGCGGAGAGCCTGCGCAAACGCGGGATGAGCGACAGCACGATCGCCGAGGTGATTGCCGAGGCAAAGGTCAGCTGATCGTCAGTTCCCTTGCCCGCCGGCGCCGGGGGCGGCTGGCGTTGCGGGTGGAGTGGCCGACGGTGCGGGGCGGATGAGGACCGCGGTGCGCGGGAAGGTGAAGGTGCCGCCTGCGTCGTCGATGACGTTGATCTGGCAGATGTAGGTGCCGGGTTTGAGGCCGTCGAGAGGCACGTCGAACTGGAAGGCAACGGCGCCACGGTCGGGGACGTTGAGTTGGGTGGCCTGGACGAGGGGCGTTTCAAAAGCTTTGGCGGAGCCCTGGAGAAATTCGATGCTGGTCATGACGCGGACGGGCGGCGGCGCGTTCTTGTCGGGCTTTTCGCTTTTTGGTGGAGCGGGTGCTGGATTTCCTGACGCGTCGAGCGAGGCTGGCTGCGCCGTAACGGTGGCGTGCGCGGGATCGTAGACCTCGTAGAGCAGAACCATGTGCTGGTCCTGACGGAAGACGTGCGGCAGATTGGGCACGAGCTGCTGGCCATCGCGGATGAGCGGGTTGTCCTGCTTCTTGGCGGCGGGAATGCGCTGGCTGGCGAGGACAACGGAACTCATCTTGAGCGGGACTTTTTTGAGGTCGGGCACGGTGAGGTCGGTTTCGAAGGAGCCCACCCGGCCGGTTTCGTTTTCGCGCACGACGAACTTCACGTGATACGTGCCGATGGGGAGATTGAAGCCGGTGGTGTACTGCACGTTTTTCTGGCGAACCTGTTGCGTCTGGTCGACCGCGAGTTTCACGGTGTCGCGAATGTCGCCAACGTCGTGGCCGGCGGTGTCTTTGACCTGACCGATGATGTCGATGGTGGCTTTGTCGCGGTCGCCGCCTTTGACGAAGGGGATCTGGGAGCCGGGGACGACGAGGGAGATGGGCACGTAGAAGCGATTGTCGGCGAGGCGGAAGTAGAGGGCCTGCATGTAAACCGCCATGTCGGTCGCGGGCAGATCGCTGGCGAGTTCCTCTTCGAGCTGGCGCTCGCGCTCGTCTTTAGTGGCGTGCTGATAGTCGGCGGGGGCGTAGTAGCCGGGGCGGTATTCGAGCTTCACGTCGCCGCGATCGATTTTGACAGAGAGGCGGCGGTAGCGGCCATCGCGGCGCAGGTCGGTGGAGTGGAAGCCGAGGACGTAGTAGGCCGAGGTGTCGTTTTGAACGCGGGTGAAGGCGGGCGAGAAGTCGTTGGAGTCGAAGAAGGCCTTGCCGCCGGTGTCGGACGATAGCGTCTGCATGACTTCCTGAGTGTTGAAGTTGGAGTCGAGGTTATTCTGCAGCGCCGCGCCGTTGAAGGAGTTGGCGCCGCGCAGGTTGCCGGTGGTGGCGTCGCCGAGGGGTGAGATGGCCTGGAGGCCGCGTGCGTCAACGGAGTAGATGGAGACATTGGCGCGGACGGAGGCGTTGACGGCGGCGTGGAGCGAGGCCTGGTTCTCGATGCCGTCGCGCTGAATGCCGCCGGAGAAGTAGAGCAGAGATTTTTTCTCGTTGAGGTAGCTGAGGGACTTGGAAATCTCTTCGAGAGCGAAGAGTTCGCGGTCGGTGTTGATGTCGTTGTACTCGGACTCGTCGGGAGTGTAGGAGCTGGCGTCTTCGACCTGGTTGGTGGTGCTGGTGGCGCCGGATGCGAAGCCCTGATCCTGGGTGCCGCCGTAGCTGTTCACCGCTTTAAGGAGGAGATCCTTGTTGGCGGTGAAGTCCTGGTCGAGCGAGAGGGTGTTGCCGAGGGAGACCGCGGCGACGAGATCAGCCGGATGCATTTGCTTGTTGATGTAGGTACGGGCGGCGTCCTGGGCGCGGTCGATGTCGTCGGGCTGCATGGAAGTCAGGTCGAAGAACATGACAATGAGGCGGTGGTTGCGCAGCTCTTCGCGTGGTTGCTGTGCCGTTTTTCGCGCCGAAGAGGCCGTTGGGCGCGGCGCCGTTGATGGTGGCTTCGTTGAGGGCGGCGGCTTCGTCGACGTTTTCAAAGTCGAAGCTGACGATGTGCTGGGGCTTCCCGTCTTCGATGACGGTGAAATCTTTTTCGGTAAGGCCCTTCACCAGCTGGCCGGTTTTTTTGTCGCGCACGACGATGTTAGTGAGGACGAGGTCGGAGTTGACTTTGAGGGTGAAGGTGGAGCTTTGCGTTGGTTGCTGTTGGGTTTGATTCTGCGGTTGCTGTGGGGCAGGCGCGGCTTGGGGGCGCGCGGGGATCGTGATCGCCAGAGTGGCGATGGCGGCGACGAATCTTGAGACGTGGCTTTTCATCGACGATCCTTTAGAACCTGTAGCGTCCTAAGAAAGTGAAGCTGCGCATGGCGCCGGTGGAGGTGACCTGGCCGTAGGTGCCGGAGCCGAGGGTGGAGTCGACGCCGGAGTACTGGACCATGTTGAGGACGTTGTTGGCGGTGGCGCGCAGTTCCATGGTTTTGGTGTCGCCGAAGCGGATGCTCTTGGACGCGGACATGTCGAAGGTCCATGAGGAGGGTCCGGGGATGCTGAAACGCGAGGCGGTTCCGTAGACGTTGGCCGGCGCCGCGAAGGCGGATTTGTTGAACCAGTTGCGAAGACTGCCGCCGCCGGACGTGAGCGAGACGCCGGGGACGCGGTCGGGGCGGAGCGTGTTAGTGGTGCCGCGGGAGACGTCTTCGACGCTGGCCTCGTAACGCGGCGTGAGCGGAGTGCCGGTGACGAAGCCGAAATCGCCGGAGAAGCTCATTTCGGACACGACGTGGCCGAACCAGCCGGTGGTGAGCAGGTGCGTGTTGGGTCCGAAGGGGAGTTCGTAAACGTAGTTGCCGCTGAGCTTGTGGCGGACGTCGAAGCTGGAATTGGATTCTTCGGCGAGGATGTTCTGCCAGTTCTGCACGATGCCGCCGGAGGTGGTGCCGCCATTGCCGCCGACGGTGGTGGCGTCGTCGATGGAATGCGAGTACGTCCAGGTTCCGCCGAGGGCGAGGCCGGCGCTCATGCGCCTGCGCAAGCTAACGGTGAGCGCGTTGAAATTGGAGAAGGCGAGGGAGTTCTCGTAGTTATAGGGGACGGATTGCGCCGGATTATTCACGGCGGTGGGCAGCGTGGTGGTCTGGATGCCGTTGGCGGTTTGAACGAAGACGCCGGGGGCATCGATGATGTCGAGGCGCGATCCATGCGAGCCGTTGTAACCGATATTGAGCAGAATGTTCTTCGGCAGCGTGCGCTGGAGATTCAGGTTCCAGACCTGGACGTAGGGCAGGCGGTAGTTTTTGTTCACCGCATAGTTGCCGATCTGCTGGCTCTCAGGAATGGGGAAGCCATCCTGCAACGAGATGGGGGGACCGCTGCCGGCAATGTTGGTCTGGACGTTGGCGAAGGGCGGCTGGAAGGCGAAGTTCTGCACGAACTTCACATACTGGCCAACGGTGTAGTTGATGCCGTAGCCACCGCGGATGACGGTGTCCTTGATGGGGTGGAGCGCGAAGCCGAGGCGCGGCGAGAAATTGGTCCGCTCGGGGTAGATGAGGTCGTGCGGATATTTTCCGTTGAAGGGACCGACACCGTTCGGCGTGACGATGCCGACCTGAGTGAAGTTATTGCCGGGATCGAGCGTGGCGAGGCGGTCGTTCTCTTCGGAGTACGGTGAGTCGTAGTCCCAGCGAAGGCCGATGAGGAAGGTGGCGTTTTTGAAGGCGCGCCAGTCATCCTGGGCATAGGCGCCGATGTTGTTCTGGCGGAGATGCGTTTCCTGATAGGCGGCCTGGAGCGTGGTTTCCTGCGGCAGGCCGAGCAGCAGATCGGCGAGGGAGGATCCGGTGGTGGAGAATCCGTTTTGGCCGGCGCCGCCGGTTGCGCCGGGCGCCTGTGTGAAGAGGCCGGTAAAGACGTAGGTGCCGGTGGAGTTGGTGTCGCCGATCATGTCGCTGTAGACGCGGCGGAAATCGCCACCGAAGCGGACGTTATGTTTGCCGTGATTCCAGATGAGGGTTTCGTTGAGGCCGACGGTTTCGCCGGTGGTGAAACGCGGCTGCTGTTCGTTGAGGCTGCTGAACTGATTCATCGTGATGCTGGGCAGGCCCCAGAGCTGCGGCGAATCGGGCAAGCCATTGAGGCCGATCTGCGAGCCGATGTCGGTGAGGTTCGAGAAGTAGTTGATGGCCTCGCTGTGGCTCTTGTTCCAGTTGGCGGTGAGGTTGTTGGTGAGGCGCCCTTTGCCGAGAGAGTAGCCGAGCTGCAGCGAATAGTTATGGCTCTGGTTTTTGCCGCCGAGTTGCGGAAAGAGGTTGAGGCTGTCGGAGGCAGAGTGGCTGTAATTGAAATTGGCGTTCATGCTTTGCGTGATGCCGGGATTGCCCTGGCCAAGGAACTGGCGGGCCATGCGCATGATGCCGTTCATGCCGGATGCGTTCTTGCCGAAGTTGTGGATGAAGCGGACGCCGACCTGCGTGGTGTTGGTTTCGGCCGAGGTGATGCGCTGGTAGTTTTCCGTAACGCCGCCGAGCGTGGGCTGCGGAACGTAGCCGAGCAATGCGGTCGCTTGTGAAGCAATGCACTGCGACGGAATCGCGTTTCCAACGAAGGGCGTGCCCGGCGTGTTGCCGTTGGCGGTGCAGCCGGAGTTGGCCGGATTGTAGATGGTGACGGGCGTTCCGGTGGGAGTGGTGAGTGCGCTGAAATCGCCACCGCGCTCGGCGAGCGTGGGAACGGTTCCGTATTGGTCGAAGGGCGACGCGTTGCGCGTGCCGGAGAGCGTGAAGAAGAGGAAGTCGTTTTTGTCGTTGGTGAGGATCTTCGGAATATAGGGCGCGGTGATCAAAGTGGCGCCGAAGCGGTTCGTCGAATAGGCAGGCTGCTCGAAGGACTGGCCGCGCAGCGCGAAGTCCTCAGCGTTGAGCGCGCCGTTGCCGCCGTTCCAGAAGAGCGCGCCGTGGGGCTGGTTGGGTTTGAAGTTGCGGAAATTGCCGCGCATTCCACCGCCACCGCCGCGGCCTCCGCCTCCGCCTCCGCCCCCAAAACCTCCGCCGCCGAAGCCTCCACCGCCACCCGCACCTCCGGGACCTCCGCGACCACCTTCGCCACCCTGACCACCATTGAGGGATTCATTCAGGTCGGCGCTGTCGCGCATGCGTCCGAAGTCGATTCCGGCGAGAGGATTGGTGGTTCCCATCTGGCCGTTGACCGCGACCGAGTCGCCCGAGGAGAAGTCGGAATTCGAAGCCAGGGAAGGCAGTGCAGCGCCGGCTTCTTCACCGCCAGCGCCGGCCTGGATGAGATCGGAAGCGGAGCCAAGGAGGCTGAGGCTTTGTACGCCGCCGGTGCCGAGGAACTGGCGCGCTGCGGTGGCGAGGTTCGTCTGCTGCTCCTGCTGCGCGGCGCGGGAAGCGAGCATGATGGCGAAGTCGACGGTCTGGTCGTGCGCGGTGGCGTTGAGGAGCGCGTCTTTGGTGACGGGCGCGAAGGCAGCGAGTTCGGTGCGGAGAACGTAGCGGCCGTTCTGCGGAATGACAAGCCTGTAGCTGCCGGTGATGTCGGTGGTGGTGGAGTATTTTTTGCCGGTGAGCGAATTGCTGGCGGTGACGCTGACGCCGGGAAGGGGGACGGTACCGGCTTTGATGGTGCCGTGGATGGTTCCGCCGGCTGGCGCGGGTGCGGACGGGGCGGCGGTTTGATCCGGAGGGAGAGTTGTTGGCGCAGGGGCCTGCTGTTGAGGATCAGGCGTTGTCGCGGGAGTTGCCGGCGCAGCTTGTTGCTGTGGCTGCGCAGGAGCAGGCGCCGGCGTTTGCGCGAGGGCGAGCGAACCCGCAGCGACGGTGGATACAAGTAGAGTGAGGCAGCGCATTCTCGACTTCATGCAGGTTCAATTCTGCGCGCCGTTGGGCTGCGGCGGGGGCGCGGATCCAGCGGGCGGTGCTGCGTCGGGCTGCTGGCGCATACGGGAGCCGGGACCGCCGTTGCCGTACCGGCCCTGACCGGGCTGGCGCGGTTCCATAACGACTACGCTGGTCGCCTGAAAGTTGTTCCCCTGGACGGCGCCTTCAGCACGGAGCATGTCGCCGACCTTGATGTCGGGGAACGTGATGTCGGTGGCCTGGCCGCGCGCTCCCTTGTGGAAGGTGGTGTTCTCATCGACGGCGACGGTCTGGGTGACTTTATCGGGACGCTCGATGGTGACGGTGAGGTCCTTGATGGCGGTGATCTTGCCGGCAGTCCAGGTTTTGCCGAAGGTGGCGCGCATCTTCTCCATTTGCGCGACCTGTTCGGGGGTGGGGACCATGACGAACATCGCGCCGATGGTTTTGGTCTGATCGTCGAGATTGCCCATGGCGATGACGGTATCGCCGACGTGGATGTCGGTGATCTTCGCCTGATCGCGGTCTTTGCGAATGCGGGTATTGGGACCGGTTTCGATTTTGAAGGTCTGGCCCTGCTCGTCCTGAATGGTGAGTTCGTTGCCGGTGATGGCGGTGACTTTGCCGTGGGCATTGTTGGCGCCCATCATCATCATGCCGCCGCCGCGCCCCATGCCGGTGCCGGGACCACCGGACTGCGGGGGCTCCCCCTGGGCAAAGAGCGAAGGGGCAACGGAAAGGGCAGACAGCGAGGCGCAAAGCGCGAAACCTGCAAGACGGAGGCGGAGCATTTTCATCTCATCCCTTCAGAGGGCGGCTTGCAGCCGCTCTGATTATGCCGGAATAGACGCGGTTTGGGGCGGAAAGACGCGGTGGAGCGGCGGGGATGGGGCAGCGAGCCGGCAATGCCGGGTACGAACTGGAAAAAACCGGCGAAACCCATGGTTGCTGAGGAGGAAGGAGACGCCAAAATGCGGCGAAAAATGAACCGCAGCGGAAACTTAACGCATCCGAGTGCAGTGGGAGTGGTACTCTGACGGGCATCCCCGGCCCCGGGGTTCCTTCACTCTCCCGGCAGGATTCCACATAAGGACGAACCCATGAGCGTACTCGCCGCAAACGTAGCCGCCGAGGAATTTTGTCGTGTGCGGAGCCAGAGCCTTGCGCTCTGCGCACCGCTGACTTCGGAAGACATGATGGTGCAGTCGAGCGCGGACGCGAGTCCCGCGAAGTGGCACCTGGCGCACACGACGTGGTTCTTCGAGACGTTTGTGCTGCGGGAGTTCGTACCTGGATACCAGCCGTTTCATAAGGATTTCATCTGGCTATTTAACAGTTACTACAACGCTGTTTCGGACCAGCCGGAGAAAAAGCTAAGGGCATCGTTTTCGCGTCCGACGGCGGAGGAGATCCTGGCCTATCGGCATCATGTGGATGCGGCGATGGAGGATTTCGCAGCGGGCGAGATTCCGGAGGCGGCACGGGAGCGCATCGTGCTGGGGCTGAATCACGAACAACAGCACCAGGAACTGCTGATCACCGACGTCAAGCATGCGTTCTGGTCGAATCCGCTGCACCCGGCGTATGCGCAGGGGACGGATGCGATTCGAAGTGCAGGGAAAGCGGAGCCGGTGCGGTGGGTTGAGTTTGCCGGTGGAGTGGCGGAGATTGGGTATCAGGATCCGGCGCAACGGACCGGCCTGGAATTTTCCTTCGATAACGAAACGCCGCGGCACAAGGTCTATCTGAATCCCTATCGGCTGGCGTCGCGGCCGGTGAGTTGCGAGGAGTATCTGGCGTTCATGGAAGACGACGGGTACAAGCGCGCGGAGCTGTGGTTGTCCGAGGGTTGGAACACGGTGCGGGCGGAAGGTTGGGACGCTCCGATGTATTGGCGGCGCGGCGAAGATGGCTGGGAAGTTTTCACGCTGCGTGGATTTGTGCCGCTGCAGGATCTGATGGCAACGCCGGTGTGCCACATCAGCTACTTCGAGGCGGATGCGTACGCGCACTGGGCGGGCAAAGCGCTGCCGACGGAAGCGGAGTGGGAGACGGCGGCGGTGGCGGCTCCGATCGCCGGAAATTTGATGGACAGCGGAAAGCTTCATCCCCAGGCGGGGTCCGGCGCATCACAGTTGGAGCAAGACGCCGTTGCGCAACTGTACGGCGACGTTTGGGAGTGGACCGTCAGCGCTTATCTTCCTTATCCGGGCTATCACCCGCTCCCCGGCGCCCTCGGCGAATACAACGGCAAGTTCATGTGCAACCAGATGGTGTTGCGCGGAGGCTCGGTGGCAACACCGGCTTCGCACATTCGCGCAAGCTATCGCAACTTTTTCGCGCCTTCGACCCGCTGGCAATTTTCCGGCGTTCGGCTGGCCGACCACTAATCCGAGCACTGATTCGGGAGGCGCAATTTCAATGCACGCATTTTCGTCTGTTCCCCTTTTGCCGGAGGCCGCTTCGACGCCTCTTGGGTCCGAAGTCTATCGCGGGCTGACTTCATTTCCGAAGAAGCTTTCGCCGTGGCTTTTCTACGACCAGCGCGGGTCGGAATTGTTTGAGGCGATCACCGAGTTGCCGGAGTACTACCTGACGCGCACCGAGCGCGGGATCTTTGAGCAGTACGCGGACGAAATTCTGGCGGCAGCGGACGCGAAGAAGCTGTCGATGATCGAGCTGGGTGCGGGCACAGCAACGAAGACCCGACTGCTGCTGGACGCAGCGGTGCGCCAGCAGAGCAGCGTGGAGTATTACCCCATCGACATTTCGATCACGGCTCTGGAAGAGGCGCGACGGCGCATCGGCGAAGAGCAGCCGCGGGTTTCGTGTATGCCGATCGTGGCGGACTACACGACGGATATGTCCGACGTGCAGAAGGTTGGTGGACGGCGGCTGGTGCTGTACATCGGGTCGAGCATCGGGAATTTTGAACCGGCGGAAGCGGCGTCGTTGTTGCGGCGGCTGCGCAGCAAGCTGGCGGCGGGCGATCTGCTGCTGCTGGGCGTGGATCATGTGAAGGATCGCGGAACGCTGCTGAAGGCGTACAACGATGCGGCGGGCGTGACGGCGGAGTTTAACGGCAACGTGTTGGTGCGGATCAAGCGGGAGTTGGGCGCGGAGTTTCGCACCGGGCTGTTCCGGCATCGCGCCTTGTGGAATGAACGTGAGTCGCGCATCGAGATGCACCTGGAGAGTCTGATCACGCAGGAGGTTGCGATTCCGTCGCTGGACCTGATTGTGCCGTTTCGGCGGGGCGAGAGCATTCACACCGAGAACAGTTACAAATTCACGCCGGACCGCGTTGGAGAGATGCTGGGGCGGGCGGGATTCTCGGTGCGGAAAGAGTGGAGCGACGCGAAGAAGTGGTTTGGGGTGTATCTGGCGGAAGCGGGGGAGAACAGAGTTTAGGGATTAGAGTTTAGGGATTAGGAACTTCCGGGGCGAGAGAGACTCTCTCGCCCTTTTACTTTTGGTGGCTGGAGGGGTACGGCACCGAGAGTAGAGTATCGCCATGGATGCGGAGAGTTTGCGGGCGTTCTTGCTATCACTGCCCGATGTTTGCGAGACGATGCAGTGGGGCGACAACCTGGTGTTCTGGGTTGGGGATAAGAAGATTGGCGGAAAGATGTTTGCGCTGTGCAGCCTGACGCCGGATCGAGGCGTGCTGTCGTTTGCGGCGGGGCCGGAGCGGTTTGCGGAGTTGGTGGAGGTGGAGGGCGTCTTCCCTGCCCCGTACTTCGCTCGCGCGTATTGGGTGGCGTTGGAGCGATGGAATGCTCTGCCGGCTTCGGAGCTGAAGGATTTATTGCGCGCGGCGCGGGGCATCGTCTACGAGAAGCTGGCGAAGAAGACGAAGGCTGCGCTGGATGGGAACCGGAAGCCGAAAGCAACAAGCAAAAAGCGGGAAGCTGAAAAGGCTAGTGCTGGCCGGCGGCGGTCATGAGGGCGGTGCGCTTGTCGGGGGTCAGGGGGCCGGAGGAGCGCCAGAGGATTTTGCCCTGCTTATCGACCAGCAACTCGACGACTTGCTTGTCGTTGGGGATGGCGAGTTCCTGAAAGAATTTTTTTCGATCGATCCAGATGGGGACAATCCGGTGCAGGGCTTCGGGATCAGTCTGGTCGCTGCGCATCGAAGAGGTCTCCCACCAGCGGAAGATGAAGTTCTCCTTTTCAGCGACGGGCACCTGGCAATAGTCGGCCTGGAAATTGAGGTGCTGGAGCGCCTGGGCTGCGGGGAGCCAGGAGTTGATGTCATTTTGCTGTTCTTCGCGGAAGGAGAGGAGCAACAGATTGATCTGACCCTGAAGCTCGCCGGGCAGCGTGACTTTTTCTTTGTCGAGCCGGTAGGCGGTGATCGAGGGGAAGGTGGATGGCTGTGGTTGCTGTGCGTGGAGGGGGGACAACCAGGCGCACGCAAGGATCAGAACCAGGAATGGGTGTAGATGTCGCAATCAGAGGGTCCGGCGGCGCGTTGCAATCCTGCGATGGCCTGGAGGCATGGTATCACCCGGGATTTTGGGCTTTGGACGCTGTCCGGCGGGCGATGAACCATGTGAATTATTATGGAAAGTAGAATGACTCCGCACCCGTTCACGACCGATGATGTGCGCCTGGTTCCGATTGCTGCAAAGGTGGCAGCGGGCGAGCGGCTGAGCTACGACGAGGGCCTGCATCTGTATCGCTCGCCCGATGTGCTGGCGGTGGGGTGGCTGGCCAACAGCGTACGCGAGAGGATGCACGGCGACGTGACGTACTTCAACGTCAACCGGCACATCAATCCGACGAATGTGTGCGTGGCGGCGTGCCGGCTGTGCGCGTTTGGGCGGCACAAGAGCGCCGATGGTGCGTACACGATGGCGCTGGAGCAGGCGTGGGAGACGGCCGCGTCGGGGTACAGCGAGGCGGTGACGGAGTTCCACATCGTTGGCGGGCTGCATCCGGATCTGCCGTTTGAGTATTTTTTGGATCTGGTGCGCGGGCTGAAGGAGCGGTTTCCGCTGGTGCACGTCAAGGCGTTCACGATGGTGGAAGTCGCGTTTCTGGCGAAGCGCGCGAAGCTGTCGATTCCCGAGACGCTGATGAAGCTGAAAGAGGCGGGCGTGGATTCCCTGCCCGGCGGCGGTGCGGAGATTTTTGCGGATCGGGTGCGGCACATCATCTGCGATCACAAGATTGATGGCGACGAATGGCTGGAGACGGCGAAGGCGGCACATAATCTGGGGTTGAAGTCGAACGCGACGATGCTGTACGGGCATATTGAGAACGATGAGGACCGCGTCGATCATCTGCTGAAGCTGCGCGCGCTGCAGGATGAGACGGGTGGGTTCCAGACTTTCATTCCGCTGGCGTTTCATCCGGAGAACACGGCGCTCGATCATCTGCCAAAGACGACGGGGATGACGGACATTCGGCAGATTGCTGTGGGGCGGTTGCTGCTGGATAATTTTCCGCACATCAAGGCGTACTGGCAGATGATGACGGCGAAGATTGCGCAGATCGCGCTGCGGTTTGGGGCGGATGACATTGACGGCACGGTGATCGAGGAGAAGATTTACCACGATGCCGGCGCGACGACTCCGCAGGGGATGGTGCGGGCGGAGCTGATGCGGCTGATCACGGCGGCGGGGCGGGTTCCGGTGGAGCGGGACACGCTGTACCGGGCTGTTACTCGGACGGAAGAGAGCTTTACGGTCGCGGTGTAAACACCGATCAAGATCACGGCTGAGCGGAGCGGCTGCGAGGCAGCTATCTCATGCTGTACTTGTTGATGAATCGGCCGAGCATGGTATTCCAGGTCGCGAACTGATCGTTCAACGATTCCCAGGTGCCACCCGGCGAGAGATCGATATCCATTTCAACCCAGGGATCGTTGACATTGTCGTAGTACGCTCGGCACCAGCGGTTGTTGCTGTTCCAGTCGTTGATCTGCGAGACGTCGAATTTGCCGTTGGTCGAAAAACCGGCGGCGAAGTTAAGGGAAGCGCAGCGCTCGCCGCTGCAATCGCCCATAAAGACGTTGAACGGAGTTCCCTGCGTATTGCTCACGATGTGCCGCTTGCCACTCGGGGCCGTGACGACTTTCGCGGCATAGCCTGCGGTCTGCAACCAGCCGATCAGATCATCGATGATCAATCCGCCGTCAGGAATCGGGTGCATCGGCGCAGAAGGCGACTGCGGAACGGCTTGCGCGGGGGGTGCGACAGCAACGATCGGAGCCGCACTCGGTGGGGGTGCCGGCGCTTCCGCGGTAGCTCCGCAATTCGTACAGAATTTTTGATTCGGCAAAAGCTCTGTGCCACAACGAGGACAAAGCACGGCGCGTTCTCCAGTGTTGAAAAAGGTTCTCTGCAGAGAGTCCCTGCAAAGTATCACCCGGCGTTTGTGGAGTAAAGCATTTCATGGAGGCGCCTGGTATTGATTCGTTTTCTGATTCAGTCGAGCTTCTTCAGCCAGAGGTTCCTGAACGAGACTTTGCAGGGTGTTCCTTCGATTTGCAGGCCGAACAGGCCGGGGACGTTGTTGGAGGAGTTCGGGTCGTCGTCGACTAAGACGGCCATGAGCTGGCCGTTGAGGATGTGCAGGATGATGGGGCCGCGGGCGATGATCTCGTACTGGTTCCAGTCGCCTTCGTGGATGAAGGCGCCGAGGGCGCTGCGGTCGCCGATGGTTCCGATGAGTTGCGGTGGTTGGCGGGGGAGGGTCTGGACGACCTGGCCGCGCCATACGATGATGCCGCGGTGGGTGTTCTGGGAGTAGAGCTGGCCGCTGTACTGCTTGTTGCTGTCGTTGGTGGCGAGCCAGAAATCCGCTTGAGGACCGATCATGACCCAGCGCGGATCGAGGGGCGGCTCGCCGGGGCCGGCGGTGCGGCCGGGCGGGATGCCGGTGCTCGATCGATACTGAATGCCGCTGCCGCCGCCTTGTTCGACTCTGATTTCGAGCTTGAGGTCGAAGTTTTTCGCGGTGACCTTGCGATCGACGAGGAAAGTATTGCCGGCTTTGTGCTCGGGCGTGGAGATCCCGACGATCGCGCCGTTTTCTACGCGCCAGGTGTTGGGTTGGCCGTCCCATCCGTCGAGAGTCTTGCCGTCGAAGAGGGAGACGTAGCCGGTATGGTCGGCGAAGTTGAGAGGCGCGGGCTCGGGAAAGACTCCGTTGACCTGGCCGGCGATGTTGGGCTGGGTCTGTTGGGTTTGTGCGGGGACGCCGAGGCCGGCGATGAGCAGGGCGACCAGAGAGAGGCGGGAAATCGTGGGCATGGAGTCTCCAGCGTCAGGACATTTTGATTTCCTGATGCTTGTCAGGCGACGAGGGGGAACACGGGGTCCTTCGCTTCGCTCAGGATGACAGGCGTTGGAGAGGGGAGTCAGAGCGAGCGCTCTTCGTAGCGCCGCAGCGACGCGCGATGCGCTGCGTGACGGCGGGCGGCGCCATGGGCGGTTGCGCTGCTGGGGTGTCCGAGGTGGGCGGCTTCTTCGCATCCTGCTTTGCTCGGCGTTTCTTGCGGACTTCATTCGCGGCGACCAGGAACAGTGAGATGAAGGTGACAGCAAGGAGCGCAATAGCCGTGACGCCGGTGAGCTGCTCCATTTCGCCATAAAGCAGGGCGAGGCCGCCGAAGACGAAGAGCAGATGGGCGCAGAAGACCTGGAGCGAAGCTTTGCCGAGGGTGAGGAAGGGCTCGCGGGCGACGACGACCTTTACATATTTGCGCAGCCAGTAGAAGACAACCAGGAAGGCCGTGATGTTGAGGACGCGGAGCGGGCCGATCTGCCACTTGTCGAGCAGGAGGCCGAAGGTTGGCTCGGTGAGGTGCGGGCCAAACCAGGTGTGGCGAACGCCGACAAAGAAGATGCAGACCGCGGCGCTGAGCGCGACTCCCCAGCGGGGAACGAGGCGGAGGGGGACATCGTGCTGTGCGGAGCGGGCGCCGAGCCAGAGGCCGACGATCCAGACCATCTGCCAGGCGAAGAGGTTGAACGCGCCGGTTTCCTGCAGGGGGATTTGCAGATGGGTGAGGTGCACGACGCCGCTGTGGACGAGGTCGCGCAGGCCGAGCTGCGCTCCCAGCCAGATGAGGGCGCTGGCGGCGAGGACGATCCTCCAGCCGAAGCGCACCGCGGCGGTGAGAAACACCGGCGTGAGGAAGAGGAACATCACGTACAGCGGCAGGATATCCAGCAGCGGCGGACAGTAGATGAGGAAGATGGAGCCGGTGATGGCGACGCCGGGATGGTTGAGATAGAAGTTGAGCAGATTGGTAATGGCGGCACGGTGGTGGTGCACGCCCCAGGCGGCGACGACGGTGAAGACGATGGCCAGGAGGAAGAGGTGGTAGGCGTAGAGCTTGAGCGAGCGGCGCCACATCTGCGCGCGCACGCCGACCGGGTCTTCCATCGACTTGCGGATGTAGAGGCGGCCGATGAGGATCGCTGAGAGGAAGACGAAGCCTTCAGCGGAGGTGACGAATCCGAAGGGCTCATTAACGAAGTTGCTGAAGTGGGTAGGGAGGTGGGTCAGCGTCATCCAGACGAGGAACAGGCCGCGGAGGGCGTCGAGTTCGGGAAGGCGCTTGAGCTTGGGAAAATGCATGCGGGAGGGCCACCCCGGGTAACCGGGGCTCTCCCTGATTAGACGCGGGTGGGGGAGCGGGGTTGCGGGAACGGGTGCGGGAACCGGGATGAGTTGATCGGGCAGAGTGGCCATGGCGTCTTCAACTGGTCCAGGGGTATCGAAAGAGGGGGTTTTGGGTACTCCGCAAACCCTGCGGTTATGGATGTTGGGCAGGCGCGAGGGTTTGCTTTGGCATGAAGGGCCCGCGAAAGAGCTCCATCAGGGGCTAAAGCCCCGCTTGATAAGGGCCCTTACGGCATGGCTGAAAGCCATGCCCCTTCACCTATTCGTGCCCCTTCACCTACTCGTGCCGAAGGTGAGTTCTCCGCAGGCTGTGAAGTGGTGGCCTGAAGAAAAACCGAAAAATGCCGTCCGGCGAATCCGTTGGAGGTTGGACTCAATACGCTGCGATGCCGGTGACGCTCTGGCCCAGGATGAGGGTGTGGATGTCGTGGGTGCCCTCGTAGGTCTTCACGGATTCCAGATTCATCATGTGGCGCATGACCGGGAAGTCGTCCGTGATGCCGTTGGCTCCGAGGATGTCGCGGGCCATGCGGGCGCACTCCAGGGCCATCCAGATGTTGTTGCGCTTGGCCATGGAGATGTGTTGGTGCTCGACTTTGCCCTGGTCCTTGAGGCGGCCGACCTGGAGGACGAGGAGCTGGCCTTTGGTGATTTCGCTGATCATCCAGGCAAGCTTCTCCTGGACGAGCTGATGGCTGGCGATGGGCTGATCGCGAAACTGCTTGCGGACGAGGGAATACTGGCGGGCGGTGTCGTAGCAGGACATGGCTGCGCCGATGCCGCCCCACGCGATGCCGTAGCGGGCCTGGTTGAGGCACATGAGCGGGGATTTGAGGCCGCCGGATTCGGGCAACAGGTTGGTGGCGGGAATGCGGACGTCCTGCATGGAGAGGCCGGAGGTGACGGAGGCGCGCAGGGACCACTTGCCGTGGACATCGTAGGCTTTGAAACCGGGGCGATCACATTCGACGAGGAAGCCGCGGACGGTGCCATCTTCCTGGCCGGCATCGCCATAGGTTTTGGCCCAGATGATGGAGACGTCGGCGATGGAGCCGGAGGTGATCCACATTTTTTCGCCGTTGAGGATGTACTCGTCGCCGCTGCGGTCGGCGCGGGTGCGCATGCCGCCGGGGTTCGACCCGTAGTCGGGTTCGGTGAGCCCGAAGCAGCCAAGCTTTTCGCCGGTGGCCATTTTCGGGAGCCAGAAATTTTTCTGATCGTCAGAACCGAAGGTGTAGATGGGGTACATGACGAGCGCGGACTGCACGCTGACGAAACTGCGAACGCCAGAGTCTCCGCGTTCGAATTCCTGCATGACGAGGCCGTATTCGACGTTGGACATACCGGCGCAGCCGTAGCCCTGGAGGTTAGCGCCGAAGAAGCCGAGCTGGCCCATCTGCGGAACGAGTTCTTTGGGGAAGCGGCCCTCGCGATTGCACTCCTCGATGATGGGGACGAGGTTGTCTTCGATGAACTGGCGGGCGGTGTCGCGGGAGAGGCGCTCGTCGTCAGTAAGGAGGTTGTCGAAGCCGATGAAGTCTACACCCTTGAAAGGAAAAGCCATAAGATGGGATTCACTCCGGAAAGGGAAATCATACCGGTTTGGAGGGGTAGGCTGAAACTGGGGCGGCGGAGGCGTCGTCTATCCAAAGATTGCCCTGTTGCCGGGTTGCACATCCGGCGACGGCAGAGCAAGATGACTAATAGGCAGTAAAGGTAGTACGCGAGGACAAACCAGAATGGCTGGCGATCTGCAACTCACCTGTAGCGACTGCGGTCAGGAATTCACATTTACCAACGAAGACCAGGCGTTCTTCCAGGAGCGCGGGTACTCGGCGCCAAAACGCTGCAGGGCTTGTCGCCAGGCGAAGAAGCTTCAGGCTGGCGGGGGCGGCGGCGGTGGTGGGTATCAGCGGGCCGAGTCGCGGGGGACCGCGGTGGTTTGCTCGGGCTGCGGCCAGCAGACGACGGTGCCATTTGAGCCGCGGGGCGATCGGCCGGTGTACTGCCGCGATTGCTACCAGGCGCAAAAGGGCGGCGCCGGTGGCGGCGCAAGCCGCGGTCGCGGTCGCTACTAAGCGAATCGAAAAGCGATAGAGGAAGCGGCGGCTGGCCAGGCCAGCCGGGCGCAGACGTGCGCTTATGCGGATTTGGTCGGATGGGTTGGGTCGGGACCTCTAAGGATCGCGAGCGCCGTTCAGGGGCGGTCGAGCAGGGATTTCACCGCGTCGTAGAGGCGGGCGGTGATCTGCTCCGGCGTGTCGTCCTGCGCGAAGCGGATGGGGTCGCCGACGCGTACGGTGAGTTTGCCGGAGCGGAACCAGCCCTTGCGCTGCTGCTTGAGTTCGCTGAGGCCGACCAGAGCCACGGGGACGACGGGGACGTCGGACTCGCGGACGAGCAGGCCGACACCGGGGCGGAAAGGCTGCAGGCCGGTGTCGGTACGAAAGCCTTCAGGAAAAACCAGGATGTTGTAGCCGCGATCGAGCGCTTCGCCGGCGTGCTGGAAGGATCGGCGGAAGCCGGCGCTGCGCGGCAGCGGGAAGACGTTGTAGAGCGCCGTGATGAGCAGCCATACGGGTGGGCCGAGGGGATCGAGGAGGCGCGAGATGCCGCGGCCCTGGGGTCCAACATTGCGCATATGGCGAAAGTCGCGAAGCATGTTGCCGGCCATGGCGATGGCGACGCGGCGGCGCATGGGTCCGGGAAGCGCGTAGAGAATGAGGGCTCCGTCATACGCGGTGACGTGGTTGGCGACGAGCAGGACTGGGGTGGCGGGGTTGAAGTTGGCGGGGCGTTCGACGCGCGGATGGCCGAGAAGCCAGACGAAAAACTGCGAGGCGATCTCGATGTAGAGCGTGCGGACGAGGCGGAAGGGCCATGTCCAGGGCCAGCGCGGGTAGAGGTCGTCTTCACCGGCGCGGCGGGGTTCGTCCTGCCCGTGGTCGGGCTCGGGGACGGGAATGGTGGACTGGCCCGTTGTGGCGGGCGCTGCGGCTTTAGGGGCGGAGGGTTCGGGCGCTGCGTCGTCGGTGGCGGCTTCGGCAGCATGCATGCCGAGTTCGCGGCGCAGATCGCCCAGGGTGATGACGCGCTCGATGGCGGTGTCGTCGAGGGTGAGGCCGAGGCGCTGCTCCAGTTCAGACTGGAGTTGCACGCGGCCCAGGCTGTCGAGGCCAAGGTCTTCGGCGAGGCGCGCGTCGTCGCCGGCGTTGCCGGGCGTGGCGTGGCTGATGGAGAGGATGAGCGCGAGGAGCGGATCGGCGACAGAGCCGTTGTCCGCCGGGCGCTGGGCGTTGACCCACTCCGTCACCCTGGGACGGCGGACTTTGCCAGTGGAGGTGCGGGGCAGGTCGAGTTCAGGCCAGAGGCGCCACTGGTGAACCTGCTGGTAGTCAGCAAGCTGGCGATTGGCGGCGACGATGGCAGCCTGGGCCTGCTGTTCGGATCCGCGAAAGAGGAGGACAGCAACAGGCTCAGTTCCTGCGGGCGTGAGGAGCGGAACGACCGCCGACGCACTTGATGCCGGGCTGGGCATTGAGCGCGGCCTCCACGTCTTCGGGATGAACATTGAGGCCGGATGGCGTGACGATGACCTGGCTCTTGCGGCCGACGAAGTGGAGCTGACCCTGCTTCGTCACGCTGCGCGAGGTCACCGGTCGAGAGCCATTCGGATTCGTTCTGCTGCAGAGCGCCGTGTTGCCAGGTGGCGCGCGAAACCATGTCGCCGCGGACGAGGATTTCGCCCTCGTCGGTGATACGGACGTCGCGGCCAGGAAGAATCTTGCCGATGGTTCCCTGCCCTGTTTTGAAGGGGTGGTTGAGCGTGATGAGCGCAGAGGTTTCCGTCATTCCGTAGCCCTGGACGACGAGGAAGCCGAGGCCGTTCCAGAAGCTTTCGAGTTCTGGAGAAAGCGCAGCACCGCCACAGACGAAGGCCCAGAATCTGTAACCGAAGGTGGAGTGAATGCGGCGGAAGCGCCACCAGCGGCCGAGAGCTTTGCTGTTCGCAGCGCGCTCCAGTTCGTCGGCGATTTTTGGATCGATGCCAAGCAGGTGGGCGCGCAGCAAATCGAGCACGCGCGGAACCGAACACAGGACGCAGATCTTGTCGCGACGAATCGTCTCGATGAGGCGCTGTGCCTGGAGGCGGTTTTCGAAGTGGACGATGGCGCCGAGGAGCGGTGGAATCCATAGCCCCATGAACTGGCCGAAGACGTGGCTGAGCGGCAGCGTGTGCAGGAAGTGGAGCGGGTGGAAGATGCGCTCGTATTTCAGATACTTCTTCACCTCGCGCTCGACGGGGTCGAGGCTGGAGAGCACGTTGCGATGGGTGTGCACGATGCCTTTGGGCTCGGCGGTGGTGCCGGAGGTGAAGAGGATCTGGAAGGGCGTGTCGAGGTTGACGTCTGGATCGCGGAGGTTAGTCTGCGGTGTTGCGGGGAGCGCAGACGCAAAGTCTTCAAAGCTGAGTTTGGGCAGGTCCGGGGGGAGTTCTCGCAGCAGTGCTGCATCGCCGACGATCAGCCGGGGCCTGGTGTTGTCGATGACGCGGTTGGCGAAATCGAGAGCGCCGGCGGGGTCGAGCGGGACGGCGATGACGCCGCGCTGGATGCAGCCGAAGAAGGCCGCAATCCACTCAGGGCCATTGGAGCCCCACAGCACGACGCGTTCGCCAAGGGGGATTTCGCGGCGCATGAGCTCGGCAGCGAAACGGTCGGCGAGGTCGGCGATCTGATTCCAGGACGAGAGAAGGCGCCGATTGCCGCGATGAACCACGATCGCGGGCGCGTTGCCGTGACGGCGGAAATCGTCGAGAAAGGTGATGAGACTCGCGCGCATGGGCCGGTGGCGGACCAATTACAACGCTGGAGGCATGGGAGCGGCAAAAGGACAGTGCCTCCGGCGTCTGATCTCAGCTTAAACGCGGGCGAAGTCGATGTAGCCCTGGGCTGGATCAGTTCTGACAAGTGACACATGGAGGCGGTCGCCAACATCAACGCCATCGGCGCCCCGGACCAGCATGCCGTCAACAGGAGGCTTGAGCGTGCGGACGAAGGTGCCGTGTTCGGTGACACCGGTGACGATGGCGTCGAAGTTCTCCCCGATGCGGCCGCTCATGGCGACGGCGGCAATGCGTTTTTGCATTTCCCGCGAGACTTTGCGCTCGCCGTCTTCCATCTTCGTGCACTGCGCGGCAATGGAGGCGAGTTCGTCGTCGGAGTACGGCGCGGGCTTGCCGGCAATCATGGCCTTGACGATGCGCTGGATGACGAGGTCGGCGTAGCGGCGATTGGGCGCGGTGGAGTGTGTGTAGTCCTGGACCGCAAGGCCAAAGTGGCCTTCGGGTTTCTGGCCCGGTTTCTCGAGGATGTATTCGCCAGGGCCGAGGAGCTTGATCACAGCAAGGGAGAGATCGGCGAAGTGGTCGGGATCCTTCTTCTGCTGGTCGCAGAGGAAATCGTGGAGAGGCTTGGGATCGGGCTCCGCGGGCAGCTTCCCGCCGCGCTCGGCGGCGAGCTGGACGATGCGATCCCAGCGCTTCGGAACTCGGACAACGCGGCGAATCGAGGAATAGCCTTTCGCGTCGAGCAGCCGAGCGACCGCGCCGTTGGCGGCGATCATGAAGTCTTCAATGATCTGGGTGGCGCGGTTTTTGTTATCGGCTTCGAATGTCGATTTGGCCATCCGTGAGACGGATTGGGTGCGTCTCGATGGTTTCGAGATTGAGCGCGCCGTGAGTGGCGCGTTCGGCGCGAAGACGCTGCGCGAGCTGGTCCTGAAGGTGAAGCTGCTGCTGCAGATCAGCGGAAGCGGCGACCTTCGGCGGGGCCGGCTGACCGGCGAGCCACGCGCCGATGGAAGGATAGGCCAGCTGCGCTTTGTTGAGCACCCGCGCGAGGTAGAGGTTGGTGGCGGACACGTGGGCCTGGGCATCGATGGTGAAGTCGCCGACAACCGAGAGGCGCTCCTGATCCTGAAGCAGCGAGGTGGTGCCCGTAGAGAGTTGCTCGGGGAGCATCGAGAAAATATCGACGCCGGTATAAACGGTGGTGGTTTCACGCAGGGCGTGCTGGTCGATGGGCGAACCCCTGGGGACGAAGGCGTCGACGTCGGCGATGCCGATGAGGAGGCGCGTGCTGCCGTTGGGGAGCGCTTCGACGTACTCGATCTGGTCCAGGTCTTTGGAGGTGTCGTTATCGATCGACGACCATAGCATGCTGCGCATGTCGCGAGCGGAGGGGTCTGCCTGCGGTGGATGCGCGCGCAACTGCTCGAGCTGGGTGGCGATGGCGGGGGGTAGTCGGGCTCAAAACCGTGGGCGAGCATGGTGCGCCGCGCGGCTGCGCTCAGGTCGAAGTGGAGCTGATGGTTCATCGATCTCCTCGTCGGAACGAAGGGCAAGGCTATCACGAGCCATGTTGTAGGACAGCGAAGAAGAACATTGCCAAATATTGGCGGCGGGGCATCCAACCGCCAGGCGGCTCCCGCCTTCCAACGCACGAATGCCCTTGCGCAACATAAAAGTCGATCGAGACGCGGAGAAGGACTCGTCGCAGTCGCAGCAGCGCGATCTCGATCGACCCACGGCGGTCGATATTTACGAGCAGGTTTCGCGGAATGCGCGCCGCGAGCTGCAGCGTCCGGCCTCAGCGCTGGCGGTCTCCGGCATCGTGGGCGGATTGACGATGGGGCTGACCGGACTCAGCGTCTCGGTGATCAGTTCGCTTCTGGGAAACACGCCGATGGCGCAGTTTGTGGCGCTGCTGTTTTATCCGATGGGGTTCATGGCCGTGATTCTGGGGCGCGGACAGCTGTTCACCGAGAACACGCTCTATCCGGTAGCGCTGATTCTGGCGGAGCGCCGGCATTTTCTGACCACGGCGCGACTGTGGGCGATTGTGTTTCCTTCGAATGTGGCGGGCGCGTTTTTGTTCGCGCTGCTCGCGGCTCGCACGAAGGCACTGCAGCCGGATCAACTGCACGCGCTGGTGCAACTGGGCACGCAGGCGGCGAACCCGACGATGCGGCATATTTTCTGGAGCGGCGTGGTGGGCGGATGGATGATTGCGATGGTGGCGTGGCTGGTGAGCGGCAGCCATTCCATCACGGGCTCGGTCGCGGTGATCTGGGCGCTGGCGTTTATCGTGGGCGCGGGCCACTTCGCGCATTGCATTGCGACCAGCGGAGAGGTATTGGCGGCGGTGTTGAGTCATGGCGTTTCGACGGGCGGGTATTTTCGATGGCTGGCGGCGGCGACGTCTGGAAATATTGTGGGCGGTGTGGTGCTGGTGACGCTGCTCGAATACGGCCAGGTGAAGCTGGACTGAGGCGACCCCGGTTCCTCTAACAGCAGACGATCGTGCGCGTGAGAAGATGGGCCGCACTGAGGCGCGATCGCAGGATGGGCAATTCGAAACAAGAAACGGCGCTGGTTTGGTTTCGGCTGGATCTGCGAGTGGCCGATAACCCTGCGCTGCGCGCAGCGATCGCGACGGGCTTGCCGGTCGTGCCGGTGTTTTTGGAGTCGGGAGATGAAACTCCGGGAGTTCCGGGAGCGGCATCGCGATGGTGGCTGCATCATTCGCTGGTAGAGCTGGACGAATCGCTGCGGGCGAAGCGGTCGCGGCTGATCGTGCGGCGTGGGCGAACAGCGGAGACACTGCGGGAGTTGGCAGCTGAGACGAATGCACGGCGCGTGTTCTGGAATCGGGTTTACGAGCCGGCAGCGCTACAGCAAGATGAAGAGATTGAGCAGCGGCTGAAGGCGATCGGCATCGAGGCAGAGACGTTCAACGGAAGTCTGCTGTTCGAGCCGGGTTCGATTCGGACGACAAGCGGTGGGACCTTTCAGGTCTTCACACCGTTCTGGAAGGCGGTCTGGAATGAGCGAGGGCGGTTGCGGACTCCGCTGAAGGAAGCGGCGCAGTTCCCTGCTCCGTCGCGGTGGCCAAAGTCGCTTGACATTGCGGATTTAGAACTGGAGCCGAAGGTCGACTGGACCGGTGGTATGCGCGAGGCGTGGAAGCCGGGCGAGGCAGCGGCGCAAAGCCGACTGCACAAATTCGCGAAGAGCACGGTGCGTTTGTACAGCGACGATCGGGATCGCACGGATCACGAGGGAACCTCGCGCTTGTCGCCGCATTTGCACTTTGGCGAAATCAGTCCGATCGAGGTGTGGCATGCAGCGGCCGATGCGCCTGGTGCGGAGAGCTATCTGCGCCAACTCGCGTGGCGGGAGTTTTCGTATCACTTGCTGTGCGCGTTTCCCAGGACACCATGGGAGCCGTTCAATCCCCAGTTTCGAAATTTCCCGTGGCGGCGGAATGCGAAGAGGCTGAAGGCGTGGCAGAAGGGGCAGACCGGATATCCATTGGTGGACGCGGCGATGCGACAACTGTGGACCACGGGATGGATGCACAATCGCGCGCGCCTGGTGGTGGCATCGTTTCTGGTCAAGCATCTTCTAATTCCCTGGCAGGACGGCGCGGCGTGGTTTCTGGATACGCTGGTGGACGCCGATGTGGCCAACAACACCATGGGCTGGCAGTGGACCGCGGGTTGCGGCGTGGATGCGGCTCCGTATTTTCGAGTGTTCAATCCGATGGTGCAGGGAGAGAAGTTCGATCCCGATGGCGCGTATGTGCGGCGCTGGGTGCCGGAGCTGCGAGGATTGCCGGCGGAGTGGATGCACAAGCCGTGGGAGGCTCCGCCTCTGGTGCTGGCTGCAGCAAATGTGAAGTTGGGGGAGACATATCCGGAGCCAATCGTCGATCACGCCGAGGCGCGGGCGGCTGCGCTGGGGGCATTCGAAGAGATGAGAAGAGGCAGCGGGAAGAATGCAGATCGCAGAACTCGGGGCTGAGAAGTGCCGCTGAGGAGTGCCGTTAGTGCTGCGCTTCCACCGATGCGCGATTCTTATCCTTCATGCGCTCGATGACGAATTTCGGGACAAGACCGTCGACCGAACCGCCGAGGCGGAAGACTTCCTTGACGAGGCGCGAGCTGACAAACGAGTACTTGGCGTCGGGCATGAGGAAGATGGTTTCGACGTCCGGCGAGAGGCGGCGGTTCATCAAGGCCATCTGGAATTCGTACTCGTAGTCGCTGATGGCGCGGATACCGCGGACCACAGCATGCGCGCGCTGTTCCTGGGCGAACTCAACCAGCAGGCCGTCGAACGTGGCGACGGAAACGTTGCCGAATTCGGCGGTGCCCTCAGAGAGCATGGCCACGCGCTCTTCGACGGAGAAGAGCGGATTCTTCTGCGAGTTGCGCAGGATGGCAACGACCAGATGATCGAAAATTTTCGAGGCCCGAGCGATGAGGTCGAGGTGGCCGTTAGTCAGCGGATCGAAACTGCCGGGGTAGATCGCTTTGACGGTATTCACGCCAGTTGCATTTTATCTGGTTTAGAGGGGATGCACTGCGGGGCGTGCCGGTTTCGGGTCACAGTCAGGCTTCTTCCCATCCGCCATAGACCTGATGGAGCGCATTGCAGATCTCGCCCAGGGTGGCGTGGGCGCGGACGCAATCGAGGATGAAGGGCATGGTATTGGCGGCGGAGACCTCGTCAGGCGCGGGTTGCGGTTCCTGCCCGGCGGCGCGGCGCAGAGCGTCCAGCGAGCGCTGAACGGCTTCCCCCGAGCGCTTTGCGCGCAGTGCCTTGAGCTTTGCAGCCTGGGCGTCGCGGACGCTCTCATCGATATAGAGGGTTCGAGTTGGCTCGTGGTCGGTGGCGTACTGGTTGACACCGACAATGATCTTTTCGCCCGCTTCGACGGCACGCTGATACGCATAGCTGGCTTCGGCGATTTCTTTCTGCGGATAGCCGGATTCGATGGCTTTGACCATGCCACCCATGGCGTCGAGTTTTTCAAAGATGCGGAAGGTGTCGCGCTCCATGTCGAGGGTGAGCTTTTCAAGGAAGTACGATCCGCCGAATGCATCGATGACCTCGGCGACGCCGGATTCGTGGGCCAGAATCTGCTGGGTGCGGAGTGCGATGCGGGCGGCTTCTTCGGTGGGCAGCGCCAGGGCTTCATCGAAGCCGTCGGTGTGGAGAGACTGCGTGCCGCCGAGAACAGCGGCGAGCGCCTGGATCGCGACGCGGGCAATGTTGTTCTTCGGCTGCTGCGCGGTGAGGGAGACCCCGGCGGTCTGGGTGTGAAAGCGCATCCAGGTGGAGCGCGGATTCTTTGCGGCGAAGCGATCCGTCATCACGCGGTACCAGATCTTGCGAGCGGCACGGTACTTGGCGATCTCCTCGAAGAAGTCGTTGTGGGCGTTGAAAAAAAAGCTGAGGCGGGGGGCGAAGTCATCAACGGCGAGGCCGCGGCGCAGGCCCCACTCGACGTACTCGATGCCGTCATAGAGCGTGAAGGCGAGTTCCTGGAGCGCAGTCGAGCCAGCTTCGCGAATGTGATAACCGGAGATGGAGATGGGATTGAAGCGCGGGGTGTGGCGCGCGCCGAACTCGATCGTATCGATGACGAGGCGCATGGAGGGCGCTGGCGGATAGAGGTATTCCTTCTGCGCGATGTACTCCTTGAGGATGTCGTTCTGGAGGGTGCCGGAGACGTGCTGCCAGTCTGCTCCCTGGCGTTCGGCGACGACGAGATACATGGCCCAGAGGATGGCGGCCGGCGAGTTGATGGTCATCGACACGGTGGTCGATGCGAGGGGGATGCCGGCGAAGAGGGTCTCCATGTCGTCGAGCGAGTCGATGGCGACGCCGCACTTCCCGACTTCGCCCTCACTCTTCGGGTCGTCGGAGTCGCAGCCCATGAGCGTGGGGAGGTCGAAGGCAACGGAGAGTCCGCTGGCTCCGCCTTGCAGAAGATATTTGTAGCGGCGATTGGTTTCTTCCGGCGAAGCGAAGCCGGAGAACTGGCGCATGGTCCAGAGACGGCCGCGATAGCCGGTGGGGTGGAGACCGCGCGTGTAGGGCGGCTGGCCGGGTGCGCCGAGGTATCGTTCCTGATTTTCGTGCCAATCTTCAGGGAGGTCCGCGTCGGTATAGAGGCGGCGGATGGGGGCGCCGGAGATGGTGGTGAAGCGGGCGGCGCCTGTCTCATCGCGATTGACGCCGGTGTTCTTGCCGATGGGGTGTTCGGGATTCTTCGCCAGCGCGGGCTCAAGGACTTTCTCGGCCCAGCGCGTTTCTTCGGGCGAGGGACGGCGATCGGAGGTGAGATCGGCGCGGAGAGCATCGCGCGTTGCTATGGGTTGATCCGGCACGAGGAAGGTCGCCTCAGGAACGCTTCAGGATAGGAGAGCGGGGGTGGGAGGAGCAACCACTATTCGTCGAGTCCCGCGAAACTGCACTTGCCCCTGTACTTCGTCATCATGCGTTTGAATTGCTCCAGCGCCTTAGCCTCCTGCGCTGGCGTACGAGCGACCTTGCCGGTATCTTTCCGCGCACCTGGTACGGAAGAAATCGTCTCTCGCTTCAATTTTTCTTTTGTTGGCATATCGGATGATCGCGGTAGCTTGAGACAAGTTTAACCCTGCGATGTCCTCGACCGCTCCCAGGCCTTGGCGTATTTCCAGCTTACGTAAGCGGAGTGGTAGAGGTGCTGCAGAAAGCCTTCGCGGCCATCGAGGAAGCCGAGGCGCAGGAAGTAGTTGTACTTGAAGGTCGCGATGGGAACGATCCAGACATTCCAGAAGAAGCCGAAGAGGGAGCGGCTGGTTTTGCCGCGCGCGACGGCCTGGGTGGCGCCGAGGGCGCTGTAGCGGTTCATGTGCTCGATGTAGCCATCGAGGGTGGGGTAGGCGTGGTGGAGGAGGTCGCCGCGGAGGCGGCCGGTGGGACCGACTGGCCGGATGGTCTCATGGACGGCGCGCTCTTCGAACTGGGCAATGCCGCGGCGGAAGAGGCGCAGCTTGGGGTCGGGATAGTAGCCGCCGTGGCGCATCCAGCGACCCAGGAAGAAATTGCGGCGGGGCAGGAGGAAGGCGTCGAACTGCGGTTGGCCCGCCAGCAGTGTGCGGATTTCGTTTGCCAACTCGGGACTCACTTCTTCGTCGGCATCGAGGGAGAGCACCCAGTCGGATGTGCATTTCGCGATGGCGGAGTTCTTCTGCGCCCCGAAGCCTTGCCAGTCTTCGCTGAAAAACTTTGCGCCAAATTCGCGGGCGATCTCCGGCGTGCGGTCGGAGGAGCCGGAATCGACGATGACGATCTCGTCAGCCCAGCGGACGCTGGCGAGGGTGCGGGGCAGATTTGCTTCCTCGTTTTTCGTGATGATGGCGACCGAGAGGGTAAGGGTCATGGATCGTGCAACAAGGCGGAGGTCCGTTGTCGGCTCTGCTCTGGCGGAAGTGTAACAAGTCGGATTCCCTTTCCGGCGTGTCACAGAATCTTCAGAGGCATTTCATCGGATGGGCAAGGCCGATACAGCACTCTGGAGCGGAACGGTCATCCCACGAACAGAGGGTCCCCTCATGTCCGCAGTTGTGCGCTTCGCCGCCGTTGCGATGGTCGCCGCTGGAACCTGGACTGCCTGCGCGCAGATGCCGCCAATCGCAGGAGCTTCCGAGCCGGCACGCGATCTGGTCCGCGACACCATCTATAACGAACTGCACGACCGCGAGCACGACAGCCATTGGGAATATCGCAGCGAGTGCGTTTCGTCGGCGGAGAAACGAGTGCGCGAGCAGGTGGAGACGGATGAGGGGCCGATTTTTCGGCTGCTGGCCGAGGATGGAAATCCTTTGAATGCGTCGCAACAGCAACGCGAGGACGCGCGGCTGGCGGCGTATGTCCGGAACCCGGAACAGATTGCCCGCGTCGAGCGCGAACACCAGGAGGACGAGGAGCGACTGGCCGGGATCATGGCGCTGCTGCCGCAGGCCTTTCTGTTCGAGTACCAGGGCGCTCCGCAGGGAGACCAGGTGCGGATTGCGTTTCGCCCCAATCCGACGTTTGTGCCCACCAGCTATGAGGCGCGCATCGTGCACGCGCTAACGGGAACGCTGGTTGTGGACTCACGGCTGAAGCGGATGGTGGAGATGCAGGGAGTGGTAGCGGAGAGGGTCGACTTCGGATACGGATTGCTGGGGCATGTGGAGAAGGGCGGGATGTTTTCGATTCACCGTCGTCAGGTAAGCGCGGAGCACTGGAAGACGGATCTGGTGGATGTGCACGTAGAAGGGAAGATCCTGATGCTGAAGACGGTGAGCAAGGACCAAAAGGAAGCCCGCAGCGATTTTCGCCCTGTGCCGCGCGGCACCACGCTCGCGGAAGCCAGGGAGATGCTGAATAACACGGCGGATCGCGGCACGCAGGCGCGGCTGGTGTCTGCCGGCGGTGCCCGAAAGCCCTGATTCGGTCCCCCAGGACTAGTTCATGCCATTCGCGCGTGGACCAGGCGTGTGCCGGTCGTGTGTTGTGTGGCGCATGCGCTCACGCGCAGACGGTTGTTGGCCCATGCTTCCCATCGCGCGAAAGAGGAAGAACATGCCAGCCAGCAGGACGATGAGGACAACGCCGGTAATGGCAACCATCGCAAACTCTCCTAACAGCTAGGAGGCTCGAGAGCAGGGAACGGTTTTCTACCGGCTGAGATCGATCGTTTAGAAGGGGATGTCGTCGTCGGTGATTTCTGTGCCCTGAACCACGTCATCGTGCGCGGGCTGGCGCTGATCGTAGGAGGAGCCGGAGCGCGCGCCGGACGACTCGCCGTCACCGCGGCCGGAGAGCAGGACCAGGTCGTTGACGATGATTTCGGTGCGGTACTTCTTCTGGCCGTCCTTGTCGTCCCACGAGCGCGTCTGGATGCGGCCTTCGATGTACAGCTTCGAACCTTTCTTTACGTAGTCGCGGACGACTTCGGCGGTGCGCTGGAAGGCGACCAGGCTGTGCCATTCAGTGCGGTCGGTCCAGGTGCCGGTCGGGTCCTTGGTGCGATCCGTGGTGGCCAGGGAAAAGGTGGCAATCGAGTTGCCGGTGGAAGCGACTTTGATTTCGGGGTCTTTGCCGACGTTGCCTACAAGGATGACTTTGTTGACGCTCCTGGCCATGACTGGTTCTCCGCGGATCGAATGATCTGTTGAAGGATAGCAGGAAGGCCGGGGGTACGGCAGGATCGGAGGCGCGGGCAACGTTACGCACGGCATGACGTTTTTCCAGTGGATGCGAAGCTCAGCGGACGGCTCCAATCGGGCGCCAATCCTCCATGTGATCCGTGTCACTGACCATCGTTTACGCGCCAGCGTAGCCTGGCCGTGGTTTTGCGAGGTCAGCCCATGGCGACCATCGGGTCAGCGGTTCAGGAAGAAGTGTTGCGCACGTTGCCCGGCGATGCCGTGCGTCAGATGCAGTGGCGCTTCGCCGACCGTTTCGATTTGCAGATGCTGGTGCAGGCGGCGCGCGAGGTAGCACGCGGGCCCGTGGCGCGGCTGGTGGCAGCCGGCGCGCGGCAAACGCATGAGTGGACGCCGGCGAAGAATGCGCTGCTGCAGGACTTCGACAACTCCGGCGTCACCGCGGCCTTTCTCGATGCGGAAAGCGGCGGCTATCTCGCGGGCCCGAAAAATCTGGCGATGGCGCTGATCGCCTTCGAGTTGGCGTGGGTGGATGCGGGCGCGGCGACGGGGAGCCTGGCCGGATGTCTGGCGCTTTCGCCGATTCATGAGCGCGGAACCGAAGCCCAGCGCGCCCACTATATGGCTCTGTGTGCCCCGGCAATTCCCGGCGAGGATCGCAAACCGTGGCGCGGGGCGTTTTGTCTGACCGAACCGCTGCCCTACGCGGGCGTGGATACCGGCATGCTCGGCGGCAAAGCATCGATCGCGGAGTGGAACGAGGGCGAGGAGCCGATGCTGCTGGTGGAGAAGCGCGGACGGTTCATCACCAACATGGGCTTCGCCAATTTTGTGACAGCGGCGGTCGATAGCGGCGATCCGCGCATCGATGGCAGTTGCATGGTGATCCTCGAAGAGGGTGATCCGGGCATCTTCGATCGCGGCAGCGTGACGCGGAAGCTGGTGCATCAGCTTTCGTCGACCAGCGACCCGATTTTCAGTCTGCGCATACCGGCAAGCCGCATCGTGGGCGGATACACAGTGAAGGACGGCCGCATCGTTCCCAACTATAACCACAGCGAGATTATCGAAGCAGTCTTCTCACGGACGCGGGTAACCGTGGGGGTTATGACGTCGGCGAAACTGCTGAGCGCGGTCGAGCCGGTCATCCGGTATCAGCGCAACCGGTTTCGCGGAGCGACGCAGACCCGGCCGGGATCGGTACGGCATGAGCTGGGGCTACAGCAACGCGAAGATGTGCTGCATCGGCTGGTGGATCTGTGGGCGATGGGCGAGGCCAGCGCGTCGCTGGGATTTGCGGCAGCGCGGCTTTTCGATGAACTGGATCCGCTGGAGAAGGAAAAGGATCGGCTGGCGGCCGCCGCGGGGCTGAAGGGCGGACGTGCGGAACTGAAGTGGCTCAGGAGCGCGTGGCCTGCGGCGATCGCACGAATCCACAACGCGCCTGGATCGACGGACGGAGCTGATTCTGAAACGCTGGTGCGTTATGTGCTGGCTGATGCCGTGGCCGGCGTGCTGTGTCCTGCAGCCAAGCTGTGGAACACGGGCACAGGTGCGAATGCGATGCGCGAGGCGTTGAGCCTGATGGGCGGCTACGGGATCACGGAAGATTGTCCGGGCTTCCTCGCCTACAAGTGGATGGATGCGCAGCTGGAGGCGACCTACGAAGGCCCGGAAGCGGTGCAGCGGCGGAATCTGATCGTGACGATGACGCATGAGCTGTTTCTTGAGCAGTTCCGTGCATGGATTCCGGAGATGCGGCGGATCGCAGCGCGGCGGCCGGAGACCGGGGCCTGCGCGCTGGCCTCGGCGATGCATCTGTGGCTGTGGACACTGGAGCATCTGCAAAACACGAACGATGCCGATGGCGCGAAGCTCTACAACTCGGCGCGGCAGGGCGTGACATTCCGGCTGGCGGATGCGCTGTGCTGGCTGCTGGCCTCGCGGCAACAGATTCTCGACGTGATGGAACTGGAAGCGAAAAGCGCTGCGGTCGATGATGAGGGACTGCCGGGGACCGTCGCATTCCTGAGCGATCTTTGCCATGTACAAGCGGCGCGCGCTGCAGGTGAAGCGGGGCGCATCTGCGCTGAGTTGGTGTATGGCTACAACCGGCATCCGTCATGGACCGATCCGGAGCACAAGGGCTGCTTCCTGGCCGAGGATCTCGATGCGTGGGAGTCGTGCGCACCGGGCATCGCGGCGTATGCGCTGGATGTGATCCAGCCGGACGGTTCGCATCCGGACAAAGCGGGACCCTGCGCGCAGTGCGGCGAGAACATCGCGTTCCAGCGGCTCCGCGACCGGCTCGATCTGTGTCTCACGGGATCGCAGCTGGCCAAGGATCGCGCGGCGCACGCGCTGTCGACCGTCATGATTCCGGAAGTGCCGGACTATCCGCGTTAAGACCAAACCAGGAGCGCTCCATCGCTGATCCGATCCAACCCGCAGAGCGCCCATCGGTCGATGTCGATGTCGTGTGCGTTGGTTTTGGCCCGGCGGTGCAGGGCTTTCTCACGACCATCGCGCGGGGCCTGAATGAAGATCCGACTCTTGCGAGCGCGGCCGTGCCGGGTCTGCCGCCGCAGGTCGTCTGCTATGAGCGCGCCGACGATATTGGGTTCGGCGTCTCCGGCGTGGTGACGCGAGCGCGAGCGATTCGGCAAAGCTTCCCTGAACTTGATGCCGCTGAAATGCCCATGGCCGCAGCGGTGGTCGAGGAGAAGCTGGTCTACCTGCTCGATCCGGTAGGCGCGAGCCGCCGATCCTTTCCGTTGAGAATCGCAGATCGTCTGCTTCACCTCACAAAGCCACTCGTGCGCCTGCGGAACAGCGCCGTGGAGATTCCCTGGATCCCAAAGTTTCTGCACAAGCAGGACGGCTTCATTTTCTCGATGGGCCAGTTCAGCCAGTGGGTCGCGGCGCAACTGATGGCTTCCGGCAACGTGCAGATCTGGCCGGCTTCACCCGTCGCTGCACCGCTCATCGGCACCAAAGGCGTGAGCGGAGTTCGGTTGATGGACCAGGGCACGGATTCGGAGGGTCGTCCCGCCGCGGGCTTCTCGCCGGGGATGGATGCTCATGCGGCGCTGACCGTTGTCGGTGACGGTCCCGTAGGCGCTGTCTCGCAAAAGCTGGATCGCATCTTCGGGCTGCCGGAAGGCAACAACCGGCGCGAATGGGCGCTGGGCATGAAGATGGTGATCGATCTGCCTGACGGCGCGGACCTGCAACCCGGAACGGTCCTGCACACCATCGGCTATCCGGAGCCGGAGATTTTCGGCTTCCTCTACATCCATCCGGGACAGGTCGCCTCGGTGGGAATCTTTGTACCGTCGTGGTTCGACAATCCGGTGCG
The DNA here is from genome assembly GCA_963705765.1 of uncultured Acidobacteriaceae bacterium. GTDB lineage: Bacteria > Acidobacteriota > Terriglobia > Terriglobales > Acidobacteriaceae > Palsa-343. The sequence goes on along the minus strand of CAVPKU010000051.1, from coordinate 131,652 downwards.
CACGGTGTGGCGGTATCTGCAGCACTACATCCAGCACCCGTATCTGTGGCGATATTTGCGCGGAGGACGGCTGCGGTCGTGGGGCGCGAAGTCGCTGGAGGAGTCGGGGCGGCGCGGCGAGCCGTTTCTTGCTGTGGATGGGTGCGCGAGGATCGGCGAGTGTTCGGGGACAACGAATATCCTGACCGGCTCGGGCGTGGACGAGGCGTGGTGCTCCGGAGTTCTACTGGCGGAAGGCGTCCTCGACTTGTGGAAGACGAAGCAGCCTTTCACGCGAGCGAATCTGCAATCCGCCTATGTGGACCGGCGGCGCGCGTCGTGGCTCGATGACGAACTGCGTGCAGCCGAACACGCGCGCGATGGCTTCGAACGCGGGTTTCTGCGTGGCATGTTGGGGATGGCCGTCGCCGGGTTGACGGCCGGGCGACTGCATCTGCCGTTTGGATCGTCGAGCGCCGGGAAGCGTCCACGCAGTCTTGAAAATTTTTGCCGCGGCCGGTTGAAGCCTTCACAGGTACGCGACCTGCGCGAAGACTGCCGCCTGCGCAATGTGCCTCTGCACGACGCCGTGATGCGTTGCTGCGGCTGGCCCGATATTCCCTATGACGGACACCTGCTGCTGTCGCTGCAGGACGCGCTGCTGGTGGGAGGCAAGGTGCAGGCGCCGGCGGGATTTCGCGATCATGTGCGCTTCCGCAATGCGGAGGTGTGCCGCGCCTGCGAGACGCGGGTCTGCGTAGAGATGTGCTCCGGCCAGGCGATTGCTCCCGATGGCGATGGGCTGCCGGTTTTCGATCGCGAGAAGTGCGTGCACTGCGGCGCCTGCCTGTGGAACTGCACTGAGATCGACGAAGAGGGACAGGCGAATCTTGTCTTCAGTGCAGGCGCTGGCGGCCTGCACTCGGCTGAGAATTAACAGCGCCCAAAAAGGAGAAATGTGAATCCGTTCCACATCGTCGTGTGCGGCAGTCTGGTTCCTGATCCGTTGCAGACTCTGGAGCCGATCGACACGTCCGCGGGACCCGCGCTGAAGAATGAAGCGTTGCTGCCGGCGATTCTCGACCCCTGGGCGGCGTGCGCGCTGTACGAGGCTGCGCATCTGGCGAAGCAGTGCGAGGGCTCGCGCGTGTGGCTGGTGAGCCTGGCGCCAAAAGCAAAGCTGCAGCAGGCCATGATGAGCCTAGCGCAGAAGGCGCCTTTCGAACTGGTCGCGATCGACGGGCCCGCACACGGATTCACGGACGCGCATGAGACGGCGGCGGTCCTGGCCGGGGCGATTGCGACGATTGCGGGGCTCGATCGCGAGCGCTTGTTGCTGTTCGGCGGATGGGAGTCCGCCAGCCGCGGACAAGGCGTGACGCTGCAACTGGTCGGTGAGCAGCTCGGCATTCTCGATCAGTTCCAGGGAGTGGACCGCATGACTCTGCGCGACGATGGCAGCTTCGAGGTGATGGAGCGCGTCGAGGGCGGCAAGCACCTGGTGTCGCGTTGCTCGGGGCCGCCTGCTGTGCTGGGATGGGCGACGGGCGAGCGGCCCGAACCGCGCAACGATCCGCAGACGGGCATGAAGAATATGCGGCTGATCCTGCCGGCGCTGCAGAAGGCGCGGGCTGTTCGTTTGGATGGAGCAGGATTGTCGTACAGCGATGTGCGGCTTCCGCAGCAGCAGCGGCAAACCTGCATCGTGAAGGACAGGTCGCCGGAAGAGATCGCCAAAGAAATCCTTACGTGGATCAGGCAGGATTGACGTTGACCGATACAGTTCTCTATCTCGCTCATCCGGAAAATGACGGAACGTTGTCGCGGACGTCGCTGGAAGCGCTGTCGGCTGCTCATTCGGTGGCTACGAGTCTCGGCGCGCCGCTCATCGTTGGATTGTTCGGTGGCGATGTCAGCGCCGCGATGCAGTCGATTGACGGCTGCGGCGCGGCGCGCTTTCTTGCTGTGCAGGGTGAGGCATTCGCTCAGCCGCGTTATGCCACTGATGCAGCGGCTGTTGAAGCGATCTCGCGCGCGGCGGGAGCAACGATTGTGGTGGCAGCGCACACATCGCGTATGTCCAGAGTGGCTGCAGGGGTCGCGGCGCGCCTGGGTGGACGCATCGACACGCATGTCAACGGGTCCATGAACGGAACCGCTGCGAGCGGCAGCGCTCTCCGTGTCACGCGCTGGTTCTATCGTCAACGCATCGAAGGCCGAGTGGAGCGAACGCAGCGGCCGTGGTTTCTCCTCGTCGATGCAGGAATGGCAACGGCCTATTCGGGCGAGTCGGCCGCCGTGGTGGTGGAGGAGATTGCCGTGGCCGCACAACCGATTCGCACGCAGACTGTTGGCCTGCACGAGCCGCCGGTGGCCGAACAGACCATCCGTCCCGACGCTGCGCTGCTGTTCGTCGCCGGAGCGGGATGGACGCGCAAACAGAAAGATGGACAGCCGCACATCGAGGAAGCGGAGAAACTGATCCTGGGATTTTTGCGCGGGAGCCGCGCATCGCTGGGCAGCACCAAGTCGCTCACCGATATCGCCGGCGAGGGCCAGGCGGTTCTCCATTGCCTGAGCCATCTGAACCAGGTGGGGCAGACGGGTTCGACGCCGCGCCATGCGAAGGGTCTCTCGACCTGCTGCCACGGTGAAGAACCGCATGTGGTGGGCTGGCGATTCATCCGCGAGCGGCGCGCCGTCAATCTGGACCCGAATTGCGGATGGGCGCGCGGAAAAGCCGATGTGCTCTACGTTGCGGATGCCTTCGAAGTGATGCGGCACCTCAACCAGCTGCTCGGCTCGTAGCTGTGGTTTTCTTCAAAGAGCTTCGTTGATCTGCGCGATCAGTTCGTCCGGAGTAGCGACCGGCGGAAGGCAGGATGTTCCGCGGCAAACCGTCGCGATGGCGCCTGAGCCGAGCGTCGTCAACTGTGGCAAGTGCGGCAGAGTTTCTTTCAGCACAGGCGGAAGCTGGGCTGAGCGGGTTTGGTCGGCGCTGAGCATGAGCACCGCTTTGTTGACCGCATAACGCGCATTCGCGACTGCGCCGAGCTGGCGCGCGATCGGACCCGCGCCGATGACAGCAACCTGAATGGGAGGCAGCAGCAAGCGCTCGAGCGCGAGGCCATAGCTACCAGCGTAAAGGCCGTAGTGCTCGATGACGCCGGCGAAAGCAGCAAGAGTCTCCTCAGCTTTGGCATGGAAATCGGCACGGCCACTCAGAGCTTCGAGGCGCAGCAGCGCTGCGGCCGCCGTGGAGTTGCCGGCGGGCGTGGGTGAGTCCTGCATCGGCTTGCGGCGCGCGGCCAGTGCGCCGAGTTTGTCCGCTCCATCCTTCTCCGTGTCGAAGAAGCCACCGTGTTCGGAATCGTGGAAGCGGTCCACCATTGTTTCCGCGATTCGCATTGCCGATTCGTAGTAACGCATTTCGCCGGTTGTTTCCCAGGCATCGACGCAGGCGTGGATCAGCAACGCGTAGTCATCGAGGACGGCGGGGATGCGGCGCGGAGGAGTGTCCGACTCGGGGTAAGCGATGACGTGGGCGAGGCCTGTTGATGAGTCCCATCCCTCGCGGAGGATGCGGTCGAGGGTGCGCAGGGCGAAAGCGCGAGGCGCGTCGGAGTCGAGTACGCGCGCGGCGTCGAGATACGCCGAGATGGCCATGGCGTTCCAACCGGTGTACAGAGTCTTATCGACGAACGGCGTCGGACGCTGCAGACGCGCTGCGTAAAGTTTGCTCCTTGCTGAGGCCAGGTCGCGCTCAATTTCCGATTGCGGGCGCTTCAGTCGTGGGATGATTTCCTCAATCGTGAAATTCCTGTAGAGGACATTCTTCTTTGGGTTGTGGTGCATGTCGCCGAGCGGGCCGATGTCGTAGTAGAGTTCCGCGACGGCCAGTTCTTCCGGCGTCAGGACCGCTGCGGCCTCGTCGCGTGTCCAGGTAAAGTAATCGCCATCGTCTTCGAGCGAGATATCGGCATCCTGCGAGGCGTAGAATCCGCCACGCTCCTGGTCGCTGAGCCATTCGCCCATCCAGCGGATGATGTCCTGGGCAACGGCAGCAAACTCCGGCTCGACGAAGGTCTGGAAGGCGTGGATATAGTTCGCGAGCAGACCGGCATTGTCATAGAGCATCTTCTCGAAATGCGGCACGACCCAGCGCTCGTCCACCGAATAGCGGTGGAATCCGCCGGCGAGCTGGTCGTAGACGCCGCCGCGGGCCATCTTGCGCAGCGTGACGGTCGCGACTTCCTTCGCGGCTTCGTTGCCGGTACGGGCTGCGACATCGATGAGCAGATCGAGCGCGGAGGGATGCGGAAATTTTGGTTGCGCTCCAAAGCCGCCATTGCGCGGATCGAACTGCGCAACGCAACTCTGAACGAGCTTGTCGACGAGGTTGAGGGAAAGGCCTTCGCCGGGCGCCAGAAAGGTTTCGCCGTGTTCGATGGCCGCGATGACGCTCGCAGCGGACTCGAGCACTTCACTGCGGCGGTTTTGCCAGGCATGGGCCAGCGTAAGAAGCACGCGCTCAAATCCCGGCCGGCCGTAGCGATCCTCGCGCGGGAAATAGGTGCCGGCGAAGAAGGGCCGTCCATCGGGTGTAAGGATCGCGGTAAGCGGCCAGCCCCCTTGTCCGGCAATGGCCTGGACTGCGGCCTGGTAGCGGGCATCGACGTCGGGGCGCTCGTCGCGATCGACCTTGATGGCGACGAAGTGGTCGTTGATGGTCTGCGCGAGCGCGGGATCTTCGTACGATTCGCGATCCATGACGTGGCACCAGTGGCACCAGACCGCGCCAACGTCGAGCAGAACAGGCTTGTCGGTCTGCTGTGCGAGCGCGAAGGCAGCCTCTCCCCACTCCTGCCAGTACACCGGCTGATGCAAGGCGGAGCGCAGATAGGAGGAGGCGGCTTTGTCGAGCGTATTGCGCGGTTCGAGTGCGGGACGTGGTCTGGGGTGCGGCCATACCTCCAGACTAACGCTTCGAGACGGGGGCGTTCAGCAGGCGACCAGCGACCTCGACGTAGAGGTCGATAGCGGCGAAGAGTTCCTTTTTCGCGAGCTTTTCATGCGGCGTATGCGCAACGTGGATGGAGCCAGGGCCGAGGAGCAACGGCTCGCCCCAATTATTGAGCCAGGGCACGTCGGTGGTGAACGCGGCGACCATGGTGGGAAGGCCTTCGATGGCGCGGAAGCGCTGGAACGGGATCTCGAGAGCAAACTCGACCGTCGCGAGGGCGGCTGCGGCGTCTTCGATCGCGCGGCGAATTTCGTCGGAGGGCCCGACAAGGCGGACCATGACCTGAGCCTCTGCATGATCGGCGATGACGTTAGGGGCGTAGCCTCCGCTGATCAGGCCGACGTTCAGGGTGCTGGGTCCAATGCCGTCGAGCGTCGGCAGCGGAATCGCGAGGATGCGATGCAGGACCTCGATGAGCTTATGGATCGCGCTGTCGCCCAGTTCCGGATAGGCGGAGTGGGCCATTTTGCCGGTGGCGCGAATCACCGCGCGCAGCGTGCCTTTGGAAGCAAGGGCGATGCGATTGTCAGTGGGCTCGCCGTTGATGAGGAAGCGGCTGCCGCGGGGATGTTCATTGGCGATCTTCGCTCCGGCCGAGTCGCGCTCTTCTCCGGCAACAAAGAGCAAACCCGCTCGAATTCCCTGCTCTCGGAGTCTTTCGGCCGAAAAAATCTGCGCGGCGATGATGCCCTTGGCATCGCAGGTGCCGCGCCCATAGATGAACTCGCCGTCCTCGCTCGAAGGAATGAAGGGCGGGACGGTGTCCATGTGCGTGGAGAAGACGACGTCGGGAGTCTGGCCTGGGGCGCACGCGTAGACGTTGAAGCGATCGCTGGTCGAACGGCTCTCGCGGTGCTGCCCGACCTGCATCTTCTCAACGGCGAAGCCGCGCTCGGCGAGGAACTCGGCCAGAAACGTGCCCACCGCGCCCTCGTTATAGGTGATGGACTCGATGTCGACAAGGCGGCGCGTGAGCTGAATGGGATCGAAGCTCATGAACGATCAGAATACGCGAGCCGATGCTTCGTACAATGAATGGAGATGACGCAGTCGCATGTGGGATCGGCCATTCTGCGCACCGTTGAAGATCTTCGCGGACCGGCGGGGCGGCTCGAGGCGCTGCTGAATAGCGGAAGACCCGATGCGCCCTATGCGGTGCTGGTGTGCCATCCGCATCCGCTGGGCGGTGGAACGATGCACAACAAGGTCGTTTATCACGCGATGAAGGCGTTCCAGAGCTTTGGGCTGCCGGTGTTGCGGTTCAATTTTCGCGGGACAGAACTGAGCGAAGGCGAGCACGACAACGGGTTAGGCGAACAGGATGACGTGCGCGCGGCGCTGGACTGGGTGGAGCGCGAATATCACCTGCCCATCTTATTTGCCGGGTTCTCGTTCGGGTCGTATGTGGGGCTGCGAGCCTGCTGCGGCGATTCACGTGTGGTGGGGCTGGTTGCGCTCGGGATTCCTGCGCACGCGGAAGGGCGGGACTACGACTACGCATTTCTCGCCGATTGCCCGCAGCCGAAATTGTTCGTTAGCGGCACGCGGGATCAGTACGGCCCGATGGCAAGGGTCGAAGCTGCAGTTGCGAGCGCGCGCGAGCCGAAGGAACTGGTGTGGATTTCCGAGGCGGACCACTTTTTTGCGGGTAAGCTGGAGGATGTGAGGCAAGCCATCCGCGCATGGGCGCAGCATTCTTTCCCAGCTCTCCTTCCACTATGACTCCCCTCGAAGAGATCCACGCAGTGAGCCGCGACATCTTCGATCGGGCGCTGCAGGCCTGTGATATTCCGAGGGCATTCGACCGGCATTTGCATTTTGAGGGCAAGACGCTGGTGCGTCATCCCTCGCCGCGCCTTCCGTCCATCAGTCAGCCGCTGGACGGGTTCAAAGAAATTTATGTCATCGCCTTCGGCAAGGCCGCGCTAAGCATGCTGAATGCGCTGCTGGAACGACTGCCGCCCAAAATGCGCCTGCATGGTGTGTGTTCGGCACCGGAGATTCCGAAGAAGAAGAATCGGCACATTCGCTACTTTGACGGCGGACATCCCCTGCCGAATGAAGATTCGCTGGCCGCGGCTCAGGCGACACTGGCCTTGCTGAAGCATGCGAAGAAGAACACCTTCATCTTCTTCCTGATCAGCGGCGGCGGTTCGGCGATGCACGAACTGCCGCGGGATAAGAAGATCACGCTCGATGACACCATCGCGTTCCACGAAACGCTGGTGGCGAGCGGCGCGACGATCACCGAGATCAATACCGTCCGCAAGTATTTCTCCGCGGTGAAAGGCGGACGACTGGCTCTGGCCGCGCCGACGGCAGAGAAGCTGTCGCTCCTGCTGGCGGATGTACCGCTGAAGGATCTTGCGGCGGTGGCATCTTCGCCTACGCTGCCGGACTACTCCACGATGGCGGAATGCGAGGAGGTCCTGGAGCGCTTCCATCTGCTGGAAAAATTTCCGCCCGCGGTACGGGAGTATTTTGAGAAGCTGATCAAGGACGAGGCAACGTCGCCACGCTCGCAGGAAGAACAGAAGACGGTGGCAGCGGCATTTCAACGAGCGCAGTTCGACACGCTGCTTTCGAACCATGATTTTGTGAATGCGGCGCGCGATCATGCGCAGTCGTTGGGTTACAAGGTCGTCATCGACAACACCTGCGACGACTGGGACTATGCGGAGGCGGCGAAGTATCTGCTGGCGCGGTTTCACGAGTTGCGCGGCGAATACTCGCGCGTGTGCCTGCTGTCGAGCGGCGAAGTGACGGTAAATCTGGGCAGGAATCCTGGATGCGGCGGACGCAACCAGCAGTTTGCGCTGCAGTGCGCGCTCGATCTGGCGCGTTTTGAGGGCGAGCCGCTGGCGGTGCTGAGCGCGGGTTCGGATGGGATCGATGGCAACAGTCCGGCAGCTGGAGCCATTGCGGACACGACGACCATCGCGCGAGCGCGGCGCTACAACTTCGATCCGGAGACGACGCTGGCGCGTTTCGACACATGCACGCTGTTCACGTCACTGGGCGATTCAATCGTGACCGGGCCGACGGGGAACAATCTGCGCGACCTGCGCATTCTGATCGCGGGCTAGCTACTGCTGGGCTTTGCGCTGGGCGAGTTCAGCGAAGACCGGCGTGAGGTCGATGCGGATCGGGGTGCCCGGGGCTTCCAGCACTAACGCTTCGGTCCACTCAGGCTTGTCTTTCGACCCCATCCAGGCTCTGGCTTCGATCGGGTCGACGGCCCAGAGGCTTGGAACTCCCATGCGGCGGTAATCCTCGAAACGCTCTGTGATGCGCGCCCAGCGGTCTTCGGAGGACATGATCTCCACACAGAGAAGCGGCGGGTGGGTCAGCACTTTTTCAAAGGGCGCGTTGGCCGCGACAACACTGATGTCCGGAATGCGAAATCGCGATGGAGAAACCTGGACTCGCAGCTCAGTCAAAGCAGTACAACTCCATTCAGCACGATGCTGGTTGATCAGCATCGCCAGAAGGGACTGCAGAAATGCGTGCTCGAATTCGCCCACGTTCCGTTCCAGTATTTCTCCGTCTACGTAGTCGCAGTCGGGGCGGAAATCGGTTTGAAGGTAGTACGCAAGCCGGGATGCGAATTGTGTGCTGGCCGCCATGGCTACTCACGACGATTGTAGCCCTGCAGCGCAATCCCCGCTAAAAATGCACCTGCGGAGCATTCTGCGATGCCGGGGTGGCTTCGAAGTAGGCGTTGTTACGCTGGAAGCCGCCGATGCGCGCCCAGATATTGTTCGGGATCTGTCCAATGAAGGTGTTGTAGTCCTGGATGGCGCGGTTATAGCGCTCGCGCTCGACGGCAATGCGATTCTCCGTTCCCTCGAGTTGATCCTGCAACTGCAGAAAGTTTTCGTTGGCTTTGAGGTTGGGATAATTCTCGGCAACGGCCAGCAGGCGGCCGAGCGCGCCATCGAGCTGGCCGTTTGCAGCAATCTTGCTCTGCGGATCGTGCGCGGCCAGCAGCGACTCACGGGCCTTATCGACATCGGCGAACACGGCTTCTTCGTGCGTAGCGTAGCCCTTCACAGTAGCAACGAGGTTCGGGATCAAATCGGCGCGGCGCTGCAACTGCGTCTGCACGTTGGACCACTGCGCGGATACGGCTTCCTGTTTCGTCACCATCTGCTTCTGCGCGCTCACATAGCTGCCGACGACGAGCAGGCCGGCGAAAAAAATCACCGCAATAACTGCGACTGCAATCCACAAACCCCGACGCATCATGACGTAGCTCTCCCTTGCCAATTCGATTCGATGCTACCAGCTGCCACCGGCTCCGCCGCCGCCCGTGCTGCCGCCGCCGAAGCCGCCAAATCCGCTGCCACCCCCACCACCGCCTCCGCCAAAGCCCCCGCCGCCACCACCGCCCCATCCACCGCCGCCCCAGCGCCCGCCGCCGAAGAACATGCCCAGCAGGAAGCCGAGAATGCCGTTCCCACCGGCCCAGATAAGAAAGATGACGACGATGATGAGGAAAACGAATCCTCCGATGATCTGACCTGCGGTCGCATGCGGCTGCTGCTGTTGCGCGCCCCCGCGCGTCAGAGGCTGCAGCTGGATGCCAGCATCCTGCGCAATGATCTGCGAAGTTTCGTCGACCGCCAGCGTTATCGCGCCGTCAAAGTCGTTGTTGCGGAGCAGCGGCACCATCTGGCGGCCGATTTCGCCGAGTTTGCCGTCCGGAAGAATGCCCTCGAGGCCGTAGCCGGTTTCGATCCAGCGCTTGCGGTCCTGCACAGCAAGAAGAATGATGAGGCCGCGGTCCGAACCCTTCGGGCCGACCTTCCAGGCGTCTTCCAGTTCCACCGCGTACTTCTGGATGTCTTCGCCGTTCGTGGTGTTGACGGTCACGACGGCGATCTGTGCCTTGGCCTCGTGATCCACTTCGCCGCACAGGTGGTTGATCCGGTCGATGGCCTGCGCCGACATGACGTGCGCGGTGTCGCTGACGTAGTCGGTGGGCTTGGGGAGATCCTTCACGGCCTGCGAAAAGGCCGGAGCGGCGATGCCGGAAAGGGACACGAGAGCCGCAATCGTGCAAGCGATCTTCGCCCTGACGTGAAGCATTGTTCTCATTGTAGTCGCGACCGCGGAAAGGGGCGACGTCCCACGATTGGCGAGTTTACAGCGGCTTTTCCATCACCAGCGCATCGATACGGCCGAGATAGTAGCCCGGAATGCGACCGGTACGCACGAAGCCATGGCGTTCGTAAAATCTCCGGGCTGAGTCGTTGTCGATGGCGACTTCAAGCAGCACGGCCGTTGCGTCTGCTGCTTTCAAATTACGCTCGATTTCTCCGAGAAGGAGATGCCCGATGCCGCGACGGCGCAGTTCCGAATCGACGTCGATGGTGATGAGCCGGCCGATCACAGCGCCCTGGCGACGCTGCTTTCCGGCGATGGCAAACCCAGCCAGTTGGCCTGCCTCATCTTCGACGAGAACACCGATATTCCCCGGATACTTGAGAAAGTACAGGAGCTCTGCCTTCGACCAGGCGATGCCAGGAGCGAAGCAGGCCTGATCGAGCGCGTAGAGTTTCGGGAAGTCGTCCGGAGAGACAGCCCGCAGAGAGAAGGCCACCGATTATTTTCGCGCATCCTGCACGGCGTCACCGGTCGGAGCCGCCGCTTCTTCAGCCGGCTGCACGACGACACCGCTGTAAAGCGAGGCAGCTGCAAGGCGACCGCTGAGCGAGGTGACCGAGTGCACGGTCCATCCGGCATTCCACCACGTCCAGGACTGGTCGTGTGGATCGACGGCATAAATCACGGTGCCAACGTCACACGTGACCATCAGGCGATTCCGTGATGGCTCCCAGGTGAGGCCGTTGACAGCAACAACGGGAAGCCGCTTGAGGATGGCCCAGGTCCGGCCCTGATCCTGGGATGAGAAAACGCCTTCGCGGCCACCGGCCCACAGCGTTCCATCGGGAGTGATCGCGAGACTGCTCAGCGCGGTCAGACCCTCGGGAGAATTCAGGGTGTGCCACGTGGCGCCGCCGTCGTCGGACGCGAGGATGCCGGTGCGACGGCCGAGAAAGATGTTCTGGCCCTGCGTGGCGATAGTGCGATAGGCGCCAGTTCGGGGAAGCCGCATCAGGCGTAGAAACCAGGACCAGGAAGCTCCGCGATCGGCGCTGCGAAAGAGGCCCTGCGCGGTAGCAGCCAGCCAGGTGTCGCCGATCGCCCGCAGCGCTGTGACACGTCCGCGAAGTTGCGCCGGGTCGGGCAGAACCTTGGCGGGTAGTACAGGGCGAGACTTCGCATGACGCGCTCGCGAATGAGCCTTCACTGGCTTAACAACCGGCGGCGGGTCTGGCTGGATCGGCGGGGCGTCGGCGTGAACCCATGTAGCTCCATCCCAGCGAAAGATCCCGTTGCTGCTTCCCGCGAGCAGAGTGCCGTCGTCGCTCTGCGACAGAACAAAAATGTCGTTGCCATGCAGGCCTTCGCTTTGCTGTTTCCAGGTTTTCCCCATGTCGGTGCTGACGAAGACGCCGCCCCATCTTTTGTCGTTGATCACGCCGGCATACATCGTGCCCGGAGACTTTTCATCCACCAGCAGCGAGGCGACCTGACGCTGCGAGAAGCCTGTACTGGAGGCCTGGAAACCGGCAGCGCCGTCTTCGCTGGCGAGAATACCGCCGCGATCCGTGGCGACGAGGATGTGCTTCGGGTTGCGCGGATCGACATAGACGTCGTTGACGATGACGCCGGGGTCCGTGGTGCGCGACCAGGTATCGCCGCCGTCGGTGGTTTTGTAGAGACCCTCGGTGGTTCCCGCATACACGGTGTTGCGATCCTCAGGGTCCATGCGCAGCGAGCGCGTTCGGCGCGCGGTGGAAGGAATGCCCTGCACTTTGCGGAATTCATAACCGAAGTTGTCGGTTTTATAGATTCCGGAACAGGCGCTGAGGAACATGACGCTGGGCCGCGACGGATCGACGATCATCGAGAAGACGTCGGAATCGTCGATCACACCCTCATGGATGCTCACCCAGGTTTTCCCTCCATCGTTGGTCTTCCACGGCAGGTGCCATGTTCCCGCGTAGACGATCTCGGGATCGTAGGGATCGATGGCGATCGACTCGACCTCATGAATTTCTTTGCCACCGGCCGGACTGATCTCGCGCCAGTGCAGACCGCGATCAGAGGTTTGGTAGACGCCGCTGAGCGTACCGGCAATGACCACGCGAGGATTCGACGATGACTGTGTAAGCGCGCGCACGGACTGTCCGTGCATGTCCGACGATTCGACCCAGGTGCGGCCTTCATCGTGGCTGATGTAGATGCCGCCGTCGGGGTGGTCCATCACCCAAACTCCGGCGTAGACGGTGTTCGGGTCGGAGCGATCGACCACGAGGCTGTCGACGACGAGGTCGTCCCGCGTACCGAGCCTGGCCAGTCTCGACCAGGACGAACCTCCATCGGAGGAGACATAGATCCAGCTGTCGGTGGTGCCGAGGTAGATGCGGCTGGGATCGCGAGGACTGAAGGCAAAGCGGCGCGCGTCTCCCCCGTCAGGCCCGGTCGGAGACCAGGGAGCGGAATTGGCCGCGAACAGGGGAAACGAAAATAAGGCAGACAGAAGAGCGGCCATCACCGCCAACAGACTTCGAAAACGCATTCGCTTCATCATTCCTGCTTATCAATGCGCCGGAGCCAGTGCGAAGCCGTGCGGGCCATCGCAGCGCTAACCCCATGTTAAGGGGTTTTTCCAGCGATGCGGGCCGTCGCAGACGATTCAGCCTCATCCTGAGTAACAGCACAGCAGAGCCGATTCGTCGCCATCGAGTGCCCAACGAAGGGCGCTAAAACAAAAGGGCTGACCGGAAGTTCCGGTCAGCCCTGTTCTGATGCAGGTGAATGGTTACTGGGCCTTCTTCGCAGCCGCCTTGTGGTGGTGGTGATGCACCGGGGCCTTGCGAGGCTGGGCCTTCACAGCGCTTTCATCGACAGCGGTCGTGCCAGGCACGTCGTTGTCGAAGTTGGCGCCCGCCGGAACCAGGTAGTTCTCCACCTCGTTCTGGCCGTTCGTGCCCGTCTTCACCTGGATACGGCTGGCATCGATGCCCTTTTCCGTGACCAGATAGGCCTTGGTGTTCACCGCACGCTGAGCGGCCAGATCCGCGGCGGTAGGCGCTTTGGCGTGGTGTCTGCCCTTTGGAGCCGGCACCGGAGCGGAGTTTCCAACCACGATCAGAGAGGCATCCGCCTTCTGCTGACCGTTGAGGGCCACATCGTCCAGGCAGGCCTTGGCTTCGTTGTCGACACGCGCCGGACGCCGCTTGTCCTTATCGAACTGGATCGAGCACAGCGTCTGCGTCTTCGGGGTTGGCGGCGGTGGCGGCGCTTCCACGTTCACTGTGGTCGTCGCCGAAGCCGTCTGGCCCTTGTCGTCCTGCACGGTACCGGTCACGGTAATGGTGCCGGCCGGAGCACCGCTGGTGGACAGCGTTGCACTGTTGCCGGTTCCGTTGATCGATCCAGCGGAGGCCGAGTAGCTGTAGGTCAGCGGACGGCTCTGCGGACTGACGCCGTTGCAGGTGATAGTGGAGCTCTCACCCGGCTTCACGGTCGTTGGATTGGCCGAGCAGCTGATGGTGGGCGGCTCAAACTGCTTCACCGTAAACTGCGCGGTGCAGTCGGCGGACTGGCCGGCCTTCGGGCCCTCGCTGACGTGACCCGAAATGGTGTAGCTGCCGGGCTGCAGGCTGGCGGTATCGATGGTGGACGTCGGGGCAGTGCCACCTACGGTCAGACCCTGACCGCTCCAGGTGTACGCCGGCGTCTTCTTCGGATTGAGATTGGTTGCGGTGCCCGTAACCGTGACCGGCTCACCCGGGAATACCGATGCCGGGTTCACGACGCAGGCGTATTGCACCGGCGGCGGGGGCACGATCGTGCCGAAGTGGATCAGCAAACCGGTGCTGAGCCGAACCGCACTAATGTTGGCGCGACCGCCGGTTAAATCCTGCGGGCCAAAATCAGCGTGCATGTATTCGTAGTCGGCCTGGAAGATCCGCAAACCGAAACGATGGTTCGCGAATGGAAAGTCGTAATCCAGACCCGCTCCGGCGGTCAGTGCCGGACCCCAGGTATAGGGATGGGCAACGGCGTCGTTGCCATGGTGCCCGGAAAGTTGGGACCGCCGATCCGCGCGCCACCGGCCAGGCCATGGGCAAAGACCGACATTCCTTCGGTTGGGTAGCGGAAGATGATGCCGGCCTGAGCAGTCGAAATGCCGTCATTGGCACCATTAGGGTGATTCGCGTATTCGACCTGGCCGCCAACATAGCGGTTGAAGTAGTAGGCAACGCTGCCGATGGCTCCGTAATTGATGGAAGAGTAATGGAGGTCGTAGTTGACTCCGCCCACACCGACGGTTTGCACCGAGCCGTGAGGGGCGATATATGAATACCCCATAAACACGTCCCATCGAGACGCATTATCCTGATTTTTAGGGGCAGGAGCTGAAGGGGTTGTGGATGAGGTTTGCCCGAGCACTGTTGCCGCGCCGAGCAGCATTGCGAACCCCGTAAGCAGCGTTCGGCCTGCAAAGCTGAACGGACGAAAATGCATGCGTCTATCCTCCGCAATCTACGAATGATGGCTGAAAATTATGTCGTGATTCCGCGCAACTTCTTAATCATCACGGGTGCCGACGGGGGAGGGGAGCCGGACAACATCTTCCGCACAAACGACGTTACCACAAGCACACCTTCCTTAGAAGGCTATTCTTTCAACGAGTTGCTTACAAAGAACCGCAAAAAAGCAGATGAATGTCGAAGCGATTAACGGTAACGGTCATTCCATAACCAATTGTTAACTATTTTAGTAATATTAATGTTGTTATTTAGTCGCAGAAATGAGGACGAACCCACGTCGATAACAAATTACTGAAGGGGAGGCCCTTATTGCAAGTTCAGCGCCCGCTTCAGGCTGCCGTGCTCGTGCTGGATTTTTTCCTGAAGAAGGGTAATTGCGTAGAGCAGTTGCTCCGGCCGCGGCGGGCAACCGGGCACGTAGACATCCACCGGAATCACCTGATTCACTCCCTGCACCAGGGCGTAATTGTTGAAGACGCCGCCGGAGGTCGCGCAGGCTCCCATCGAGATGACCCACTTCGGCTCCGGCATCTGGTCGTAGAGACGGCGGATCACCGGCGCCATTTTCCAGGACACACGTCCGGCGATCACCATGAGATCGGATTGGCGGGGGGAGGGACGAAACACCTCGGCGCCGAACCGCGCAACGTCGAACCGAGAAGCGCCCATCGACATCATTTCGATCGCGCAGCAGGCCAGGCCGAACGTCATCGGCCAGATCGAATTCTTCCGCACCCAGTTGATGGCCGCGTCCGCGGTGGTGAGAAAAATACCGTCGGGCTGTTCGAAACCGTAGCTGGCTTCGAAGACCTTTTCGCGGTTTTTCGCGCTGCTTTCCAGGGTGCCGAAAAGCCTGCGGTCCCGTAACACTTCGCTCATAGTTCAACTATAACGCCGCCAGGATGCGCCCTTCCGCCCGCCAGTCATCAGCCTGAAATTTTCCGTACCGGAGGCGGGAACGAACCGGCAATGGCGCTGGCCTCAGAGCGCAGCCATGCGGCAGCCCTGTCGAAGGAGATGTCAACGGGAACTTCACCGGGCGCGATCCATTGAATTTCAGTGTTTTCGATTCGCAAAAAATATGTAAAAGTGGGTTCAGGTTATTCCTGCGTTTCCAGTCCTCACCGGGCTGCGGGAAAATCGGCCCGTGCCTCACCGGTCACCTCGTCGTGACATATTTCCGTCCATTTCCAACGGAGTTATATGCACCTTCGTCGTTTGATTCGGTCGCTTTGCGTTCTCCCTCTTGTCTGCACGACGGCCGCGCTGGCACAAACGCCGGCTGCGCCTGCGATTTCCAGCGGCGATAACGCCTGGATGCTGACCAGCTCCGCGCTGGTGCTCATGATGACCGGCCCTGGCCTGGCGCTCTTCTACGGGGGCCTGGTTCGCCGCAAGAACGTGCTCTCCACGATGATGCAGAGTTTCGCGATGATGTGCATCATCACCGTGCTGTGGGCTTTGGTGAGCTATAGCCTGGCCTTCGGCACCGGCAACGCCTTCATCGGCGGCTTCCACAACGCCTTCATGCACGGCGTGGGTCTGGCGCCCGATCCGGACTACGCTCCCACGATTCCAGCGCAGACCTACATGGTCTATCAGCTGATGTTTGCGATCATCACGCCGGCACTGATCTGCGGAGCGTTTGCCGAGCGCATGAAGTTCAGCGCCATGTGCCTGTTCCTGACGCTGTGGGCGCTCGTCGTGTATTCGCCCATGGCGCATATGGTCTGGGGCAAGGGTGGACTGCTGAACGCTTCACTCAATGGGAAGATTCCCTGCCTCGATTTCGCCGGCGGCACCGTGGTCCACGTCACCTCCGGGGTTTCAGCGCTGATCTGCGCGCTCTATATCGGCAAACGCGTCGGTTATCCGAAGGAACCTTCCCCGCCGCACTCCGTGGTGCTGAGCTTTATCGGCGCCTGCTTGCTGTGGGTTGGCTGGTTCGGATTCAACGCAGGCAGCGCGGTCAATGCCAGCGGCCTGGCCACCAGCGCCTTCGTCAACACCCACTTCGCCACTGCAGCCGCGGCGATCGGCTGGAGCATCGCGGAGTGGATCCGCAACGGCAAGCCCAGCGCACTCGGCGCGATTTCCGGAGCCGTCGCGGGACTGGTCGCCATCACCCCCGCCTCGGGTTTCGTGCAGCCGATGTCGGCGCTGGTGATCGGGTTGGTCGCAGGCATCTTCTGCTTCCTGATGGTGACGGTGGTCAAGAGCTGGTTCGGCTACGACGACTCTCTGGACGCTTTTGGCGTACACGGGGCGGGCGGTACGATTGGGGCCATCCTCACCGGCGTCTTCGCTTCCAGCGCCATCAACCCGGTGTTCGGCGCAGGCAAACCGACCGGCGCGATCGAGGGCAACTGGCACCAGGTCGTGAATCAGATGATCGGCGTCGCCATTGCCTGGGTACTGTCGATTGTCGGAACGCTGGTTCTGCTGAAGGTCGTGGATATGGTCGTCGGCTTGCGTGTCACCCGCGAGGATGAGATCGAGGGGCTGGACGTGACACAGCACGGCGAGGAAGGCTACGATTTCGGTTCGTGATTCTCGACGTATACTCAACATTCAGTCAGGACTTGAGCGCGCGATGCATAAGATCGAAGCAGTGATTCAACCATCCAAGCTGGACGCAGTGAAGGACGCCCTGCTCGAAGCGGGCATTGAAGGCATGACCATCCTCGAGGCCCGCGGCCACGGGCGGCAGAAGGGGCACACGGAGTTCTATCGCGGCCGCGAATACACGGTCGACCTGTTGCCGAAGATCAAGATCGAGATGGTGGTTCGCGATGAAATGAAGGACAAGGCCGTCGATGCCATTCTCGCCGCCGCACGGACGGGGAAAATCGGCGACGGCAAGATCTTCGTTTCGAAGATCGACGAGGCGATCCGCATCCGCAACGACGAGCGCGGCCCCTCCGCACTCTGATTTCGGCCCGCGGCGGTTCCGCTGGTCCGAACGAAGTTCAGCAATACCCACCGTTCGCTTTGGAACGGTGAACTTGTTTGGATCGATGGGCCGGCCGATTCATGATCACTGAGCCAGTCACTCTCACTCGACTGCGGAGTCGCTATCAGGACGACTCGACGCAGCTGCGTCAGAGCTTCGAGCGCAATGGCGACGGTTCGGCGGTGATCCGCCGCCGCTCGCAAATTGTCGGCACGTTGCTGCGCCAGCTGTGGGAGCAGGCGATCCCAAACCCATCGCAAAACGAGATCACCCTGGTCGCCACCGGCGGATTCGGCCGGCGCGAACTGTTTCCCTGCTCCGACGTCGACGTTTTGTTCCTGTGCGCCAACGAAAAGGCCGAGCCGGCATTCAAGGATCAGATCCGCGCCTGCACACAGGCCATGTGGGACATCGGGCTGCGCGCCAGCCCGGTCACGCGAACGCTGAAAGAGTGCGAAAAGGTCCACCCGGACAATCTGGAATTCACGGTCTCACTTCTCGATCGGCGCTATCTTACCGGCAGCCGCGAGCTCTACGAAAAATTCGAGAAAGAAATTCTGCCATCGGTGATCCTGCGGGAGTGGGACACGGTGGTGCAGAATCTGGCGGAAATGGCGCGAGCGCGTCATTCCAAATACGGCAACACGATTTTCCACGTCGAGCCCAACGTCAAGGAAACGCCGGGCGGCCTGCGCGACTATCACCTGACGCAGTGGCTCACGTTGCTGAACTCGATCCAGGAGCAGAAGGCGTGGCCGCGCTCGATTGCTGACGACTTCTATGGCACCCACGATGAACCCGAGTCGGCGTACGACTTCCTCTCCGCGGTGCGATGTTTCCTGCACTACCGCTCCGGCCGCGATGACAACACGCTGGACTGGCATGCACAGGATGAAGCTGCGGCCCGCTCGATCGGGCTCGAGACCCGGGGCACCTCCGATCCGGCGTACTGGATGCGCACCTGGTACCGTCAGGCGCGCACCGTCTACCGTCGCGCATCGCTCCTGATCGACGCGGTCCCTCCGCCGCGCCGCTCGTTCTACAAACAATTTCGCCGCAAACGGACGCCGGTGCCCGGGACGGATTTCTTCCTTGAAGACGGCAGGCTCGATCTCGCCGAGGGTGCGACCGTCAACGATGCCGAGAGCGTGCTGAAGATTTTTGGCCTGATGGCCAAGCACGGCTATCGCCTCAGCTTCGCGGCGGAAGACCGCATCTCCGACGCGCTGCCGATTCTGGCCGTGCAGATGCCGGAAGGGCCTTTCCTGTGGAATTGCCTGCGCGAGGTTCTGCTGGGACCGTGGGCCGCGCACGCGCTCCGCACTATGCACGCGCTCGGCATTCTGGAGCTCGATCATTCCGGAGTTCCATGGCATCGAGTCGCTCGTGATTCGCGACACCTGGCACCGCTATACCGTCGACGAACATACTTTCCATGTGATCGACAATGTGCATCGCCTGCTCCAGCCCCAGAACGAGTGGGAAAAGCGGCTGGCCGGCCTGCTGCCTGAGATCGATCGCCTCGACCTGTTTTTCCTGGCGCTGTTGATGCACGACACCGGCAAGGCGCGGCGCACTGGCAACCACGCCACGAACAGTGTGGAACTGAGCGAGAGCCTGTTCTCGCGGCTGGAACTGGATGCGGAAGAACGCGAGACCGTACGCCGCGTCATTCACAATCATCTTGAAATGTCAGCGGCAATGCGGCGCGACATTTTCGACGCCGAGACCATTCGCGCCTTCGCGGAGAAGGTCGCGACCCAGCCGCAGCTCAAGATGCTCACGCTGATGACCTACGCCGATATTCGCGCGGTTTCGCCGGAGGCGCTGACCCCGTGGAAAGCAGAGAGCCTGTGGCAGCTTTACATGAGCGCATCGAATTTTCTCGATCGCAGCGTCGATGAGATTCGCTACCATGCGTCGGCCGATCCCGGCTTTTTTAGCCGCATCGTCGCGCTGATCCCCGCCGTTACGCCGGGACGCTCGTCGCAGGCGGTTCCCACGGACGAGCTGCGCGGGTTCCTTGAAGGACTGCCGCAGCGCTACCTCAGCAGCCGAACGCCGGAGCAGATTGCCGCGCATTTTCGCATGGCAATGCAACTGCACGAGGATCCGGTGCAGCTTTCCTACCGCTCGCTGCGCCAGCTCAACGAGGTCACGCTGGTCACGCGCGATCGGCCTGGCCTGTTCGCCGACATGGCCGGCATTCTTTCTGCGTGGGGCATGAACATCGTCAAGGCGGACGCATTTTCGAATGCCGCCGGAGTGATCGTGGACACGTTTCAGTTCACAGACACCTACCGCACGCTGGAACTGAATCACTCCGAGATTGAGCGCTTCCACGCCAGCATCCGCGATGCCCTGTTGCACCGCATCTCGATTGAAGAATTGTTGCGATCGCGCAAGGTGAAGCCGACACGACCGAAAGTGACGGTCGATACACGCCTCGAATTCGACAACGAGTCCGCATCGCACAGCACGCTGCTGCAGATCGTCACGCAGGACACGCCCGGCTTGCTGCGCGAGATCGCGCTGAGCTTTGCCAGTTGCCGCTGCAATATTGAGGTTGCGCTCATCGACACAGAAGGTGAGACCGCCATCGACGTGTTCTATCTGACCGCCAGCGGGCGCAAACTCGGAGAGCCGGAACAGGCATCGCTGAGCGCTGCTCTGACGCACCGCCTGGTGCAGTGGCGGCAATAATCCAGGCTTCGTCCGCGCCCTCAGCCAAAGTTCAGATTATCCTTCCAGAACTCGGGCCACGGTTGCCGTGGCGGACCGCAGACGAAGATGTCAGGGTGGTCGCTGCTCTCTTCATTCTTTACGCCAAGCGAATTCTCCACGTGGCCGGCGAGCCTGCATCCAGTAAAGGCTCGATCGGCGCGCCGTTGCGAAAATCCGAGAACGATCAGCGTGGATGGAGGCGGCGTGGGATAGCCGCGCAGCCACGCTGCATTCGTCGTGCTGATGGGAGGCGGCAGATGATAGGCGGGTCCAAGAAGCTCCACCGCGCCCGCCTCGCCATAGTTGCCGGTAAAAATGCCCGCATGCGCTCCCTGTTCCGCCGGCAGCGAATCGAGAATCGTAGCGACGGACTGCAGTTCCTCCTGCCAGCCGATCTCCTCCCGCAGGTCGCCATTATTCTTCAGCGCGAACCGCATCAGCGGTCCACTCGACGCGATCGGAAGAATCTCGGTCACGACAAAACACCCACAGAAGACGAGGCCCGCGTAGAAGACCCCTTGCACCACCCAACGCCATCCGCGCCGAAGGGACGCCAACCAACGCTCACCGGCGGCTGCGCCCATCGCCATCAGCATCGGATAGGCGGCGGCCATGTAGTAGTGGCGTCCTTTGCCGGAGAAGAAAAGCGCGAGCGGGATGAGATACATCCAGGCCAGCACGCGATAACGCCGGTTCAGCAGGAACGCGATCAGCCCGCCTATCCACACCGGCGCAGACGCGGGATTGGTGCAGATATAGAACTGCCCGCTCAGGAAGCCCTCTGCCCTGCCCTCGCCAACGTCGCGCACGTGAATGGACTGCAGAAAGTGGTACGAGATGAAGTCGTGGTGAACGAGCCAGACAAGGTTGGGCAGGAAGATGGCAACCGTAATCGCGACGCCACCGAGGAAATACCAGCTCGCAAAATAGCGACGCGCTGACGTGAGCAGGAACCCGCCCAGCAGACCAGTCAGGTAGAACACGATCGCGTATTTGGTCATCAGACCCAGGCCGGCAACGGTGCCGATCGCCAGCCACCAACGCGGGTTCTCTGACTTGAGCATTCGGATCACGCCGTACGCGATCAGCACCCACCACAGGAAGTCAAAGCTCGTGTACTGAAATTCCGTTCCGTTGAACAGAGGCGCTGGGGAGAGAACGACACACAGCGTCGCCGCGAGCTGGGCCATGCGGCCGCCGCCCAGTTCTCGCGTCATGAGCCCGATCACATAAACGGCGATCCCCTGCGCGATCACGGAAAACAGGCGCGTGCCTTCCAGCGAGACGCCAAAGATGCTCAGCAGAATCCGTTCCAGAAACGGCGTGAGCGGCGGATAGGCAACGAATCCCCAGTCAAGATGTCGCGCGTCACTCAGAAACTGCAGTTCGTCGCGATGGAAGCCGTAGCGCTGATTGGTGAGTAAATGCGCGAGCATCACGGCCAGGGCAACCGCGAGCGGGACGAGACGATCGCCCATTTGCGTTCTCTGGGACTGCACCGTTTCCGTTGTCGCCATGCTGGCTCCTCGTCTTTTGCTCTACGTGGAACGCCGGCCGCCGGTTCACTTCAGATAGGCGCGCACCAGATCGATGAGGTCCTCGGCCAGTTCGGTCGAGTTTACGCTCTCTTTTTTGTCCGACATCATATGCAGGCGGATGTGGTCCTCCAGCACCTCGGCCATCAGGCTGTTGATGCCGCCGCGGATATTGGCCAGCAGCATCAGCACCTCAGCGCAGTGTTCCGGCTGCGACAACGACCGCTCGATGGCATCCACCTGACCGCGAATGCGGTGCGCGCGAGCGATCAGTTTCTGCTTTTCCTTTGAGTCCGCGGTCACGTTCGCTGCCGGATGGATGGCTGGCTTCATCGTTCTACTATATCCTAGGGGGATATGGTATCGTACGAAAAGAAATCGTCATCCCAGGGAAAATTCTCGTCCCGGTTCGGCCCCCCATTGATAAATGGTATTTAATGTTTTGTAATAAACCATAGTTAACATTCTCTGAGAGAAATCCATACACTGACAAGGTTCAACCCGCCGGTTGGCCCGGTCTCTCCAGAGACCTCATCGAGGAGCATCCTTGCGTAGCCTGAATGCCGTGCCGATCCTGGTGCTCGCCGCCGCGACCCTTCCGTTCTGCGGTGCGCAATCGATGGCTCTGCCCGAAGCGCCTGCGCCCATCAGCGCCCCCCGGGCCGATGCACCTGATTCCCTTGCGTCGCCATGGCAGACCCCCGGCGCGCCCGCAACCGCAACGCCGGCTGATCCGAGCGCGGCCCCCCAGCTGACCATGTTTCCGCACAGTGAGACGGCGCGCTACTGGATCTCCGGCCAGACGAACACAATCTTCCAGGGCAAGCCGGGCTTCCATTCGCGCTATCAGGGTCCGAACAGCCTCGACAATGCGGGCGAATACAAGACGTCGCTGGTGGAGACGCTCTACCTGGGGTTCCAGCCTCACCGCAACCTGCGCTACAACACCGATTTGCTTCTTGATGTGGAGAGCGCCGGGGGACGGGGACTGGGGCAGGCTCTCGGTGTCGCCGGTTTTACCAACCTGGACGTTGTCCGCAATCCAAGTCTCGGCACTGCCCCCTACCTGGGCCGCGGCGGCGTCCACCAGACCATCGGCCTCACGAATGAATTGGTCGAGTCCGATCGCAACCAGGTTCTCCCTGGCGACACAAGTGCCCGTGCGCCGTTTCGAAGTACGCGCTGGAAAGATGGGCGCGAACGACTTCATGGACGTGAACGACGTCGCCACCGACAGCCATCTGCAGTTCCTCAACTGGACCGATCGACGACAACGGCGCGTGGGATTACGCGGCGGATACGCGCGGCTACACGGTGGGCGGCCTGCTCGAATATGACGATCGCCACTGGAGCGCGCGGTACGGCGTCTTTGCCATGCCCACGGTCGCCAACGGCATCGCACTGGACTGGGCATTCTCTCGAGCGCACGGTCAGAACTGGGAATACGAATGGCGGCACTCCTTCATTCACGGGCACAAAGGCACCACGCGTCTGTTAGGTTTCGCAAACACGGCGCATATGGGCAACTACCGCGCGGCCGTACAGCATTATCTGGCCGGCGTGACGCCCAAACCCGACATCGTCTCCGTGGAGCGCTTCGGCACGGTGAAGTACGGCATGAGCTGGAACAACGAGCAGGACATCACCGACAACCTGCGCATCGGCACCCGGTTTGGCTGGAACGACGATCAGGAAGAGTCGTACGCCTACACAGAAGTCGGTCAATCGGCGGTGATCTCTGCAGACTATGCCGGAGCGAGGTGGCATCGGCCCAACGATAAGGTCGCCGCGGCGTTCGTCAGCAACGCGATCAAGAAAGACCATCAGAATTATCTGAAATACGGTGGCCTGGGATTCCTGCTGGGCGACGGGAATCTCAACTACGGCCGCGAGAACATCGTCGAGAGCTACTACACCTGTCACGTGTGGAAGGGGCTCTTTATGGCAGTCGACATGCAGCACATTGACGATCCTGGCTATAACCGGGACCGGGGCGCGGTCTGGGTCGGGAGCCTGCGCGGCCACATCGACTTTTAGACAGGGAAAAATTTTACTTCTCAGTCAACCCCGGCAGCGGTCGGACCATCCAAAAAGCCGGGACAAGCTCGCAAATTTTCTTTCCGAGGGTTGGTATTTTGCAGGGAGCAGTGCGTGCGCATGGATTGTTGCAGGGAATAGACCGCGAGGCGGAATGCAAGTTGATCCTATGGAAGGAGCGGTCCACCAGGGGCCGCGTCTACGTGCGATGCAGGATTGTCGACGAGCCTTCCGATCTGCCCGAGGGGCCATACACGCTGAGTTTCGCCGGGCATACGGTAGAAACCAGAAAATTTGATGGCTGCTGGATGCTCTCCTTTCTCCCCCCGGGGATTGATCTGGAGCAAGCTGCCTGACGTGTACGTGAAATTGCGGCAGCAGCGGTAGCCGTGCATCGATCACTGCTGCGAGCGCCCTTCTGTGTACACGCGTCGCCGTCCCCATCCAGAATCTGGCCGGGGACAAGCGCGATATTGTCGCTGTATTAAATCGTCACGGAGTACTACTCAGTTACTCCAGGCGCCGCATCCTAAAACACATGCAACACCCGGCCGCACCCTGCGGGAGAAGCCCCTCCGCCAGGCCGGAATAAGTCAGGGCATTCCATTTGAAAAGGGAGACACCTCGATGTCCCGCAAACTCATGCTCTTTGCATGGTTGGGCACAGCGCTCAGTTCTGCAGCGGTTCTCGGTCAGGACGCTACCACCTTCAACGCGACCAGGACGGTTGCGTATGTTTACGTTTCCAGTCTTCCCGCCAATTCCAACACTGCGGAAGTCGACGCCTGGGCCGCGGCGGCGGACGGCTCGCTGACACCGGTGGATGGATCGCCTTTCCAGGAAAACGAAAGCGCGCTCGCCGTCAGCGGCAGGTATCTGTTCGGACTGAACCAGGCCTCGACCAATATCGACAGCTACTCTATCGGGTTGAATGGCGCGCCGAATTATCTCGCCTCCACGAACTGGGCGCAGAACAACCCCAATGACTGCGGTGGCGCGGCCTGGCTGTTCACAGACCGCCTCGGCGCCAACGTTTACGACATGGAGTTCGAAGGCGACTGCGCCAACAATGGCTATCAGTCCTATGGTGTCGGCCTGTTGTCGGGCAAGCTGAGCTACAGCGGATTTGCCAACGGCGGCGCCGGCTCATTCATGGGCGTCTATCTGCCCGCAACCTTTCTTGGCAACAATCGATACGCCTACGAGGCGACCAACAACAGCTGTATGTATTACGGCGTGTCGGGATTCGCGCGCGCGGCGAATGGATCGCTGAGCCCGGTCAATATTTCCTGGACGCTGCCGGCCCCGCCGGACGGATACAGAATTTACATTCCTACTTTTGCCGCTGCAGATCCGTTCAATCATGTCGCTATGACTCTGTGGGCCTCCAATCCGCCCGGATGTTCGAGCGCGAACCAGCAGATCGCCTCCTTCACCGCCGACTCCAACGGCAATCTGACCACGACGAATACCAACAGCAACATGCCATCAACGCAGGTGACGAATGTGCAGGATCTGAAGGTTTCGCCGTCGGGGCTTTTGTTGGCGGTTGCAGGGCAGGGTGGACTGCAGGTTTTCCACTTCAACGGAGCCAATGCGCCGACAGCCTACACGCCGCTGCTCACCACTGCCGCCATCAACCAGATGTTCTGGGATAACGACAATCACCTCTACGCTGTCAGTCAGACAAGCGGGCAGCTGATGGTTTTCAACGTGACGCCGACTGCTTATTCCCAGGCACCGGGGGCCCCTTACTCCGTTAGCGATCCGGGGTTCATCGCGGTACAACCCAGGACTCTGGCTCTTCCCGGCCTCACCATTCCTCCTGGCCTGTTCATTCGGTAATCGCGGTCGCAACGCAGACCAGCGCCGTTCCGGTTTCACTTTGCCGGGACGGCGTTTTCGCTTTTGGGGATTGGAAGCAATCGCCCGAGCTAAGATGGAACTTCGCTTCAGGAGGACGGCTTGCGCGTTGGTCTGATGACACGAGAGTATCCGCCGAATGTCTATGGCGGCGCGGGCGTCCACGTGGAATATCTCAGCCGCGAGCTGGCAAAGAAGATCGAGGTCGAAGTCCACTGCTGGGGCGACCAGCATTCCGACAGCGGCAATTTGCACGTCCGCGGCGATCAGCCGTGGTCGAGAATCAGTGACGGCACGCAGGAAAAATTCAAAACTGCGCTCGAAACCTTCAGCCTGAACCTGGCGCAGATGACCTCGATCGCGGCCATCGACATCGTGCACACGCATACCTGGTATGTCTCGATGGCCGGTTTCCTCGCAAAAAAGCTCTACAAAATTCCATTTGTTCTGACGACGCACAGCCTCGAGCCGCTGCGCGCGTGGAAGTCGGAGCAACTGGGCAGCGGCTACGCGATGAGTTCGTGGATGGAGCGAACCGCGATTCTCGATGCCGACGCCGTCATTGCTGTCTCCCAGGGGACCAAAGCGGACATTCTCCGGGCGTACCCGGAGATCGATGGTGAACGGATTCACGTCATCTACAACGGCATCGATCTCAACGAGTATCAGAAGACGACGGACACGACCGCGCTGCTGGAGTACGGTGTGGATCCATCGCAGCCCTACGTGCTGTTTGTGGGCCGCATCACGCGCCAGAAAGGCGTCACCCATCTGGTGGACGCGATTCCCCATCTGCCGCCGAACACACAAGTGGTGCTCTGCGCCGGCGCTCCGGACACGCCGGAGATTGCTGCGGAGATGCGCGCGAAGGTGGATCAGGTGCGGGTGGTCAACCCACGCGTGATCTGGATCGAGAAGATGCTGACCAAGCGCGAAGCCATCCAGCTCTACAGCAACTGCAGCGTGTTCTGCTGCCCGTCGGTCTATGAACCCTTCGGCATCATCAATCTCGAAGCCATGGCCTGCCGGGCGCCAGTGGTGGCCAGCGCGACGGGTGGGATTCTCGAAGTTGTCGTCGATGGCGTGACCGGGTACCTGGTGCCGTTCGAGCAGGATCCGGTGACGAGTTTCCCGCTGCATCCGGAGAAATTCTCGCGCGACCTGGCAGCGAAGCTCATCGCGCTGCTCGCCGACCCAGCCACGGCGCGCCGTTTTGGCGAGGCTGGACGAAAGCGCGTCGAGGAGAAATTCTCCTGGACGGCGATTGCCGACCAAACGATTGAACTCTACGGCGAACTGATCAAGCAGCACCAGCGCTGATCGACCCATCGACACACATCTGCGCAGAACGCCCGGCGCTCGAATCGTCTGCGCGCCCGATTCATCCAATCACCGGGCCCATCTCATTGACAGAGGCACGCATGAAATACAACACCCTTGGCAACACCGGCCTTCTTGTTTCGGAACTTTGTCTCGGAACCATGACCTTCTCCACAGCTGCCGAAGGTATGTGGAAACCGATCACCGGCGTCGAGCAGAAACTCGCCGACGACCTGCTGCGGCAGTCGCTGGATGCAGGAGTGAATTTCTGTAGACACCGCGGATGTCTATTCGAACGGTGAATCGGAAAAGATGCTCGCCCAGGCCATCGCGAATCTTGGCGTGGCGCGCAAGGACATTGTGATTGGGACCAAAGGCTACGGGCGCACCGGGCCCGGTCGCAACGACATTGGCGCATCGCGAGGGCACCTGATGCAGGCCGTCGAGGCATCGCTCGAGCGCCTGCGCACCGACTACATCGACCTCTATCAGATTCACGCCTTCGACACGGTCACGCCTATCGAAGAGACATTGCGTGCGCTCGACACGCTGGTGGAACAGGGCAAGGTCCGCTACATCGGCTGCTCGAACTGGCATGCGTGGCAGATCATGAAGGCGCTCGGCATCTCCGAAGCGAAGAACCTCGCGAAGTTCGACTCGCTGCAGGCCTACTACTCGATCGCGGGACGCGATCTGGAGCGCGAGATTGTTCCGCTGCTCGATGATCAGAAGGTTGGACTGCTGGTCTGGAGCCCCCTGGCCGGCGGACTGCTCTCCGGCAAATATTCGCGCGAGAACCAGAAGCCCGAAGCATCGCGCCGCTCGGCATTCGACTTCCCCATCGTGGACAAGGAGCGAACCTGGCGGATCATCGACGTGATGCGGCCGATCGCCGAAGCGCATCAGACCAGCGTCGCGACGGTTGCGCTGGCGTGGATGCTGGCCAAGCCGTTTGTGACGTCGATCATCATCGGAGCCAAGCGCATCGATCAGCTGCAGCAGAACCTGGCCGCCGTCGATCTGAAGCTCAGCGCCGACGAAATGAAGCAGCTGGATGAAGCCAGCGCGCTGCCGCCGGAGTATCCGGGATGGATGGTGCCGTTCCAGAACATCAACCGGCTCGCAGACGTGCCGCGCTTCTAAGGAAGCAGGGAGCAGGAAAGACTTCTGACTTGCTCCGATCCAGAAACGAAAGGCCCGGACCTCAACAAGTCCGGGCCTTTTCTATCTTCTATTGGCTATTGCTATTGTCTGTTCTTCGGCACTCGCAGATCGCCGCCCGTCATCTCCTTCGGCTGGCCGATCTTCAGCAGTTCGAGGATGGTCGGTGAGATATCGCGCAGCGATCCTTCCGGCCGCACGTTGTAGTGCTGCGCGTCTTCGCCGACAAAGATGAAGGGCACCGGATTCGTGGTGTGCGCCGTATGCGGTCCCCCGCTTACTGGATCGACCATCATCTCCGCATTGCCGTGATCCGCGGTGATGAGCCACGATCCGCCGCCGTGCTGCTTCATCGCCTGATAAATCCGGCCAAGGCACGCGTCGACGGTCTCGACAGCCCGGATGGTCGGCTCCAGCTTGCCGGAGTGGCCCACCATATCGGCGTTGGCGAAGTTGACGACGACCACGTCGAAGGCAGTGTCGTTGATGGCTTTGATCACCGTGTCGGCGATCCCAGCCGCAGACATTTCCGGCGCGAGATCGTAGGTCGCGACTTTCTGCGACGGAATCAGAGTGCGCTCCTCGCCCGGAAACGGCTTCTCGATGCCGCCATTGAAGAAGTAGGTCACGTGCGCGTACTTCTCCGTCTCCGCGACGCGAAGGTTGCGCAGATTCGCCTGGGCCAGCAGGTTGGCCAGCAGGTTCTCCATCGATTCCGGCAGGATGATCATCGGCAGCGTGAAGTTTTTGTCGTACTGCGTCATGCAGACGTAGTGCAGGTTGCTGGGAATCTCGCTGCGCGGAATTGTCGCGTCGAGTTCTTCCCACGATGGCAGCTCTCGACCGCTTTCCTTGCTGAGTCCGCTGTTGCGCGCCAGCACGCGCGTGATCTGCCGGGCGCGGTCGGCGCGGTAGTTGAACATGATGCAGACGTCTTCGTCGCGAATCACGCCATTGGGGCGGCCATGCTCGTCGGTCACGGCAAACGGAATGATGAACTCGTCGGTGATGTCGTTGTTATAGGACTCCTTGATGCGCGCAATCGGGTCCTTATAAGCGCCACCCTCGGCCTGGCCCTTCACCATCGCATCGAACGCCTTCTTCTCGCGCTCCCAGCGGCGGTCGCGATCCATGGCATAGTAGCGGCCGGAGACGCTGGCCAGCTTGCCGCCGAATTCGCGCATCTTCTGCTCGAGCGCGGCAATGTAGCCGGCGCCGCTGGTCGGCAGCGTGTCGCGTCCATCCATAAACGCATGGACGAAGACTTTCTCAACAGCTTGTTGCTTTGCCGCTTTCAGCAGCGCATACAGGTGTTCCTGGTGCGAGTGCACGCCGCCGTCGGAAACCAGCCCAAAGAGATGCAGCTGTGTCTTACGCGCCTTCTGCAGAGCTTCGACGATGGTCGGATGGGTGAAGAAATCGCCGTTGGCGATGAGCTTGTCGATCCGGGTGATGTCCATCTGCACAATGCGGCCGGCGCCGATATTCAGATGCCCCACTTCGCTGTTGCCCATCTGGCCATCCGGCAGCCCGACGAAATGATCGGACGCATGCAGCAGGGTGTTGGGATACTCCCGCAGCAGCTTGTCGTAGTTTGGCTTGCGTGCCAGCGCGATCGCGTTGTTTTCAATCTGAGGCCGATAGCCCCATCCATCCAAAATCGTCAGAACAACAGGCTTTCTCGAAGTAGGCACACCATCTCCCTGAGTTTTTGCGAGCTGCGCATGCGGACGAGGCGAATCTCCGGAACCGCCGCGCTTCACGTCTTATTGCTGTGGAGCCCCGGACTGCTGATACTTCTTCGCCGCGTCTTCAACTTCGGTCTTATGCGCCTCGATCACATCGCCCATCGTCTTCTGCCCCAGCTCCGCTCCGGCCTGCTGCGTTTCCTTCAGGATCAGCGGCATCTGCGCGATCATGTGCTGCCCGGCGGGCGTCTTGTAGAACACGATCATCTGCGCCGCGTCTTCGGTCGAGAGATGGGCCTGGTACGACTTCACGATGACGGTCTCAAAGTCCGCCTTTTCCATCCGGCCTTCAAAATCACTCAGCACATCGGCGGGAATAAAGGGCATCGCCTGTTTCAGATAGGGCACCATGTTGGCAACCATCTGCTTTTTCAGGTTCGCGTATCCGGTCAGCTGCAGCATCTCGTGCACCTGATCGAGGGTGACCGGGTGCGCCGGCGCCGGACCTGCTTCGACCGGGGGTGTTGCAGCGCCGCCTGCCTGCTGCGCAAACAACGGCAGCCCCATCAACATCACCCCACACACCAGCCACGTCCGTTTGCGCATTCCGCCTCCTCGTCTCATCGAGTGCCCAGGCCTCGCAATGAGACGCGGAGCATCACTTCAGGTACTTTACGCTTTCCTCATTGCTGTCCAGGCACGCTCTTCGAGTGCTCCTCGCGATAGGCCCTGGAGGCAGTATCGATTTCATCTTTGTGGCGCTGGATCACCTGCAGCATGACCTGTTGTCCCAGTTCGGCCACAGCATCCTGGCCATCATTCAGAACGGTCGGCATCACCGTGATCATGTGCCGTCCCGCCGGCGATTGATAGAACGCGATAATCTGCGCGGCGTCCTCCGTGGAGAGACGTTGCCGAAACGATCGCACCATCGCTCCTTCGAAATCCGCGGTGCCGAGCGTGCGCTGGAGGTCGGCCACCACATCGGCCGGCATCCACGGCATCATCTCTTTCAGGTGCGGCAGCAAGCCATCCAGCATCTCCCGCTTCTGCGTATTCATTCCGGTCAGATCGAGGATCTGGTACACCTGCGCCGCCGTCACCGGATGCTCAGGCGGTGCATTCTCATTGGCCGTAGCGGCAGATGCTCCCCTGGTCAAACTCCCCGGCTTCGTCGTTGCTGCCAAGACCGGCAACGATCCCAATAGAAACAGACACATCAGCTTTCGCATACGGGCCCCCATAAAGAACACCTGTTGCGACGCTGCAAACACGGCGGCATCGGACCAAATGTCTCGACGTGGAGACACGCTTAAGAAGAACCACCCCAACACTCCGGCAATCGAAGCGCCAGCATGGCAACCTGCCGATTAAATCTGTCTAATCCCCGAAATTCACGGCCTCAAGGCCCAGAAACTCGGCGGTCTGTCCCAGCTCTTCCTCAATCCGCAGCAGCTGGTTGTACTTCGCGATGCGATCGGTGCGCGATGCCGAGCCGGTCTTGATCTGTCCCGCCCCGGTGGCCACCGCGAAATCCGCAATGAAGGTGTCTTCCGACTCGCCGCTGCGATGCGAAATCACCGAAGTGTAGCCGTAGCGCCGGCCCAGCTCGATGGCTTCGAAGGTCTCGCTCACCGTACCGATCTGGTTCAGCTTGATGAGAATCGAATTCGCGGCACCTTCCTCGATGCCCTTTTGCAGCAGCTCGGTGTTGGTCACGAAGAGATCGTCGCCGACCAGCTGGATCTTCTGCCCCAGTTCGCGCGTGAGGATCTTCCAGCCCGCCCAGTCGTTCTCAGCCAAACCGTCTTCCAGAGACACGATGGGATACTGCCGCACCCAGTCCGCGTAGAACGCGACCATCTCTTCGCTGCTCTTCTCGCTCTTGTCGGACTTCTTGAAGACGTACTTATTCTTGTCCGCGTCGAAAAACTCGCTCGATGCGGGATCGAGCGCAATCGCGACTTCTTCGCCCGGCTTGTAGCCGGCCAGCGAGATCGCTTCGAGAATCACCTCGATCGCCTCAGTGTTCGACTTCAGCGACGGCGCGAAGCCGCCCTCATCGCCCACCGCCGTGTTGTAACCCTTCTTCTTCAGCACGCCCTTCAGCGTGTGGAATACCTCGACGCCCCAGCGCAGCGCGTCGCTGAACCGCTCCGCGCCCACCGGCATCACCATGAATTCCTGAAAGTCGACGTTGTTATCGGCATGCGCGCCGCCGTTCAGGATGTTCATCATCGGCGTGGGCAGGATCGACGCGTTCGCGCCGCCCAGATACCGATAGAGCGGAATCTTCAGCTCGCTCGCCGAGGCCCGCGCCGCCGCCATGGACACAGCCAGAATTGCGTTCGCACCCAGGCGGCCTTTGTTCTCGGTGCCGTCCAGCGAAATCATGGTCGCGTCCAGCAGGCGCTGATTCGAAGCATCCATGCCAGTCAGTTCCGGCGCAATGATGCTCTCGACGTTTTCGACCGCCTTGAGCACACCCTTGCCGAGATAGTGCGCCTTGTCGCCGTCGCGCAGTTCCACGGCCTCGTGTTCGCCCGTCGAAGCGCCGCTGGGCACGATCGCCCGCCCGAGCACTCCGCTTGCCAGAACGACATCGGCTTCCACAGTGGGGTTTCCGCGTGAATCCAGGACTTCTCGCGCGTGAATTGCAGCAATTTCCGTCATGTTGCTCCTCGTAATGTGGTGCTGTAGTCGCTCTCTGAGTTTGGGGCGCCGATCCACGCGGATCGCCTCCCCGGTACTGGCGCCAATGGTTTCCACAATGCTCATCAGGATTGCGAATTTTGCAGGAGTTCCAACGCAGATTCTAGCAAAGCAAGGTAAACACCAACGGTGACGAGCGTCACCGCAATCGGCGCGGGGTCCACAAGTAGCTGATCCCTGAAGGCGTGCGCCCCCACCTCACCGGCGAGGCGCAACCAGCCCACAGCCCGCTTAAGGAAGCCGGCCGACCGGGTGCTGGACGTGCGTCGTGAATCCGCGCAGCAGAAATTCTCGAATCAGATTCGTCCCCGCCATGCCTCCGACCTCAATGAGGCTGTTGGTGAAGATCAGGCCGGGCCCCTCGTTCTTCTCCGGGTAGTAAAGATTCGCCAAACTGCCCGCGGCCATATCCCCCAGGATATGCGAGTAGTCGAACTCGGGTTTCCCATTGTCACCCCGGCAAATCACCGCGGACTTAAGCGCGTACAAAAAGCGCGACCGGGTGCTGCCCGTGCCCTTATAGAAATACCGGGGGTCCTGGTGAAACAGCGCCGGAAACACCGCGCTGCCAATCATCCGGCTGCTGAAGTCATTGGCGTACTGCGCGCCAAAGCGCTTGGCGAATCCGGGAAAGCCGGTGCCGTAGCCAGGATAGATTCCCTGGTATTCTTCAGCGCCCGCCACCGCCGCAGCGCCGGCAAACGTGATGGGGTCAATCTCGGATCGAAACGCCAGCGCATACTTCTGCCTCGCGTTCAGCGGCGGAGCGTTCCAGTCGTAGGCCGAATAGAAATTCGGCACGATCCCCAGCACCCGCTGGCTCTCCTCGACATGAACTTCCTCTTCTGCGATCTCTTCCTGATTCGCGGTGACGCGAACCTCTGTGACGCCCGCATTCAGCGCCAGCACCAGTTTCGAAAGGTAGCGCGTCTCGCCGGCCTTCACCACGATCGCACCGGACTCCCAGGTGCTGACGTCACCGCCGCTGATCGTCAGCTTGTAACTGCCGGGCGCGAGCCCGGCGAAGCTGAATTGCCCATTAGGACCCGATTCGACAATCCGCTGCCCCGATGGGCCGGATAACACCAGACGCGCGCCCTGCACCACGTTGTCGTTGGTATCGAGCACAGTACCGGCGATCGTCGCAGGAGCGACTGGCCCGGCCACTTGCCCAACGGCCGGGTCATTCCCCGTGTCTCTTGTCTGAAGTGAAGATGTACTGAAGCCAGGAGCATCCGGCAGATCCTGCAAATTCGCTTGCTGCGCCCGAACCTGCGCGGAACTACCGCCAAACAGGACCGCAAGCATCACCGCTCCGAACCAACCGGAGAGCCGGCGTTTCGCTTCCCCCATCGAGAATCGATATGAACCCAACAGCACTTCGTTTCCTCAGAGGTTCGTCGCGTCGGCGCGGCACGTTGGTGCAAGGCTCTTGAGCAGTGAGATGCAGCAGCATCGAGGGGGCGCCAGTCACGATTGTGACGGTTGTGGGTCTGCAGCGTAAGCCGATTCGTCGCAGGTGACGATTTCTTCATGCCCTGGCAACCCGCGAGCAGGCGCGCGCGCCGCGCCCCAAGACGCCATGCGCTCTATACTTGGCCCGTCATGCGAAAGGCATCATCTGGATAAGGAGAAGCGCATGTCCGTCGCCATCGTTCGCCTCGGCACGCCACGAAAACCGAAGGAAGGCCTGCGCATCGGCACTGTGCGGCGGCCGCCCCGCGGAGTTCCCAAAGCCGACTTCGCCAAACGCGACTTCTACGACGTCTGGCTCCCGACGCTCGCGCCCAGCGACCCGCTGGTCAAAGAAGCGATGTCCACGCATCACGATCCCGACGTGAAGCATCGCGAACGCACCTGGAGAGACTTCGAACGCAAGTATCGCGCCGAGATGAAGCGTCCCGACCCGGCCCATCTGCTCGATGTGCTTGCGGCGCTCTCCCACCAGACCAACTTCTCCGTCGGCTGTTACTGCGAAGATGAGAACCTCTGCCACCGCTCGATCCTGCGCAAGCTGCTCGCCGAACGCGGAGCCAAGATCGCTTAGGGATTCGCCTGCCGAAAGATCCCAGCCAGCCTGCCAATCTCGCCGGCATCCGCATCACCGATCACAACGTAGCGCAGTCCGCCCGCCTCCCACGTCGCAACATTAAAGGAGGCGCGCGCGTGAACGCCGAACTCCGCGGGCAACAGCCGCCCCAGTCCCGGCGACTCGCGAAAGATCAGCACAGAAATCCTGTGCTGGCGCAGTCCGACGATCAGCTGCGCTCCCGGCTCCTGCTGCAGATACGCAACGCGGCCGCCGATCAGGTTGAACTCCGTGCCTGCCATCTCCGGCACATTGAACGAGAACGGAATCCGCCCCGTGAACCACGGCTTTACCGTGTGTCGATCCGTCGAAACCACATCGACCGGATGATCGCTGGCCAGATCGCTGACGTGCAGATCGGCCACCTCGCGGAATGCCTCATCGCGCGCGGACCGGTGCTGCACCGCCAGACCAACGCAGAGCACCACCACCGCCATCGCGGCGATTGCCGCCGGCGCCCACACCAACCACCCTCGCTTCGGCTGCGGACGAGCCGCGATCTTGCCGATCATGCGCCGCTTCCACTCCGGATCCGGCGCAAAGTGATTCCGCGCCGCGACGAGGCTGCGACGCAGATGCATCTGCTCCGCCACCTCCGCCGCGCACTGCAGGCAGGTCCGAACGTGCTGCTCCAGCTGCGCCGCTTCGGCTCCCGCCAATTCGCCATCCAGATACGCCGCCAGCCGTTCGGGTTTCAGTTCACACGCCATCGTTGGTCCTCCCCGCTGCTGCACCCGTCAGCGCCCTCCGCAGCCGCGTCCGCGCTCGCGACAGCCGCGACATCACCGTCCCCAGCGGCACATCCAGAACCTGCGCGATCTCTCGATACGACAGCTCCTCCACCTCGCACAGCAACAAGATTTCGCGATCCCCAACCGCCAACGAGGCCAGCGCGTCCAGAACCTGCTGCTGGCTCTCCTGCTGCAGCACCAGCCGCTCCGGCGTTTCCGCATGCGCCGTCAGCTCTTCGGTCTTGTCGGCGTCCTCATCCTCCAGCCAGCCCGTCTTCTGCGCCGCCAGCCCCGCGCGCGACGTCAGAAACGTGTTGCGTAGAATGCGGTACATCCACGCGCGCAGATTCGTGCCCGCCTCGAACGAGCGAAATCCCTTCAGCGCCTTGGCGTACGTCTCCTGCACCAGGTCCTCGGCATCGGTGCGATTGCCGGCGAGCCAGTGGGCCAGGTTGTAAAGCGGATCGAACAGAGGCAGCGCCATCTGCTCGAAGAGTGCCGGGTCCATCCCCCTCCCATTCCGTTACTTCCCCGACGATTCTTTCAGATACTGGATGATCTCCGCTCGCTCGTCGGGTTTCGGCACCGCGAAATCCATATCGTTGTCGTGCACCAGGGATTCAGTGCTGGTCAGCCATTGGTTCAGCTTCGCCTCATCCCACACGATGTTGGCGTTCTTCAGCGCGTCGGAATACTCGAACCCGCCAATGCTGCCGGCCTTGCGCCCATAAACGGTCCGCAGCGGCGGCCCCTCCTTCGCGTTGTCGAGGCCATGGCAACCGGCGCAGCGCTTTTCAAAGAGCATCTGGCCCGCCTTGGCATCAGGCACGGGAGCCGGCTCGCCTACGGCTCGGTTCAAACCGGGAAACATGGCCGCACCGCCAATCAGGATCACCGCAGCGACCAGCGAACTCATCACGGATCGGGAGCGACGTTCGACTGCATTCATGGTGTGTCCTTTTTCTGTTGCTGTGCCTCGGATCGAATCCGCCGGCGTTCGTCATGCGTCCATGCGATCACGCTCTTCCGTTCCGCATCCGTCAGCCGTGCAGAAGGATGAAGCAGCAAGTACTGCCGCACCGGCATCCTGCGATTCGCGACCTCTGCAGACACGCTGGCGAGCAGCCGGAGTTGTTCCTCCGGTTTCATTTGCTGCCAGTTCGAGAAGTTCAACGCGGCGCGCGCTTCGTGGACGTCGTGCTCCATCAGCCAGGAACCAGGCGCCAACCGGCTGTAGGCCGGCCAACGCGTGTTGTTCGAATGGCAGTCCGCGCACTTCTCCGCGATCACCTGCTCCACTGCAGGAGGCACGCTGCTGCCTCCCATCAGCGGCGCGCCTTGCGCGGGAACGGATCGCAGGTTGCCCCAGGGATGAACCAGGGACAACGCCCCGCTCGCTCCGGCGGCCAGCACCACCGCGATCCCCACGCTGCGCAGCCTCACCGCAAAGCTTCCGCAGAGGCGGGCTCCGATGCCCCGCTCGACAGAGGCGCATCCACAATCGCGAGGGCATGGTGCTGCGCAAGGAAATGCACCTCGGTGATCCCGAGTACATCGCGCAGCTTCTCCGCCGGCACCTTCATCGGGCCAGGCGATGCAGCCGCTCCTGGCGCGGGCTGCGGAAATGCCGTCGACATCGCGGTGTGAAACGTGACGTTGCCCTCCACCTTCTGCAGCACCTGATGGATATGCCCGTTGAGCACCGTGACCGAGCCGAACCGCTTCAGCAGCGCCAGCGCCTGCTCGCTGTCCGACGTTCCCCATCCCCACTGCGGATAGACCGCCCACAGCGGAATATGCGCGAACACCACGATGGGTGTGCTGCTCTTCAGGTGCGCCACGTCCTGCTTCAGCCAGTCGAGCTGCGCCTGTCCGAGCCGCCCCATGCCCTCCAGCTGAACAACATTCACCAGCGCGATGAAGTGCACGCCCTTGTGGTCGTAGCTGTACCAGCCGTTGCCCTGCGTGCCTTTGCCGTACAAGCTCAGGTAGAGCTTGCCGTCATCGACCGCGGTGTCGTGTTCGCCCGGCACGTAAAACATCTGCCGCCGCGAACCGAGCGCCTGGTTCAGCGTGTCGAACTCCTCCGGTTTCGCCGAGTGCGTCAGGTCGCCGGTATGGATCACAAAGTCCGGAGCCACTGATGCGCCATCGATCTTGCCCAGAGCCAGCATCAGCGTGGCCGTCACGTCGGCATTGGCCGGCTTGCTGAAGCCGATGTGGCTGTCGCTGATCTGCACAAAGCTGAAGTCGGCGGACTTCCCCCCATGCAGGGGCTGCCCAAAGACGCGCGATACCGGCACGCCGCCTGCAAAGCTCCACACCAGGCCGGTGCCGGCCCAGGCCATGCACTTCAGAAAGCCGCGACGATCCACACCGTCCTGGCTGATTTCGTTATGACTCGCATCGAGCCTTAACTCGGGCCGCACGATGCGGCTTCCCGGGGTCTCGCTCATCTCTTCCTCCGTGACACAAAGGGTGTCTGCTGAGGAAAACTGAGTTGACCCAGCTTTATTCCACCTGCGGCGAAAAAAAATCCTCCGAACCTCGGCCGGCGCCGGTCTGGCCGCATTCGCCTCCTTGCGCCAGGAACCGCCTCGCATCCAATATGGTTGGTATCTGCCGAGGTTGGTGCCCATGACCCGCCGGTTTGCCTGCTTCCTTTTCTCGCTCCTGTTTGCCGCCGGATGCTCCCTCACGGTTCGCGCGCAAGACCAGAACGATCCCCTCACCGAAGACGAAATCCAGCAGATCCGCGACAACAAGACCAATCCCAACGAACGCGTCAAGCTCTACCTGAAATTCATCGACCAGCGCCTCGACGCGCTGAAGGATCTATCCGGCAAAGGCAAGAGCGCCCATGAGAAGGCCGACATCCACGCCAAGTTCGAGGAGTTCACGCGCCTGTGCGATGAGCTCCAGGACAATCTCGACACTTACAACGCGGCCCACGCCGACATCCGCAAATCGCTCAAGGACCTGACGGCAGAGACGCCGCACTGGCCGGACAGGCTCAACGCGGTCGGTTCCGATCCCAGCTTCGAGTTCTCGCAGAAGACGGCGCTCGAAGCGGCCAAGAGCGCTGCAGAGGAAGCCCATCAGCTCTCCCTCGAGCAGGAAGTGTACTTCGACGCGCACAAAAAAGAACGCGGAGGCACAGGCACCGGCCCCAGCTAGGGTCCCCTCCACCCCAAAGGTGTCATCCTGAGCGCAGCGAAGGACCTCGTGTTTCCGTCCGGCTCACACCGCGTCGAAAGAGAGCAGCTGCCCTCACCAGCCGCCTTGTGCCAGGGCACGAAGAACTTCCAGGAAAGGACACGAGCGAAACGTCATCGACTGTCCCACCCGAACCGCGCGGTTTACACTTGGCGTCGGTTCGAAAAGGAACAGAGAATGCCTCTATTCAGGATGAGTCTCGCGCTGGCCTGCACCGCGCTGGCACTTGGAAGCGCCGCACAGGACTCCACTGCCGCACCCGACCTCAGTTTCCCCACCGTGCTCTACGGCGTGGCCTACTACAACGAGTACATGCCGGGCGACCAGGCCGCGCGCCTCCAAACCGACGTGGCGATGATGAAGTCCGCCGGCCTCAACGTCGTCCGCATGGGCGAATCCACCTGGAGCCTGTGGGAGCCTGAAGACGGCCAGTTCGACTATGCCTGGATGGACCGCATTGTCGACGCCATGGGCAAGGCCGGCATCAAGGTCATCCTCGGCACGCCGACGTATTCCATCCCCGCGTGGATGGCGCACCAGCACCCGGAAATCCTCGCCGAGCGCCTCAGCGGCAGCCCTTACGGCGGCCCCACCACGCCCGGCACCTACGGCATGCGTCAGAACATGGATACCGATTCGCCCGCCTACCGCTTCTACGCCGAGCGCCTCATCCGCCACATCGTCGCCCACTATAAAGACAACCCCACCGTCATCGGCTGGCAGCTCGATAATGAAACCGGGAGCTACGACGCCGCCAATCGCGACGTCTTCATCGGCTTCCAGCACTACCTCGAGAAAAAATTCGGCACACCCGAGGCGCTGAGCAAAGCCTGGTTCCTGAATTACTGGGGCGAGAACCTCCACACATGGGAAGACCTGCCCCGCCGTGATGGCGCCCAGTCGACCGGCTACAAGCTCGAATGGACACGCTGGAGCCAGATGCGCGTCACCGACTTCCTCCACTGGCAGGCGAACCTCTTGCGCGAATGCGCTGGACCCCGCCAGTTCGTCACCACCGACTACGGCGGCATGATGAAGCGCGACGTCAACGAAGAGGCCATCGCCGGCTTCCTCGACATCCCCGCCGACAACATCTACCACAGCACCCAGGATCACTACGACGGCGCGTTTCAATCGATTCAGACCGACTTCACGCGCTCGCTGAAGCACTCGAATTTCCTGGTAACGGAAACGAACGCGCAGACCATCGGCTGGTCCTCGGAAGGCCAGTTCCTCCCTACGACGGCCAGCTCCGCGAAGACGTTTACACCTACCTCGCCGGCGGCGCCAACATGGTCGAGTACTGGCACTGGGCCTCCATCGCCGCGAACCAGGAGACCTACTGGAAGGGCATCCTCTCGCACGACCTCGAGCCCAACCGCGCCTACGCCGAGATGAGCCGGACCGCGCATGAACTGGAAAAAATCGGGCCGCACCTCGTCGGCCTCAAAATCAAAAACGACGTCGCCATCCTGTGGAGCCGCGACTCCGCCAACGCCATCGGATTCATGCCCTACGGCGGACCCGTGCCCGATCGCAGCTGGTCGCACACGCCGGACGGCTACGCGTCGCTGGTCCAACAGCTGCACCACTCGCTCTACGAGCTGAACATCGGCTCGGACTTTGTCTTCCCCGAGACGGAGGATTTTTCCGCATACAAAGTGCTCATCGTGCCCGCGCTCTACATCTCCGACGACGCGCTGCTCCAGCGCATTGCAAATTACGTCAAGAGCGGCGGCCACGTGATCATGACCTTCAAGAGCGGCTTCGCCAACGAGAACTCCGCCGTCCGCTGGGTGCGCGCGCCCGGACCCTTGCGCGAAGCAGCCGGCATCAGCTATCAGGAATTTTCCAACCTCGAGACCCCGCTGTCTTTAAAAGGCGATCCGTACCACGTCGGAGCCAACAGCAACAAAGTCTCCTACTGGGCGGAATTCCTCATGCCGGAGCACGCCACGCCGCTCGCCTGGTACGACCATCCCTTCTTCGGCAAATGGCCGGCCATCACCGAGAATCACTACGGCTCCGGCACGCTGCTCTACGAGGGAACCTACCTGTCGGACGCGCTCCAGACCGCCGTCCTCCGCGACACGCTCACGAAAGCCGGCCTCACCGGTCCCGACCAGAATCTTCCCGCCGCCATCCACACACAGCAAGGCGTGAACCGCCAGGGCAAGCGCCTCCACTACTACTTCAACTACTCAGCCACCGAGCAGCGAGTGCCGTACTCGTATGCCGCTGGCACCAACCTGCTTACCGGCGCACCCGTAAGCAAGGACACAACGCTGACGTTAGCCCCCTGGGACCTCGCCATCGTCGAAGAGTAGCGCGGTGCGCATTTCTGACTTGTCATCCCGAGCGGAGCGCTGTGGGCCCGATCGCGCCGATAGGTGCGATGGGGTAGGCGGAGCCGAGGGACCTGCTTTTCTCTCATCCCCCCGCCTCCCTTACACTGAAATCAGCCCATGTTCTACCGCACAGACGATCTCCGCATCCGCTCCACCAAAGTCGTGCTGCCCCCGGTCTTCCTCGAAGAGGAGCTGCCGGTCACCGAGGCGGCATCGGCGACGGTGTTCCATGCGCGCAAGGAGATCGTCGACATCCTCAACCAGCGCGACCGTCGGCTCATCGTCGTCGCGGGCCCCTGCTCCATCCACGACACCAGCGCCGCGCGCGAGTATGCGAAGCACCTCAAAGAGGCGATGGCCGAGTACAGCAACGAGCTGCGCATCGTCATGCGCGTCTATTTTGAGAAGCCCCGCACCACGCTGGGCTGGAAGGGACTCATCAACGACCCCTTCCTCGATGAGTCCTACCGCATCAACGACGGCCTGCGCCTTGCGCGCAAGCTCCTCATCGACCTCGCCGAGATGGGCGTGCCCGCCGGCACCGAGTTCCTCGACATGATCTCCCCGCAGTACGTTGCGGAGCTGGTCAGCTGGGGCGCCATCGGCGCGCGTACCACCGAGAGCCAGGTCCATCGCCAGCTTGCGTCGGGCCTGTCGTGCCCGGTCGGCTTCAAGAACGGCACCTCGGGCAACGTGCAAATCGCCATCGAGGCCATCGTCTCAGCCGCGCACCCGCATACCTTTCTCGGCCAGTCGCGCCACGGCCAGTCGGCCATTCTCTTCACTGCCGGCAACGCGGACTGCCACATCATCCTGCGCGGCGGCCGCCAGACGGTGAACTACGACGCAGCCTCGGTTGACGAAACCTGCCGCCTGCTCGAG
Organism: uncultured Acidobacteriaceae bacterium; assembly: GCA_963705765.1. Classification (GTDB taxonomy): domain Bacteria; phylum Acidobacteriota; class Terriglobia; order Terriglobales; family Acidobacteriaceae; genus Palsa-343. The sequence goes on along the minus strand of CAVPKU010000051.1, from coordinate 89,759 downwards.
AAAGCCGGCCAGAAGCCGCGTGTGATGATCGACTGCAGCCACGCCAACAGCGGCAAGGACTACACCCGCCAGCCTACCGTCTGCCGTGATGTCGCTGGCCAGATCGCTGCCGGAAACCGGTGCATCGTCGGCGTGATGCTCGAAAGCAACCTCATTCGCCGGTGCGCAAAAGCTGCTCCCCGGCCAAGCGCTCACCTACGGCCAAAGCATCACCGACGGCTGCCTCGGCTGGCAGGAAACGGATCAACTGCTCGGCGAGCTCGCCGAGGCCGTCCGCGCAGGCCGGACAAAAGAAGCACAGAACACACAATCAGCCGCCGTCGCGAAATAGCTCCAGTTGCGGATACCAGGCCTTCGGCATTGAAAACGTGAAGGGGCTTGGCTTCAGCCATGCCAAAAACAAGTCGCGCCGCAGGCGCATCCTCGTGCGATCCTGCGCGATGCGGCCGCCCTGAGAGCCGCACTCGCAGGATCGCACCCCGCCCCCATTTAAACTCCCCATAGACATGTCACGATTCGCAGAACCCATGGCGCGCCTCATCGATGAGCTGCGCAAGCTCCCCGGGATCGGCAACAAGTCGGCGCAGCGCCTCGCCTTCCACATCCTGCGCTCCGACGATCTGGACGCCGAAGCCCTCTCCGCCGCCATCCGCGACGTCAAGAACCAGCTCCGCCTCTGCTCCATCTGCAACAACATCACCGACGTCGACCCCTGCCTCTACTGCGCCAGCCCCACCCGCAACCAGCGCCTCGTCTGCGTCGTCGAAGAGCCCACCAACATCGGTACCATCGACAAGACGCGCTCCTGGAATGGCGTCTTCCACGTCCTGCACGGAACGCTGTCGCCCCTGCATGGCGTAGGTCCAGAGCACCTGCGGACGCAGAACCTGCTGGCCCGAGCCGAACGCGGGGACATCGACGAAGTCATCCTCGCCACCTCCCCAACCGTCGAAGGCGAGGCCACAGCAAGCTGGCTAGCGGACCTGCTCCGCGGGGCCGGTCGCGAGCACGCCGTCCGCATCACGCGCATCGCCACCGGCGTCCCAGCCGGCAGCGACATCGAGTACGCCGACGAGGTCACCATGTCGCGAGCCCTCGAAGGCCGCCACGAAATCTAACCCCCGTCAACGGGCCCTGCCCCGCATGCTATCCTCCAGACCAAAATCACGGAGCCCCATGCGCCAGCTACTCCTCATCCTCCTCTTCACCACTGCCCTCTCCGCGCAGGAGCAGCGCCACCCGTCCCAGGCCGTCACCCAGCCCGGCACCCTCTGGTCCGACGAGAAAATCCTCGACACCGTCAACGCCGTCTCCATGGGCCCCAGGCTTGCGCCTCACTCCTGGCCCAACCATGCCCGCGTCGCCGTCCTGCTCACCTTCGACGACGACACCCAGGCCCCTCTCCTCCGCGACGGCACCACCTCACCCACCGCCCTCTCCGCCTCCGATTACGGAGCTCAAACCGGCACGCCGCGCCTCCTCGAAATCCTCGACCGCCACAACGTCCCCGCCACCTTCTTCGTCACCGGCGTCGACTCTCTCATCCACCCCGAACTCGTGCCCGCAATTCTCAAAAGCGGCCGCAACGAAGTCGGCATCCACGGCTGGATCCACGAATACCCGCCCGGCCTCGACAGCGCAGCCGAAGAGGAGCGCCTTCTCGACAAAGCCATCGCCCGCATCAGCTCTCTCACCGGCAAAAAACCGGCAGGCTACCGCGCTCCCTCATGGGCCTTCAGCTCCGCAACCATGGATCTGATCCGCAAAAAAGGGTTCGTGTACGACTCGAGCCTCGGCTCCTCCGAGCTTCCCTACAAAATCCTCCAGCACGGCCAGGAGACCGGCGTCGTCGAGCTCCCCATCGACTGGACCCTTACCGAAACTCCTTACCTCGGCGCCGAAGGCCACATGCCCTCCCCCGATCTCCTCTTCCAGCTCTACAAAGAGGAGTTCGACGTCGCATACAAAGAGGGCACCATGTTCATCCTCACGCTGCACCCCTACCTCGGAGGCCACCGCGCCCCCATGCAACACCTCGACGACCTCATCACCTACATCCAGTCCAAACCTGGAGTATGGTTCGCCACCGGCAGCGAAGCCGCCGCCTGGTCCAATCAATCGATCAGTCACTAATCACGGATTCCCTGTCCCGCGGCCCGGCCGACGCTCAGACCCCCGGCCGACCCTTCCGTGTCGTCTTCTCCGTGACAGCCGCGTCCAGCCGCTTTCCAATCTCCTCGAACGCCGGCGTCGGCCCCTTCCACCGCAACTGCTCAACATCGTCAAACAACGCGATGTCCGTTCGAAGCGTAGCGAGGGTGCGAAACAGGAGTGCATTCTCCCAATCGCGCACCAGGGTCGCCGCCAGCGTATCCGCACGCCCTGCGTTCACTTGCCAATCGCGGCTGTCATGAGGAATCGCCTCCAGGTGCACAAACTTCGCCAGCACCGCCGCCGCCGACTTTGCACCCCATCCCGGCAGCCCCGGAAATCCGTCCGCCGAGTCGCCTACCAGCCCCAGATAGTCCGGAATCGATTCCGGCCGAACCCCAAATTTCTCCACTACCCCGCTCTCATCACGGATCGCCCCGGTTCTACGATCCAGTTGAACCACCCGCGTGCCTCGCACGCACTGCGCAAGATCCTTATCCGGAGTCGCGATCACCACCCGGTCTACCCGCGGATCCTTCCCCACCGCAGCAGCCGCCGACGCCAGAGCATCGTCGGCCTCAAATTCCACCATTGGCCACACCACGATTCCGGCTGCGGAAAGAACATCCTCCAGCAAAGGAAATTGAGCCCAAAGGTCGGGATCGATGCCTTCGCCGGTTTTGTACCCCGCCCACAACCCGTTTCGAAAGGACTCGATGACATGGTCCGTCGCCACCCCCATGTAGGTCGCGCCGCCTTTCAGCATCCCCAGCAAGGAGGCGAGCACACCCCGCACCGCACCCACCTCGCGCCCTTCAGCGTCGCGCGCATGCGGAACCGCGTAAAAGTGGCGAAACAACTCGTACGTGCCGTCGATCAGATGAATCTCCACGATTCGGTGTATACAGACCACCGCCCCTCCGGCGCAAGCGTGCCGGCGCAGGAATCGATCCTGCCCCTCGGCGCATCAATGAGAAGCTATGAACATGCCCGCCCATCTCCGTCGCGATCACGAAGAATTGCTGGAAAGCCTTGTCAGCGGCAAACTCCCGCGCAACCTCACCTGGAGCGCCGTCGTCGATCTGATCGGTCAGATCGGAGAGGTTCAGCCCCACGGCAACGATGAGTTCAACTTCATCGTTGGCGCCGAGCGGGAGATCTTCAAGCGTCCCACCACCCACAACCTCGACGTCGAAGAGATTGCCCGTCTGCGTAAATTTCTGCGCGCTGCTGAAGTCCCGGGCAAGCCCGCCGACCCGCTCCAGCCTGGGCGCGTGATCGTGGTCATCGACCACCATGTGGCCCATATTTATCGCGATACCGGAGCCAGCCGCCCCGAAGCCGAGAAGTCCGTCGAGCCCTATGATCCATTCGGATTTCAACACCACCTGATCCACCGCAAAGAAGCCCATTACAGAGGGGAGCGCGTCCCTGAAGAGGACTCGTACTACGAGGAGATCGCCCAGGATCTGGCCCAAGCCGCGTCCATCGTTCTGATCGGTCATGCGACCGGAAAAAGCAACGCAGCCGTTTTCCTGAGCGACTATCTCAAGACCCACCATCCGGAGACGTTTCAGCGAGTGATCGCCACCGAGACGGCGGATCTGTCCGCGCTGACCGAGCCGCAAATCGAGCAGATCGCCAAAAAGCACCTCCTGCCGCGCTGAACTCCAGCGTCATTCCGGCACAGATCGGCGCCCTCAAGCATTTGATTTACGTGGTCACCACGGAGCGAGCGGCATTCGGTTCCGCGGGTGCCTTGCGACGCAGGACGGCCGCCGAAATAAGAGTCATGATCAGCCCGACCGGCAATGGCTCCATGAACGTGTAGGCCATGTTCACGAAAGGGTTCTGGTAAAGCTGCTGCGAGCGCTGGATGGCAGCGACCTGCGCGGCGATGGTGGCAGGGTCGAGTCCCGACGACTGAACCTTGTGAATCTGCGCGGCGAAGTAGCCGTCCATGAAGTGGGGTATGAAGTTGAAGTAGATGATCTCCCACATCGCAACGTAGAAGACGCAGGTGATGAGCATGATGAGGATGCCGCAGCCAAAGGCGCGCCCGAAGGAGATCTGCCCGCCGAGCGTATTGTCGCGGTAGCTGCGGATGCCAAAGTAGACGAGCAGGAACGACGCCACCATGGTCGTGTAGCCGAGAACCAGGCTGTGACCGGAACCGATCTTATTGGCGATGAGAAGGTTGCCGCCCATCAGGACGGAAATCATGACGCCGGAAATGAGGCCGAAGGTGAGAACGGTTTTCTTCATGGCTGGCTCCCTGTTGTTGCGAGTCTGTTGTTGCGAGTCTGTTGCGAGTCGGGTCTGACGGACGACGGACTCACGATGCCGTGGAACCGGCCCGCATGTCGTCATTCTTTCGGGTGATTTTCAAAGAATAGAGCGGAAATCGTTCTTTCGGGTGAGGACTGGCCGTCCAGGCGGACGCCCCTCGGGCAGAGCAGTCCCTCTCACGGCAGCAGGCCCAGCTCTTTGCCGCGCTGGACGGCCTGGGTCCGGCGGGCAGCTCCCAGTTTGTCAAACGCACGGGCACAATGCGTCTTGACCGTGTTCTCTGAAACGAAAAGCTCCGTGGCGATCTCGCGATTGCTCAAGCCGCGCGCGACCAGGGTTAGGATTTCCAGCTCGCGTGCCGTAATGCCGAGGCTCCGCTGCTGGTCCCTGTTCGGTGCGAAGGGTCCGAGAGCGGGAGCTTCCGCCGGGACAAGCACTTGCTTCACCACCACCGTTTCCCGAATCGTTTCCACGACCGTCTCGCGGCTGCGCGTGATCCGCAGCCCAAGCCAGATGCCGAAGGCCGCAAACAGAATGGCGACGAGCGCCCCGTACAGCTCGATCGAGTGCGAGAGGATGACGAAGCGGTATTCGGTGTATTGGAGAATGGCGATGAGCAGGCCGCCGACGACACCGAAGATGAGGACGTGCCGCCTCATGTGGGTTGCGAAGAAGTATAGCGGAGACGGCTGGCAAGTCTGAACAGTTCCGCACTGCCGGTGATCCGGCCAGCAGGAATTTGGCCCGCGCCCGACGGTCGATGCGTGCGTTGGCGATTTTTCACAACTATCTTGAACCGCTTTGAGATGCCGCAGAATCATAGGCTGGTGACAGGGGTTGGTGGAGAGGGTCAGCCAGGGACTGGCTGAAGCCTCTCGCCCTGAGGCAGAGGCACGCACTGGGTTGAACCGCCCTCTCTCTCTCGGCGCGCCGATAGGGTGCCGGGCCCGAAGGGAATTCAAACCGATGTTCAGGTATTGGTGATACGTTCGTCCGATACCCATGTCGTCGCATTTCGGCCAGCCTTGCCTTGCATCGTCACTTGCTCTGACATCGAAAGGACTACCGAATGGATGGCACAAAGGAACAGAAAGAAACCCCGCGCGCGACCGCGCCTGTCCCTTCGAGCACGCTGAATGTCAACGTTTTTACCGCCCCGGGCAAGGCGATGGTCGGCGAGCGGCCCAAGCCCTTCGGCGAGCCGCTCGGCTTTGACCCGATCACGTCAACGTTGATCTTCGGCGACCACGACGCGGTGCTGGTGGACGCAATGGGGACCGTGGCTGAGGCGGAGGCTCTCGCGGACTGGGTTGCATTGCACAATCGCAACCTCGAGACCATCTATATAACCCACGCCCATTTCGACCACTTCTACGGTCTGAGCATTCTCCTCGACCGTTTCCCGGGCGCTCGGGCGATCGCAACGCCGAAGACGGTGGAGGCCATGCAGTCCTCGTTTGTTCCTCCCCTGAGCCAATTCGCCCGCCAATTGTTCCCGGGGCAAGTGCCGACGAAGCTGGTTTCCCCTGAGCCCTATGCGGGCGACACCTTCACGCTGGAGGGCCACGAAGTCCGGATCATCGAGCAGGGCCGCACCGACTGTCCCGATTCGACGTCTCTCTACGTTCCATCCATCGGCCTGATCGTCGCCGGCGACGTTGTTTACAACCAGTGCCGGATGTACGTCGGCGACACCACCCCCGAGAGCCGGCAGAATTGGATCGCGGCGCTGGACCGGTTAGCGGCGCTGAACCCGGCGATGGTGGTCGCCGGTCACAAGAAGCCGGGCGCGTCCGACTCTCCCTCGACGATCCAGGACACGAAGGGTTACCTCGAGGACTTCGGCCGGTTGCAGAAAGCCGCGACCTCCGACCAGCAACTGTTCGATCAGATGACCGAACTCTACCCGCATTGGGTCGCGAATCAGTCGTGGTTGATGTTTGGATTCCCAGGGGCATAACTCAAATCAACCGCGGTAGCCCGTCCTCGCGTACTTTGCAGAAAGCCGCGACGATGACCACCTCATATTCAAAGAACAGAAATTCGATTTCAAACAGGAGAACACCGATGGCACCTAAAGGAAAAGTCTTAGTGCTGGTATCGAGCGGTCGTGGCTTGCCCTTGAAAGATGGCAAGGTTTATACCGGCGCCGGCTACTATCTCAACGAGTTGACGGTTCCGGTTCGCGCCCTGATGAAGGAGGGCTACGAAATCACCTTCGCCAACCCTAAAGGCAACACGCCCCAGGTGGATGTGCACTCAGAGGTCGCCGATTTCTTCGGCGGAGACGCGGCCAGGCTTGAGGACTATATGCTATTCCGCGACGGCCTGAGCGGGCTCAGAGATCCAAGCCGCATCGCGGATGTCATCGCATCGGGCCTGGATCAATATGACGCTGTTTTCGTCCCCGGCGGCCATGGTCCGATGATCGATCTTCTCGACGATCCCGATGCCGGCACCGTGATGAGACATTTTCATGAAACATCCAAGCCTACGGCTGTGCTCTGCCATGGCCCGATTTCACTTCTCTCGGCTCTTCCGAATTCGAAGGAGGTAGTCGCCGCACTGAGCGCGGGCGATGCCGCCGGAGCACATGCCAAGGCTCAGGGCTGGATCTATTCCGGATATAAGATGACGATCTTTTCGACAGCGGAAGAGCAGCAAAGAGAACCGCTTGAGATTGGTGGTAAGGTTCTCTTCTACCCGGACTTCGCCCTGAGCACGGCGGGCGGTGATGTAAGTGTGCTCGCTCCATGGACGAGCTATGTCGTTCAGGATCGCGAGTTGATCTCAGGTCAGAACCCATTCTCCGATCAGGCGCTTCTGAACCTTCTTCTACCGGCACTCAATGAGAAGAAGAAGATAGTTTCAGCGGCATGAGAATCAGAGACGCCCGGGAACCGTGGGCCACCCGCAAGATGAGCACCGCTCGTCAGAATTGGAGCCGTCAATGAGCGTACAAGTCGAACAGAAGAGCTATGAGATGCCCCCGCGCGAGGGCATCAGCGTCGCGTGTTTTCTTACCGTCGCCGACATCGAGCGGTCGGCTCGCTACTACGAAAAGGTCTTCGACGCTCGCATTCTAAGCCTGGGCGACGGCAACGCGCCTGGATACCTTCAGCTCGCGAATATCTGGATGATTCTGAACGTGGGGGCGGGCCGACCGCGGATAAGCCGACCGTAACGCTCAGCGTCCCCGACCCGAATCACATCAACAGCTTTATGAATTTTCGCGTTGCGGATATTCACGCGTGCTATGAGTCATGGAAAAGCCGAGGAGCGGAGTTCATCACGGAGCCGATTCCCAAGTACGGCGAGATACGCTGCTACATCCGCGATCCTGACGGCTATATCATCGAAGTCGGACAGAGCACCGACCTCACCTACGGTTAGCGCGGTCGTCCGGTTCAGGTGCGGATTGAAACGCTGACGGATAACCGCGTCGTGCCGGCCCCTTGGCCCAGGGTCTTACAACAAGCAGTGAATGACGGCCGGCGATCTGCGCTGCGGCTTATGGTTTTTGAGCGGGCGAGTCCAGGTACTTGATGAGGAGGACTTCGTTTCCCTGTTCGTTGTAGATGAGCTCGTCGACGGTGCCGGCGGCGAGGAGGAGGCCATAACCTCCAGCGCGCATCCCTTCCTGGTTGCGCTGCACGATGTGGGCCGTGGGATCGTCGGGTGCGTTGGAATGGACTGCATGGGTGATGGCTTCCTTACGGAATCCCGCGCCCGGATCGCGCACCCGAAAGGTCATGGTTCGGGCGGTGCGGATGGCGTTCACCTCGACGACCTGATCGGGATTGAACGCCGCTCCGTGCTCCATCGCGTTCACGAGAATCTCGCGAAGCGCGAGCATGATCTCCTGACGCGCGGTCTCAGGCAGCTGCGCGGCGAACTCTCTGGCAAAGGACATGAGACGGTCAGCGGTGGCGAGCCGGCAGTTGACTCGGACCGCGATCCAGCCGGGGCGTGCGGAGATGACTTCGATGTCTTCGTTCGAATCGTCGCCGGTGGCTGCATTGCGCGCGACGCAGAAGATCTCGTGCGCGTCGAAGGGAGGTGTGAAACATCCGAATACTCGCGCGCGAAGCGCTGCGATGATCTCGCTCGGTGTGCTGTGAGGAGCGAGCACAATGCACTTGAGATTGGGCCGTATGAGCCTCATCTCCTGGAGGAGAGCGAGAGCTTCATCGATGACGCCGTCTGCACTGGTGATGATGACACCGAAGGCACGGCAGCGCAGCCGGTGGAGTGCATCGATGTGGCCGGCTGCGTATTCGAACGGCAAACCCTCCCCTGTCAGGAGGTCGCCAACTTCGCGGCTGACCGGCGTCTGACTGTCGATGATGAGAACTCGGCTCATGGCGATCTTCCGGAGGGACCGGGTTGATTCTAGATCATTGGGCCGGGAGAGGAAGATACGACGCGATTCTTCTCATGACTTGAATGGCGAGTCGTCCTATTGACGAGGCGTTCGCTGATCCGTCATGGTCATCTCTTCTTCGTCTTCACCACCGCCTTCGATCCCACCCGCTCCCAGGCCGCCCGCATCGCCTCCCGGACCTTGTCCTTGTTCGCGGTCTTCAGCAGCACATGCGTGCAGCCCTGCCTGCCCCAGGCCCCGTTCACCGGCACGAAGGACTCCGGATGGGCAGAGACAAACTCCGCCTGCTGATCGGGAAACAGCTTCACCATTCCCCGCGAAGCATCCGGATACCCGAGTGTCGCGAAGATCTTCCCGGCGACCCGGAAATCCGGATGGTGCATGTGCTCGCGCTCTTCGGCGCCAGGCAGGCTGAGCGCCAGGCGCCGAAACTCGGCCGCGGTCATGAAGCCTGCCCTGCCATGGCAGCCTTCATGTCTTCTTCCGAGACGTCTTTGACGTGCGTCGCGATGTACCACTGGAAGCCGAACGGATCTTCGACACCGGCCATGCGATCGCCGTAGAACTGGTCGGTGGGTTCGCGCAGGCTCTTCGATCCTCCGGCGATCGCCTTCTTATAGGTGGCGTCGCAGTCTTCGGTGTAGAGCATGATGGTCATCGGTACGCCGCCGTAATGCGCCGGGCCGTGAATGCCTTTCTCGGGGTGTTCGTCGGCCAGCATCACGATGGAATCGCCGATGCGGATCTCGGCGTGGCCGATACGGCCATCCGGCTGCGGCATGCGCATCACTTCGTGCGCGCCGAAGACCTGTTTGTAGAACTCGATGGCCTGCGCGGCGCCGCGGATATGCAGATAGGGCTGGACGCTGTTGTAGCCGTCGGGAATGGGCTTGACTGGGGACATGGAGGTTCCTCCTCGATAGAGACCATTGTGCCGTTGCGGTGCGGCCGATGATTGTAAAAAGTTGACCCACGCTCTGACTAGTGATATGACTAGTCAGATGGTGAATCAAAGGATGACCTGGCAATTACAGGATGCAAAAGCCCGCTTCAGCGAGTTGATCGACGCCACGCTGCGTGACGGCCCGCAGATCGTCACCCGTCGAGGAGTCGAAACCGCGGTCGTGGTTCCCATCGAGGAATGGAAGAGGTTGAAGACTGCTGCACGACCAACATTGAAAGAGGTCCTGCTGGCATCCGAACCCCGGTCCGATGAATTTGTCGAGATGATCCCCAAAAGGGGCCGCATGCGGGGCCGCAGAATCGACTTCGAATAGATGTATCTCCTGGATACCAATGTCATCTCGGAGACGCGCAAACCACGCCCCCACGGCGGTGTTATCGCCTGGCTGGACCGGGTTCCCATGGAGCAGATGTCACTCTGTGCCTTCACCCTCGGGGAGCTTCAGGTTGGCGTCGAACGGATACGGCGGCAGGACCCATCCGTTGCTGGCAAATACGACCTGTGGATCGACCTGCTCGCGAACACATGGAAGGTCATCCCGATCGATGAAACGATATTCCGCGAATGGGCCCGACTTATGGTCGGAAAAACTCACGACCTCTGGGAAGACGCTTTGATCGCCGCAACCGCGAAAGTCCGCGGCCTGACAGTCGTCACGAGAAACGTAAGGGACTTCCAGCACTTCCCGGTTCCGGTGCTGAATCCCTTCTCCACCAAACGCTGACTCGCCCCTACGCCATGGGCACGTGATTCAAATGCTCCGTCGCCCGCGCCAAATACGTCGCCGGCGTCATCCCGGAGAAGGCCTGGAAGTCGTGAATGAAGTGGGCCTGGTCGTAGTAGCCGCCGTCGAGCGCCACCTCGGCCCAGTCGACGCTGGGCTTGCGATGGACGCCGGCAATCACGCGCTGGAAGCGGCGCACCCGGCAGAAGGCCTTGGGCGCCAGTCCGATCTGATCCCGGAACAGCTCAATGAAACGCCGCTGGCTGAGCCCGATGCGATCCACGACGCCGGCCATAGTGGCGATATGCGGAGCGCGACAAATCTGCGCCCGGGCAAAAGCGATTGCCGGATGCAGGTCCACCTGCCGGACGAGCTGCCCCAACAGGGCGCGTTCGACCAGCACGAACATGGCATCGACCGACGGGGCCGCCAGCAGTTGCTCGCGAATTTCGCCAGCCACGGAGCCCCAAAGGCAATCGAGGGGCGCTGACTGATTCGCGATCTCTCCGGCCGGCTCGCGAAAGAACGGAAACGTGCCGCCTGGCTGGAATTCGATCCCCATCACCCGGTCCTCGGATGCGGTATCGATGGCGAAGCAGCCGGTGCGGGGACCGGTCAGTCCCGCCAGTCCGCAGGAGGTGAACCGATCCAAATCGTCGGCATCGTACAGACGCATCTCGTCGTCGCGGAGATTGAAAACGATGGTCGCTTCCCCGCTGGGCATGAGCCGCTCGCGGGCGTGCGGTTGCGGCGCTCCTTCCCAGTACCAGAAGCAGCGGACCAGCGAAGCCAGCGGTGGCGCGGGAGTATGCAGGCGGTGCATGATGCGGCCTCTGCCACCCAGCTTGCTGGATAGGAAGGACGTTGTGCAAATGCGACAGGCGCCCCGCAGAGTATGCGAGACGCCTGTCGATGGGAGAGGGCGCCTTAAGATGCCATCCACGCCGGCAGGGACGAGGCGTCGTCGTCCGAGCTCTGAATTGCAGCCGGCCGGGGGAGAATGTGGATCCACCCGTGCGTATCCTGAGAGAGGATCAGCGACTCCGAACAGCCACCGCAGAGCCAGTAGTGCTCCAGCTGCCGTTGACGCTTTTCATTGCGACGAGCGGTCGCAATGGAAGCGTCGAAAACATAGATCCGGCCCTCACGCAAATAATGCAAAGGCTTGCCGCATCCCGGATTTGCGCAATAACTCACCATGGAGATGCCCTCCTTCAAGCGGTTGTCGAACATTGAGGGCCCGGGACCGCACGCCGCTCTGCAAGGACGTGAGGTGGAGGGCTGCGGTCAACGAGCGAACTCCGTAGCCGTGATCTGTCTCCTGCTGAACGCAGCAATCGCCAGAAAGGTGTTCAGCGCCGTCTTAAAGCGGCGTGCGGCCCCAACTTAGGTGACCTGGGAAAAGGTCAAGCCATCGACCTGAATAACATGCTGTTATCCGTTAAGTGTGGTGGAGTATGTCTGAAGTAAAAGACAGGAGTCAAGTTACAATGGTGCGGTTCTGGCGAAAAGTCACGCCAGGAAGTGGCGTTGACCCACGGAAAGGGCCCATTTTGGGAACACCGCGCCCCGCACCAGAACAAGCAGTTATTCTCTTCTCATTAACCAAGTGTTAATCGTCCTTGAACCTCAGCCGCGCCACCTGTTTCTTCCGCTCTCTTCACCTATCGCTACCGGCTAAGAGCACTCGTTATGGAAAGGCCGTCGAGGTCATCGCTGATGGCTCGGGAAACAGCTGCTGCATTTTCTGGGCAGAATCCCCTGTTTGTGGCGCATAATGACGACACCTCCCGGTGCAGCACCCCAGGCTGGACCCCATCATGCCGAATACCCTCACGTCGTGGAAAGAGATCAGCCGGTATCTTGGCAAAGGCGTGCGTACGGTACAGCGGTGGGAACGGGAAGCTGGCCTGCCGGTGCGGCGGCAGGATGAACCCCATCACCGAGCGGTGCTCGCTCTTCCGGAAGAACTGGACATCTGGATACGCACCCGGCTCAAGGGTCCTGGCGCGTCGCTGGTAGATTCCCTGGGCAGAGAAGTCGCAGCGCTCCGAGGAGAAACCGCGGAACTACGGTGTCGCCTCGAATTCCTTGAATCCGTCGCCCGGGATCCGGGTCGGACCTTGGCATCGCCGACCCTGAAGACGATCTGGCCAGTCGATACATGATCAGGGGCGATGAGAAATTGAAACGCCCCCTCTGCAACCCGCGAACTGGCGACTCAGCGCCGCTCAGTTCTTCGTCGGCGTCAACTCCATCGGCTCGGTCAGGCTGAAAACGAGCACCGATCCCTGGGGCAGGTTGGCCGCCTGGGGACGCCCTGTCAGCATGTGCACGGTGATGACGCCAGCGCCCACCAGCGTTCCGACACCGGCGCCCACCGGACCCGCGATTTCAGCGCCGGCAATCGCGCCGGCTCCGCTTCCCGCTCCGTATTCGATCGCATCCTTTTTGTAGTGGGTGTTGGTCTGAATGCCGCCCTCATCGTCCGTGTGCGTGCCGGGCACCTTGGACTGGATGGCCTCGGCGTAGAGGTGATAGGCGGTACCATCCGGCAGCAGGATCATGTCCGGACGAAGCCGAATCGTAGCGTGCGGTCCGACGTGATGGCCCTGCGAAACCTGAACGACGCGGCCGCGCATCTCCGACCCGACGGGAATGATGATGTGTCCGTCCTTGTAGACGTCCCGATCGATGGTGGCGTGGAAGGCCTCACCGGCATGCGTGTCGTTCGTCGATAAATTCTGAGAGAGGCGCACGCGGATGTTGGTTCCCTGAAGCCAGCGCGTTCGGATCGGATGGGACAACGCTGACGATGTCGTCATCCGGATTCCAGGAGCGCCTCGACAGCGACGCGGTTGTCGTCGGCGCAGCGGTGGTGACAATGTCGTCTTCGAAGTTTCGCACCCGGGGCGTAGCGGCGACGGGCGGCGGAGCGGTCATTGGGATCGCAGCCGAAGGCTTGGGCGCGGGAGCCGTGGCGGGCGGGGTCAGATCTTCGTCCGTCGTAATCGTGTCATCGGCAGGCGGGTTAGAAACGCCGGTGGCGGCCGGTGCCTGATCCTGGGTTTGCTGGGGCTGCGCAGGGGGAGCGGACTGAGCCGACGCGGTCGAAAGGACAAAGGTCGAAAGGGTAAGGCAGGCGGCGGATATCGCCAGGGGGATGAATCGACCCGTGAATTTCATATGCGTTCTCTCCTTGCAGTGCAACCAGCGAGAAGCCGGCTTTGATCTGTCTTGAACCCGGATCGCGCCGCTTAGTCGCGATCCTGCTGGATGGGAGATACAGCAGGCATCCTTGCGCGAGCGGACCCCATCCTGTTGACGAGGTTATCCTGGCGGGGTGAGCCTGCACCACTGATTCGACAAATTGCGCGAACCACGGCAGTTACCTCGAAGGCACTAGCGTGGTGTTTCGAAGGTTTCTTTACGGATTGAGGTTCGAGAAGAAGCAGCTCCCTCCGCTCCGCTTCGCTTCGGTCGGGATGACAAGGTAAAGGAAGATCAGAAACACCACACTAGCGGCGCGAGCGATCGAGGCGTCGATTGCGGAACCACTTCGCCGCTCCCAGGCTGAAGAGCATCACTCCGAACGGCAGGCACGACATCGCGACCATCAGCAGCAGCCATCCGGTATTGCTGTGCGGGCCCTGCCGGCTGATTCCGCCGAAGACGAACGCGGTGAGGAGTGCGGCAATGGCTCCGGCGAAAAGCATGCCGCCACCGGCCCGCAGCAGGGCGCGGGTGCCGTCATCGGATGGATCGGAGCGGGAAGATTGTGCTGGAGGCATGGATCTATCGAAGGGCCGCCACCAGCATCACGCGCACCACCACGCCGGTGACCGAAACGTAGAGCCAGAGAGGAAAGGTGAAGCGCGCCAGCTTGCGGTGGGCCGCGAATCGCCGCGAAAGGGAGAGATAGAAGGTGATGAGCACGATGGGGAGCGCGAGGGTCGCCAGCAGGATGTGGCTGATGAGAAGGGGCAGATAGGCGTCGTAGTAGACGCGATTGTGCACCGGATACAGCGTGTCGCCATGCAGGGCGTGGTTGGCGATGTAGCTGACCAGGAACAGAGAACTGAACACGAAAGCCGTGATCATGCTGGCGCGGTGGGCTGCGATGCGCTTAGCACGAATGAAGTAGAAGCCGACAAGCAGCGCGATGGCGCTCAGTCCGTTGAGAAGCGCATTCAGGTTGGGCAGGAACGTGTAGTGCTTGGCGGCTGCATCCGATGCCGGGTGCACATAGATCAGCCAGAAGAGGAAGAGCGTCGCAACCACGCTGATACCGATGATGACGGCTACAGGCGCGACAGGGGAGGATTTCGGCTGGGGATTCAACTTCGGACTCGTGATCGCTGTCGGCATCGCTCGGCTTCCTGCTTCTTCCTTCCTGCATCCAGCTACCTGGCGTTCAGCATCAGCGCTGTGAGCAGCAGCGGCAGGTAAATCACGCTGACCTTGAGCAGGTCGCGCGCATACATACGGGATTCGGTTTCACTACGGGCGCGGACGATGCGCATGAAGCGGACAGTGTAGCCGAGGTAGGCCAGACCGAGAGCGATCGCAACGCCCGCATAGATTTTTCCATCCATGTGCAGCCAGTACGGCAGCAGGCTGGCGGGGATCATGAGGATGGCGTAGGTCAGAGCCTCGAGTGCGGTTGACCATCCGTCGGGCTGAGCAACGGGCAGCATGCGAATGCCGGCACGCCCGTAGTCCTCGCGATAGAGCCACGCGATCGACATGAAATGCGGGAATTGCCAGACGAACAGGATCGCAAAGAGCGCGACGCCCTGCCACTCGATCACGCCCCGGGCAGCGGTCCAGCCGAGCAGCGGGCCCATCGCTCCTGGGAAGGCACCCACGAAGGTCGCCAGCGTGGTATAGCGCTTGAGCGGTGTGTAGACGGCGACGTACAGAAACGCGGTCAGCAGCGTCAGACCGCCGGTGATGAAGTTGGTTTCGCGCGTCAGCCACAGGGTTCCGACAATGATGGCCAGCAGACCGACAGCGATACCGTGCGCGAGACCGATGCGGCCTGCAGCCATGGGGCGATCGGCAGTGCGCAACATTTTGGCGTCGAGCTTGCGCTCGATGGCCTGATTCAGAGCGGCGGAGCCTGCGGAAACGGCACTGATCCCAAGCAGCGTCTCGACAAGGCCCGGCTGCATACTGCTGATGCCGGAACGCATGGAGCCGAGGTAAAAGCCAGCCCAGCCGGTGAGCATCACCATTCCCGTAACACGCACCTTGAACAATTCGCGGTAATCGACCAGCAGCGATGCGGTCTCGCCGGCACGGGGTGCGTGCAGGTGCGGGTGAGATGGCTCCAGCGAAGCGACGCTCGATTCGATGCGGGACGAAGCCGAGCTCACAGCCATGCGATTCCTGCAGAGCGGCGAACGCCGTGGTTGGAAGACAGGATCATGAAGAATGGGATTCCGGCGAACAGAAAGGGACGCACCATGTTTATGATACCCGGCGGGAGCGGTCCGCGACGAACCGCCGAGCCGAGGAGGGAATTCTATTTGGCGGTGAAAGTTACGTTGACTGGATGCGGCTCTTCGATGATGCCCTCTTCGTGCACGGCGTACTCGTTCAGGACCACTGCGATCAGCACTGCCGTCGGAACGGCGACCATGGCTCCGATAATGCCGGCCAGAGACGAACCGATGAGCAGCGCGATCAGGATCGTCAGACCTGCAAGGTCCACCTGCGTCCGCATGATCTTCGGCGTGAGCCAGGTGTTCTCAAGCTGCAGGTAGAGAAAATAGAAGATCAGGACCCCGGCCACGCGACTCCATGAATCGAGCGCGGCCACCAGCACCACGATTGACACCGACACCAAAGCGCCGGCCACAGGCACCAGATTGAAGAGACCCATGATCACGCCCAGCGCATAGGCGTAGCGGATGCGCAGCAGGGCGAACGCGATGGTGCTGCAGATGCCCATGATCAGCATCAGCGTGCCTTGTCCGAGCAGCCAGCGGCCCATGCGCTCGGAGGCGCGCGCCAGGGTCTGATCGAGGCGCAGGCGGCGTTCAACGGGAAACAGCGACAGGAACCAGGCGTAGGCGTCGTCGCCTTCGAGGATGAAATACACCGTCAGCACGATGCCGGTGATGATCCTGACGGCCAGAGCGGCGCCGTTGCTGGCAAATTTCAGGGCGTAGCTGGCGAAATTGGCGGTGATGTCCTGCACCTTCTCCTGCAGCGAATCCATATTGACTTCGCGCAGGATGGGCAGTTCCTGGATGCGCGCAAAGAACTGCGGACCGCGCGCGGGCAGCTCTTTGATGAACTCGCGGAGGTCTTTGAATGCGGGACGCAGCGCAAACCCGAAGAAGAGCGCAAGACTTCCGCCGGTGAGAAGCACGATGAGCAGGACGGCCACCCCGCGGCCCGGATGCCACCGCCGAATCTGAAGCCTCATCACGAAGCGAACCAGCGGCATCAGCACCACGGCAAACATGGCGCTGACGTAAATCACCACCAGCACGTCGCGCAGCAGGAACGCGAGATAGAGCGCAATCGCGACGCCGAAGCAGAACAGCACGATGCTGCGCGGGTCCATCGGCTTGCTGGTGGTCACGCGAGGACTCCCCTCTTCCCTGCCGACTGCAAAATGCGTTCCGTCACCGCGTCCGGTCCGAGATTCCGGGTGTCGACGATGAGATGCGCCTGGCGGTACCAGGGAAGACGCTCGCTCCAGCGGCTCGCCAGACGCTCCCGGTCAGCCAGCACCGGACGAACCGGGCCGTCTTCGTGGGCAGCGCAGCGCGCCATCATGGTTTCCAGCGGAGCTTCGAGAAAGACGATCAGCGTATCCGGGAGCGAGGCGAGATACTCACGCGTAGGTGCTTTTTCAAGAGCGCCGCCGCCCAGCGCCAGTACCAGTTGTTCGGCCTGGCAGGCGTCGCGAACGGTCGCGGCCTCGAGTTCGCGAAATGCGGTTTCGCCCTGGCGCTCGAAGATGTCCGCGATGGACCTGCTCGCGCGCGTTTCCACGACGCGGTCCGAGTCGACGAACGTCCATCCCAGCCGCTCGGCGAGCAGCGCACCGACCGTGGTCTTGCCCGCGCCCATAAAGCCGGTCAGGACAATACGCGTCGGATGAGCCGGAAAGGATTCCGGCGCTCGGGTGGGGCCGCTCATGCTGTTGCTGATTATATGAATGCCGGGCTGCGCGGCTAGCGCTTATTTCCTGGCAACGGCAGTGGGGGGCTCAGGTTTGTCCTGGCGGATGGCCTGCTGGATGTTGTCCCAAACCGCGGGGCTGGGATCGTGAATCGGCAGCAGCAGCTTGGCCTGGGAGGCGATGTACTGCAGGTCGCGCACCAGGGCAGCGCAGTTCTCGCAGGTCTTGAGGTGGTCGTGCCCGCTAAGATCGGCTTGCGCTTCGAATAACTCGGGGAGGACGTCCTGAAATTCGGAACAGGTCATGGTTTTGTCGATGGCGCGCATCA
Source organism: uncultured Acidobacteriaceae bacterium (assembly GCA_963705765.1). GTDB lineage: Bacteria > Acidobacteriota > Terriglobia > Terriglobales > Acidobacteriaceae > Palsa-343. The sequence continues at coordinate 71,778 of CAVPKU010000051.1, read as the reverse complement.
CAATCACGCGATCTGCTCCTTCCGCTGCCCCGTCCGGAGCAGGTCCCGGAGCTTCATCCGCGCTTTGTGCAGCTGTGATTTGCTGTTCCCGATGGAGCAATCGAGCATCTCCGCAATCTCATTATGCTCGTACCCTTCCACATCGTGCAGCACAAAAACCAGCCGGTACCCGGGTGGCAAATTCTCAATAGCCCGCTCCAGGGTGACGCGATCGATCGATCCTGACAGCGTCAGATCGCGCGCCCCGATATCCTTACGCGGACCGTCGTCCTGCGACGGCTCCAGCGTTTCTTCCAGTGAAACCTGGGGTAAACCTTTGCGGCGCAGGTGCATGAGCACCACGTTGACCGCGAGCCGGTGCAGCCAGGTGGAGAAGGCCGAATCGCCGCGGAAGGTTCCGATCTTGCGATACAGCTGCAGGAAGGCTTCCTGGGTCAGATCTTCGGCTTCGGCTACGTTGCCGAGCATACGCAGGCACAGCGAATACACACGCCGCTTGTGCATCGCGTAGAGAGTCTCAAAGGCCCGACCATCCCCTTCGCGAGCCTTGTCGATCGCCTCCTGCTCCCCTGCAATCGGTGGATTGCGGCGCATGTGCTGGTTCGCCGGTCGTGGTTGTGTAGGTCCGGCCATCAGAACAAACCTCTCCTTAGCCATTGTTCCATGCGGAGACGCTCCAGTGGCTCTGCTGTTCGTAATCTTCTGCGCAGTCAGGCTCATAGTCAGACAAACTTTTCCGGGGAAAAGCGGTATGGCTCTACGACGCAAAAGGGGAGGCTTAGGTTGCTTCCGGCAGGGAGGGAAAAGACAGAATGCCTTTGCTTCAAAAGACTTCCGGGACGCACGGCATGGGCTGCTGTGCGTCCCTCGCCACACTGAAGATGGCTAGCGCCCGAAGAACGTGGCGTTCTTTTCCGTGAAGCTTGCCCATTTCTCCGGCACGTCGTCGGCGGCAAAGATGGCCGAGACCGGGCAGACCGGCACGCACGCGCCGCAGTCGATGCACTCCACCGGATCGATGAAAAGCTGATCGCTGTCGGCGTGCTTCGCCTCGTCTTTTTTGGGATGGATGCAGTCCACCGGGCACGCGTCGACACACGCCGTATCCTTGGTGCCGATGCAGGGTTCCGCAATCACGTAAGCCATGAATTCCTCTTCAGGAGTCGAAGTGACAACGAATCATTCTAGCAGGGGATTGCGGCGCGAAAACAAGCCCGGTGCGCACGAAACGTAACTTTAGGAATGGAACGGCGCAGAAGGATTGCCGAGAAGGATTGACTCGCCGCGTTGAGGACCCCTTAGCGTGGCTGGGCGGTCCGCTGCGCGGCAAATTCCGCGGGACTCGGAATCGGGTGCAGTTCCCGCCCGGCAAACATGTCGCCAAAAAGAGTCACCAGTTCCTGCTGCAGAAGTCCGTTCGTGGCCAGAACCTCACTGCTGTCGAGGCGGAACGGCGCGCCGTCGAAGCGCGTGATCGCGCCACCGCCTTCCATCACCAGCAGCGCGCCGGCAGCGGTGTCCCATGGATTCAGGTGGAACTCCCAGAAGCCATCGACGCGGCCACAAGCGGTGTACGCCAGATCCAGCGCGGCGGATCCTGCGCGGCGGACGCCATGCGAGCGCAGCGTGAACTCCTGGTAGAAGTGGATATTCGGACTGACGTGCCGTTTGCGGCTGGGGAAACCGGTCGAGAGCAGGGCCTCAGCGAGATGCTTCGTGGCCGACACATGAATGCGGCGGCCGTTGCGCCATGCCCCCTGGCCTTTTTGCGTGACGAATAACTCGTCGCGGGTCGGATCATAGACAACGCCGGCGATCAGTTCGCTGTCCTTGCCTGGGGGACGATGCTCGAGCCCCAGCGAGACGCAAAACACTGGAAAGCCATGCGCGAAATTCGTGGTTCCGTCGAGCGGATCGACATACCAGCGAAACTCGCTCTCGATACGCTGGCGGACACCCTCTTCGCCGTAGATGCCGTGCTGGGGGAAAGTCGCCGTGAGGCGTTCGGTGATCAGTTTTTCCGAGGCGCGATCGGCCTCGGTCACCAGATCCACATCACCCTTGTATTCGGTGGCGACGCCGCGCTCGAAGTAGCCGCGGATCAGGGCGCCCGCCTCGAGCGCGATCGGAACCGCACCCGCGACGATCTCCATTTCTTTGGGGATCCAGTTGTGGACCGGAGCTGCGCTCACTGGCTGTCCTCGGAGTCCGAGCCCGCTTCGCTGCGCGGCCTGCGGCGGCCCTCGCGGCCATGCTCGGTGATCGTTTTGATCTGGTGTTTATAGATAAAGAGGTTCGGCTTGCCTTCGCGAGTCAGGCGGATCATACGATCGTCAAAATACTCGATCCATCCCGACACAGTTTCGCCGTCCTGCAGCTTCACGTGAACGGGGACCTGACGGTCGCTCAACGAGCGAAGGTACAGAGCTTCCTGTCCGGTTTCACCTGGGGGTGGGGCCTTGTGCCGGCGGCGGGAGGATTGGTCGGGCGGCATGCTTCCATTGTAGCCGCCCGGTCACGAGAGGTTGTACGGCCGCGCTATTCCTTCTTGTCGAGCAGCGCCGAGGTGATCATGTGCAGCAACGCGAGGACTAAAGCTCCGATGAACGCCGCAGTCCATGTGGACACGTAGAAACCCGGCGACACGTTCCCGGCCAGCTTGAGGATGAAAGCGTTGATGACCAGGAAGAAGAGTCCCAGGGTCAGAATGCCGAGGGGGAGCGTGATGAGTTTCAGCAGCAATCCCAGCGTGACGTTAAGCAGGCCAATCACCAGCACCGCAACCAGCGCCGCGGTAACGCTGCGGACATGAAAGCCGGGCACCAGCCGCGCCGTGACCAGCAGGGCAAAGGCCTGTAACAACCACTTCAGCAGCAACCGCACCATGCCGTAACCTCCTTCGAACCCGGGCGTTGCCCGGAGTGCACAAGCTTACGCTATGATCCGCTTGCCGACAAAAATCCGGATGCCATTTTTTTCCAATCCGAAGGCGGGCCGCCGGTTGGCGAGCGCCGCGTTGCTCCTGTCCGCCGTAAGGGCGCCGGTGGCAGCACCGCAAGCGTCCACGTCTCCCCTGCCGGATGTTCCAACGCTCATGAATCAGGTACGGGAGCACCAGCGTCAGCTGGAGTCAGTGCAGGAGAATTACACCTTCCACGAAGTCGTCATCGATCAAACACTGAACAAGAACGGCAGCGTGAAGAAGACCGAGACGGAGGAATCGGAGGTCTTCTTCGTGAACACGCACGAAGTGCATCGCCTGCTCAAAAAAGACGGCAAGCCTCTCGATGCGGATCAGGAGAAAAAGGAGCAGGACCGGATCACGAAGTACGTCGAGAAAGCCCAACAGACGCCGCCCGGACAGGCACCCAACGGCGAAGTGGTGATCAGCGTGGGCCGCATTCTCGCCATGACCCAGGTCTCCACTGCGCGCCGCGAGGTGATGGACGGACGCAGCACCATCGCTTTCGATTTCGTGGGCGATCCCCATGCAAAGGCGCACAACATTGCCGAGGAAGCAGCACGCCATACTTCCGGAACCTGCTGGATCGACGAGCAGGACCGCCAGGTCCGGCGGATGGTGGCCCACCTCACGGAGAACGTCCATGGCGGGTTCGGGCTGCTGTCGCTGAACAAAGGCAGCAGTCTCAACTTCGAGCAGAAGCTGATCAATAACGAGCTGTGGCTGCCCACCAGCGCCAACCTCAACATCGTCGCCCACGAGATCGCCATCATCGGGATTCGCGCCGATATTCAGGTCACCGACAACGACTACAAAAAGTTCCACGCTGACGCACAGCAACAACCGGGAGCAACGGCGTTGCCGCTCCTTCAGCGCCGCACTAACGACCGCTCAGTGCGAGCCCCTTGCCGTTCGCTGCGCCGGACGTCGCTGCTGCGCGTTCCTCTTGCTAATCTCCGCTCATGGAACAGGCGCAACTCACCCGGTCCTCTTCCGTGCCTTTCGCCCCGGCGATGAAATTGCCTTCTTTCGCCTCAACGAAGACTGGATCACGAAGTATTTTGGGGACCTCGAACCGGCGGATCGCGCGATCATCAGCGAGCCGAAGAAGCACATTCTCGATGGCGGTGGCGCGATCTTCATCGCGGAGCGGAACGGTGAAGCCATCGGTTGCTGCGCGCTCATCCCGACGGTTCCGGGTGAATTCGAACTGGCCAAGATGACCGTCGCGGAGAAGGCGCGCGGATCGGGTGTCGGTCGAAAGCTTCTCCAGTTCGCTATCGACCAGGCCCGCAGCCTCGGAGCGCATCGGCTCTATCTGGAATCGAACACGAAGGTCGCGGCCGCGATTCACTTGTACGAGCAGATCGGCTTCCGCCATTTGCCCGGACCCGATCAGCCATCGAAATACCAGCGCGCGAACGTCTTTATGGAGCTACTGCTTTAGCTCGCAAACGCGAAGAGCGAGAAGGAAGACGCTGAAAGCGGGCGATCCGCGTCTTTCGTAACAGTGTCCGTTACTTGAAGCAAGAAGGCCGCCGGGAAAGGGTCCGGCGGCCTGCATTCACACCGGCGAGTCGCTACTCGGGTTGCGGAGCGCTGCTGGAGGGCGCTTGATTGTCGCCGCCCATCCTGTGGTGCCGGTGGGCCTGCATCTGCGCCTGCATTTGCTCGAACTGCTGCTTCTGCTGGTCGTTCAGAGCCGCTTCCAGCTTCGTCTTCGTATCCTGCTGGATCGCCATGGCCTTGCTGCGGCGATCCTGCTTCGACATCGACTGATCCTGCCACAGAGCCTGCATCTTCTGCTGGCGGTCGACCAGCAGCGGCTTGATCTGGGTTTGCTGATCGGACGACAGACTGAGCTTCTTCGTCAGGTGCTCGAGCTGCCGGTCAGGATCCATGTGCCGCCCGTGGCCGTGGCCCCATTGGCCTTGCTGCTGGCTGCCGGTTGCCGGTGTCTGGGCTGCTGTTTGGTCCTGCGCGTAGAGAGCGGCGTTCGCGCTGAGCGCGAGCATTCCGCCGAGTGCAATTGCAAAAAGTTTGTTTCTCATGGTGTGGCCTGTACTTCCTCCTGTTGCGTTTTCCAACCCGCCCCGGCGAGCGGTGTTGCGTGGGATGTTTTCTCTCCCCCTGCACGCGAACAGACGAGGAATATTTCTTCAGGATGCTGCGTCTTAAAAAATTAATGCGCGTCGAGTGAGGCGGCGTGGAGAGCCACCGGCGGCATGGGGACAGGTGTGGAGCGCAGGCCGCAGCGCAGCAGATCCGGCGCATGCTCATCCGGGTGCGGCAGATAGGCATAGGCGAAGACGGCCTGATACTCCCTCTCGCCCGGATAGTTGCAACGCGCGCAACTGGGCCGGTACTCAATCGCGGGATCGTCGCGCATGGTCACCGTCCAGTCTTCCGATCCGTGAGCGGGCACCGTCAGGTATTGGGCGTGCTCCGGCGGCAGCGCGGGCTGATACGCGAACATCGGCCCCTTCTCAAGAAGTGCGTTGACCAGCGCTCCGCCGCGCCCCGCCGAAGCGCGCCATAACCAACGCATTCCCACCCGTGCATACCAGTGCGTGCTGGAAGGCACCGGCATCTCGAGGCGGATGTCCTTCGCTGTGTTGTTGTCGATGTGAAAGGTGAATCCCGGCCCGGCATTGGCTTCGGTCTCAGCGATGTAATCGGCTCGCAGCGACACACCCACGCATTGCGACACATAGGGCCCTGGCCTGCGCTGCGTGTCGGCGGAGAACGACCCGGCACTCCACGAGAGCAGCAGAAGAAGACAAACAGGGCGCAGCCGGAACGTCATGGTTTTGGCGATTATGGCAGACGGCGGAATCGATTTGCACGTTTCGAAGCGACCCGCATCCGTTGGCGTCAGTTGCCGCCCAGCGCGTCCAGGTCGATCGATTCGTACTCCTTGCGTTCGATGCCGGCCCGAATCTCATCGGGTGTCTTGCCCTGTTTCGTCATCTTGTACGCATAGGCTGCTTCGGCCGCGCAGGTAGCGCAAATGGCCCCATGCGTCCCTTCAAAGCAACTGTGCAGGCTTGCGTGCCCGAGCGCGCGATCGCACCGGCAATAGCAGGGGAGCTGGTAGAGAACGTTGGGAATCTGCGCCGCCTGTTTGTAGACCTCAACCTGCCACTTCTCGCGGAAGAACTGCCCGGTGAGCTGATTGCCAGACAGGATCGGCGGCAGCGTCTGCCCTTTTGCCGGCGGCAGCGGGTGATAGGCAGGTATTTCGACCTGCGGATCGGACCATTGCGCGTGCACCGCGTTGCCTGGCCCCAGGCTTGCTGGGATGGCATACGCCGCAACCATAAGGAGGGCAATCAGAAGACTAAGGACGGGACGCTTCAAGCTCAAGCCGAATCTCCTCATCAAATGCTACAGGAGCAGGCCCGGAGTTGAGTGGAGGGCTGAAGTCGCGTTCTGGCATCAAACAAAAAAAAGGCGGCACGAACGTTCTTTTGTCCGTGCCGGGAGGCCAGTGACGCAACTTATAAACTTGCTGCCAGCAGCGAATTCTGAGTCGCCGATCTGGCTCAAACCTTCTTCAATATCTGATGCCCATTTGCCGGGGTTGGAACCAATTATTTCGCCCGGCGGAGCAAGAACAGGTGAAGCTCAATCTCCAGAATAGTGTAACCCTGAACCCCCAAATGCACAAGTCCGCTACACAATTTAATATTTTCCGGGGTGGTTGACGGCCCGTTTTGGAACTTCCACCCCTACGCATCCGATGCCAAATCAATCAGAAACGCCCAAACCGCCCGAGTCCGGAGCAAAAGTCAAAGCCTTTATGACCGGGGCTATCATTGCAGCCTCAGCCCTGGTCGGCGGTTTTGCGGTTGTGCTCTGGAATCGCAAGGCCCTTTCGGGTCTGCGACAGCATTCCGATCCAGGCAAAAAACCGGCCTCTGAAGCCAACGACGACGAGTCATAAAGTTGCGGCGCTGCCTCGACCGAGCCGGATTTGCGGCGGCCGAGTTCAGGTCAGGCTGTCGATGGCCGCTGCCAGATCGAAATCTCTTTCGGTCAGTCCCCCGGCGTCGTGGCTGATGAGCGCCAGACGCACCTTGTTGTAGCGGATATCGATGTCGGGATGATGCCCGGCACCTTCGGCCATCTCCGCCACGCTGTTCACGAAGTGCATGGCTTCGACGAAGTTCTGGAACTCGCTGTAGCGCACGATTTCGCCCCGCTCCAGCGTCCACAGGGGAAGGGACTTCAGCTTTGCGGTGACGATTCTGTCTCCGAGGACAGGCATGGCCTTCTCTCCGGGCTTCTCTGGACTAACCGGGGGATCTCAGGCACTCGTCCTATTGGCAGGATTCAGACTTTCAGATCTTCGATCGCCCCAGCAAATGATAGCGGAGAGAAGCGCGGATGGCGGGTCATTTCGCTGCGCAAATCCTCCCACAGGCTGTCCGGCAGCCCGAGGAAGACTTCGACGATGTTGGGATCGAACTGGGTGCCGGCACATTTTTCCACTTCGGCGCGGGCCACATCGTAGGAGCGCGCCTTTCGATACGGCCGATCGGAAGTGATGGCGTCAATGGTGTCGGCGATGGCAAAGATGCGCGCCCCAAGGGGGATGTCTTCGCCCTTCAGATGCCGTGGGTAGCCATTGCCGTCGTAGTGCTCCTGATGGGCGTAGACGATGTCGGCAGCTTCCTCAAGGAAGGGAATCTTGCGCAAAATCTGATAGCCGCGCGCGCAGTGCTCGCGCATGACGCGTTGCTCTTCGGCATCGAGTTTGCCTGGTTTCAACAGAATTGCATCCGGGATCGCCATCTTGCCGATGTCGTGCAGGAACGCTCCGCGGGCAATGATGCGTGTTTGCGCCATCTCCACCCCGCAGTGGCGGGCCAGAGCAATGGTGTAGGCGGTCACACGGCGGGAGTGGCCTTCAGTTTCGGCATCTTTCAGGTCCAGCGCGTCGCCCAGCGCTTCGAGCGTGATGTCGTAGGAGCGCTCGAGGTCCGCCATCGCCTGGCGGAGCATCTCGGTACGAGCGGAAACGAGTTGCTCCAGATTGTGGCGGTACACCGAGTTCTGCTGCACGAGACGGCGATAATCCAGCGCGCGGCGGACCGTCACCAGCAGCTGCTCTTTTTCGAAGGGCTTCAGCAGATAGTCGTAGGCGCCTTTGCGCATCGCGGAAATGGCAACGCCCACGTCGTGAATCGCGGTGACCATGACCATCGGCGTGTCGGGCTGGGCTTCGCGGATGCGTTCCAGCAGGCCGATCCCGTCGAGGCCATTCATCACAATGTCGGAGAGGATCAGATCGAAGGGAGGGTCGTGTTCGAGGTGTTCGATGGCCTCCAGCCCATTGGAGGCGAGAACCGGCGTGTAGTTGGATTTCTCCAGCATCGCAGCCATCAGAGTGCGGACGTACGGCTCGTCATCCACGATCAGGATTCGCTCTGATGCCACTGCCCCTCCAGCCTTTGGCTTGGCGCAAATGCTTGATTTAGTTCGAGGCCCGGATAATTCCGCTTTATCGTATCCTGGCGGATTTGCCCCTCCGCCACAATTCCCGGAACGTGCAAGCGGGGAGGACCATTTCGGGTCACCCCCGCCGCCCGGCTTCTATGTCGGGAAATTCGTATCGTGCAAACGCCTCACCTGCGAGGCGATTGATCCCTCAAGACAGTATTTTGCGCCAAAATACGCCTCCAACTCTCTCCCCCAAACGGGGCAATCGTGCATCTAACGTTCGTGTTAAGCTTCTTTTGCCGGAGCCAAAATCCCAGAGTGGCCCAGGGAGAATGTTGTTCGACTTCGATCGACACTCGACACGGATAGCAGCCCGCGAAATGGCGCAGCAGAGTCTCGCTGAGCGGCAGCGGGATATCTACGACAGCCATCGCCATCGCGTTTTCTCCGTCTCCTATTACATGACCGGCAGCGAACTCGAAGCCGAAGAAATTCTCCGCGGCACCTTCATCCGGGCGTTTTTGCAGGAAGATGAGCCCGATCACGGGATCATTGACTCCGCGCTGCTGGAGCAGCTGCGCGATCAGCGCGTTCTGCTGGAAGAGACGCCGCTGCCCGCTCCCACCGCCGGCTATCTTCCCCAGCGCAACAACATCCTGCGCACCGAACTGGAAGATGCCATCCGCTTTCTTCCCTCCAACGAGCGGCTTGTCTTTCTGTTGATGGATGTCGAAGGCTACCCGGCAAGCAAAGTGGCCGAGATGCTCAACTTGACCAATGCTGCTGTGCTCCGCGTTGCGCTCACCGCGAGAATGCGTCTGCGCGCCGAACTGGCTGCGCTGGGCGACTGCGATCAGCAGGCCGCCTGACCCTCTCCTAATCCCCGCTCACAGGTTTCTGTTCACTCACTTCAGCTTTGCGCGCTTCACGCTGCGCGCGGCGATTCTTCGCCCAGCCTTCTTTCGTCACCTGCCGGGCTCGGGCGACCGCCAGCGCATCCGCCGGCACGTCCTTCGTAATGGTGGAGCCGGCGCCAATGTACGCACCCTCTCCGATCACCAGCGGCGCCACCAGCGCCGAGTCGCTGCCGATGAAGACTTTGTCGCCGATGACCGTCTTGTACTTGGCAACGCCATCGTAGTTGCAGGTGATCGTGCCGGCGCCAATGTTCACCCCGCTGCCGATCTCAGCGTCGCCCAGATAAGTCAGGTGGTTGGCCTTCGATCCTTTGCCCAGATTCGTCTTCTTGGCTTCGACGAAATTGCCGATGTGCGCACTCTCACCGATGTGGCACCCCGGCCGCAGATGCGCGAGCGGCCCAATGCGGGCGCCCTTGTCGATTTGCGCTTCCGCGATCACGCACGACTGCAGGACGAGTACCGAATCGCCCAGCGTTGAATTCTCGATGACCGAATACGACCGGATGCGGCAGTCGCTGCCCACGCGAGTCTCGCCCAGCAACTGCGCAAACGGTTCGATCACCGTATCGGGGCCGACTTCGACGCCGGCATCGATCATCACCGTCTCCGGCTGCAGAATGGTCACGCCGGCCGCCATCAGACGATGGGCGTTGGCCAGGCGCAGTTCGCGGTCCAGTTTCATCATCTCGGCAATCGTGTTCGCGCCCAGCACCTCTTCCGGCTGCGCGGCTTTGATAGCGAGCACGCGCTCGCCGGCATTGCGCAGAATACGCGCCATGTCGGTCAGATACAGTTCGCCCTGCGCATTGTCGGCGCCCAGTTGGCCGATCGACTTAAACAGCGATTCGCGATGGAAGGCGTAGATGCCGGAATTAATCTCGCGCAGGCTCTCCTGGTCCGGCTTCAGAGCTTTCTGCTCGACGATGGCATCGACCTCCAGCGCTCCAGGCGACTTGCGGATCACACGTCCATAGCCGAAGGGATTGGCGGGTTCGGCGGTCAGGATTGTCATCGCCGCACCCTCCTGCATATGAAAATCGCGCAGAGCGGCAATGGTCTCGGAACGCAGTAGCGGGACGTCGCCCGAGAGAACGATCAGTTCGTCGTAGTCGCGCGTTCCCGGCTCGGCGCTCTGAACCGCGTGGCCGGTTCCCCGCTGCTCGAGTTGCACCGCAAAGCGCACGCCCGTATCGCGCACGGCCGCCTGGACGGCTTCGGCCTGGTGTCCGACGACGACCAGAATGTCATTGGGCGGCACTACCTGCGCTGCGGACGCGATCACGTGCTTCACCAGCGGCCGTCCGCCGATCTCGTGCAGGACCTTCGCACGTTTCGATTTGAGCCGCGTGCCCTTGCCCGCAGCCATGATCACGATTCCGAGTCGCATGGATTCCTGAAGCTCCTTCGGCGCGCAAGCGGACGCAGGGCCAGCACCGCACGCAAGGACCATTCTCTCAGACGGAGCGGACGGGCGCGGCGCAGGTCCGCCCACGAGCATGGTTCTATGCGGTTCGCCGTTCGAGAGTCGGCAAGGTTCGGATCTGCTTGCCGGCCTTCCGCTGCGCCATGCGGATTTCATAGAGACTCTGCAGATTCAGCCAGAACTCCGGCGTTGTGCCGAAGAAATGCCCAAGGCGCAATGCGGTGTCGCCGGTAATCGCTCTTCGGCCGCCAAGGATTTCAGTAATGCGATTGGGTGGCACTTCGAGCTGGCGAGCAAGATTCGAAGCGCTGAGACCGAGTTCTTTCAGCTCTTCGGCAAGATGTTCTCCGGCGTGAATCGCGGGTATAGCCCTACTGATTTCCTCAGTGGATTAGCTGCCGCTATGCGTTACGTCAAGCGTAACGCACGCGAACTCTGTTGAGCCCGTCTCCCGAAATTCCTTAATCCCCGCCTCCCGCTTGCGTATACTTTCGAGTCAGCGACCCGTGCGAGGACACGAATGCCCTGTCTGGAATTGAAGGTTCCGGCTCTGCCCCACCCGGTCCCGGCTACGCGGCTGCGCGCGCTTCTGGAAAAGCCTGGCGCCGCGATCCTGCGGCGGAATGCCATTGCGGAAGCCCCTGGACACGATGACGGGGAGTTGCGGAGACGGATTCGCGTTGCCGCCGTTCTGGCCGTTAACCTGACCGACCCGCCCAAGCCCATCGACGACCAGGCATCGGTCGAGTCCCAGGACGAGCCGGACCCGGCGCGGGCCGACATGGCCCTCCACGACGCTGATCCATCGGCGAGCGCCTTTGCCAAAGGCCTCGAAATCTGGATGACCGACGGCGAACGCGCAGCCTGCGCCTTTGCCGACTCCGATGAGATTCCAGGCGCGCTCGCCATGTTCGATGCCTGGCTTCGCCTGTCCCGATTTCCGCCCGCCTTCCAGCGTCTCGACCGGCGCCTGGTCGGTCTCCATTACTGGTTTCGTGAAGGACTCTCCATCGCCGTTCAGGGCGATCCCGCCGAATCCCCTCCCGAAGAAGAGACCTTCTTCGACGGCGTAGCCCCGATCCCGGAGATCGACGATTTTCGCGAGCCGCGCTTTCTCGTGCGCCTGCCGGAACAGGGCCTCGCCTATTTTCACGACCTCCTCCGCTCCGCAGCCGCCTGGCTCGAAGACAACTCGTACCCCAACATCCTCGGCCCGCGATGAAACTCCGGGCTCTTGCCAGTGTTCTTGCCGCACTTCTCGCGGTCGGGCTGGCTTCACCTCAGAGTCTTCCATCGGATCAGTCAGCTGTAAATGCTGAGCGCGTTGAAAGCGGCGAAACCCGATCACCGGAGGGCCAAGCCATTCACTGGCGCATTCGCCTGCTCCCCCTCTCCTCATTTCCCGACCTGCCTGCGGCCGTTGTTGCCCAGTTGAGTCAACGACAGTGCATGATCCCACAGAGTTTCGAGGCCAAGCAGCCGGAAAACGTCGTCCACGGCGCCTTTCAGGCACCCGGCAGCAGCGACTGGGCCGTGCTGTGCTCCTCCCAGGAAAAGACGACCCTGTATGTGTTCTTTGCCGGCCAGTTTGCATCGCCGATCGCACTGCGCTCGCAGTCCGACGCGGCCTGGCTGGGCGCAGAACCAGGAACCTCGATGCTGGGTTCGGCCTGGGGCATCGCAGCCCGCTCCGCGACCGAACTGCGCGCCACTCCCGAGTTACATCGCGGCGTCTCCATCGATCACGACGCGGTCGACGATGCGCGGCTCGAGCGGTCTCTCACCATCCACTACTTCCAGGCGGGCCGATGGATCAATCTCAACCGCAGTGACGGCAGTGATTGAGGCGGCCGCTCTCCTCCTCCCGAATCGCCGCGCCCTCACTCCGCTTTCTTCCCCGCCTACCGCAACTAATCCTGGCACGGGCGGTCTAATGCATCGCAGCGCCTGTGGTTTTCTGCTCGTTTTTGCCTCCTGAACCCTGCCCGGTTCCAGGAGAATTTTTCCGTTTCCCTGAGGCCGGTCCCCTGCCCGCCTCGAGGTCATCCGCCGGATGAAAACCCGCCTGTTCCTCCGCAGTCCTGGCGCACAAGAGCGGGATTATGATGGATCGCACCGATTTTTGAAGACATCCGGGGAATTGTTTGGCACGTTGCCCGGAAGTAATTCGCCGCAGGTCGCAGCGGCGCGTGTTTTCTCTCTTGCCTTTGACAAAGGATGGCCATGTCTCCCTCGATCGTCCGCTCGATTCGCTCCGCAGCAATCGTTGCCTGCCTGGGTTCCGGTCTCGTTTTCTCCAGTCCAACACTCCGGGCGCAAACATCCCAGGTGGTGGTCGTACCCAGCCGCATTGTCAGTCCCATTGACAACAGTGCGCGCGTGACGCTGCACGGGTACGTGCATCCGCTGGCGAATGCCGCCAACGATCGCGGCGCGGCGCCGGACTCGATGCCGCTCTCGCGCATGCACCTCGTGCTGCAACGCAGCACCACCCAGGAGGCCGCGCTCAAGCAGTACATCTCCGATCTGCACAAGCCCGGCAGCGCGAGCTACCATCAGTGGCTCACGCCCGATCAGTTCGGCCGCCAGTTTGGCCCGTCCGACCAGGACCTCGCCACCGTCGAGTCCTGGCTTGCATCGCAGGGCTTTGAGGTCAGCGGCGTCCAGCCCGGCCGCCAGGTCATCGAGTTCACCGGCAGCGTGGCGCAGTTGCGCAGCGCCTTCCACACCCAGATCCGTCAATACCAGGCGAACGGCGGCCTGCACTTCGCCGCAGCCAACGATCCGCAGATTCCGGCTGCGATTGCGCCCGTGGTCGCCGGCTTCACGTCGCTCAACAACTTCCGCCCCAAAAGCCACGCCCGCATGCTGGGCAGCGCGAGCTACGATCCGAAGACCGGCACCGCCAAGCCGGAGTGGACGGTGAACGGCGGCGAAGGCTATCCGACGATCGGCGGCGTGAATTTCGCGATGACGCCCGGCGACTTCGGCGTTCAATATGACCTGCCGAATCCCACGCTCAATTCGAAATACACCGGGACCCCCTACGACGGCTCCGGCCAAACCGTCGCGATCATCAACGAGGCGAACATCAATATCGCGCTCGTGAATCAGTTCCGGACCCTCTTCGGTCTTCCCACCAACCCGCCCAACGTCATCATCGACGGCAATGATCCCGGCATCGACGGCATCAACAACCCCGACGGACCGAATGGCGCCTCGGGCGAGGCGTATCTGGATGTCGAGTGGTCCGGCGCAGTCGCACCCAAAGCGACCATCGACCTGGTGATCGCGGCCGATTCGGCGCTGGAGAACGGCCTTTATCTCGCCGCCGAGCACGCCATCTACGGCAACGTCGCTCCCGTCATCAGCATGAGCTTCGGCGACTGCGAAGCGAGCCTCGCATCCACGAATGCATTCCTTCTGGGTCTGATGGAACAGGCCGCCGCGCAGGGCATCACGGTCACGGTTTCCACCGGCGACAACGGCTCAGCTGGTTGTGACAATCCTGATGCAGTGGAGTACGCGTCCAACGGGGCCGGCATCAGCGGGTTTGCCTCCACGCCGTACGACGTCGCCGTGGGCGGCACCGACTTCTACTACGGCAGCGGCTATCAGAGCCTGACGCTCGCCGGTCTTGCCCCTTACTGGAATACAACCGGCTCCAATACGCCCAACGTTTCGCTGCTGACCCCAATTCCCGAGCAGCCCTGGAACAACAGTCAGTTTGGGCTGGACGCATCGAATTACTTCAACAACTACGGCGTCACCACCATCGGCGCGGGCAGCGGCGGAGCCAGTTCCGCGGCCCTTTGCGCCGCAGGCTATAACCAAACCACAGGAGCCTGCTCGGGTACGCCAACCGGATATCCGAAACCGTCGTGGCAAACCGGCGTCACTGGAACCCAGGCCGACCAGGTCCGCGACATTCCTGACGTCTCGCTGTTCGCTGCCGACGGACCCAACTACAGCTACTACGCGGTGTGTTATCTCGACGGCGATTGCCAGACTCCCAACCCAACGGGCGGCTCGGTGCAGATCTATGGAGTCGGCGGCACATCCGCCTCGGCTCCAGCTTTCGCCGGCATCATGGCGCTGGTCAATCAGAAGTACGGACGCCAGGGACAGGCCGACTTCGTCCTCTATCCGCTGAAGGCGCAGTTCCCGGCCGCCTTCCACGACGTCACCGTCGGCACCATTTCCGTGCCGTGCAATCCGGCGACGCCGAATTGCATTGCGGTCTCGAGTCCCATCGTCGTGGGCTCGGTCAGCGAGGGCCAGATCGGCAGCGGCACGACGCCGTATTACAACGCCGCAGCAGGCTACAACCTCGCCACGGGCCTGGGCTCGGTCGATGCCGCCACTCTGGTGGCTGACTGGGGCAACGTCACTTTCAAGACGACGAGCGCCACCCTGACCCCCTCCTCAACCTCCTTCACGCATGGGACCGCGATCACAGTCAGCGGCTCGGTGACCGGCCCCACGACGCCTACGGGACTCGTCGCACTCGAGACCGATGTTCCACTGCCCGGACAGCAGGCTCAGGCGACCTTCAACCTCAGCAATGGCTCGTTCTCGTCGAGCGGCATCAGCTTCCTCCCCGGCGGCACCTACAACGTCTGGGGCCAGTACAGCGGCGATGGCACCAACGCGCCCAGCACTTCGCCAAAAACGCAGATCACGGTGAACCCGGAAGCGAGCACCACCTACTTCAACATCCTCAACTCGCTCACCAGCTCTTCTGGCACCGTCGCCATTTCGTCAGGAAACACGAGCGTTCCCTATGGAACGCAGGCGCTCCTCGCGGCGCAGGTTGTCTCCACCAGCTACTACAACACGTGCATCAAGCCGACTTCCCCGCCCGCCAGCTGTAACACCACGATCGTGACCAGCGCTACCGGCACGGTGGCGTTTGCCGACAACGGAACGACCATCAATACCGCAGCGCTGAACGCCGAAAGCGATGCAGAATTCAACGCGCCGTTCTTCGTCGGCGCCCACTCCGTCACTGCCAGCTATGCCGGCGACAAGAGCTACCAGAGTTCCACTGCATCGGCCATCACCTTCACCGTGGTCAAGGACACGCCGGATGTTTATATTGGCGCTTCCAACCTCACTGCCACTTCCCCCAGCTTCACCTTCGCCGGCGGCCAGAACACCATTCTGAATATCTGGATGGAGAACAGCGCCAACGATACGACGCTGAACAACGGCGCAGCGGCGATCACCCCGGTCGCTCCGCCCACCGGTACTCTCACCGTCACGATTCCCAACGTGACGGGCAGCCCATTCACCGTTCCGCTGGTCGGAGGCGTCGATCCAGCCAACCTGCAGCCGGACGGCGTCGCCACCGTCGTGATTCCTGCAGCAACCGCTGCCGGCAGTTACAGCATCACCGCGGCCTATAGCGGGGACGGCAACTATAACTCGCTCACCGGGAGCAGCGCGCCCTCGGGAACCGTCGTGATCACCGCGCCCGGCTCCGGCTTGCTGGCTTCTACGATCACCGCCACGATGACCGGCAGCCTCTCGCCCACCACGGAAGTGACGATCACCGGCACGGTCACGGGCCAGACCGGCCACGCCGCTCCCACCGGAGCGGTGGAGCTGTTCTCGTCGGGCTATGGCGATGTGGAAGTCGGCCTTGTACCGGGAACAGGCACATCGTCCACCTTTACGATCACGCTCAACAGCCAGAGTCTGTTCCAGGGCGCGAACTTCGTCACACTCCAATATGTGCCAGCCTCGGGCGGAATCTACGCTTCCTCCAGCTTTAACCTCAGCAGCAGCGCCGCGATCTCCAATCCGCTTTCCGACTTCGCGCTCACCTCGGCCAGCAGCATCGTCTCCACCACGCATGGCGGCACCGCCGGCACCACAACCGTCTACGTCACGCCAACGAATACCTACAGCGGAACGGTGAACCTGAGCTGCGGCGTCGTGGGATCGCCCACCGGAGTCACATGCTCGCTCAGTGCCAGCTCCGCTGCACTCACCTCATCCACCAACGCAAGCATACGGAACACACCACCGACGCCGGCGAAGAAGCATAACCCGCTTCTGACTGGCGGAGGCGCGTTGCTCGCCTGCGTTCTGCTGCTCACCCTTCCGGCCCGGCGGCGTGCCTGGAGAAATCTGCTGGGAGTGCTGCTGTTCGCCTGCGTCATCGGATTCAGCATCGGCTGCGGTGGCGGCGGATCCAGTTCCAGCGGAGGTGGTGGTGGAGGAGGCGGTGGGGGTGGTGGCGGTGGTGGCGGCGGCACAACACCGACGCCGACCAATGCTTCCGTTGCTGTCACCCTCACGGTGACTGCAACCAGCGCAGCAACGGCCGGCAACTATGCAGTGAGTGTCACCGGCTCTGCCGGAAGCCAGATCCACACTCTCGGCGTGACCGCGGCAGTGCAGTAAGCGGTTCGCACACAGACGAGAAATCCCGCTCCTCGCAAGAGGGGCGGGATTTCGCATTTTGGCAGCACCTCTTCTCCCGCGCGCTTCGGCTCCTGCATCACAGAAACCATGCCTCTCCCCGCTACCCGCTCGCTATACTGGTCTTAATCCCCTCCGAATGAAACAGATGTCCGCGCAGCCAACCGAATCGGTGCTGATCGACAACTATTTCCTGGAAGGATGGTTGAACGCTGCATGAATCGCGCGACCGCACGCACCGTCCGAACCCCGGCCGACGACGCCAGCACTCCAGCTGCGGTGCTGGAGCTGCTTCCTCCGCGCGCACCCGTTTCCGACGAACCGCCCTCAGCTTCCGCCACGCCCAGCCGAGCTGTTTCGTTGCTGTACGCGCTGTGGGCGCTCTCCCTTCTCGCGCTCTTTTGCCTCCACTTCCCGCATCTGCTCGCCGACTTCCCCAACGGCTCGCCCTGGATGGACTACTCCAAGTACACCGATGAAGGCTGGTATGGCAACGCGGCCATCCGCCACTTCCTCACCGGGCATTGGTATCTTCACGGCGACTTCAACCCCGCCGTCGCGCTTCCCGTTTGGCCTCTTCTGCTGGCCGGTGTCTTTCATTTCACCGGTGTGAGCCTGCTCGCCGACCGCGCGCTGGCCCTCACCTTCCTCGGTCTGGATCTGCTCCTCGCGTGGTCTGTTGTTCGCGCGCAGGCCGAGCGCTGGGTCGCGTTCCTGGCCGTCACGCTGCTTGTGACCAGCCCGTTTCTGTGGGCCTTCAGCCGGCTTGGGATTCTCGAAGCGCCCCTCATCTGCTTCCTCTTGCTGTCATGGCTGCTGGCACTCCGTATGCCGGCGATGTCGCCGCGCATGCAAAAGCTGGCGCTGGTCGCGATCGGCCTGTTGCTGTGCCTGATGATTCTCACCAAGACCACAGCGATCTTCGTGATTCCATCGACAGTGTTTCTGGTCGCTCGCGCATGGGATCGCCGGCGTGATGCTCTTCGCGCCCTCGGAATTTCCGGACTGTCCGCGGCAGTGCCATGGTCGGCTTATTACTTCCTGCTGGTGCGGCCTCACTATCGTGTCGACTACCACTACCTTTTCCAGGCGAATCACTGGCCGCAACCGACCACCCTGAACGGCTGGCTCCGCGCCTTTGGGTGGGCGCTGCACGGCTCTCTCTGGATCTCGACCACCCTCTGCATCGCGACGATCGCGGCGGTGCTGGTGGCGCTGTTCGCCAAAACGAAGCCCGCCGTTACAGGAATCTCGCCCGAAGCCCACACTTTCGTGGTCAGGCTACTTCGCAGTCCTCTCGCGCACGCATCCCTGCTGGCCATCGCCGGATACACCGCCTTCATTGGCTGGCACAACAGCCCGCAGCCTCGTTACTACGAGGTGGTGATCTACCCGCTCTGTTTCCTCTTCGCGCTCGGAGTGGCCGATCTGCTGTCCCGCCCGCTACTGCTGCGCCTTTGCGGCGCTGCGGCTCTGGCGGCCGGCGTCATCGTCTCGATCGCCGGCACTGTCCGCATCGTCGAATATCTTCGCCATCCTCAATACACCTTCGTCAACGCGGCCCGCGCCGTCGCGCACTACATCGATCAGCACCCTGGCCCGCACCGGTTGCTGCTTTCGGTCAGTGGCGACAACATCGAACTGATCACCGGCGTCCCCGCCATCTGCGACGACTACGGCACCTGGGACTTGCCCTATCGCCTCCACAACGACCAGCCCGGCTGGTACGCCGCCTGGAACGATATCGATCCCGGCACGCTGTCGGACATCCAGAGCCTCTACTCGCTCCACCCGGTGGCCAGTTTCCCGGCCTTCGACGATCCGGATCGCAATCTCCTCGTCCTCTACCGCCTGGATTTGCTGCCGCCGGATAGGCAGACCTACTTCATCCGCGGCGAAATCACCGACAACGCTGGGCGCTAGCAGCAGCGTGCATTCCCTTCGGACACACTCTTCCCCCTCCAAAATCAGGCCAAATTTTTGCCGTCCATGCCTCATCCCGCCAACCACCTCGCGCCAAATTTTTGCATTTTTCTCTTGACATATCTGCATGGGAGCCCCAATCTGTAGATGGCTTAACGGCTATCGGCCAGGATGTTGTAGAGGGTTGACATCCGGAGCTCAGGGAGAAGAGTTCCCAACGGAGGCAACCCAAGCTCAGCCCTCCCCCACATACCCGGCTTTTCCGCAGAGGCTTCGTTCCGAGCGAAGCCTCTCTTTTATTGCCGCCGCCACGGGCCTACCTCCCCCGCCAGCCCGTTGTTCCAACTGCATCCGATTCCCTGTACTCACATCCAAGAGCCTGCATGCCAACTGAAGACTCCCGCCCACCTTTTTTCTCCTCTGCAAATCGGATCCCTCACACTCCCCAATCGCATCGTCGTCTCGCCCATGTGCGAGTACTCCTCCGACGATGGCTTCGCCAACGACTGGCACCTGGTCCACCTCGGCAGCCGCGCCGTCGGCGGCGCCGGGCTCATCTTTACCGAAGCGACCGCCGTCACCCCCGAAGGCCGCATCAGCCCCCAGGATCTCGGCCTCTGGAAGGATGAGCACATCGCAACGCTGTCCCGCATCACCACCTTCCTCCATGCGCAGGGTGCATACGCCGGAATTCAACTTGCCCACGCCGGTCGCAAGGCAAGCACGTATCGTCCAGGGAGCGGCGAAGGCGTTCAGACGCCGGAAAATGGTGGCTGGTCCAACGTCCTCGCCCCCAGCGCGATTCCGTTTGCTCCGAATTACCCTGAGCCCCAGGAACTGGACCACGCCGGCATCGCCGCCATCACCCAGGCCTTCCGCGCTGCCGCCATCCGCGCCGACAAGGCCGGCTTCGACGTCATCGAGATTCACTCCGCCCACGGCTATCTGCTCCACGAATTCCTCTCGCCCATCAGTAACCGCCGCAGTGACGAATACGGAGGCAGTTTCGAGAATCGCGTCCGCCTGCTTCTGGAAGTCGTCACCGCCGTGCGCGAAGTCTGGCCGCTGGGACGCCCGCTCTTCGTGCGCATCTCCGCAACAGACTGGGTTGAGAAGTCAGGTCCCGACGGCGGCTGGGATCTCCCGCAGTCCGTGCGCCTCTCTTCCCTGCTGCGCGATCGCGGTGTCGACCTGATCGACGTCTCCTCCGGCGGCAACGTCCTCGGAGCAGCGATGGTGCTCGGCCCCGGCTATCAGACGCCGTTTTCCGAGGCCATCCGCTCGCAGACCGGCATCCTGACCGGCGCCGTTGGCATGATCACCGACGCCGCGCAGGCCGCGCACATCCTGCGCACCGGCCAGGCGGACCTCGTCATCATCGCGCGCGAATTTCTGCGCGATCCATACTGGCCGCTCCACGCCGCTGCGTCGCTCGGCGAAACCGATCTCATGGCCGGTTCAGTATCTGCGCGCGGGTCCGCCCAAGTCGCCGCCCCGTGTGCGCGTCCAGAACAAGAGCTGATACTTTTTCCATTTTTCCTGATACGCGTGCGCCATTGCGTGGCCTATACTGCGGGCAGCGAGCCGCACCTGCTGCGGCTCCGCGCACATTGTCGATGCCTAAACACGCAACCCAGCGCCGCCTCCGGCCCGAATCGGTGATCCCCGACAAGCTGTATTTCCGCATTGGCGAAGTCGCCCGCCTCTGTGGCGTAGAAACCTACGTCCTGCGCTTCTGGGAGACCGAGTTTCCCCAGATGCGCCCGAACAAGAGCGGCACCGGCCAGCGTCTCTATCGCAAGCGCGACGTCGAGATGGCCATGCGCGTCCGCAAGCTGCTCCACGAAGAGGGCTATACCATCGCCGGAGCGCGTCAGGTCCTCGCCCAGGAAGCGCGCGAGTTGCGCGCCACTTCACCGCAGCTGCCCCTGATCGAAGGCGGCGCCAGCGCCACGCGCATCAAGGCAAAACTCCAGAAAGTGCGGAGCGAGCTGCGCGACTTGCTGGGCGTGCTTTCCGGGCCGCCCACGCGCAAGCCGCGCATCGGCGCGAGTGTGGACCGCAAGCTCTTCGAGTAACCCGCCACTCACCCAGGGACTCGCGCCACCTGCCTCAGCGCATCTGCAACCTGTATCCTGAGCTCTCCTTCACCTCACCTGAATCGCCGTCACCACCGGATCCTCCGCGGTCACGGTCGTGTTTCCTGCGCCGGTGGCGTAGTAACAGCGCAGATTTAGCGTTTCTCGCAGCCTGGCTGGCAGTCACGATGAGCGTGAATGAGGTAAGTTATTCCGTACCCCCCCATATGAATTCTCCTCGCGCCCCGTAGTTGCCGTCGTTATCCTGCAGGTAGCAACCTAAGAGCCAAGTGACACGCGCCGTTGAATATGCCCGACCCAAACACCAGTGCCTGACCTGTGGCAATATAAGTCCCCGCGTTCGGAAGGGTGACGCTCAGGACCAAAACGTCGTTCACCACACCGTTTCCGGTAAGGTCGGTTTGCTGGTTGTCCGCTGAGGCCGTCGCGTAGCCCAACACCCCTCCTGTCGGCCCCTGCGGCCCGGTCTGTGGCCCTGCGGCCCTGGATTCCCGAGCAACCCCTGCGGTCCCTGAGGCCCTGCCGGGCCCTGTGGTCCTGCTGGACCCGCCGGACCAGTGCCCCCCGCAGCCATCAGACCCCACACCGGATTCTGGTCCGGCGTCGGACCGCTGGGTTCGGCCCATTCGGCAGAATCGAAATGTAGGACGAGCCGTTGTAGGTCACGACATCATTCGCCTGATAGGTCGCGTTCGGATTGTAGGTATCGAGGAAGAGGAAGCTGCTTCCGTTCGCCCCCGCCGGTCCCGGCGCTCCCGGAGCCCCGGTCAGCCCCCGTGGTCCCGTCGCACCCGTGGCTCCGATGGCGCCTGCCGGCCCTGCCACACCCTGTGGACCCGCGGGCCCCGCCGGCCCCTGCGGACCGGTCGCGCCGTAGTTCATGTTGAAGTCGACCGCATTGCCCTGGCTGTTCGTCAGGACCAGATTGAACGTCCCCGGAGCCATGCCCGTGGGCAGCGTGGCCACAACCTGCGTATTGCTGAAGGTCGCCACCGTGAGGGCGGTTCCATTGAAGGTGACCGTCGGCTTCGCCTTCGCCGGCTCGAAACCGGTGCCGGTGAGGGTGATCTGATTCGTCTGGTAGTTGATGGCGCCGCTGTTGACCACCGGCACGGCTCCGAAAGCGATCAGCGGCGTGAGGAACAGCAGCATCGCGGGCAGAAATTTGGGCATGGGTACGGCCTCCTGAGGAACAGAGGGCGGCACGAACCTGAGCGGCATTCGGCGAACCTCTGCGTGGGGCCGAGTGTCGGTCGCCTGCCCCAGGACGGCAATGGAGCGGAGGTGAACTTTAGGTGAAGTTTTTAATTCCTGTGCAATCAGAGGGTTGCCAGGGGTTTTCGGCGGGGATGAAGCATGCCTCTACCTCAGGACGCGTGAGATTCGTTGCGTTCGGCGGCTCGCAGGCGCTTGCTTTCGGTTAGAAAACGCAGCGCGGCTACCAGCAGTAAGATCTGGATCCCGATGACGACGAACGCGATCCACCGATGACCATGCGTCATGAACAGCGCAGGCCCCGCACCCAGCACAGCAGCTCCGGCTGCTGTTATGACCGCTTTCCGCCGCAGTTCCGCCGCGTTGCTCGTCATCCTACCGACCCCTCATCCCGCCCAGCATCCCCATCGCCCGCCGCTGCAGCATCCCGCCGCCCTTGCCAATGCCCTTGAACATCTTCCGCATCTGCGCGTACTGACGGAGCAGCTGGTTCACTTCCTGCACTGTGGTACCTGATCCGTTCGCGATCCGCTTGCGCCGGCTGCCGGAGATGATCTCGTGGTGGTTGCGTTCCTTCTGCGTCATCGAGTTGATAATCGCCTCGACGCGCGTCAACTGGCCCTCATCCACCTGGCCAGCCATCTGCTGCATGCCGGCGAAAGGCCCCACGGACGGCAGCATCTTCAGGATGCTTTCCATCGAGCCAAGCTTTTTGATCTGCCGCAGCTGGTCGCGGAAATCCTCGAGCGAGAATCCATCGCCGGAGAGCGCCTTGCGCGCAAACTCCTCGCTCGACTTCTTGTCGAGCTTCTCTTCGGCGCGTTCGATCAGGCCCATGATGTCGCCCATGCCCAGGATGCGGCCCACGATGCGGTCCGGATGAAACGGCTCGAAGGCATCCGGCTTTTCACCCGTACCGATGAACTTCACCGGCTGTCCTGTGACATGCCGGATCGACAGCGCAGCGCCGCCCCTCGCATCGCCGTCCATCTTGGTGAGCACCGTGCCCGTCAAACTGAGCTGCCTGTGGAAGGACTCCGCTGACTTCACCGCGTCCTGGCCGGTCATGGCATCGGCGACGAACAGAATTTCCTGCGGCGAGAGCAGCGCCTTCAGCCTGGTCATCTCCTCCATCAGCTGCTCATCGATGTGCAGACGGCCGGCCGTATCGACAATCAGCGTGTCGCAACCGGTGATGATGGCCTCGCGTTTTGCTTCCTTCGCCAGCCGTTCCACCAGCGGCGTCCCCGCCTTTTCACCCTTCTCATCGCCCTCGTAGATGTTGGCCTTGATCGCCTTCGCCACGACGCGCAGCTGCTCGCGCGCTGCCGGGCGATAGACGTCCACTGAGACGAGCATCGGCCGATGCCCACCCTTCTGCAGCCATGCGGCCAGCTTTCCCGCCGTCGTCGTCTTACCGGAACCCTGCAGGCCCGCCATCAGGATCACCGTCGGCGGCCGCGATGCGAACTGGAAGCGCGCAACATCTTTGCCGAGAATCGCAATCAGCTCGTCGCGAACGATCTTCACCACCTGCTCGGTCGGCGACAGCGAGGTCAGCACCTCCTGCCCCAGAGCCTTGTCGCGGATGTGGTCGATCAGCTCTTTGACGACGTTCAGGTTGACGTCGGCTTCCAGCAGCGCCACGCGAATCTCGCGCAGCGCCTCCTGCATGTTCTCTTCGGTGACGGACCCCTGCCCGCGCAGGTTCTTAAAGGCCCGTTGCAGCTTTTCGGAAAGGTTTTCAAACATAGGTCAGAAGCCCAGTTTACCGGAGGACTCGCCGTCCAGGCGGGCGCGCTTCAGGCTGGCGGAGCGCGTTCTGCGACGGATTCGCAAAGCGGTTCCCTACGGCAGGGTCGCGATCTTGCCCGCTCCCACCCCGTCGGCCAGGGGTGTGATCGTCGGCGAACCGATTCCGATGAATTCCACGACGGGATAGTTGCCGCCGGAGATCGATACCCAGACATTGCCCGAGGGATCGACGGCGATGCCTGTGGGTGCGGCGGGGCTCGAGATCACTCCCCCTCCGCTATACCCGCCGTTCGTTGTTGAGGCTCCATCGGGGCTGATTGTGGTCGGAGTGGCGCTCGACGACGCGCCGGGGCTGATCGCAGAAATGTTGGCCCCCGCCTGATTCGCAACCCACACGATGCCAGCCCCATCGACGGCGAGAGCGACGGGATCGTCAATTCCACCCGAAGGGTTGTTGAAAGCCGTGCCGGGGGTGGCTGTCGCAGAGCTGGGAGTAACCGCAGTCGTGAACTGCAGGACCTGGCCACCGGTCGGGTCTGCGATCCACAAATTCGAAAACGCGCCCACGGCCATCGCATCCTGTGCATTGAAAAGCAGATTTCCGGTAAAAGCTGTGTACAGGCCGGTCGAGTTCACTGTGTAAATCGACGTCGGCGGAGGCGGGGTTCCGGGAAAGGACACTCCATTCGCCTGATCCCCGACCCAGATGTTGGCAGAGTTATCGATCGCCAGAATGTCAGGGTTGCTAAAGCCAGGCGAGGAAGCGCTGGGCGTTGCGCCGCTATTGCTCAAGGTGAATCCCTCCAGCGATCGCGTACCCTGGTCGACGACATAGAGGTTGCTGCCGGCCGCGCTGATCGCGGCCGGGAAGTTCCAGCCGCCGGGATCATCGGGAGAGGTTATCGGCGTACAGGAGCCCGATGACGAAACGCCGTTCACGGTGTCCGCTGTCGAATTGATAACCCAGGCCGTCTCCGGTGTTACGGAACTCGGTCCAAGTGCAATCGCCGTTGTCGGCCCACTGCAGATGTAGCCGCCGGCGGCGCTGAGCACCGAACCTTGAGGCCCAAGAATGATCACCCCAGGCGTATCCGTTATCCACGCGTTGCCGCCCGCATCCACGGCGACCGCGGCCGGATTGGCGAGGCCATTGTCCGTGGTCGCCGTGTACCCGATGCCAACCGCAAAGTCGTTCGGGCCGGGCGTCGGGATTAATCCCATAAACGGAGGACTCGACAGCAGGTTGTTATAGAGGTCCGCTACATTCGCTCCAGGCTGGTGCGCCATGTTGATGGCGGCCGACGCAGTATCCCCGGGAACATTGGTGTTGTACGTTTCATCGCTCATGAGCTTCGTGCAGGCTGTCGTGCTTGAGTTCTGGCTGTTAATGCACGCCGCGAGAATATCGGCAATCGTGTAGACCATTGTCGAAGGCAACACAACTCCGGCAGGCGGAGTCTGCGTCACCAGGCCTGTGCTCAGGTCGACCAGATTTCGGGCGTTCGAAACAGCGTTGTTGAGGCCTGTGATTGCCTGGCTCGATCCGGAGCTCGACATGTCCGTCGCATCGGTCGCAAAGCCCGCCAGCGAGTACGCAGCCGCAACGGTGGTGACTTCGTTCAGCTGGATATTGCCAGGAATCGCGGGGGTTATGCTGTTCGAACTACCGCACACACCGAGAACCGCCATGAGCCCGATCGCTGAATTCATGTTCTGGCTCAGGATGGTTCCGTTTTGGTCAAACGCGTCCCCATTCAGCGCATACAGATAAACCTGCTCTCCGGCGCTGCAGCCGTAGGTGCCGGTTGGGATCGTGAAACTTCCATTGCTGTCCGTCAAAGCGTAGTTCCATCCGTTGACCCCCGTGGGATTCGGGCTGCTCGTGATGAGCGATGTCGACCGTTGGCCATAGCCGCCGCCAGACACAGCGAGGAGATAAACCTGCGCGTTCTTTACCGCGTTCTGTCCGCCGTGCACCACACCCTTAAAAGCCACGGTGCTCGGTACCGCCGGGGTCTTCACCGGACCCGACGTCGATGTAGCATTGGGCGTCACGGAACATCCGACCATCAGAAAGACGCCGGCACAAACAGCCGCAGAACTGGCGATCATTTTCCACTGAAAACGCATAGGGAGGGTCTCGCTGGCAACAAAATGCCTGAGCGCATGCGCTCGGGGGGACTACACCAATGTTGGCGTGAGACTAACACGCCGTAACTCGACCAGCAATGGAAAGGAACCATGATCATCATCGGTGTCCGGCTCCTTTTGCAGGGCCTTTCTCGGCCCTGCCGAACCTTCCCGAAGCTGGCAAACCCCATCGCCCGAAGAAACAGCGCTTTAACCGGATTCTTCAACGATTCGCGGTCCCTTAACCGGCCATTGATGCCTCCGGCTGAGAGTTGACCCTGTCGTAACCACGGCCCCCTCTCGCCGTGGCGGTTATCCCCAAAATCAGATTCGAAAAGGACTCGCATCCATGCGCAGAACCGCAGCCTTGTGTCTTGTCTCCGTTGCTCTGGCCACCGGCGGATTCGCCCAGCAGGATCATCCCTCCGGCATTCCGCACCTCGATCACGTGTTTCTCATCATGATGGAGAACCACGGTTATCAGCAGGTCATCGACAATCCCAACGAGCCTTACCTGAACAGCATCATCAACAGCGGCAAGGTCAATCTCGCCACCAACTACTTCGCCGTCGGACATCCCAGCCTGACCAACTATCTCGAAGTCGTCGGCGGCTCCAACTTCGGCGTCCGCAGCGATAACGCGCCCGACTGGGGCAGCACCGCCTGCACCCCGAACATCGCCAGCGGCATCGTCAATGCCGACAATGGCGGCGGCAACGCACCGGTGCAGGTCGATACCGGAAACATCTGCCCCATCTGGGGCTCGGGCACCGATGCCGAAACCCCGGCAGTCGATACATGGAATGAAGTTGGCGGCCCGTTCGTCGCTCTCGCGGACCTCGATGGCGTCATGTCGGTCCCCGCCGCGCCCACCGTGGGCAAGACCCTCGGTGACCAGCTCGACGCGAAGGGCCTCCACTGGAAGTCCTACCAGGAGAGCCTGCCTGTCGGATCCGTCTTCGGCGTCAACTACAGCAACGGCACCTCGACGAACCTCACCGACTTCACAACCCTCGCGCCTCTGACTTCAGCCAGCGTGGTACAGGACTACGCCGTGAAGCACAACCCATTCGCCTACTTCAAAAGCGTGCAGGACGGCGAGGACTCGGACAACAGCCTGAAGAATGTTGTCGGCTTTGACGGTGCGCATGGCCTCTACGCCGACCTCGCCAGCGGCTATCTTCCAGCCCTGGTCTTCATCGTCCCCAACCAGTGCAACGACCAGCACGGCCGCAGCAATGCCGATGCCTACTGCGCCTTCGACTACGGCCAGAACGACAGCGGCTATACCTACGGCACGCAGGTGGGACTCAACCCGGGGCTCATCCAGCAGGGCGACGTCACCATCGAGCGCATCGTTCAGGCGATCCATCGTTCCCCGGCATGGGAATCCGACCGCAGCGCCATCGTCATCGTCTGGGACGAGAACGACTACAGCGGCAGCACCACCCAACTCACCGGCCTCTTCCCCAGCCAGAACCAGAACCGCGTTGTGCTGACGGTGGAGACCAACTTCCGCCATCACCAGACCGTGCAGAGCGACACCTACTACAACAGCTTCTCGTTGCTGAAGTCGATGGAGGCGGCGTTCGGCTTACCCTGCCTGAACCATGCCTGCGACGCCGGCGTTCACGTCATGTCGGACCTCTTCGGCGAAGAACATAAATGGTAAGCATCCCGTCTCCGAATAAAAGAATCAGGCCTCCATATCGATGGGGGCCTGATTCTTTTCCGCGCAACGATGCCGGCCAAACGGCAGCACACGCGTAATCGCTCGCGCTACTCTGTCTTCATGTCCCCTGTTTCCCTGTCCCTTGAGGGCAAAGTCGCCCTGATCTCCGGCGGCTCCCGCGGCATCGGCGCTGCCTGCGTTCGCCTCTTCCGCCAAGCCGGAGCCCGCGTCGCATTCAATTTCCGCGCCGCTCAGGAGGCCGCCGAAAACCTCGTCGCCGAATGTGGCGGTTCATCCGCATGCATGGCCTTTGCCCAGGAGCTTTCCGCGCCCGAAGATGGCCGCACGCTGGTCCGCCGGACGGTGGAGCACTTCGGCCGCCTCGATATTCTCGTCGCCAATCACGGTATCTGGGAGTCGGAAGAAGTCTCGATCGCGACGATGTCGGACGCGCAATGGCGCAGAACGCTGGGCATCAATCTCGACAGCGTCTTTGGCCTCGTCCAGGCGGCTGTCGCGCAGATGCAGACTCAGAACCAGCGCCAAATCTCAACCAAAACTCCGTCAGCGGCAAGCTCTGCCAGCCTCGTCCTCGTCAGTTCCACGGCAGGTCAGCGCGGCGAGGCCTTCCACGCCGACTACGCCGCCAGCAAGGGCGCCATCATCAGCATGACCAAGGGCCTCGCCACCGAGCTCGCCCCGCAGGGCATCCGCGTCAACTGCGTCGCCCCCGGCTGGGTGGCCACCGATATGTCTGCGGGGGCGCTGAACGATCCCCTCAATCGCGACCGTTTTCTGTCCCTGATCCCGATCGGCCGCCCCGCCGACCCGCTCGAAATCGCCGGCCCTATCCTCTTTTTATGCACGCCCCTTGCTGGCTTTATGACGGGTGAGATCG
Source organism: uncultured Acidobacteriaceae bacterium (assembly GCA_963705765.1). GTDB lineage: Bacteria > Acidobacteriota > Terriglobia > Terriglobales > Acidobacteriaceae > Palsa-343. Next base: position 42,907 of record CAVPKU010000051.1, on the reverse strand, counting down.
TCAATGTGAATGGAGGCGCTGTTCTGGCCGGCTAACCCATGCGAAAGATCCCCGTTTCCCTCATTTCTCCCTTGCTGCTCTTCTGCGCCCTGACTCTGCGTGCGCAGAGTTCGCCCTCCGACGCGCCACCCACCTCCAGCTTCTCCTCACCCACTTCGACCCAGGAAGACGCCAGCGCGAAGAAAGCCCGTGCTGCGCTCGATGCGATGGTCCAGGCTCTCGGCGGCGACAAATGGGTCAATCAGGAGAACAACTACGCCGAAGGCCGCATCGCCGGCTTTTATCAGGGCAAGCCCACCGGCGCTACCGTCCGTTATTGGGACTGGCGCTCACCAACCTCCGAGCGCATCGACCTGACTGAAGCAACGAAGGACAAGCGCAACTGGACGCAAATCTTCGAGGGCAAGAACTGCTGGGAGATCACCTTTCGCGGCAAGAATCCCCTTCCCAAGGATCAGTGCGCTGAGGCCATCCGCCGCCGCGACCACTCCCTCGAAGCCGCCGTTCGGGTCTGGATGAAAGAACCCGGCACCATCCTGATGTACGAGGGGCAGTCTCTCGCCGAGCGCCATCTGGCCGAGCAGGTCACGCTGCTCAACTCCGACAACGACTCCATCACCATCCAGATTGATGCCATGAGCCACCTGCCGCTGCGCCGCAGCTATTCCTGGCGCGATCCGGTCTACAAAGATAAGAACGAGGAAGTCGAGGAGTACGACGACTACCACAACATCGCCGGCATCCAGACACCGTTCACCATCACCCGCCTCCACAACGGCGACATGACCAGCCAGCGATTCATCTTCAAAGCCGCCTACAATGTCCCGCTGCCCCCCGACGGCTTCGACGCTGACCAGGTGGCATCACGCATTCACAAGTAAACAGTCTGCAAACACACGAAAGCCGCATCACAAGGATGCGGCTCGGTTCGCGCTCACCATGATCGACAGGGATGCTCTACTTCACCTGCGGCGTCGCGTTCTCTGATTTCGTCGTCGTATCGGTCTTCGCAGCGGTGTCGTTGTTATCCGGACTGCCCTTAATGCCGTCCTTGAATCCGCGAAATGCTTCGCCGAGACCCTTCCCAAGACCCGGCAGCTTGCTCGGGCCGAAGATCAGCAGGGCAATAACCAGAATAATGATCAGATGTTCGGGTTTGAACAGATTGTCAAACATGAAAACTCTCCGGGAGGCGCCCAGCCAACCGGGCACACATCCGCACTGCTCTATTGTCGCATAAGCGGATTTCTGCCGATGTATACGTTGGGCGGGGCGGGATCGCCCGAAGAACCGCGCACCGCGTGTACCTTAGGAAAGACGCCCCAGGAGCGCCATGAGCAGCGCCGAAAAAACCATCTGCATTCACGGTCACTTCTACCAGCCTCCCCGGGAGAACCCGTGGCTGGAAACCGTCGAGGCGCAGGAGTCCGCTGCCCCCTGGCATGACTGGAACGAACGCATCACTGCCGAGTGCTACGCGCCCAACAGCGCCGCCCGCATCGTCAACCAGCAGAACCAGATCATCCGCATCCTGAACAACTACGCGCGCATGAGCTTCAACTTCGGGCCGACCCTGCTCTCCTGGCTCGAACAAAACGCGCCTCGCGTCCATGAGGCCATCGTCCACGCCGACCAGCGCAGCCAGAAGCGCTTCTCCGGCCACGGCTCGGCCATGGCCCAGGTTTACAACCACATCATCATGCCGCTCGCCGGCACCCGCGATCGCATCACCCAGATCCGCTGGGGCATCGCCGATTTTGAGCATCGCTTCGGGCGCATGCCGGAAGGCATGTGGCTTTCCGAAACTGCGGTCGATTCAGAAACACTCGACCTCCTCGCCCAGCACGGCATCAAGTTCACGCTCCTCGCGCCGCATCAGTGCGCGCGTATCAAGTCCCTCGCAGCGGCGGCGACACCTCCTGCGACAAAATCATCCGCCAAAGACGCGAAGGCCCCGGCTGAGCCGGTTTGGATCGATACGCCCAACGCCTCCGTCGACACTACGCGTCCCTATCTCGTCCGCCTCAAGGAAGGCCGCACCATCAATGTCTTCTTCTACGACGGCCCTCGCTCCCGCGCCATCGCCTTCGAAGGCTTGCTGAACAACGGCGAAGGATTCGCCCAGCGCCTGATCAGCGGCTTCAAACCCGACAGCGGCGAAGCGCAGATCGTGCACGTCGCCACCGACGGCGAGAGCTACGGTCACCATCACAAATATGGCGAGATGGCGCTCGCGTGGGTGCTGCATTCGTTGCAGGATCACACCGTCAAGCCCGATCCGGCCAGCCCCCACCTGACCAACTACGGCGAGTTCCTCGAGAAATATCCCCCGCGCTTCGAAGCGCAGATTGTCGAAGACACCTCGTGGAGCTGCGCGCACGGCATCGAACGCTGGCGCACCGACTGCGGCTGTTCGAGCGGCCGTCCCGGCTGGAATCAGAAGTGGCGTGCGCCGCTGCGCGAAGCGCTCGACCACCTGCGCGATGCCGTCGCGCCCCTCGTCCACGAAGCCACAACGCGCCTATTCAAAGATCCCGGTACCGCGCGCGACAGCTACATCAACGTTGTGCTGAACCGCTCGCGCGACTCCCGCGAGACTTTCTTTCGCGAGCATTCGCTCTACGAATTCAACGAAGACGAACGCACCCGCGCCCTCATGCTCATGGAGCTCGAGCGCCACGCCATGCTCATGTACACCAGCTGTGGCTGGTTCTTCGACGACATCTCCGGCATTGAGACCGTGCAGGTCATCGCCTACGCCGGGCGCGTCCTCCAGCTCGCGTCGTACCTCTTCGGGAAACGCGCCGCCAATCTCGAGAAGGACTTCATCGCCCGCCTCGCGACCGCGAAGAGCAACCTGCCCGAGCAGCAGGACGGCGCCGCCGTTTTCAATCGCTACGTTCGCTCCATGGAAGTCGGCCTCGAACAGGTAGCCGCCCACTACGCCATCAGCTCCATCTTCACCAACTATCCCGATGAGGCCGACATCTTCTCCTATGCAGTCCGCCGCCTCGCCTGGGACTCAGTCGTCTTTGGCCGCGTGCGTCTCGTCGTCGGTCAGGCGCTCGATCTGCTCGCGGATCACGGAAGCCGCCGAGACCGTCGCCTTCGGCGTGCTCCACTTTGGCGACCAGAACATCACTGCCGTTGTCAAACGCTTCGATCCCGCGGACTCCGCCGCATACGACAAGTTCGTCGAAGAAGCCAAAGCCGCCGTCAATCTCGGAGACTTCCCCGAGGTCGTCCGCTGCTTCGACCGTCACTTCCAGGGCCAGACCTATTCTCTGCGCTCGCTGTTCCGCGACGAGCAGAAGCGCATCCTGGAAATCCTGCTCACCGGCACGCTTGCCGAAGTCGAGTCGAGCCTCTCCGCCATCTACGAGAACCAGGCTTCGCTGCTCCACTTCCTGAGCCAGAGCAAGCTGCCTCGTCCCGAGGCCCTCACCGTCGCCGCCACCTTCGCGATCAATGCCGGCCTTCGCCGCGCCCTCGAAGCCGATCCGGTCGATGCCATCCAGGCCCGCACATGGCTCGGTCTGGCGAAATCCGATCAGGTCACCCTCGACAAGCAGCTGCTCGGTTACATCGCCGAGCAAAAAATGAAGAACGTGATGACCGCGCTGCACGACAAACCCGACGAGCCAGTGGCCGTCGAAGACGCCCTCACCGCCGCGCGCACCCTCCAGGAATTGCCCTTCGACGTGAATCTCTGGCAGGCGCAGAACCTCTGGTACGACACCTGGCGCCACCATCGAGAAACTCCGCCCTCCGCGGAGTGGCTGGCGAAGATGAAGGACCTCGGCACCCAGATGCACATCGCCGTCGATGCCATCGTGGTCGAAGACGGCAACGGAAACGGCAACCACGCTCAGAAACCGCTGTCACCCGAAGTCGCCAGCGCCACCGCGTAATCGGGAGAGGCGACCTGCAAATCAAGTCCGGTGACAGGAGCACGCCAGGCACGGCAGGGTAAGGTAAACTATCCTTACCGGAGGGTTTCCGATGACACGGCTCACCATCACTGCGAAAGGTCAGATCACGCTCAAGCAGGACCTGCTTCGGCATCTCAACGTCGGCCCGGGACAGCAGGTCGAGGCGGATAAACTCCCAAACGGGGGAATCGTCGTGCGCGCCTCCTCTCCGACGGGCTCTATCGACGACTTCATTGGCAGCCTCGCGAGCAAAGGCACTCCTCGGCTCACGCTGGAAGAAATCCAGGAGATCGCCGAGCAGGGCTGGGCGGGCGAGAAAATGAAGAAGCTCACCCAATGAGGAAACTCGCGCTGGACACGAACGTGCTCGTGCGCATTGCGGTGCTGGACGATCCGGCACAGGCGCGTGTGGCGGCCACAGCCATCCGGGAGGCCGATCTGCTGGCCATACCCATCCCCGTGCTTTGCGAATTCGTTTGGGTGCTCGGCCGTGGATACCGCAAATCGCCCGTCGAAATTGCCGATGCGATCCGCCGTCTCCTGAACAGCCGTAAGGTCGCACTCAACCGGCCCGCCGTGGATGCCGGGTTAGCGGTCCTCGAAGCCGGAGGCGATTTTGCCGACGGAGTCGCTGCGTACGAGGGTCAATGGCTGGGCGCGAGCCAGTTCGTCACTTTCGATCGGAAGGCTGCTACCCTCTTACCCAGTCACGGCTACCCGACTCGCCTTCTGCAGTGATTGCAAGAGAGCGCGAGCAGCATGCCCAGAGGGCAGAAGAGGAATTAGCACCAACGACGCCATGTCACAAACGACCGCGTTGTTTACCATCTTTGTTCGGTCAGCGGTTCCGCGCTTGGTCCCAAAATGATAATCTTCCGGCCGCGGTAAGAGGAAGCCACAATGCAAAAGCGAAAGAAACCCGAGCCAGTCATGCAGGGAGCCAACGGCATTCCTAGCAACCGATCACTTTCTCAACTCATGGATGCAGCAATTCTAGAAGAGAAAAAGAACAAGAAAAGGCGCACTCGACTCAAAGCGAAGAGCCGCCAGGTTTGCTCGTTGACAGGGTCAGCGTCCTTGAATCATTCGACCTCGGGCGCTGATCTTTCTCGTCACCGGCTCGCCAGGCTGCGCGTCAACTGCGCCACCTTAAGGTGACCGGCCCGTCCATCGGATGCTTTATCGGTGCTCCCGTCTTCTCCGCGTCGAGGCGGGCTTGTTTGAGCGCGAAGTACCACTTCGCCGGCTTATCCGCGTCGTCGATCAGCATGAGCGACGGATCGAACTTCAGCCCCTCCGCCTGCTGGATCATCGTCACCTGATCCTGGCGCACAAACATGTTCCCGAAGAAGCGCAGCGCCGACGTCATGAACGGCAGGTGATACAGCACATTCCACGCCCCATACACATCAATGCGGCAGGCGGTCGCCGTTGTTGGCGTCACGGTCGTCAGACTGGAGAACCACTTCGGCCCGCAGCGGATCGTCTCGTACCGCCGGTTCGGCAGCACAAAGTCGATCGTCGTCGTGATCGGCTCGCCATACACGCCCAGCAGCTTGTACGGCGCGCTGTTCTTCGACGGCGCGTGCGTTGCCATGCGAAACCCCTGCGGAATCGGCTCGAACTTCTTTTCCTTCTCGTGGATGCTCGCTCCGCTTCCGCCACCACCACGACTGGTGCACAAACGGCCCGTGCGCCGGATCCATCAGCCCAATAATTCCGTGATCCACATTGCAGGGCAGATCGGCGGTCAGATGCTCGCTGCGAAATCGCTCGCTGAACTTCGGCAGCTCCGGCACCGGCGTCACCGCAGCGTCCTCGGGCTTCACGCGCCCGCGTCCCGCTTCCGGCACATAGACCCACGCATAGCCATCGCGCTCCTCGCACGGATACGCCATGCCATGCAGATTCTTCGGAAACGGATCGTCCTTCGTCAGCGACGGAATCTCCATGCACTGTCCGCTGACCGGTTCGAACGCCCAGCCGTGGTATTTGCACGTCAGCGCCTTGCCGTCGAACCATCCGCATGACAGCGGAATCCCGCGATGCGGGCACAGGTCGCGCATGGCAAACAGCCGCCCATCCTCGCGCCGCCCCAGCACCATCGGAATCCCCATCAGCATGGCGGTGCGCATGCTGGTGCCGCGCAGGGAATCACTGCGGAGGGCCGGATACCAGTCGTTGTAGAGCAGCGTCGCCGCAGGTCCGCTGATGGAAACCGTCGCCATTGGTCCCACTATACCGCCCACGAATCCACGCCACTTCGCGCCCTGAATCACCCGCCAATGGCGCTCAAAACGTCGCCGCGCCGTCTTGCAAACCTGTTGAAAAACAGGCGCGAATCCTGTCCGCCTGGAAGGCGAGTCCCAACCCCCTGAATCCATTGACTTAAGCTGTATTGTGCGACGCTAACTCTTCCCGTATCATAAAGATAAGTCCTCGGTCGCCCCTCGTTTCCGGCCCTCCAAGGCGTGACCCCCGGCCCACAAAATTATGGCAGACGATCAGAACCCTCAGCTTCCCCTCGGCGGTAACGGCAGTGACGGTCCTACCGGACCCGGCGCAGCCAACCTTATCCCCATCAACATTGAAGACGAGATGCGCCGGTCGTATCTCGACTACTCGATGTCCGTCATCATCGGGCGCGCTCTCCCCGATGCCCGCGACGGCCTCAAGCCCGTCCACCGCCGCATTCTCTACACCATGCACGAGATGGGCCTGCACTCGAACAAGAAGTACACCAAGTGCGCCAAAGTCGTCGGCCAGGCCATGGGCGTTTACCATCCCCACGGCGACTCCGCTATCTACGACGCGCTCGTGCGCATGGCCCAACCCTTCAGCATGCGTTATCCCCTGGTCGACGGCCAGGGCAACTTCGGCTCCGTCGATGGCGACCCGCCCGCCGCCATGCGTTACACCGAGTGCCGTCTCGAGAAGATCAGCGGCGATCTGCTCTCCGATATCGAAATGGAGACCGTGGACTTCGTCCCCAACTACGACGAGTCCACCTACGAGCCCTCCGTCCTTCCCTCTCGTATTCCCAACCTCATCGTCAATGGCTCCAACGGCATCGCGGTCGGCATGGCGACCAACATCCCGCCGCACAACCTCACTGAAGTCATCAACGCCGCGATCGAGATGGTCAATAATCCGCACGCCGGCCTTCTTGAAGTGCTGAAGCACGTCCACGGTCCCGACTTCCCCACCGGCGGATTCATCTACGGCAAGGGCGGCATCGCACAGGCCTACAAGACCGGCCGCGGCCGCTTCCTCGTGCGCGCCAAATGCGCCACCGAGAACATGGCTCAGGGGCGCCAGTCGATCATCGTCAGCGAGATTCCCTACCAGGTCAACAAAAACGTCCTCATCAAGCGCATCGCCGAGTTGGTCAACGACAAAGTCATCGACGAAATCAGCGACGTACGCGACGAGAGCGATCGCGACGGCATGCGCATCGTCATCGAACTGAAGCGCGGCGCAGAAGCGCAGATCGTTTTGAACCAGCTCTACAAGCACACCCAGATGCAGGAGAGCTTCTCCATGATCTTCCTGGCCGTCATCAACGGCCAGCCCCGCGAGCTGCCCCTGCCGGATGCGATCCGCATCTTCATCGAGCATCGTCAGGACGTCGTCCGCCGCCGCACCGCCTTCCTGCTGCGCAAGGCGCGCGAGCGCGAGCACATCCTGCTCGGCTATCAGATCGCGCTCGATCACCTCGATAACGTCATCAAAATCATCCGCGGTTCCAACTCCCGCGCCGACGCTCGCGAGAACCTGTTCCAGTTCTTCTCCAACAAAACCATCACCGTTCGCGATCAGGCGCTCAAGGGCGTCAAACTTGATCCCGCGAAGTACGCCGTCGATCCCACCACCGTCATCGGCGCAACGCTCACCCTCAGCTATCGCCAGATCGACTCCATCCTCGAACTGCAGCTCTATCGCCTGACCCAGCTCTCCATCGACGAGCTACTGAAGGAGCTGGGCGAAGTCCGCGACAATATCACCGAGTACGAGTCGATCCTCGCTCGGAGAAAAAGCTGCGCGCCGTCATCGTGAAGGAACTCGAAGCCGTCCGCAAGGAATACGGCGACGAGCGCCGCACCCAGATCATCGACGAAACCGCCGAGTTACAGCTTGAGGACCTGATTGCCGACGAACAAGTCGCAGTCACTGTATCCCATTCCGGCTATCTCAAGCGGACCCCCATCTCGACCTATCGCCAGCAGCGGCGCGGAGGCACCGGCCGCCTCGGCATGAAGACGCGTGAAGAAGACTTCGTCACCCAGCTCATCGTCGATTCCACGCACGCCTATCTGCTCTGCTTCACCAACAAAGGCCGCGTCTACTGGCTCAAGGTGTACGAAATTCCCGACGTGGGCGCCGCCGGCAAAGGCAAATCCATCGCCAGCCTGCTCAGCCTGCAGCCCGGCGAAACCGTGCGCAACATCCTGCCCGTCCGCAATCTCGAAGAAGAAGGCAAGTTCATCTTCTTCGCGACGCGCAAAGGCACCGTCAAGAAGACGCCGCTCAAGGACTTCTGCAACGTCATGGCGCGCGGCATCATCGCCATCGGCATCGACGAAGACGACGAGTTGATCGGGGTTCGCATTACCGACGGCAATCAGATCGTCTTCCTCGCCACGCACGACGGCATGGCCATTCGCTTCGGCGAAGAGGACGTCCGCTCCATGGGCCGTCCCGCTTACGGTGTTCGCGGCATCGACATCGGCAAGAACGACTACGTGGTCGGCCTTGCGATCACCCCGAAAAAGAATGGCGAAGTCCACCGCATTCTGTCCGTCACCGAGGCCGGCTTCGGCAAGCGCACCGACGTTGAGGAGTACCGCCTGCAGTCCCGCGGCGGCAAGGGCGTCATCAACGTCAAGACCACAGCAAGAAACGGAAAGGTGGTCGGCATTCAGCTCGTCGACGAAACGTCGGAGATCATCGTCATCAGCCAGTACGGCAAGATCATCCGCATCGACACCAACACCGTCCGCGCCGCAGGTCGATCCACCCAGGGCGTCAAGCTCCTCAACCTCGAAGAAGGAGATCGCGTAGCCGCAGCCGTCGTGATCCCGCCGGAAGAAGCGAAGATCGAACCTGAAACCGGAACGCTGCTGCAGTAGGCGGCAGAACAAACCATAATTGGGCACCCCACCGGGTGCCCACTCGACTTTCCCTCGCCCGAATCCTCATTCTCCCACTGCTTGAGGTCGTCGACCGGCCGAGGCAACCGGCCCTCAAGCCATTCAACGCACTTCGCGGGTGTCAATTCGCGATCCCGGCACTCAATCACCCACGAGAGAAATTCTGCAGGTCCGCCGTTCATATACGGGGGCGGAGAAACCGGCATGAACACGGTGGGCAGCCTTTCGTCCAGAGACAAGCAGTTAAGAACATGGCCCAGTTCCTGCACCACGTTCCAGGCAAGCGGATGAGCGATATCGATTGCGAACTTGACCCACCACTCGCCGCTCTCAGAAACACCACATCCGATACCTTTCGAGATAGCTGGCATCTTCAGCAGGTAGCCCTTAAGCGTGTCAAACATCTTTTCTCCGGTCATGACGCTCTGCAGTTCATGCAAACCTCTTAGCCACCACTCAAACTCTATCCAATTGCCCGTATCCCAGCCCGTGCAAGAATATCCCTGTGAAATACCCACCTTCAGCAACGGTTTGGAAAGAGGGCAACTGGTTCGTCGCCCAATACCTAGATGTCGATGTCGCCGGCCAAGGTAAGACAGAGGAGGCGGCGCTAGAAAACCTCAAGGAAGCACTCGAACTTCACTGCGAACTGCCGACAACAACGAAGGAATAACACGTTCCCGGTCCATTTACCCTAATTCTTGTGCGCCTCTCACCCCGCACCCGCGACCTTCTCGAACTCGCCGTCGGCTACACCCTCATCCTCGCCACCCTCTGGACGCCGAACCCCGCTCAGCGCATCCTCTACTGGACCGCCTTCGCCTGGATCGGCCTCACCGCCATCCTCCGCCGCAAAGAAGTGGCAACCCACGGCCTCGGCCTCCGCGGTCTGCTCCCCTCCCTCTGGATCGTCGTCGCCGCTATCCTGATCGCGCTCGCCGGCATCGCCCTCGCGAAGCATCTCCACACCCTCCACCCGCTCTACGGACCGCTCCCCGTCCTCACGCACCTCCTGGGATACGCGCTCTGGGCACTGATGCAGCAATTCATCCTGCAGATCTACGTCCTGACGCGCTTCCTGCGGCTCGGCCTGCGGCGGTATCCAGCCATCGCGCTGGCCACGATCCTCTTCGCCGCTGCTCACATCCCTAACCCGGTGCTGGTCGCGCTCACCTTCCTCTGGGGAGCGATGTCGTGCGCGCTCTTTCTGCGTTATCGCAGCCTCTATACACTGGCCCTCGCGCACGGAATCCTCGGTATGACCCTGGCGGTCACGGTCCCCAACCATATCGCCCGACACATGCGCGTCGGCCTCGGCTACATCAACTACCAAAGCCACCACCGCGGGTCTTGAGATATGGATTGCCGCTACTGGGCTGTGAGTTCTGCGCCCTGAGCCCTCTTCCTCACCGCGAAAAAGAACGGCAATGCCGCCAGCCCAGCCGCCACGCAGAAAATCACCGCCGCCTGCACCGACACGTCGTACAGGAACCCGATCGCCGCGCTGCCCAGGAACCAGCAGATGCCATACGCGGCGGTGAACAATCCATACGCCGAAGGCCGCCGCTCCACCGGAACCATGGTCGCCACCGCCGCGGGGATGATCGACTCGTGCACCCCCATGCCGAGGCCCCACAACGCTGCGCCGACCAGCGCCCAGGAGAATCCGCCCAGAAACACGAGCGGTGCCGATGCAATCGAGATGAACGTCAGAGGGATCAGCACCGTGACACCATGGCGATCGAACAGCTTGCCAAACAGCAGCGAACCCGCGCCACTGGTCGCCATGGCGACCGAGTAAAAGATCGGAATCCAGATCATCGAGGCGACGCCGTGCTTCTGAAGGTGGAACGCGATCAGCTGATAATCCGCGAAGCCCGCCGCCACCAGCGCGGCCCCGACGAGATAGATCCAGAAGGAGCGATCGAGGCCTTCGGCGTGGATGGGAGGAGAATGAGGCTCCAGATCCTCGGGTCGGGGGTAGAGGAACTTCGTGACCACGATGAGCACGCAGGTAATGACAGCCGGAATCACCAGGACCGCAAACCCAAGCCTGTAATCGCCGCGGTACGCCAGGATCACCGCCAGCATCAGCGGTCCCAGCAGCGCACCGGCCTGGTCCAGTCCCTCGTGCAGGCCGAAGGCCCAGCCGATCCCGATCTCCTTACCGGCGTGCGACAACATCACATCCCGCGGTGGATTGCGGATGGCCTTGCCCACGCGCTCCATCACGATTAGCCCGGCGGCGGTCTGCCAGTTCCTGGCGAACGCCAACGACGGCACCGCCGCCATCTGGACGAAATAGCCGAACAAGGTCATCGGCCAGAATTGCCGCGTCCGCTCGCTGATGCGTCCGGAGAAGTAGCGCAACCCATAGCCGAGCAGTTCACCCAACCCGGCCACCACGCCGACAATCGCGCCCGTCGCGCCCAGCGTTTCGAGGAACGGCCCGCTGATGCTCCGCCCGCCTTCGTACACAAAGTCCGCAAAGAAGCTGACCACCCCGATCATCAGCACAAAGCGCAGGGCAACTTTGCCCGCATGCCTGCGCCCGCCACGGCTCATGTAAAGTCCTCAGCCATCCTTGTTCCCCCGCAGGGACAATTTGTCACTAAATAGTGATTTTTATTCGGGGTTATGTAACCTCGGCAGGATTCATGACTCTCATAGGGAAAGCGCTACTGGGAGGAGAAGTGTTAAAAGGGCCGAAAATTTCAATCCGCAACAGTAGCGCAGCGCGTAGTTGATTATGTAGTCTAATCCGCACCGCGAGGACCCCCGCCTGGCGCTCCCCAGAAGTCTCCAGGTTGCGCCTGGTTCTGGCCCTCGTAATCCGATGGAGGAATGACAAAATGAAAACCATGAAGACCATGATGGTCGCTGCGGCCGTTTCGGGTCTGCTCAGCGGCGCGACAGTGATGCACGCGTCCCTGACGCCCAACTCGTCCGCGACGCCTATCCTGAAGGCGGGCAAACTGTCGTTTGCCGGTGTCGACTTCGCCAAAGCCCCCAAGCATTCGTGTAAAGGGAAAAACGACTGCAAGGGTCAGGGCGGCTGCAAGAGCAGCGACAACGGCTGCAAACAGAAGAACAGCTGCAAGGGCAAGGGCGGCTGCGCGACCGACGGCTCCAAGATGCCTGACTAGTTTCACCCAACGGCAGGAAGGGCCGCCTCACCCGCGGCCCTTCTGCTTTTCACCTCAGAGGTTCCCTTGCCTGCGAATCGCTTCAACGGTTTCACCGACTACGGCGTCGGCATTGGTCTACGCATTCCGCACTACCAGCACATCCTGTCGCGCCATCCCGTCGTGGACTGGTTCGAGATCATCTCGGAAAACTACATGGTCGATGGCGGCCGGCCGCTCGAAGTTCTCGACCAGATCATCGAGCAGTACAAAATCGTCCAGCACGGCGTCTCCATGTACTTTGGATCCGCCGATCCGCTGAGCCGCGAACATCTGAAGAGACTCAAGAACCTCGTCCGCCGCACCAAAACGCCGTGGCTCAGCGACCATCTTTGCTGGGGTTCGGTGGATGGCCGCTACACACACGACCTGCTGCCGATGCCATACACCTGGGAAGCGGCGGAAGTGACCGCGCAGAAGATCCGCCAGGTCCAGGACTACTGCGAAGTCCCCGTGGTCGTCGAAAACGTCTCCAGCTACGCCGAATTTCACGTCTCCGAGATGACGGAGTGGGAGTTCCTGAACGAGGTCGTGGAGCGGGCTGACTGCGGCATTCTGCTGGACGTGAACAACATTTATGTTTCGTCGAAAAACCACAACTTCGACCCGTTCACTTACGTGAACTCGGTGCCAGCGCATCGCGTCGCGCAGATTCACGTTGCCGGGCACAGCAAGTTCGAGAAGTACATCCTCGACACGCACGATCATCCGGTTCTTCCCGCGGTGTGGCGTCTCTACGGCCGCGCCATCGAGCGCTGCGGACCCACAGCCACACTCCTGGAGTGGGACGACAATATTCCCAGCTTCGAGGAAGTTCACGCAGAAGCCCTCAAGGCCAACAAATTTCTGAAGGCAGCCGCCGAAGCAGCGCCGGAGCAGAACAGTCTCGCCGCGATGCAGGCCGCCGCCGCGTCGATCGTCGAGGCCGCTCCCGTCCAGTCCGGAGCAGCACGATGACCGGACCTTCCAGCCCGTCCACCGCCACCACGCCAACCGGCTTGCTCGAGATTCAGCGCCGGATGGCCGCCGCGGTCATGCACCCGCTCACCCGCACCGAGACGATGCCGCGTAAGCGCCGCGACGGCACCTCGAACCTGAGCGAAGCGGACGCGATCATCAAGCCCAACGACCGGCTCACCTCTTTCGAGCGCCTGGAGATTTACAACCGCCAGTACTGGTTCCGTCTCTACACATCGTTTGAAGAGGATTTTCCAGGGCTGCAGGCGATCCTCGGCCGCGCGCGATTCGATGCGCTCATGCGCGCCTATCTCACCGACTGCCCGTCGGAGTCGTTCACACTGCGCAACCTCGGCTCCCGGCTCGAACCCTGGCTTGAAGAGAACCCCGAGCATCTCGGCCCGCACCCCGGCCTCGCCCGCGACATGGTTCGTCTGGAGTGGGCTCACATCGAAGCCTTCGATTCTGAAGAGCGGCCACGCCTGAGCGCAAAAAAGCTCGCCGGCATCGACGAGAACTCCACTCTGCGGCTGCAGCCGCACCTGCGCGTCCTCTCGCTCCGCTACCCCGTCGATGACCTGCTCCTCGAGGTCCGTACCGAAAACGGCAGCGCGGCTTCTTCGGCCAATAATGCTAACGTTGCACGCCGCCGCCGCCGCATCCGCCATGTCGCTGCGATGAGGCCCCGGCCCATCCATCTCGCCATCCATCGCCACGAGAACACGGTCTGGTACAAGGAGCTTTCGCCCGAGGAATACGGCCTGCTCACCGCGCTGATCGCCGGGAAGTCCCTCGGCGATGCCATCGAACTCGCGCTGAAGGACAGCGCTCTTCCCGAAGAACAGCACCCCGCATTTCTCCAGGAGGCCTTTGCCAACTGGTCTATGCTGGGTTGGTTCACATCCTGACCGTCCGCGCTGCCACATCAAGAAAGGCAAGAACTGATGAGCACTCCTGCGAACCCGCCTGCGTCTGACTGTCCCGACAACAAACCCGCGGGCCTGATCCCGGCGCTCTATCGCCGCTTCCAATTGCTGTCGGCGAGGCTCGAATCGCCGTTCCTGCTGCTGATCCGCGTTTACTGGGGGTGGCAGTTTGCCCAGTCCGGGTGGGGCCGCCTCCATAACCTCGATCGCGCGACTGGCTTTTTTGCCAGCCTGAACATTCCCGCGCCGCACCTTACCGTGATTTGCGTTTCGCTGCTGGAGTTCGTGGGCGGAATCCTGCTGATCGCCGGCTTCGGGACGCGCTTCGTGGGTCTGTTGCTGGCAGGCGACATGATCGTCGCTTACATCACCGCCGATCCCTCCGCGTTGGGGGCCATCATCAGCGATCCAGGCAAGTTCTACAACGCAGACCCTTTTACTTTCCTGTTTGCCTCGCTGATGGCGCTCATTTTCGGGGCAGGCCGCTATTCGGTGGATTACTTCATCTTCCGCCGCAAGGGCTGCTGAACCCGCGCCGGACAACCGCCGAAACCCCTGCGTCGGTGCTAACGTCTAATGGGTGGTCCTGGCACCAACCCTGAAACCATGAAGATTTCCTCTCGCATCCGGCTTTTCCTGCCCGCAGCCACGTTGGCGCTTCTCGCGACGAATATCCTCGCCCAAACCCCGGCCCAGACGCCAGCCCAAACGCCGGCGCAACCCGCTCCGCAGAGCCCTGCACCGGCCGCTGCGCCCGCTGTCGCGAGCCTGCCCGTTTCGATGCCTGTCACCGTAGTCGACAAGAAGGGCGATCCGGTCAAGAATCTCGCCGCCGGCGACATTACGCTCACCGATAACGGACACATCCAGACCATCACGTCCTTCGGGCCCGCGCAGCCGGCACCCGATGACCTTCGGCATCATCGGCCAGACCACGCCCAACCAACGCGCAGAAATCGGCGACATCCGCCTGGCCACCGTTCACTTCATCGACCACATGCTGCCCGGCACCGACGACCACGCTTTCATCGTTCAGTACGCGGGCGAGGTGGATCTGCTCGAAGACCCGACGGCCAATGCGAACAAGCTGCACGACGCCATCACGCAGTTGGGATCACGGCAGCTGGGCACGCGCGACGAACAAGGCGGCGACTCCAACGATCAGGGCTCGGAAGAACACCGCCGCGCCAACTATGGTGGCACGCTCTATGACGCTATCTATCTCTCTTCGACTGAGGTGATCGCGAAGGAACCCGGCCATCACGCGCTGATTCTCGTCGGCGATGGCATCGATCGCGAAAGCAAGGAGACAGTCAACGACGCCATCGAAGCCGCGCAGGCCTCGCACACGGCGATCTTCGCCATTTATTACAAGGGCGAAGAGGAGCGCCAAAACAATACCAATCCCGGTCAAAGCCGTCGCGGGGGGATTGGCGGAATCCCCGGAACCGGAGGTGGCTATCCCGGTGGCGGAGGCGGCGGGGGACGGCGCGGCGGTGGAGGACAGACCCCGTCGGAGGGCCCACACATCGATGGCAGGGAGATCCTCGAGCACCTGTGCAATGCCACCGGTGGCTACATGGTGGAAGGCAAGCGAGACAAGGCGGAAGAGTCCTACAACAAAATCCTCGGTCTGCTGAAGAATCAGTACACGCTCACCTATACGCCGGACCAGGATGCCTCGCAGTCGGCCTCGCACCACCTCACGCTGAACGTCACCAAGAAGAACGACGTCTGGGCGATCGTGCAACAGGACTACACGGCCGCGAAGTAGAATAGGAGTTCCCGGCGCCTCCCCGGCTTCGTGTTCTTTTCAGACATGCGACGCGCTTTCGCAATCCTGCTGGTAACCGTCTTCAGCCTTCCGCTGATCGCGCCAGCACTCGCGTCCGCACCGGATGATTCGCAGCTCCCCGCCTGCTGCCGTCGCGATGGCAAGCACCATTGCGCGATGGACGTCGAAGTGGGCAACATTCCTCCGAGTTCCCAGGTGATCTCGGCGAAGTGCCCTTACTCTCCGTTCACTCACGCTCTGTTCGTTCAGCAGCACCCGCTGGCAGCAGCCAGTCAGCCGGCCGTCTTCGGCCCTTCCGCCGGACCAGCGGCGATCATCGGTGCCGCAGAAGCCGGCTACCGCATCTCCGCCGATCGTACCCGCCACAAGCGCGGCCCTCCTTCGACGCTCACGCTCTAGCTCTTGCCCTGTAGAACCAGCCCGCGGCTCCTTCGCCGCGCTGGTTCCTTTTGTCACCGTGATCGCTACAGAAGCGAGCTTTTCCTCAGGAGCCACTCATGCTGCGAAGAATTCTGCTGCCTTTCGCCCTGCTGCTTGCAGCGCCGCTGGTCTACGCCGCTCTGCTCGGCCAGGTCCAGGGCATCGTCCATGATCCCACCCATCGGCCTATCGCAGGCGCAAGGATAGTCCTGCGTGCCGTTCATTCCGACCTCTTCTTCACTGCCGACACCAACTCCGACGGCGCCTTCTCCATCCAGGCCGTGCCGCCCGGCATCTACAACATCACTGTTTCCAGCAACGGCTTTGCCACCCTCGAACAGACCCTCGCCGTCACCTCCAACGGATCGGAGCTCCTTCACTTTCCGCTGCAAGTGGCCTCGGTTCGGCAAACCGCAGAAGTGCGCGCCGAACCCCAGACCGTCAACCGTGATTCCGTGACCCCGGAAACGATGATCAGCCGCGCCGACATTGAAGAAACCCCCGGCGCGGACCGCACCAACTCGCTTGCCATGATCACTGACTACACTCCTGGCGCTTACATGACCCACGACATGCTCCACATGCGCGGCGGCCATGAGCTGAACTGGATGATCGACGGCGTTCCCATCCCCAGCACCAACATCGCCAGCAACATCGGCCCGCAGATCGACCCCCGCGACATCGACACCCTCGAAGTAGACCGCGGCAGCTATGGCGCCGATCTCGGTGACCGCACCTATGGCATGTTCGACGTTATCCCGCGTACAGGGTTTGAAACCAGCCGCCAGGGTGAATTTGTAACCACGCTGGGTAGTTATGACCAGACGGACAGCCAGTTGAGCCTCGGTGATCATACCGAGCGCTTTGCCTGGTTCACCGCCGTCAACGGTAACCGCAGCAGCTACGGCCTGATGCCACCCATCGAAAAACCCGTGCACGATGCCGAAAACGGGTACGGCGGATTCACATCGCTCATCTTCAACCACAACCCCCACGATCAGCTGCGCTTCATAGGCCAGTTGCGCACCGACTACTATCAGATTCCCTACGACCCGAATCCCGCCGACTGGGAGAACCAGCTCTACGACTCATCCGGTCTGCGCGACGGCCAACACGAAACCGATGGCCTTGCCACCTTCTCCTGGATTCACACGCTGAGCGCGAAGTCTCTTTTCGAAGTGTCGCCCTTCTACCACTACAACGACGCCAACTACGAGCCCAACCCCAACGACCAACCCACAGCAACGACGGCCAAACAGACCGGCCAGTACACGGGGGCCCAGGCGTACTTCTCCACCACGGTTGCGCGCAACTCCTTCAAGGCCGGCGTGTACGGCTACGGCCAGCACGAGAGTGACGTCTTCGGCGTAGTCTTCAACGACGGCAGCGCTTCGAGTTTCTCCGAAACATCCATCGTCAACGGCGGCGTCGAAGAAGCCTTTGTCGAAGACAGCTACCGTCCCACTTCCTGGCTCACGCTGATCGGCGGCGAGCGGCAGACCCATTTCCAGGGTGCCATCTCTGAGAACGCGATCTATCCCCGCATCGGCGTGGCCGTCCAGATCCCCAAACTCGGCTGGGTCCTCCGCGGATTCTACGGCCACTTCTACCAGCCGCCGCCGCTCACCAGCATCTCCGGGCCGGCGCTCGCATTTGCGCAGGACAGCGACACCAACTTCGTCCCGCTAAGGGGAGAGCGCGACGAGGAGCACCAGTTCGGCATCCAGATCCCCTTCCGCGGCTGGCTCCTCGACGCCGATACCTTCCAGACCCGCGCCAACAATTTCCTCGATCACAGCAACATCGGCGAATCGAGCATCTTCATCCCCGTCACCGTCGATGGCGCGCTGATTCAGGGTTGGGAACTGACCCTTCGCTCCCCCCACCTCTGGCGCTACGGCCAATTCCATCTCGCGTACTCCAACCAGATCGCGCAGCAGATCGGCACGGTCACCGGCGGCCTCATCTGCTATCCGCCGGATTCGCCCGACTGCGCCGTCCAGCCCGGCTACTCGCCGCTCGATCACGACCAGCGCAATACGCTCAACGTCGGATTCGACGGCAGCCTGACCCACCGTGCCTGGGCTGCTGCGAACGTCTACTACGGTTCGGGATTCGCCAACGGCTTTACGGATTCGCCCTCACCTTATACCGGTGACTACCTGCCCGCGCACACCACCTTCGATCTGGCCGCGGGAAAGGCGGTCGGCGAGAACTGGTCGCTGAGCGTGAATGCCGTCAACGTTGCCAACACTCGGGTCCTGCTCGATAACAGCCTCACCTTTGGCGGCTTCCATGAAAATGATCCACGCCAGGTCTACGGGCAGGTTCGCTACCGTTTTCACTTTTAGAATTGAGGAGTGGCTCTTGTTGCTCCGCTCCCCGCGGTTGTTGAACGCAAGCACTCAAGGCTGTGGGGAGTTCCGGTTTACTGGCATCTGTGCAGTCTGGATGCGCCAACGGTCGCGGTGCTGTGGGCCTGGAGCTTTGCGCGCGCCTTAGAGCTTCGCGTTTCTGCGATCTCCATCGCCGTTCTTGGTATCGGCACCTGGCTCATCTACGTTGCCGACCGGCTGCTCGACGCCCAATCCCCGTCCCATCCCGCATTGCGCGAACGCCACTTCTTCCACGCCAGGCATCGCTCCGCCTTGCTGCAGATTGCTGCCATTGCCGGATCCTTGCTCCTCGGCCTCGTCTGCATCATGCCGGCAGCCGCGCGCCGCGACGACGCGCTCCTGTTCGCCGTCGCGATGCTCTATTTCGCCAGCGTACATTTGCCCCGCCTCCGCGTCCGCCACTGGTTCCCGCGCGAAATGGCTGTTGGCATTTTGTTCGCGTTAGCCACCGCGGTCCCGGCATGGGCGACTGGCGCCTCCGCGCGCGCGCAGCTCGCCGGGCCCGTGCTCCTCTTCGCGGCGCTCTGCACGCTGAACTGCATTGCCATCGAAACCTGGGAACGCCCGGCGATCTCGTCCACCTCAATCACGGTCCCCGCATTCGCCGTTTGCCTCACGGCCGCAGCTTTCGCGCTGGCTCTCAGCCGCCAAAGGGGCCGAGAGTCTGGAATCTACGCCTCCACCCTGGTCTCGGCACTTCTCCTCTTCGCTCTCCATCATCTGCACCACCGCTTCAAGCGCCGAAAATCCGATCCCGAAGACCGGATGCACTTCCTCCTCCTTCTTCGCGTTGCCGCCGATGCCGCCCTTCTCACACCGATCCTTTTCGTCCTTCCATGGCATCTGTAGAACGCATCGTCGAAATCCCCCCAGCGGCCCACACTCCGGCTGTCGCGCCGCGTCCCGTCCTCGGCTCTGAGCCTCCAGCCCGTTTCGATCGCGTCGCTCGCCTCTACCGCCCGATGGAATATCTTTCCTTCGGTCCAATGCTCGAGCGCTGCCGCTTTCACCACATCCCGGCGCTCACGCAATCTCGCCGTGCTTTGGTCATCGGCGACGGAGACGGCCGCTTCCTCGCCCGCCTTCTTGTTTCTTCCCCGAAACTCCGCGCTGACGCCGTTGACGCCTCTTCCGGGATGCTCCGCCTCCTGCGCAAGCGCGTCGCCGCACAAGGCGACATGCGCCGCCTGACCACCACCTGTACCGACGCCCGCGTCTTCACACCGTCTGCCGCCGGCTACGACCTCGTTGTCACCCACTTTTTCCTTGACTGCCTCACCGAATCGGAAGCCGACCGCCTCATCGCGCGCATCCGGCCGCATCTCGCTCCCGGAGCACGGTGGCTCGTCTCCGAATTCCACATCCCCCACACCGGCGTCTTCCAGCGGACGCTCGCCCGCGTCGTCATCTCGGCGCTCTACGCGGCGTTCCGCCTGCTCACCGGCCTCACGGCGCGCCAAATTCCGCCATGGCGCGCTCTCCTCGCCAGCCACGGTTTCAGACCCAAAGCCACGCGCTCCTGGCTTGGGGGTCTGCTGGTCTCGGAACTCTGGGAATTTCGCTGAAGGCAACCGCATTCGCCGCCCGAGGTTCCCACCCAGAAGTGACAGTCGCCGCCAGCATGCTTTTCAACCCGATCCCGGGCATCGATCCAGGCCCGCAGCCCTTCCCCGAGCCGCCTTCCCCCCGTCCCGAGCCCGCTCCAGGCCCTTCCCCCGACCCCGACCCGGAACCCTACCCCGGCCCCCTGCCAACTCCCCAGCCCGTCACGCACGGATAAGCGTTCGCCTGCTTGGAAATCGCGTCAAATCCCGCCAAAACACGGCGCGAAATTAACATTCGAGAACTCGCCCCATTGTTACAATCACGTTAAAACACCTCCCTCAAGAGGATCGGAGTACTTCCGGCTTTCCACGTATGAACCTCTACATTCTTCGCCATGCCAGCGCCGGCACGCGCCGCGCCAACCCCGTTGTTGACGTAAAACGCCCCCTGGACAAGGAGGGCAAACAGCAGTGCTTCCTCGTTGGCAGTTTCATCAACGCCCTCAATGTCCAGTTCGACCGGGTCGTCTCCAGCCCACTCAAGCGAGCCCTGCAGACCGCCTCGCTGGTTGGCACCGAAACCGGTTACGACAGCAAAATTGAAATCTCTGATGCCCTGGCCCCCGAGGCTACCGTTGCGAAGTTCCAGGATCTGGTCCGCAGCCTGATGAAGTACGAAAACGTCCTCGTCGTCGGCCACAATCCCAACCTGACGGTCTTCTTCGGATCGCTCCTCGCTCCCGGCGGCCGCATCAGCACTCGCCTGCGCAAGGGCGCCATCGCCCGCATTGACTGCGTGCGCCTGCCCGGCACGCTCCACTGGCTGGTCGATCCCCGGATTTTGCGCGGCTACGCCAAGGCGACGAAAAGTTCCCGTCCGAAGACTTCGCGGAAGTAAGCGGCCTCTTTCCGCAGCGACCACAACTCCAGTTCTGCACCCGTGCGTCCGGGCAGCAGTTCCAGCAGCACGCGTTTGGGATACACGCGCACCCGCACCTTCAGCACGTCGCTGGCCCGATCCTGATTGAGCGCCACAGCCAGCCGCAGCAACACGACGGCGCGGCGCACGTGGTCATACTCCTCAGGAGGAACCTGGCGCATGGTGCGCCCCTCCGGCTCGGGCCGGCTTTTGCCCTGGTAGCGTGCGATCGCCGACGTGATCACGCGCTGCTGCGGCGTGAACCCGTACAACTCCGAGTTGGCGATGATGTATTGCGCGTGCCGGTGATAGCCCTGGTGGTTCAGGAATTTGCCGATGTCCCGCAGCATGGCTGCCGCCTCGAGCCACGTCTGATACTCCTCGGGCAGATCGTGAACCGCCGCCAGATCGTGAAACATCTGCGCGGCATGTTGCCGCACCGGCTCCGCCTGCCGCGGATCGATCCCGTATCTTCGTCCTGCCTCTTCGACCGCATGCCAGCGATCCAGTTCGAACTGCCGATGCGCCGACGCTCGTGGATCCTGCTCCGCAAGCATCTGCGCAAGGATCCCATCCCGCAGCCCCATCGGCGAATAACGAAATCCAGGCAGCGCGAAGGCCTCGAGAACCTCCGCCAGCACATGCGCGCCGGCCACAATAATCTCCGACCGCTTAGGCCCGATCCCCGGCACCGCGGAGCGCTCGCCCATCTTCATCTTCGTCAGCTTCGACGTCAGCCGCCGCACCATCGCGGTCGGTACTAGCTCCTTGCTGGCGCGTCCCTTGCCGAGCGCGCGCCCGGCATCGAACAGTGCCGCCGCCGTTCCCGACGTTCCGATCACCAGCCGCACACGCTCGGGATGAATGCGTCGCCTCGCCCGCCGCATCTCGCGGTCGATGAACTGCCGCAGGCGCCGAATCTCGTCTTTGCCCGGCACCTCGCTGCGCACGAACTCCTGCGTCAGCCGCACTGCGCCCAGCGGCAGGCTGATCGTCTCGTGAATCCGCTTGTGCTCAGACAACGTGATCTCACAGCTGCCGCCGCCGATATCGACCAGCACGCATTTCCCACCTGCACCCGGCTCGTTCTCCACCACGCCGCGGTGGATCAACCGCCCTTCTTCCAGTCCCGAGATGATCTCGACATCCCAGCCGGTCTCATCGCGTACCCACGCCTGAAATGCCCGGGAGTTGCGCGCATCGCGCATCGCCGAGGTTGCGACGCAGCGGACTTTGTCCGTCGCGTGCGACTGCACTGCTTTGTAGAACCGCTTCAGCGTGCGCAGTGTCGCGGCCATCGCTTCCGGCGAAACGATCCCCGAATCGAACACGCTCGCGCCCAGACGCGTGACCTCGCGATCCTCATGCACCACACGCAGACGGTGTTGCACCACGCGGCCAATCTTTAGCCGGCAGGAGTTCGATCCTATGTCGATGGCCGCAAATGTGTGCATGATTTCCCGAAGCCCAAGTCAATCGCGATCTTAAACTCTAATCCCTGTTTCTTCGGGTCAACGACTCACCACCGCGTTTTTCCCGACCGCTGAGCGCCGAACAGCCTGCCCTGAGCGGGGTTGCCGTGCAACCGAGCCGAACGGGCTGAGTGTCGGTTTCGTTGCCAGCCACTCGCCCATGAGCCGCCCGCGCAGCTTCGCCGCCATCTTCATCGCTGCCACAAAATGCCGCTCGCGCTCCCCTTCGATGAGCGGAATCAGCTCCGTCCCCTGATGGCCCAGCGCCGAGTGGGCTTCCTCCGTCAACACCAGCCAGTCGTGCCAGTCGCCGATCTCGTCCTGCAGCTTCTTCAGCGTTTCGCCCACCTGCTTGGCCTGCGCGTCGCCTTGTGCCGCCAGCTCCGCGACATAGCGCGCCTTCTTTGCGCCCTTGCGAAAATCGTGCAGGTTTCCGGCGTCCAGCACCTGCATTTCTGAGGCCAGCCGCGCGAAGTTGTCCAGCGCCACCACACCCGGTGGCTTCTTCCGCGCGTGCCGCACGCGCTTCGCACCCAGCACGACGTCCAGTTCCTTCAGCCGCTTGTCGAGTTTCTCCGTCAGATCGCTGGCCTGCGCCTTTAATCCATCGGCCAGTTGGCTGCGCCGGTGTTTCAGCCACGAATCCAGATCATCGGCCTGCCGCGCCAGACCCGAAATGCGCATCCCGGCTTCCGGAGACTCCAGGAGATCCGGTACGAACAGCGTCGGCCCTTGCTCCCGCGCTTCGCTGCCTTTGTCCTGCCCGCCAGGCTCAACCGCCCGCTTCGTCAGCTTCTCCAGCAGCTTTCGATGTACATCCAGATCTCGCACCGGTCCCGCTTCGCGCCGGATCTTTTTGAGTGTCTTCATCGTGCCAGAGCGGCCGCCCGGACTGGCGCTCCTGGCTCGCCGGCAGGGCACTGGCGCACCAGATCTTCGAGCGTGGCCTGCAACCGTCGCGTCCCCGTGCGCGTGTCATGCACGGGGTCCACGCCCGGATCATCGGCGCATTTCTGCAGATTTTCGCGCAGCTTCGCCGCCAGCCGCCGCACGTTCTTGAGGTCGTGATTCATCGCTGCCCGCCCGCTTGCTGCGGGCTCTCACTGATATTCTGAACTCTCTGCCGAGCTTCGACCAGATGACCTACCCTCCCTTATCAAAATCTCAGTCGGCGGCGGCCGTGTCGGTCCAGCCATCGATCTACTCTACGCCCTCGCGCGCCTGGACTCTGCTGGTTCTCGTCTTCGTTGCCGTCTATTTTGCTGCCCTGTTCTCGCCCTCGCTCCTCGACGACGCCGATGCCACGCACGCCCAGGCCGCCCAGCATATCGCCATCAGCGGCGACTGGGTCACGCTTTACGTCAACGGCATCCGCTATCTCGAGAAGCCGCCGCTTCCTTACTGGATCGTAGCCGCCGACTACCGCGTCTTCGGCTACAACGTCTTTGCAACGCACCTGCCCATGGCGCTGGCCGTGCTCGGCTGTGCCTGGATCGCCTGGTCGTGGAGCCGTCGCGCCTGGGGTGATCGCGCCGCCTTCTATGCGGCTCTGGCCATGCTGACTTCCGTGGGCGTCTTTCTCTTCACGCGCACGCTCATCCCGGAATCGCTCCTGACCTTCTTCCTGCTGCTCGCGCTCTACAGCTTTCTCACCGGCATCGAAGATCGCAAACCAGCCCGCTTTTATCTCGCGTATGCTTCGCTAGCGCTCGCGCTGCTCGCCAAAGGACTCATCGCGCCGGTCTTCTTCGTCGCTGCCGTCGTCCCCTACCTCATCCTCACCGGCGACTGGAAGAAATGGCGGCAGTTCCATCTATTCACCGGGATCCTGCTCTTCCTCGCGATCGGAGCGCCCTGGCACATCCTCGCCGGCCTCGCGAATCCCGACCACGGCAACCCCATCGGCAACGTACCTACGCCCGGCCATGTTCACGGCTTCTTCTACTTCTACTTCATCAACGAACACTTCCTGCGCTTCCTGGGCACACGCTATCCGCACGACTACAACCGCCAGCCCTTCTACGTTTACTGGCTCGGCCAGCTGGTCTGGCTCTTCCCATGGAGTCTTTTCCTTCCTGTCGTGATCCGCCGCGGCTGGCGCAATCGCCACCTCTTCTACTCCGACCTGCGCTACGACGCCACCAACACCATTCAGTTCCTCGACCCCAGGCTGACGGCCTACGAATCGTCCGCTCTGGCCGCGCGCCTGCGCTTTCGCGCGCGCACCAGCCTGCTCCTCGCTCTTTACGCCGGCTTCATCCTCCTCTTCTTCGGCCTCTCCACCAACCAGGAGTACTACACCTGGCCGATGTATCCAGCCGTGCTGATGCTCATCGCCGGCGGCCTCTCCGTCATCGAGGAATCGCAAAGCGAGGGTCGCAAGGCCTCCTCAGGATGGCTCACTGGTGCGCATATTTTCTTTCTTGTCGTCGGCCTGGTTGCAGCCACTCTGCTCGCCTGGGGACTGTGGCAGTCACGCCACCTGCCCTATGTCGCCGACATTGGCACGCTGATGGCGCATCGCGGCGTGGGCGGCTACACGCTCTCAATGTCACACTTCTTCGACCTCACTGGACCGTCCTTCGCAGCCCTGCGTCTGCCGGCGATTCTTGCGGCTGTTGCTTTCTTCCTCGGACCCCTTGCCGCATGGCGTCTACGCCGCAAGGGTCACGCCTTCGAGGCGACGGCCACCGTCGCTTTCACCCTCGCGGTGATTCTCGTCGCGGCACACATTGCTCTGGTGCGCTTCCAGCCGATGCTGTCGTCGCAATCGCTGGCTCACACCATCAACCGCATTACCGCGGCCCCTGCCAACGCCGACGCGCAGCTGATGCTCTACGGCGATCAGGCCGACGGCTCATCGATCATCTTCTATACACGCCGGCCAGCCCTGCTGGTGCACGGAGCCACCAACTACTTTGCGCCCGATCCGGAAACGCACGGCCAGGTCTTCGGTTCCTCGATGATCTGGGGCTCTGATTACCCGGACGCTCCGCACATTTTTCTCAGCGACGCTGACCTGATGCACCTGTGGGGAACAGGCCCGCGCAAAATCCTCTTCGTGCCCGGCGATTTCCACGACCACGTCCAGCACCTTCTCGGGGCAAATCTTTATCCCATCCAGGAGCTGTCAGACAAGACGCTCTACACCGATCGCCCATTGTGACTTTCTGAACACTGAACGCCGTTCTTCAGGGCAGCTTCTGCACCGGGACTCCCGGCGGAATCTCCAGCTGAAACGTCGCATCGTCCAGCGGCTCATTCAACGTGAGCTTTTCAATCGTGATCAAAATCTGTTGCTCCTGCAGTGGCCACTTGATCGTGATCGTCCCCGGAAACTGCAGGTTGCCGAAAGTCTGCACCGGCCCGTAAATCGCCTGCGTCTGCACCTGTCCGTCAGCGCCGTAGATATCTTCCTCAATCGGTCGCAGATCGATCCGGCTGAACTGGATGACCCGCTTAGCCGTGAGCACGTTGCCAGCCTGCCGGTTCAGCACGTGCAGCAAATATTCCGGCTGGAACTCCAGCTTCTTCGTCTTCGGATTCACGCCCGTAGGGCTGTCCGTCGTCACCAGCAGGAGATCGTCCGCCCCGATCTTCGGAATCAGCAGAGAATCGAAGAAGATGAACGGCCGCATATTCTCGATCGCGTTCGCTGACGGCTTGGTGATGCTGTTCGTTCCTGTCACCGCTTTGTTCTTCGGCGGAATCAGCAGCTTGAACGCATCGCCGTCGCTCGCCATGTCGAACGCCCGTGTGTGAACCACCGGCAGAAATCCGATCACCCGCAGCGAGGCCGGCTTACGAAGCCGGATATAGCCGCTGAAGGGAGTGATGGTCGTCTCTTTTCCCTTGCGCGCGCCGCCTTCGGTGGCCGTGAAGGTCACCGTCGCGCTCATCGTAGTAACCGCGTCGTACTGTTTGTTGATCGTCTCCACCAGTTGCTCTGCCGGGGCAGAGAGCACGTTCTCCGGCATCTTCGCCTGGGCCACTTTGCGCGTGTGCCACAAACATCCGTTGAGCACCGGCAGCATCGCGAACAGCGCGAGATACAGTCCGATCCGCGCTCGCCCCATCAGGCTCCGGCCCCTCGGACATGCTGCCTTCATTGTGGAGGTCCTGCGTTGCGCACGGCGCGCCGATAAGCTTCCACGTCCTTCGCGTGCTCTTCGAGCGTGGCGGAAAACTTCGATTGCCCGGAAGGATTCGCGCTCGCCGCCACGAAATACAAATAATCCGTCTGCGCAGGATGCATCGCCGCCTGCAGCGACTTGATCCCCGGATTGCAAATCGGCCCCGGCGGCAGCCCCGCATGGCGATAGGTGTTATACGCCGAATCCGCCTGTAGATCCGACGCGTAAATCGTTCCTCGGTACCGCCCGTCCAGCAGCGCCGCGTATATCACCGAGGGATCCGTCATCAGCGGTATGTTCTTGTCGAGCCGATTTTCGAAGACGCTCGCCACCAGCGGCCTCTCCGCGTCGATCGGCGTCTCCTTCTCCACCATCGAAGCCATAGTGACCGTCCGATGATAGTCCGCCGTCAGCCCGATTCCCTGCGTAGCCTGACGGAATCGCTTCACCATCACCGCCATCATCTCCTGCGGGTCCGTGTGGCGCGGGAATCGGTACGTATCCGGAAACAGATAACCCTCCACACTCGTGGCCTGCGCGTCCATATCCGTCACCAGCGTCACATCCTGCTTCGCCGCCGCCAGAAATGCCGCCTTCGATCCCAGTCCATCGGCTTCCACCTTCGCCGCAATATCGAACAGGTTCGAACCTTCCGGAATCGTGACTGCGACCGTATAGACGTCACCGCGGTGGATCCGATCGTAGACTTCACTCATCCGCGCGGGGTGATCGAAGCGATACTCCCCCGCCTTCAGCGTGCCGCCTCTCCACTCACGCAGAGCGATAAAGACCCACTGGCTGCGGATGATCCCGTCCTTCTTCAGCTCGGCCGCAATGCGCGTGCTGGGAGTTCCGGGCAGAATGTCGACGAACGTCTCCGTCTGCGGACCAGCGGGGATCAACAGCGCGAACGCCACCACGCCAGCCGCCACCAAAACTGCCAGGAAAAGCAAGAGGAAGAAGCGTCGCACCCGGGAGAGAACCTGTTCCTTCGAATAGTGTTTCTTTGATTCCCTAACCCATTCTAAGATGCGGCTTTCTCTTCGTGCTCGCGGTACCATCCTTGATGTGCAACCCCGCCTGCTGGGCCTCGATTTTGGCAGCCGCCGCATCGGCGTCGCAGTCTCCGACGAACTCGGCCTCACCGCGCAGCCGGTCCTGACTTTAGTCCGCAAAAACGTCAAACAGGACCTCAAATCCCTCGGGCGCCTTCTGCGCAAATACAGCTGCACGGCGATCGTCCTGGGCAATCCCCTGTATATGTCCGGCGACGTCAGCCCCCAGGCGCTCAAGACCCACGCCTTCGCGGAATCGCTGCGCGAGGCCTTCTCTCTGCCGGTTCATCTTTGGGACGAACGCCTCACCTCCACCGAAGCCCACCGTCACCTTGAGGCCGCAGGCCGCCCCGCTTCCACCCACCGGGAAGTCGTTGACCAGGTCGCTGCCGTGTTGATTCTGCAGAGTTTCCTCGATGCCCACCGGCCCCGGGTAGCGTCGTATAATGAGGGATGAGGCGGTACCCAGCCCTCGGACTTAACATTCCTTTTTCAGGGTTTTGATCCCATTTCGCCGCGGAGCGAAGGCCTTCAACCCGTTCCGCACAGCAACCGTTGTTGCTCAAAAGCGACCGGGGCCCCAAAGGAAACTGATTCATGACGGAACTAATCAAGAAGAAGCTTCTGGAAGAAATCAAAGAGCTTGAACACGAGTTGACGCACGAATTGCCCGCCGAGATCAAAAAGGCGGTGGCGATGGGTGACCTCAGCGAAAACGCCGAGTATCACATGGCCAAGCAGCGCCAGGATTTCGTCAACGCGCGCCTCGGGCAGCTCAAGAAGCGCATGGCCGAACTGGCCCTCGTCAATCTCTCGAACATCCCCCGCGACCGTGCCGCCTTCGGTTCCACCGTTCTCGTCTATGACACCTCGAAAGATGAGAAAATCGAATACAAGCTGGTCACCAGCGAGGAATCGGACGTGAGCAAGGGACTCATCTCCACCACCTCCCCCATCGGCAAGGCGCTGGTGGGCAAGCAGGTGGGCGATATGACGACCGTCATCACGCCCAACGGCAAGCGCGAACTTGAGGTGTTGAAGCTCGCCACCATTCATGACGCAGAAGCTGCCTCGTAGCCAGACCCAGAACGCTTCCTACAGAAGCAGAAGCCGGGACGCAGTGGAAGAGAATAAGCCAATTACCTGGACGCGTGCCTTCGGGGCCGGATGCGCCGTCATCCTTCAGGTCATCGTCAACGGGCTGGCCCTCACCCGCATCTCTCCCAACCTCCTCACCTTCCTCGGCCTCGTCATTAACACCGGCGCTGCCATCCTGTTCGGCTTCGGCAACCAGCACAATTACGTCCGCATGTTCCTCTATGCCGCCCTCGTTATCATCGGCGCCGGCATCTTCGACATGGTCGACGGCCGCGTTGCCCGCCAGACCCAGCAGGTCACTGTCTTCGGCGCCTTCTTCGACTCCGTCATCGACCGCTACTCCGACGTCGTCCTCTTCTTCGGACTGCTGGTCTTCTACGCGCGCGGCAATCGCCTCTTTTACGTCTTCCTGGCCGCTTTCGTGATGGTCACTTCGCTGATGGTTAGCTACACACGCGCCCGCGCAGAGGCCCTGATCGGGAAATGCAAGGTCGGCTTCATGGAGCGCCCCGAACGCGTGGTGCTCATCATCATCGGTGCCCTCTTCGAGCGCTGGGACGCGATGGCTCCCGTCCTCTGGATCCTCGCCGTCATTTCCACCCTCACCGTGATTCACCGCATCCTGTACACCTACCAGGAAACGCGCCACCTTGCGCCGGTCACGGAGATTCGGCACATCGTGCAGCCTTCCGCCCCGGTGCAGCCGGTCCCACAGACGATCGCGATGCGCGAATCCGAACCCCGCCCCGAGCTGCGCGCCTCGAACGTTCCGCGAGTTTAAACCGACTCTGCTGCTGCGCATTTTTCATTGAATATTGACTCCACGTTCTCCGTGCGCCTGGCTCGCGTCCTCTGCTCCGGCCTTTAAAATTGCTGGCCGGAGGACCTTCCAACGGTGAAGAACGTTCGCTTCCTGCCTGTCTTTGCTCTCCTGACCACCGGGCTGCTCGCGGTTCCGCATGCCTCTGCCCAAACCTTTCCGGTTCTGGCTATCGGCACTCTGGATCAATCCCGCGCCGGCACTTTCCAGGATGTATCCGGTCTCACCTATCCGCTGGAGAACGGCGTTCGCGCGAATGAACTGGGCGGCTTCGGTTCGGCCCTGACCTGGGCGTCCGGAAATACTTTTCTTGCCCTTCCCGACCGCGGCCCCAACGCCGTCACCTTCGACCCCGCGATCGACAACACCGCCAGCTATATCAACCGGTTTCACACCATCGAGATGAAGCTCGAACCGAATAGCTCCGGCACCGGACTTCCCTTCAGCCTCACGCCCCATCTGAAGGAATCCACATTGCTGTGGAGCGAGTCTCCGCTTTTCTACGGCACTGGCGACGGTCTGGGTGTCGGCTCCGGCGTTCCACCTGTCAACTCTTTCCATCGTCACTACTTCACCGGCCGGTCGGATGACTTCGATCCCAATCATGACTCGGGCGACCCCTGGGACGCGCGCTTCGATACCGAAGGCCTTCGAGTATCCAATGACGGACGCAGCGTCTTTATCTCCGACGAATACGGCCCATATATTTATCAGTTCGACCGCCGCACCGGCATGCGCCTGCGCTCCTTCCGTTTGCCCGATTCCTTCTACGTCCAGAATCTCAGCCCAGTCGGCGCGACGGAGATATCCGGCAACACCAGCGGGCGCACCGCCAATAAGGGCATGGAAGGCCTGGCCATCACGCCCGATGGGCGCACGCTGGTCGGCATCATGCAGAACGCGCTCATCCAGGACGCCACTGAGAAAGGTGCCGCCGCCAACCTGCTCCGCATTGTCGTCATCGACATCGAGTCCGGCCGCCTGAAGCACGAATACGGCTACCTGCTCACTGCAGGATCCGGTGTCAGCGAACTTCTCGCCCTCAATAATCACGAATTTCTGGTCGATGAGCGGGACGGCCACGGACGCGCCAACGGCGACAACGCCAAGGTTAAGCAGATCTTCAAAATCGACCTCAACGGTGCAACCGATATCGGCGGCATGGATGGAACCGCGGCGGCGGCCAACGCTGTCCCCAAGACGCTGTTCCTCGACATCGTGAAATCGCTAACCGCGGTTGGCGTCGCCCCAGGCAACATTCCAGCCAAGATCGAAGGCATCACCTTCGGCACCGACGTCTGGAGCAACGGTGCACTCCTGCACACCCTGTGGGTCGCCAACGACAACGACTTCCTTGAGACTGTACCTGATTCCACCGGCGCTCAAATCCCCAACCCAAACCAGTTCTTCGTCTTTGGATTCACCGATGCTGATCTGGGCGGTTCCAAACTCGTGAAGCAGGAATTCCGCGACGACGATCGGGATCACGATCGCGACTCTCGCTGGTAGGCGAGCCAACCCGCGGCTCGCCGTTCGGCCTCACCGTGCGGCGAGCCGCCTTGTCACTCCCTGAAAATCCCCTTCGGACAAATCACGTGGACCCCGACGTTTCCGTCTACCAGCTGCGTGATGTCCACATCCGCCGCGACGCTGGTGAGCATGTACGCGTCATCGCGCGACAGGTGCTTCTCGGTGACCAGAAAATCGATCATGTTCCGCACCGCCATCTCCGTCGCGGTCTTCAGATCAGGGCTGAATCCCATACTGATGTAGCTGATCGGCGTTTCGCCGCGCGGCCATAGCAGATGCTGATCCTTGTGCACCACGAACCGGAACGTCCCCGTTAGAAACGTCTCCATCGCCGTGATGTCCACTTCGCCGTTGCCTTGTCCCGCATGCCCGTCGCCCACCTCAAACAGCGCGCCCTTGACATGCACCGGGATGAACAGCGTCGTCCCCGCCACCATCTCCTTGTTGTCGATATTCCCCGCGTGCATCCACGGTGGCGCGCTGTCATAGCGTCCCGCTGACTCCGGCGGAGCATCGCCCATACTGCCGAAGAATGGATGCAACGGAATATCGATCCCCGGCCCAAAGTGCCCGATCATCTTCTCCCGATCCAGCGGAATGATCTTGTGCCGCCCATACGGAAAGTCATTCGGCAGAAATCCTCGCCCCGCGCCAAAGCCGTTGCACGCAAACGGCGCGTCGATGTCGATCTTCTGGATCTGCACCTCGAGCACATCGCCCGGCTCCGCTTCGGCAATCTCCACCGGCCCGGTCAAAATGTGCCCGCCCGGACCCTTGTCCTTCACCTGATCGAAAATCGGCTGGTTGTACGAAGGGATGTCTGAAGCGTTCACTCCTTCTTCTTCCATCCGCGCATTTGGCCCGCACGTCGACAGCGTCTGAATCCGCACCGTGTCGCCTGAATGCACGGTCAGCACGGGTTTGGCTTTTGACCAGTAATAGCCCCACGCCACCGTCGTCGGCGTCGCATTCAGAACGATTGGCGTTCCCTGCGCGTAAGCAGCGCCCGTCAATGACAGCAGCAGCCCAGCGAAAGCGAAGGACCTCATCCACCCCTCCATTACGGTTCCAGATTTTGAACGGCACAGAAAACATCGTACCCTGCTCACTGGTTTGGGTATCGCAAGGTCACATGCATGTGAGAATGGCCCGGCTCCTGCTGCTCATCGGATGGCTCTCTCCGCTCGCTGGCGCGCAAAATCCGCAGACTCAACCTCCGGCCCAATCGCCCTACACCCTCCGCGTCCCTGTCGACGAGATTGCCATCACCTTCCACGCTTCTGCCTCGAACGGTACGCCCCTCACACATCTCACCCGCAACGATCTCAGGCTCTCCGACAACGGCAAACGCCAGGATCGGATCGTGATGCTGCAATCGTATGAGGATCTCCCTGTCCGCGCGGGGTTTCTTTTCGATATCAGCTCTTCGATGTATTGGTCTCTTCCCTTCAATCGCTCCGTCATTCGCACTTACGCCTCACGCCTCCTGCGGCCCGACACCGACCGCGCCTTCGTGATGCAGTTCGACACCGAGACTCTGATCACGCAGCCCTGGACCAGCGACGTCACCCGCATCTCCGCGGGAGCAGCCGCAATTCCCACGGTGGATCCGCACACCCCCACCCACTTTCCTCTCACCGCCATTTTCGATGCCCTGTACAAAACTTGCCGGGACCAGTGGACGGCAGATGCCGGCGAATCGACCGGCAATTTCATTTTGCTGTTCAGCGACGGGCTCGACGATAACAGCCACGCGTATCTCCGCGAGGCCGTAGACATGTGCCAGCGCACGCGCACGGCCATTTATGCGATCGTGAATGGCCACGAATCAGCCTTTTCCGCAGGGCGGCGGACGTTAACGGCGCTGACTGAGCAAACGGGAGGCCGGGTGTTCTTCGATCCCCACGATGGCGCACTGTTGCGGGATTTGGCGATCATGGAAGCCGAGCAGCGAACGCAATATCGGCTAGTCTACAAACCTTCAAATTTTAAGGCCGACAGCAGTTTCCATGCCGTGCGCCTGCGCTGCTCGGTTCCGGGCGCGCGCATCGCCACCCGCACCGGGTACTACGCCTTCGCGCGGCCATAACGACGCGTTCCGCTATTGCGCGAAGCGCCTCCGCCTGGCGGTTAGCCTGCCCTGAGCGAGGTCGCATTGGCGACCAGGTCGAATGGTGCTAGTTCTCGTGCAGCGCCGTCTTCGGATCCAGCCCCGCCGCTCGCCATGCCGGCAGCCACGACGCCAGCGCCGCAATCGCCAGGAAGATCACGATCATGCTCACATACGTCAGCGGATCAGTTGCCTTCACCCCGACGAGCATCGCCGTCATCACCCGGCCGAGTGCCACAGCGGCGACAAGCCCGAGCACGATGCCAACCACGCTCAGGCGCATGCCCTGCATCACCACCAGGCGAAGGATGTCGCTGCGCTCGGCGCCCATCGCCATGCGCACGCCAATCTCCGAGGTCCGCTGCCGTACGGCAGTCGCCAGCACGCCGTACAGGCCCACGCCCGCCAGCACGCCCGCGACCACTGCAAACAACCCAATCAGCAGCAGCGAGAACCGCGTTCCCGACTGCGCCTCCTGTATCACCGTCTCCACTGGCTCCATTTTGTCGACCAGATAGCTGCGGCTCAGCCCTCCAATCGCCGCACGCACCTCGCCTTCATCGCTCGCCGGATCGCTGCGCGTCCGAATCGCCCATGAGGGCGGGCTAAATCCGCCAAAATAGCCGTCCGTGAAATAGATCTGCTCCCGGCCGGGCACCGCCAGCGATTCCTCCCGCTGATGTCCCACCACGCCGACGATCTCCACAAATACTGGCTGTGGCGTCTGAACCCGCGTGAGGATCCGCTTGCCCACTGCGGACTCGCCTGGAAAGGCCTTCTTCGCCAGGTCGGCGTCCACGATCGCATAGTTCCTGCCCGGCTGTTCGTCATCCTCCGTAAACGTCCGGCCCGCCAGCAGCGGCGTGCGCATGGTTTCGAAATATCCCGGAGTCACGATCTGCAAATTCGTCGCCTGATACTTGCTCGGATCTGACAGCGCGGCCTCTGTGCCCCATCGGACCGGGCTGTAACCCCCGGTGAGCGGAAACGGCGTCGACGCGGCCACGCTCTCCACTCCCGGAATCGCCCGCAGCCGGTCCTGAATGCGACGCCTCTGCGCCTCTCGCTCCGCCGGCGTCTTCGCACCCTGCGGGCCACCCAGCACCTGAAAGGTCAGCAGATGGTGTGGGTCGAATCCGGGATCGATCCGCTGTAGTTCCAGAAAGCTGCGGAACATCAGCCCCGACCCGATCAGCAGAACGAAGGACAAAGCGACCTCTGCCACCACCACCGCATTGCGCAGAGCCGCTCCGCTGGCCAGCCCCGAGGTCCGACTGGCCCCCCGCAGCACATTCATGAGCGCCGGTTGCGACGCGCGCCACGCCGGAGCCATTCCGAACAGCACCGCCGCCGTCAGCCCCGCCAGCGCCGCAAACGCCAGCACCGTACCGTCGATCCCAATCGAATCCAGCCGCGGCAGATTCTCCGGAGCCAGTTGCCGCAGCTCGCGAATCGCAGCCCACGCAAGGCCCAGTCCCAGCGCCGTGCCCGCCACCGCCAGCAGGCACGCCTCGGTAAACAGGGGCGCAATCAGCCGCCCACGGTTTGCGCCCATCGCCGCCCGGATTGCGAATTCATGCTCGCGCAGCGAGGCCCGCACCAGCAGCAGGTTCGCCACATTCGCGCAGGCAATCAGCAACAGAAAGATCACCGAGCCCATCAGCGCCAGAATCGCCGGCCGCGCCTGGGCCACCAGATGCTGCCGCATGGCCTCCAGCGTGATGTGATACCCCACCGACGCGTTCATCGGTATCGTCCGTCGGCTCTCCGCGGCTACTGCATCCGCCGCGCTCTGCGCCTGCTCTACCGTGACGCCCTCTTTCAGCCGCGCCACCGGCACGATGCCGAAATTGTTGCGGTTCGCCGCGTCATAATCCAGGCGGTTCGCCACCCACACATCCGGCGCCGTGTCGATCTGGTCCTCCGGCGGAAAATACAGCCGGAACCCTGGCGTCAGCACGCCTACAATCACCGGATTCGGTCCGCTCGCGTTCCCCAGCGTGTGCCCCAGCACCGCGGGATTGCCGCCGAACCGCTTCACGAAATATTCGTGGCTCAGGATCGCCATCAGCGGCAGTTTTGGCTGCGCCGGCGCTGCTCCCTGTGCCTGCGGACCCTGCGCGGCAGGAGGCTGCGGCTGCGGTATGCCGTCCTGCGCGTCAAAATCGCGCCCCGCATCGATCTTCGCGCCCATCAGACCGAAGAAGTTCGTCGTCACCTGGGCCAGCGTGAACTGCTCCGGCGTCCCATCGGCCTTCTCGCCCACTACCCGAAAGCTGAAGACCCCGGCCATGTCGGAAAACTGCCCTCGGGTCCCATTTTTCATATCGATAAAATCCGCATTCGAAAACGGGAGCCCGTGCACGTTGCGCTTTTCGAGATCCATCCCGCCGACCACCAATTGCCCCGGCTGCGCGTAGGGCAAGGGCTGCAGCAGAACCGCATTTGTCACGCTGAAAATCGCCGTGCTCGCGCTTACGCCCAGCGCAATCGTCAGCACAGCAATCGCCGTGAATACCGGATTCTTCCGCAGAATCCGAATTGCCAGCAGAACAGTCTTCATATGGGACCTCATCCAGGCCGACGACAGATCAAATTGTCAGGATCGCTGCAACTATCCGGGGACACGGCCTGAGCAGGAGGCCGCTCCCGAACATTATCCCCCTCGGGACCCAGCGCCCGCCGCCGTTTTGTGACGAACGCAGCACCGCCGCTGGGCTCAGGCGCCCAAAGCGAAAAGGGAGCAGCCTAAGCCGCTCCCTTCGTTTCTAACCCCTAACTCTAATCTCTAAACTCTGGTCCTCACCAGCGTCCCCACGCGCGGCTGATGTAATCCGTCATGGTCATCGTGATCAGCACAATGAAGGTGAGGAAACCGGCGCCGACAGTCAGCTTCGTCAGGCCGGAACTGTATTTCACATGCATGAAGAAGAGCACCACCAGCGTCATCTTGAAGCACGCAATGGCCAGCGCCACCACTGCATTCAGGTCACCCGGCAGATCGACCAGCGATGCAGCCACCGTGAGCGCCGTGCAGACCAGCAGGGCCGAGCCGATGATCAGGTAGATCTTCGGGCTGACAATGTGCTCCTCGTGATGTGTCGGCTCCGAGGGACCATGCGGCAGATGCAGATGATGCTCGTGTTGTTCAGCCATATTCTCTACTCCCTGCTCCCCATTTCCCTGCTTCTCGTCACTGATGTCGACTGATCAGATACAACAGCGGAAACAGGAAGATCCACACAATATCGACAAAGTGCCAGTACAACCCGAAATTCTCAATCGGTGCTACGTGCCCTTCCACGTATTTCCCGCCATAAGCCTGGATCAGCAGAATCGTCAGCAGCGAAACGCCAATTATCATGTGCAACGCGTGCATCCCGGTCA
This sequence comes from uncultured Acidobacteriaceae bacterium, assembly GCA_963705765.1. Lineage (GTDB taxonomy): Bacteria > Acidobacteriota > Terriglobia > Terriglobales > Acidobacteriaceae > Palsa-343. The sequence goes on along the minus strand of CAVPKU010000051.1, from coordinate 6,078 downwards.
TCGCGAAGTACAGCGAGAAGTACACCTGCGTCTTCTCAGCCATATCCAGTGAAAGCTTGTCGTCCGGATAATCCTTCGTTCCGTGCAGAAAACCCTGCGGGCTGAAATTCAGTCCCGGTACGTGATGCTCCACCCACTCGTCGTGCCACTCGTACGCCTTCACGCACAAAAATCCGCAGCCCAGGACGATCGTCGCAATCATCCAGCCGATCAGAGCCTTGCGCACCCGCGTCTCCGAGGCATGTACGGCCATCGCCATGGTGAAGCTGGAAATAATCAGCAGCGTCGTATTCAGCGTGCCTGCCCACAGATGCAGCGAATGGCTCGCCACGACAAACGCCGGGTAGTACCAGTTGCGGAAGATCAGGTACGAGCAGAACAATCCGCCAAAGAACATGATTTCCGTCAACAGGAAAAGCCACATGCCGAACGTTGCGGACTCTCGCTGCTGCGCCACATTCTCAAAGTGGTGGCGCAAAAACGGCGGATGTCCGCCATGCTCGATATGGCCTGCGTCTGCCGTCTGCGCGGCTACGGTCTGGCTATCCAACGGTCGGCACCTCGCTCGGTTTCTGGCTCTCCAGCCACTCGTAGTCGTAGGCTTCGTGGGTCACGATCGGAGTCTCAACGAAATTCTCGGTCAGCGGCGGCGACTGAATCTGCCACTCCAGCCCCGTTGCCTGCCACGGGTTGGGTCCCGCAATCTTACCGTACTTCAGTGACCAGGTCAGATACAGCAGCGGCAGCAGATATCCCACGCCCAGCACGCTGGCACCCGCGCTCGAGAACACGTTCAGCACCTGGAACTCCGGCGGATACGCGGCATACCGCCGCGGCATACCCAGATACCCCAGCAGGAACTGCGGGAAGAAGGTCAGGATAAATCCTACAAACGTAATCACCGCCGCCAGCTTTGAAACCCCTTCCGGATACATCCGGCCCGTCATCTTCGGCCACCAGAAATGCACGCCCGACAGGTACGCCATCAGCATGCCGCCCACCATCACGAAGTGGAAGTGCGCCACGATGAAGTACGTCTCGGTCAGATGGATATCCATGCCCATCGACCCCAGGAAAACGCCCGTCAATCCGCCGATCGTGAACAGTCCGAGGAATCCAAAGGCGTACAGCATTGGCGTCTCGAATGTGATCGATCCCTTATATAAGGTAGCTGACCAGTTGAAGATCTTGATCGCCGAAGGCACAGCCACCAGCATGGTCAGCAGCGAGAATACCAGCGCCGAGTAGTTTGAAATTCCCATCACGAACATATGGTGGGCCCAAACGAAGAATCCGAACACCGCAATCGCCACCGACGAAAAAGCCACCGCCGTGTAGCCGAAGACCCGCTTCCGCGAGAAGGTGCTCATCACCTCGGAGATCACGCCCATGCCGGGGAGAATCATGATGTAGACGGCGGGGTGCGAATAGAACCAGAACAAATGCTGGAACAGCAGCGGATCGCCGCCCTTATTCGGGTCGAAGACCCCAATCCCGATCGCCCGCTCCAGAACCACCAGGGTCAGCGTGATGGCCAGAACCGGCGTACCCAGGACCATCAGAATCGACGCCGCGTAGTGGGACCACACGAACAGGGGCAGCCGGAACCACGTCATGCCCGGCGCGCGCATGCGGTGAATCGTGACGATGAAGTTCAACCCGGTGAAGATCGAACTGAATCCGGCGACAAACACCGCCAGTCCCGCCGTGATCACATGCGTGTTCAGATAATGCGTGCTCAGCGGCGTTGTAAAGGTCCAGCCCGTGTCCACTCCACCGAACGCCAGAACCCCGATCATCATCGTGCCGGCGACAACATACAGGTACCAGCTCAGCAGGTTGATTTTCGGAAACGCCAGGTCCTTCGCCCCCACCATGATCGGAATCAGAAAGTTTCCAATCGTGGCCGGCACCGACGGCACAAGGAAGAAGAACACCATGATGAGGCCGTGCGCCGTGAAAACCTTGTTATAGGTATCGGCGGCCAGCAGATCGCTGGGCGGCGTCAGCAGTTCCATGCGGATCAGCGCCGCCATCGCGCCGCCGATGAAGAAGAAGAACGTGATCGAGATCAGGTACAGCATCGCGATCCGCTTGTGGTCGCCGGTGAGCAGCCAGCTCTTCAGACCGTATTCCTTGTTCAGATACGAAACCTTCGGCAGCGTCGCTGTCGACTGGTCCGGCAGTGTAACGATTGTGCTCATGGCTTCACCGTCCCTGGTGGAAGCGCCGGAGCGGATGTCCCCGGCGGCGCAGCGCCAGTCTGAATGGGCTGGGCTGCGCTGTTGTCGATCGTCTGCTCGATCCGGTATTGCGAACTCATCTGCCGGATGTACTGCACTAAGTCGATCAGCCCCTCTTCACTCACCTGTCCCTGATAAGTGGGCATGATCGGCGCGTACCCGGCAACCTCATGCATTGTCGGGTTCAGAATCGTGTCGCGCAAAAATGCATCATCCACGGTGACAAACTGCCCGTTCTTCATCTGCAGTTTCGCCCCGTAAACATTGGCCAGGTTCGGGCCGTGCGCATTCGCCCCGCTGTTATGGCACGAATTGCACCCGAGGCTCGCGAACAGCCGCTCGCCGTTCTGCGCCAGCGACTGGCCGCTGGTCGACCCCGCTGCCCATGCCTCGTAATCTTCCTCCGTCATCGCCGTCACTTGACCGATCATCTGCGAGTGCAGCGTGCCGCAGTACTGCGTGCAGAAAATGTGATACGTACCCGGTGTCGTCGCCATGAACCATTCCGTGTTGTAGCGGCCCGGAATCGCCTCGCGCTTCACACGGAACGCCGGAATCGAGAAGCTGTGGAACACGTCCTGCGAGATCAGCGTTACCTGGATCGGACGGTTGATCGGAATGTGCAGTGCGTTGATCTCGTGCTGGCCGCCCGGATGCTCCACCTTCCACATCCACTGCTTGCCAACCACATAAATGTTCATCGCGTTCGGCGGCGGGCTGTAGACGCGGAAGTACAGCAGCGCGCCCCACACGAAGCAAATCATGAAAAGGATCAGAGGAATGATGGTCCAGGTCGCTTCCAGCAGCGTCGATCCTTCGATCTGTGTAGCCACCGGGTGCACGTCTTTGCGGTAACGGATGGAGAACGTGACCACCAGCAATGCGACAAGGCCCAGCCCGACAACGGAAATCGCGATCAGGAAGAAATAGAGCTCGTCCGCCCATGGCGCGATATTCGAAGCTTCCGGCGGGAAGATCGCGAAGTACGTGAGCCATTTAATCAAAAATTGCCAAAGTACCGGACTTAGATGCATCGTCTATCCGTTCACCCATTGCGTTTTCTGTGCGCGCGCCTGCCGTATGTCGCGCCGGAAGTTCACCACCATAAAAGTCCCCAATGCCAGAACCGTAAGCAATCCACCCAGCTGAAAGATCCTGACGTAGAGCAGCGTGTGCCGGTTCATCGTCGGATCGTACCGATAGCAGTAAGTCAGCAGATTGTCGACCAGCGATCCAATCTTCCCGTGCGACGCTTCCACCAGCCCCAGCTGTAGATCCTTCGGCGAAAACTCAACGCCAAGGTAGTACTGCGCCAGCTTCCCTTCCGGCGTCACCACCTCCACCGCGCTGGCATGCGCAAACTGGGTCATCTTCCCGTCCGGCCCCTGCATCGGCACGTAGCCGAAGCCCACCGCAGTAGCCAACGACCGAATCGCCGGCTCCTGCCCGGTCAGAAAATGCCAGCCGTTCACATCCTGCGGCCGCCCATAGCGCTTCATGTAGAACGCCTTCTCGCGCGCCGCAATCTCCGGCGTCTCCCTCGCGTCGATGCTCACCAGCACTACATCGAAATCTTTGCCGGGATTGAACTTCATCATCTCCAGAGCGCCAGTGAGCCCATCAATCTCTTCCGGACAAAGAATCTTGCACTGGTAGTAGACCAGCGACAAGATCACCGGCCTGTGCCCGAAGTAGTCTCCCAGGTGGACTGATTTGCCCGTCTCGTCGCGAAATTCCAGGTTCAGCGGCAGCTGCGTGTTGAGCTTTTGCTCCACACTGATCTTCTTCAATAGCAGCGGTTGCTGATCCGCCGGCGTTCCTGGCTTCTGAAAACCAAACCACTGGCTCTGCGCAGAAGCCGGCAGCGCAGACGCAAAGCTGAGCGCGCATGTCAGCGCGATCCCAGCCACCGTTCCCCGCCACCGCCTTGTCTCTGCAACCAGCATCCTTTATCTCTTCTCCCTAATGCCTGTTCCCAATTCCCTGCCTTATTGGTTATCCGCCTTGGTTGAGGCTTGCTCGCCGGCCTCTGCTGTCGCGCCATGCACTTCCTGTTCGTAGCCGGTCCGCGCAAATCCGTCGGTCAGCGGCATCTGAACATGCGGTTCAGCATCGCCGGCCATGAGTGCCTGATGCTGCGGCTGCGGCGCTACCGGCAAGCCGCGCTGCGCAATCAGTTCCATGGCCCGGTCAATCGGAATCCGCACCGCGCCGCCCGGCTTATCCACCCAGCTGTAGTAGTTCAGCAGCAGGTCTTCGCGATCGTGCAGCTGCGTCAGATCCTCGTTGCCGTCGTCCAGTTCCAGCCGCGGAGTCGGAAACTGCTGCGACAGCTTTGCCAGTTGCTCCTGCTCCAGCGTCGGATTCGAACGCAACGCCTTCGTCGGAGCAATCTGGTTCTCCGCTTTCCACTTGCTCAGGGGCCCATCGGCTCGGTCCAGGCCGCCGTTGATCACCATTCCAAACACGAAACAAACCACGAAGAACACGCCCACCGAGATAAACAACCCGGCCAGGAAGACGATGATCCCGCCAGTATTCGCATCGGTGACTTCGTAACCCTCGCGAACCGACGCCTCGCCAAGATGCGCCTTCGGGTCCAGGTTCTCCCGGTTCTGCCCGCTCTTCGGGTTATGCATGGACATAGTCATGCTCCAGAATCTCCGCGAGGTGCGGATCGTTGGTGGCAATCAGCGGACGCTTCTTCAGTTCCGTGAAGTAGTACACCAGCCAGAAGCAGAACAGCGCACCCGGCACAAAGATGTATTCCAAGATTCCCCAGCTGAAGTGCAGATTGCGCGCGGCGTCCTTAAAGTTCGGTTCGATCAGCCAGAACAGATCCCAGAATCCGGCGAAGATCATGATGCTGCACGCGATCGACATCCGGCTGTTGATCCGCTTCAAATCGCGCGACAGCAGCAGGGTGAACGGAATCAGCCAGTGCAGAATCACGTCGAGCGTCGCGATCACACCCCATCCGCCACGAACGCGGTCCAGATACCAGGGAATCTCTTCCGGCGAGTTTCCCGACCAGATGATGATGAACGCGCCAAATGCAAAGTAAATATTCAGCATCACCAGGGCGAAGCACAGCTTGCCCATGTCATGCTGCTCGACTTTGCGGAACGTGCTCTTGATCGGCTCCGCCTTGGACAGCCCCATCAGCGTTAGTATCGCCAGCGGCAGCACCATGAACGGCTGCCCCACCAGATACTGGAACCCGTAAATCGTCGAGTACCAGTTTGGATCCAGCGACATCACCCAGTAGATGACCAGGAGGAACAGCAGCGCCGCGTACAGCACCACACCAAAGCCGCTCAGGTTCTCAAACTTCGTCCGCCAGTACCCAACCCGCGGTTCATTATCGGCATCCCGTTGTGCCGACCAGCGATTCAGCCGGATGACGTACAGCGCGAAAATCGCGAAGCAGATAATCGAAACCAGATAGAAGTTCCGTGTATTCAGCATCGGGCTCTTCCAGTGGATCGCGTGCGCCTGATCCGCGGTGATTACCCCGTGCTGCAATGCATCTTTCCAATTGGCGGCATATTTGGCCCAGATATACAGCTTGCCGTACGAGGCGCCCAGCACCGCGACCGGAATCCACAGCAACACGATCAGTGGCCACGTCCGCGTCATCGCTTCCAGCGGGCGCCGCACAATCAGTCCCCACTTGCCGCCCGACAGATACTGCACCATCAGCAGCGCCATCCCTCCGAAGCACAGTCCAAAGCACCCGACGAACCCTTCCAGCCACGCGCGCAGGAAGTGATTCCAGCCCAGATCTGCCCCGTCAAACTTCTGCGCCAGCAGCGCGATGATCAGCGATGCATTG
>CAVPKU010000050.1:0-193384 GCA_963705765.1 uncultured Acidobacteriaceae bacterium | reverse complement strand
TGTATGTGTGGCGCTGGCTTCGTTCAGTTACATCTATGCTTCCGAAAATAGGCTGCGCTCTGCCTCGAAAGGTGCAGCAACTGGCCCTGGATATGCTTCTGGTTCTCACCGGCCGAAGCGGGATGATCAGACTGGACAGCAGTGGTATTGATTTATTTCTTTGGCGATTCTCCTTGACCGATTTCGACTTTCGATATTCGACTCGCGGCAGTTTCGTCTGGCTTAATCTATTCAACTCCGTCGCCGCTGGCTATACCTGAATGTCTTGTGGAAGACTGGTGGTACTGGCTGGATCATATTTCAAAAACCCATCTCATTATGGATTGCTTTCTTTCTTACGACTCTTCGAATTCATGGATCTTCAAATGGCTCGAGCCACTTTGACTTCTGTATGACTACTCACACCCGAGTGAGCGTTGTCTGCAAGGTCAAAGACAATCGAACGGCATGCCGATGTCACGACATCCAATTTTCGGAGCAACAATGGAACGATTACGGCACAAACCTCGATCGAATACAAGTACACAAATATTCGACCTCGCCAGTTACATTTTGGTCACGGAACAAAGCAAGAACATCGTCACGCCGACTCATTTTTGCACTCTTTGACGACGTTCTCCACATCATTCGTCATAAGCATCCAGAGCAGACCCTCTGTTCTTACCGAGATACATATGTTTTGCGGAGCACGATTTCCTATTTCTTTTCCTTCTTTTCTTGGCTGACTTTCGATTGTGTGGAAGAGGGGACGCCCGGGGGTGTTAATTCAGGGGGAAAGTAGCGCCTCATTCCGTTAAGAGTCCAATAACCTTTTGGCGTTGCGTGATAACTTTTCGGGTGCTGTGAGCGGATCTCGCGGTGTGAAACCCGCAACCTTCATCAACGGTGGTGTGACCGCTTCGGCGGGTGAGACGAAGGGGGGAGCACATCTCCTCAGCAACACGGAGATGGGTGCGCGTCTAAGGGCCGCAATGGGGATTGGCGTTCCGCGGGACTCTCGAAGTCGTCGCCGCTCAATCTTTCGCGAGCATCGGACGTAAGGGCCTGCCCTGACGAACCTGCCTAGCGCGGTGAGATATCCATGTCGCCGCTGGCTATTCTGGTCTGAACGGAACGCCATGGCAATTCGTCTCATAGCGCCCGGCCTATGATGCGCGCCGGGGGGCTGTTCCACACGGTCAATCAGGTATTTGAAATGAGAGGGAGGCGATTCAACTTGCAAGACGCCCGCCCGCCGCAACGCAATCGCTGATCGATCTTCGTGTCGCTTCCGGCGGTGGTCGACTCGACAGCACGAACTGTCGTTGGAGGCTCGGCTTAATCCTTAATCACGCCTGAGCAATTTAATCGTGCGAAGTAGCGCTGCGGAAGCTGATTGCATCGCTAGGGGGACGTCCTCCCGCTCTTTCTATACACGAAGGGCTGACTTGGTGACTTCCTAGCCAACTTCTAGTTGAAAACATTCGCCTTCAAATGTGTGCTGATCGGTGAAGGCAGCTGTACTTAATAGGTAGTTTGGATTCCCATGGTCACCTTATTTAGATATGAAAATTGGGGGCAACTCTACCGTTTTCCCATGATACCGAACCTGCAAAGTGCTTTGCGTTATCCAAATAGATACTGTAAGTTCCCTTCGCATGGGGATGCAACCCCTCTATTTGTCGAACTAATGTAACGTTACTCTGAGTAAAGGGAACCGTCTCGCCGTCATACAAGTCAACCCAGGAACCGTCGAATGTGATGGTATTTCTTGCATATTGAGCGGTTCCTTTGAATCCTAGATATAGGCGCAAGATGTCGTAGGTCGGGATATCTGCGTTGAAGTGCCTACCCCGTATTCTTGATCGATTGTGCCGTGACGTGGCCGCCTGCATCGAACTGCAAGTATGGAGCAACTGAAACCCCATTTCCCGGCAAATCGATAAGATCACGAATCGCGGGGTTTCCCATGGCAATACCCGCACCGCGAGCGGTTGACGTTCGATAGAGCGATGCGAGGTAGAGTTCTCCTCGCAGCTCGCCAAGCATATTCGTGCCGCCATATTGCGTGTCGAATTCTGCTCGAGGGCCAAACATGCTATTCAGAACAAACGGCTTCCACCGGCTTAAGACTATTAAGATCGCTCGGAAGCCCTACTCTTTTCGCGTTCGGAAGGCCAAAGATCCAGGGTCGAATGAATTGTGATGGCACTGTGACTGCATTCGTGGACTTTGAGTTCGCAGAGCCAACATCAAATGTCACCGACGGGTCCAGCTGCACTCCTCCGGGTAGAAATATATTGCGTTGGACGGGATGCCAAGGAGCTATTGCTCCGGTTCGCTGAACGTCGGTACGCTGTGTACGGCAGCTGTCGCAGCCAGCTGGGTGGTCACAAACGCCTTTGTCAAATCTGTCGGAGCCGCCGGAAACTACTTACCTTGCTCTTTATCGAAACAGCGGTGCCATAGGTGTCAGTGATTCCCACAACGGATAGCTGCATGGGTTTTCCCTTCCCTGCAGGCAAATTCCGATCCAGATGCAGAACAACACCATCAGGGTCAATCCTCGCGACGGTCGCATTGTAGTTGTCGGTACTGGCGGTGGGACCAACTACATAGGTTCGAAACACCTTGATCGGCTGTGAATAAGAAACGGCCAAGTTCACGCTCGCCGTGATCTTAACGCTATTTCGCAGAAGAGCTTCGTCATAGCTGATTACGGCCGGCGCAGTCGAGATGGAGGCATCTAGCAGCCCGAGGACAGGATCTTGCACCTCAATGACATATGAACTCTCTGTATGAAGCGCAGTCAAAAGTGGTATTCCAACAGATTTGCTAAACGTGTCGAGGAGCAACTGGGCTGAAGAACAAGAAAAAGAACGAGGGCATGCGACTGGTGATCCGGTTCTATCAATGTAAGCTTGGCTCACGTCTGTGACATGCATTTGCGAGGTGTTTGGTGCAGACACTACAAAGAGTTTGTAGTGGAGCAGATTATTACCTTGAGCGGTTCCATTGCCAAACCATTGTGCCCTTGCAGCCAAAGCACTGAAGTCCAACACAAGTTTGAGGCGATTATCACTACCTTGTCGCTGAAATCCCTGAACCGTACCGCTTTGTTGAGCGGGAACGGTGCGACTGGCGCCAAGTACCAGCGTTAACAGAAGGATGAATGCTCGGCTCACGCATAGACCTCTCACTTAGGATCGCTTAACGCGCTTTTTGACCACCGGTCGTGTCGTTGCTGGGGTGATTGAATCCTCCACTGCGAAGGGTAGCGAGACCTCCGACAATATCGCCGCTGCACCTGGCGCACCACCGCAACTCAGCAAACGCGTATATACAGACCTAACGGTTTAAGATCCCCCACCGGTGATAAACTCGCCGGGCGTCATGTTGTGAGCCGCTGGACACGGCCCGAACAGTGCATCTTGGTACATCTGGTACATGAATCGCTGTATCCCAGCGGTTTCGTAGGCTACGCCCGGTATGTGCGCGCCCCATATATCTCGGAGCTGGCTATCAACTGCGTACTGCGGTGGTGTTGCACCGCACCGAAAGTCGGTTGCTCAATTTGAGATGGTATTCGACCTGATTCATAGTGATATCTCCATACCGACTTGAAGAGCATGGTCGCCACATCATGGCTTGGGGAAGACAAACAGCGTAGCACATGTCGGCAGGGGGAAGAGAGAAAAGTATCTTTTCCTAAAGATTGAGCTCGAATCCGAAGTAAGGCTTTGTTGATGATCGCTCACAGTTGATATGCAAATTGCTGTTCGCCTCATTGGCATCCGCTAAACGTAGCTCAGAAAGACCATGCGGCCCCCACATTGACTTTGGCAAGATCCGTAACGCTGTTGGTTCGTATTGGGGAGGATGCTCGGGACCTCCGGGCTCGGACTCGCTCCTGCCAAATGTGAAGTGGGAATACCGATTCCCACAAAAGCGTGAATTCTATGACCGATTGGGTAGTCAGCACCCAGATCAGCGTGCCAAACGTTGCGAGTGCCCAAAGAAAACGTCACGTTCGGCACTTGGCCGGCCGGATTACCTATTTCCGCATTTGTTGGGTAAACCGTGTGAGCAAGTCCAGCTTGTGCTGTCACCACTAAGCGGCCCACAGGGTTATAGGCAGCCCTTACCCCTCCCCCTGGCGCCCAGAATGTATCCGTCTCGATTACCTCGTATTCGGCTTTAGGCAGACCACGACGCCATTGCCGATATTCTGCTCTCCTCAGCGTCTGCACGAGAAGCGCCGATTGGGCGTGAAGGTGGGTCCGATGGTCATGAATACATCATTGCTCCGGAAGGCGGCGGGATATTGACCTGTTGCTGGACTCCAATGCTTCGAAGCGCCATCGTCGTACTGATAAGCTGCTTCTAATCGCCGATTGACTCGGAATATTTGGAATGGGGCTGCCGCTTTGATCCCAACACCCGCGATCCAGCCGTGTTCGCTGTCCAATTCCGTCTCATTGGCGTTGAATTCGCGATAGGCGATGAGGGACGGCGCGAACGAAACTCCGACTTCCCGATTCGCTTGTGCGATTGCAGCGTTTTTGTTTTGAGCTATAGCTGACAAGGCTGTTGCCCCAAAGAAAAGTGCTGGAAGGAGCAAAGATCGTCGCGGCAGAAGGAGCATACTCTTGTCTCCTCAGGAGCTTTGAGCATCATTCTACAGCTAACGCATTTTCTTACCATCGATCCGGGAGACTAGAGGAGACTGTAACGCCCGATGCAGCTTGTTTCGCGAGGCTAAGTGACCATCGGTGCTAAGTCGTTCAGAGCAGACAAAAAGCAAACCTAAGGAAATTGATAGGGAGAAACGCCGCTTCTAACAACGAATGGACCTCGTGTTGAGGACAAATCGCGATGCGTTCACCGAGGCGGTCTAGTGGTGCCGGGTTGTCCGCTCAGATTCCCGGTTGACACCTCGTAAAGGCTCCGGGCGCCAAGTCAAGAGCGAGCGTCAGTTTCCGCAGAGTGCGTCAATGTGAACGCAGTTTGCGATGTTATGCACCGTTTCGAGTGCATCCAGTGTATTCATTTTTGTCACTACCTTTCGCCACTGGCGCTTGCTGCGGTTGCTGGCGCTGACCACACAGGATGACTGTAACCCTTTGAACTACAAGGGGAAGTCTCATCTTTTCGAGGGGTTGTCCGGGGGTGGTGCGGAGTCCGGGGTCAAGATGGTGTGTCTGCCAATTTCACCACTTCCGCACGGAAGCGATCCTTCAGAAGTATAACAAGGGCGGAGCCGGAGCCATGAGCCAGAGCCTCGACCCAGAGCCATGAGCCGGCAGAGATCTCAGGGAGTCAGCCTGCGGTTGACCTCGTCGCGGACCTTGTCCAGATCGGCGTGGACGAGCTTGTCGTGCTCGACCATCAGGTCGCCGCCAACGTAGACACGCTCAATGTCCGGTTCGGCCGCAACCAGGACGAGGTTGGCGTAGGGATCTTCAAGCACGCGGCCGAGGCGGGCGGGGTTGACGACGACAAAGTCGGCCAGCTTGCCGGGTTCAAGCGATCCGAGCTTGTCCTTGACGCCGAGCACGTCGGCCGAGCCCATGGTGTGCAGCCACAGCACCTGGTAGGGGCTCATGATCGTGGCGTCCTCATACTTGTCGTGGATGGCGTAGAGGCCGGTGCGCATGTTCTCGAATGGGTCGGCGAGGTCGGCGCTGGCTTCGCCATCGACACCCATGCCGACGCGGATGCCGAGCTTCAGGTATTTCGGAATGTCGGCGACGCCGGAGGCGAGGCGCCCGTTCGAGAGCGGATTCCAGGACATCGATGCACCGGCTTTGGCGGTTTCGGCGAGGATGAACTCGTCGGTGTGGATGAAGTGGCCGAAGATGAGCTGGTTGTTGACGAGGCCGGCGTCGAGCATCCAGCGAAACTTGCTGCGCTGCTCGCCCTGGTCCTCGGGGGCTTCCACGAAGTGGGTCTCGTTGCCGAGGTGGAACTCTTTGCCGAGCGTCGCTTCCATCACGGCTTGCTGCACCGTGTTGTTGAAGGCGGTCATGCCGTTGATCATCACGCTGAGAAACGCGGTCGAGTGGGGCTGAGTCTGGGTCCAGTCGAGAAACGCCTTGAGGCGCTGGCGCGCGGCGTCGATGGTGGAGTCGGGCTTCATCGCGTCGGGCTGATAGCCGTGGACGAAGCGGAGGCCGGACTCCATCTCGGCCTTGAACTGGGCCTTGTCGAAGTCGTCGCCTTTATCCTGCCAACCGGTGCCGCCGTAGTTGAAGTTGTAGGCGGCCGTGATGCCGTGCTGCAGGTGGTCGTAGGAGCCGTAGAGCGTGAACCAGTAGAAGTCCTCGGGCGAGTTATGGAGGGCATGCTTGCCGTAGAGGTCGTCGATCCAGCCAGGGAGGGTATTGCTGGCGGCGAGGCCTCGATACGCGGCCTGCCAGATGTGGCTGTGCGCGGAGATGAAGCCGGGGATCACCCACGCGCCGTGTCCATCCCACGTAGCAGCGGCGTGGAGATCAGCGGGCGGATCGCCCGCGCGAAGCTGAGCGATGGTTCCGTCGTCGGCGACCAGGATGTAACCGTCAATCAGAGCAGGAGGAGCTGCCTTTTGGTCTGCGGCCATGGTGAAGATCCTGACGTGGGTGACCAGCAGCTTTGGGTTGGCGGCAAAGGTGGCGGGAAGCGCCACAGCAAAAAGGGAACTGCACAGAAGGGCGCGGAAGAGTGCAGAGAAGAGGCGTTCCATGTTTGTTCTTATCGCGAAACGGATTGCAAGGCAATGGAATTCGAGTAGACTATCCTCCTCCTGCTCCAACGTTCGCTGTTTTTTGAGGTACTGGCGGGGCGGGGCGATGCGGTCTTCCATTCCTGCGGAGGGTTCACGGCATGGCACGTGTGGTTCGGTGCTCGCTGATCCAGGCGACGAATGTGGAGCCGGCGGAGAAGTCGCTGGCCGAGATCAAGAAGGCCATGATCGATAAGCACGTCGCGATGATTCGCCAGGCCGCGAGCCAGGGCGCGCAGATTGTCTGCCTCCAGGAGATTTTCTACGGACCGTATTTCTGCGCCGAGCAGACCACACGCTGGTACGACTCGACCGAGCCGGTGCCCGATGGACCGACGATTCAGCTGATGCAAGAGTGCTGGCGCGTAAGGAACTCGCATCGCATTGGTAGTGCCTGTCTACGAAGTGGAGAACGAGGGCGTCTACTACAACACGGCTGCGGTGATCGGGCGCAACGGCGAGTATCTTGGGCAAGTATCGCAAGACGCATATTCCGCATGTCGCGCCGGGTTTCTGGGAGAAGTTCTATTTCCGGCCGGGGAATCTTGGGTATCCGGTCTTCGATCTCGGATTCTGCAAGATCGGCGTCTATATCTGTTACGACCGGCACTTTCCGGAAGGCGCGCGGGCCCTGGGCTTGAACGGCGCAGAGATCGTCTTCAATCCGTCGGCTACGGTGGCGGGGTTGAGCGAATATCTCTGGAAGCTGGAGCAGCCGGCGCATGCGGCGGCGAACGGGTACTTCGTCGGAGCCATCAATCGCGTGGGCACCGAGGCGCCATGGAACATTGGCGAGTTCTACGGGCAGAGCTACTTCTGCGATCCACGCGGGCAGATATTCGCGCAGGCTTCGCGGGATAAGGATGAAGTGCTGACAGCGGATCTGGATCTCGACAAGATCGCCGAGGTGCGCAAGACGTGGCAGTTTTTCCGCGACCGGCGGCCGGATATGTATGGGGATCTGGTGAAGCCCTGAACGGCAGGGTACAGGGAGCAGGGTACAGGGTGCAGCGAAGTGGCGAGTCTTCCTGAAATTCCGGCGCATGCGGAGATCGCGGCGAAGTTTGCCGATTTGCATCCGCCCTTCGCGGCGCAGGCAGCTATCGTCGAGGCGCACCGCTGTCTCAACTGCTTCGACGCGCCATGCATGGGCGCGTGTCCTACCCATATTGATGTGCCGCGGTTCATTGGCAAGATCGCGCGCGACAACCTGCGCGGGTCGGCGCTGACGATTCTGGACGCAAACGTGCTCGGGGCGAGTTGCTCGCGGGCGTGTCCCGTAGAGGTGCTGTGCGAAGGCGCGTGCGTGATGCATCGCTACAACAAGCAGCCGATTGAGATTGCGCGGCTGCAGCGGTTTGCCATGGATGCGTTTCATGCGGCGGGTGGGCGGCTTCCTTCGCGATCGGCCGCTCAGCGGGTGGAGAAGATCGCTTGCATCGGCGCAGGGCCGGCCTCGCTGGCCTGCGCTGCGGAACTGCGTCAGAGCGGATTCGCGGTAACGGTATTCGAGCGCCGCGCACTGCCCGGCGGGCTGAACACTTACGGCGTCGCGGAGTACAAGCTGCCGGCGCGGGCGAGCCTGAGGAGATTGAGTTGATTCGTGCGTTGGGTGTGGAGTTCCGCTACGAGACGGAGATTCGCACGCAGGCGGATCTGGAGCGGCTGGAAAGCGAGTTCGATCGGATCTTTCTGGGCGTGGGGCTAGGGGCCGCGCGGCGGCTCGGCATTCCCGGCGACGGGCATCGCGACGTCATCGATGCTCTCCAGTTCATTGCGCAGTACAAGACGGCGCAGCCGCCTGCTGTGGCGAAGAGCGTCGCAGTCATCGGCGCGGGCAACACCGCGATCGATGCGGCCAATGCGGCGCGTCGGCTGGGCGCGGAGAACGTGGCCATCCTATATAGAAGAAGCGAGCGCCATATGTCGGCGTTCGCGTTTGAGTATGAGCATGCGAAACAGGAGGGCGTGCAGTTTCTGTGGCGGGTGATTCCGGTGAGGATTCACGCCGATGCATTGGGGATAAAGTCGCTGGAGTGCGTGCAGGCTCGTGTCAATGAGGTTGGCGTGCTGGAGGCTGTGCCGGACACGGAGTTTCATTTCGATTGCCAACAGATTCTCTACGCGATTGGGCAGTCGCCGCTGCTGGAGTTGCTTGCTTCTTGCCGTCGCGTGGAATTGGATCATGGGCGGGTGGCGGTCGATCGTCCCACCGGACTGACGTCCAATCCGAAATACTTTGCCGGTGGCGATTGCGTAAATGGCGGACGCGAAGTCGTGGATGCCGTTGCAGACGGCAAGCGCGCGGGCGTCGCGATTGCGCAGGCGCTGAGCGGAGTGGCGTTGGGGGCAGAGGCGGCCCATGCTTGAGCGGCCGAGTCTCGCCGTGAACTTCGCCGGCATTCAATCGCCGAATCCGTTCTGGCTGGCCTCGGCGCCGCCAACGAACTGCGGCGAACAAATCATGCGCGCCTTCGATGCGGGCTGGGGCGGCGCGGTGTGGAAGACGATTGGCGAGCCCATCGTCAACGTATCGTCGCGCTACTCATCGATCGACTGGAACGGCCAGCGCATGATGGGCTTCAACAATATTGAGCTGATCAGCGATCGGCCGATTGAAGTGAACCTGCGCGAGATCGCCGAGGTGAAGAAACGCTATCCGAAGAATGCCGTGATTGCGTCGCTGATGGTGGAGTCGAAGCGCGAGGCGTGGCACGAGATTGTGGCGCGGGCTGAAGATGCGGGCGCGGACGGTCTCGAGCTGAACTTTGGCTGCCCGCATGGCATGAGCGAGCGCGGCATGGGTTCGGCGGTCGGCCAGGTGCCCGAGTACACGCGAGATGATTACGGCGTGGGTGAAGGAGAAGGCGCGCACGCCGGTGATTGTGAAGCTGACGCCGAATATCTCCGATATTCGCGTGATCGCGCGCGCGGCGAAGCGCGGCGGGGCGGATGCGGTGTCCGCGATCAACACGATCAACTCGATCACCGGGATCGATCTCGATACGCTCGCTGCCGCGGCCCGAATGTCGATGGGAAGAGCTCGCACGGCGGCTACTGCGGACCGGCGGTGAAGCCGATTGCGCTGAACATGGTGCAGCAGGTGGCCGCGGACTCCGACACGGCGGGACTGCCGATTTCGGGCATCGGCGGCGTCGCAACGTGGCAGGATGCGGCGGAGTTTATCCTGCTGGGCTGCGGGACGGTGCAGGTGTGCACGGCGGCCATGCACTACGGTTACCGCATCGTCGAGGACATGATCGACGGTCTCGCGAACTGGATGAGTGAAAAAGGCTATTCGATCCATTGAAGATTTTCGCGGGCTCGTGGTGCCGAAGGTGACGGAGTGGAAACATCTCAATCTCGATTACAAGATCGTCGCGCACATTGATGAAGCGAAGTGCATTGGGTGCGAGCTTTGCTATATCGCTTGCTGGGACGGGGCGCATCAGTGCATTCATCTGGATAGAGTTTCGGGGCCGGTGGATGGGCACGATGTCGCTCTGCACACGAAACCGGCGACGGTGGAAGCAGCGACGCGGGCGAGCATTACGGTGACGCCGATTCCGAAGCTCGATGGCTCGGCGAATGAGAACGGCGCGACGCCGCTCGGGCGAGTCCCGCGCGTGGACGAGACGGAATGCGTGGGATGCAATCTTTGCTCGTTGGTGTGCCCGGTGGACCACTGCATCACGATGGTCGAAGTGAAAACGGATGCGCAGCCTGAGACCTGGGCGGAGCGGACCAGCCGAAATGCGGGGGAGTGCAAGCCCCGCCGCGCTGACGCAACATAAATAAGGATGAAGCGCGAGATGGGACTTCTGATCCAGAACGGGAGTGTTGTTACCGCGGAGAAGACCCTCGTGGCGGACGTGCTGATCGAGGGCGAGACGATCAAAGATGTCCGCGCGGGGATCGATGCCGTGGGCCACACGGTCGTGGACGCAAAAGGCATGCTCGTCCTTCCGGGTGGAATTGATGCGCATACGCATCTTGATATGCCCTTCGGCGGCACGACCAGCGCCGATGACTTCGAGACGGGCACGCGCGCCGCGGCCATCGGCGGCACCACAACGATCGTCGACTTCGCCATTCAGGCCAAAGGCACGAAGATGCGGTCGGCGCTCGATACCTGGTGGAAGAAGGCCGCGGGCAAGGCGTGCATCGATTACGGGCTGCACATGATCGTGACGGATTTGGGGACGTCGGGCCTTGAAGACATGGACGACCTGGTGCGCGAGGGCGTGGCCAGCTTCAAGCTGTTCATGGCCTATCCCGGCGTGCTGATGGTGGATGACGCGACGATCTTTAAGGCTTTGCAGCGGACGTCGAAGAACGGCGCGCTGATCTGCATGCATGCGGAGAACGGCTCGGTGATCGACGTGATCGTGCAGCAGGCGCTGGCGGGGGAAGACCGCTCCGATCTATCACGCGTTGACGCGCCCGACCATCGCAGAAGCAGAGGCTGTGCAGCGGGCGATTGCGATGGCGGAGATGGCAGGGGCACCCGTGTACATCGTGCATCTTTCGAGCGAGGACGCGCTGAATCAGGTGCGGGAGGCGCGGGATCGGGGCCTGCCGGCGTTTGCGGAGACCTGTCCGCAATACTTGTTGCTGTCGCTCGAAGAGACGATGAAGCACAACTCGTTCGAGGACGCGAAGTGGGTGTTCACTCCGCCACTGCGCGAGAAGAAGAATCAGCCAAAGCTGTGGGATGGGTTGAAAGACGATCATCTGCAGGTGGTTTCGACCGATCATTGTCCGTTCTGCTTTGAGGATCAGAAGATGCTTGGCGTAGACGACTTCACGAAGATTCCCAATGGCGGGCCGGGGATTGAGAACCGGATGCAGTTGATCCACCATCATGGGGTGAACGCGGGGCAAGATTTCGCTGAATCGGTTTGTGGAGATCACGGCAACGGCGCCGGCGCGGATTTTCGGCATGTATCCGAAGAAGGGCACGATTTCCGTTGGCTCCGACGCGGATCTCGTCGTTTGGGATCCGCAGGCTGAGCACACGATCAGCGCGAAGACGCACAACATGCGCTGCGACTACTCGATGTTTGAGGGGTTCAAAGTGCGCGGCAATGCGAAGCAGGTGTATTCGCGCGGCGAGTTGATTGTCGATAACGGCAA
Source organism: uncultured Acidobacteriaceae bacterium (assembly GCA_963705765.1). GTDB lineage: Bacteria > Acidobacteriota > Terriglobia > Terriglobales > Acidobacteriaceae > Palsa-343. Next base: position 181,506 of record CAVPKU010000050.1, on the reverse strand, counting down.
GTACCTCGGCAAGGTGGGACGCGGGCAGTATCTGCGGCGGGGCCGCGCGCGGAGGCGCCTGGCAGTGATTGTTCCGGAAAGCAGCCTCTATAACGCGGACCTGGCGCCGACCACTCCCGCGCATCGCACGTGGGGGACGTACAACTACATCTCGCTGTGGTTCTCCATGTCGATGGAGGTGAGCACCTACATGCTGGCCTCGGGGCTGATCGCCGGCGGGATGGACTGGAAGCAGGCGATGGGAACGATTCTGCTCGGCAACCTGATCGTGCTGATCCCCTTGCTGTTGAACGCGCATGCCGGGGCGAAGTACGGGATTCCGTTTCCGGTGTTTGTGCGGGCCCCGTTTGGGACGCGCGGGCGCGAATGTGCCGGCGATTCTGCGCGCGATTGTGGCGTGCGGATGGTTTGGCATTCAGTCGTGGATCGGCGGCCAGGCGATTCACGCCATGCTGTACGTGATCTGGCCGGGCGTGGAGGCGGCGCCGTGGTCGGTGTGGGCGTGCTTTCTCGGCTTCTGGGCGCTGAACATGGTGGTGGTGTGGCGCGGGCGTCGAGAGTCGATCCGCTTTCTGCAGAGATTCTCGGCTCCGTTCATGCTGATCATGTCGTTGTTGCTGCTGTTCTTCGTCTGCACAAGGCGGGCGGCTTTGGCCCGATGCTCTCGGAGCCGAGCCATTTCCAAACCACGGGCTCATTTCTGAAGTTTTTCTTTCCGTCGCTGACGGCGATGGTAGGCTACTGGGCGACGCTGGCGCTGAACATTCCTGACTTCACGCGCTACGCGAAGGATCCAGCACGCGCAGATCGTGGGGCAGGCGTTTGGATTGCCTGTTGCTATGACGCTCTATTCGTTCATCGGGATCGCGGTCACGTCGGCGTCTGCAGTGATCTTCGGGCAGCGCGATCTGGAGCCCGATTGAGCTGATGGGGCAATTTCATCAGCCCCTCGTGGCGTTTATCGCGATGATTGCGCTGCTGGTGGCAACGCTCAACGTCAATGTCGCAGCGAATGTCGTTTCGCCGTCGAACGACATTTCGAATCTCGAATCCGCAGTGGATCACTTTCGCACCGGCGGTTTGATCACCGGGATTCTGGGCCTGGCCATGATGCCGTGGAGGCTGTTGTCGAGCTTCAACAACTATATTTTTGGGTGGCTGGTGGGATACTCGGGACTTCTCGGGCCGGTCGCCGGCATCATGGTCGCGGACTATTTTCGTGATTCGCAGCAAGCGGCTCGATCTGGAATCGCTCTACATGCGCAATGGGATCTACGAATATCGCAACGGAATCAACCCGAAGGCCATGGCTGCGCTGGCGCTGGGTGTGGGACTCGTTTTGATTGGCCGTTTTGTGCCCGCGCTGCACTGGCTTTACGACTATGCGTGGTTTGTGGGATTCTTCGTCTCTGGTGCGCTGTACGTAGTGTTGATGCGCGGCGCCGTGGTTGATTCCCCAGTCCCCGAACTCGCAGGAGAAGAAGCATGAGCACAGTGGTGTCGGAAGCGAAGGACGTCGCGGTCACATCCTCTTATATTGCCGGGCAATGGACGGCGCCTGCGAAGCAGACACAGCAGCCGATCGTGAACCCGGCGAACGGTGAGACGCTGGCGGTGCTGCCGCATGCGGGCGCGGCGGATGTGGATCGCGCCGCGAAGGCTGCGCACGCGGCGTGGCTCGAGTGGCGCGATGTGCCAGTGGTGGATCGGGTGCAGCCGCTCTACCGCTTCAAAACGCTGCTCGAAAAGAACGTGCGGGAACTGGGCGCGATTCTGACGCGCGAGAATGGCAAGACCCTTGAAGACGCGATGACCGAAGTGAAGCGCGGCATCCAAATGGTCGAGGTCGCGTGTGGCATGCCGTCGCTGATGATGGGCGACTCGCTGAACGATGTGGCGAAGGGCATCGACTGCCGGACGATTCGGCAGCCCATTGGGGTTTGTGCGGGGATCACGCCATTTAATTTTCCGGCGATGGTGCCTTTGTGGATGTATCCGTTCGCGATCGCGGCGGGGAACACGTTCATCCTGAAGCCGTCGGAACGTGTGCCGATGACGCCGACGCGGGTCGTCGAGTTGCTGTTGGAGGCGGGCCTGCCGGCGAACGTATTTCAGTTGGTGCATGGTGGGCGTGAAGTGGTGGAAGCGCTGCTGGCGCATCCGCTGATCCGGGCGATTTCGTTTGTCGGTTCGTCGCCCGTAGCGAAGATTGTCTATAAGGAAGCCGCGGCACACGGCAAGCGCGTGCAGGCGCTGGGCGGGGCGAAAAATCATCTCGTTGTTATGCCGGATGCGGATCTGCCACAGACTGTCGAAGCCATCATGGGGTCGGCGTTTGGCGCGGCGGGTCAGCGTTGCCTGGCCGGCAGCGTGCTCGTTCCTGTTGGAGAGGTGGCCGAGCCGCTCCTCGATCTGCTGGTGAAGAAGACGAAGGCGCTCAAGGTGGGCGATGGGATGGAAGACGGCGTATCCGTCGGTCCGCTCGTCGGTCAGGACCAGAAGAAGCGGGTGGTGGGTTACATCGAGAAGGGCGTAGCGGAAGGCGCGAAGGCCATCTGCGATGGCCGCGACGTGGCGGCGAATCCCGACGGCTCGTTTGTTGGACCCACGGTGCTCGATCATGTAACGCCCACCGCAACCGTCGCGCGCGAGGAGATTTTCGGGCCGGTCTTGTCGGTGATTCGTGCCGCCACGCTTGATGACGCGATCGGGATCGTTAATTCGTCTGACTTCGGCAACACGACAACGATCTATACGAAAAGCGGCAAAGCGGCGCGTGAGTATCAGAGCCGCATTGAGGTCGGCATGGTCGGCGTCAACATGACGGTGGCAGCGCCGATGGCATTCTTCCCGTTTGCCGGATGGAAGAATTCCTTCTTCGGCGATCTGCACGCGCATGGCAAGGACGCAGTGAGCTTTTATACGGAGCAGAAGGTTTTGATGACGCGGTGGTTCTAAGTCAGCCGCTGTTCGCTGCCGGCTGTTCGCTGGAACAACCTCTCCTCCATCAATGTTTGGGAGGTTCGTTGACTTGAGGTGGGGGTTCGTCAACAATGGGCCAGCCCTGAACACTCAAGTCACGCCAGGTGGGCGGCTGAAAGACACTCAATGACAAGCACGACGGGAATGCGCGCGCTCGCAGCGGATGACTATGGGGCGCTGGACCGGATGAAGGTAGTCGAGATGGAGGTACCCGATCCTGGCGATGGAGAGGTGCGGGTGCGCGTGATGGCGGCGGCGCTGAACCCGGCCGACTTTAAGGTGGCGAAGGGCATGGTGAAGTTCCTGCATGCCCGGAATTTTCCGATGGTACTGGGCTACGATTTTTCGGGCATTGTGGACGAAGTGGGACAGGGGGTAAGCGGGATCGCGACGGGCGCGGAGGTTTTCGGATTCGTGCCCTACAGTTTTACGAACAAGCGCGGAACCTTTGCCGAGGCGGTAATTGCACGTGCGGATCAACTGGGGGTAAAGCCGGCGGCGGTGAGCCACGAACAGGCGGCGGCTGCAGCGACTCCGGGCGCGACGGCGATTCAGTCTCTGCGCGATCTGGGGAGGCAGCGCGAGGGGATGGACGTGGTGGTGACGGGCGTCTCGGGTGGAGTGGGGTCGATCGGCGTGTGGATCGCGAAAAGGCTGGGTGGCAGGGTGACGGCGGTTGCATCGGGGCGCGGCGTGGAACTGGCGCGCGCAATGGGCGCCGATCGCGTGGTGGATCGAAAGAAGGAAGATGTGGAGGCGGCGCTGGCGGGGCCGTTCGATGTGTTCTTCGACGCGGCGGCAGCCTATCGATGGAGCCAGTGGCGGGGCCGGTTGAAGAAGGGTGGGACGTTTATTACGACGCTCCCGTCGATAGGGTTGGTGGTGGACAAGCTGACGAGCCTGGTGAGCGGCACGCGATGCGCGGTCGTGATGGTGAAGTCGAAGCCCGCCGATTTGCGGCTGTTGGGCGAGTGGCTCGCGGCGGGGCTGAAAGTTCCGGTGGATTGCACGGTGCCGCTGGAAGAAGTGCCGCGGCAACTGGCGCGGCTGGAGAGCGGAGAAGTGCTGGGGCGGGTGGTGGTGTCGGTGGGTGGGTAGTTTAGCGGGTAAAGGTGGGCTCGATGAGCGATGGAAGCACCGCATCGGCGGCGGCGGTGACGGCATGCCCGGTAGAAACCGCTATCCATATTATTGGCGGCAAGTGGAAGATGCTGGTCCTGCGTTCGCTGTTGCTGGATGGACCGCAACGATATAACCAGCTGCTAAAGAGCGTGAAGGGGATTAGCCCGAAAGAACTCACCAGGAATCTGGCAGAGCTGAAGGCGAGCGGGCTGGTCGCGCAGGCTGGATCGAATGGGGTCCGCACACTGCCTTACTCGCTGACGAAACTGGGTGAGGGGTTGATGCCCGCGTTTAAGAGTCTGCTGGTGTGGGGGCGGAAGCTCCCTCTTCGCAAATAGAAACACGGTCCCTTCAAGACGATCCAGGCCCGGTCGCGCTCACGCACCTTCTTGTGCGTTGACGGCTGCGCGGCGCGCGGCGAGGATGTGTTCCATGAAGACCGAGCCGGGCACCAAAGAGAATCCATGGAAACTGAAGACGCCTCCGGGGACGAGTGAATTCGAGGCTTACCGCGATGAGGCAGCGGACCCGCCGGCGCTGGTCGTGCAGGTGGGATCGACGCAGTTGCGGTACCAATTACGCTGCATCGATGACCTGCACGCCATGCTGAAGGCGCACGGCGACTGGATGCCTCTGGGCAGTGCCGATGAGCAGAAGCCTGCAGCAGAGGGAACGGTGGAGGCGTGGGGGCGCTCGGCGAAGAATCCGGTGGGCGGATGGTATGGAATGAAAAAGGGGCTGCGCGGGCGATTCGCGATGTATGTGCCGCCGGTGCTGAAGAAGCTGGGGCTGGCCGAGGTCGAGGAGAATCCGCGAAACAACCGGATGCGGGCGATTTGAAGCGAGGCCGGTGTCAGACGGCGCGGCCGGCGGCTGCCCCTGAAGCCCACGCCCACTGAAAGTTGAACCCGCCGAGGTGGCCGGTGACGTCGACGACCTCGCCGATGAAGTAGAGACCCGGCACGCTGCGGCATTCCATCGTCTGTGCGGAGAGCGCATCGGTATCGACTCCGCCGGCGGTGACCTCGGCTTTTTCGTAGCCTTCGGTACCGGTGGGTTTGAAGGGCCAGGCGTGCAGCCGCCGCTCCAGTTCTTCGATCCCGTGATTGCTCCAGTTGGCCGGTGCAAGGACTTCGAGCAGGCGATCCGCCAGTCGCGCGGGCAGATGGGAGCGTAGAGCCACTCGTGCGGCGGCTGAGCTTCGGCCGGCGCTCGATGCGAGCAGATCACCAAGAATCTTCTGATCTGGTGCCCAGTCGATCTGAATCGGATCCGAACCGTTCCAGTACGAAGAAATCTGCAGGACGGCCGGGCCGCTGAGTCCGCGATGGGTGAAGAGCAGCTTCTCGCGGAAGCGGCGCTTGCCGATGGACGCGATCACCTCGGCAGAAACGCCGGTCAGCGCGGCGAAATTCGCGTGCTCCTCGCCACCGAGCACGAACGGGACGAGCGCAGGGCGAGCGGTCGCGGATCGGAATGCCAAATTGTCGCGCGACATCGTAGCCGAATCCCGTCGCGCCCATCTTTGGAATGGAAAGGCCGCCGGTGGCGATGACGAGCGCTTGCGTTTTTAAAGTTTGAGTGCCGGTGCTTACGACGAAACCAGTCTCGGTCCGGGCGATTTCGCGGACGGTCGTGTCGACCACGACACGGACATTCTCTTTCGCGCACTCGCTCAGCAGCATGGTCACGATCTGCTTCGCCGAGTCGTCGCAGAAGAGCTGTCCGAGGGTCTTCTCGTGATACCGGATGCCGTAGCTCTCGACGAGGGCGATAAAGTCGGCAGGCGTGTAGCGGGCGAGCACCGACTTCGCGAAGTGTGGGTTCGCGGAGAGGAAATTCTCCGGCTTGCAGTGCAGGTTGGTGAAGTTGCAGCGGCCTCCGCCGGAGATGAGGATCTTCTTCCCGACGCTATCGGCGTGTTCGAGAGTAGGACGCGGCGGCCGCGCTTGCCCGCTTCGATGGCGCACATCAGGCCTGCTGCGCCTGCGCCAAGGATCACGACGTCATGATCAGCGTTCAGCATTCGGCGCTCAGAAGTGTGGGACGTGCTCATACGCGATGGGTGCGCGGCGGCGCAGAGTCAGTCAGCCGGAGCCAGCCGAATCGCGCGCGCATACCGTGGACGCCGATGCAGAACCACCGTCATCCCCAGCGAAACCGCAGCCATCAGCGCAGCAAACAGAAAGATCGGCGCATAGCCCAGCCCAGCGACGATCAGCCCCACCACCGGCCCGATCATCCCCAGCGACAAATCCGCAAACGCCGTGAACACGCCCAGAGCCGAACCGCGATTCTCCGGCGTGACGCAATTCACCGCCTCCACGCCGAGGGCGGGGAAGACCAGGGAAAACCCAAATCCCGTGATCGCGGCACCCGCGAAGGCCAGAGCCGGCACGTTAGCCAGCCACAGGAAGAGCAGGCCGGCGATTTCCACCGAAAGGCAGACGATGGCGACCTTGAACCCGCCCCAGCGGTCGATGGAGTGAGCAAACAGCAGGCGCGCCAGAATGAACGCGGCTCCGAAACTTGTCAGCGCATACGCCGCGTCGGGCCAATGGCGATGCGCGTAGAACAGCACCATGAATGACGCGATGGTGCCGAAGCCGGTGCTGGCCAGGGCCAGGCTCATGCCATGCGGAAAGACCCGTCTCAGGACGCGGCGGAAGGCCATCGGCTCGCCCTCCGGCACAGCCACTTCGCCGATCGGCCAGGCCGTCAACAGGCCCAGGCACGAGATAGCGACACTCACCAGGCCAACGCCGGTCAGGCCCCATGCCTTCAAAATCCAGACTCCAAGGGGCGCGCCGATCGCGATGCCGCCGTAGGAGCAGATGCCGCTCCAGGAGATGACCCGGGCTGTATGTTCCTGGCCGACGCGCGCGATGCCCCAGAGGCAGGAGCCGGTCGCCAGCCAGCTCTCTCCCCAGCCAAGAACGAGGCGGCTGAGGAAGATCACCGCCAGGCAAGTGAGCGGGAGGGCGCCGAGAAGACCCGCCCCGAAGAGGCAGAGACCGGAGATTCCGCAGGTGACCAGGCCGGAGAGGACCGTCCGGCGAGCGCCCACCGAGTCCGCCATGCGGCCGGCCTGAGGACGGCTGAGGACCGTCGCGACGTACTGGGCGCTGACGGCCAGCCCGGCCAGAACCGTATTGAACCCAAGCTGCAGGTGCACAATGCTGGGCAGAACGGCCATGGGGAGGCCGATCGCGAAGTAGCAGAGGAAGATTTGCAGCGAAGTGGGGAGAATCCGAAGCGTGACAGAGCCGGAGGTTGAAGGAGGGAAAGAAGTTGTGGTTGCGGCGGCCATTCTCCTGTGTTTATGGTACCAGCGCGGCTCGTCTGGAATCCGCACAGGTCCCACCCAGGTGGTAGGCGCGGGGTATGGAAGTCACAGGGGCGCGGAGTACAATACAGGGATATCCGCAGGTTTTTGCGGAGTCGGAAAAGGGCGTCTTTTGTTTTCCTTTGCGCGTTTCTGACTCCACGGCCGGGGTAGCGGCGTCTAATGTGGTGAAACTCGGGGCCGGGTTTTTTCGGTGAATTCCGGGCACGTGGCCGGCCGGGATACCGAGTGAAAAGAGAGAGGTTTCCCCAAGGTGAACTCGACCGTTAAACAAATCCTGTTCTGGGTGCTGATCATTGCCTGTCTTCTGGTGCTCTGGCAGTTGTTCCAGAAGAACGGGGCGATGGGCAGCCACGAACAGGAAATCGCCTTCTCCCAGTTCCTGGGTGACGTAGAGACAAACCAGGTCAACGACGTCACGATCACCGGCCAGGACGTTCGAGGACACTTCCGCGCCGACAAAGGCGCCTTCCGCGTCACCGTCCCTGCGAACTATTCGCACCTCTACGACGTCCTCGACCAGAACAAGGTCAGCGTCTCAGTGAAGAACGCCGACGGCAACAGCTGGTGGGGCTGGTTGCTGCAGTTCTCCCCGCTGATTCTGATCGCCTTGCTGTGGTTCTTCATGATCCGGCAGATGCAGAGCGGCGGCAATAAAGCGCTGTCGTTCGGCAAGAGCCGCGCCCGGTTGCTGTCGATGCAGCAGAAGAAGGTCACGTTTAAGGATGTGGCGGGTGTCGACGAAGCCAAGGAAGAGCTGAAGGAGATTATCGAGTTCCTGCGCGAGGCGCAGAAATTCCAGAAGCTGGGCGGGCGCATCCCCAAGGGTGTGCTGCTCGTCGGACCTCCTGGAACCGGCAAAACTCTGCTGGCCCGCGCGGTCGCTGGCGAGGCCAATGTGCCGTTCTTCTCCATCTCCGGTTCGGACTTCGTCGAGATGTTCGTCGGCGTCGGTGCGAGCCGCGTCCGCGATCTGTTCGAGCAGGGCAAGAAGAATGCTCCCTGCATCATCTTCATCGACGAAATTGACGCGGTTGGACGCCATCGCGGCGCCGGCCTCGGCGGCGGACACGACGAACGCGAGCAGACCCTGAATCAGCTGCTGGTCGAAATGGACGGCTTTGAGTCCAACGACGGCGTGATTCTGGTCGCCGCGACGAACCGGCCCGACGTTCTCGATCCGGCGCTGCTGCGGCCTGGCCGCTTCGATCGCCGTGTTGTTGTCGGACGTCCCGACGTGCGCGGTCGCGAAGAGGTTCTCCGCGTGCACGCCCGCAAGGTGCCGATTGCCGACGACGTCGATCTTCGCGTTTTGGCTCGTGGAACACCGGGCTTCTCCGGCGCCGATCTGGCGAACATGGTGAACGAGGCAGCGCTGAATGCGGCGCGCTTTAACCGGAAGCAGGTCCTGATGCTCGACTTCGAGCAGGCCAAGGACAAAGTGCTGATGGGTGCCGAGCGCAAGTCGATGCTGCTCACCGACGAGGAAAAGCGCGTGACGGCGTATCACGAAGCCGGACATGCGCTGGTCGCTGCCTTGCGCGCTCACGCCGACCCGTTGCACAAGGTCACGATCATCCCGCGCGGCATGGCGTTGGGTGTGACCATGCAGCTGCCCGAAGACGATAAGCACACCGTGACCAAGGACTACCTCGAGACGCAGCTCGCCATTCTGATGGGCGGCCGCATCGCCGAGGAAATCTTCCTCAAGCAGATGACGACCGGTGCCGGCAACGACATCGAGCGCGCGACGGATCTGGCCCGGAAGATGGTTTGCGAGTACGGCATGAGCCGTCTCGGTCCGCTGACCTTCGGCAAGAAGGAAGAGCAGATCTTCCTCGGCCGTGAGATCGCGCAGCACCGTGACTTCTCTGAAGAAACGGCGCGGCAGATCGATGCTGAGGTGCGGAGCCTGGTCGACGAAGCTTACAAAGCATCGTGGGAGATTCTCGACACGAATCAACCGGTGATGCACCGTCTGGCGCTGGCCCTGCTGGAGCGCGAAACCCTGGACGCTAACGAGATTCGTCTGCTGATCGACGGCAAAGACCTGCCGCCGCTGCGGCCCTCGGGCGGACCGGGATCGCCGACCACCGACGTGCAGCAGGTTCTCAAACCGGAACCGGGACGGACAGGCACCCTGCCGGAAGGCACTCCCAGCCCGGCGTAACTGCGGTTGGGCGAAGAATGAAGGCCAGCTCTTCGGAGCTGGCCTTTTGTTTGGACCGGAAGGCCGCCGCGTTGCATCTGCGAGAATGTTCCCAGCATGCCTTCGCGTTTCGCCGCCATCCTGTGCGCCCCGCTTCTGCTCTCCACCCTCTTGCTGAGCGGCTGCGATTATCACACCGTGAACTCGGCCGTGCACCTGCCGAGCAACGTCCACACCCTGGCGATTCCGGCTTTCAAAAACAACACGCAGTCCTATCGCACTCAGGCCGTCTTTACTCAGGCGGTGATCCGCGAATTCAACAGTCGCAGCACGTTGCGGATCGTCTCTGGCGATGATCCTGATGCCGACGCCACCCTGCGCGGCACCATCCTCACCTTCCAGATCAACCCGCTGACCTACGACAACACGACGGGCCAGACCTCGAGCTACCTCGTCACCATCAACACGAAGCTCGAGCTCGTCGACCGCCAGGGCAAGGTGATCTGGCAGAATCCGTCCTACCTCTTCCGTCAGCAGTACGAGCAGATTCAGGACCTCGCCAGCTTTATTCAGGAAGACTCGGCGGCAACGCGCCGCCTGGCCCGCGAATTCGCCTCGGCCGCGGTCGCCGACATCCTCGAATCGTTCTGAAACCGGATACAAATCTCAGCCGCACGAACCGGCTCTCCGGCCCGAACCGACTTATAGGACGCCCTCTCGCTTTATTACTATTCTGTAACTCAAGCTATCCACACGCACTCGCTTGACACCTCTTTTGTTAGGTGCCTATACTTTGCCCCGTTTCGGCTGGAGTGCAATTCGCTACTCGCTGCCAACGCAAGCCCGTCTTTCCGCACCGCAATTTTGTTAGGGATAAGGACTAAAGACAGGAGCCCCCCATGCGTATCTTTGCCAGTGACCGCAATCCACGATTCGTCCGTCTCGCCCTCTTCGCCGTCGCAGCCGTTGCGCTGCTGATTTCCAGCCCGCTCCATGCGCAGATCGTCGCGAACTACACCTTCGAAGATGGCGGCGCCGATGGCTGGACTTCGTTCTTTGGCGCCTCGAACCCGGTGAACACTACCGCGGACTTCCACAGTGGCACGCACAGTCTCCTGACGACAACCAGCGCAAGCGGCACAGGCGGCCCGCAGATCAACCTGACCGGAGTGCTGCAGGCGGGCGCACAATACACCATCACCGGCTGGGTCAAGTTGGCTAGTGGCGAGACCGCCACCAACGCAAACTTCACGATTGCCCGTTCCGATCCTTCGCCTTCGTGCAGCGGTGGCACGTGTTATGACACCATCGGCGCCTATCAAACAGGAGTCACCTCCGGCGGATGGGTGCAGATCGGCGGCGCCTACACGGTCAGCACCACGGAAACGGCGCTGAACCTGTACGCGCAGTTAATCGAGAACACGCCCTCGCAAACGTTCTACCTCGATGATGTGGTGATCACGGAAACGGCTCCGCCGCCGGGCGGCACACCGGTCGCCAGTTACACGTTTTCGGACGGCGGTCTGGACGGCTGGACGCCTTTCGGCAGCGTCACGTTGACCAACGCTCTGCCTTCCCCGCAGGATCCGATGGGCGATGCCCATGCGTTGCTGACCACCGGGCGCTCAGCGACCTATGAAGGTCCGAGCCTCAACCTGCTCGGCGTCAGCGGTCTAACGGCAGGCGCGACCTATCAGATCAGCGCGTATGTGATGTTGCAGAATGCAGACGCCGCCAATCCCACGGTAACGATGTCCACGAAGACGGCGAACTGCGCTACCTCCGGCGCCTTCGCCAACCTGGCCACCTCGGGCGCCTTGTCGAACACCGCGTGGACGAAGGTCACGGGCACGTTCAGCTTCAGCAACCAGCCTGGGCCACCCTCCAGTCTTACGCTCTACTTCCAGTCCAGCAGCGCGACGGACTCGTTCTATATCAGCGACGTCACCATTGGGCAATTGACGCCGGCGCCTCTGCCACCGGACCAGCAGGACAACACCGGCATCGCCACGAACTTTGCCGATGGAACTCCCGACGGCTGGAGCGGCCGCGCGGGAAGCACGGTCAGCGTGGTCACGCCGCCGGCGCCCGATCCAGCCGGCGACGCCAACGCACTCCTCATCACAGGGCGTACGGCCAACTACGACGGACCGGTGATCAACGTCAGTAACAAGATGTATGTCGGCTCGGTCTACGACGTCAGCGTGTACGTGATGATGCAGCCGGTCGATACCGGCAGCCACATCATCAACGTGAGCCTCCAGACTACCTATCAGGGCAACACTTCGTATCCCGGAGTCTCGGGCTATCCTGGCATCACCATCCCGGACGACGGGCAATGGCACCAGATCGTCATCAACAACTACACGATGAGCAGCAACTACGACGCGGGGAAGGCTCTGCTGTATCTTCAGACGTTCCCGGCATCGGGGAACGATCTGACATCGTTCTACATTTCGGACTTCAAACTCAGCTACGTGGCGCCGCCGCAGATCCAGACTGGCATTCCGTCGATCGATCAGACGCTGTCGCGTTATTTCCCGGTCGGCGCAGCCATCGATACCGGCGACCTGTCCGGTCCCCATGAGCAGCTGCTCACCATGCACTTCAACAGCATCACCTCCGGCAACGACTTCAAGTGGAGCAGCACGGAGCCGTCGCTGGGCACCTTTAACTGGACCAACGCGGATGCCGAGGCCGGCCTCGCCGTTTGCCACGACATGAAGATCCGCGGGCACAACCTCGTCTGGGCGAATGGCTCGCAGGTCTCGTCGTATGCCTTCGGCGATGGCACGAACTCCGCGCAGAACCAGGCCACGGTAACGGCCAACATCCAGGAGCACATCAAGTCCGAAGTTCAGCACTTCGGAACCGAGGTGTATGCGTGGGACGTCGTCAACGAGCCCATCGACCCAAGCCAGCCGGATTGCCTGGTGCACGGGCCGTTCTATAACGTGCTGGGTCAGAGCTACATTGACGTCGCGTTCGAGGCCGCGCGGCAATACGCGCCACCCGGAACGAAGCTTTTCCTCAACCAATACAGCACCGCCGATCCCAACATGCTGGCCTGCCTGGTGAAAGTCGTCCAGGGCATGCGGTCGCGCGGCGTTCCGATCGACGGCATCGGGCACGAGAGCCACAACGCCATCAACTACCCGCCCGTGTCGGCCATCAAGAACTCCATCGACACCGTCGCCCAGCAACTGCCGGGCCTCGATCAGCAGATCACCGAGCTGGATGAGAGCGTCTACAACGCCGGTGACAACAAGTCCAACTACGGCAGCAACATTCCTCCTGCTGTGCTCGACGAGCAGGGCTGGCTCTACAACCAGTACTTCAACCTCTTCCGCCAGGAGCACAACCGACTCACCGGCGTAACCATCTGGGGTATGGCGGACGACGATACGTGGCTCGACAGCTTCCCCGTCACGCGCACCGATTATCCGCTGCCCTTCGACATGGGACTGCAGGCCAAGCCCGCGTTCTGGGGTATCGTGAATCCGGACGGCAACGGCGTTCCGGGCTACGGGCTGAAGTTCGCGCTCACGCACGTCAGCGGGTCGCGGACTGCGCAAACCTGGACCATCACCGCAACCAATGGTAATGTGGGCCCGGCGTACACCACGCAGATCACCGGACTCACCCTTACGCAGGTGCTCGGACCCAAATGCACGGCGACCATTACGCCGCCGGGCGGAGCCTTCCCGGTCTCGATGGGAGACATCGCCACCAGCGGCACGGCGACGGCGCAGTTCACGCTCACCTTTAAAGGATGCGGACCAGCGTCGGCGTTCGTTGTGCAGGCGCCCTGGACCCAGGCCACGTACCACACCGGAACCCTGCTGGGCGTGGCGGATCCGTACCTGGGCATCGCCTTCTAGCAGCATGCCCGTTGATCACCACCGAACCCCGCCTTTGGGCGGGGTTCGCTTTTGATGCGACGCGAGTAAAATTCAGCACCATGGCTGTGACGAATCGTTCTGTTCCCGTAGACTCCGTCCTCGCGCACGTCATTTATCAAAACCTGTCGGCGGCGATGGCGTGGCTCGAGCACGTGTTCGGGTTCGAGGAGTACTACCGTTACGGCGACGGGCCGGCTGGCGGTCAGATGTGGGCTGGCAGCGTCGCGATTCAGGTTCGTCAGGCGCGCGCGGGCCAGCGCTCGCCGCGGGAGCTCGGCTACGGCACGCAATCGCTCACGGTTTTCCTTGACGATGTCGATGGCCACTATGGGCGGGCAAAAGCTGCCGGCGCCAGGGTTATCGAGGAGCCGCATGCGACCGAATACGGCGAGTATCAGTACGCCGTTGAGGATCTCGACGGGCATCCCTGGCTCTTTTCGCGTCACTTGAAAGACGTGAGCCCGGAGGAATGGGGCGCGGTCGTGGTGCAGCGTCCAAAGAGCCGCTAGTGTGGTGTTTCTGATCTTCCTTTACCTTGTCATCCCGACCGAAGCGAAGCGGAGCGGAGGGAGCTGCTTCTTCTCGAACCTCAATTCGTAAAGAAACCTTCGAAACACCACACTAGCGGAGTGGCGGGGCCTCTACATGCAATGGTCGAGGCTTATTTTTGCCGCGTGGCCATCCAGCGTCCGTCGGCGCGCCCTTCCACTCGGACACGCCCCCCAGCCTTATCGCCATCCACCCAGCCGGCCAGGGTTGCGGTCACGGTGCCGGCCTGGTCGGGCCACAATCCGCCGAAGTTCAGCTCGACGTAGCCATCGCGCCACGTGCCCCATACCGGCTGGCTCGGCCCCATGGGTCCCGAGTAGAAACCAGATACGTTCCCGTCCTGGCGGACCAGCTTGAGCGTGCTCGGGAAGCCACCGGCATCGGTCATGAACTGCAGGTCCCACGTGCCGGCGACTTCGCCGCCGTTCTGGATCGGCTCGGGCTGCGCATTTTCGATCTTCAGATTCGCGAAGTACGAGTCCTCGCCGGAGAAGCCCCACAACGCGATGGGGCCCTGCAATTCCTCGCCCTTCAGACCATCCACCATCAGGCTGGGTTTCGATGACCCATTGAGAAACACCTTCGCCTTGCGTCCGTGGACTTCGACGCGGAGATGGGTCCAGGACTGCGGGGTCAGGTCGGCCCACGACTCATAGATGAACGGCCAGTTGCGGCGCAGATATTCCCAGCCATAATGGGGCTCCGCGATGTATTGGACGGAGTGATTGCGCCGCGCCTGGTCCTCAGCGACCGAGTTGCCGGGGCGAATGTAGAAGCCTTCATAGTGTGAGGGGTTCTCGCCGAGGCGGAAGATCACGCCGATGAAGCCGGGGCTCGATCCGCCGCCGGGGAACTGCTGCGGAACTGTGGCCACATCGACGTCGATCGACCCATCGCGGAAATTTGTGTCTTTCACGGTTGCGAATCCGGCGGAATCAGGCGCGTCCGAGGTCAGGCGGACCGCCTTGCGTCCCTGGTATTCGACCGGCGTCGCATGCACGCCCGTCTCCGCGAGAGCGCTGGCGTCGGTGAGGGCGAAGCTCTGCGCGGCCGGAGGCGGTGCGGCGGGTGCGTTCTGGCCCGACGCAAAAGCAACCGCGGTCAGGACGAGGAGGAACGCCGCAGCGGCGAGAGCGGCGCGGAGAAGGCGATCGGTGCTGGCTTGCATGCGCACGACGGTAGAGCAGGCGACCCAGGGCGGCAAGCAATCTGTTACGAAGTGGCGCCTTGTGAGGGTGGAAAGGGAGGAGGTTCAGCGACCAGCGTCCAGAACGCCGGAGACAGGACACAGGGCGCAAGTCGAATAGAGAGTTCCTTCGTCGCGCCGCTCCTCAGGATTTCGCCTGCGGGCTCGGACGCCCGCAAACCGGCTCAATTTTCGGAACCAGAGGGCTTTCGGATACGTATCATTGCCCATGAGCGCTGGAACCATCACGTGGAATCTTGGACTGCTGGGATTCCCGGCGGCCAAACCGGCACCGCGGGCGGAAGTCGTTCGTCCTGGGCAAGATAGGGCCGCCCGCGCGGAGCACGACGAGCGCCAGCCGGCCGACCGTTGGCAAAAGCGTACGCATGAACGCGGCCAGGAGAGGATCGGGGAGAAGCCTGTGGAAGCCGAGTGGCAGGTCCTGGTGGAGCGGTGCCTGAAAGGCGACAGCTTCGCATGGACCGAACTGGTGAAAGCCCATCACAGGCGGGTGTATGGTTTGTGTTTCCGGTTTACCGGTTCCACGACCGACGCCGAGGATCTCACCCAGGAAGTCTTCCTCAAAGTGTACGGAAATCTGGCGGCATTTGATTTGGCGCGCGGCACGTTTCAGACATGGCTGACGACCATGACGCGCAACCTGCTGGTTGACCACTTCCGCCGTTCGCGCGCCCAGCGGGTCACCGATTCCATGGACGCCGGCTGGGAGGGCGATGGCGATGAGATGCCGCTGCTGCAGCGGCTCGCCGACAAGGCTCCGACGCAGCACGATCGCGCGGTGCAGAAGGAAATTGAGAAAATGGTGCAGGAGGCTCTGACGAAGATTTCGCCCGAGCTGCGGGAAGCGGTGATCCTGCGCGATCTGCAGGACATGGATTACAAAGAAATTGCGAAGGTCCTGCGCATCCCTGAAGGAACGGTGAAGTCGAGGATCAGCCGGGGACGGGCGGAACTCGCTCGTTTACTCGAACGTAGTAAAGGGCAAATGGTGTAACGGTGGCAGACGAGAACAAATTCGGAAAGAAGCCGGGTCCAACCTCTGGCAGCGCCATGCGTTGCGAGGATTGGGAAGCCCAGCTCACGGACGCGCTGGACGGCCTGCTGCCGGCCGGGCAGACGGCCGCTTTCCACCTGCACGGCGAGACCTGCCCGAACTGCAGCGGCCTGTTTGCCCATGCCAAGCAGGGCCAGGAGTGGCTGACCTGGCTGCACGACGAGCCGGCCGCTCCGGCGGACCTCGTCAGCCGGATCATCGAGAAGACTCTCGGCGCCGAAGGCGTGCCTGTTCCCCTGGTTGCCGCCAGTGCCGGGGCCGGAACCGGCGCGGTCGCCATGGCGATGCCGTGGCGGCGCAGCTTCCACGAAACCCGCCTGCTGATGACTGTGGCCATGGCCTTCTTCTCGCTGGCCCTGACGCTGAATCTGGTCACGGGCGGGCACCTGACCAGCCTCCACCTCGCCGATCTGAAGCCGTCCCAGATCGGCAATACGCTCTCCCGGGAGTTCTACGGAGCGCGCCGGTCAGTGGTGCAGTATTACGACAACATGCGGTTCTTCTATCAGCTGCAGTCGCGGATGCGCGAACTGCGCCGTGATGTCGAGCAGCCGCAACAGCAACAGCAGAACCAGCAGCAGAATCAGCAACAGCAACAGAAGCCCGCCGGAAAGAACGGCGGCAGCGCGAGCGCGGGCTACGGTTCAGCGCTCCGCGCGCAAAACAAAGTTCAAAGTACGACAACAACAGCAGTGGTCGTGTCGTTGGAAACTGGCAAGTCGATTCCCCTGGATCCTTCACAAGCCGGGCTGCGGAGAGAGAAAGTCGAAAGGGGCCTGGTATGAACTGCGTAAATCATCCCGAGGCGGCGGTTACCGCCTTCTGTCAGAACTGCGGGAAAGGGTTGTGCGCGCAGTGCTCGCGGGAAGTGCAGGGCAACGTCTTCTGTGAACCGTGTCTGGCGGCCCGTGTCGCCGGGGGGATGCCTCCTTCCGGTCCCGGCGCTCCCGGTCTCGGTGGCCCCCCTTTTGGGCCGCCCACGGGCGTTCCCAATCCCGGGACCGCAACGATCCTCGGATTCATTCCCGGCGTCGGCGCCATGTACAACGGCCAGTACATCAAGGCCATTGTTCATGTGCTGGTCTTCGTCGTGCTCATCAGCATCACCGAGCACTACGGCATCTTCGGCATCTTCGTCGGCGCCTGGGTGCTTTACCAGGTCTTTGACGCGCATCAGACCGCGAAAGCTCGCCGCGACGGTTTGCCCCTGCCCGATCCTTTCGGACTGAATGAGTTGGGCAACGCCTTTGGCGGACACCAGCCGCGGCCCTATACGCCGCCCGTCACGCCTCCTCCGCCGGGAACGACGCCGCCCCCTGGATTCGGGCCGGGAACACCTCCGGGAACTGCGCCGGGCAATCCTGGGCAGCCCTACGCCGACTGGGCCGAGCAGGTCCGCCAGCAAGCGCATGAGTTTGGCCGGCAGAGCGCCGAGTGGGGCGAACAGATGCGCCAGCGCATCGTAACGGAAACTCAGGCAGCCGCCCAACGACCCTACAATCCAAACCCTGGCATGGGTGGCCCCGGAAGCTGGGGTACGCCTCCTCCGCCTCCAGGCTTTATGCCTCCAGGAGCTCCTCCGGGATACGCCCCTCCAGGGGCGGGCTACGTGCCACCCGAATATGCCTCCGGGCTGGGTGCCGCCTCAGCCGCAAATGGAGCTGGAACGCGCACGCCGCGAGCCTATCGGAGCCATCGTGCTCATTCTGCTCGGCATGCTCTTCCTGTTCAACACGCTGGGCTTCTTTAACTTCGGATGGGTTCACCATGGCTGGCCGCTGATCATCGTGGGCATTGCTGTCTGGTTGCTGGCACGGAATTCGGGACGCTTCGGCTTCTATGGACGGCCTGGACCGCCACCACCCGTGCCGCCGGTGACTCCGCCGCCACCCAGCAGTACAACGGAACCGCCCGCCGGAGGTGCGCAATGAATCAATATCTCTTCTTGCGCAGAATGCGGGGGCCGATCATCCTGCTCACCTTCGGGATCACGGCCATCCTCGACGAGTACGCGGGAATTTCGTACGCACACAGTTGGCCGCTCTACATCATCGTCTGGGGATTGCTGAAGCTGGCTGAGAACGCGATCCTGGCGCAGAATCCGCCGGTGCAACCAGCGCCCTGGCCCGGCTATCCGACGCCCGGAGCCACGCCGGGTGCAACGACCTACACCGGCGTGATGCCGGGCGATACCGCGACGGCTACGGTTGTGCCGCCGCAGGAAACACCAACCGACGAAGGGAGGAGGTAGCAAGATGGCGTCAACACCTCCATCCTGGACATCGCGGGAAGCGCGGTGGCAGGCCAAGCAGGCAGCGCGGGCGCAGCGCCAGCAGTGGAAGGCGCAGATGCGCGCGCAGAAAGACTATTACCGGAGCTACTGGCGGGGCTGGCATCGGCCGACGTTTGTCGGACCGCTCATCCTGCTCACCATCGGCATCATCGCGCTGCTGATGTCGGTCGGCCGGCTCGATGCGGGCGAATTCTGGAGCTGGTACGCGCGCTGGTGGCCGCTGTTGCTCATTGTGATGGGCGGCTTGCTGCTCGCTGAGCACTTCCTCGACTGGAACCGTCCGTGGGGCGGACGCCGATCGATGGGCGGTATCGTCTGGCTCGTGATCCTCATGATCTGCCTCGGCTGGGTTTCCCGGAACGGCCATCTGATGGGACCTTTCTCCTGGGAGTTTGGCGACAACGGCAACGACAACAACTTCTGGAACTGGATGGGGCCGGAGCACGACAACGACATTCAGATCGATCAGGTGCTGACCGCCGCCAAACCTTCGGTGAGCATCGACGATCCACAGGGCGACATCACCATCACCGCTTCGGCGGACAACACCATGCACCTCCGCGCCCACCAGATGGTCCATCGCGATTCGGACTCCGAGGCGCAGAAGGTTTTCGCGCAGCTCAAGCCGAAAGTGGATACGACCAATGGCGGCGCGGTGATCACCGTGCCGGAGAAGCAGGGGGCGCGCGTCGATCTCACTCTTGAATTGCCTGCGGCGGCCTTTGCCACGGTCAGCGCAGGCCATGGCGATGTGACTGCAGACGGTCTGACCGGCGGCGTGCAGGTGACTGCCAATCACGGCGAAGTGAAGCTCGAAGACATCGGCGGCGATGCGCAGGGCCACATCAACCACGGTGACTTCTCCGCCCACAACATCCAGGGACGGGTGCTGGTCGACGGGCTTGGCGACGACGTAACCCTGTCGTCGATTCAGGGACCGGTCACCATCAACGGCGACTTCTTCGGGGACATTCACCTCGAGCAGATCGCCGCCGGCGTCCACTTCCACTCCAGCCAGACCACCCTCGAGATTCCGCACCTGATGGGCGCGATGACCCTCGATAAGAGCGATCTGAGCGTGAGCCAGGCGATGGGACCGGTGCGGGTGATCGCGCGGTCGAAGGACATCGATCTGACCCAGGTTGCGGGCGACGCCCACATCGAGGATTCCAACGGAGACGTGAATATCGTCGCCGCGAATCCGCTCGGCAATCTGCAGATCACCGACCACACCGGCAACGTGATCGTGACCATGCCGGACAACGCCAACTTCAGCGTGACCGGCAGCACCAGCGCGGACGAAGCGGTCCGTACGGACTTCCCGTTGAAGATGGCGACCGACGGCGGACGCCAGACGCTGGAAGGCTCCGTGGGCCACGGCGGCGTGCAGTTGCAGCTGGAAACCGACCACGGCAACCTGGAACTGCGCAAGGGTGACTCGACGACCGTCTCGCTGACGGCACCGAAGCCTCCCACTCCCCCGGAAGCCCCGGGCAAACACTTCAAGGCACCGGCGGGTACGAAGGCGGAGGAAGAGGAGCAGTAGCCGCATTCTCTGACGGAAACAACAAAAACGTCCTCCTTCGGGAGGACGTTTTATTTTGTGCCGGATGCTGTTACATAATACTCAAACCGCGTGATCGCCCCTCCTTGCGATCAGGATTGTTGCAAATGAGGAAGCGGCCGGACTTTGATCGGGTTTTGTCTCTGCACTTGCCAGAGGTCGTACTGTGCCTGTAAACCGAGCCACACCTCGGGAGACGAAGTGCCAAACGCTCCTGCGAGGCGAATCGCCATCTCCGGAGAAACGGCAGCCTTGCCGTTGAGCACCCGAGAAAGCGTGACCCGGCCGACTCCGAGATGATCGGCTGCCGCTGACACGCTCATCTCGCCGAGATACTCGCGAATTACCTCGCCCGGATGGGGCGGATTGTGCATGCGCATGGTTCAGCTCTCCATCAGTGATAGTCCTGATAGTCCACCAGGACCGCATCCTCGCCCTCGAATCGGAACGTCAGGCGCCAGTTTCCACTAACCGAAACCGCCCAGTGTTCTTTTAGTTTCCCCTGCAGGGAATGCAAGAGATTTCCGGATCTTCAGCCGACCTTCTCTACCGGGCCGCGCCGCGCCAGCAGCGGCCGCACCAGGTCCTCGATGCGCGCGAGCACATCGTTCAGAGACAAATTCGTCGAATCGATGACGATCGCGTCCACTGCCGGTTGCAGCGGCGAATTCAGGCGGTTGCGATCCCGCTCATCGCGTTCCCGCAGCTCGCGAAACACCAGCGAGGGCTCGATCGCTGCCGCGCCTGCGCCGTTGCCGGAGTTCTGCTCGTAGCGGCGCTGGCTGCGCGCTTCCGGCGATGCGTCGAGGAAAACCTTCACGTCTGCATCGGGAAAAACCACCGTCCCGATATCGCGCCCTTCCATTACCACGCCACCCAGCCGCCCCAGGTCTCGCTGCAGATTGACCAGCCAGGCGCGGATTCCCGGATGAACGCTGATCCGCGAGGCGCCTTGAGTCACATCCGAGTCGCGGACACGCTCCGTTACGTCCTGCCCGTCGAGATAGATGCGATTCCCCGAACGATCCGGTTCCAGCCGAATCTCGGTATCGCGGGCCAGCCGCTCCAGTGCGGTTCCGTCATCGAAATCCTGGTCGGACTGGATCGCCTTCAGTGCGAAGGCGCGATACATCGCCCCCGTCTCCAGATTCAGCAACCCGAAATGCTGGGCGAGGTGGCGCGCGACGGAACTCTTGCCCGCGCCGGCGGGGCCGTCGATGGCGATAATCGGACCGCGAGTCATTCGGGGGTCTCTTTCTGACTACGATTTTTGCGCGGTTT
This sequence comes from uncultured Acidobacteriaceae bacterium, assembly GCA_963705765.1. Taxonomy (GTDB): domain Bacteria; phylum Acidobacteriota; class Terriglobia; order Terriglobales; family Acidobacteriaceae; genus Palsa-343. Next base: position 160,057 of record CAVPKU010000050.1, on the reverse strand, counting down.
TCGTTCGGCGGGGGAAGGTTTACGAAATTTGTTTTTGGGCCCGCCAGGACGCGCAGAAGCGGGACCACGACCCTTGGGCCGCCCTGGGCCCGAAGAGGGTTTACCGGCGAAAGGTTTTCCAGGACGAAACGGACGAGACGATCCGCCCGGCCGACCCTCGCCTGAACCTGAAGGCCGGCCCGTCTTGCCCGCGAAAGGCTTTCCGGGGCGAAATGGACGAGACGGACCACCCGGGCGACCCTCGCCAGAGCCGGAAGGTCGACCAGGCTTGCCCGCGAAAGGCTTTCCAGGGCGAAACGGACGCGATGGACCCCCCGGGCGATTTCCTCCGCCCTCGCCGGCACCAGCGGGCCGTGCTCCGCCAAACGCAGGGCGCTTCTGCCACGGACGCTTTTTCTCGCCGCCTGCAGCTGCGCCAGCAGGCCGTGCTCCGCCAAAAGCGGGGCGCTTCTGCCACGGGCGCTTCTCGCCGCCTGCAGCTGCGCCAGCAGGCCGTGCTCCGCCAAAAGCGGGGCGCTTCTGCCACGGGCGCTTCTCGCCGCCTGCAGCTGCGCCAGCAGGCCGTGCTCTGCCAAAAGCGGGGCGTTTTTGCCACGGACGCTTCTCGCCGCCTTCCCGATCTTTGCGGAAGGGAGGCGGTCCGGCCTTTTGGTCGCGCCACCGGGGTTTGCTCTCGCCGGTCCGCCCTTTGTTGAATCGTGGAGGGCCCGCCTTCGGCCCACGCCAGCGCGGTTCAAGCTGCGGTCCGCCTTCCCGCTTCGGACGATCCTCAGTACCCTGACCCCCGCCGCCCTCAAACTTAGGTTTGGAGAAGGTCTTCGCAGGAAACGAATCTGTGCGTCGTTTTTGCCACGGCTTGGCTGCGGCATTTCCCGGGCGCGCGCCAAAGCCGGAACGGAATCGCGGTCCGGAAGACCCCGTGCGCGGTCCAGACGGACGCGGACCGGAAACAGGGCGCGGCCCAGCAGCAGGGCGGGGTCCGCCTCCAGGTCGCGGTCCCCCTTCAGGCCGTCGTCCAAATGCCGGCCTCGATTCACGCCGCGGCCGATCCTGACCCGATCCCGGACGCGCGCCGCCGGACGGCCGCGTGTCATGCTCTGAGCCACTCGCGCCTGGCTGAAGACGATGCGCCGCAGCCGGCTTCTTCTGCCATGGGCGTGACTGGTCGGTCTGCGGACCCGCATCGCGAGCCGGCAATTCCCATTTTGTTGGGCGCGGCTCCTTCCGCGGAATCGCGCGCGGCCCCAATCGCGGAGCGGCTGCCGTCGGTGCTGGCCTCGGGGTGGGCTCCGGCGCCGCCACTGTCTCCGGCAGCGATCCTTCCACAAACAGCAGCGTCTGCGAAGCCACAGTCGTCGCGCCCAGCTGCCGGGTCGACGTCATCCCATGCAGAACTTCGCGAATCCGTGAGCGCGCGGTGAGCGGTGACAGAAATATCTCCGCCTCTTCGGCCGTTGCAGCGACCGCGGAATGCAAATAGAGCGAGGCCAGCGCCGATAGCGCGGTGGTCTGCGCAGTATTAGCGGCCGTGGCCAGCTGCGTTGCGAAGCGATTCTTCAGCAGCGTCCAGCGCGCAGGTTCGCCCTGTGCATAGACCGGCATCGCGCGCAGTCCGGTCCAGAGCTCCATCAGCGCCCGCAGCGCCGCCGCTTCGGTGATCTCGTGCCCGAGCTTCTCCCGCACCTGGATCGCCGTCAGCTCTCCTTCGTGGTCGAGGGCTTCATAGGTTCGGAGGACGATCGGCGATGTGCGGCCACCCGGTGCCGTCTTCCATTGCCGATCGCCGCGGACCGCCGCCACCCAGGGCAGAACCTCCGGCGTCACGACGAAGTCGGGTTGTTCTGAGAACGTGCCCAGCAAATTCAGCGGCACCAGGCGCCGTTCGCCGACCAGTCGCACAAGCAGTTCAGTAGCCTGGGCAATCGCCGCCGCTGTCGGCGTAACGCTGGGTGCGCCCTGACAGGCCTCGACCAACGATGGCGCGGGCGACGGCAGTTGCGTTGACGCGGCAGGAAGAGGACGATCCCCATGTCGTCGAGCCAGCTTGCGGCGTCGTCCAACGTGCGCAGCGGTGCTGCGGCATCCGACGCGGCGGTCTGGTGCCACAGCGCGGCACGCGCGATTTGTAATTGTCGCTGATCCAATGTACGTCCGGCTTAAAGGGTTGGAACGACGAACCAGGAAAAAACCAGGTTGAATGAACCAGGTAATTGACGAACAGCCTAAATGCGCTGGAATGCGCGCTGAATGTCCTTCCATGAATATCGTAATGCAATAGGACGGCCGTGGGGGCAGCTCATTGGATGGTCGGTCTGGGCCAGCGCCTGCAGCAGCCACTCCATACGCGCCGGATCGAGCGGCATATTCACCTTGATTGCCGCGTGGCAGGCGATCGAGGCGGCGATGCGAGTGCGCGCCGACTCAAGGTTGTCTGACTGTGCCGTAGTCCCCGGCTGCTCCAGTACTTCCAGAATCATCCGCTCCAGTTCCGTCCCGTTCAGCCCCGAAGGCGCCGCCTTGATGGCAATCGTATGCGGCCCGAAAGGCTCCGCTTCGCAGCCGTTCCGCTCCAGTTCCTCGGCCAGTGTCGAAAAAATCACCATCTGCTGCGGCAGCAGGTCGATCAGCATCGGCATCAGCATTCGTTGCCGCTCCACGCGCTCGGTCTGGCGTTCGCGCAGAATTTTCTCAAACAGCACGCGCTCATGCGCGACATGCTGATCCACGATCCACAGCCCCTCATCGTTGGTCGCCAGGATGAACGATTCCCGCAGCTGCCCCAGTGGCTTCAGCGAGGCCAGCGAGTGCAGCGACGGCGGCGGATCGCCCCCCTCCGGCAGCGCCAGGGTACCGCAGTGCCCATTGGCCGCGGCTGGAGTTGCGGTAACCGCTGAGCCAAAGCCTCCGAGGGCATTCGCCGAACCCTGCAGGCCCGGGAATCCGGAAGCAGGCGACATCGGAGCCCCCACAGCAAAGGGAAGAGGCTGATCCTCCGCGCGCACCGCCGGCGGGGCCAGGGAGAATGGCGCCGCATCGCTCGCGTGTGGCGGCGACTCGGAGTCCGGCATCTCCGAGATCGGCTCAGGCAGCGCGCTGTCCAACGACGACGATGCGGTTGGGCTGTTGTTGATCGCCGCCAGAAAACTTGCCCCCGGCCGCGTTTTCATCAACGTAATCCGAATGCTTTCCCGGACAAAATCGTGGACCAGTCCCTGTTGGCGGAAGCGCACCTCCGTCTTTGCCGGGTGAACGTTTACGTCCACCTCATGCGGCGGCATTTCGAGAAACAACAGAATCACCGGGAACGACGTCGGCGGAATGATGTTGCGATATGCCTCGGTGATGGCGTGCAGGATCAGCCGGTCGCGGATCAGCCGGTCGTTGACGAAGACATAGATCGAATTGCGATTCAGCTTCTGCAGTTGCGGCCGCGAGACGAACCCCCGAATCCGAAGAAATCCCGGATTGGGTGGCGTGTAGTCGCGATCGCGGCGCCATGGCGGCGGCTCGGGGATGCCGGCGTGATCGAAGCGCCGTTCAGCCGCCATGGGCACCAGTTGATCCAGCGTCTCGCGGCCAAAAATCTGGTAGATCCGCTCCGATGGCTCGCGTACCGGCGGCGCCGTCAACAGCGTGTGCGTCGCGGAGTGCAGTTCGAAGTACATCTCCGGATGCGCCAACGCATAATGTGTCACCAGCGCTGTTACATGAGACAGCTCCGTCGTCTCCGCGCGCAGAAATTTTCGTCGCGCCGGCGTGTTGAAGAAAAGATCGCGCACCGTGATGGTCGTGCCCTGCGGTCCGCCGAAATCCTCGACCGCCAGGATCTTGCCCCCGGCGATTTCGATCCGGGTTCCCGTGGCTTCATCTTCGGGCCGGGTTGTCAGTTCCAGACGCGCGATCGACGCAATCGACGGCAGGGCTTCGCCACGGAACCCCAGTGTCGCAATCGAGAGCAGATCGTCGGATGAGCGAATCTTCGACGTGGCATGCCGCTCGAACGCCAGCAGAGCGTCGTCGCGCGACATCCCAAAGCCGTCGTCGGCCACCTTGATCAGCCGCCGCCCACCCGCTTCGATCTCCACCCGAATCCGAGTCGCGCCGGCATCCAGCGCGTTCTCCAGCAACTCCTTCACTACGGAGGCGGGGCGATCCACCACCTCGCCGGCGGCGATCTGGTTGGCGACCTGATCCGAGAGAACGTGAATGCGGCCCATGCTGAATCAAGGATATGCGGTCCGAGCATGTGGAGAAGTGGTTCACTTTTGTACTCGCCGGCCGAGTGGCCCCCCGATTGCGCCCTCTGCAGTGATCATGCTCGGCCCGGCTGCCGAAATCCAGATTGTGCGGTTTGTTTCCAGCGAACCGCTGGGTGGCGGCCATGGATGTGGATCGAATTTCTTCAATGGGCGGCGTGGGCCAGGAACAGACTCCCTCGTGGACTCGCGAAAAGATGCGCCGCAAGAAATTCGCCGAAAACGTAGAGCCCGAAGCCGAATCCGAAGAGCCGACCCAGGCCGCCGAGCCGGATGACGATCACGATGGCGCGCTGGATGTGATCGCCTGAATCCCGCAGCAGATTAGAGAGCAGCCAGAATCGCATCGGCAATGCTGGCGGCTTCGCGTGCTGCCCCAACCTCATGCACGCGAACCATGCTGGCTCCGGCAAGAATCGCGGCGGTCGTCGCGGCCAGCGTCGCATTGCCCCGATCGCGCATCGAAACCTCACCGCTGCGTTCTTCCGCCCCGGCCATTTCTCCCAGCGTTCGTGCCAGGAATGACTTCCGCGAAACCCCGGCCAGCAGCGGCCTGCCCAACGTGAGGAGTTCGTCCAGATGCGCGAGCAGCGGGTAGTTGTTGTCGTACGCCTTACCAAAACCGAAACCCGGATCCAGCACGATCCGCGCCGGATCGACACCCGCCCCCAACGCTTGTTCGAGGGATCGTTCCAGCCCCGACCGCACCAGCGGCACCACCTCTTCCTGCGCCAGTCGCGGCTGCGTCCGCCATTCGCTGGGCCGTCCGCGCGTGTGCGATAAAACCACGCCGCACTGCAACTCGGCACAGGCGCTTGTCAGGGCGTCGTCCCACGCGAACCCGGAAACGTCGTTCACCACTTCGCATCCGGCTGCAATCGCCGCGCGTGCCGTCTCGGCCCGATACGTGTCCACGGACAATACCGACGCGGGCCGTTCATGAAGCAGCGCCTCGATCACCGGCAGCACGCGCTCCTGTTCCTGCTGCGCGGTCAGCGGCGCCGAGCCGGGACGCGTCGATTCGCCGCCAATGTCGATCAGGTCCGCACCCTGATCCAGCATCGAGAGCGCGTGCTGCACCGCGGTTTCCGGATTGACGAATCGCCCGCCATCCGAAAACGAATCCGGCGTCACATTGAGCACGCCCATGATCAGCGTGCGCTCGCCCAGCGCAAGCGACTGCGTCCGAAGCTGCCAAACCGACGGAGGGCGGCGCACAAAAGCCATACAGAAAACGATGCTACACTCGCCCAAAGAAGCGAGCGAAATGCGGTTAGCGATGAGACGGTCAGCAGAAAACCAGTTAGCAAAAGGGCGGCCAGCAAGAATCTTCGCTGCTGGGGCTCTCCTGCTGACGATTGCAGCATCGCCGGCAACCATCGACGCGGCCACGAAGCACAAGCCTGCGTCTCGCCCCGTTCACCGCCATGCGCCGCTGAGCACGACCATCCAGCAAATTCTTGCCGACCCCGCCGTCGCTCGTGCGCACTGGGGCATCTCCGTCGTCACGCTTGACGGCAAACCCGTCTACGCGCTCAACGACGGCCAGTTTTTCGAGCCGGCCTCGAACGCAAAGCTCTTCACCACGGCCGCCGCATTGTCGATGATCCCCGCCACGGCGACCTGGACCACCAACGTCGTGACCTCCGGCACCCTCGACGCCAGTGGCACGCTCACCGGCGATGTCCGCCTGCTCGGCTCCGGCGATCCCACCATGTCGGGGCGAACGTATCCGTGGGATGGACACACAGCGCGCCCTAACCCTCCGCTGCAGGCCCTCCAGGATTTGGCCGATCAAATCGTGGCCCGCGGCGTCAAGACCATCACCGGCGACATCATCGGCGACGATTCGTGGTTCGTGTGGGAGCGCTACGGTGGCAGCTGGGCCTGGGACGATCTGCAGTGGGAGTACGGCGCGCCCGTCTCCGCGCTCACCGTCAACGACAACGTCGTCTACCTCAACATCACGACAGCCCCGCCGGGGGCGTCGAATGCGCAGCCAGCGGCGGGCAGTGAAGGCGACACCGCGCAGACATCGCCCATGCTCATCGCGTGGAACCCCGACGTGCCTTACTACAAGCTCGAAAACTCGCTCACCTTCGCTCCACCCGGCGCACCCGCGCACTCCGGCATCGATCGATCGCCCGGCAGCCTCGACATCCGCCTCTTCGGTTCGATCACAGCGAACGGTATGCACGAGGCTCTGGCCGTCGAAGATCCCGCCGAGTTCGCCGCCACCGCGTTGCGACAGATGCTGCTGGCCCACGGCGTGTCGGTGCAGGGAACCGCCAAAGCCTGGCATCGCTTGTCCGTCGATACAGAGGACTATCGCACCGAAGTGAGCCAGCCCGTCGCGCTGCACCCGCTCACGCTGAACACTATCGCGCCGCCCGTCACCGGCCTCACCGTGTTGGCCACGCGCGTTTCTCCAACGCTCAGCGACGACGTCACCGTCACCAACAAAGTCAGCCAGAACCTCCACGCCGAATTGTTCCAGCGTCTGCTCGGCCGGCTCGAAGGCCAGGACGGCACCATCGCGCAGGGAGCACGGGTCGTCCGCCAGTTCCTCATCAACGCCGGCGTCGATCCCGGCGACTTCCTCTTCTACGACGGCTCCGGTCTCTCAGGCGATGACCTCATCACGCCGCGCGCCGCCACCACACTGCTCACCTATGCGGCCCATCAGCCCTGGGGCGAGCCGTTTCGCGCCAGCCTTCCCATCGGTGGTGTCGATGGCTCGCTCTCCGGCCGCTTCGCCGGCCCGATGAAGGGCAAGGTTTTCGCCAAGACCGGCACCCTCTCCGAAGTGAACGCGCTCAGCGGCTATCTCACAGCAGCAAGCGGAAAAACCCTGGTCTTCTCCATCCTTTGCAACGACCGCCAACCCGCAGGCGACGCAGCGCGCAGCGCGATGGATCGCATCGTGATCGAGATCGCGGCGGCCAACTAGCCAACAGCTGTAAGATAAAGCGTTCATGAGCAGACTCACTCGCACCGGTTTGGCCGCAGCTTTCGTTGCAGTGTCGATGGCCGCCGTCGTGGTTGCTGGATGCAACTCCTCGCCGGGACCCTCGAAGCCCATCAGCCAGCTCACCGCACAGGAAGCGCGCGGCCACGCGACCTACCAGCAGTACTGCGCCACCTGCCACTATGCGAATCAAACCGGCGATCTGCACGGGCCCAGTCTCTTCGCTATGTATCGCAAAAAGTATCTGCCCAGCGGCGCCCCCGCGAACGACCAGCGCGTCACGCCAGTGATTCTGCGCGGCCGCAACATGATGCCCGGCTACGGCAACGATCTCAACGACCAGCAGCTCCAGGACCTGCTCGCGTACCTGCACACGCTATGAGTGAAGAGACCAACAGCAAGCTGCTGCCGGGCATGGCGGCTATCGCTCTGTGGATGTTTCTGCTGGCGCTCATCGGGCTCATCGGCATTACGACCCACAAGCTGCCTCTGATCTATCTTGTCCTCTGCGCGGCCTTCGCGGCGGCAGGTAACGGATTGCTGGCGCGCCGGCGCTGGGGATGGGCCATGACGATGGCAGCAACCATCCTTTCAGCGACGTGGGCCCTGTGGGTCACGCTCAAAACCCATCAGCCCGTGGAACTGGCGATGGCCGTGGTGAACCTGGTGCTCTTCCTTTACCTCGTGAGGCCAGAGGTCCGCGCGCGCCTGCGCTAGCGTTGCCCGCTCACTGCATCTCGGAGTTCTCTGTGCGCTGTGTTGTCCCTAGTCCAAAGGCCGCACCCAAATGTTTCTGAAACTGATCGGTTCGCTCTTGTCGCCGTGTGCCTGCAGCTTGATTGGCGCGCGATCGTACGCCTTGTAGAACGGCGTCCCGATGTACAGCGTCTGGCCCTTGAGCGCGAAATGATTCTGCACCAGCACTCCGTTGAAGAACGCCGTCACATAGGCGGGCGTCTCGATCGACCCATCGGCCTTGAACCGCGGCGCCGTCCACACCACGTCATACGTTTGCCATTCGCCCGGCTTGCGGTTCGGATTCACCAGCGGCGGGCTCTGCTTATAGATGCTCCCTGCCTGCCCGTTCACGTACGTCGTGTTGTTGTAGGAGTCCAGCACCTGCAGCTCGTATCCCGCATCGCCCGGCCCCAGCGACGCCAGAAACACGCCGCTGTTCCCGCGCGCCTGCCCGCTGCCCGTGATGTTCTCCGGAATCTTCCACTCGAGATGCAGCTGATAGTCCTTGAAGCTGCGCTTCGTCTCGATGTTTCCCGTGCCTTTCGCGACCAGCAGCACCCCGTCGCCGACGATCCACTTCGCCGGCGTGTGATCCTGCGCCGACACCCACTCGTCCTCGTTCTTTCCATCGAACAGCACAATTGCATCCGACGGCGGAGCCGCATCCGTGGCACCCGGCGTGACGATGGCCGGCACCGGCGTCCACACTTCGGTTTCTTCGGGTTTCGGCTTCGGCTGATCGGGAGCGGGCTGATTTTGCGCGGGAAGGGAAGCGGTGGCCATTCCCAAAGCCGCCAAAGAAACGAGAGTCAAAACATATCTGCGCATAACGCAAGGAGGATAACGCAATCCGACGGCGCAGGGGCGAGTCGATGCACGATTGAATCGCGGTGACGCGTTAGCGGCCCCGAACCACCACGCCGATATCCTCCCAGAACATCCAGTAAGGATTGAGCGGCCGCGCCCCATACTTTGCGTAGAGCCCGCGCGCGACAGAATTCTCCGGCTTCACGTCAATGCAGACGCGCAGAGTCTGCTGCTCCGCGAACCACCCCGCCAGCGTCACGACCATCCGGCCGGCAATGCCTCGACGCCGATACGGCGCCACCACATCGATCCACTCCAACTCGCCCTGGCATTGGTGACGCGTCGTGCGATGGCCTGCAACCAATCCGACGATCTTGCCCTCTACTTCAGCCACGAAAACAGCGTGCCCCGGCACCGCATGCTGCGCGCTGATATTGCCCGCCAGATACGCCCCGATCCGCTTCTCCCAGTACGCCTGCGTCTCCCACTCCGCCGCGCGAATCGCCGCCATCGCGGGAACGTCGCGCGGCTCTGCGGGCCGGATCAGAACCGTCTCCGTGCTCACTGTCGCACGTACCCCGCCCCGCGCAGCACCTTGCCCGGCAGCGCGCCCGTCATCTTCCCCTCGGCGATTACCGGCACACCGTTCACCAGCACATACTCCATGCCCTGCGAAAGCTGGTTCGGCTGTTCGAACGTTGCCAGGTCCTTAATCGTTGCCGGATCGAAGATCACAACATCACCCCACATCCCCTGCTTCAGCACACCGCGATCCGTTAGCCTCATCCGTTGCGCCGGAAGCGCCGTAAATTTGCGGATCGCATCCGGCAGCGTCAGCACATGTTCCTCGCGCACATATTTTCGAAGGATCCGTGGAAACGTCCCGTAAGCGCGCGGGTGTGGGTGCTCCTGCCCCAGCAATCCCTCCGGCGACGTCCCCTGCGAGTCGTTGTCGATCGAAACCCACGGCTGCTGTAGCGCCAGCTTCACATCCGGCTCGTCCATTCCGAAGACCGCCACATTCGTGAACGCCTTATCCTTAATCAGGATGTCGCACAGCGCGTCAATCGCGTCCTCGTGCCACATCGCGGCGACCTCCGACAGCCGCTTGCCCTGCAACGGCACCAGTTCCGGATTCTGCACAACAGCAATTTGAATCGCCTCCGGCCCCGGAATTTCCTGCCACTCGTTGTCCCAGTCGCCGTGCGGGTCGAGCATGTCTTTGCGAATGCGCGCCCGCGTTGCCGGATCCTTCAGCCGCTGGATCAGCGCCGCGTCGCCGCCATCGTGCGCCCACGGCGGAACGAACGCTGAGAAGGTGTTGAACCACGCCGTGTACGCATAGGTGTTTGCGCTCACGTCCACGCCCGACGCGCGCGCGGCCTCGATCTGCGCGATAATCTGCGGCATCTTGCCCCAGTTCGCCTTGCCCGCCGTCTTCAGATGCCAGATCTCTACCGGAATATGCGCCTCGCGTCCGATGCGAATCGCCTCATCGATGGCCGCCGGCTCCGTGTCGCCCTCGCTGCGCATGTGTGTCGCATAGATGCCGCCGTACTGTGCAGCGACGCTGGCCAGCGCGACCAGCTCTTCCGTTTTTGCGTACGGCGCAGGCGCATATTGCAGCGCGGTCGAGACACCCACCGCGCCCTGCTCCATTGCCTGCCGCACCAGCTCCTGCATTTCTTTCAACTGCTCGGCCGTCGGCTGCACGTCCGCGTCGCCCAGCACCATCCGCCGCACGCTGGTTGCGCCCACATAGCTCGCGAGGTTGATGCCCATCTTCTGGCGCTCCAGACGCGCAAAGTAGCCGCGAAAATCCGTCCAGTCCGGCGTGATCTTCAGGTGCTCATAACTCGCGCGATCCGCCTCGACCATCTTGGCGTTCAGCGGCGCTGCCGATCCGCCCTCGCCCGTAATCTCTGTCGTGATGCCCTGGTAGATCTTCGACGGCAGCCTCGGATCGACCAGCATCGTCATCTCCGACTGCCCCAGCATGTCGATGAATCCTGGGGCCACCACATCGCCGTGCGCGTCGATGGTCTGCTTCCGCGCCGCGTGTTCGAGATTCCCAATTGCCGCGATCCGCCCCTCGCGAATCCCCACATCGCCCGTGTACCACGGCGAGCCGGTGCCATCGATGATGTGCCCATGCACGATGACGACATCGAAGGATTGCGCAGTCGAGCCACGGACACCCGTCTGCGCGCCCGCCCATCCCACACTGAGCATCGCTCCACTCAGCACTAAAACGCATATGCAGTTTTTCATCATGGAAGATCGCCGTAAAAGAAGAAGCCTCATCGGCGTGCCCGCAATGCTACCACGCGGTGTGATTGAATCAGAACAGATGCCTTCCTTGTGGAAACCCGAGAGCTGGGAGCAGCGCCTGGCCGAGCTCGAAGCGCGCACCGGCGACCTGAAGGAAGCGCCGCTGCGCCGTGACGTGCGCTCTCTCGGCCAGCTGCTCGGCCGCGTCCTCCGCGAGCAGGCAGGCAACGCCCTCTACGAAAAGGTCGAAGAGCTGCGCCAGTCTGCCATCCGCCGCCGCGAGCTGCAGTCCAAAGGCGAGGCCCGCGACGCCGAGAATCTGATGCAGCTTGCTGTGCTCAACATCAGCTCCATGCCCGTCGAACAGGCCGAGAGCCTCAGTCGCGCCTTTGCTTTCTACTTCGAGCTGATCAATCTCGCCGAAACGAATCACCGCCGCCGTCGCCGCCTCTCCATCCAGATCACCGGCGACCAGAAGCGCGAAACCCAGCGCGGCGAGCTGCGCGGCACCCTCCGCGCCATGCGTGAAGCCGGCATCTCCGCCGACAAGGCGCTCGCCTGGTTGCGCCGCATCCTGGTCGTCCCCGTTTTCACGGCGCACCCCACTGAAATCGCGCGCCGCTCCATCCTCATGAAGCGGCGCCGTATGAGCGAATTCCTCGAGAGGCTCGATCGCATCCCCGTGCCTGATGAAGAATTGGCCGCGCTCGAAGAAGCCCTCACCGCCGAGATCACCGCCCTTTGGCAAACCGACGAAGTCCGCAGCCGCAAGCCCGCCGTCACCGACGAAATCCGCATGGGCCTCGACTACTACGACGTTTCGATCTTCGAGACCCTCCCCGGCCTCTACCAGGAAGTCGCCGCCGCGCTCAAAAGTGAGTACGGCCTCGACCTCGAGTTCTCCGACCTGCCGTTGCTCCTTGCTTTCGGATCCTGGATCGGCGGCGACCGCGACGGCAACCCCTTCGTCACCCCCGACGTCACCCGCCAGGCCATCCTGGCGGCGCGCTCGCGCCTGCTCGACTACTACGATCAGCGCCTGCAGCAGGCCATCGATCTACTCACGACCTCTGCGCAGCAATTGCCTGTCAGTGATGAACTCGTCGCCCGCCTGCGCTCCTTTGAAGATGAGTTGCACACCAGCACGGAATCCTTCGGTACCCGCTTCGAATTCGAAACCTACCGCCGCTACCTCGTCTGTGTCCGCGCCCGCATCCAGCGCACCGCTGGCAAAGTCGATACCGATCCTGATCAGCTCGAATCTTCGCTCGCCGGCCTTTCTTCCTATTGCTCTGCGCGCGACCTTCTCGACGACCTCACCATCGTCCGCAGCAGCCTCGCCGCGAACCAGGGCGTTCGCCTGGCCGAGACGCTGATTGACCCCTTGCTGTTGATGGTCCGCACTTTCGGACTGCATCTCCACACCCTGGACATCCGCCAGCACGCGCGCATTCATCGCAAGGCGCTCGAAGAATCCTCTGCATGGTGTGCTCAAAACGGTGCTGCCACGCCCTCCGCGCTCAGTCCCGAAACTCGGGACGTCGTCGAGACCTTCCGCGTCATCGCCGAAATTAAGAAAGGCTGCAGCCCAGAAGCCATCCGCCAGTACATCGTCAGCGGCGCTTCCTCTATCGACGACGTCACCGCCGTGCTGTGGCTCGCTCGTCTGGGCGGCGTCGAAGTCGCCGGCTGCGGTAGCTCGCAAACCGGAGACCCGGGCCTCATGCCCGTTCCGCTCTTCGAATCCATCGAAGACCTCCGCAACGCTCCGCGCATCTGCCGCGAACTCTGGACCTCGCCCGGCTACGCCAAGCTGCTCGCCTCCTGGAACAACACCCAGGAAGTCATGCTCGGCTACTCGGACTCCAATAAAGACGGCGGCATGCTCACCAGCACGTGGGAGATTTTCTGCGCCCACCGCGCCCTCCATGAAGTGGCCCACGAATGCGGCATCCGCCTGCGCCTCTTCCACGGCCGCGGCGGCACCGTCGGCCGCGGCGGCGGTCCCACCCATCGCTCGATCTATGCGCAGCCCATTGGAGCCTTCGACGGCCAGATTCGCATCACTGAGCAGGGCGAAGTCCTCAACTGGAAATACTCCGACGTCGTGCTCGCCGAGCGCAATCTGGAACTCATGATCGCCGCCTCGCTCGACGCGCTCGCCCGCCCCAACGCACTGCTCCCCAACGAACGCTACTCCGGCGTCCTCAAAGCTTCATGGGAATCCGCGTTCGCCGAACTCTCCGCAATTTCGTTCCGCTCCTATCGCGAGCACATCCTTGAGGACCCCGAAGTCCTCCGCTTCTTCGAAGTGGCCACGCCGGTCGCCGAACTCGAGAACGCCCGTATCGGTTCGCGGCCCGCGCGCCGACCCGGACAAATCTCCTTTGCCAACCTCCGCGCCATTCCCTGGGTCTTTGGCTGGACGCAGAGCCGACTGCTCGTGCCGGCCTGGTTCGGTGTCGGGACTGCATTTTCCGAGTACATGAAGAAGCCCGGAGGCCTCAACCTGCTCCAGGAAATGATGGGCGATTTCCCGCTCTTCACCGACGTCGTGCGCAACGTCGAAATGGCTCTCGCCAAAGCGGACCTCGGCATCGCCTCGCTCTATGCCTCGCTCGTCCTCGACACAGCCATGCGCGATCGCGTTTTTTCTTTGCTCAAAGCGGAATTCGAACGCACCCGTGAGGCCATCCTCGCCGTCACAGGCCAGCGCGATCTCCTCGATTCGAACCCGGTCCTCGCTCGCTCCATCGTTCTCCGCAACCCTTACGTCGACCCCATGAGCCTCATCCAGGTCGACCTGCTCCGCCGCAAACGAGCCGGCGAAGATACGGACGAGGTCAACCGCGCCATCGCCGGAACCATCAGCGGCATTGCCGCCGGCTTGCGTAACACCGGCTGATCCGTCAAGGGCAGCGCCAATCAAAAGTAATGTCGCGTTCCAAAATGGAAATCCAGCCGGTTCCGATTACCAATGCCGGAATGCGCCTGTGCAAACTCTCATCTTTCCTCTCTTCTCGGGCCCCTATCCTTTTAGGCTCGGGGTGAGGAGATTGTCATGCAGTCCGGACCGCCCCCCGAGGACTTTCAGGCCATTCTCAGCCGTTTCCACACCTGGGCCGAAAAACATCCGGCCAACGGCAATGGAAACGGCCATGCGAACCCCGCTCCTGCGGAAGAAATCCGGGAAATTCCGTACGAAGAAGCGATGCGCCAGCACCGCAATCGCCAGGCCGCGCGTACCCCGCGCCGCACCGCCCCCTCAAAGACCAGGACAGCAGCAGCCTCCCAGGCAAAGCCCTCCGCTCCCCCTGACCCCGGCCTGCCAGAGGAGGAACTGCCCTTGTGGGCCGCAACCCTGCCCGTCGTCCCCGATAGTCAGCCCGTGATCGAGCTGCGCGCCGCCACCACCGCCGATCCTTCGCCGCACCCGAAAAATGTAGAAGCGCTGCTGGCAGCCTTCAGCGAGGTAGCGCCTGCGCCGCCGCGTCCTGCAAAGCCCTCCCCCACCAAAAAGCCCGTCGCAACGTCACCGAAACCCGAGGCGCCAGCCTTAACCGCGGCAGCGCCCGTATTGCCCCAACTGGCGGTCCGCGCCTTGGTTGATCCGCCGCCCGCCCCACTGGCCTCGCGTCATCGCCCCCAGCGCAAGAGTGCTTCTCCATCTCCACAGCCGGCGATCGCGGCCGCTGTTGCCACTCCTCCCGCGCGAAAGCCAATGCCCGCAGCAGCGGCTGCCGTTCCGCCACAGAGACCGACGCCTTCCGTTGCGAAGCCAGCACCCGCTGCAGCTGTTGCCAAACCCTCGGCCACGCCGGCGCCACGCGGCGTCAAAACGTCCGCCCGACAAACGCCAGCCGTTTCCGCTGCCCAGCCTAAGGCCAAACCCGCACACGTCGTGGCCCGATCAGGCATCATCGTGCCACCCATCGCGGCGTCAGCCAGACGGACCGCGCCCCGGCCCGTAATGCGTCGAGCCCTCCCCGCAGCGCCCACAAAAGCGAGACCGCGCACGCCCGAACATCCGCGGTTCCAGCAGATTCTCGCCAACACGGTTCAGCAGCCCAAAGCCGCGCTCGCCCCCAACAACAAACGGGAGCCCGATCGCACCCGCCGCATCACGACTCGGTTTTCTCGGGCTGAGGAACGGCGCGTCGAGAAATGCGCCGCCGCGTTGGGAATTACCGTCTCTGCCTATCTCCGGCGATGTGCGCTTTCCGCAGTTGCACAAAATCCCACCCAGGATTCATCCGGCCCCGATGCACCGCTGAAGACAATGCCGGCGAAGGCGCGCAACGCGTCCAGACAATCCACCGCAGCCCCACTCACCAGCTATACGCCTCCACCATCATTGTTCGGTGGATGGCTCTCGCTGCTCCGCAACCGGTTCCTCGGTCCGCCGATTCGGTTCTCCGAAGACGCGTGAGGAAACGGTACGGCCGAAGCCGTGTCGAATCGCTCCCAGCTACTCGCTATTTTGCGTTCTCCTCGACCACCGTAGCCTTGTCGTTCTCAAACGTCACCGCCCACCGCTTCGGTCCGGCGTTGTAATACACTGTCCGGTTCCCCAGGTCCGACGAGTTGGACTGCTGCATTACGCCCAGCGCCATCGCCGTCTCCAGCTCCGTCATTCCTTGCTTCGGTTGGTGCGCGTCGACCGCCTTCCATAGATCCGCCGGCCAGAAGTTGTACATCTGGTGCGGATCGTCATAGTAGAGGACGTTGTCGCAGTACCAGGTCGAGTCGCTCCCCTGCATTGTGCCCATCGCGGTTGCATATTCTTTCCCATCGCCCGGCATGGTGAACACCAAAAAGGCCTGCCCGGTGCCCTTGGGGACGCGCGATCTCCACACTCGCCGGCACTTTCTCGATGACCACGTCTTTCACGTCCATCCGCTGCACGCTCGGCAGTACACCCACCTTATGCGCGAAGTCCACATGGTGCGCGGTATAGGGGTAGTAGTCCAGCTCGTATCCGGCCTGCACCCACACCGGCTTCCCGATCAGATCCTTCGCCGATTTCAGGTCGTCGATGAACAGCTTGCGCGGCTGCACCATCTGCTCATCGCTCAGGTGTGTCTCTTCCGGGTGCGGCACCACGCCGGGCCGGTTCCGCGCCACGTTGATCCGCCAAATACCAATCGCCGCGATCAGAATCGCCGGCACCATAATCAGAAGGAGCTTCTGCCAGGTCTTCATAGCTTCCAGCTTATTCTGATGCGCGGCGCCCCCCGTCGGCACGAAAGATTCGCCGTTCGGCCGGAGAACAAACCCTACGCAGTTCCCCGGCGCGCCAGTTCCGTCCGGGCCAGATCCGCCAGCGCCAGGGTCAGCAGCCGCGAATCGTTCAGCGACTCCGGCCGCCGGATCGTAATCCCCAGCCCCCGCGCAAACTCCCGAAACGCCACATCGATGTCGTACAGAATCTCCACGTGGTCGCACAAAAATCCAATGGGCTGGATCACCAGATTCGTCACGCCCGTCGCGCGCAACTCCGTGAGCGTGTCCTCGACCGTCGGCCCGAGCCACGGCCCGCCCGACATCCCCTGGCTCTGGAACGCAAACCACCACTCGCCCGATGTCAGCCCCGCGCGTCCGGCCACCAGTGTTGCGGTCAGCCGCGCCTGGTCTGCGTAAGGATCCGGTGCATCCGTCCCAGGATTCACCGCACCTGTCCGTCCGGCCCGGTTGGCAGGTTCCGAGAAGGGCAAGTCTGCTGCACGCAGTGCCTGCACCGTTCTCAGCGGAACGCTATGTGCCGTGAACAGCACCGGTACCGGCGCCACCCACTTCTTTGCTAAACGCTGTGCGTGTTGCTGTTAGTCGCTCGGCAAACGCCGCAATCAGATCCAGATGCTCCGCCCAATGCTCGACGAACTGCAATTCCAGCGCATCGCCCGCCGCGTCAAACACTGCTTTCTTGTACAGCCCAACACTGGTACGCGAATTCTGCGGCGCCAGACAAATTACCGCCGCCCGCGTCACACCCTCTTCGCGCATCTTCGCCACCACATCGGCGATGTATGGTTTCCAGTTGCGCATGCCGACATACACCGGCATCCGCAGTTCATCGCCCAGTAGCCGTCCCTGCTCCAGCGTCAGTCGCGTCAGCGGACTTCCGCCGATCGCTGCAAACCGATGCTTCACTTCCTTCACCGCCTCTTCCGGAAGCGGACGCCCACGCGTCACCCGCATCAGATACTCCGGAATCTCCTCCACCACATCCGGCGTCCCATGCGCCAACAGCAATACGGCATCAGCCATGACGCACCTCCGGCACATACTCGCGCACAAACTTCACCGTCGCCTGCACATTTTCGACCGGCGTTCCCGGCACAATCCCATGTCCGAGATTAAAGATGTGCCCCGGCCGCCCACCCGCCTGGTCCAGAATCTGCCGCACCCGCGTGCGAATCAGTTCCGGCTCCGCGAACAGTGTGATCGGATCGAGATTCCCCTGCATCGCGCAGGAATAATCCAGATCCCGCCAGGCTTTATCCAGCGGCGTTCGCCAGTCGAGCCCCAGCACATCGGCGCCTGCCTCGCGCATAGCAGGGAGCAAACTCGCCGTATCCACGCCGAAGTAGATCACCGGCACGCCCAGCGCCTGCACCTCGCGCACCAGAGCCTTCGTCGCCGGCAGCACAAATTCCCGATAGTCCGGAATCGCCAGCGCACCCGCCCAGCTGTCGAAAATCTGCATCACGTCCGCGCCCGCTGCCACCTGTAGCGCTGCGAATTCCCGCAGCACCACCACCAGCTTGTCCAGCAGCTTGCGCCACGCATCCGGCTGCCGATACATCAGCTTCTTCGTCTCGATGTAGTTCCGTGACCCGCCGCCTTCGATCATGTAGCTGGCCAGCGTGAACGGCGCTCCGCAGAAGCCGATCATCCCCAGCCGTCCATGAAAATGCGCCACGACTTTCTGAATCGCATCGCCGACATACGCCAGCTCGCCGGCGCGCGTCGTCACCAGTGCGTCGATGTCCGCCGCCGTCCGCAGTGGCTTGTGAATCACCGGACCCTCGCCCGCCTGAAACTCAAAATCCAGCCCCATCGATTCCAGCGGCAGCAGCAGATCGGCGAAGATGATGGCCGCATCCACGTCCAGCTTCTCCGCCGCCGTGATCGTCACTTCCGCGGCGAGATCCGCCCGCTTGCAAATCTCCACCAGCGAGTGGTGCTGCCGCACCTCCATGTACTCGCGCATATAGCGGCCAGCCTGGCGCAGAAACCAAACCGGCGTGCGATCGACCGGCTGTCGCAAGCACGCGCGAACGAATCGATGGGCGGAGAGTGCGGAGGAGTCCTGCGTCATGAGGGGTACGTATGGAAGGTTACAGGAAACACACAGCCCGAGAAAACTACGGCCCGGAACCTGTTGCAGATCCCGGGCCCATTGACTCCGTCGATGTTCAACTGTGCCCCAACGTTGGCGCACCGCCTCCCAACTACTTCTTCTTCGAGGACTTCTTTGCGGACTTCTTCGCCGCCTTCTTCTTCGGAACCTTGGCGCCAGCCTTGCGCGCCTCCGACAGCCCGATCGCGATCGCCTGCTTGCGGCTCGTCACTTTCTTCCCGCTGCGCCCGCTCTTCAGCGTGCCGCTCTTCTTCTCCCGCATCACCTTTTCGACTTTCTTGCCGGCCTTTGGACCATATTTCTTCGCTGACGACTTCTTCTTCGCTGCCATCGAACGTTCTCCCTTCTGCTGTATGGGAAGCAGCAGCGGATGTTCAGGTTGCGCGAAGACGATCAGGATTTTGCCGAGGAAGGCGCGTCCATTACCGGCGATCGCATCCATGACTAATAACGCTTGACGTTATGAATGAAGTCCGTTAATAATCAAATATTGATCGTCAGCTTCCGGGATCGGGACGCCGAGCTTCTCTGGGAAACGGGCAGAAGCCGGCGAATTCCCGCTTCAATCCGGGCAGTTGCCGGCAAGAAACTGGCGATTCTGGATGCGGCAGTCGATCTTTCTGAGTTGCTCTCTCCCCCGGGTAACCGCCTGGAGAACCTAAAGGGAAAGAGGACTGGCCAGCATTCCATTCGCATCAACGACCAGTACCGCATTTGCTTCGTTTGGAAGGGAAGCGATGCGCATCAGGTGGAGATCGTCGATAACCACTAGAAGGAATGCATGAAGACCTTCGCCTTTCATCCCGGGGACATCCTCAGGACGGAGTTTATGGAGCCGCTCGGCCTCTCCGCGTGGCGCCTGGCGCGTGAGCTTGAGGTCCCTGCACCACGCATCAACGATATCGTGCGTGGCAAGCGCGGCATCTCTGCAAATACCGCCCTCCGGCTCGGTCGCTATTTCGGCAATTCCGCCCAGTTCTGGCTCAACCTCCAGAACCGGTACGATCTGGCGGAAGCCGCAAAAGACAGATCGATCCGAAAAGTGAGGAACCGCGAGGTCGCGGCCTAGGGCGGACGCTTACTGTGCGATCGCAGCTGCCGGCAGAATGTCCTCGACGTCCACCCACTGCGTCGGATACTCGCCTGTGTAGCAAGCGACGCAATAGCGATTCCCCTCGCCGCCGTCGCACGCGTTGCGCATCCCGTCCAGCGACAAATACGCGAGCGAGTCGGCCTCGATGAACTGACGAATCTCTTCAATGCTGTTGTTCGCCGCAATCAGCTCCGACTTTCGCGGCGTATCGACCCCATAGAAGCACGGCGAAATCGTCGGCGGGCAGCTGATGCGCAGATGCACTTCCTTCGCTCCCGCCTGCCGCACCATGCGCACAATCTTGCGGCTCGTCGTCCCGCGAATGATCGAGTCGTCGATCAGGATGATCCGCCGTCCCTCCAGCAGATTTCGCACCGGATTCAGCTTCAGCTTCACCCCGAAATCGCGCACCCGCTGCTCCGGCTCGATGAACGTCCGCCCCACATAATGGTTGCGGATCAGCCCGAACCGAAACGGGATGCCGCTCTCCGCCGCATACCCGATAGCCGCCGTCACGCCCGAGTCCGGCACCGGTACCACCAGGTCGGCGTCGACGTGGGACTCGCGCGCCAGTTGTCGCCCCATCTCTTCACGGCTCTCCTGCACCCACCGCCCGAAAATCATACTGTCGGGGCGCGCAAAATACACATGCTCAAAGATGCAGCTCGTCTGGTTCGGTGGCGCATACTGCCGCGACGTCACGCCGTCGGCGGTCACCATCACCAGCTCGCCCGGCAGCACATCGCGCTCGTATTTGGCGCGCAGCAAATCGAACGCGCAGGTTTCCGACGCAAACACCACCGTGTCCGGTCCGCTCGGATTCTGAATTCGCCCCATCGAGAGTGGCCGAAACCCATGCGGATCGCGCGCCGCAAACACCCGGTCCCGCGTCATCATCACAATCGAAAACGCGCCTTCCAGCTGCCGCAGCGAATCCGCAATCGCATCCACCAGCGTTGTCGCCTGCGAATGCGCGATCAGCTGCACAATAATTTCCGAGTCGCGACGTCGTCTGGAAGAACGCGCCCTTGCGCTCCAGATGCACCCGCAGATTCCCGAGGTTCACCAGATTGCCGTTGTGCGCAATCGCAATCAGCCCTTTCGTCGACTCCACGCGAATCGGTTGCGCATTCAGCAGCGCTGAATCACCCGTCGTCGAGTAGCGCGTGTGCCCGATCGCCATGTCGCCCTTGAGGCGCGCAATCACGTCGTCGGTAAAAATCTCCGACACCAACCCCATACCCTTGATGTTCGAAAGATTCTTCCCGTCCGCCGTCGCAATGCCCGCCGACTCCTGCCCGCGATGCTGCAGCGCATACAGCGCCAGATAAGCCTGTCGCGCCGCGTCGGGGTGGTTGTGGATGGCGACCACGCCACATTCTTCATGCAATTCGTCGGCGCTGCGTTCCGCGCGGCTGCCCTCGTCGAAACTCCCCGAGAACGATGGCGCCGTCTGGCCGGGAAAGCCTTCGAAGAGCAATCGCTTCACGCCACCACCTCATCCGCCAGCTGCGATTCCAGCGCGCTCGACCAAACCGCGTCCAGTTCCGCCAACTTCGCCCAAACGACCGCCTTCAGGTCGATGTTGATCTCGAGAGCGTCCCCGCGCACTTCTCCGATCTCAAGCGCAAACAAACCATGCTCTTCGGCGATCGCCTTCAATTCCGCGATCTTCTCCCGCCCACAGCTCACGATCACCGCACTGGCCGGCTCGGTGAACAGCATCTCCCACGGCACCGCGGCCACCCGCGGGCTTGGAGTATCGCCGATGCGAATCATCGCTCCGATCTTGCCGCCCATGCACGCCTTTGCCAGCGACACAGCAAATCCTCCGCTGCCGATATCCCGTGCCGACGCGAGCAATCCACCATCCGCCAGTTCCGCCAGGGCTTTCACCAGCCGAGCTTCCGCATCGAGATTGAGCTGCGGCGGCAATCCCCACAAACTTCCCAGGCACGTCTTCGCAAATTCCGAACTCCCCAGCCGCCGCAAGTCATCGGCTCGTGATTCCGCATCCGCTTCGCGAATTTCCCCGCCGCGTCCCGACAGGAAGAAGATCGCATCGCCTTCGCGCTGAAAATCCGCCGGCACCGCCTTTGTCACATCATCCAGCAGTCCAACCACGCCCACTACCGGCGTCGGATAAATCCCCTCACCTTTCGTCTCGTTGTAGAGCGAGACGTTCCCGCCCGTGATGGGCGTTTCGAGTTTCGTGCACGCCTCGGCGATGCCATCAATCGCCCCCGACAGCTGCGCCATGATCTCCGGCTTCTCCGGATTGCCAAAGTTCAAACAATTCGTCGCCGCCACCGGTGTTGCACCCGTGCACGCCACTTTGCGCGCCGCCTCCGCCACCGCGTGCATCGCGCCTAGTTTCGGATCGAGCCAGCACCAGCGTCCGTTGCCGGCAAGCGCCATTGCCAGCCCGCGCTCATGCCCCGGCATCCCCGAACCCTTGATCCGCATCACGCCCGCTTCGCCGCCCGGCCCTTCCACCGTGTTGGTCTGCACCATCGAGTCGTACTGCTCAAACACCCAGCGCTTTGACCCGATATTTGCAGACGCCAGCAGCTTTTTCAGATCGCGGTTGGAATCGCGAGGCTTCTTCAATTCCTCCACGACCTCCGCCGGCGGATCGAGCGGCGCTTTGATCTGCTCCGGCCGCGCCCATGTGCCCACCGGCCGGCAATACACCGGCGCATCGTCGGTGAGCGACTGGTTCGGAATATCCGCAACGATCTCGCCATGATGAATCACGCGCAGGCGCGGCTCCTCGATCACGCTGCCAACGATGAC
This sequence comes from uncultured Acidobacteriaceae bacterium, assembly GCA_963705765.1. GTDB lineage: Bacteria > Acidobacteriota > Terriglobia > Terriglobales > Acidobacteriaceae > Palsa-343. The sequence goes on along the minus strand of CAVPKU010000050.1, from coordinate 137,765 downwards.
GCCTTCCAGTCCCCACTTTTCAAAAACGCTGAGCACCTCGCGCTCGCGGCCCTTCTCGGCTACCAGCAGCATGCGCTCCTGCGATTCGCTGAGCATCATTTCGTATGCCGTCATGGCCGATTCGCGCTGTGGCACGTGATCCAGCTGCAACTCGATGCCGACACCACCGCGTGCGCCCATCTCGCAGCTCGAACTGGTCAGCCCCGCGGCGCCCATGTCCTGGATTCCCACCACTGCACCCGTCCGCATCGCTTCGATGCAGGCCTCGAGCAGCAGCTTTTCCATGAACGGATCGCCCACCTGCACATTGGGCCGCTTCTGCTCCGAGCCTTCCTTGAATTCCTCGCTCGCCATCGTCGCGCCATGGATACCGTCCCGCCCCGTGCGCGCGCCAACATAAATTACCGGGTTCCCGATGCCCGACGCCTTCGCGTAGAAAATCTCATCGCGCCGCACCAGCCCGAGCGCAAAGGCATTCACCAGCGGATTGCCCGAGTAGCAACGCTCAAACTTCGTCTCGCCGCCCAGATTTGGCACGCCAAAACAATTTCCGTAGCCGGCGATGCCGTGCACCACGCCTTCCACGATCGAGTGGTTCTTCCGAACCAGTTCCTCGCTCGCGCCGGCCTCCGGCTCCAGCGGCCCGAATCGCAGCGAGTCCATCACCGCCAGCGGCCGCGCACCCATGGTGAAGATGTCGCGCAGAATTCCGCCCACGCCCGTCGCCGCACCCTGATACGGCTCGATGTACGAAGGATGATTGTGGCTCTCGATCTTGAACGCGCACGCCCATCCATCGCCCACGTCGATGATGCCGGCGTTCTCGCCCGGTCCCTGCACCACCAGCTTGCTGCGTGTCGGCAGCCGCCGCAGATGCACCTTCGATGACTTGTACGAGCAGTGCTCGCTCCACATCACGCTGTAGATGCCCAGCTCGGTCAGGCTCGGCGTGCGGCCCAGCGCCTCATGAATGCGAAGAGATTCATCCGGAGTTATGCCGTGTGTGGCGAGAAGCTCCGGCGTAATGGTCGCTGGCGGGGGCGCCACTGCGGCTGAAGAATTCATGTCTGATTCACCTGTATTGTCGCATGCCTCGGAAGAGGATTTCCTGGTTGCCGGACCCGCTTTTGCCGGTGCGCCATTGCATCCGGCGAAAGCAATTCAACCGAATGGATGCCGAGTTACCAAAGTAGCCCCGGTTCAGGAGTACGATACCGCCAGCATCTGGACAATCTCTCGGGCGCTGGGCCCAGGATGCAGCCTGAGAGGCAACCGTATGCCGGAACGGGTTTGTCCCTGGTGGATGGGCCCTCTGCTGCTCAATCCTCTGCGCCGCTGGACGCTTCGGCCGGAGCGATTGCTGGCGCCGTACGTTCGCGAAGGGATGACCGTGCTCGAGCCCGGCCCCGCCATGGGCTTCTTCACGCTGCCTCTCGCCCAGCTCGTCGGCCCTCATGGCAAAGTCATCGCCGTCGACATCCAGCCGAAGATGCTCGAGAAACTACGCGAGCGTGCGGTGCGCGCGCAAATCGCCGATCGCCTCGAAACCCGCCTCGCTGCGCGTGACTCCCTGCAGATCATCGACCTCGTCGGCAGCGTCGATTTCACGCTCGCCTTCGCCATGGTCCACGAGACGCCCTCTGTCGAGCGCTTCTTCCGCGAAATCGCCACTGCCCTCAAGCCCGGCGCCTCGCTCCTGCTCGTCGAGCCCTCCGGCCATGTGCGCAACGAGAGGTTCGACACCGAAATCGAAGCAGCCCAGGCCGCCGGGCTCGTTGTCGTCGGAACTCCTAAAATCTCCCGCAATCACGCGTCCTTGTTGCGCAAGCCGGTCGCCGCCTGACCAGAGACCAGCGGCCCTTTCGTTGGCTATGCGGGCACCGGCGCCCCCGCCGCTGCATGAATCGCCAGCAGCGTCTCCAGCAGCGGCTTCAGATTCTTCAGGTCCAGCGCATTCGCGCCATCCGACTTCGCTTCCGCGGGATTATCGTGCACTTCCAGAAAAATTCCGTCTACTCCTGCCGCCACCGCCGCCCGCGACAACAGCGGAATAAACTCCGGCTGTCCGCCCGACACTCCATTGGCTCCCGACGGAATCTGCACCGAGTGCGTTCCGTCAAACACCACCGGCGCAAACTCGCGCATAATCGCCAGCGATCGCATGTCCACCACCAGATTGTTGTAGCCGAAGTTCGCGCCGCGCTCGGTCAGGAACACGCGCATATTGCCGGTGCTCGCAATCTTCTCCACGGCATGCCGCATGTCCCAGGGCGCAACGAACTGTCCCTTCTTCACATTGATCGCGCGCCCCGTCCGGCCCGCAGCAACGAGCAAATCGGTCTGCCGGCACAGAAACGCCGGAATCTGCAGCACGTCCGCACCTTCTGCTGCAATCTCGCAGTGCGCGGGTTCGTGTACGTCGGTCAACACCGGCAGCCCCGTCGCTTCGGCCAGCCGCCGCAAAATTGCCGTGCCTTCCACCAGCCCCGGTCCGCGAAAGCTCTTTACCGATGTCCGGTTCGCCTTGTCGTACGACGCTTTGAAGATGTACGGAACCTTCAGGTCCGACGTGATCTTCTGGATCGCCTCCGCCATCGTGCGCACATGCTTCTCGCTTTCGATGACGCACGGCCCCGCAATCAGAAACAGCTTGCCGCTGCCTACCCGCACCGGACCAATCTCGAATTCCTGACTCACAAAAACAGGGTACAGCTTTTCAGCCGTTCGCTTTTGGCTCTCAGCGTTGAGCGGATTCCTGGCCCAGTAGTTTCAGCTGGAAGCTGGCCGCCGGCAGCTAGCTACATTCCGCCTGCTGAAATCCCAGCCCCAGCAGCAGCTTCGTCACCGTGGAGCACGCATTCTGCTGCGCCTTGCCCAGGATCCCCGCCTGCAGCGCCGACTGCCGCAGACTCTCCGCCGCCTGCGCGCGCACCTCGCCCTCCAGACTCGGATCCACGGGCACCAGAATCCCGGTCGTCCGCGAGTACACGTGCGTCTTCTCATCGTCGAGCGCGACCGTGAAAATCTGCGCTGGCGGCAGATGGATGCGCACGTCCTTCCCGTTCAGCACCACATCGTTCCCGCCCAGCTGCCCCAGATCCACCCCTGCAATCGCCTCGCCGTGCACTTCCAGCAGAATCTTGTCGCCCGTCAGAAACGCCGGCAGAATCCGGTTTTCGCGATCCCCCGCCACCATCTTGTCCATCGTGTACGAGACTGACTCCAGCCGCGCCAACCGCCGCACCTGCTCCACCACCGTCGGCTGCGACGTGTCGATGCGCAGCGTCCGTCCGCTCACAGCAAGGGCAATCCGATCCCAGATGCCGCGTTTCGCCTCGTGCAGAAACACCGCCAGCACCCCAACGCCGCACAGCACGCCGGCCAGGAGCGTAATGGCAATCGCCGGTATCAGGCGAGATCGGGTGCGAGCGGGTTGGGAGGGAGCAAGCTGCATAGCAATGAGATGATCATCCCGCAAAGCGCGGCCCCCGGCAAAACCCGAGCCCATCAAATTTTCCCGGCGGCGAGACGCAATCGCATAGGATCACAGCAGCAACGACACCCCCAGTCGAAGCCGAACCGATCCGTTGGTTCATTTCCACCAAGGGTCCGCCGATGCTCCAGCTTGTCTTCGCCATTCTCTTCCTTTTTAGCGCCTGGGCGGCGTGGCGGCGCAATCCGCTCTACTCCCGCCGCTCCACCCTGCGCGCCATCGTTGTCGTTCTGCTTGCAATCGCAGGAGCGATCACCCTCATCGTTGCGGCGGTCAAGTTCAGCGAAGGGCGATCCCCTGCCGTTGGTTTCACCGCCATCGGCGTGGTCATCGTGGTGGACACGCTGGCCCTCATCTTCATCATCACGGCCTTCACCACGCCTCAGGAATCAAAGCCGGCGTCGTTGCCGCATGCCACCCATCTCGTCACCACCAACCGCACCAAAGTCTACAAGTGGGTCAAGGTTTTCGCGATCATCATTGGCGCCTGCCTGGTTCCAGGTCTGCTGATTCCATCCGACATCCGAATCGTCTTCCTCACCGTCGCCGGCTTCACCGCGTTTCTCGCCATCATCCTGCTACCGGTTCTCTACTGGACCAATCGCGGTATGGATCAATCGCTCACCGCGGTCGAACTCGATCCCTGGGTCCATTGGCAATACACGCCCGAGCAATGGACCGCGTGGTGCAATGTGCAGGCCGAGCGCCTCAGAGGCACGCCGCCCACCTTTGTTCTCGCTCGCAACTGGCACCGGTTGCTTTGGCCCTTCGGCGCGATTGCTGTTGGCGTTTATGTCTTCTGTCCCGGCGGCTGGCAATGGAAGACGGTGTACATCGTCGGGGTCTGCGGCGCGATCCTGGCCATGGCCTTGCTCGCTGGACGCGGAGGCGCGCCCGGTGCCGACAAGCTGCGAGCCAGACTTCTGCGCGCCAGTCCTGAAGCCTACTTCGGGCGAGACGGCATCTTCTGCGACGGCGTTTTCACGCCCTGGCTCAACGTCAGTACCTACCTGGTTTCAGCCACCTTCGACGAGCGCCAGCCGCGCAGCGCCATGTTCAACTTCGAGCGCTCCGTCCCCAACCCCTACGGACCGACCCAGATCATTCCTATCCATCAGGCCGTGCTGATTCCCGCTGGCGGAGAGAGCGATCTCCCGCGCCTGCAACAGGAGCTGACCGCCCGCTGTCCCCGTGCGCAGATCCACCTCGCCTGATCCTCAGGCTGCCTCGATCCGGTATCCGTCCGGGTCCTTGCCGCGCACCTTCCGCCACCACACCTGGAACGACGGTACATTCACCGTCACAATAAACAGCTTGCGCAACTCTCCTTCCGGACACTGCAGCGGCTTCACGCCATGCCACGAATGCGGCGTCCGCTGGAACAGCAAGCTGCCGTTGCCGCTCGGCCGCAGCGACGCCGCCACTTTCAGATCGTCAAAGGCAGGCCCGGAGTGCGCCTTGAACCGCCGCTCGCTGTCGAGAATCAGAATCTCTCCGCCCCAGCTCGGGTTCCAGTCCGCTTCCGTATTGAAATAAAAAATGTGCGTCGCCAGCTTCCTCACCGCGTCGCAGTGCGGCGACACCGCACATCCATCCCATGCGTAGTACCACTCGAAGGTCGGAATGAACGTCTTCGGCCCCAGCACCCGCCGCAGAAAATCCATGTATACCGACCCCTGCAACTCCGCCAGAAATTCCTTCCACGGCTGCGCGACTTCGACGCCAGGCCGATAGTGCAGCAGGAACCGATCGTGCGGACCCTGCCCGTGCGCGCGCTTTTTGCCTACCTGCCGCTCCGCCTGCGACGGATCCGGCATGTTTTGCCGCAGCGCTTCATACCCGTCCGGCGTCAGCGTGTTTTGCAGGTTCGTCCACGGATACGGTTGCCGCTCGCGGAAGGCCTCGGCGGACAAAGCCTCCAGCAGGGCGCGATTCAGATATTCCATTTAATCTTTTTCTCCTCCGTTGCGACCCGGCGAAGAAAAACCTGCACGGCATCGCATGCGCTCTTCAGGAGCCGTCTCGCCCGAGCAATAAGAGGCCGAACAACGAACTCAGGCGAGGCGGCAGTGGCATGCTGTCAACAGACGAGCGGGCGCACACATCACTGTCTTCCTGATACGCCCTCAGCGCTGCAGGTTCAGTGACCGCAATCACAGGATTCTGCCGTTGCGCCGCGCACCATCACGACAGGAGCACCGCCATGGAAGTCACCGTCGAACATCTCGGCGCAGTCCAGTTTGAAATCAAAGCCCGCCAGCACACCATCATCAGCGATCAGCCACCGGAAGGCGGCGGCTTCGACGAGGGCATGACGCCACCGGAAATCTTTCTCGCCTCCCTCGGTGCCTGTGCCGCGTACTACGCTGCCGACTATCTGCGTCAGAAGGATCTGGCCACAGAAGGCACGCGCGTGAAGGTCGTAGCGGACAAGGTCATGAACCCGCCACGCATCGACAACATCCGCATTGAAGTCGAATTACCGCAGGCTCTCGAAGAACGTCACCGCGAAGGCGTCGACCGCGCCGTCCACCGCTGCCTCATCCACAACACGCTGATGAACCCGCCCAGGATAGAGATCGCCATACATTCTCCGGCGATTGCGGTGTGACGATTAGCTGACTTCCACCTTCGCCGGCTCCGCCAACGCCTGCCCCCGCTTCACCCGATTCGCGTAGCTCGCTTCAATAAACCGCGCAAACAACGGATGCGGCTCCAGCGGCTTCGACTTGAACTCCGGATGGAACTGACACCCCAGGAAGAACGGGTGCCCCGGAATCTCCACAATCTCCACGTAGGTCCCGTCCGGCGTCGTCCCCGTAATGTTCAGCCCCGCGCCCGTCAGCAGCGCCTCGTATTCGCGATTAAATTCGTAACGGTGACGGTGACGTTCTGAGATCTCCGTCTTCCCGTACGCCTTCGCGGCCACCGAACCCGCTTCCAGCAGGCACGTCCAGGCTCCCAGACGCATTGTCCCGCCCATCTCTTCCACGCCGGTCAGTTCGCGCAATTTATAAATCACGCGATGCGGCGTTGCCGGATCGAACTCGCTTGAGTTCGCCCCCGCCAGTCCGCAAACATTGCGCGCGTACTCGATGCACGCCGTTTGCATTCCCAAACAAATCCCGAAATACGGCACCTGCTGCTCTCTCGCGTAGCGGATCGCATTCAGCATTCCCTCGATGCCGCGCTTGCCGAATCCACCCGGCACCAGGATCCCGTCGAACCCGCGCAACTGCTCCTCGTACCCCGGCACTTCCAAACCCTCCGCCTCGATCCACGTCACCGTCAGCTTCAGGTTGTATTTCAGCGCGCCATGCACCAGCGCCTCTTTCAGCGATTTGTAACTGTCCTCGTACTCCACATACTTCCCGGCAATCGCAATCGAAACTTCATCCGCCGGGTTATAGCATCGGTTCACCAGATCCGACCACTTGCTCAAATCCGGCTCCGGTGTCTCAATCCGCAGATACTTCAGCGCCAGCCGATCCAGGCCTTCCGAGTTGAACATCAGTGGCGCCTCGTAGATCGACTTCACATCCCGCGCCGTGATCACCGCCTGCTCTTCCACGTTGCAGAACAGGGCAATCTTGTTTTTCACCTCGCGCGACAACGACCGATCCGTCCTGCACAGCAAAATGTCCGGCTGGATTCCAATCGACAGCAGTTCCTTCACCGAGTGCTGCGTCGGCTTGGTCTTCAGCTCCTGCGCCGCGCCAATCCACGGCACCAGCGTCACGTGCACGAACACCGTGTTCTCGCGTCCCAGCTCCTGGCGCACCTGCCGGATCGCCTCCAGAAACGGCAACGATTCAATGTCGCCCACCGTCCCGCCAATCTCCACAATCGTGACGTCACCCTCGGAGGAGACTTTGCGCATCGCGTTCTTAATCTCATTCGTCACGTGCGGAATCACCTGCACCGTTTTGCCCAGGTAATCCCCGCGTCGCTCCTTGGTGATGATCTGTTCGTAGATCCTCCCCGTCGTCCAGTTGTTATCGCGGCTGAGCTTGGCGTGCGTGAAGCGCTCGTAGTGCCCCAGATCGAGATCCGTCTCCGCACCATCGTCGGTCACGAACACTTCGCCATGCTGAAACGGCGACATCGTCCCCGGATCGACATTCAGGTACGGATCGAACTTCATCAGGTTGACTTTGAGGCCACGGCTTTCGAGGAGACAACCAATCGAGGCGGCGGCAAGACCCTTGCCGAGACTGGACACAACTCCGCCGGTCACAAAAATGTACTTTGCAGACATTTTCGCGTCACCTTATTTGGATTTGTGGGCTGGACGAACCAGGCGGGCACGATCAAGTATCGCAGCATTCCTGGGGGAAGGGAAGACCTTTGTGCAAAAGCAGGAAGCCAGAAGGAAGAAGCGGGATGGAACCGGTTACGTGCTAAGGCAATAAGGCTCGCACAAGGCTCGCGTGGCCTTTGTCGTACCGAAGAAAGGTGAATCCCTGTTTGCTGTCGAAACACTCCGGTAGCGACGTGTTTTCAGGAGGCAGGTACAAACCTCGTGTCTCACCATCCGCTGTGCCCAGCACCAGAAAACTCGTGTGCCCAGGCTGGCGAGGCGGCGCGTTGAACAGCGTGATCTCCGCCAACCCGTCCGAAATGTAGAGACCGATCATCAGATCTTTGGGATCCGGCTTTCGGATCTGGAACGTTTGCAGCAAGTTCCCAATGGAGTCCATCGCGATGAGGGAATGCCCGTCGATCATGTAGAAGGTTTCGTCATCGGCTCTGACGAACTCCTCAGAAGGGTGCAACTCGATGCCATTTGAGCCCAGGCCGGCATCTCCGGCCGCCAGTTCCGTAACCAGACGGCCAACCGGATTGAAGATTGCTCGATAGGTTTTGCCTTCGCCCGCCGTGTGAGACGGCGTCACAGGGCGGTAGGCCAGGAGCAGCAAGTAGCCCTGACGCGTGACGGCGAAGCTGCGGACCGCGATGTCCAGCGGCGCAGGAAGGTCTTCCTCTCCTTCAAGTTTTCCCGCAGCCTCGAAGCGAAACCACTGCACGCGAATTCCAGGCCGAACCACCACGAGATGCAGTTCGCCGTTCGACGCGACGTAAAAATCGGTGTTGTGCGGCTGATCCTGAATCTCGCGCGGCAACTGATACACGACTTGTCGTTGGCCGTCGGCCGACAGGGACACATAGACCACGTTCTCGCTTCTGGGGATGAGCGACGGAAGGCTGGCGAAAAACATGCGTCCTGACTCGTCGCACTGTGCGGTCCCGAGAATCGCGAAAGGCGCGATGGACAGCGGTGTCGTTGCAAAGACGTCCAGAGTTCGGGCGAACTGGATTTGCGGGGCTGTCCCCCATTCCGGGGGGATATTTTGAGGAGCTGGCGCGGAGGCTTGCTGGGCGAATCCTGACGCTGCACCCAGAGGCATCAACGTACAGAGAACTGTATTCGCGACTCTGCTCAGCATGGTCGAATCGCCCTCTCAGCCCAATAGACTTTCCCTTGAACAAAACGCAACCCGCCGTCCATCAAGCTTGGTGAGTCGTCGTTCCTGTTCCCTATTCTCTGGTTCTTTGCACCACCCGAACCACCACCCGCCGATACGATGTCAGCCGCGGCGACCCATCATCCGTCACCTCCAGAATGATGTGCGCGATCCCATCGCCTCTGCACGGCATCATGCCCGGCAGCCACACCGGCCGGCACGCCGCCTTCACCGTCACCCTCGCCTTTTGCTGATTCGCGTCCGCAATCGAAACCTCCGCCCCATGCACGCCATCCAGCCCTGCCTCCGGATACACCCACCACCGGTACTGAAGAGTCTGCCGCGCATCCGGATCGTGGCTCCCCGCCGCATCGAGCGTCAACGTCTCGCCCACATGCGTCATCATCTCCACCGGCGCCGTCCCCTCCTTGCTGTTCACGACCAGCACCGGAGCATGATTCGCATGCGCAAAGTCCGACACTGTCCAGTCCATCCGCGCCGCAAAGTCCTTCTGATACGCCGCCCGCCACCGCCACACCGTCGCCTGATCCGACACATGCATCTTGCTGTCGATGCCCGTAACCTCGTCCTGCGACGTCGCCCGCGCGAACTCATCGCCGCCCTGCGTCCAGATCGGCCGCGTCTCCCCGCGCGGCTGCCGATACACGTAGCGCCCACCCCATCCACCCCAGTCTGGCCGCCGATATCCATTCAGCCCGTTGTCGATCAAATTCAGAAACGTCGGCGTGTCCCCTTCCATGATGAACATGAACCGCGGATACATCTTCCCCAACGGCCCCTTCGCCCGAACATTCCTGTCCAGCCATTCGTTGGTCACCAGGCTCGTGTCCGCGCCCTCACCATTCCGGTAGTACACATCGCCGCTGATCCCCGTCCACGTCGCGGCGTAGTAGTCTCCGCTGTCCTGCGTGCTCGGCGTCACGATATAGAGCAGCCCCGGAAATTCCCGCCGGATCCACGCCCCCGCATCATCCTGGTCCGACGATGCATACACCCGCAGCCGTCCAACAATCCTCGCCGTTTCCTCCGCCGATTGCGTCGCTCGCAGATCCATCAGCGCCTGTGCCAGCGTGTTTGCCCCGCCCCAAACGCTGATCCACAGCGGCCGCGCATCGTCGCGTTCCATCGCCCGCAGCAGCGCCTGCGCTCCTGCCGAGTCCTTGCCTTCGCCGGTCGCCGCCATGCCATACGCGGCCTGCCCTGCAACTACTCGGCTGTCGAGCGCCGATGCCTCCGGCCACCCTGGCGCGTTCTCCAGCAGATGCGGCCGCACCTCGCCATACGTCGCGATGATCTTCCGCATCGTTTCCGGATGCGTTGCCGTCTTCTGCCACACCGACGTCGTCGCGATCATCGCTTCCAGATCGAGTTCGTTCGAGTAGAGCATCAGCCGCACGAACGACATCTGATCGTCCGGCTCGTTGCCAATGTCGCTCAGGATCGCAACCCGGGGATGTCCGGTGAAATCATCCACCGGCTGCGGTGCTCGCAGGGCAGGCTGAGCCGCCGCCACACTCCCGATCAGCAGCGTGCAAAAAATCCAGCCTTTCATTCGGAGAGTCCTCGCTACTGCTTCTTGTAGCTGCCCTCGCCCCACGGATAGCTCACCGCGGGCGCGCAGTCCGGCGCCGGGGTCGCCTCTTCCTTCGGCGTATCCAGAGTCGGCTCCCGGTTCAGACCTGCGAACTTCACCGTCGTTGTGCCCGATTTCTGTCCCTTCGCGCCCGTCAGCAGCGGCACCACAATCCTTCCCTGGGCATTCGTTCGCGGATGCAGTTCGCGCGAGTTGTCCCCGGTGCTTGCCACCAGCTTCAGCTGCGTGCTGGCCGGGAAACCGGTGCCGTCCAGCAGTGCGAGCGTCGCGTCCTTGATGCTCAGGATCACCTGCAACGTGCACGCCTTATCGGTGTTTGTAATGGGGAAGGGAATCGCGCTCGCTTCGGCCGCGCGCTTGCGGTCTTCGCTCACCAGCGCGACGCGAATTGCTTCTCCCTGCGCGGCTGTCGTCTCAATCTCCACCGGCTGATCCGCCTTCATCGTCGTGCTGCACGCCGGCGGCGGTGCAAACGCCGGCGTTGCTCCCTGCGCATTTCCAGGCGTGCCCGGCGCAGCCGGTGCGGAATTCAAATTGGACGCCGCAGACGACAGATCCTGTGCAGCCCCTGCGCCGCTGCATACCGCAACGCCTTTCGGATCCAATCCGATGCCCCCCATCACCGCACTGGCCTGGCCGTCCAGCGGCCATCGCACCAGCATCAGCCGGTCCGTCGCAGTAAAGCCCGAGCCCGTAATTTGATACTTGATCTGCGTTCCATCCGCGGTCTTCGTCCGCCCCAGCTCTGTCATCGCGATCGATAGCCCAGGCGTGCTCATCTCCGGACCCCAGTGCGCCTGCAGGCTCGCCAGCCGCAACGCCGCGTTCAGGGCCTGCTGTTCTTTCGCCTGCTGCACTTCGGTCGCCGTCAGCGTATGCGGTTCGGCCGGCAAATCGTGCAGTTGCAGCGGAGCCGACGGCTGCGTGGAATTCTGTGTCTGGGTTGCCGGTTGCGACGTTTGCGGAGTTGCGGAAGGGCTGGTCTGGGCCAGACTACTCACACCAAATGCGGCTGCGATTACGCACACAGCCAGGACCGATCGGGAAATCATACCCCTGAGGATAGTCGAAACCTGCCCTGCCGTGCGCGCTGCACGGGGCGCCCGACAGGCCTCCTCTGGGTCTGGCCGGGCGTTGATCGCCGCGTCCAACCGCTGTGATACCTTGGCTTCCACCGGCCCCGCGCCGCTGCCATCCAGGATCTATGCCCCTCCAGATTGAAGAGCGCTTCTGCGGCAATGTCTTCATCCTCCACTGCACTGGACGCATCGTCCTCGGCGAGGAGCTGAAGGCTCTCGAAGAGTCGCTGCAGAAAGTCGTGCGCGAATTTCAGCGCATCGTCCTCAACGTCGCCGGCGTCACCCGCGTCGACAGCTCCGGCGTCGGCCTCGTCATTCGCTATGCGGCCAATCTGCGCAAGCGCGGTGGCGATGTCCGCCTCGCCGATCTGCCGCCTCTGGTGCGCGAGATCCTCGAAGTCACCATGCTCAACACCGTTATCGATACCTACGCCACCGAGCAGGACGCGATCCTCTCCTTCCTCCGTCAGCCTTCGGCGCCCGGCACACTCGATCAGCCCGGCCACCGCGTTCTCGTTGTCGACCGCTCGCCCGATCTCGGAGCCTTCGTTCGCGCTGTCCTCAGCCGTCATGGCTACGATGTCCGTTCCGCCAGCCTCGTCAGCGACGCGCGCGTTCTCTTACCGCTCTATCCGGTCGACTACATCCTCGTCGGCCCCGGCACGCCGCAGATGCCGGCGGCCGCCGTTCTCACCGCGCTCAAAAACATCGCACCCAAAGCGATCGCGCTCCAACTCACGCCGGAATTCCGCACCCTCGACGCCCATCAGGCCGCCGAAATGCTGCTCGAAATGTTCCAGGAAGGCGAAGCCGGCAGCGAACAGCCGCAAGCTAACAGCTAGGAGCGAATAGGCGGCGTTTCGGTATCTCGCAAAACCCTAATCCCTAATCTCTAATCCCTAAATTCCGTTCACTGCCGCACCGGATCGCTCGCCCCACCGAGAAACGCCGGGTCCATCGCCTCAATATCCACCCGCATGCTCGTCGTCTTCGCCGTCGGAAAATCTGCCGGCACCCGTTGCGTCACGCGTCCCGTCGCAGCCCACTCCGTGCCCCTTTGCAGCAAGGTCATCAGCCCAACACAACTCAGCGCCGACACATCGTGCCCCATCACCGTGTGAAACACGCGGCCCTTCCCAAACGACAGCACCATCGCCATCGGCTCATCGTGTCCCGTGCCGTGGTTCTGCAGATCCGAATGCGCCGTCGCCAGCACCGTCATGTTCTTCCCCGGCCCGCGCAGCGTCCCGTACAGTTCATCGGCCGCGTGCATCCACACCGGCGGCAGCCCTTTCATGATCGGATGCTCCGCCGCGCGTGTCACCACCTGATACGGCAACCGCGCCCCATGGTGTCCCGCCGTTCCTGGCGTCGTCGAATCCTCCACCAGCTTGTTGTTATCGAAATACCACATCGGCCCCGCGCTCGCGTCCCGCCCGCGCCATCCGCCGATCCCAATCATCTCGTCGTAAGCCACCCAGTGCGGAAACGCATTGTCGGCCGCATGCACCACCACCAGCCCGCCGCCGCCCCGCACGTAAGCTTCAAACTGCGTCTTCAGATCCTCGGGCCAGTCCGGCGCATCGTAGTTCGACACCACCACCTTGTATTGCGCAAACTCCGGCTTGAACCCGCTCAGATCCCCCGTCTTCGAATCCGGCGCCGTCACCACCGTCACCGCGAACATCCCCGTCTCTTCCAGCTCTCTCTTCAGCACCGGAGTCGTCAGCCGCCAGTTGTGATATGGCCCCGCGCTCTCGCCATCCAGCAGCATCACCGCAATCGGCTTCGTCTGCGCTCCCGCGCGTCCCGCCCCCGCCAACACTGAAGTCCCCAGCAACAACCCTGCCACGACCCTGTGCATGATTCGCCGCCTCATCCAATCACCCTGAACCCTAATCCCTAATCCCTAATCCCCTGGCCGTCTACCGAAACCTCCAACGTCCCGATCCGCCCGCTCAGCTTGTCCTGCACTCCCAGCCGCAAATACCCAGGCCCCGCCGGCGCGTCGATCTCCTGCCGCACCTCCAGTCCCTCGCGGCGCGCCTTTTCTTCCTGCTCCGGCGTCAGCGTCACTTCCTGTCCCACATCCGTCGCATTCACCCGCACGCCATCGGCATTCATCACCGACTGCACCAGTTCCAGTTCCAGCTGCTTCCGCCCATCCGCCAGCACGCGATAATCGATATTCCGCGGATCGATCCAGTAGTCCACCACATACCGCTCCACCGGTCCCTTCAGATCCTTCGCTTGCGCGCCCGCCGGCTCCGGCGATGCCTTCGTTCCCTTGAGCGCCGGATCCCCCGCCTCCAGCACCCGTGCGTCGAATCGGATCTGCGACAGCGCCGGCACACCGCGCACCATCGCCGACGTCAGCCCGCTCAGCATCGGGATCGACGTCTCCGGCTTGTTCGGATCATCGGCGAAATACTCACGCCGAAATTCCAGCTCGTCGTGCGGACTGTCCACGTGCACATCGATCTTCCGGAACTTCCCGTCGTATTTCGTATTCGATGGAACATAGCCCACCGTGTAGTAGCACGATCCATCCGCAATAGCCGCCGCCACCGACTGCCCCACCGCATTCGTGTTGACGTACGCCCGCCCACCCGTCTGCCGCGCCAGTTCGGCCATCACCAGATGCGACGAGCCGGCTTGCTGATCGAAGGTGGAATTCGCATCGATGCTGTCCCCCACGATGGCCGCTCCCTTCCCTGTTTCGACCGCCGAAATGTAACTCGGGTTCGTCGTCGGCAAGGTTTGCAGCCCGCCCGCATCCACGGGATACAGCGCTACCCGAGCCTGCACGAGCAGGTCCTCGACCTCCCGCACCTTCTCCACATAGGGGTCGCACGCGCGCTGGCTCTCCAGTTGGTCCCGATCCAGACAATTGTTGATCCCGGCCGTGAACCAGATCAGGTTCTTCCGTCCCGGCATCGTACTCAGGTACCGCCCCAGTTCCTCCAGCGCCCCCAGCAGGATCGGAATCTTCTGGTCCTGCTCGAACTTCTGCTTTTCGTTTGTGAACGCCTGCATCTGCGAAATCGCGGTCAGCGCAACCACGTCGTTCTCAGCGACGTCCCCTCCAATGGCGGCCTGCAACTCGCGTTCGGCCGCGTTGGCCGCTGCATCCGACTCCACCGGCCGCGCGGCTCGGCCCGGCATCTGGGCCAGCGCCTTCGCCACCGTCCCCGCATCCGTCGTGAACCCCGATACCATCCGCAGCCGCGATCCCAGCGTGAACACAGCAATCTGCGTCCCCGGCGGAATGGCCTCCAGATACTTCACCGCCCGCTGCTGCACCCACTGCAAATCGATCCGCTGTGTGTTCAGCCCATCCAGCAGCAGAACATTCGCCGCGCTCGTCAGCGTGTATTGCGGAGCATTGGTATAAATGTGCGGCGGCAATGCCGGATGTTGGCTCGCTTCCACCGCATCGCTCGCCTTGTGCTCTTCAAAGACCGAGATCTTCTGATCGTGTCCGTCTTCGGCAACACGAAACGCCGGTTGCCCCAGCCCCTCGACCGGCCTCCCCTTCTCTCGCACCACCACATCCACCAGCACCAGGTTCGCACGGGTCCGGAACGTCGCCGTCGGTTCCCCCGCCGGTGTCTGCTGCCCCGGCGTACCCGCCGCGCTCGTTGCCTGCGCCACACCCCACAACGGACTCACCGCCAAAGCCCACAGCAATACCCAGCGCCATCGAACCATGGCCGTCTCCTATGTTGGTAAAAAGACGTACTTAGGGGAGGAAAGACCCACAGTATAGCGAAAAGCGCCTGGAGAAAAACGGTTAGAAAATGTCGGTAGCGAAAGACATTTAGCAGACGCAATCTTATCGCGAAGCGTCCTGCTAAGCGCCTCTCGCTAACCGCCTTTTACCTGACCGCTTCTTAGCTGACCGCCTCAGCTGTCTTACTTGATCTCAATCACCGCCAGCCCCATCGGCGGCAACGTCACCGTGATCCTGTGATCCCGGATCGGCAAATCCTCCTCCGATCCCAACTCCGACGCCTTCCGCAACGCATCAATCTGCGACTGCGTCGGGTAGCTGGGGCTGCCCATCTGCTTCCACGCATCCAGCGTGTCGCCATGCGACGCATCCACGCGCCGTACCTCCGCCTTCGACCCGATCACCGTGTGCAGACCGATCCCGCCGCCCACATTTTTCAGCTCAAAAGTCACCGTCTTCGAGGCGTTGCTCAGCGGCTTCCCGTCCTTGTCGTCTTCGACCAGGTTCCAGGTGGCAATCACCAGCGTCCCATCCTTCTTCCGCGTCACCAGCGCGTCGTCAATCGGCGCTGCAAGCCGCTCCTCACCCAGTTCGTGCAGCAGCATGAATACGTCGTACGCCGGCTTCGGAATCCCGCGCTCCGCCACCAGCCCGTATCCGCCATAGAACGGCGTCTTCACCACGCCCTGCTCTTCGAACACATCCGAGAAGCTCCAGTACGACATCATCAGCGTCTTCCCGTCGCACTTTGAAATCGTGTCCGCCATCCACGGCCCCATGTAAATCGAGTCCGTCAGCTGCTGTTCGTTTGCATACGTTGCGTTGAACTCGCTCCAGATCAGCGGAATCTTCGGCTTCGCCGACTTCACAATCTCATCGTGCACCTTGTCCACCGCCGCGCACACCATCTGGTGCGGCGCCATCGCGCGATGATCGTGAAACACGTCCGTCGTCGCGTCATTGCCGTACACATGCGTTGAGACAAAATCCAGCGGCACATCGTTCTCCGTCGCGTGCGCGATCATGTCTCCCACCCACGCCGCCTGCGCCGTCGCCGGACCGCCCACGCGGATTTTCTCGTTCACTCCCTTCAGCGCCCGCGCCGTGTGGTCGTACAACTCGAAGTACGTCTGCTGCGCCGGCCGTCCGATCCAGAAGTCGATGTTCGGTTCGTTCCACACTTCGAAATACCACTGCGCCACTTCATCGATCCCGTATCGCTCCACCAGATGCTTCCCGAACGCCGCGATCAGTGCATCCCACTTCGCGTAGTTATCCGGCGGCGCCGGAATCGGCTTGTACCAGAACGCGTGATACGGAGCCTTGGGCGCCAGCGCCTTCGGCATAAAACTGATCTCCACAAAAGGCCGGATTCCGTGCGCCAGCAGCCCATCGTAAATCTGATCCACGTACGACCAGTTGTAGACCGGATTCCCCTGCGCATCCTCGCTGTACACGCCGTTCTCATCGTCGAAGATCCCGTGGAAACGCACATACTTGAAATCCGTGACCTTCTTCACTCGATCCAGATCGTCGCGATAGTCCTGCCGCAGCGACAAATTCGCGCGCCCCGACCCAAACATCTTTTCCCAGAAATGCGGAAACGGCGTCCCCTGCGCCTTCGCATCCACCACAATCGTCACCGGCGCCGAACTCGCCGCGCCACTCGCTTCCTGTGCAACCGCACCACTCCACGACCCGGCAACCAACGCGGCCGCTAAAAAAACAGAACTCAATCGTTTCATCGCAACTCCCCGCAGAGAATTATCCTCCACGCGCGCGCCCGCGCGCTCCACACATGGCATTCCAAAACAAAAGGGAGGATGCCCGTTCCCGGAACACCCTCCCGTTTTTCTATACCGTAGACCCTATTCCCAGTTCCTCAAAACTCAATCCTCCCCTGAAACTCAATCGTCCTTCCAATGTCCGCGCTCGGTGCCAATCCAAACAGCGGATTGGGGACATGTGTTCCCGCCGTCGTCACGTTCGAGATCGTCGTCTCCGGGCTCCCGAATGACAAAGGCGTCAGGTTGGTCAGGTTCAGAATGTTGAAGAAGTTCGCCTGGAACCGGATCAGCCCGTTGTGATCCCCCACCTTGAACGTCACCTGCTTCGCGAACGTCATGTCCAGGTCCTTATAGCAGGGACCGTTGAACGAGTTCCGTCCCACTCCCGGAGGTCCCGGCGTTCCATAGTTGAAGTAGTTCGCGCCGCCCTTCGGGAAATTTGACCCGTGCTCGAACGCGCTGTTCGAGCAGTCGTTCAGCGCCGGCCCGCCCGCAGGCGTCCCAGCGCCGTACTGCGTCGGCCGCGTCGGTGCAATCTGCGAGGCGCCATTCACCAGCGCTACCGACTGCACGCCGACCACCGGCGTCCACGGATACCCCGTGTGCCACGTGTAGATTCCGTTCGCCTGCCAGTTGCCCAGCACATTCTTCACCAGCGCATTGCCCTTGGGACTCGGCAACGTCCACGTTCCTACAAAGTTGAAGCGATTCCGCACGTCGAAATCCGAAGGCCCGTATTCCGCCCGCGGATTCGTCGGATCCGTCTGGTTCGTCTGGAACCCCGGCCCTTCGTTCGAAGCGTTATCCAGGCTCTTTGACCATGTGTACACCGCGCTGAAATCGAACCCGTGCTCCAGCCGCTTCTCCAGGTGCACGTTCATCGCGTTGTAGTTTGTGCGCACATCGGCCGTCGGCACGTACGCCGCGTAGAACGGCGATTGGTTCACGCCTGGCATGCAGGCCCCGCCGGAAGCGCACGTCCCGTTCGACTGGTTGTACAGGAAGTTCTGATCCACCAGCCGCAGGAAGTGGAACCCGTTCGCCCCCTGGTACCCCGTCGTCAGCGCCATCTGATACGGCAGCGCGAACTGCAGATCGAAGGAGTAGTTGTAGAGCGTCGGCTGCTTCATCCCCGGCAGAATGCTGTACGTCTCAATCTGCGGCGTCGACGGCGTTCCCCCCGGCGGGGTAAACGCGTTCGGAGTTCCCGAGGTCGGATTGGTCCCCACAGCAAGGTTCGGATTCGGCGCGAAACTGAACGGCGAGTCGCTCGTCCCGTATTCGTACACGATTCCCGTTCCCGTCGCGTTCGGATTGGTCGATTGCAATCCCGCGCAGCACAACCCGTAGTTGAAGAACCCCGGCCCGTTTTCATACGCCGGCGAAATCGGCTCTTCGTCCAGGTTATCCAGCGACATGCCGAACCCGCCGTGCACCACCAGCTTTCCGTTATTCGCCGTCGGCGTCCACGCGAACCCGATCTTCGGATCGAACCCGTGGCTCGTTGTGGGATACAGATGATCGGCCGGCGCCAGCTTCGCGTTGATCAGCTGCAGCCCCGGCGAGCCCGACAGCACCATATCGTTAATGCTGAATCCCTTGTTCGTCAGGTCGCCGAAGTATTCGTAGCGCAGCCCCAGATTGACGGTCAGGTTCGGCTTCGCCCGCCAGTCATCCTGCACGTAGCCCGCATAGTAGTAGCGCCGCAAATACCGCTGCGCATTGCCCACGCCGCCCGTGTCCGGATTCGCGCTGATCCCTTCGAACAATGGCGCATCGTTCGCCGCATCCCAGATTCCCTGGAACGCATAGTTCGGCCGCGCCTGCCCTGACTCATCGTCGTTGTCCTGTTCGTTCCGCAGTTGCACGCCCATCCGCACAGAATGCGCGCCCCACGTCTTCGTCACCATGTCGCGAATCTCGTAGGTGTTCTCTGCCGCCAGATACGGCGTCGTCGGCGACGCGATGATGCTGAAGTGGATCTGCCCGAACCCGTAGTTCTGCGCGTACAGTCCCGGTACCCCCCAGTTCACCTGTCCCTTCGTATCCGCCACCTGGTTATCCGCGAAGCGCGTGTAGTTCGCCCGCAGCTCGTTGATCAGCGTCGGCCCAAAGGTGTGGATGTACACCGCGCTGCCCGACTGGTTATACGGCCGGAACGGCAGCCGCGTATCCAGTGCCGCGCCCGACTGCGCATCCAGCGATTCCTGATCCAGCTTCTGCGTGTAGAACCCGCCATACAGCTGATCCCGATCCGTAATCCTCCAGTCCACGCGCCCGTGGAACTGGTTCCCGCGGAAGGTGCTCGGCGTCTCGATCTGCGCGAACTCCACATCCGGTACGCCATCCAGTCCCGCGCCCGTAAACAAGTTCGGATTGCCCGCGGTCCCATTCACATTGTTGTTCGGCAGATACTGCCCGTCCGCTCCGCCAAACGATCCAATGTCGAACCCGCTTCCCACCGGCGCGCACTGCGTCTGGATCGCCGAGCAGTTTCCTGGCAGCACCGCCTTCACAATCGCCTGTCCCGCCGGCTGCGTAATCGTCCCCGCCAGCAATCCGCTTGGCCGCGCCGTCTTCAGCCCCGCATACCACTGCGACGTCGGCACGTACGTCTCGCTGAATGACTGCTGGAAGCTCTTCGTTCCTTCATAGCTGCCGAACCAGAACAGCCGGTTCTTCAGAATCGGTCCGCCAATGCTTCCCGCCCAGTCCCGCTGCTTGAAGTCGTTGCGCACCGGCGGAGCAAAAACGCCTGGCGTGCTCGTCGGCCCGCCGAACGACTGAAACGCATTCAACCCCGGCTCGTCGTACTGGAAAAACAAGCTGCCGTGATACGCATTCGTCCCTGCCTTCGTCACCGTCAGAATGTGCGCGCCCACGCTGCGTCCCAGGCTCGCATCGTAATTCGCTGCCAGCACCGTGATCTGCTCTACCGATTCGATGCTCGGCGTGATGATCGACGCTCCGCCATGCAGCAGGCTGTCCACTGTCACGCCATCCAGCTCGTACGTGTTCGACGTCACGCGCTGTCCTGCCGCCGAAATCTGAATCTGGTTCTCCGTCTGGAAAATTCCCACATTCGACTGGTTCTGGCTCGTGTTGTTCGGCAGTGCAATCGCTCCGCCGCTCCCCGACCGCGCCGAGTCGCCCGTGATTCCGACGCCGGTCCGCAACAGCTCAAACGGATCGCGCCCGAAACTGGGCAGCCGCGTCACATCGTCCGTGCTGATCGTGCTCCCGATCTGCGCATTCGTCGTATTCAGCACCGGTGTCTCGTTGCCGTTCACCGTCACCGTCTCCGACGCGCCCCCCGGCGTCAGCTTCACGTCCAGTCCGCGCGCCTCCTCGCCCGAGATCGCCACGTCGCTGAACGTTTGTTGCTTGAAGCCGTTCGCCGTCACCCCCACCGTGTACGTCCCCGGCGGCAGCTCACGAATGTTGTAGAACCCCGAGTCGCCTGTCGTCGCCTTCTGCTGGGCCTGCGTCGCCTGGTTCGTCAGCGTCACCGTCGCGCCCGGGATCACGGCGCCCGTCTGATCCGTCACCGTGCCCTGCAGCGCTCCGTTGAACTGCGCGTGCAGCAACGGCGTCGCGCAAGCCGCAAATGCCAACAGCAACAAGAAAAGCGCCACCTTCCGGCCGACGCCTCTTCCCTTCCTTGCTGTCTCAAAGATAGATTCCGAACTCCGCGCAACGCGGAGCATGCCCTGGGGGACGACACGCATACTGACTCTCCTGAAAGAACTGCAACTTACTCGTGATGTTTTATGGACGCGCCGGGATGCCCGAACGGGCAAAGAACCCGGCATCTGGTTGGATTCCCCACATCTCCCGCTGGTCGCGTCACGATGTGGAAGAAAAGCGATGCCAGTAACTACTCTAGCATCCCCAAACTTACTCGCCAGTTATATTGCTTCTGAGGCTGAACCCCTTGATTCTCTCCGCTCCAGCGCTCTCCGCCCACCCCGACCGCTTCGTCACTATAGTGTTGCGAGCTTTGCGATTCCCTCTCGCCGCCCTCATGCTTCTGGGTGCCCCCTGTCTGCCCAGCTTTGGCAGATGTGGGCTTTGCGCGGAAGCGCAATCGACTCAGGCGCGCGCCGCCGCCAATCAGGACGCCATCCCCGACGGCATCCCCCGCGCCCTCGCCCAGCAGCGCGCCGCCCGCGTCTCCGACCTCACCTACTTCCTCAGCTACCACCTGATCCCCCACGCCCCCACCACCCAAGCCACAGAAGAACTCTGGTTCAGCCTCAGCGACGCTTCCACCCCGCTCCTTCTCGACTTTCGCGACGGCGCCGTCTCCGAACTCACCCTGAACGGCGCATCGATCTCCACCAACCTCTCCCACGGGCACCTCGTTCTCCCCACCGCCAACCTCCATACCGGCAAAAACGTCCTCAACGCGAAGTTCACCGCCAACATAGGTGCGGCAGGCAAAGCCATCACGCGCTTCGAAGACAAAGACGACGGCAGCGAATACCTCTACACCCTCTTCGTTCCCATGGACGCGAGCATGGCCTTCCCCTGCTTCGACCAGCCCGATTTGAAAGCCCGCTTCCGCCTCCAGATCGCCGTGCCCGAAGACTGGACGGTGATCACCAACGGCTCGGGCCCACACTTCGAAACTAACGGTTCGGGCTACAAGGGCCTCACCTTCCTCGCCACAAAACCCATCCCCACCTACCTCTTCGCCTTCGCCGCTGGACCCTTCGTCAACGTCCACCCCACCGCCGGCCTCCCCAACGTCTGGGTCCGCAAATCCAAAGCCGCGACCGCAACCACCGAAGTCCCCGCCGTCCAAACCACCGCCGCCGACGGCATCAAATTCCTCTCCGACTACTTCGCACAGCCCTTCCCCTTTCCCAAATACGAAATGGTCCTCATCCCCGGCTTCGCCTACGGTGGCATGGAGCACGCCGGCGCCACCTTCCTCCGCGAAGAGTCCGTCCTCTTCCGCACCGCCCCCACCGACCTCAACCGCTTCGGCCGCGAAGTCCTCGTCCTCCACGAGCTCACCCACCAGTGGTTCGGCGACTTCACCACCATGCGCTGGTTCGACGACCTCTGGCTCAAGGAAGGCTTCGCGCAGTACATGGCCTATAAGTGCCTCGCCGCCCTCCACCCCGACCTGCCCGTCTGGCAGCGCTTCTATCAGTCCATCAAGCCCGCGGCCTATGCCATCGATGAAACCCAGGGCACCACGCCCATCTATCAGGAAATTCGTAACCTCGACAGTGCCAAATCCGCCTACGGAGCCATCGTCTACTCCAAAGCTCCCGGCGTCCTCCGCCAGCTCAACTATGTGATCGGCGACGAAGCCTTCCGCAAAGGCCTCCAGCTCTATCTCTGCCGCGCACCAATACGGCAACGCAACCTGGGCGGATTTAATCGGCTCCTTCCAGCAAGCCTCCGGACGCAACTTAGAAACCTGGGCCGACATGTGGATCCGCCACCGAGGCATGCCCCGCGTCGACGCCTCCTTCACCTGCTCCGGATCGCACCTCGCGAGCCTCAAGCTGACGCAGACGCCGATTCTGGGAGGTAGCGACGTCTGGCCCATCGCCACCGAAGTCCTGCTCGCTTACACCGACAACACCGCGCAAACTCTACGCGCGGATTTCAACACTGCCTCCGCCGAGGTCCCGCTACCATCACCCACTCCGGCCTGTCCAACCTTCGTCTTCGCCAACAACGACGACCACGCCTACGGCCTTTTCCCCCTCGACTCCAAATCGCGCGAAGCCGTGATGCAGCAGCTCAAAGCTTCCGCCCCTGCGACGAAAGACGTCTTCCGCCGCACCCTCCTCTGGGGATCCCTCTGGGATTCCGTCCGCGAGTCCGAACTCAATCCCGCGGACTACCTTCGCCTTGCGCTGGATGCGCTACAGAACGAACACGATGAATCTCTCGACGAACACGATGAGTCTCTCGTTGCTTCAATCCTGGCGCATACGGAAACCGCGATCCATCGTTACCTGCCGAATCCGGCCCCAGCTCAGGGCGAAAGAGGCATGATCCAACCAGAATTCCTGGCGATGGCCCAAACCCTCGCAGTGGACCGCATGATGAAGGAGCCCGATCACGACCTCCGTATTATCTGGTTCCGATCGCTCGCCGGCTTCGCCGTTTACTCGCAGTTCACTCCTCCACCGTCCGGCGGAACCGTCATGAAAGAACTTCTCAACGGCAGGCGCACCATCCCCGGAGTAGAACTCCGCCAGCAGGACCGCTGGTCCCTCGTCACCGCCCTCATCGCCTACAAAGATCCCGAAGCCGAAACCTACTTCGCCGCCGAACAAAAGCGCGACCCCTCCGGCGACGGCCTCAAATACGCCTGGATCGCCCAGGCCGCCCGCCCCGACGCCGCAACCAAACAAAAGTATTTCGCCGACTACACCCGCTGGCCCTCCGAAGAAACCAGTCCCGGCTCATCCCCGAGAATTAGCGAAGACTGGATCCAGTCCTCCCTCGGCGCCTTCAATTACTGGAACCAATCGCAACTGACAGCCCCCTACCTCGAACAGGCCCTCGAAGCCCTTCCCCACGTCAAACGCGAGCGCAAAATCTTCTTCTTAGTCGCCTGGCTCGACGCCTTCGTCGACGGCCAGCAATCCCTGGCCTCCCTCGAAGTCGTCAAGCACTACCTGGAAACCGCCAACCCCGACTCCGACTTACGCCTGAAAGTCCTCGAAGCCACCGACGAGTTAGAACGAACCGTTCGCATCCGCGCAAAGTACGCCGCGCAATAGGGCGGACTCAAGCGCTCCCGGATGCGGAGAAATGCTGAATGCGTTCTTAATTTGGGTGCTGCGCAGCAGCACGACGGTAGAGGCCGCGGGCTTCAGCCCGTGGAACAGCGTCCCATAAGAAAAGAGTGGCTTCAGCCCCGGGCCTATCCCCGCCCACGGTACCCAAACCTGCATCGAGCTCTCCTCCCGGTTATCCCAGGCATAGTACGGAATCAGCTTCAGCTCCGTCGCCTCCACCTTCCCCGCCTCCGCCCCGGCCGGCTCATACAACGCATCCGCACTCTCCACTCTGCGAGCCCCCGAGTGCGTCAACACCATCACGCCGCCCAACAGGTCCGGCTCAAAGGATCCTCGCGTCGCCCCGCCCCGATTCGCCATGTACAGCGGAAACGTCTTCGCATCCGTCTTCGCCTGGTCCAGCCCCTCCATGCAGAACACGATCGGCCCACGCTCCATCGCCACCTTCCCTGTGTCCTGCTCGACCGCCGGATTCGCCATCACCATCCGCGGCGTCATATCGAAGCTGAGTTCGACAGCGGTCTCACCGCTCCACCGCCGCTTGATCGGCACATACTCTCCACTCCGCACACCGGGCACCGATTTCCCCGCCACAGCAACCTGCGATGAACGCGACCACCCCGGCACCCGCACATAAACCGTGAACTCCTCCGGATGCTCCACCGCCACCGTCATCCGCACCGCGCCCTCCCACGGATACTGCGTCTTCTGCGTCACCACGATGCCGTTGCCGCTCTCGAGTTTCCACTGCATCTTCGAATTGTCGTACAGATGCACGTACAGCCCGTCCTTCGACGTCGAGTAGAAATACCCCGGCAAACTCGCAAACGTCCGCTCCAGATTCGGCGGGCAGCACGTCGTGTCGTACCAGGGATTGCGAATCTTCTCGCCCGTCGTCGGATCGAACGCCAGCGGATTCCGATAGCAATAAAGAGTCCCGTTCAGCGACATCCCCGAATTGATGCCGTTGTACAGCGCCCTCTCCATCACGTCCGTGAACCGCGCCTCGCCCGTCGCCGCCAGCATTCGCCACTGCCACATCGCGTTGCCGATGGCCGCGCAGCTCTCGCCATACGCCTGCGCATTTGGCAGCTCGTAGTCCTCGCCAAACGCCTCGCCCTAACTCCGCGCGCCCACGCCGCCGTTTACGTACATCTGCGCCCGCGTCAGATCGCTCCACAGCACCTCGAGCGTCTTCATATACGCCGCATCGCCGGTCTCGAGGTAATAATCGGTCGCGCCGCAGTTCGCATACATCGCGCGCACCGCGTGCCCCTGCAGCTTCGTCTTCGTCGTGAACGGAACTCCGCAGTTCATGTACACAATCTGCTGCGGCCGCAAATTCGCCCGCGCATCGCCCTGCAAAATGTATCCCGCCAGATCCACATACTTCCGCTCGCCGGTCGTCCGATACAGCTCGATCAGCGCCATCTCGATCTCCGGATGCCCCGACACAATCGGCTTCTTGTCCGGCTCCGGCCCGAAGTTCGGCAGGATGTACCCGTCCACCATCTTCCGCCCGGCGTTCATCAGTGTCGGATCGCCGGTCGCGCGATAGTACGCGATCGCGCCCTGCAGCATGTGCCCCAGGCAATACAGCTCGTGCCCGCGCACCTGCTCCGGAATCGTCATGCGCAGCGTTCTTGCGATCGTCCTGGTAGTACGTGTTCATATACCCGCTCGGCTCCTGGATCGCCACGATCTCTCTAATCGTCGTCTGCGCCGCATCATGCAGCTGCGGGTTGTCCTCCGTCTGCAGCGCGAATGCCACGCGCCTCGAGCCACTTGTACATGTCGGAGTCCGAATACACCGGACCCTTCTGCGGCGCGCTCGAAGCACCCGTCAGCCGCAGAAAGTTATCCATCCGCCCGTGATCCAGCAATTCCTGATGCATCGACGGAATGCTCGACTCCACGTTCGTCTTCCGCCGCTTCGACCAGAACCCGTCCCCAATCGTCACCGCCCGCACCGGAACGTTGTGCAGCTTCGCATAGGGCGAACGCGCCAGATTCAACACGCCCTGATCGTGCCATCCCGGAGAAGTCGCGCTCGCATCATCCCCGAATCCCAACCCATGCGTCGCTGCCATCAGCGGCCGCGCTGCAGCCGTCGCTCCAGCCAGGGAAAGAAAAGTTCGTCTTGAAAGCGAGCGTCGTGACATGAGAAAACCTCCCGCGAATCTCCGGGCACGAACCCGGAACCGCGCCACCATTTTATTCCAGGAAACGTTTACCGCGTCAGGGAACAGCACCCACCCAAAAAGAAAAAGGGCCGCTTC
Organism: uncultured Acidobacteriaceae bacterium; assembly: GCA_963705765.1. GTDB lineage: Bacteria > Acidobacteriota > Terriglobia > Terriglobales > Acidobacteriaceae > Palsa-343. The sequence continues at coordinate 111,541 of CAVPKU010000050.1, read as the reverse complement.
GTCAGCGGCCCCAAAGGTAGATCAGTGGTAAATCAGAATTCGAACCGCAGCGCTCCCTGCAACACGCGCGCTGCCGAGGACGTGGTAGTGATGTGTCCAAAGTTGCCCGAGACCAGCGTCGCATTCGGCGAGTTGAAGTTCGGGTGATTGAACGCATTGAACGCATCGGCGCGGAACACCAGCCGATAATGCTCGCTGGTGATGGGGAACGTCTTCCCCAAACCGAGGTCGATGTTGCCGTAGTGCGGACTGCGCAGTTCATTGCGCTGCCCCAGCGTCAGCCCCACCGGCCCGGTAAAGGCCGCGTTCGCCGCCGCGGGATCCTTGAAGCCGAAGAGCAACCCCGTTCCCGTGTCCTTATGCACGTTGCTGCTCACCGCTGACTTCGACCCCACCAGAATCGCCGGCGCCAGCGTTGCATAGCCGGCTCCGTACGCGGTGGTGTTGGCGTAGTAGGGATAACCGGTCTGCCAGCTGGGCAATCCGCTGACCTGCCATCCGCCAATCACTTCATTCACCCACGTCGGCGTTGTGCTCGCGAACGACCGCCCGTGCCCAACCGGCAGATCGTAGATGAAGTTGCCGTTGAACACCTGCGTCAGATCGAAGTCCGAGTTGCTGCGGCACTCACGTGGTTGCGTCGCGTCGCACACAAACTCGCCCGTAAAGTTCGACTGCCCGTTCGCCACCAGCGAGAAGTTGTCGATGGAATGCGACCAGGTGTAGTTGAAGTCGAACTGCAGCCCGTGCCCCGCGTTCTTGTGCAGCGTGGCCAGCAGCCCGTGATACGCCGAGAAGCCCTTGTTCGTGTAGTAGTCGTTGGACGAGAACTGCGACGCCATCACCACGTTTGTGTTGATGAATTGATTCGCCGCAAGCGCCTGGCTGAAGTCCGCAATGTCACCGTTCAGGAACAGACCGGTGCCGATGCTGGCGAGGAACTGCGTCCCTCCCGCGCCAACCTGGTTTTCAAACCACGGCTCCGCCGGAATCGACCCCGGATCGGCGCCCGCGCGCAGCTCCTTCACGATGTTGCCGAACGCCGTTGCGTAGTGCTGTCCCGAGCCCGGATCGACAAAGTCCAGCACCTGGCTCGCATCCACCTGCGCCAGCAGCTTTCGTCCCATGCGCCCCGCATACGACAGGTTCAGGATGAACCCGCCGCCGATGTTGTGCTGCACGCCCGCGTTCAGCAGGATCGAGTACGGCGTCGTCAGGCTCGGATCGATCGCCGTGCTGAAAGTATTGATCCCCAATCCGTACGGAGTCGGCGGATTCGTCGTCGTGTCGACGAACGGAATTACCTTCGACGCAAACGCTGGCGCCGTCGGTGCCGTCGGAATGGCGTTGATGCCCGTAAAGCGCGGGCTTGACGCAAGCGATCCAGCCGGATCCGCCGAACTGCCGTAGACGTTCGTGTTGTCCGCCTGGAACAGATACGAGCTGTGGTCCTGGAAGTTCTGCACCGCGCTCACGATCGTGTGGTCGTAAACAATCCCCGCGCTCGCGTTGAACACCGTGTTGTGGTCGAACGGTGGAACCCACGCGAACGAGAGTCGTGGCGCAAAGTCCTTGTAGCTCGGGCTGTAGTACCCGGGGGCGTTGTTTGCCTTGCCGGCGAGTACGTACTCGAGGAACGGAACCGCCGTCGGGCCGGAGACGCCACTCGCATTCTGCGGAACGCGATCCTTGAACAGATACTCGTCAAAGCCAATCGGTTTCCCCGTGCTGGCGTTTACCTGGATCGCTTCGATGCCGTTCTTTTCGTAGGGCACCGTGTACAGCTGCCACCGCACGCCATACGTCACGGTCAGCGACGGCTTTACCTTCCAGGAGTCGCCGAAATATAGCTCCGTCTCGGAGTAGCGATACTTGCGCGCCGTACCCGCCCCCATCGGAACAATGTTGCCGCTGGACGTGTAGTTGTAGGTAGCGCCCAGTTGCGTGAACGTCCCCAGATCGAAGACCAGGGCGTCGTCCCAGTTTTGCGCCGGCAGGCTCGAAGAGCTCTGCAGCAGGTCCGCCGGACGCAGCGTCGCGTCGAGCTGCTGAAGTCCCACTCCGCTGATACCCACATCCGGTGTGAAATCGTTCAGCACCAGATTGTTGTAGGTGTTGATGAACTTAAACGTCCCGCCGAATCCAAGGGTGTGCGAGCCCTTCACCCAGCTGAAGTCGTCGCGCAGCTGCGGCACCGGAATCACGCGCCCCTGCGCGTTGAAGTTGCCGAGATACGGAGCGCTCAGCCCTTCAAACGCCCACTGCAGCGCGCCCGACGGGTTATAGAGAGAAGGGAAGCCGAGCCGCTGGATCGTCTCGCCGTAACTCACCTGGTTGGTCTTGTTGGCACCGATCACCATGTTGTGACCCACCACCCAGGCCCAGCTCGAGTCGTCGATCGACCGCGTGACCGGGTCGCTCGGGAACTGAATCGGCGAGGTGAAGTTAATGTTGTCACCCTGACGCTGGCTCACCAGACTGGCGCGCGCGAACATCTTCTGGTTCTGCGTCAGGTTGTAGTCCAGCCGCGCCACGTAGTCGTTCTCTTTCAGGATCACCGGTGCGTTGAAGCGGTACCCCATCGTGTTGATGCCGTCTCCGCCGGTCGGATCGTTGCCCTTTGGATACCGCTGCGCGATGAACGAAGCCAGCGCCGGATCCTGTCCGATCTTCAGAGGATCGTAGTTTCCCTGGATGCTGGCCGCGCTCACCGTGCTGATGCACTGCGGAGCCGTTAGCATAGTGCTGTCAGCCGTGCATCCGGCGCCGCTGTTGATGTACGAAATGTTTCCCGCCAGATACGACGGCGTGGGCACGGTCTGATCCACCGCCGATCCCTGGTTGTCGCGCCGTCCGTTGTACTCGAAGAAGAAGACAGCTTCTCCCGCTTGATCGGCCCGCCGATATTGCCGCCAAACTGGTTGCGAATCAGCGACGACCGCTCCACCCCGGTGTTGTTGTTGAACCAGTTGTTAGCTTCAAGGTCCGTGTCGCGGTGATATTCAAACAGCGCGCCATGGAACTGATTCGTGCCGCTCTTCGTCACCAGCTGGAACTCGCCGCCGCCAGCCGAATCAAAAGCCGCCGTCTGCCCCGCGGTTACGCCGCGAAACTCCTGCACCGAATCCACCGGCGCGTTGCCATTAACAACACCGAACTGTCCCGTCGCGCGATCGTCCACGTCGAGCCCGTCCAGGGTCACGTGCGTTTGATCCGTGCGCGCTCCGGTTACCGACCGTTCCCCATTGGCGTCTTCCGTCACGCCGGGCTGCATGATGAACAGCGCTGAGGGCGTATCTCGGATCTGCACCGGCAGCTCGTTCAGCATCTGCGCCTGGAAGTTGTTGCCGATCGTCGCGTCTGTCGTGTCCAGCGTGACATTTTGATCGCTGCCCGAAACCGAAACCGTCGTCACTACGTTGCCTACGGACATCACCACGTTCTGCGTGCGGACAGCGGAAACGTTCAGATAAAGACCGGTCACCGAAACGCTCGTAAAGCCATCACGCGTAAACGTGCCGGTATAACCCGGGCCGGGCTTCACTTCGCCGATGCTGTAGGAGCCCTCCGCGTTGGTGACCCCCTGGTACTTCACGCCTGTCTCCGGATTCGTGAGCACCACCTGAACGCCCGGGATCACCGCGCCGGAAGCGTCCGTCACGATGCCGGTGATCGAAGAATTGTCCTGCGCCCTCAGGGCAGGCGTAAGCGGGAGAACTACAAGCAGAGCCATCGCGATCAGTCTTAATGTGCGCAGCAAAGAACACCTCCAAATCGGTCGAATGCAGATCGAAAAGACAGCAAACTCCAGGGGTTGAGCGGAACGGCCATCGCCGGTCACTGGAGTCACTCAGTCCCGCGTGAGCAGAGAGAATTGCGCGGTGTGATTGTGGGATTAAAGGCATCCCAATCGCCATACATCTCGACCACGGCATCGCGTGGCGTCCAGAAATCGTGGAATGGGACGAACGGTATCTCTGGTGGGGTGAGCGACCTCAACCCAGGGGTGACGGGACCAACGGTTGAACCGGCTGCGCGAGACGCGCAAATGCGCTGCCCAACTGTCGCCGTATGGCGATGGAATATCTTTGTCAAACCATAGATGGGGCCGGAATTCCCTATGAAAAACGGGGACTACTCTCCTGAAACGAGAATTGCTCCGCCTCTTCTATTCGTGATGCAGCGCAACCACCGGAACCACCCGCGTCGCGCGCCAGGCTGGCAAATAGCTTGCCAGTAACGCCACAAATCCCAGCACCGCAACCACCGTTGTCAGCGTCGGCCAGTCGGTCGCCGTCACACCATAAAGAAGGCTGCGCAGGAATCGCGTCAGAAACAGCGACGCACCCAACCCCACCATCACGCCCGCCAGCGTGAGCCGCAGACCTTGCGTCAGCACTCCGCGAAAGATCGTCGACTTCTCAGCACCCAGCGCGATGCGGATCCCAATCTCGTGCGTCCTCTGTCGCGTTGTATACGACACCACGCCGTACAGTCCCACCGTTGCCAGCAGCAAAGCGAGAATCCCGAACGACGCAGCAAAATCCACCACGATGCGCTCGAACACGTTGCCCATTTTCATGTTTGCCTCGAGCGTCGTCATGTTGTACAGGGGCAGATCCGGATTTAAATCTGCAACCGCCTGCTGCACGCTCGTCGTATAACGCAGCGGGTCGCCTGCCACGCGCAGGTGAAGAATCACCTCGTCACGATAGTCCTGCCACAGCGGAACCAAAATCAGCGGCGTCGGATCGTAAACCAGCCGCCGATACTTTGCGTTGGCCACAACCCCCACCACCGTGCGCCACGCTCCCTGATAGCGCACCTGCTTGCCCAGCGCTTGCTTGTCCGCAACGCGCCAATAGCGATCGACGAAAGCCTGATTGACGATCGCCACCTTCTGCGTCGTCTCGCGGTCGTCGTCGTTCAGGTCGCGTCCGGTGAGCAGCGGCGTGCGCAGCGTCGCCAGATAGTCCGGCCCCACCACGCCGCGATCCACCTCCATCGTTTCGTGCGGCTGCGGAACATAGCCCTCTGGCTCCACGCCATCGGAGTGAATCGTGAACGACAGTGGAGAAAAATCGGCCAGCGTCGCCGACTGCACGCCCGGCATCGCCCGCAGTTTCGTTAACAGCTGGCGATCGAACTCCCTGCCGGTCTCGCGCGTGTATCCCATCGGATCCAACTCATACGTCGCCAGGAACACATGGGTCGGATTGAATCCCGGATCCGCATATTGCGCCACGTTCAGGCTGCGTACGAACAACCCCGCGCATGTCAGCAATACCGTCGAGAGTGCGATCTGCGCAACCACCAGCATCGCCGAGAGTCGCGAACGCCCGTGTCCGGAGCTCGACAGCGCTTCGTCCTTCAGCACCGCCATCGGTGACATGCGCGCCGCCCGCAACGCTGGAATCAGCCCTGCCACGATCGACGTCACCAGAGCAACCGCCCCAGTCACGATGAACACCGAAGCATCGACATTGCCGTTCAAATCCAGAGGCAACGTCGTCGGCGGCAGAAACGCCGGCATCGTTCGCGCCGTGAACAGCGTCAGCAGCACTGCCAGCACGCCTCCAGCCAGCGAGAGCAACAGGCTCTCGATCATCAGCTGATGTACCAGCCGCAGTCGCCCGCACCCCATCGACAGCCGAATCGCAAATTCGCGCCGCCGCCCCACTGCCCGCACCAGCAGCAGGTTCGCCACATTCGCACACGCCAGCACCAGCAGAACCAACGCCAGCGCCAGCAAAATCGGCAGCGTTCCTGAGAAATAAACATTCGCCCCAAATGGCGACCGCCACAGCGGATCGGTATAGAGGTGGTTGTCCCCGCGATGCGTCGCCGGAAACTCCGCCGCGATGTGCTGCATCGCCACGTTCAGCGCAGTGTCTGCCTGCCGGCGGTCCACCCTCGGCGCGAGCGTGCCCAACACATTCAGCCACGACACGCCGCGGTTCTCGACGAAGCCAAAACCCCATACCTGCTGCGCCATCGCCACCGGAATCCACACATCGGTCCGCAGTCCCGTCTTGCATCCGTGAAAGCCGCGCGGCGCTACACCCACAACCGTGTACGGGTGCAGATTGATCTGCACCACCCGCCCCATCACCCTCGGATCCGCGCCGAAGTGGTTCTTCCACAGGTCATAGTTCAGCACCACTTCTGCCTGGCCCGTCGCTTCCGCAGCCGCATTCGTCAGCAGAAACCGCCCCAGCCGCGGCCGCACGCCCAGCACGTCAAAATAATTCGCCGTAACCACAGCACCGTAAATTCGCTCCGGCTTCCCAATCCCGGTGATCGACATGTAGTCGTCGTGATACCCCAGCAGACCGGAGAACGCCTGCGTGTGATTTCGCAAATCCACGTAATCCGGATACGAAAACGGCGGCGTCGGATGCTCGTTGCGCGGCCCGCGTGCAATCGTCACCATCCGGCTCGTGTCCGCCGCACCCGGCACCGGATTCAGCAGCGTCGCGCGAATCCAGCTGAAGATCGTCGTGTTCGCGCCAATCGCCAGCGCCAGCGTGAACACCGTCAGCAGCGTGAACCCCAGGTTGTGAAACAGCTGCCGGAAGGCGTAACGAAATTCCTGAAATAAATTGCGCACGAGCATGACCACACCAGGACAGAATCGCCGCCAAGCGGCAAATTTCCACTTTAACTATAAGGATGGCCAGAAAACGGAGCAGTGCGCGCCATCACGCAGAAAAAAGACAGTTCGATCGGAGAGATGGGCGCCTTCGAGGACTCCGTGTAATCTCACTCCCGAGGCATCCGTCCCATGGTCACGATTGAGTTATCGAAGGAGAAGCGCGCCGAAGCCATCGCTTCGATGAAGAAGTATTACGAAGAAGAGATTCGCGAGCCCATCGGAGACCTGCGCGCCGGCCTCCTGCTCGACTTCATCCTCGAAGACATCGGCCCCGCGATCTATAACCAGGCCATCGCCGACGCGCAAACCCGGCTAACCGCTCGCGTCGCCGACCTCGATGGCGAACTCTTCGCCGACGAATTCCAGTACTGGACCCGTCAGGCAAAAAAGAAGAAAAAGTAGCCGGCCAAGCGCGACGGACCGGAATCGAGCAGCTCAAATCCCCAGCTCCCGGATTTCAGCTGCCTTCACTTTCCAACGACGCTGACCGAAACCGGCAGATTCCTCGGCGGAAAACAAGTGTGCTGGTCGCAGGCCTGGTAGCGCAGCTGCCCAGCGAGCAAATGGTCTCCGGCCTGCGCTGTCAGATGCATCTTCAGCACGAACTCCCCCGTGTAGACGCTCAGCTTCTCACTCGGATCGGCAGGAAATGCGTAATCCGAACCCGCAGGGAAATCCACTGTCGCAATCTTCACCCCCACCGGTTCCGCTTCGACCAGATCGGTCCGGATCAGGCTCTTCTGCCGCGGCACATGCGAGTTCACATGCAGCCCGTCGTTGATTTTGAAGTGCAACTCGACGGTCCCCGGTTTTCCCGCCGGCAAAGTCACCTGCTGCGGATAAAGAAAGTGCACCATCTGCTGTGCGCCGCCGCCGGGGCTGTCCGGCGTTTCCCACGGCAGCTTCTGCCCCCCGCTGCCCGCCAGGAACGCGACAAAAGCAACAATGACAGTTACCAATCTCACGAGTTCGCCCCGCTGGCAATTGCTTTCTGGATGTCGGCCTCAATCACGTCGCGCGGCGCCAGACCCACTGTCGTCGCCACAATCTTGCCGTTGCGGTCGATGAAGAACGTGGTCGGCATTGCGTCGATCCCCCACTTGTCCTCGACCTTGTCTTCACCCAGCAGCACTGGATAGTTCATGTGCATCTTCGTCACGAAGTCCGAGATGTCGCGCTTCTGCGTGAACAGCTTCGCCGGATCGTCCCGATCCAGATCATCGGTCGAAACCCCCAAAATCTCCAGGCCCTGGCCCGCGTACTGGTCGTGCAGCTTCTCGAACCAGGGAATCTCCACTTTGCACGGTCCGCACCACGTCGCCCAGAAGTCGACCACCAGAGGTCGCCCCTTGAAGCCCGCCAGCGATACCTTGTTGCCGTTCAGATCCGCCAGCGTGAACCCCGGCGCGATCTTGCCATTCAGTGCCGACGCGCTGTCCATGTCCCCCGTCGCGTCCGCTACGTCCGGACTCGCACCCGCCGAGCCATTGTCCGGCACCAGCGCCAGCTGAGGACCCTGCAGCCGCGCCTGTTCGGCCTTGCGCCGATGCTCGAAGTTGATGATGCCCGCCGCGATCATCAGCACCAGAGCCGTCACCATCGCTCCCAGAACCAGGACGTTGCGCTTCGCACCCGCCGTCGCCACGGCGTCGCGTTCGGCGCATGCGGAGGACCCTGACTTCCGGCGCCCTTCTCCGGAGTCGTTCCCTGCGTCGCGTTTTCTTCTTCTGCAGCCGGCATCGTGGCTCCTCGCTCCTTCATTTTACCCGCCCGGCTGCACTCCCTGGCGAGCGCGACCCTCGATGCCCAGGGTGATAGCATCAGGTCTTTCAGAGCATGACCGAGTTGCACAAACCGTCTGAACTGGTCCGCATCGAAGCCGACGCGCTGCTCGCGCTCGCCGCGCGCCTCGATGGTCCCATGGCTGCCGGCTTCGAGCGCGCCGTCAACCATATCTACGACTGCGGCCAGTCCCGCGGACGCGTCGTCGTCACCGGCATGGGCAAGAGCGGCATCATCGCTCAAAAGATCGCCGCCACCCTCAGCTCTACCGGCAGCCCGGCGCTCTTCATGCATCCCGCCGAAGCCGTCCACGGCGACCTCGGCATGATCACCGAAGGCGATGTCGTCATCGCACTCTCCGCCAGCGGCGAGACTGAGGAGATTCTTCGCCTGCTCGCCACGCTGCAGCGCATGGGTAATGCGCTCATCTCCTTCGTTTGCGAAACCGGATCCACGCTCGCCAAAGCCAGCGACGTCGCCCTCGATTGCTCCGTTCCCGCCGAAGCCTGCGGCCTCGGACTCGCACCCACCGCATCGACCACCGCCATGCTCGCCCTCGGCGACGCGCTCGCCGTCGCTGTCTCTCTCCGCCGCGGCTTTCGAGCCGAGGACTTCGCCGCGCTCCATCCAGGCGGCAAGCTCGGCAAGCGCCTGGCCACCGTCCGCCAGCTCATGCACTCCGGCGAAGCTATTCCACGCGTCCACACCACAACGCCTATGCCCGACGTGATCTATGAGATGTCGCGCCGCAAACTCGGCATGACCACCGTCGAAAAAAATGGCATGCTCGCCGGCATCATCAGCGACGGCGATCTCCGCCGCCTCCTCGAGCGCGACGGCCCCGAAGGCCTGCGTAAGACCGCCGGCGAGGTCATGAACCCCGCTCCCAGAACCATCGCCGCAGCCGAACTGGCCGCCCGCGCTCTGCATACGATGGAGGAGCGCAAGATCACTTCGCTGATCGTCGTCGACGCCGCAAACCGCATCGAGGGCGTCCTCCATCTGCACGACTTGTGGGGAACGGAGCTCATCTGATGCAGTTCCTGGGTCGATCCGCCGTTCCCGCGCGTCTAATGAACAGAGGTGGTTTTATGCGGCACCTGCTTTCAGTCGCGTTCCTCTCGGCCTCACTTGCGGTTCTGCCTTTGGCCTTTGCGCAGCGGGCCGGCCACGCCGGCGGTTTCAGCGGCGGACACAGTGGCGGCGCCATGGGTCACATGCCCGGCGGATTTGCCGGCGGCGCCTTCGGACGCTCAGCGGGCGTTGCTCCGCATGGCTTCAATACGGCTCCGAACTTTGTCTCGACTGCTCCGAATCACGCGTTCGTTCCCGGCTACCATCTGCCCGTCGCCGCTACGCCTTCGTGGCGCGGTGAAGGCCGCGGCGATCACGATCGGGATCGCAACATCCATTACCGCTCGCCCTATCGCGGCTTTGGTTACGGCGGCTATCCCTACGCCTACGCCAATTCCTGGCAGCTTCTCCCGTGGGATCTCGGCTACGCGGACTCCACAGGCTACAGTGACTACGATTCCGGCCCGGTCATGCAGCAGCCGTACGCAGCCTCCGTGCCTGCGCCCGATGATGGCTACCGTCAGGATTACAACGGACAGGCGGATCCTGGTTATGGATCGGGTTACGGATATCCTCAACCGCCGGCTCCGGAGCCCTACGCTCAGAACTCCGTTGCATCGGAGCCAGAGCTGACGCTGATCTTTAACGACGGCCATCACCAGACCATCCACAACTTCGTCCTCACCTCAGACGCGGTGGTCATCTTCGATCAGGAAGGTTCCGGCCGTCAGCAGCGGATTCCGCTCGCGTCGCTCGATCTTGCAGCAACCCAGCAAGCAGCACAACAGGCCGGCCTGGACTTCACGCCGCCGGCATAAAGCGTCCCGTCCGTGAACTATGCTGCGGTTGCCACCTTCCGCAGCGCCGGCTCATACGCCGCGTAGACACCTTCAAACACCGCGTCCCATGACGCGGCCTGCGCATACTGCCGTGCCGCCGCCCGCATTCGCGCATGCAGCGCTGGATCATCAACAACACGGCTGATCGCAGTCGCAAAGTCTGCGTCTTCTGCGATGAATCCCGTCCGGCCATCCTCCACCAACGACTTCGGCCCACCATCCGGCGTCACCACTGCCGGAACTCCCGACGCCAGCGCCTCCAGAACCACATTGCCGAAGGTATCGGTGTGCGACGGGAAGACAAACACATCCATCCCCGCATACGCGCGCGCCAGCGCCTCGCCGCGCAGCACGCCGGTGAACTCCGCCCGCGGTAGATGCTCCCGCAGCCAGCCTTCCTCCGTCCCCTGGCCCACGATACGGAAGCGGAAGTTGCGAAGCCCGCACTCTTCCAGATCCTTCTGCACCCGCGCCAGCAGCGCGATGTTCTTCTCCACGCTCAACCGTCCAACAAAACCAAGCACGATCCCTGAATCCGACGGATCACGGTCGCGGCGGTTGGGGCAAAACAATTCAGCGTCGATGCCGCGTTGCATCAGGTGACACGGTCGCCCCGTCCTCTCCTCCAGCAAACGGCAAAGATCCGGATTCGGCGCGAATAGAACCCCTGCGCTCCGGTAAAACCAGGAGAGAAGCCAGAGCATGATTTCTTCAATCCCATGAGCCGCCCCCAGAACGCTCGCCGCTGGAAGCCCCTCGAAGAACCACCGCGAACGCGTCGCCGCGTATTCATGCACGTTGGTGTGCCACGAAGCTGCCAGCGGTATCCGCATCAGACCCGCCAGCAGTCCACCCAGCAGTCCCAGTTCGCTCGGTCCCGTGATGTGAATGATGTCCGGACGAAACGCCCTCACCGTCCGCGTGATGATCGGAATGTGCCGCGCCCATGCCGGATCGAGCTTCAGATCCTTGTCCAGTGGAATGGAAAGCATCCCCCGCGGCAGCTCCAGCGTCGTCAGCCGCCCCTCGTTGACCACGGCATCCCGCCGATCCCCGGCGCGCACACAAAGAAACGGCAGCTTCCTGCGCCGAGCAAAATCCTCGAAGTGACGCGATGTGTGCGCCACGCCGTTGACTTCGTGGAACGAATCGGGGAAGTAGGCGACCCGTGTCACGGGATTCGATCCGATGGCTGTGGCTCCCCGAAAACAGGATTAACGAATCGCATCCTCGCCCAGCGCAAAGCGCAGTTCGCGCGATTCGCTCCAGGCCATGCGCAGACCGCCAGACACCGGGCTGCTTCCCATCAGGCGTACCGCGTTGATCGTCATCGTCATCCATCCCGGCGCCGCTCCGTTGGGCCACAGTTCGCGCAGCGGCCGCACCACGCCGTTGCGATCCGGATGCCACACGCGCTCATCCCAGTAGCGCGAGCCCAGCGGAAACTCCGGATAATCGCGAATCGCATCCAGCGTCGATTCGAGGATGCGGTGCTTCCACGGCTCCGAGTATTGCGGCATAAAGAGCACGTGGCTCCGGTCCTCATACCGAATCTCGTGGACAAATTCGGTGAAGCTGGTCGCGTGCGACAGATTCACGTTCGCGTTCGGCTCCATGCCGTGGCGGTCGCCGCCCGAGATCAGCAGCTTGTTCCACTGTTGCGCCAGGCGCTTTACGCTGCGATTTTCTTCCCAGTGGCGCAGGCCGTTCAGTTCGAGCGCGTGGATGAATGCGTGATTCGCGTTCATGAAGTCCTGCACACGCTGTGCAGCCTTGTCCGCACCAATCAGATACAGATCCCACATCGGGTGGTTGAAGATGATCAGCACATTGGGCAGCTCGTGCAGCGCCGCCAGAATCTCCGTCAGGCGCGCTTCGCTGGGCTTAGCGGTGTATTCCGCAAACGTCTTCATCCACATCGCACCCTGATCGCTGGGCAGGTTGTGGATCCCGAGATGAAACGCCTGATCGCCGCCAAACGGTGCGCTCCATTCCACTGAAACCGGGATATGACGCGCGGCAGCGACCGTGCGCAGCAACATCGGAGCGGCGATGGTGTCGTGGTCCGTGATCGAAACCAGCGGCATCAAATCCAGCTTCTTTTCGATCTGGCCGCTCTCGACGTCGAATGCGATACGCGGCGTTAGCGGCGGCGTCCAGTACGCCGCACTGTAATTGATGGGAATGTTGTGCTGCTCCCGCGACTTCCGCTCGCTCCGCGCGAGGATCGGCCGCAGCAGCGGGTACTGGTTTCCCAGGTTCGCCAGGAAATCCAGCGTCTCCTTCGACTGATTGGTGTGGCTATGCAGCGAGACACCGGTCGCATACATTGAAGCGGCGTCAGATTCCTTCCAGAGGTAGGAGATGCGGCGCAGACTGGCCATGGCGGGCCTCCTGGGTCGTTCTTCTGCCGCCAGTATCGGGGGTGCACCATGAATGGGGCATTACGTCCCCGAGAATGATCGAAGAAATCAGGGGTCGCACCTGGGAAGGTAACGTTACTGCCGGGATGCCGCGCCTTGGATAACTGCTTGCAATCCAACACCTTTCCCGGAAGTAACGGGACTCAACGCTGCGGTAACTGACCCGCCACCATCAGTACCATGACTGTTGCAAATAGTTAACGGCGGGTCTGCGCGATATCCGGCAGGTCAGCATCCTGACCGGATTCAGGCTCCAGATGGTTCTTCGTCAGCCCGTCGCGAAGAATCTCAAAGGCCTGATCGGTCGAATCGACCGTCTGAAACAGGTCGCGATCCCGGGGCGAGATCGTGCCCTTGTCCACCAGAACATCCAGGTTGATCACCTGTTGCCAATACGATGACCCGTACAACACCACGGTGATCTTCTTCGCCAGCTTCTGCGTCTGCGAGAGCGTCAGAATTTCAAACATTTCATCCAGCGTGCCGAACCCGCCAGGAAAAACCACCAGCGCCTTCGCCAGATAGGCGAACCAGTACTTGCGCATGAAGAAGTAGTGAAACTCGAAATTCAGCGCCGGCGTGATGAAGCGGTTCGGCATCTGCTCGAAGGGCAGGCGGATGTTCAGCCCGATCGTCTTTCCTCCTGCTTCCCAGGCCCCGCGATTTGCCGCTTCCATAATGCCAGGGCCACCACCCGACGTGACCACAAAACGATTGCGACGGAACTTCAGATCCTTCGCCCACTTCGTGAGCATGAACGCGAGTTGGCGCGCGTCTTCGTAGTAATGCGCCATCTCCACCGCTGCCTCAGCGCGACTCCGGCGTAGCTCGCTCGATGCGCCCTGCTCGTCCTCGGGTCCGCGTGCCGGCTGTTCTTCTTCGGGAGCAGGCTGGCTGGAACCGGTATTCGCCAGGAGTTCGAGATCGGCGTTGGCTTCGTCGAGCGCGCGGAAGCGGGCCGACCCAAAGAACACCACCGTGTCCTGGATGCGTTCGCGGCGAAACCGCGCCAGCGGCTCCGAATACTCTGCCAGGATGCGCAGAATGCGGCCGTCGGGGCTGTTGAGGTAGGCCTCGTTTTCGTAGGCCAGAGCCGCTTTGCCAAGTGGGTTCGGGAGCTTGCGAGGCATCTCAGCTTTCTTTGTACTCAGTCTTCTTTGTAATGGATCGCTTCAGAAATAGCGATCCACAGATTCAGCAACCCCAGCCCGGATACCAGACCGCGCATCGCACCGCTTTCCATCACCTTCGAAACCGACGCGTAATAAAGGAAGAAGCGATTGTACGTCCAGGGATGAGTCCACGGGAGGAAGACCAGGACCAGGCCGATGTAGAGGCGGACGATCACGCGCAGGAAGAGATCGGCGCGGCGCAGCCAATGCGTAGTGTGGTGCTGCTCCGGAGGACCTGCGGTCGTAGCCGGGCTCGACGGCGAAGAGGAAGGCGCGGGGGAAATCAGGTTGGGCGGCGACGGCATAACGCGAAGAGCGCGGGGACGCGCGACGCGCCCGAAACGGCCTTTCCCTAACCCTAACATAGCGGTTGAGCCGAAAACTGAGGCCTGTGACCGCTCGCCCCAACGCTATTCGGCGTGCAGCGCTTCCGTTGGGTTCACCGAAGCAGCCCGCCGGGCCGGCAAAAAGCTCGCCAGCATCGCCGACGCTCCCAGCACCACCGCCACAGCAACAAGCGTCGTCACATCCCATGTCTGAACATGAAAAAGCAGCGAACGCAACAATGTCGTCGCAGCCAGCGCGCACAGCACTCCGGCGGCGATTCCAAAAACGGCAAGACGCGCGGCTTCACGCAGGATGAGCCGGTAAACGGCGGAGCGTTGCGCCCCCAGGGCCATGCGAACGCCGATCTCGCGCGTGCGCCGGCTCACTGAGTAAGCGATCACTCCATAAAGGCCAACCACGCTGAGCAGCAGCGCGAGCGCCGCGAATCCGCCGACGATCCACGCAGAAGAACGATGGAGCACGGCCGAGGGTGAATCATGAAGACGTTCCGACATGGTGATGGGTTCGAATGTGGCCAGGCCGGGATCAATGCTGTGAATGGCAGCGGCTACGGTTGGAAGGAGCGAGTTTTCTTCCTGCGAGGTGCGGAGGATGACGGCGAAATCCGAGGGAGGATTTTGGTTGGTGGGGAGATAGAGCGCGGCACGGGGAGCAGCGTCGAGCTGACCTTCCTGAATATCGTTGACGATGCCGACGATGCGGACGCGCGAGGACTCCCCGTGGTCGGAAAAGACCTGTTGCCCGATGGGATCGCTGCCTGGGAAAAACTGCGTGGCGAGCCGCTGGTTGATGATGCCGACCATCGGATGCGCGGCGTCGTCGGCATCGGTGAAGAGGCGGCCGCGGATGAGCTGGGCCTGGAGAGTAGTGAAGTATCCGGTACTGGTGTCGCGGACGGCGACTTCGCGAAGACCGTCGTGATGCGGCTGGCCGGCAACTTCGAGGATGATGGTTCCGTCGCCGTCGCCCAGGGGCAACTGATTGGCGAAGGCCACGGAGCGAACGCCGGGAAGAGAGCGCACGCGAGCGTCAATTTGTTGCTCGAGGGCGACGAGCGCCGGATTTTTGGAGTAGGCAGGACTATCGGCGCTGACCTGGAGAGTCGCGAGGTGATCGGGCTGGATTCCGGTATCGGTGTGCAGGAGGCGGTAGAAGCTTTTGCCGAGAAGCCCGGCGCCGGTGAGCAGCACGACGGCCATAGCCAGTTCAGCCACGACCAGATGGGAGCCGAAGCGGCGCCAGACAGTGCCGGACGAGCCGCGTGTGTTTTCGTTGAGGCCGTCGCGGAGGTCGGCGAGGCGGATGCGGACGGCCGGGATGAGCGAAAAAAGAATGGCGGACGCGAGCGAGATGAGAATGGCGAAGAGGAGAACGCGGATGTTCAGGCCGATGGTGGCAAAGTACGGCATGGTGGCGAGCGTGGCTTTGGGGATGAGCGACGCGAACCAGTGCATGGCGATGGTGGCGAGCGCAGTGCCGGTGCAGCCCGCGGCGAGGGCAAGGACAAAGCCTTCGGTGATGAACTGACGTGCGAGGCGAGCACGCGATGCACCGATGGCGCCGCGCACGGCGATCTCGCGGCGGCGCCCTTCCGAGCGGACCAGCAACAGGCTGGCAACGTTGACCGCGGCGATAAGAAGAAGCAGGGCAGCGCCGGCGAGCAGAACAAGCAGGATGGGACGGATGTCGCCGACGATGACCTCGGTAGCGGGCAACATATAGAAGCCGCGGCCGCGATCGCTGTCAGGATACTGACGCTCCAGCTGCGCGGCGACAGTCTTCATGTCAGCGAAGGCAGCGGAAAGCGTTACGCCGGGACGGAGGCGGGCCAGCCCGAAGAGATTGTGGCAACCGCGTTCCTTGTCGCATTCGCCGTCGGCGCGCTCAGTGGTCCAGAAATCGGCCGGTTGGACCGGCGCGAAGTGAAACCCGCGGGGAAGAACGCCAATGAGCGTGTGGGGCTGATTATTGAAAACAACGGTTTGTCCGATGGCGTCGGGACTCGCGCCATAGCGTCGCTGCCATGCGGCGTAAGTGATAAGCGCCACGCGTGGTGCTGAGGGCTGGTCGTCGCTGGGCCGGAAATCGCGGCCGAGGATGGGCGTAACACCGAGGGTCCGGAAGAAGCCCGCGCTGACGCGAGCGCCGTCTGCTTTTTGCACGCCCGTGGGGGTTTGCAGCATGAAGCCGAACGGAGTGTAGACGTCCAGCGAGGAGAAGACGGTGTTCTGGCTTTTCCAGTCGATGTAGTCCTTGTACGAAAGGTGGAAGCGGAGACCGAGAGAATTGCTCTCGAAGAGGATGACCAGGCGCGCGGGGTCAGCATAGGGGAGCGGGCGGATGAGCGCGGCATCGACGAAGCTGAAGATAGCGACACCGGCTGCGATTCCAAACGTGAGGATCAGGATCGCGGTGGTGGCGAAGCCAGGGTTCTTGCGCAGCTGGCGGAGAGCGAAGCGGACGTCCTGCCAGAGCGATTCCGCGGTTGATTCCCAACCGGCGGACCAGACTTTCTGACGCACAGTCTCAGAGCTGCCGACTTCGGCGCGGGCCGCGCTGATGGCCTGATCACGGGTCATGCCACCGCGCATCTTGTCGTCGAGTGAAGCTTCAAGAAAGCTGTCGAGTTCGCGCTGAACTTCCGCATTGCGGCGGTCGCGGCGAAAGAGAGCGCGGATTCCGGCGATCAGGCTGGTGAACATAACGCGGCTCCTGGTACAGAGTGTCCGATCAGGTTTCGAGGATGCGATTGATGGCGGCGATCTGGCGGTCCCATTGCGCGCGCTCGTCTTTCAACGCTTTGCGCCCGCGCTCGGTGAGCTGGTAGTAGCGAGCGCGGCGGTTGTTCTCGGTTGCGCGCCACTCGGCCTTAATCCTGCCGCCGCGTTCGAGGCGGCTCAGCGCAGGCAGCAGCGACCCGGGGTTGATGCGGAAAACGCCATGGCTGATCTGTTCCAGGCGCAGGGCGATCCCATAGCCATGCATCGGCTCAAGAGCCAGCGTTTTCAGGACGAGCATTTCGAGGGTTCCCTGGACGAGGTCGTCAGGCATGGGGGCGGCGGTTCTCCTCTTGATCATCCAGAGGTACCTGTTTCTTCCCTCGATCGTCAAGAGGAGAGTGACGAATGAAGACCACATAGCGGTCCGGGCACATGGCGTGGGACCGGGAGAATGAGCCACGGCGGATCCGGAAAAGGGTTACCTGGGTACCGAAGAAACCCGGCATTGCTCTGGCGGCCGATCCAGTTAGTGGACTATAGTATAAGTTATGAACCTGCATCCAGATGTCACGCAGCCGCGGCCCACCCTGCACGGCCGCAGAAAGCTCCAGACGCGTGCGGAGATCGTCCGGGCGGCGTTTGAGCTGTTTGGACAGCACGGCTATGAGGAAGTCTCGATGGACAGCATCGCCGAGGCGGCGGGCGTCTCGCGGGCGACGCTGTTCAACTACTTCCCGCAGAAGGAGCTGATGCTGCGCGAAATCGCGGCCGCACGGGTGGCGAAACTGAAAACGATCCTCGCCGATTTTGCGAAGAGCGGGAAGAAGGCAGGCTATGAAGACATCGTCGAGCTGATTCTGCGGCTGTGCGAAGAGAATGCGCGGATCAGTGGCGGGTCGAAGAAGCTGCTGCTGGAGACGATTTTCCGGCAGGCGTCGCAGGGCGTGTTGCTGGTGGCGCGGGCCGATGCGATTGAGGCGCTGGCCTCGTCGATGGGGCAATTTGTGCGGCGGAAGAAGAAGGCGCAGTTGCTGGCGGAGACGGTCTTCGCGGTGTACATCGCGACGATGCTGGAGTGGCTGATGCGGGAGGGTGTTCCGCAGAAGTGGCTGATGGAGACGATGCGGGAGCGGCTGCTGGTGCTCGAGGAAGGAGTGGCATGAAGCGGCGATGGATTATAGGCGGCGGTGCGGCGCTGGTAGCGATCGTTGTGATCTGGATCGCGTTCGCGTGGGCGGGCTGGCGGAGCCGGAACGATTACTCGGGGACGGTGGAGACGCGGGAGATTCAGATCGGGTCGAAGGTCGGCGGGCGCGTGACCGAAGTGGGCGTCGAAGAGGGCCAGGTGGTGAAAGCCGGGACGGTGCTGGTGCGCTTCGAATGCGATGAGCTGAAGGCGCAGCGGACCCAGGCGCAAGCGTCGGTGGTACAGGCGCAGGCGGATCTGGAGAAGATGCTGCGCGGCAATCGTCCTGAGGAGATTACGCAGGCGGTGGCGACTGCGCACGCGGAAGAGGCCGCGCTGGAAGAGGCGCACAACGGGCCGCGCCGGCAGGAGATCGATCAGGCGAAGGCGGATTATGCTGCGGCGTCCGCGGATGCGACGAACGCGGCATCATTTTATCGGCGGATGGAGGAGTTGGAGAAGAGCGACATCATCTCGAAGCAGCAGTTCGATGATGCGCGCGATAAGCGCGACGCGGCGGCGCAGAAGGCGGAGAGCGCGCGGCAACGGATGGTCATGCTCGAAGCCGGCACGCGAGTGGAGGATGTGAATGCCGCGGAGGCGAAGTACAACCAGGCGCAGGCCGCGGCGGTACTGGCGAAGAAGGGATTCCGGAGGGAAGACATCGAGGCCGCACGTGGGCGGCTGGCGGAGGCCGCGGGGCATGTGGCGGAACTGGATGCACGGTTGAAGGAGGCTGAGCTAACGGCCCCGGCGGACGCCGTGGTGGAGGTCGTGAGCGTGCGTCCGGGCGATCTGGTGCCGGCGGGGCGCATCGTGATGACGATGCTGGAGAACTCGCAGCTGTGGGTGAAGGTGTATGTGCCGGAGACGCAGCTTGCGCATGTGCATCTGGGGCAGCGGGCCACGGTGAAGGTGGACAGCTTCGGGCACCCATTCGACGGGCATGTGGGGATGATTGCGAGTGCAGCAGAGTTTCTGCCGCGGAATGTGCAGACGAAGAGCGATCGCGAGCACGAGGTGTTCGGCGTGAAGGTCTACGTCGATAACGCACAGCAGGTGCTGAAGTCGGGCATGTCGGCGCAGGTGAGCCTGGAATGACGGCGATCATCGAGGCCGATCATCTGACCATCCGCTTTGGGTCGTTCACTGCGGTGAACGACGTGAGCCTCGAGGTCGAGAAGGGCGAGATCTTTGGGTTCCTGGGACCGAACGGATCGGGGAAGACCACGATCATCAAGGCCCTGTGCGGACTGCTGACGCCGAGTGAGGGCACGGGACGCATCCTCGGCATGGACATCCGTAAAGACGCGGCTGAAATTCGTCGCCATGTCGGTTACATGTCGCAGAAGTTTGGGCTGTATGAGGACCTGACGGTTGCCGAGAACATCGCGTTCTATGCGGGCGTGTACGGGCTCGAAGCAAAGCGAGCCGAAGAGCGGACGCATGAGGTCCAGACGCTGACCGGGATCGAGCCGTACATGAAGCGGCGGGCCGGCCAGCTCTCCGGCGGATGGAAGCAGCGCCTGGCGCTGGCATGCGCGATTATTCATTCGCCCGAGGTGATGTTTCTGGATGAGCCGACGGCCGGGATTGATCCGGTAGCGCGGCGGGCCCTTTGGGATTTGCTGTTTCAGCTTTCAGGCAAGGGTGTCACCTTCTTCGTGACCACGCACTACATGGATGAGGCGGAGCGTTGCGGGCGCGTAGGCTACATCTATTTGTCGAAGCTGATTGCGATTGGGACCGTCGCGGAATTGCAGAAGCTGCCGGAGGCGAATCCGGCCGGAACGACGCGGGTGCAGATCGAGACGGCCAATGCGGCGGCGATGCTGGATCGGGTGCGCGGGATGAAGGGCGTGCGGGAGGCGACGATCTTTGGGCGATCGATTCATGCGCTGGCGCGGACCGATCAGATGGATGCACTGCGCCGGGAACTGCCGGATGCGCGACTGCAGGCCATTGAGCCGTCGCTCGAGGATGTATTTGTAACACTGACGTATCAAATTATGGAGGCCCAGCGATGACCGGCCTCTTTCGCGGCCTGGTTCCTGTTTGCCGGAAGGAATTTCTGCACATTGTGCGCGATCCTGGGACGCTGGTGTTCGCCCTGGCGCTGCCGATTCTGCAGCTGTTCCTGTTTGGCTTCGCCGTTGATACAAATATCCGGCAGATTGCCACGGTGGTGCTGGACGAGTCGCAAACCCAGGAGAGCCGGAGGCTGCTGGAGCGTTTCGCGGGATCGGATGTATTTCACCTGGCGGGCTACGTGACGTCGCCGGATGCGATGTATGAGGCGATCCGGGCCGGGAAAGCGCGGGCGGCGATTCGAATTCCCTACGACTATGCGCGGCGGCTGCAGGATGGCACGGGTGCGACGGTGCTGGTGCTGGTGGACGGATCGGACTCGACGGTTGCGGGGCAGGCGATCAGCACGTCGACGGGTGTAGCGCTGAAGGAATCGTTGGTGCGCGTGCTCCCGGACGGAACGATGCCGATCGAGGTGCGGCCGTCGGTGCTCTATAACCCGGCGACGCGCTCAGCCAACTTTTTTGTGCCGGGGCTGGTCGCGATTTTGCTGCAGGTGATGACGATTCTGCTGATCGCGCTGAGCCTGGTGCGCGAGCGCGAGCGCGGAACGCTGGAGCAACTGACCATGACGCCGGTCGCTCCGCTGGGGCTGATGGTCGGGAAGATGATTCCCTATGGGGTGCTCGCGTTCGGTGAGCTGTGCGCGATTCTGATCGTGATGCGCCTGGTGTTCCTGGTGCCGGTGCACGGAAACCTGCTGCTGCTGCTGGTGCTTTCCTGCCCTTTTTGCTCACCGTGCTGGGGCTGGGGCTGGTGATTTCGACGCGGGCGAAGACGCAGGCCGAGGCGTTTCAGCTCTCGATGGGAACGATTCTGCCATCGGTGTTTTTGTCGGGCTACATTTTTCTGATCGAGAACATGCCGCTGCCCTTTCAGTGGATCAGTCATCTGATTCCGGCGACGTACTACATCCGGATTCTGCGTGGGATCATTCTGCGCGGCGCGGGGATTGGCGATCTGTGGGGCGAGGCGCTGATTCTGACGGCGATGGGGTGCGCGGCGATCCTGATCGCCGCGCGGCTGTTTGTGAAGAGCGCCCGGTAGCCTGTGACTATTCGTTGCGCAGGGCTTTTGCTGGATCGATGGAAGCGGCGCGACGAGCGGGGATGATCCCCGCAACCGAAGCGGCGAGCACCAGGGTTACGACAGCAAAGACGAGAATGGCCGGGCTGAGGCCTTTGATCTCGTAGAGCTGCGCTTCGACGTAGCGCACGCAGAAATACGCGGTAGGAATGCCGATGGCGAGCCCGAGTACGGTCTGGATCATCGCGCCCCGCAGCACCATCCCGACAACCCGCAAACGCTCGGCGCCAAGGGCCATGCGAATGCCGATCTCGCTCGTTTGCCGCGCCACCGTGTACGCCGTCACGCCGTACAGGCCGATCGTAGCCAGCAGCAAAGCCAGTCCGCCGAAGAGCGTCGTGAGACGGGCGATCAGACGCTCCTCAGTAAATCGATCGGCGATCTGCTGATCGAAGGTTTGAAACTTCACAACGGCGAGATTCGGATTGATGCTGCTTAGCGTCTCCCGAGCGATGGACTCCATGTCCGGCATGGGGTGCGCGGTCTGGATCACAATGGCGCCGGCGTAGAGTGAGCCGTCAGTATCGATCGGGCCCTTATTGCTCGCGGGGCGCTGCAGCATCGGAAAGAACACCATGGCGTGATCTTTCCAGCGAACAGTTTCGTAGGGAGTGTCATCGACGACGCCGACGATCTGGAATTCAAGCGGAGCGTCGGGTCCGCCGCGGCCAATGCGTTTGCCGATGGGATCCGAGCCTTTTGCGAAGGCATCCTTCACGAAGGTTTTGTTGACCACGACCACCGTGGGCGATGTGGGGGTGTCCTGGCGGGCGACGCCGCGGCCGTTGAGCACGCGCGTTCCGACAGAGTCGAAGTACTCCGGTGAGACCCAGACGGTCGAGGCTCCAAAGGTGTGCTCGGTCGAGCCTTCCGCCTTGAATCCCGATCCCCAGTTGTCGTCTTCCATGGGAGTATAGGTAGCCCAGGAGACGTGAACGACGCCGGGGATCGCGTGAAAGCGATCGTCGAAGGCCTCGTAGAGCGAAGCGAGACGCGAGCCCGGATAGCCGGCAGCCTGGGGATTGATATGGACGATGTAGCGATTGCGGGAGTCGAGCTTAAGGTCGGTGCTTTCGAGTTTGTGCAGGCTCTGCGCAAAGAGGCCTGCGCCGATCAGAAGAATGAGTGAGAGCGCGGCCTGCAGGACGACCAGCGAGCGCTGCAGCAGAGAAGCTTTGGCGGAGGTGGTGCGCGAGCCGGTGCGGAGCGCGTCGGCGGGCTGGACGCGGGCCGCGATCCATGCCGGTGCTACGCCGAAGAGAATGCCCGTGACGAGGCAGAGTGCGCAGGCGAACAGCAGCACGGGAAGGGACGGGTTGGCGTCGATGGGAACATTCTGATCGCCGGGGAAGGCCATGACCAGAAGAGCCCGCGAGCCGAGGTAAGCGACGACCAGGCCGGCCGCGCCGCTGAGCATGGAGAGGACGAGGCTCTCGGTGATGAGTTGGCGAATGATCCGCGAGCGCGCGGCGCCAAGCGCAGTACGCAGCGACATCTCCGACTTGCGGCCCATGCCGCGAACCAGCAGCAGATTGGCAATATTGGCGCAGGCAATCAGCAGCACGAGGCCGGAAATCCACATCAGCAGGTGAAGGTTGGATTTGTATTCGTCCTGAAGGCTCTGGATCCCTCCGCCTGCGGAAACGAGGACGATGTGCGCGCGAGCCAGCGCCGCCTTGCCTTTATCCCCGGCGTAGTTAGGATCGGTGGCAATGATCTGGCGAAAGAGGCCGTTGATTTTGGATTGCAACGGCGCGGTTGCGACGCCGGGACGAAGACGGCCGATCATGTAAAGCCACTGCGTATTGGGATCCGGAACGTAGGTGACGCCGAGGATGGTGTCCATGGACTGGATCGGCAGGTAGTAATCCGGTGGCGTGGAGCTGAGGCGATCGCCATAGAAGCCCTGGGGAGCGATGCCGACAATGAGCACGGGTTTGGTATTGATCCAGAACGTGCTGCCGACGACCGAGGAATCGGCGGAGTAGTTATCGTGCCAGTTCTGATAGCTGAGGATGGCAGTCAGGGGAGCGCCGGTCGTGTCGTCGGAGTCGGTGAAAATGCGGCCGGAGGCTGGACGCAGGCCGAAGGTGCGGAAGTAATTGCCGGAGACGAACTCGCCCATCATGGAGCGCGCAGCCTCCTGGCTTCCGTTGCGGCGGACGGTGACAGGGCGATAGGTGAAACCGGATTCGACGGCGGCGAGGTCCTGGAATTCGGGGAGGTCTTTGCGTAGCTGCTGCCAGGTGTTGGTGGAGAAAAGGGAATAGGAGTCGTTGTCGGGCGTTCCGCCGGAGTTGACGCAGCAATTGTCGGTGTTGCCGAGACGCACCAGGCTGGCCGGGTCGGCGACCGGCAGGTTGCGCATCAGCACGGCATTCACCAGCGTGAAAATCGCGGCGTTGGCGCCGATGCCGAGAGCCAACGTCAGCACCGCGGTCGTGGTGAATCCGGGAGTCTTCTTCAGCTGCCGCAGCGCATAGCGAATGTCCTGAACCAGGGTTGTGACCATCGGCTTCCTCTTGGCGCGGATTGGAAATCAGGGGAACGAACCAGGATAAACGGGCATGCCATGGGCCGTTCGTCCCACGAAATAAAGGCTGCATCCTCAACGTGACGCTCTGTAACACCTGGCGCCCGACTGTTCATCCGTGGAACCAGGTGTCCGGAAGGGGACAGTCGTTTTGGAGTCTTAAGCTAATTGCTGTGGGCTGCAGGGCGCGGGTTCTCTATAGCGAATGCTACATAGGAACCCTTTTGCGACGTCCGGTGTCCAATCATGCATAAACGCGGCGCTGCCAGGCACAACCCGGCGGCGGCGGGAGCGAGATGACACCAGCGGACACTCTTGCGAAAGTCTGGACAGTCTATCTGAGCGGCCTGGTGGCGGCGACCGTCACAGCGGTGTGGATGCGGCCGTACGAAACCGGGCATTCGTTCGCGAAAGCCACGATGGTCGCAGCTGCGTGGGCGGTTGCGACGATTCTGGCGGGTGCATGCGGTCTGTGCATTGCGGAGAGTTTTCTGGCGAAGCGGCCCGCCCTTCCGCCCAGAAGGCTGGTAGCCGGAGCGGCAGCGACATGGGTCCTGATTCCGCCGATTCTGTTGTGCTGGCTGCGCGGTTCAGGTTGGGCTGCCGCAATGAGTGCCGCCGCGGGCGCTGCGATGGCGATGTGCCTGTGGCGGACCGCATCCAGGCCGACCGCAGATCCTTTCGATGAATCGGACGTAACGGATGAAGGACCAACCTTCGCCGTCCTGCCCGCACCGGATTCAGGCCGATCGCAGGCGCTCGTGATTGCCGTGTGTGTCGAACTGGCGATCGTGCTTTCGAACCGCGGCGCAGTATTCGTGGCCACGGCGCTCACGGCGATCGCCGGCTATCTGTTGGTCTGGAAGCGGCTGGTATCTCTGAATGCGAAAACCCAGGATAATGCGGCGAGACCGGCGGCGCGGGCCAGTCTTGCGTTCGTCCTGTCGTTGTTGATTCTCGTCCCGCTGCTGCTGGCGCGGTTTGTGCGGATGGAGGGCTCTGCGGAAACGACCGCGCAGGCAGCGGCCCGCTCCGAGGCCGACGCCGAGAAAGGTGACGCCTCCAACCCATCTCAGGATGCGTACCGCGGAATCATTTTGTTCACTGTGCAGGAGAAGAAAAAGGAACTGCCACCGTTACCTATGCAGCGCGATCTGTTGCGGACCGGGATCGCGAAGCCGTTGGTGATCCCCTTCGACGGGTCGTACTGGTATTTTCAGGCGTCGCGGCAGGGACCCGGATTGCATCCGCATCTGGCGCACGGCGATCCCGTAGCCGCAAACATTTACTCAACAGGATGGGTGCCGCTGGCGATGCAGGCGCATCAGACCCTGGCCGAGGCTGTGGATCTGCGCTCCTGCGGCGCGATGCAGGTCACGGTGCGCAACGGCGACAATCGGCGAGGCCAGGTCGAAATGGGCATGCTGCTGACCGACTCGACGCTGCCCGGTAAGCCGTCGATGTATCTGGGAACCGAGCCGCTCGTTTCTACCCAGCCAAACCACTTCGCGCTGAAAATCAATCCGGTGAACGAAGAAGTGAAGTTCGCGATTCCGGAGCGGCGAACGATCCGGAAGTTCGACGACATTACGGTCTTCTTCTTTCCGGTTGAACAGCGTGCCACGCTGGGAGCGCGTGTCGGCATCCAGCAATTCGAACTGATGCCACGATGATCGGCGTCTGTCAGGCGCGCTTTTTCGTGCGCGAGCCGGCAGCACTCGTACGGGCCGCTACGGTGCGAGCCGGTGGAATGTGCGCAGCTACGGACTCCGTTTCGGGGAAGTGCACCGGTGGGAGAGCCTCAAAAGCGGGCCGAGCGAAGAGGTAGCCCTGGAAGAGACGAATGCGCTGGCCGGCGAGGAACTGAAATTCAGCCAGAGTCTCGACCCCTTCGGCGATCACGTCGATGTTGAGGTCGTAGCAGGCGCGCCGGATGGCGCGGAGGATCGCCTGGCGCGGCCCAGGCCGTTCGACGCCGCGGATCAGGCGCATATCCAGCTTGATCTGGTCGGGATCGAGATCATCGAGAATCGTCAGGCTGGCATACGTTGCGCCGAAGTCGTCGATTGCAAGACCCACCCCGAGCGAACGCGCGTCTCTGAACAGCGCCGCAAAGCGCGTGCGCTCCACGATCACTTCGGTCTCCGGAACTTCAAGGATGATGTGCTCCGGTGGAATTCCCGCCTGCTGCGCCGCTTCGATCGTCGCCAGCACCGCCTTGGGGGATAGGTCGAGAGTCCGGGGGAGGAAATTCAGATGCAGTGGGTACTCCACGCCCAGCCGCCCAGCCAGTTCGATAGCGGACGTGCGCGCTTCCTGATCGAAAAGGTGCAGGCGCTCCGCAGAAATCTGATTCAGGACCTGCCAGGCAGGCTCGTCCCACGGACCGCGAATGAGTGCCTCGCAAGCGACGACCTCGTGCGACACCGCATCGACGATGGGCTGGAAGGCGAAACTGTACGCCGGATCGGGTTGGTTGAGTTCCTCTGTCATCGAATCCACACACTTCGCTTCGTGCCCGCGCAAGGCTCGGGCGAGTGAAGCCGCGAAAATGTGGGGGAGGAACTACGCGGCAGTGATCTCATCCTCGCGCTAAGCGAGCGTGCGGGACAGTACCCGAACGGGGAAGAGTCAACCCGCAAAAGCGGTACAACCCCACGCCGGCGCGAGCATCCGATGGTGCAAAATCCGTTCACATTCGAGGAGCGAGTGGGGGCAACAGCTTGCTGTTGATTCCTTCGCAACTCGCGTTGTCGATCGTCAGGTTGCCCTGCGCGTCGATCTTCACCGTCCAGATCGTGTCGTAGTCGTCGCCCGACCAGAGCGGTACCGTCTGACTGCTGTTGTAGCTGGCCAGCAACGCCTGCACCGTCGGCGGAATGTGATCGTGTTCCCACGCCACCAGCAGCGTTTGATTGGAGAAGGTTCCTCCCGTAAAGAAGAAAGCGCTGGCATCGGTCGCCAGCGCCGGCGCGTTCTGCGCGAACACCGGCACGCTGGACGCAAGGTTCAGGGGCAAGTTGCCCGCGATGGCATACGGCTCCACCGTGAGTGCAGGCCTGACGTACGACGAAGTGATCGCCCCCTGGGACGGATCGGCGGGAATTCCGGTCGCCGGATCCACCGCAAAAACCATCGTGGGATGAATCTTGTTCCTGAGCGCCTCGGGCAGCAGCAGCGCCCGCCATTGACCGGCGGCGATGTAGTTCCCGTCGTCCCAGTTCGTCGCCGGATGCGCCTCCGCATGGCGGATCATGTAGACCGTTTCGCTCCTGTTGCCACCGTCCGGCAGGATCGCTCCGGCGCTGCCCACCGTCACCGCCACCTTGAACTGCGTCGCCGTACACGCGCCGCTCAACTGGCTCAGAGGAGCAGGCGTGGGATACGCATCATCCGGCTGCAGAGCGGCGTTATACATGACCAGACGCGCGCCCATCGAACTCATGGCGAAGGCATATACGTTGTCCGGGCCGGCATACGCCCCGGGGGTTGCGAGGTGATAGCCCTTCTGCCGGTTCAGATCGTCCATCAGCGCGTGGATCGTCTCCCATGGCGCCGACAGAATGTAGAAGCCTGGCACATTCGCGGCGATGATTCCATCCGCGATCGACAGGTTGTTGCCGTTCCCATCCTCGAAGGCCAGCCCCTGGCACGCGGCACAGGAAACGACCGGCGGCGCGACGTTATTGGGCAATGGGCCGGGCGCATACGACGCGTAGATCGGATAGCTGTTGGCCGGTTCGGCGGGGCTGCCGGGAGAGGGAATGCTCACCTGGTTCTCCATCGCGAATTGCTCAACGGTTTCCAGCGGCACCATGTCGGGATAGTTGTTCGCCGTTTGCAGGTGCGTCATCGGCGTCAGCGCATAGATGGCGGTCGCGTTCTCTCCGCCCAGTACCTGCTGTTTCAGATACTGCCCCAGCAGCAGTGCTCGATTGAGTCCCCGGCTGGTCAGGTTCGCCGTAGTCAGATTGATGTCGCCGTCCCCCGAGAAATTCACGTCCTCGCTTACCACAAAAATCAGGTTGACGTCGGTAGCTTTCAGGGGTGCAGGCGGTACGGCTACTGCCTGTCGCCGGCTGCCGCAACCCAACAGAGTAAGCGACACGATCACCACCGCAGCGGACGCAGGAAAAGCATTTCTGTTCACGGTTCTCCCCAGGCAACGAAGGTCCAAAATCACTTATCGGACAGACGTGCCGGAACCATGAGGAACAGCGTCCGCCAGATTAGCGGACTAAGTGAGAGGCGGCCAGGCGGAGGAACAAGGGATGAGCCTGATGTTCCCGGCTATCCCCAGGTAAATTCAGTCGGAATCTGAACGCTCGGGTTCAGAGTCTTAGCGACGGGACAAGTGAGCGCCGCCCGTTCCAGTTTTGTCTGGTCCTCCTCGCTCACAGAGCCGGGCACGTGGATCTTCACCGTGAGCTGCTGCACCATCCTGAAGGGGCTGTTGACCATCTCCTTGTCGACTCTGGCCGTCGCTCCTGCTATGTCGACATCGAGCTTCTTCGCAAGGATGCCCATGGTCGTCAGCATGCAACTCCCCAGCGCCGTCGCGACCAGATCCGTTGGAGAAAAACTCTCTCCGCGTCCCTGATTGTCCTTTGGCGCATCCGTCGCGAGCGCCGTACCCGACGGACCATGCACCGCCCCGCAGTGCAGATCGCCCTCATATTTCAGCTCGATCGAAACCATCGTTCCCTCGCTTTTTCCCTTTTACCATGCCAACGCGCGTGATCGCGGGCTACGTTAGTCCACACCCGCCTTGATCTGAATCAGCATCATCCTGACCGGAGTTTTCGCCAGGATGCCGTGCGTCAACATCGGCGGCATGTAGACAAAAGAGCCTCGCTGAGCGTCGACCGTATCTTCTCCCAGCTGCACGGCAGCCTCTCCATCCAGAAAATAAAGGATGGCGGGAGTCGGAGCGGAATGCGCCGAGAGCTCCTGCCCCGCCGAGAAACCAAACAGCGTCACGTTGACCTTGTCGTCCTTGTGCAGGATGCGGCTCAGAATTCCATTTTCGGGTGGAGCGAAATCCTGATGCAGGTCGGCCAGAAATGTATAGTCCACGGGTTGGTCCTTAATGTGTGCGCCGGAAGTGAAGACGTCATCTGAGCCTACAACCCTTCAGCGAATCTCGGCTCGACTCGCAGGCGAAGGCAACTTACTGAAAATGCTGATCGCATATTGATGCTCGATGCGCCCATTCCGCGGCCTTCGAGTACATATTAGGTACACGAAAAAGGGGCGGCTCTGCGACCGGGCTCACGTTCACCCTTGGCTCTCGCACTGGACGAGCTCTTCGACGTCGCCGACGTTTTGACGGCGAACGGGACGGTGTATCCCCATCCCTTTGCCCGATATTTGCGTTTGGACGGGGTTTCGGTGCCGGACGCTATATGTGGCGGCTGGGAAGAGGAACGGGTTAAAAGGGCCAAAAACAGGGGAATCCATAGGCGTTTCATAATGTGCCCGGTCACTGTCACTCACGGGCTGCGCTGCTTCGCGCTGCCCCCAGGAAAGCGCGGCTATGGGTTTAGCGACTGTTGAATCCTTACAGGACGGCGCGGAAAAGCAAGCTGCTATCCACAGGACAGCTTGGGATCGCCCACAACGCGGATCAGCCGACTTCTTTATCGTTGGCGCTTATCGGGTTCGCAGACGCACAACGATGGCTCTTTTCCCAAGCGTCAAGGGAGCCGTCGGCGAACGACCCGAGGCGTCTCGCTCCGCACCTGGAGCACTTCGTAAGGATGACCGAACCGTCATGCGTTTTGAACGATGTGCGATCGAAACGCGGCTGCGGCATTTTTATAAGGACGCCCATAGGATCCGTTCCTCTGCCCCGGAAGTTATCGTTACTGTCGTAATGAGGTAACCATCATTGCATAAGAAAAGCCCCCGATCAAGCGTCGGGGGAATCCGATATTTGAAACCGTCGCCGGAGCTCGTCGATCTTGAGCTTGAGGCACGGTTTTCCGGGCGTGTTGTGGAAGATGAATTCGAACGGCTGCCCGGATCTTTCCAGATCAACGGCAGTGAAGTCATCGGGCAACAGCGCTATTCCCCACATGACAGCGACCCCTATGGCGCGCGCGAGACGAACCCAATGTACGGACTCATACCGTTGCGGAGAGGGGGGAGAGAATGCGGCCGGAGGATTTCGTTCTTTTAGGACAGGCACACGACCGGTGCTTTCGACCTTTCGCGGCGAATTTGCATGTCGAGCGATGGCGGCGGAAGATCGTGAGCACGCGTGAAGGTTCACGCGTATCCCACACTAAAATCAATCAGACTCGTTCAGAGTAAACGAGATGGAATGGTGGAGGCGGCGGGAGTCGAACTTGAGCCGCTTTGCGGGCGTCCGAGCCCGCAGGCGAAATCCTGAGTGAAGCGCAGCGAACCGAAGGACCTCAGGCTGAAGAATCTCACCCGAAGTTGGTGGAGGCGGCGGGAGTCGAACCCGCGTCCGAAATCGTTGTCAGCAGAGAGACTCCATGCTCAGTCCGTTCAGTAGTTTCGCTCCCGGCGCTCAGAGCGGACAAGAAACGCCGAAAACTAGTCCGATGATCTCGTCGCCACCACACGGACCGAGCGGTGGAAACCAGCCCCCTGTGCGACGTCCTTCCTCAGCCCAGGGGCGAAATCGAGGAGAACGGCAGTCTAACTAATTAGGCTGCGTATGCCAGCTGATTGGTGTTGGCAATTATGTTTTTCCAGGCGATTACGGGTGCCCAGACCCCGGCATGCCTCTATGCCGCAAGCAATCCCGTCGAAACCGTGACGCCCCCATTTTGGACGGCGGTCGAGGAAAGGATCTCCTGACAGCTGTTTCCATTATCGCACCTTATAGATGGATACACTCCGAGCGGCCCGGATCCGGACCCGACGGGACCCCTCCCCGCCTCAGAACACGGTCGCCACCGCCGATCGCCGATTGGTCACAGGGCGCGCGCTCCCCCCACCGGACTTTATAGGATGGCGGCATGCCCGTCCGGTTCCACACGCCAGCGTTTCCGCTCTCCCAGTACGTCAAACTTCTCTGGTGGGTTGCGAACTCAGGCGTGCCCTCCTCCCGCGAGCGCGTGTATCCGGACGGCGCCATGGTGCTGGTGATTCACCTCAACAAACCGGCCTCCACCTTCTTTGTCGATAACCAGCCCGTCAGCGTTCGCGTGCCCATGCTTGCCGGACCCTGGTCGCGCTCGTTTCAGGTCGATCCATCCTTCTCCACCAACGTCATCGGCGTGAATTTCCGCCCCGGCGCCTGTCGGATGTTCTTTCCGGTTCCCGCGCACGAGCTGCATAACGCCGATATTGCGCTGAGCGAACTCTATCCCGGTGAGGCGGACAGACTGCTGAACGAAGTGTGTTCCGTTGACGGAGAACAGGCGCTTGTTGCTGTGGAACAATACCTGACTCGAAAGCTGGCCCGCGCCACGCCTGCGCATCCCGCTGTTCGCCATGCGCTGGAGCAGTTGTCCCGCGATGGCGGAGTGCACAGGGTGCGGCGCATCCAGTCGGACACCGGCCTGAGCCACACACGTTTCATTCAGTTGTTCCGCGAACATGTCGGCCTCACCCCGAAGTTGTTCTGCCGCGTACAGCGCTTCCAGGAATTGCTCCACCGCATTGAGAGAGGCTTGCCGGTGAACTGGGCCGGCCTTGCGTCCGACTGCGGCTACTTCGACCAGGCACACCTGATTCGGGATTTTCGCGCCTTCGCCGGCATCACTCCGGTCGAGTACACGCGGGTCGATGCGCGGGTCGGCGAACTCATCCGCAGAACGGCCGCCGCGAGTTGAATTTTTTCCAATACCCATCGCTGCATCGCTCGGCAGAATGCGTTCATGGCACACCGTATCCGCAGTTCTCACCCGCTTCACGCCGATCGAAGTCTCTGGATCCTGCTCACCCTCGCCGTTTTGTCGCTGAGTCTTCTCTACGCTGTCGCCGCCGACGTGCAATTCCCTGACAATTTTCGCCGCTGGGTTCATGTCGGCACGGGCGTCATCCTTCCCGGCACCAACCCGCAGCTGAAGAGTGAAGAAGGCATGCACCACATCTTTGCGAATGAGAAAGCTGTTGCGGGTTACCCGTCGGGCGACTTTCCGGATGGCTCGACCATCGTGTACGAACTCCGCGAAGCACAGCAGAAAAACGGCGTGATTTTCGAAGGCGATCGCCGCCGAGTCGACGTCATGATCAAGGACTCCAGCCACTATGCGAGCACCGGCGGATGGCACTTCGAACGCTTCTGGGGCAACGATCCAACGCAGAACGCCATTCAGGACTCCGGCGCTTCTTGCTTTGCATGTCACTCGAACGCCAAAGCACACGGCTTCGTCTTCAGCCAGCTGCACTGAGCCTTCGTTGCCTCAAACCATCAAAGGGTAAGGTACCCTGCGACTTTTCTTCGTGCTCTCCTGGCTGTACCATGCGCCTGAACAAAAAAACAGTCTCATGATCCGCATGAGCCGGCTATCCTCCGGCGACGCGGGTCGGGCGGGAGAGCGAAGCGAGATGAAGAGGGCTGGAATTGTGCTGCTGATGGCTGCAGCAAGCATGTGTTTTGCGCAGGAGCCTGGGGATTTCCAACCCGCGTCCACCAATGTTCCGGACGCGCAGTACCCAAAGGTCGACAGCGCGTCGCGCGTTGAGTTCCGCATTAAGGCGCCGGATGCAAACAAAGTGAAGCTGAACCTGTGGAGCGGTCCCAAGCTCGACATGGAGAAACAGTCCGACGGGTTCTGGACGATAACCACACCGCCTCTTCCTCCCGGCCTGCACTACTACACGGTCATCATCGATGGCGCGGAAGTCAGCGACCCCAACAGCCATGCATTCTTTGGCGGCAGCAAGGATGCGAGCATGGTCGAGGTGCCCGAGGCCGGCGCGACCTATTACCAGGTGGAAGACGTTCCGCACGGCCAGGTCCGCGAGATCTGGTACCACTCCCAGGTCACCGGCACCTTCCGGCATGCCCTCGTCTACACCCCGCCCGGTTATGACACGTCGAAGATGCGGTATCCGGTTCTGTATTTGCAGCACGGCGCGGGTGAGGATGAGACCGGCTGGATCCGCCAGGGGCGTGCGAATTTCATCCTCGATAACCTCATCGCCGCGGGCACCGCGAAGCCGATGATCATCGTCATGGCCTACGGCTATGCGCGGCGCGCCGGCGTTCCGCCACCCGATCTCACCGGCAAGGCGTTTGGGTCGCCGGAGATGATGAAGGCGATGCAGGAGGGCTTCGTCGCGGTCGAAGACGATTTCACCCAGGCGCTGATCCCGTTTATCGATGCGAATTTCAGAACGCTGACAGACCGCGATCATCGCGCCATGGCCGGCCTCTCCATGGGCGGCGCGCAGACCTTCCAGATCACCTTCGATCATCTCGATCTGTACTCCTACATCGGCGGATTCAGCGGTGCCGCCATGGTCTTTGGAAACCAGAAGCTGGACCCGAAGACGGATTTCCATGGAGCGCTGGCCGATCCTGCCACGTTTGCGAAGCGCGTGCATCTGTTGTGGATCGGCGTTGGAACCGACGAGCCCGCGATGATGAAGGCTGGACTGGAGCGCCTAAACACTTCATTAACCGACGCAAAGATCGAGCACGTCTTTTATGAGTCGCCAGGCACCTCCCACGAGTGGCAGACGTGGCGCCGGGATCTCAAGGATTTCGCGCCGCGCTTATTCCGTTAGGGCAGGGTAGCGGTCGGTGTCAGCTGTTGCTTCGCACGTACTCGCGGAGCTGCCGGTTGATCTCGGCCGCCTGCTGCACACCGTTGTCCAGCATCGTCCGCCACTTTTTGGCTTCATCGTCCAACTCCACCGTGCCCAGCAGAAAGCTGGTTTGCAGAACGATTTCGAGGGCATTGCTCAGGTCGTGGGCCAGTCGGCGAATCTCTTTGGCCTGCTGCTCCGGAATCGGCTTGGGCTGCGTCGATGCTGTCATGGAGGAGAGCGTTCCTGGAAAAAAAGATGCGTGCCGCAGCGCCAAAGCGCAAAGTTTGACACGGGTGGATGCCTTTGTAACACTAGGACTTGCTGCCGTCCAGCGTGATCTGCGCGGGACCTAGTGCCGAAGTGGCGGAATTGGCAGACGCGCGTGGTTCAGGTCCACGTACTCGCAAGGGTGTGGGGGTTCGAGTCCCTTCTTCGGCACCAAATCTTTTAAAAGAAATGACTTAAAACGGATCTAGCCCGCACTTGGCGATCCGTTTTCCAACTTGTGGTCGCCCGCTGGCTCGCGCGGACAGCGTTGGCTCGGCCGGAATCTGTTCCCAGCGCCCTCACCATCCAGATCGTCGCTGAACCGCCTTCGGGAGATTCAGAGCCGCCTTCCTGGAAGATCAACCGACGGCCTCGATCAAGTGCGCAGCCTGCGTTGTTTAGTGATGCGCCGAAGATGCAACCGGTGTGATGGTCACCGGCTGAATGTTCCAGCCATCCAGCTGGACTACAGGTTTTGCAGGGGCTTTCTCCGAAAGCAGAACGGTGAGCGTTGTCGATTCGCCAGGAACCATTTCGATCCAGTTGTCAGACCAGAAAACGGGCGCGACCAGGTCGCCGGAGTCGGTCCGAATGGCGGCATGCACCTGGAAGGCAAGTGCAACGGAGGTGTTGTGGAGGTGCACGTGGAGTTCGCGTCCTTCTCCTGTGCTGGTAATTTCCGCATTGGCAGCGATTGTGGCGGCCGGAAGATGAGTGAGCGTGGTCAGGTCCGGATACTGTTCGGCGGGAGTGTGGGTATAGTCGGTTTCGGCCCAGTTGAAGGTTGTAAGCGTGTAGGGAACCCAATAGAAGTTGTGGCTGACGATCTGACCGCTCGAATCCGTCAGCGTCAGGTCGATGAAGAAGATTCGTTCGACTCCCGAGTTGAGGTGCTGCGGAAGGACGGTTACTCGCTGGGAACTATCAGCGGCCAGGGACACATTCACGTTTGCGCTGTAGAGTTCGTTCCAGCCGATACCATGCACATCGATGCCGGCATGGAGGCCGGAAACGGGATGATAGGTGCTGTTGACGACGACGATGGACTGGTCGTCATAAGAGTATTGGATGTGGAGCGGCTCGCACGCCTTCTTCACGGCAAAGTACCCGGCGTCGGCATCGAGATTGTAATCGTAAAGATGCCAAATCATCGACGGCCATGCGTTGTTCAGCATCCACTGGATGACGCCGGTGGAAATGTACTTGTTCCTGCTGTACGACTCGAACATGGCACGCTCGGAATCGTAGGCCATGGTCTGCGCCACGCGCTCGTAGTCCGCGGCGGAAGTGGGCGCAGCGTAGACGGCCTTCATGGCGGCATCGAGCACTTTAAGGTTCTTAAATTCGCCACCACCGTAGTGGAGGCTCCAGTCGGCCGAGGGCGGCCATGCGTCAGGATCAGCGAGGAATTTCCTGCGGCTGGCGAGCGAGGGAATCGCCGGGCCGGGACTCGTTTCAGTATTAAATCCCCAGGCCCCGCCGTAGTGATGATCGACATACCAGTAGCTGGGCTCGACGTAGTCGTAGGGGCCGGTCATCTTGACGCCGCTCTCGCCCGAGACGATGGTGGGCCGTTCCGTCGCGGAAGAAAGGATCGGGTTGGGCCAGTGCGTGGCGGTTTCGACATCGATATAGGCGTTCTCGACATTCGGCGGCGGCGGGTTGTCGCTGCCGTTGAGCCATACCAGCAGGCTGGGGTGATAGCGCAGACGCAGCATCTGCGAACGCAGTGAGGCCGTCGCGATGGTCAGGTCTTCCGGGGTCCATGTCTGCCATCGCTCCCAGTGATCGCAACAGCACCAGCCCAGCATCACGAGGATTCCATTTCTGTCGGCGAGATTAAAAAAGTCGTCGGTATCGAGCTTGCCTTCGAGGCGGATGGTGTTGAGGTTGAGATCCTGCACCATGCGAAACTGCTCGCGCAGCCTCTCAGGATCAGAGCGCAGCAGCATGTCCTGCGACCAGCCACCTCCGCGAATGAGAATAGGTTTGCCGTTGACGCGAAACAGGCGTCCGCCTCCGTTCGCCGCAAATTCCGAGGTGATTTCGCGGATGCCGAACTGGATTGTCTTCTCGTCCATCGTCTGGCTTTGGCTGCGAACGCTCATGGTGAGCGTCTCCAGATGAGGATCGCCCATCTGCCGGGGCCACCAGAGCTTCGGATTGTGAATGCGCAGCTGGGGAACTGCTCCGGGGTAAAGGTGACGGCGCGTTGCTCGTGCGGCGCCAGATGCACAGGCTGCTCGAAGGTGGCGCCGGCCGCGGAGCCGGAGACAATGCCGTTCACATCGGTGTCGGACGCATTCTCCAGTTCCCCGGTGACGGTGAGCTCTGCGGTCTGCAGGCTTTCGTCGGGCAAGTGCGTCGTGACCATCGGCGAACGAAGCGCGACGGTACCGGTGCTGACCAGGTTGACCTCGCCCCAGAGGCCCATGTCCTTGTCGGGAGGAGCAGGGTTCCAGTCCACCCAGTTGATGCCGAGGTCGTGCTCAGTAGGAGCGAAGACTTCTACGGCCAGAACATTGGGTGTGCCAGGCTTAAGGGCATTGGTCACGTCGAGGTCGTAGGTGCGATAGGCGCCTGCGATCTGCGAAGAATCGGCGATCCTGCGGCCGTTCAGCCAAATCTCCGCGCGGTAGTTGATACCGCCGAAGTGGAGCCAGGAACGGTGCCCCGGTTCCGACGCTGCGGGTGCGGTGAACTGATCGCGATACCACCAGCCGCAGCGATAGGGGCTGTCGGCCGGCATGGGAAGGTTAGCGAAGACTTCGCCGACGGGATAGGAGGCGCCGGGAATCTTACGCAGGTTATCGGCGAAGTAGGGATCGGGGAAGACGCCGGCTGCGACCTGCCCGGCCAGCACCGTGGACGGCACCGCAGCGCTCATCCATCCGTCGGTGGAAAAGCCGACAGCGGAGATGGTCTCGCCCGAGGCCTGGAGCTTGCAGGCAGACTGCAGGCGCCAGCCGTCGTGCAGAGGAGTCACGTCAGACGCCTGCACACCGCTGGACAGCATCGTGCAAACGCAGAGACAAAAAAGGAACCATCGATTCATCGCGTTAAGACCTTTCCCTCGTGAACTCACTCGCAACCAGGCTCGCTGGCTGCGGCGGACCTGTGGAAGCCCGCACAACCAGCTGTGGCGCGAGCATCTGCAGGCGCGGGTAGCGCTTCTTGTTGCTGTCGCTTGGATTCAAAGTTGCGAGCAGCCGCTCGGCAGCGAGCTGACCCATCTCTTCGAGCGGCTGACGAATGGTGGTGAGGCCGGGCGTGGCGACGGCCGCCGGCAGGATGTCGTCAAAGCCGACCACCGAGCAGTCGCCGGGTACGCGCAGTCCGGCTTCGGTCAATCCGCGGACAATACCCAGCGCGGTGAGATCGTCGAAGGCGAGCACGGCAGTGAAGGAGCGTCCGGAGGCGATCATTTCCCTGGCAAAATGAAGCCCACCTTCAAAACTGGACCGCGGATCGAAACGATTGGGAAGCTGAAAGAGCAGACGCTCATCCAGGTCCATGCCGGCTTCGGCTGCCGCCCGG
The DNA here is from genome assembly GCA_963705765.1 of uncultured Acidobacteriaceae bacterium. GTDB lineage: Bacteria > Acidobacteriota > Terriglobia > Terriglobales > Acidobacteriaceae > Palsa-343. The sequence goes on along the minus strand of CAVPKU010000050.1, from coordinate 74,093 downwards.
CGGAACCCTTTCCAGCGTGGCTCGCTGTCGAATAACTCCTCCGGACCGCGGACAACCGCGATACGCCGATGTCCGAGAGAAAGGAGGTGGTGCATGGCCATGACGCCGCCCGCCTGATTGTCGACCAGCACGGAGGGAATGCGGCGTGCCGAGAGATCGCGGCCGACGATCGCGATGGGGACATGGTTCTTCTCGATATCGGCGAGCAAATCGGCTTCTTCGAAGATCCAGCTGGCGATGACGATGACGCCTTCGGCCCGGCGCTCGAGAATCATGCGCAGGTAGCGGTCGAAAAGTTTGCGTTGCCCCTGCGCGTTGACCTGCAATGCGAAGTACTGCGCCGGCTGTAAGGCTTCCTCGATGCCGCGGGCGACCGGAATGCAAAATGGGTCGGAAAGGTCGTAGGCCAGTACGCCGATGGTTTGCGTTCGCCGGCGGCGCAACGAGCGTGCGTGAACATCGGGATGGTAGCCGAGGCGGCTGGCCATGGCACGGATGCGCTGGCGAGTGGCTTCCGCAACGTGGCGGGAAAGAGGTGCGTCGCTCAGGACGATCGATACGGTGGATATGGAGAGATCGCAGGCGCGCGCAACGTCGGACAACGTGACATGACCCGATGTGCGCATTGCCATGTCAGTCCTCCACGGTCCCGGTATTGACCATCTGGGCAGAGCGAAAGCGTGCGTGCCCGAAAAGCGCAGGAACGCCGAGGAGCGATTTTCCGCTTGACATAAGGGCCCGTTCTTCCTAAATTCATATACCATTCAAACGTTTGAATATCAAGGATTCGTGGAGGCAGCCAATGAAAATACCATCTTCGAAGACAATCTTCTTCCTCGGCGTCTCCCTGCTTGTGCTCGGTGCGGGCCTGGCTGCCTTTGCCCAGGCGGGACGTGGAGCCATCAGCGGCTCGATCAGCGATCAGTCAGGGGCCGTGGTTCCCGGAGCGACCGTCACGCTGGTCAACCATGCGACCGGCGTCACGCTGCACAGTGCTTCCGATGCGGCCGGGCTCTACTCCTTCATCTCGCTGAATCCGGGCGTCTACCGCATCACCGTCAGCCAGGGTGGGTTCACGACGACCGTGCGCGACAACGTTCCCGTCAGCGTCGATCAGACGACGGTGATCGATCTTGCGTTACAGATAGGAAGCGTCAATCAGGTGGTGAATGTCAGCGCCGCAGTCGATCTGGTGGAGCCGAGCAACTCCACCGTGGGCCAGCTGATTGCCGCTGAGACCATCGATCGCGTTCCTCTGCTTTCTCGCGACGTCTTTGACCTGGCCCAGCTCAGCCCCGGTGTCACGCCCGCCAACGGTACCCCCAACTCCTCGAACGCGCAGGCAATCTCAAGCATCACCAGCGGGCGGCCGGGAGTGGACGTCTCTTCGTACACCATCAACGGCGCCATCATCGGCTCCGTTTACTACATGCTGGATGGCAGCCCCGTAGGCATCGCTGAGAACAATGCGGGTGCAATTATTCCCGCGCTGGTCATTCCTGAGGACGGCGTCGATGAAACACGCGTGGAGACACAGAACACTCCTGCGTCGTACCAGAGCGGCGGAGCCGGCGTCATCAGCCTGGTGAGCAAGTCCGGCGGTGATCATTTCCATGGCGATGCTTTTGGCGTCTTCCGTCCCAATGTCCTGTCGTCCAACGAATACTTCAACAAGCAGAGCCAGCTGAACAGCGGCATCCCCAACACCCCGCCCTCTTTCCATCGCTACCAGGAAGGCGCGTCGCTGGGAGGCCCGATCCTGCACAAGAAGCTCTTCTTCTTTGCCGATTACGAGGCGACGCAGCAGGCGACCTTCGATGGATCGAACATTTTCACGGTCCCCACCAGCGCGGAGCGTACGGGCGACTTCTCAGCCGACGACTTCACCATCTACAACCCCATGCTTCCCGACAATCCGGATGGTACCCGTCAGCCGTTTGCGAACAACATCATCGCCAACCCCAATCCGATTGCTGTGAAGTTTCTTTCCGAGTTTCCGAAATGCAATGTGCCGGATCCAAAGACCTGCGATGCGGCGACGGACGGCGCCACCAACAACCTGTATGTGCCGGGCGTCGATCCGATGACCGCACATAAATTCGATGTGCGTCTGGACTGGAACCAGAGCGAGAAACAGCACGTCTTCGGCCGCTTCTCCTTCGACCGGCTGTCGAGCTCGCTGGTCAACGCGTTCAATAATGAATGGGACCCGTTTTACGCGCAGAACATTACGAATGGTCGCAACCTTCTGGTGGCCGACGATCTTACCCTCACCCCCAAAACCGTGGTGCAGCTGCGCTACTCGTTCACGCGTCATTACGAGAACCAGAGTGGCGATCCGAGACAGGACGGCTATGACATTACCAAGCTCGGCTTTCCGGCATCGTTAGCTGCTGCGCAGAACTATAAGACGCTGCCGTACGTGCTCTTCGATGATGTTGGCGGCGCCATCGGAGGTACGGCGAACTGGAACACATTTCAATACGCCAGCGAAAATAACGACGTCATTGCCAGTGTGACACGCGTGAGCGGCAAACATGAACTGACCGCGGGCTTCGAGTACATGAAGCGCTTTCTGAATGTCGGGCAGCCACCCGCGTCATCCGGAGCCTATAACTTCGACGTGAGCGCCACGGATCAGACGACCGCGGATGGCGGCGGCGGCAGCGACTTCGCGTCATTTCTTATCGGCATGGGAGAAACGCCAGGCACGGAGAGCTATAACTTCACCAAGGATCTGTTTGTAGCCGAGGCGAATCCATATTATGGAACCTTCGTGCAGGATAACTACCATCCCACCCGATCCCTGACCCTGACCGCCGGTTTACGCTGGGATATTTTCGGAGGACGCACGGAGAGGCACAACCGTCTGGAGTATTTCGACCCCAACGCCGCGAATATAGTAAGTGGGGTCAGCTACAAAGGCTCCGAAGTATACGTGAACGGCAATAACCGTTCTCCCTTTACGGCGAACCTCAAGGACTTTGGTCCGCGGCTGGGCTTTGCCTGGCAGCCGATGAGTCATCTTGTGGTTCGCGGTGGCGCCGGCTTTTACTATGGGCCCAGCCCGGTCATGGTGGCGGGTGCGTCTCAGAACAGCGACGGCTTTTCATCGGTAACGAACTGGGATGCGACATGCTACAACGCCGACGGAAACACGGTGTACAACGGCACCTCGGCATGCGTGGGGGCTGCGCCTGGAGATCCCGATCCCAGTTCGACGGGTATCTATTCGCTCAGTAATCCGTTTCCAAATGGCGTGGTTCCGCTCATCAGTTCGCCGTCCGGTCTGGGCAATAACCTGGGAACAACCCTGAACACGGTTTTGCACTCGCAGCGTACGCCAACGACGTATAACTTCAACTTCGGCCTCGAGTATGAATTTCCCCGTCAGGTTGTTCTGAGCCTGGGCTATGTCGGCAGCCGCGGGCTGTTTATCCCCATGGGTCAGATCGATCTGAACATGCTGAACCTGGAAACCATTCAGAAGTACGGCGCATCTCTGTGCGTCGATATATCGGATCCGAACTGTGTGATGGTCAACAATACCTGGGCGCCGATCCAGCCCGGGACAAACGGAAATGCCGGAGAGGCAATGGTTCCGTTGTGGGTTTCGCTGCAGAAGTATCCGCAGTTCGGCGACGGCAACTACGGGTCCGGGCACGGCGTGCTGGCAAATGGCTACTCGAAGGGTGACTCGGAATATAGTTCGCTGCAGGCTAAACTCCAGAAGCGGCTAACGCAACACTTCACGACTTTAGGCAGCTTTACATGGGCCAAACTGATGACCGACGATGGCAATCCTCCGCTTGGGTTTGTCGGATCGCACTTAGGCGCAGCTCAGGATACGCAGGACCTTCGGTATGAGCACTCGGTTAGTCCGCAGGATGTGAAGTATCAGTTCACCGGCGAAGTTTCTTATGACCTGCCCTTCGGGCCCGACCGGGCAGTGCCCCTGCACGGTGTGAGCAATGCGCTTCTGGGTGGCTGGACGGCCAACGGCATCGTTTATCTTGGCACCGGAATCCCGATTGCTTCACCGGTAGTCGGCGCGCCGGTTTCGTATTTCAATCAACGGCCCAACCTGACCTGCGATCCGTCCAAAGGCGCTCCGCATACGGCGGACAGGTGGTTCAGTCCGGGCTGCTTTGCCATCCCTTCGAGTCCGTTTATGCCGGGAACCGCATCCGCCTATCTCGATCATGTCCGCACCATGGGCGCTCGCGATCTGGATGTCAGCGTCTTCAAGTCATTCCCAATTGGCGAGGGCAGGACACTCCGCTTCGATGCTTCTTCGTACAACCTAACGAACCGGGCGCAACTGGGCATGCCCGGCGTACCGGCAATCAACGACGTGCTCACGCAGCCGGACGTAGCAGCCACGTTCGGCCAGATCACTTCCACTGTGAACACACCGCGCCAGTTTCAGTTTGGAGCGCGGCTCACATTCTGACTCTGTCGCCAGGAGGCTGTGGCACCACCTTACCGCTCCGCACTTCGGCTTAATCAGTACCGATCAGAAGTCGGTGTGAGACTGTAAATCCGCCGAACCTGCTTCTGCGTGACCCTGTTCGGTGTCTTTTTCAGCGCGATATTACGGAGCGAGCGAAAGAGTGGATTACCGAGATGGCAGATCTTTCCGATCAACCACGACGTTGATACCGTCCAATCCACCTTCTTTCGTCGCAACTGTTCAAAGCGCTTCCATGCCGACTCGTTGAGTCCGAGCTCTTTAAACGCATCCGCTAAAACCAGAGCGTCTTCCACGGCCATCGCTCCTCCCTGGCCGAGGTTCGGCGTGGTCGCGTGCGCCGCGTCGCCGATCAACCCAATGCGGCCGCAAGACCAATGCATGAGCCGCTTCAGATCACCGATATCCGTCCTCAGAATGTCTTCCGTCCGAGTTCCTTGCAGCAAGCCAATCCATTGCGGAAAATGCGTTCGAAATATCGTCTCGGCATGCGTTCTCATCTCGCTCCCCGTGGAGGTTTGTCCCGCAGGCGCATCGAAGGTCATGTACCAGTAGTAGTCATCGGGATTGATCTTCGAGAATCCGACACGGCAACCCTTCGCCCATATCTCGTAGGCCTCATGCTCGGCTTCGGCGGCCAGGATAGGAGCGCCGCGAGCAAGGGCGCGGTAAGAAGACGAGCCAGAGTATCGCTTTTCGCCGCCCAGTCCGGCTAAGTAGCGGATCTGCGAGTTGAATCCATCCGCCCCAACAACGATGGCTGCAGTGCAGTAAGAGCCATCCGAGAGTTTCGCGAAAACCTGGCCTCCGCTTTGAGTCACGGATTCGACTTCGCAACCAAAACGAACTGCGCCTTCCTCAAGCTGTTCAAATAACACCCGCTGCAGCACGCCACGATGCAGGGCTATCGTCTCGAATCCGTACTCCTGCGCAATCTCGGACATATTTGTCGTCTGGATTTCGCCGGATTTCGAGTCCTGCAGTCGCAGCACCTTCACAGTCCATCCTGCATCGATCACCTTCTCCGCGAAGCCAAGCCGGGCGAACACCTGCATGGGATTCGCCGCCATCCAGATGCCGGCGCCGATTTCTGCGAGCCCGGCGGACCGCTCTGCGAGCTTGACCTTGTAACCTCGCTGCTGCAGAGCGATGGCCAGCGTCAAACCTCCGATGCCTGCCCCCTGGATAAGGACATCGCAGGATGTCTTCGTTTCTTCCCATTCCCTCGCTGCGCCCATGCTTCAATTGTAAGAAAGAGTGGCGAGTAATCGCTCGCCCTGAATGCTCGCCTTTTCAGGTGCCTGGAGAAACGGGATGAAGAAGGGGATTAAGCCAAGGAAGATGCCACAACAAGCGCGCTCCCGGCAAACACGAGAAGACATACTCGAGGCGACTGCTCACCTTTTGAACCGGACGCCATTCGGCGAAGTCTCAACCAATCACATCGCGAAAAAGACTGGAATCAGCATTGGGATCTGTATAAGTACTATCCCAATAAGGATGCAATCCTGGCCGACCTCTCGCTGGTGTTCATGCAGCAGGATGCAGAGCTCTTCGGACGAATCTTCGAAGGCGCTTCACGCAGCCGCAGAAAAAAAACTGCTCTTGTCGACGATCTCGTGGAAGCGCTGATGACAGTCCATCGGAACGATGCTCAGGTGCGAGGTGTCGTCTATCAAAATCTTGAACGACTGAAGCTCCTGGGGCCAGCCCAGAGCGCCACTCGGAAGATTCAGGCGAGGGGCGCCGTATCCTTTCCTGAACTCGATCCCACACTGACATGAGTCGCGATTTCGGCGATCAACGCCGCTGTCCACTCAACGTCACAGCTTCCGCGGGAGCTTCAGCAATGGGGTTTTGTGCGAGTCCTGGTGAGCGGCATTCTTAACAACTTACTCAACCCTTGCGCTCACAGGACGGCGAAAACAGCCGAGTTCTCAGCGCCGACCAATTTTCGCGAGCAGTAAGCCAACTCCCTGTGCGGGCAAGGAAAGGCCTTGTTCCTGGGATCGCAGCAGCACCGGATGTTGAGACTTGCGAGGTTGGCAGTCAGTGGCCGCACGGTCTTCGCATCGGCTTGTGATAGCCCATTGTTCTGGCATTGGTGGATGGTTGTTCAGGCTTCGCGAAAAGCGCAGGGAGTGTATAAAACTGACCAGAATCGACGCTGGCAAAGCCGGATACTACAAGCACCCCACCCCCAGGGGCTTCCATCAAAGGTGGAAGCCGTGAACACACGCGTGTTCATCGACATCGGGTTACGGACAAACTGCCTTAATCTGAGCCCCCTGGAGTCGCGTCCGGCCAACACAGAAACAGGTGGAACCGGACGCGGCCATCCCGGGCACGAGCAAGAGGGGTTCACCGTGGATTCGAACTTCAAATCGAGAACTTCCATCTCGCCACTGGGAAATGGAGCCGGCATTCACAGCAACGGAAGATCCGCGCCCGTGGACCGCTTCGCCACCGGGATTGCCGGCCTGGACGACATTTTGGGAGGCGGCCTCGCCCGCAATCACCTCTATCTGGTCGAAGGCGACCCGGGAACCGGAAAGACCACCATCGCGATGCAGTTCCTCATGGAGGGCGTGCGCTGCGGTCAAAAGGGGCTCTACGTCACTCTTTCCGAATCGAAGGCTGAACTGCTGGAAATCGCCGACTCGCACGGCTGGTCTCTCGACGGACTCGAAGTATTTGAATTGGTTCCCGATGAAGCGCAGCTCAAGCCCGAAGCCCAGTACACCGTCTTCAACCCTTCCGAAATCGAAATGTCCGATACCACCAACGCCGTCATGGCGGAAGTCGAGAGACTGCAGCCTGCCCGCGTTGTTTTCGATTCGCTCTCCGAACTGCGTCTGCTCGCTCGTGATTCCCTCCGCTATCGCCGCCAGATCCTGGGCCTGAAACAGTATTTTTCCGGACGCAAATGTACTGTGCTGTTGTTGGATGATCGCACTGGCGAAGGGCACGATCAGCAACTCCAGAGCATCGCCCATGGCGTGATTCTGATGGAAAGCGCAGAGCGGGAATACGGCATCAAACGGCGCCGTCTGGAGGTCAGGAAGCTGCGCGGCTCAAAGTTCCGCGAGGGGTTTCACGACTACTGCATCAAACGCGGTGGCGTGGAAGTCTATCCGCGCCTTATCGCTGCCGAGCACCTGGTGACCTTTCATCCGACCCAGCTGGAAAGCGGCATATCCGCGCTCGATACCCTGCTGGGTGGCGGTGTCGACAGCGGTACCAGCACGCTCCTGCTGGGACCCGCCGGTTGCGGAAAATCCACCATTGCTGTCCGCTACGCGGTCTCGGCCGTCGAGCGTGGCGACCGTGCGGCGCTCTTTACCTTCGATGAAACCCTCGCCACTCTCGTGATCCGCGCAAAAGGCCTGGGCATGGATATCAACAAACACGTCGGCTCCGGAAAACTGTTGTTGCGCCAGGTCGATGCTGCGGAGCTCTCGCCCGGCCAGTTTGTCTACGAAATCCGGCAGTTGGTCGAACAGCAGGACCTCAGGCTGCTGATCATCGACAGCCTCAACGGCTTTCTCAACGCCATGCCTGGCGAGCATTTTCTCGCGATGCAGCTGCACGAGTTGCTGGCCTTCCTCAGCCAAAAGGGAGTCACGACCATCATGACTGTCTCCCAGGTCGGCTTCGTGGGGACGAATATCGATACACCCGTCGATGTCAGCTATCTGGCTGACACCGTCCTGTTGTTTCGCTACTTCGAGGCGGCCGGTGAAGTGCGGCAGGCGCTTTCCGTCATTAAGAAACGCAGCGGAGAACATGAGCGCACCATCCGTGAACTGGTCATGAGAAACGGCACCATCTCCGTCGGAGAGGTGCTCACGGAATTCGATGGTGTGCTCACAGGTTCGCCGACCTTTCGCGGCCGCATGGAAAGCCTCCAGCGGTCCAGGACCCACACAGACCCTGCGACGGCGCCATGACAAGCCAGGCAAACGAGCTCCGGGTCATCATTGTCGCTCCCACGGGACGCGATGGCCCGTTGATTTGCAATCTTCTTGCCGGCAACGGCATCGCCTGCGTCTCTTCCGAAAACTCGGAAATGGCTCGGATGGAATTGAACGCGGGGGCAGGGGCCATCATGCTGGCGGAAGAGATTCTAACCTTACCCGACATTGCTGCATGGGCAGCGCAAATTTCAGAACAGCCCTCATGGTCCGATCTTCCTCTCATCCTGCTCACCACGGCTGGCGCTGTCAGCGCGGAGAGCCGGAGGAAAGCACTGGCTCGGAAACCTCTCGGAAATCAGGTGTTGCTCGAACGTCCCGTTCGCCCGGATACCTTAGTCAGCTCCGTCCAGGCCGCGCTGCGCAGCCGGCGCCACCAATACCAGGTGAGAGACTTTATCGCCGAGCGGCACGTGGCTGAAGAAGCGCTGCGCAAAGCCGAAAAACTTGCTGTGGCTGCGCGTCTCGCCGCCAGTTTCTCGCATGAAATCAATAATCCGCTTGCCTCGGTCACCAACCTGCTCTACCTCATCGGCCTCTCCTCTTCGCTGGACCAGTCACAGAAGTATGCCGAGATTGCATCGCGGGAGTTGGCGCGGGTCTCGGAAATCGTCACTCAGAATCTGAGGTTTTACCGGGAGTCGAACAAACCGGTCGCCGTTCAGATCGCCGAGGTCGTGAACGCCGCTCTCAACATTTATCAGGCGAGGCTGGCTACTGCAGAAATCTCGATCGAGCGAGATTTCAGGCAGTGCTCGCCGATCCTGGGCGTGGTTGGAGAGCTGCGCCAGCTCATCCTGAACCTGATCGCCAATGCCCTCGATGCCATCGGACACCGCGGCACGTTGAAAATCCGCATTGCCGGTTCCCGTGAACACAGGAATGGATCGCGGCCCGGTGTTCGCGTGACCGTCGGCGATACCGGACGCGGTATTCGTCCCGAGATCAGGAAAACGCTCTTCGAGCCGTTTATCAGCACCAAGGGGAATACCGGGACCGGCCTGGGACTGTGGGTTAGTTCCGAAATCGTGCGCAGACACGGGGGCACCATTCAGGTCAAGAGCCGGGCAGGCTCCCCACGACCGGAACGGTTTTCTCGGTCTTTCTGCCCACTCATCCCGGTTCCACTTCAGCACACCACCCCGGAGAAGCGCACGATCGTGGGTCCCAGACACTGCTGCTTGCGGGCTGAACACAGTTCTGGAATGAACCAGGACCTGTCAGGTTATCTCAATCGGCGCGCTCTTTTGGGATCTCCCGGGCTATCCGCGCAGATGTGTCGAAGTGGGGGCTTCTCTGCGTTGTGCTCCGGCAGTTGATCGTGCAGGATCACGTTCAGAAGCGATTGGTGCACGCGGATGCGCCCGTTGTACTCGATAAAACCCAGCTTCCGGAATCGATTCATGAAAAAGCTGACGCGAGACCGCGTCGTGCCGATCATATCCGCCAGAGTGCCCTGTGTGATGGCCGGAATCAAAGTTTCCGGCTCGCCCGGCTTGCCAAATTCCGCCATCAGCAGCAGGATCCGCGCCAGGCGTTTCTCACTGGAATTGAACAGCTGATCGACCAGGTCGGCCTGGGTCCGCATACTCCGGGCCAGCAGGAACTTCAGGAACACATCGGAGAAAGCGTGCTCCTCATGCATCACCTGGATCATCTCTTCGCGCTCGATCCTGAGGGCGGTGCAGGGCGTAACGGACGTCGCAGTTGCCATGCGCAGGCCCCCGCTGCCGGCCAGTGACTCCTCACCGACGAAATCTCCAGCTCCGAGCAGTGTAATCGTGGCCTCCTTCCCCTTCTTTGACATGACGCTCAGTTTCGCGCGCCCCTTCTGAAGATAGAAAACGGAGTCAGCAGGACCTCCCTGCGAAAAGAAGGCATGCTGCGGCTTCAGCTGGACGATTCTTCGCCCCAACCCGGCTTTGGCCAGAAAGTCAGCGACGACAAATGCTGGTTTCTCCTGGTCGGTCATTGAGCCGTCTCGCGCGTTCTCGAAGCCAACTCTTCGGCAAGCTTGTGTGCGTTTACGGAGTGCTCATGAGCCTGCTTCGTGAGCTCATGAGCCGTCAGAGAATCGCTCTTACCATGGGCCGCAGCCGAATGGGCGTGAGCCGCCAGCTTGTGCAGTTCTGCTGCTCGATCATGCGTGCTTTGCGGCATAGGTGTCGGTGACCAAAAAAAGAAATGTTCGAGCGGGAAGACTGCGCCCACCCCGGACCGATGTGGCGGCGAGGGGAGCAACTCCTCTTTTAAGCCGAAGGAACCAATAAATAAGGATGCCCTACTTCTTATTCACATCAATGTGGGTACCATCCATGGCTACCGTCGCACGGACAAGAGCGACAATCTGTACCATTTCGCTCACTCTGCTGAACGGGTATGGCGTCAGGGCCCAGGCTGCCCGTCCCGGGGTCGGATCATCCTGCGAAGACAAAAATGGCTACACCGGCGGCGGAGTCCAGAAAGTCGGGAGTGGTTCGGTTGGGAAAATCACGAGCCCGCCTCTGACCTGTCAAGGTCAGGAACCGACCTTAAAGTTCATATTTGAACCGATGAATGCAGCGTTGATCCGCGAGATTCAATCTCGGGAGACAGGGCTGTGGTCCCCGCCGACTGCGTGAATCATGCCGAAGGGAACATTCTTTTCAAGGGTAGGCGTACCATCCGCCGCCAGAAGGTCGGCAACGCTCTGGTCTGAGTACACAGCCACGACTGTAAAGGTTCCGATAAACTTCTCAGCCCAGACTCGCTGGCCCACCTGCGGGTTCTTCATGCAGCGAGTTTAGTCCTGGCGCGCAAGGCCTGTGCTGGAATCAGCCCTGGATGAAGGTCGGATGGACTGTGGAGAAGCTGTAGCTCGTAGATTTCAAAAACTAACCTCACTACCTGGAGTCCTGCCTCGGCTCCAGCGAAAGTGCGCGCAGTGTCTACGGAAAACACCGGTGCCATCCGCCCGCTTCTCGTTGCTGTCCGTCGAAATTTCCGTATCATGATCCCGCCCGGGTGGGCGCCGGAGTGTCCAGGATCGGGGGCTTCGCCGCATTGCGGTCCGGCAACTGATCGAGCAGAACCACGTTCAGCAGCGATTTGTGAACATGGATGCCGCCGTTGTACTGGATAAAGCCCAGCTTGCGGAAACGGTTCATGAAAAAGCTCACGCGCGATCGCGTGGTGCCGATCATCTCCGCCAGGGTTTCCTGCGAGATCTTCGGAATCATCGTTGCCGCGTGACCCGGCTTGCCGAATTCCGCCATCAACAGCAGAATGCGCGCCAGACGCTTCTCGCTGGAGTTGAACAACTGATCGACGAGATCCGCCTGTACCCGCATACTCCGCGCCAGCAGAAACGTCAGGAATAGATCGGAGAAAGTGTTCTCCTCATGCATCACCCGGATCATTTCCTGTCTCTCGATCTTCAGCGCGATGCAGGCGGTAATGGCAGTGGCCGTTGCCATCCGCAGTCCGCCCACTGCTGCCAGCGACTCCTCCCCAACAAAATCGCCCACTCCCAGCAGCGTGATCGTAGCTTCTTTGCCGTTCGTTGAAACCACCGTGAGCTTTGCGCGTCCCTGCTGCAGATAGAAGATCGAGTCGGCGGCATTTCCCTGCGCAAAGAAAACCTGTTCCGGCCTCAGCTGAACAATCTTCCGTCCCAGCCCGGCGTTCGCCAGAAAAGTCTCCGCGTCAAAAGTCGGCTTCTTCAGCTCAACCATTCCGATAGCCCTTTCCCGACCGACGTTGCGAGTCAACCTGCGACGCAGCGCCAAACACATCCACGCTGAAGTGAACAAGGAGAGCTTCAGATCATTATAGGTTCACCCGTGGGCGCTCAGCCCTGGCCTGCGGTTTTACTTTTGTCGTAGACAGTTCCGCCTCAAATGAAGGTGCCGCCCAGCAGTGATTTCCGTTACGCCTCTCGCAAGAGGGCCTGGAACCCTGGGGCGACCGGCCCGATAGGGCGTCGAAGAAGCCTCTCGCGGCGTTGCAGGGTGCAGCCCCTGAGCAAAAGACTCCAGCGCAAATCGGTTGGTGATGATCAGTGCTGAGCCATCCAGGTCGATCAGCTGCCGCCTTCGAAGATCGGCCATCGCGCGACACACCGTTTCCCGCGTCACCCCGATGCACTCCCCCATCTCTTCGTGGGTCAAAGGAACGCTGACGCCCATCCCACTCCCACCCGTGGGCGTGCCGTCTGTCGACCAGTCCAGCAGCAGCCACGCCAATTTTATCGAGGCCGAGGATTGCAGGCCCTTGATGCGCGTTTGTTCCCGCGCACGACTCATCTCCACGCTCAACTCGCGTGCTACGCCCTGGTAAGCAGCGGGATACTGCATCAGAAAACCGAGGAACTCCTGGCGGCGAATCGATGCGATCCTGCACGGGTAAAGAGTCTCCGCCGTAACTTCATGGCAGGTGCCGCGCAGCACAGACGTGAGCCCCAACAACTCCACCGGCCTTGCAATCCACAGGATCTGCCGCTTCCCATCGCCCGAATTCACAGAAATCTTCGCGCAACCTTCCAGAACTATAAGGATGCTGTTGGCATCCTGTTCCTCGTCAAACAGCACCGCGTGCGCCGGATAACAAACCACGGACACGTAGGTCTGGAATTCCCGAAAAACATTGGAGGCTAATGAACCAAGGAATTCACTCGCTCTGTGCGGCGGTGTATCGCGTTGGTCGATCCTGTTCGTCGATCCCATGTCGGCTCACCTCTCCAGTCCACAACCAGTTCCGAGGGAACTTCCGAATCTCCGGCAATGTCGCGAACCCCTTGCGGTCAAGTCGCCAGCGAAAAGAGCCTGATTTCCAGCTCGCACATCTGTCCTGGGGATACCGAGGGAGGGCCGCAAGCAAAGTATTCCACCACTTCAAACCTGGGACTGAGCAGTTTTGCTCACGTTCAGACGGACTTGGGCGCCCCATGGTGAAATGGAAGACTCGACCGGAACCCCTCTCACACAAGCGATTGATCCCGCGACGGCAACAGAGTTGCCGCCACGGATTTCAGCCTGGCAATCGGTGCCTGCTGAGCCTCGGAGACGATCCCACCGCTCCCTGGTTTGCGTGCTGCTGAGTGTGCCGTATTGACCAGCGCCACAACCCGGCGCGATGCAACACTGAGGGTGAGGGCCGTCTCGATGCCCGCACCGAGGTGAACGATGCCCAACCAAAAGTCACGACTTCTCGTTGTAGACGATGACGCGCTGATTCGCAGGAACATGTCGATCATATTCGGCGCCCTTGGCTATGCAGTCCGCACTGCCGCGAACGGTTTTTTGGCTTTGGACGCCATACGGAATCAGATTCCCGACATCCTTCTTTCCGACCTGTTGATGCCTGGCATGTCGGGATTTGAGCTGCTCTCCGTGGTCCGGCGCCGCTTTCCCTCCATTCGTGTAGTTGCTATGAGCGGCGAATTCGTAGGCACGGCAATACCCGCGGGTATTGCAGCCGATGCCTTTTACGAAAAGGGGTGCCATCGACCGCATTTGTTGTTGAATGCGGTAGAAGCGATGACGCACGCATCGAACCTGCCAGTACCAGGTTTTTCTCTGCGTTCCAATGCGCCCATCTGGATTCCCACCAACGGCCACGACCCCTCAGGAGAACCGTACGTCATGATTTCCTGTCCGGAGTGCCTCAGGATCTTCCCCCAGGTTCTGGACGAAAACGCACCCTCCACGCGCAATACAAAATGCGCTCACTGCTCAAACCCGATTGAGTACGCGATCGAACCACGAATACTCCCGGGAACGCGGGTGGTCGGTAGTCATCCCGTGACCAATGAGCGCGCCGGCGCTTAGCGCCAACCGAGAGTTGGGGCGACAGTAGTCAGAATCGCTTCCATCACGTGGACGTTGTAGGGAACGCCCAGTTGATTGGGAATGGTCAGCAGCAGGGTGTCGGCCTCCGCGATCGCCTCGTCTTTCCTGAGCTGCTCAATAAGAACATCGGGTTCAGCGGCGTAGCTGCGACCGAAAATCGCGCGTGTGCTTTCGTCGAGAAACCCGATTGAGTCGTGGTCCTGAGAACGCCCGAAAAATTCACGGTCGCGGTCATCGAGCAGTGCGAAAATACTGCGGCTGACTGAAACGCGCGGCGTGCGCGTGTGACCGGCTTCCTTCCAGGCTGCACGAAAGGCGCGAATCTGCGCGGCCTGTTGGATGTGCAGCGGCTCGCCGGTCTCGTCAAATTTGAGCGTTGAAGTCTGCAGGTTCATTCCCAGCTTCGCGGCCCATGCAGCTGTCGCATTGGACGCCGAGCCCCACCAGATCCGATCGCGCAATCCTTCGGAGTGCGGCTCAAGACGCAGAAGCCCCGGCGGATTGGGAAACATCGGACGCGGATTAGGCTGTGCGAACCCCTTTCCGCGCAGCAACTCGAGAAAATCTTCGGCGTGCTGCCGGCCCAGGTCTTCATCATTCTTACCCTCGGCCGGGCGATAGCCAAAATAACGCCATCCATCGATCACCTGCTCGGGAGATCCGCGGCTGATACCCAACTGCAGCCGCCCGCCGGCAATCAGATCCGCGGCGCCGGCGTCCTCGGCCATGTAATGAGGATTCTCATACCTCATGTCGATCACGGCGGTGCCAATCTCAATCCCTCGCGTTCTGGCGCCCACCGCCGCAAGCAGTGGAAACGGTGACGCCAGTTGCTGCGCGAAGTGATGAACGCGAAAGTAGGCCCCGTCCATTCCGAGGCGTTCCGCCTCAACGGCAAGGTCGATGGACTGCAGCAGTGCGTCAGCCGCTGACTGCGTTCGTGACTGCGGCGAAGGCGTCCAGTGACCAAAGGAGAGGAACCCAATTTTCTTCATACAGTCCGGTCTTCCGTACCCTGATTTGTTACCTTCCTGAGCCTGTCCTTCCAAGCGCGAATCTCATGACGACGTCTATCAGGACCTCAACCCGAGCGGCGCGGACTGGCCCTGGTCTTCCCCGACAGAACACTTTGAGCCCGGCATGAAAACGGGAAGGCATCACAGGCTGCGCAATGAATCACATCTGGCTGTGAGATTTTCCAGAGCCCGTTTCAAGGTTGCGCAATTCCAATCGGTTCACCGCCCCTCAAGGATGCTGGACAACGCTTCCCTCAGGACATTCGGATCGTCATCCTTGGATACGACGTGCCGGACGCCGAAGTAACGGCAGATCTCAAGCTGCGTGTCCCGTGCGAGAGTCCAGACGACAACCGGGATTTCCTTGAGCTGGGGTCTGCTGTGCCAGAACCGGAGCATTTCAAAGCCGCTTTCGTCACCGAGAGCCAGATCGATGAGCATCGCGTCCGGCCGTGGCACCTTTCCAGCAATCGTCTTCTCGAGGTATGCCTTTGCATCGCTCGCGTCCTGGTTCAGTTCCACCTCGGAAAACCCAGCCCGTCGGGCGGTCTCGGCGGCCATCCGTAAATCAGCCGGCGTGTCTTCGAGCACGAGCAGGAGGGGCATAAGCCGCGGAGGTGAGACTAGGCGGCCTCGCGGGCCAGGCGGATCTCTTCGAATGGGATATCCCACAACGCGCGACCGGGGTCATCCCACCGTTCGATTTTTGCGAAACTGCCGACCTTGTCAACGCGAACCACGATGAACGTCCCCTCATGGTTGGCGATTTGCACTCTCTCACCGCGGCGTGGCGTGCGTGGCGTTTTCATTGTCCAATGATTCTCTCACAGCCGCATTGCTTGCCTGAGAACGGTGATGAGGGTCGCCGCGCAGCGAGCGGTAACAGCCTAACCAACAAGCCATTCGAGGGGTCGGGGTCTGAACCCAAACGCCTTCTTTGCTTTCGCGTTGGATGCTCCGCGGAGTTTGAGCGCGTAATAGGCCGCGTCAGGACCATCGCTCTGGACGGCCTCTTCTTCACTGACCCGAGGTGGCGCAGGAGCCCCAATGAACCGGGCAAAGGCCGGCAACCACACCGCCATCGGGCTCGGATCGTCATCGACGATGTTGTACACGCCCGGAGGTATCTCCAACGCTGCGGCCGTAGCGGCGGCTGCGTCCTGGACATGGATAAACGAGGAAACCCCGGTTCCTGGTTCGATGATCGGGTACTGACTTTGACGAACTTGTACCGCGATACTGCCGTTCTCCGGATCATGGTAGGTGCCGGGGCCATAGAAGAAGCCGTATCGCAGGGCAACTGCTTCCGGACCAGAATCACCGAAAAGACGATTCTCGATTTCGGTGTAGGTCGCAACGGATCCAGCCACGCCCGGTGATGCATCATGGGCCAGGTCTTCTGTTTCAGACGCCAAACCCTGACCTGGACCGTAGAAAAAGCCGGTCGATTGCACCACGTATCGCTTGACCCCTGACCTGATGGCGGCGCGGTACAGATTGCCTCCGCCTTCAAGACGAACCTGGCGATCCCGCGGCGCAGCGTCCCGCATCGCTTCGGACGTATACAGCTTGGGCAGAGAAGTGAGCTCGTCGATGATCGCATCGGGCCCAATCCTCGCAATTTCTCTTGCTACAGCGTCCCCGTCGAGAACATTCATCAGTAAGCCTGTGGCACCCTGATGACGCAGAGCCTCCAGACCCGCAGCGCTGGTCGTCGTGCCAACCACTTCGTGCCCGGCCTCGATCAGCGCCTTCACAAGGGGCCTGCCAATGGCGCCATTTGCGCCTGCGACGAATACCTTCACGCGGGTCACCTCACAGAGAATTGAGACTACACATTCCAAAGATGACGGAAATCGGGGAACAGCTGCGTGTTTTTATGACTTTGTTTCACGTGCAGCGCTTCGCTCGGAGAGACTGGCGGAGAACACCTCTCCGCCGCCGATCATGGCTCTTGCGAATCAATCGCTGAGCCACTCACCGACACTGGAAGTTTTATTGCCCGTCCACCCATTTAGGAGGGTCCACTGTCAGGCGCAGAGTACCGGCCATTTTCCGTGCATCGCCGGTCGTAAAATGGAAAGACTCTCCGTGATTCCTGCCGCCCATTGGCTTCTCGTTCTCACCGCCGCCGTACTTCCGGCAGCGTCTGTCTACGCCGGCTCTGTCAACGGCTCGCGGCCAAAGAACCTGAGCGCCATCTTCCTCGCGGACATCCCGGACACAACATCGGCGCTAGCTGTGGGTGACTTCAATGGAGATGGCGTTGCGGACGTAGTCGAAACAACACCACCGGATGGAGAACATCCAGGCCTGCACTCTCTCACCGTGCTTCTCGGCAGAGACGATGGCACATTCCTGCGCGTGCCTTCTCCCAACCTCATTGGCAGGGATCCCCGCGCCCTGGTGGTTGGCGATTTCAACGGGGATGGCAATCTCGATGTAATTGTTGGGGACGCAGATGGCACCCTCCTTGAGTTTCCTGGCGACGGGAAGGGCAATCTCGGGCGCTCCAGGCGAATCGCCACGGTGGGGTCGGTCGTCTCCATCGCGGTCGGCCACTTCGCGCACGATGGCCACCTTGATCTCGCTGTCTCGGATCCGCAGTCGAATTCCGCTGAAATCTTTCTCGGTGCCGGCGATGGATCGTTTCGGCAAACGTGGTCCTTTTCCTTGCCGCAAATGGGAAAGGAGTTTCATGTCGCCGCCGCAGATTTTAATCGGGATGGGGTTGCCGATCTCGTGATCACCAGCGAAGAGGAAGGAAACTACGAAGTCATGCTCGGCAATGGCAACGGCACATTCACCTACGCCCCAAAGCTAAGCCACCTCAAAGACCCAAATTCCTATTGTCCAACCTGAATGACCGCCGCTGGACGAGAATCTTCTAACTGCCGCGGGAAATCCAGAGTAAGTCAGTTGCACTGCTGTGCCGTGCTCAGCGCGACTTTTTACTCGCCGTCGACTCCCGGGTACGGCTCTCCGGAAGAGCCCAGGAAAAAAGTACTCCACCGCTGCTGGTGACGATGTACTGCCGCCCATCGAGTTCATAGCTGATGGGCGAGGTCTGCATCGGTGACCCCGTGCCTGCATGCCATAGTGTTTCTCCGCTGCTGGTCTCAAGAGCGAGCAGATTTCCATGGCTGTCGCCGGTAAAGGTGAGACCCGAGGCAGTAGTCATCACGCCGGCGCCCGATCCACCTTCTCCAACCTCGTGGCTCCAGCGAATTTTGCCGGTCTGATAGTCGATGGCATCGATAACTCCCTTGCCCCAAACGCCATAATCGGCTCCGGCCCAGCCATAAGTCCCATCGGCTGGCTTGGCGAAATAAATACTGTAGCTCGGATGCGCATCAACAATGAACAAACCTGTGGCTGGATCGAAGCTGGGTGAGCGGTAGTTAGTGAGTCCACCTTCATCCGGCGCAATCAGTCGACCGTCGGGCGCAGGTTCTTTGTCGGGATCCGGAATGGGATGACCATCTTTGTCCACTCCCCTGGACCACACGACCGGGCCATAGGGAACGGTGAGAAGGCTCTTCCCGTTGGTGCGGTCGAGCACGAAGAAATAGCCGTTCCGTGAAGCCTGCATCAGCATCTTGCGCGGCCTTCCGTGGAACGGACCATCGACCAGGACCGGAACTTCGACGGCATCCCAGTCATGCGTATCGTGCGGTGATACAGAAAATCCCCACACGAGTTTCCCTGTATCGGGATTCAGCGCAACAATGCTGCACGTATACAGGTTGTCGCCCGGACGCGGTTTGCCGTTGAGGACGGGAGTAGGATTGCCCGTTCCCCAATAAAGAAGATTCAGATCCGGATCGTACGTCCCGGTGATCCACGTCATGCCGCCAGTCGTCGAATTGGGCGTGCCTGATGGAGGTGTCGCGTTCCACTGCCACTGAACAGCGCCGGTGTCGGGATCAAAAGACCGCAGATATCCGGTCAGATTGTCGAGGTCCCCACCTACGCCCGCGATAACATGATTCTTAACCACCAGCGGCGCCATCGTGCTCCAGTAGCCCTTATCGACGTCAGCGATGATCTTGTCCCACCGGACTGTGCCGTCCTTCGCGTTGAGAGAAATCAGGTGCGCGTCAGGCGTGGTGAAGAAGATCCAGCCCTTATACATGGCGACGCCACGATGACCGATGTGATCGCCTTTAGTGGAGACGCGATTGTAGTGCCACACCATATGGCCGGAGCGTGCGTCGACCGCCCAGATGTTATCGGGCACAGTGAAGTAGAGGATGCCGTCAACCAGCAGGGGCGATGACTTGATCTGCGCGGACTGATTCGTCTGGAAAGCCCATGCCAGCGACAGATCGCCGACATTCTGCGGAGTGATCTGCGTAAAAGAGACGTGTCGCCGGCCGGAGTAGTCCCCGTGATACATCGGCCACGAATCTGGCGAGGGGTGAACCAGTTGCGCATTCTCCAGATCCTGCGCAGCCAGTGATCCCGGCGCAGCAAGACCTGCGAAAAGCGCAACGAACGAGAGAAGGCATCGGGAGTGCAGCGACTTCATCAATAAAACCTCAGATTCATGTGGCAGCGATCAGCGCAGTGTCTGCAGATAAGCCATCAGGTTGTGAATGTCCTCGTCGGTGTACTTGCTGAACAGGTCGACGTGCGCCTCGACCGGAGCATCGACCGTGGAGTGGACTTTCCCCGCAGGCCAGGAACGATAAACCCCTTTAGCATCGCGCAGAGCCACAGTGAATTCGTCCCGATAAGCAAGAACGCCGGAAAACTTTTCGCCGGAGGGCGTCGTAACCGTGACGCGGCTCGCGGAGTCTCGGGGATACAGCATGCGTTCCTCAAGCTCAAGTCCCTCGAACCGTGAGGCAATGCCTGCCAGATCGCCACTCGGGGAGTGGCACTTCCTGCAGCCTCCGGCTCCATCGAAGTAACGCCTGCCCGCTTCGACGCTGCCCGTTTGCAGATCGGCGACGGAAACACCGCGACGCCCACCGGGACGCTCCACAGCTTCGGCCTCTCGAGTGTGAATGAACGCGATAACACTGCGAACCTCCTGCGCGGAGAAATTGAAGGCAGGCATCTTGTTATCGGGACGGCCCTCGTGGATCACCCTCGCGATTTCGTCCCCGGTGCGATCGCGGCGGACCAATCGCGATTGAGTTAGATCGGGGCCGGTCTCTCCACCCTGCGCATCCCGGCCATGGCAGAAGGCGCAGTTTTGTTGAAACAAAGCTTCGCCCGCCGTCGAAAGGCTGGTGTGCTCCGTACCATTGGCGGGCATTTGTGCGGCGGATTCCGCCGTGTCCAGGAAATGCAGCAGCTCGTCCAGTTCGCCGCCCTGCAGGCCTGGGAAGCCGGGCATGCGTCCCTTCCCGGCGTGGATCAACTCGGTGACCTTGTCGGTCGTCATGCGGTGCGATATTCCCAGCAGGGGAGGGAATCCAGGCAGGTTGCCCTGTCGCTGATCGCCGTGACAGATAGCGCAGTGCTTTGTATAGGATTCCGCGCCGGGGTCTTGCTGAGGTTTTGTAACCGCCGGTGGAACATTCTCCGCCTGGCTGGACGCGCGCGCTGAGCCCTGGCTGGGTGGAACCAGGAAGAGACCTGTAATTGCAGCGACGAAACAGAGTGCGACTCGCAACCTCTTTGCCCTAATCAATGCAACGACCCCGGAACATTTGATTGTCGACCTGCGGAAAAACTCCGATCGCTAAGTCGCGTACTTGATGAGTTGCATGAATCCGTAATCCATGTGGAGTTGTTGGTGGCAGTGCCACAGTGTGTCGCCTGGATTGTCGGCGATGAAATCAACTTCGACCGTGTCCAGAGGCATGACGTTGATGACATCCTTCCTCAGTCCGCTCAGATGCTTGTCGCCGATGCGCGTCACCTCGAACGTGTGGCGATGCAGGTGCAGCGGATGCTGGTCGCCGCTTCCATTGCGAAACGCCAGCCGATACCGTTTGCCGGGATGGACCGTCAGCGGTTCAATATCGGGCCAGGATTGGTTGTTAATGGTCCATGTGTCGAATTGCGATCCGTGTTGTGGGCCGATATCGCGAAAAGTAAGTTCGAACGACGCATCGGGCTCGGGCGCGGCTGCGGAGTTCGCAAATTGCGTGTAATCCCATGCAGCAGGAGCGGGGTCTTTCCACACCGGCGCGCCGGACTGTCCAGCGTACTCGACCACGATCCCCAGACCCATCTTCCGCGACGCTTCCAGCGTTGAACCGAGGATCCACACGCCCGGCCTGTTCATCTCGACCAGCGCGTCCACGCGTTCCGCAACCGCGAGCGAGAGCACCTCGACACTGGTGGGCTTCGGAACCGGGTTGCCGTCCATTGCCAGAACCGTAAATCGATGGCCCGGCAACGCAAGCATGGCGTTTTCCGTGGCGCTTGCATTCAGCAAACGCATCAGGACACGCTGGCCCTGCCGGACGCGAATCGGTTCACCATTCCCCAGCATGCGATCGTTGATCGTGGCGTATTTGTAGCCAACATCGGAGCCACTCGTGAGCGGCGCATTGGCCGACGCGGCGCGCATCGTCTCCACCATGGGCACAAACGACGGCTCCCAGTGGTGAATCGCGAGGTTCACCTCCATATCGTAGTGGGGGAGTTGTTGATCGCCCTCGACGATCAGGAAGCCGAACTGCCCCGTGTAGGTCCCCTTCCCCAGGTCGCCGTACGCGCCTGCATGGCTGTGATACCAGCGCGTGCCCGCGGGTTTCGGCGTGAACGTGTAGCGATGCGTCTCGCCGGCTGCAATCATCGGCGATCCCTCTTCCATCGCGCCGTCGTTCAGCGAGTCGATCCCGAGCCCATGCCAGTGCACGATGTCGGCATTCGGACTGGCGTTCGTGACGTCGATGCTCACCGGAACGCCTTCGCGCAGGCGCAACATCGGGCCCGGCACCCGGCCGTTGTAGGCGATTGTTTTTACCGTGACTCCCTGGCCGATCTCCAGACTGCAGGGCTCGATCCGCAGTGTGTGATCGGCTTTTCCGCCCGGATGTGCCTGAGCGTGCAGTTTGCCTCCAAGAGACTGACTGGCGAGCATCATTCCGGCCGAAGCGAGAAAGTCTCTGCGATTGATACGAATTGGCGCGTGAGGTTTCAATGCATTCTTCTCGCAACGAAATGAGGATGCTGTTGCAACATGAGATACAAACTACTTTCGTCGGACAATGGTGTGAGTGTAAACGTCTTCATCCAGCAGCAACGTCTCTCGCCGGACTCGGTTCGACGAAGACACAACGCGCTATTGAGGTGACGCGGGCCGCGGGTGGCTCGCCGTGCTTCCATCCGTCATCCATAACGCCCACCGGATGGCTTCAAAGTACATCTTGCGAATGTCGGGATCGTTCCACGATTCTTCTGTATGCCCGAGCGTCGAATAGAAGACTCGCCCTTTACCGTACATCTTGCTCCACGCCACCGCAAAATCATGATCGGTGCGATGGATGCGCGGGTTGTTCTCGTAGTTGAGCTTCGTGGGGTCGAGGCTGAGCAGCACATTCACCTTCGCGCGTGACCACTCTTTTGGCTGGTAGATCTCGTCGTACTTCACAAACGATTTGGGAAAGTGACGGACAGCCGGAAAATCCGGATCTTCATTAATGATAGGCGCGTTGAAGGTCGTCCACGGATGCTGATCGAACCAGCCGCCAATCATTTCGCCGTATTCCGGCCACGTATAGTTCGTGTCGAGTGCGGCATGAATCCCCACGAACCCCTTGCCGTCATCGTGCACGAAGGAAAGTATGTCCTGCTTCTGGCTCGGATCCAGATCGAGTTCCCCCGTGGTGCTGGCGAAAATAATCAGATCGAAGTAGTTCAGGTTTTTTGCATTGCGGCCCAGGTCTTTCTTCGTCAGCAACTCGGTGTCGGTGCGCATCACCGTGTCCCACAGGCCGCTGTCGTTCCCCATGTTATAGATCGCAGCCATCGCATCCGAGACGGAATCGTGCTCAAATCCCTTCGTTTGGCCGATTACCAGAACATGCTTCAGATGGATCTGCTTCACGTGGGGCGGCGGCGGCATTTGCGCCGCGCTGCTCGTGCTCTGCGCGCCCGCAAGTGCTGCAAACACTCCGACCGAAACAACCATCAGCAAACTGCTTTTGATCCGCAATGAGACTCCTCTCAACTTCCCGAGCTTTTCACACTGCATCAGCTACCGATGCCGTTGAAGCATCCCATTGTAAAGCGATTGGGTATCAACTTATATGGAGGATCCGATCGCGATGTTCTTTGATTCCCGCCATGCGCACTCGGGCTCCTGACTCCTTCCCCCCAACAGCAGCCCTACCGGTCCGTGCACGAATAACAGGGATCAATCGATGCCCCGATTAAGGGTGTGTCTGCCAGACGCGCGCCCGGGACCATCCACCGGACCGCCCGCATATTCGCGAACGTCGGCGTGCGAACATGGACCCGGCTCGTGGCTTCTGAAATTCTCCTTCCATGATTCTGAAAGCATCCAATACCTCGGCTCGTTCGTTCCTTCGCTAGCGAATCTATGGGCCATCACGAGTGCTTCGCCGCCATCATGGCACAATGCCGGCGGATACGCCTTTCTCCTTTAGCGTGGCGTTGAAGGCGGGGATGACCTTTTCAGTGAGATTCTTTGCTGCCCGCTGTGCTTCCGCAAGTTCCTGCTCCAGGTCCTTATCCACTGCCACCGATGGATCGGTCGGCGGCAGGTCGGCTCCGCTTTCCACCAGGAAAGCAAGATTCGCCAGCCTCCCATAGAGCGTAGTCGGCACGCGGAAAGCGTCTTCTGTACGTCCGGTCAGAGCAAGTGGGAAGAATCGACCCTCGACGGCCTCCATGTTTTGTTCCAGCTCTTTGGCGGCTTGCAGAACGGACGCATTTCCGGAGTTCGCCGCCAGCATCGTCTGAAGATTGCCGAGTTGTTTCCTGGCCCATTCAATGTGGTTGATCGTGTCTGCGGACTGATCCATCGCGCTGCGAATCTGCAGCAGGAATTTCGTGTTGGCCATGATGTCCTGCGCGGAGCCGAGATCTTTCGGATCGCGGAGAATCTCAAGCGATTGAGAAAATTCCTTCCCATCAACATTCAGTTTCACGGTATAG
Source organism: uncultured Acidobacteriaceae bacterium (assembly GCA_963705765.1). Classification (GTDB taxonomy): domain Bacteria; phylum Acidobacteriota; class Terriglobia; order Terriglobales; family Acidobacteriaceae; genus Palsa-343. The sequence continues at coordinate 49,717 of CAVPKU010000050.1, read as the reverse complement.
GTCCCAGGCCCCACCTTCGGTCCGTGGGTGTAATTTCTCCAGTGGACCAGAGGTCGCCATCCTTCCGTTCCGTTCTCGACCCACGGCTCCCCGGGAGGACTGTTCCGCAGTTTCACCACAGTGGGAGCCTCGTAGCGAAGGTCCCACCAAACCCGCTGAATGCCGGGTTCCGTCGAACCTTTGATAGTGCGGATTTTGTCGCCCGTCGCACTCACGATCGAGATTTCCACCTTCTTCGCGGGGCCGCGCAGATAGTAGTTCAGGTCGGCCCCGTCAGGGGGATTGTCCCCCACCTGTAGATCGTCGTGGAGCATGTTGTTGCGTGCGTTCTTCACTTCACGATAGCGGTAAGCGGCGCGCGGCTTGAAAAAGTACGCGTCCGCGTTCTGCGCTTTGTCCCAGTCGCGAAGCGGAGTGATGTCGTCAAGAATCCAGAATCCGCGCCCATAGGTAGCCACCACCAGGTCGTTGTAGTGTTTTTGAATCGTGAGCCACGAGATAGGAGCTGGCGGCATGTTATTGCGCAGCAGGGTCCAGTGATCGCCATCGTCCCAGGAAACGTAGATGAAGTTAGACGTGCCGAGGAAGAGCATGCCTTTGCGGACAGGATCTTCCACGATGGTCTGAACCGTGCTGTTCACCGATTTCGGGATGTCCGTACTGATGAATTTCCAGGTTCTGCCGTAATCGGTGGTCTCGTAAACGTACGGGTTGTAGTCCCCGGCGCCTTCCCGAAGATTGTCGACGATATACGCGGTGCCAGCCTCGAAACTCGAGGGCTCGATGCTGAAGATCGTGCCCCAGGGGGGTAGATCCCGGATGTTTTTCGTCACGTTGGTCCAGGTCCTGCCGGCATCCTGAGTAACATTCACCTGGCCATCGGTGCTGCCGGTCCAGATCACGCCTGCTTTGACGGGCGATTCAGCGATGGAATACAGCACCGCTCCCTCAAAAGTCATGAGGTTGTCCACCGAAATGCCACCCGAGTTTTGTTCATGACTCTTGTCGTTAAGCGTAAGGTCGGGACTGATCACCTTCCATGACTGACCGCCGTCGTCGGTCTGATGGACATATTGACTACCGGCGTAAATACGATTGTGATCGTGGGGCGAGATAGCAATGGGCATCGTCCAGTGCCAGCGGTACTTCACATCCTTCGGCGCCCATCCATAAGTTGCTTCCGGCCACGGAGACACCCAGCGCGCCTGTCCCGTACGGAGATCCATACGAGTCATATCGCCGTTGTAACAGCCGGACCAGACAATATTGTTATCTTCCCAGTCGGGAACACTAAAGCCTGGCTCGCATCCCCCAATCTGCATCCAGTCTCCAGCCAGAATGCCCTGCTCTCCGCCAAATCCCTCCAGTGGAATGTTGTTACTCGGGCCGCGAAACGTAGGCTCGTCCTGGCGGTTGCCATAAACGTTATAGGGGATCTGATCATCGGTGAACGCGTGATACATCTGAGCGATGGGAAAGGTGAACGTCGCGTAGGTCTTTTCCCGGTTCAGGCTCACGCTGATGCCATGATCGTGCGCGACCATCACCCGGTTCGGATTCAGCGGATCGTACCAAACGTCATGCACGTCGCCCGCAGGGATAGTCATGTCATCCGCGAGCGTCTTACCCGCATCGCGTGAATAGACGATGGTCACGGCAACAAAGAAGATAAAGTTCTCATCATCCGGCGCCACCGCAAACCGGGTGTAGTAAGGGGAGCGCTCCGACAGGACATGCAGCTGATTGACGACCTTCCACGTATCTCCTCGATCGTCGGAGCGGTAAAATCGCGGCGTGTCTTCCTGAATGAGAGCATAGATGCGGTCGGAATCGCTCGGCGCAATCTGTACAGCAACTTTCCCCACCGGCTGATCCGCGGCGGGAAGACCATGCCCGGAGAGTTTCTTCCAGGTATCTCCACCGTCGTGCGTGATGTACACGCCTCCTCCGGGGCCGCCGCTGTGTTCGTCCCAGCTGTGAATAGCCACCTGCCACATTCCGGCAACCAGCGTATTCGGATCGTGCGCGTCGAGCGAAAGCTCAGAGCAGCCCGTATTGTCATCGACAAAGAGGACTCGCTTCCATGTCTTTCCGCCATCTTCAGTCCGGAAGATGCCGCGTTCCTGCTGCGGCCGGAAGGCCTGCCCCATCGCGCAGACATAGACCATGTTCTCGTCATGCGGATTCACAATGATTCTGCCAATGTGTCCGGTGAGATCCAGGCCCAGGTGCTGCCAGCTCCCGCCTCCATCCGTCGACTTGTAAACTCCATCTCCCATGGAATAGTTGTTACGAATGATCCAGGTCTCACCGGTTCCCGCCCAGACGGTATCGTGATTCGAAGGAGCGATCGCCAGAGCACCAATCGCCGAGACCTTCTCGTGGTCGAAGACCGGCGCCCAGCTAACACCGCCGTCGCTGGTTTTCCAGATTCCGCCATCGGCCGCACCGGCGTAGATCACCATCGGATTGCCAGGTTCCCCCACGACTGCGGAGACGCGATTGCCTCCAGGACCGATCTCGCGATAATGCAGCTGCGCAAAGGGATTGCCGGCTGAGGGCTGATCCTCAGCGAACTGCGGCGGCTGCGACATTCTCTGCGGGGAAGCCCCGACCGCTGAAGCAAGGATGGCAGCCCCCAATGCGGCCACGCGCACGACGGAAAGCTTTCGTTGCGGACTCATCATCTTTTTGTCTCCGTTAACGTCACCGGAATTCTACATGGCGCAGACCTGGCAACCCACTGAGAGGACGCGTCGCGTCGCCCTGCGATTTTGCTGACCGCCCGCAGATATCGCAATCCGGGTGCAGCACGGACTCGCGAACCACGCAGTGCCGAACAAAGAGCAGGACTCTCTATAACTCGGTTCCGAAAGGGCCGCAGTTATCTCGGCGCCGCGAAGGTATTACCAGAAATAAACGGCTTCCATCTTAGGAGACCCAGGCTCTCCATCAATGATCTGCGTGCTCAGGACGGCTTCCATATTCTTCTTATCGCCCGCCTGGTTCGCCGCACGCATCAACTGCGCAAGATCCGAGCTGTCGGTAAGAAACTCGCCGGCCACGCGCGTGCCGCCGCGGCCAATGCCGGCAATCACCACCGCCACCTGCCCCGTGTTGCTGTCGGTGAACCGCGCAACAATGGCATAGTCGCGATAGTTGTTAGTCGTCATCTGCACACTGCGGTCGACCACCCACTTCGATTGTCCCGGAGTATTGCTGTCTTCGATCCACAGTCGCGTCATGGTCGCGTCGTTGGCGAAGTGATAGCGCAGCGGACGCGTCAGCCGAAGAGTCCACGCATTGTCGAACGCCCCCACGAAAATGGTGGGCCCGCGACGCAGATCGTCGAGGTTCGTTGCGCCCTCACCCTTCAGGCCGTACTGCTTACCCTTCGCCTGCAGAATGCCGGCTGCCTTCACCACCGCGTCCAGGTCGTCGATGACAATGGCGGTAAGGTTGTCTTTCAGCGTGATCTGATGCGACGGATCGGCCGCGTCCCGCAACTGAATCACGGAATACTCGAGCTGATCGGCGACACATACAAGAACGGGTTGCGACGGCGAGAGAATCGGCTGCCAAAACGTGTCGAAGGCGCTGGGCCGGGAGCGTTGCCACACCACCAACCCGGCAACGGCTACAGCCAGCACGAGAACGGCGACGATCCAGCGGAGCCAGATCAGCGGGCTCTGTTGAGTCTTGCTGGCAGCGGCTGGCTCCTCCACGACTTCCGCCATCGCGCCTTGTTTCGGCAGGGCAAACGCCTGTTGCTGTTCGGTCGCGGGCCAGTGAAACTGTGGAACATACGATCCTGACGGCAGCGAAATGCGCAGCTCATGGTTGTGCGCTGGATCCTGGTAGTATTGGGCGACCCTCTTCCGAATTTCCGCCGCCGTGACACGAACGATCGGGTCAGTCGCCGTATCGTAGTCAGGGTCGCGGCCGAAGATCTCGATGCCGAGCGTCCGCTCCTTGATGTTGTCGATGTCACCCGCCAGCGTGTGCTCGACCACGAAACGAAGGAAGTTGGGGAAGCGCCGGCTGTGACTGAAAAACGAACTGGCCAGCAGACGGTCTAGTTCATCGCGGACCGCTTCCGCCCCTGGTTCCTCGATCACAAGCTGTTCTTCACGCATGGTCCGCTTCGCTGCATTCCGGCTCAATCGACTGCGATTATAACCCTGCCCGAGCTCTTTACCTACCATCCACCCGCGCCCCCAACCTACAGAAGAACAACGGGTTCGCCGCTCTTATCAGGTAAAGAATGCCGTAAGCACCCTCCCTTCCATGCCGTAAGGAGCTTAACAGCCGTGCAATCGCGCGACTAGAAGGGGCACTGGATTTTCCAGGCCAGGCAAGCGAGCACAGTCGGGACTCAGGTCCTGGGAAGTCCCACGTGCCATGTCCGCATGAGGGAGGCTACATTGATATTCAGGAAAAGCTGGCTCACACAGTTCCTTTGGCAATTGGGGGCAATCACGATTCTGTTCGCGGTCCGGACCGGAATCGCGCCACCCCTCCACGCGCAGATCGCCACCACCACCGCAACCATTTCCGGCACCGTAATGGATCCCACCGGCGCTGTACTGCCGAAAGCGGTCGTCACCCTCGCCAGTTCTGAAAATGGAATCGCCCGTACCTTTACCACCGAGAACGCGGGGCGCTACATCTTCTCCCAGCTGCCGCCGTCCACCTACACGCTGACCATCAAGGCCAGAGGATTTAAGGTCTACGAACAGGCAGGCATCATCCTGAATGCGTCGCAATCCGCGACTCAGGATGTGAGCCTCACGGTCGGATCCGAAACGCAAAGCGTCACCGTCACTGCCGATGCTGCGCTGCTCAATACCGACAACTCCAACGTGGCCGCGGATATTCCCGCTAAGGACATCACCGAGTACCCGCTCAATATTCGCAACGTCTACAGCCTGGCCACCCTGAATGCCTCCGTCAGCAACACCTCTGAGGGCCAGATGCTCCTCGGCGGCGGCACCAACACCACTGACGATGCCGACCAGGACATATCGTTTATGAACTTCGCCGGCGGCTTCTTCGGCAGCACCGGCTTCATGCTCGATGGCGCGTGGAATACCGACACGGAGTGGGGCGGCGTCATTTTTGTTCCTTCCGTCGACTCGGTCCAGGAGTTCAAGGTTCAGAACAACTCCTTTACCGCGCAATACGGATGGAGCACGGGCAACGTCATCAACGTTGTTACTAAGTCCGGCACCAACAAATTCCACGGAAGTGGTTGGGACTTTTATCAGAACCAGGATTTGAACGCGGTTCCTTTCTTCTCCACCTCAAACCAGAAACTCTCGCGGCAGGAAGGCGGAGCTTCCGCAGGCGGCCCGCTCTATATTCCAGGGCTCTACCGGCAGAAGGAAAAGACGTTCATCTTCGGACTCTTCGAGCACTTATCGATATCGAGCCCGACGGTCGATACCTACACCGTTCCCGACGGCAACTTCCGCAACGGCAACTTCTCTGAGATTCTGGGCACAACGGCGGCGGGCACTGATGGTTTGGGTCGGCCCATCTATGTGGGGCAGATTTATGATCCACGCAGCGGCCACGCCATTACAGCCGGTCAGGCCGACACAAAAACAGCGTCCAACCCCTACGGCACCGGGCTGGTGGCTACACAAACCGGCTACATCCGCAATCCGATTCCAGGGAACATCCTGTCCAACCTACCCGGTTACACCCCGGACCCGGTTGGTGCAAAGCTGCTGAGCTACTACCCTGCGTCAAAAGGATCGGGACTCACGAACAACCTGGTAGTCTCCGGTACCGCGCCCGCGCACTCCAACGAGTACAACATCCGCGTCGACCATAACATCAACGCCTCCTCTCGAGCATATTTCCGCTACTCGTATAAGGAGGAGTTCAAGACCGGCGCGGCCAACGACTGGGGCAACAATCCTGCCGGCCCAGGTAACGCCAGGCCGAACAATCGCTGGGGCATGTGGGCGGGCTATTCCTACGTCTTCAATCCGACGTTCACGATGAACCTGACCTCGGGCGTGACCATCTGGCACGAAACTTCAAACAACCAGTCCTTCGGATTCGATCCAACGTCCATCGGGCTGCCGTCGTATCTCAAGCAGAACGACCCGCTGTTCCCGATGGTCAACATCGGAGGGCAGTCTCCTCTCGGTCCTGGCGCGAACGATCAGCAGGCGGTCACGAATCACGGGCCGATCGGGACGCTGTCAGGGGACTTCATCAAGGTCATCGACAAACACACGCTCAGCTTTGGCGCCACCGGCGTCGAGCAGGTGTTCAGCCAGCATCCCTTCTACCAGGATGCGATGAATTTCAACGGCGCGTTCACCGCAGGCCCAAATCCTCTCACCGGTTCAGGATTCGCGAGCGGCAATGGTGTGGCCGAGATGCTGCTCGGCGTGGTTGATTCCGGAACCACCGCCGGATATTCCGACAGCCCTCTCGAATCGAACCATCTGCTTGGTGAGTATCTGCAGGACGACTGGAAACCAAATCGCAAGCTGACCCTGAACCTGGGAATGCGTTATGAGCTTCAGACGCCCTATACCTACAGGCACAATGCCGCGTCCATCTTTAACCCCGACGTGCAGAATCCGCTCAGCGCTCTGGTGGGCAAACCGCTCATGGGCGCGCTGCAGTTCCTTAGCCCCGGCAACCGCTACGTCTACAATCCAAACTGGAAAAACTGGGCGCCGCGTTTCGGCTTCTCTTATCAACCGGTGACCAGAGCCGTGCTCCACGGCGGCTACGGCATCTTCTATCCCGAGTCGGTCACGAGTTCCGGCGCGGGCGATCAGGATGGATTCTCCACCGCCACCTACTCCGACGTCACTCTGGATGGAGGCATCACGCCTAACTCGGGCATCAGCACCTCCAGCCCGTGGGGTGGAGTTTACGCACAGCAGACCGGCAACACCAACGGCGAATTCCAGCAGGTGGGCAACGGCATTGGTGGCGTGTTCCGCAGCCGTCCCTCACCCTACGTCCAGCAGTGGATGTTCGGCCTGCAGTATGCCATCACCCACAACGATCAGCTGGAAGTGGACTATGTTGCGAACCGCGGCGTCCGCATGATTGGAAACCACAATTCCAACCAGCTCAACCCGCAGTACCTGTCATTGGGAGCTAACTTCCTCGGTGGCAAGGCCGCTGCGAATCCCTTCGCTGCGCCATTGAAAACGCTGGAGTCCTCGGGGACAATTGCACCCAGCTCCTGCAACCTCGACAATGCCAGCGTGACAAACGCACAGCTGATGTCTCCGTACCCGCAGTATTGCAACGGAGGCGTTGGCCAAACGGACGCGCCCGTCGGCCAGTCCCTCTACAATGCGCTGCAAGTGACTTACAACCATCGGGTCACTAAAGGACTCACCGCCCTGGTCTCCTATACCTATTCGAAATTCCTGGATAACGTCGAGGGGAACAATGGCTGGTCCTACAACGGACCCACCAACTGGGGAGTTACTCCGGCAAATAACTACAACCTGGCGGCAGACAAGAGCGTGGATGCGGGTGATATTCCGCAGGCGCTCGTGGCTAGCTACATCTACGAACTGCCTGTTGGGCGCGGTAAGCCGGTCGGCTCAGGCCTGGGGCGGGTTGCGGATGCGGTCGTCGGCGGGTGGGAACTCTCCGGAATAGCGGCGTTCAAGGGCGGAATCCCCATCGGGATTTTCGGCAATGACCAGCCCACCTATGGCGGTAACCCCAGACCCGATGTCGTCGGCAACGTTCACGCCGCTCACCAGAGCACGCACGAATGGTTCAACACGGGGGCCTTCGCGTTTGCTCCCTACGGCAGCTTTGGCAATGCCCCGCGCTACTTCTCCGATCTCCGCGGCCCCCATTACCAGAACTGGGACACGGCGTTGGAAAAGAACTGGCGTTTCGGCGAGGCGATGCGGATTCAGTTCCGCTTCGAAACCTTCAATACCTTCAACCACCCGAACTTCTACGCGCCCGAGGCGGGAGCAACTGCCTGGCAGGGTTGCGATCCCAATGGCGGCTCCGGTTGCGCAAGCAGCTTCGGAACCATTACTCAAACCTTCGCACCACGGAACGTCCAGTGGGCCGGGAAATTCTACTGGTAAATTGTTCCGTGGCGATGATCTGTAAAACACTGGGGCTGGTTTTGCTGGGCGGGTCCACTTTTGGACTCGCCCAGCAACCACCCGCCTCGCTGGAGTCGTTGTTCCGCGCCGCTCAACAGGCGCAACAGAGCGGCGACTATCCAACTGCGGTCAGCGACTACACACAGGCGGCCAAAATGCGCCCCGATATGCCGGTCGTTTGGGCCAACCTCGGCCTCACGCAGCAGGAAGCCGGAAATATTCCAGCCGCCATCGCGGCATTCCAGCGAGCCAATCGTCTCGACCCATCCTTATATGTTCCCAATCTGTTTCTCGGCATCGACTACGCGCATTCCGGTAAGGCGCAGCAGGCGGTTCCGTTTCTGATCAAGGCGCAAAAGACCAACCCTGCGGATGCACAGGCGCCGCTCGCTCTCGGTCGCGCCTACATTGCCGATCGCAAATACAGCGAGGCCATTCCGGAGCTGCACCGCGCGCTGCACCTCAATCCAAAACTCAGTACCGCGTGGTTCGATCTCGGCATCGCTCAACTCGACCAGGTGGAAAGCGATGCGCGAACCATCTCGATCGAAAACAAGCAATCGCCTTTTGCCGGAGCGCTCTACGCGGAGTCGCTGGTGAAGCAGGGCCGATTCGGCGAAGCCGCCAACCTCTACAAAACGATCCTTGACTCCAATCCACAGCCGCCCTGCATGCACTCCGAGCTGGGGTTCGCTCTCATTCGCAATCACAATGCATCCGAGGCGGAGTCGGCTTTCACGGCAGAGCGCACCGCCCACCCCGAGTGCAGTCTCGCTCTCCTGGGTCAGGCGCGCCTGGCCGCTGACGGCGGAAACATCGACCAGGCGTTAGTGTTGCTCCATCAACTGTGGCAGCGTGATCGCGGATTCTTTGCGTGCAATGCCGCCACCATCCTGGGGGGCATGACGACCGAGACGCAGTCCACCCTGCTTGCACAGGTCAACAACCAGACCAACGATCCTGAATTTCGCCAGGCGATGGCAACGGCCTTCGACGCCGAAGGCGCTTGCTCAGCTTCGTCACTCGAGACGACCGCCCCGGCGTCTCAAACAGCCGAAGCCTCATACGCATCCGGACAATTCGCAGCCTGCGCTCGCATCCTGCAGGCCGCGTCAACCCCTCTCGACACGACCAAACTAAGACTGCTGGCAGCGTGTTCCTTCTTCACCGGCGACAACCAGGTTGCTGCGCAGGCTGCAAACACCTCGCGCCAGCGTGAGCCTCATTCGCTCGAAGCGCTCTATTGGTCGATTCAGGCCAACGAGCGGCTGGCCTTCCAGTCGCTGGCGCGTTTTCAGCAGCTCGAGCCGGACTCGGTGCGTGGCCACGTTCTGCTCGGCGACATCTATCAGCAGCTCGAACGTTTCGACGACGCACAGGACGAGTATCAGAAGGCTCTCGCAACTGCCCCCGCGGATCGCGGCGCGATGCTCGGCCTGGCGTCGGCGTATCTGAGCAACTACAACGCGCAGGGCGCTATGGTTATCGCGAAGAAAGCCCTGGCCGACGCGCCGGATGATCCTGAGCTGAACCTTGTTGTCGCCCAGGCGTTGCTCGATCAGCATGAATATGCTGAGGCCGAGCCGTACCTGCAAAAAAGCCTGAAAGCCAGGCCGCAAATGCTCCCCCGCATTCATGCTCTGATCGGCAAGGCCTATTCGGAAACCGGAAGAACCCAGGAGGCGATCGCAGAGTTAAAGCTTGGCGAGTCGAGCGACGAAGATGGTTCCCTCCAGTACCTCCTCTTCCAGCTCTATCGCAAACTCGGTGACACCAAGGACGCTCAGTCTGCTCTCGCGCGCATGCAGACGATCAGGCAGCAGCGCGAGGCACGCGGCGTCAAGCGAGTTGAAGATCCCGACCTTTCTCCCATTGAGCAAAATCCCGCCCATGCCGCCGCACCTTAGTCGCAGGCCATCCCTCTCTTTTTCGCCAAAACGCATCCACATTGTCGTACCGGGAGCCGTAATGCGTGCGATCCGTCTTTGTATCGCTGTTGTTGTGTCTCTATCAGGTGTAACTCTCTGGGCCCAGCCGCAGACGCCCACAATCGCAAGCAGCGTCGTTGCCCAGCCCAACGGAATCACGGTCACTCACGGCGAACTCCACGAGCAAATCACGGCTCTCCGCGATGACGTCCTTCGGATTCGCGTCTGGCGCGGCGACAAGACTCCTGAAGATGCGTCGTGGGCCGTGCTGCCGGAAGCGCGGCATGCAGCGGTTTCGGTCACCCCCGGAACATCAGCAGGCGCCGCCAGCTTCCGAACCGGCAAGTTGCTCATCGATGTCGACGCCGCAACCCTCAGCATCACCGTGCACGATCGCGATGGAAACCTGCTCCAGCGGGATGCGCGTCCGTTCGAGTTCAATGGAGAATCCTTCCGCATCTGGAAGACCATGCCGATAAATGAGCATTATTTCGGACTCGGCGACAAAACCGGCCCGCTGGACCGCCGCAACGAAGCCTTTACGCTGTGGAACACGGACGCCTACCGATTCCAGGAATCGACTGACCCCATCTACAAAAGCATTCCTTACTTCATGGCGTTTCGCGCCGGCCGTGCAATCGGTGTGTTGCTCGATAACACGTGGCGCACGAGCTTTGATTTTGGCAAAGAATCAGCGACCGAGTACTCCTTTGGAGCGGCTGGCGGCCCCATCGATTACTACGTGTTCTACGGACCCACGCCAAAGCAGGTTGTCGAAACCTATGCATGGCTAACTGGAACTCCGCCTCTGCCGCCCCTCTGGTCCCTCGGCTTTCAGCAGTCGCGTTACACCTACATGACCCAGCAGCGCGTGCTTGAAGTTGCTGGCCGTCTGCGCAGGGATCGCATTCCAGCCGACGCTATCTACCTCGACATCGATTTTCAGGACCACAATCGTCCCTTCAGCGTGAATCGTTCTGCGTTCCCCGATCTCGCCGGCATGATCGCGCAACTCAAGGCCGACAATTTTCACGTTGTCATGATTACGGATCTTCACATCGCCAAAGTACCGGGGCAAAACTACCATCCCTACGACAGCGGGATAGCCGGCGACCACTTTGTAAAAAATCCGGATGGCTCGGTTTTCTCGGGAAAGGTTTGGCCTGGCCCCAGCGTCTTTCCGGATTTCACTCGCCGGCTCACGCGCGAATGGTGGGGCTCGCTCTACCGCGACTTTCTTCACGATGGCGCGACGGGTTTCTGGAACGACATGAACGAGCCATCGGTTTTTGACACCCCCACCGCGACCATGCCGCTCGACGTGATCCACCGCATTGACGAACCGGGATTCACCGCTCGCACCGCAACGCATGCCGAAATTCACAATGTCTACGGCATGGAAAATTCGCGCGCCACCTACGATGGCCTGTTAGCCCTCGATCCGGAAACTCGCCCCTTCGTGCTGACCCGAGCCACTTACGCTGGAGGCCAGCGATACGCGGCGACATGGACCGGTGACAATTCCAGCAGCTGGAATCATCTCCGGATGACAACGCCGATGCTTGAGAACCTCGGCCTTAGCGGCTTTGCGCTCAGTGGCGCTGATGTAGGCGGCTACGCCGGGACGCCTTCGGCGGAGTTACTAACAAAGTGGTTTGAGTTAGGAGCGTTTCAACCCATCGATCGCGATCACACTGAGAAGGGTACGGCCGACCAGGAGCCATGGGTCGGCGGCCCGGAGCACGAAGCTATCCGTCGCCACTTTATCGAGACCCGGTATCAGCTGCTTCCATATCTCTACACGCTCGCGGATCAGGCTGCGCGAACCGGTCTTCCGCTGGTTCGCCCGCTCTTCCTTGAATTTCCCAACGCCATGGTCGATGGCCACCCAATGGATCTCGACGGCAATGCATCGAGCGAATTCATGCTCGGCCCCAATCTGCTTGTGGCGCCTGCGCCCTGGCCGGATGAGCTCGACGACTACACTGTAGAACTTCCCGCTCCGGCCTGGTATGACTTCTGGACTGGCGAGAAAGTGAACCTTGCCCCTCCCGATCCTCCCGAATCCGGCGCGCCCGATCGAACGGTACCTTACTCGGTTCGCGTGTCTCCAAACCTGTCGCAACTTCCGGTTTACGCGCGTGCCGGCGCGATCGTGCCCATGCAGCCGCTCACCCAGAGCACTACCGAGACACCCGCCGGCCCGCTGACTTTGCGCGTCTACGCAGGCGACAACTGCGCCGGCCAGATTTATGTGGATGATGGCAAAAGCTTCGCCTACCAAAAAGGGGCGTTCCTCCGCGATCGCTTTACCTGTGAGGCAGGGTCCGACAACCTGCGCGTGACCATCAGCAAGCGTGAAGGTTCCTACCCGGCGTGGTGGAAACAGATTCGCGTTGAGATCTACGGCTGGACCCCCTCAAAGAACGAAGTGCGGATCAACGGGGCAGCAATCGCAACGCGAATCGACCGCGGCGAACACAACGTGGCGTTCGAAATCCCTGACGACGGAAATGCATCCACGGTCGAAGTGAAATAGTTCTCGCGTCGTCACTCATATCGCAGCGCTTCCAGAGGATCGACCTTCCCCGCCCGCCGCACCGGCATCCAGCAGGCCAGCAGTCCTACCCCTACAAATAAAGCGCCCACCACGATAAGGTCGCAGGATCGCTGGGCTGCACTTCGAAGAGGAAAGACTTCAGCACCCGCGCCAGCACCATGGCCAGCGCCGCGCCTGCGAGCACGCCTCCTGCAATCAATCGGAATCCTTCGCCGAAGATCAGTTTCCGAATGTCCCCTTGTTGCGCACCCACCGCACTGCGAATGGCCAGCTCCCGGCGGCGCGATGCCACGGACAAAGAAAGAACGCCGTAAATTCCCACCAGCGTCAGCACACTACCCACTACCGAAAATCCCGTCAGCAGGTGCATCGCGAACGTCCGCGATGCCAGCGAGTCGTCGCGAATCTGATCCAGGGTTTTCACGTTTTCAATCGCTGCCGTTGGATCCACCGCGCGTAGTTCGCGTTCCACGGCAACCACAATCGCGCGCGGATCCGCCGTGGTCCGCACAACAAGATGCTTGGAGAACGCAGTCGCCTGCCATAGCGGCAGGTAAATCTCCGGCGATGCCGCCTGGGTCAGATCGTCCGTCCGCCCATTCGCAATCTCACCAACAATTTCTATACCCGGCTTGTCGCGCCCCTGGAACCAGAACTTTCTGCCCATCACATCGCCCTGCGGAAAGTAGCGGTGAACAAAAGCCTGGTTCACAATGGCCACCCCGGGAGCCTTATCGTCATCGCTCGATCGAAACTCCCGCCCGCCCAGCAGAGGCATTCCCATCAGCTTGAAATAATCGGGCGTTACAGCACGCAGCGGCAGCGCGATCTTGTCGCTCTCTTTCATGGCGGGCGGCTGGCCCTCAATCTCCATCGTCGCCGGCCAGTTATTTCCCGTCAGCGGCACTCCCCACGCAAACGCCGCATACTGCACACCCGGGATCGCCGCAACCCGCTCCAGTGCCTGCCGGTGGAAGCTGCCCCAGGTCGAGTAGCTCTGCACTTCCGTCACGCTCATCGTCAGGATTCGTCCCGTGTTGAATCCAGACGGCACCTGCGCAATTTTCATCATGGTGCGAATCAGCAATCCGGCGCCGACAAGCAATGCCAGCGTCAGTGCGGTCTGCAGCAGCGTCACTCCGCGGAGCAACCGCCTCTCCCCGATGCCCGCAGTCCCTTTCGGCCCCGCGTTTTTCAGCACCTCCATCGGATCCAGCTGAAACACGCGCAGCGCAGGAAGAACGCCGGCGCAAAAGGCTGCGATCAACGCCGCTCCGAGTCCCCATCCCAAAACCGCCCAGCCCGCCGTCACTCCGTCCAGCCGCGGAACGGCATGTCCCGCAATCACCTTGAAAAGTTTTACGGCGCCAAAAGCGAGCCCGACTCCAAAGGCCCCGCCGAGAACCGCGAGCAGCAAGCTTTCCATCATCACTTGCCTCAGGAGGGCCATGCGCCCCATGCCCATTGCGCTCCGCACGGCGTATTCCTGTTGTCTCTGCAGTCCGCGGATCAGCAACAGCGCCGCCGCATTCCCGCAAGCGATCAACAGCACCAGCGCCGCCGCACCCAGTAGCGGCAGCAGAATCCGTTGCCCATCGCGATTCATTTCCTGCGTTAGCGGCTCCAGTTGCGGCGCGAACCCTTCAAACCTTTTCTCCGTCCGCGCCTCTCCCGCCGTCAGCACCGCGAGCTCCTGTTGCGCCTGCCCCAGCGTCGCTCCATCCCGCAGTCGCGCGACCACGTTCCAACCCGGCTCCTTCAAATACTTCGGATCCGGATAGAGCGGCACCCAAAAATCCACTGTCGCGTTCACATCGTAGTTCGGTTCCTTGGCCGCTCCTGGCGATGGCAGGAATCGCACGCCGGGTTCCATTACTCCAATTACGGTTGGCGAAACCTTCCACCGGCTGATGCGCACGGTCTTCCCAATAATCTGCGGATCGCCCCCAAACGACCGCTGCCAAAACTCATATCCAAGCAGAATCGCCTTCACGGGTCCCTGTTCGAAATCCGAATTCTCGAAACCGCGCCCTGCCGCCGGCCTCAGCCCCATCAGTGGCAAATAGTCTTTCGTCACCTCCATGCCCTGCATGGATTGGCTGCCGTCATTGCGAACCAGGAAATTGAAAGTCCAGTCATACGCCGCGATGCCGTTGAACGATTTCGCGTCTTTCTGCCAGTCCATCCACTGTTCCGCGGCCCATCCGCGCGGACTGTCCATTTTCTGTCCATCGGTGCGCGCGGCGGGTACCAGAACCAGTTGCTCCGGTTTCTTGTACGGCGGCGGTGTGAGCAGCACGCCCTGAATCAAACTGAAAACCGCCGACGTGGCGCCAATCCCCAGCGCCAGTGTCAGTGCCGCAATCAGGCTAAAACCTGGCTGCTTCAGCAACATCCGAATCGCAAACCGCAGTTCTCGCACGATGCTCCTCCTGCTTCGTTCGGTTTTGAGCGAAC
This sequence comes from uncultured Acidobacteriaceae bacterium, assembly GCA_963705765.1. GTDB lineage: Bacteria > Acidobacteriota > Terriglobia > Terriglobales > Acidobacteriaceae > Palsa-343. Next base: position 34,652 of record CAVPKU010000050.1, on the reverse strand, counting down.
CCAGACCGCCAGCAAACCGGCAATTCCATTCCTCTGCTTCCGATTGTGGATATCAAAACAAGACGGGGCTCGCGGCCGGCCCGGATTCCAGGCAGGGGTTCCACCTGGACCCGGTCTATTCAGCCATTAGACCGGGCTTTTGATGCGTAGTTACGAAATTATTTTGCGGTTGCCGCCGACCTAAATCCTGGAGTGCATCGGCCATTCAAAGATGGTTACACTATTCACTCCATCAAGAAGGAAACACTATGGCTCCTCAGCCGGCACTCTCGACGCGCGCTCCGCAGCCCGTCCCTGTTTCTTTGCACGGCCGTCCGCTCGAACCCAACCGGCGCATTGCGCTCAACCTGGACTGGGTCGATCAGGTTCGCGTCAACAAAAGCGCCGTCGAGCGTCGCGCGGCGACGCAAACAGCGCGCCGGACCGTCAAGAAAGAGCACCAGGCCGCGTGGCTGCTGCGCGCCATCGCCTGCATGGATCTCACCACCCTCAGCGGCGACGATTCATCCGAACGCGTGAAACGCTTGTGTGCCAAGGCGCGCAATCCGCTGCAGCGGCAGTTGGTGGAGAGCCTCGGCATTGAAGAACTCCACCTCACCGTCGGCGCGGTCTGCGTTTACCACACCTTCGTTGAAACCGCGGTCAGGGCGCTCGATGGATCGGGCATTCCCGTGGCCGCAGTTTCGGCCGGATTCCCGGCTGGCTTATCTCCTCTCGCCGAGCGCGTGGAAGAAATTCGGCGTTCCGTCGAAGCCGGTGCGTCGGAGATCGACATCGTCATCACCCGCGCGCATGTTTTCAACGGCGAGTGGCAGGCCCTCTATGACGAAGTCGCCGCATTCAAAGAAACCTGCGGGCCCGTGCACATGAAAGCCATCCTCGGCACCGGAGACCTGGTGACCCTGCGCAATGTTGCGCGCGCCAGTTGGGTCGCCATGATGGCGGGTGCCGACTTCATCAAGACATCGACCGGCAAGGAAGCCGTGAACGCCACCCTCCCGGTTTCGCTCACCATGGTGCGCGCCATTCGCGAGTACGCGGAGCGCACAGGAATGGCGGTCGGCTTCAAACCCGCGGGCGGCATTCGCACCGCGAAGCAGTCCCTGGACTGGCTGGCCATGATGAAAGACGAGTTGGGACGTCCGTGGCTGGAGCCCTCGCTCTTTCGAATCGGCGCCAGCGGCATGCTCGCCGATATCGAGCGCCAGTTGGAGCATCACGCAACCGGCCGCTACTCGGCCGCGTATCGTCACCCCATCGCCTAAAGACGATTCATGTAGATGGGTTCGAGTGCCACAGGAGACGCGATGAGCATCGCGGAGAAGTTCTACAGCATGGAGTATGGCGCCGCGCCGGAAGATCCGAAGGAAGCGGTGCAGTGGCTCGAGCGCCATCACCGCAGGTTCGACGCGTTCATCGACGGCGCATGGGTCAAGCCGGCTGGCGGTGAATACTTCGAGACCAGCGATCCCTCCAGCGGAGATCCCCTCGCCGAAGTCGCCGTCGCCAACGTCGCCGACATCGATGCAGCCGTCGCCGCTGCGCGCAAGGCTCTCCCGGCCTGGCAGGATTTAAGCGGACACCAGCGGGCCCGTTATCTCTACGCCCTGGCGCGCCAGGTGCAGAAACACTCGCGCCGGCTCGCTGTCCTCGAAACGATGGATAACGGCAAGCCCATCCGTGAGAGCCGCGACATCGACATCCCCCTCGTAGCGCGCCATTTCTATCATCACGCCGGATGGGCGCAGTTGCTCGAGTCGGAGTTCCCCGAACTACGCCGCTTGCGGAGTCGTCGGCCAGATCATTCCCTGGAATTTTCCGTTATTGATGTTTGCCTGGAAAGTGGCTCCCGCACTCGCCGCCGGCAACACCGTCGTCATCAAGCCGGCAGAGAACACGCCGCTCACCGCGTTAGCTCTTGCTGAAATCGCTATGGAAGTAGGCCTACCCGCAGGCGTGCTCAATGTCGTCAATGGCGGACCCGCCACCGGCCGGCAATCATCGAGCATCGTGGCATCGACAAGATTGCATTCACCGGTTCCACCGAAGTAGGTCGCATCATCCGCAAAGCGACCGCGCACTCCCACAAGAAGCTGTCTCTGGAACTCGGAGGCAAATCGCCCTTCGTCGTTTTCGACGACGCCGATCTCGACTCCGCGGTAGAAGGCCTGGTGGACGCCATCTGGTTCAACCAGGGACAAGTCTGCTGCGCCGGTTCGCGCCTGCTCGTTCAGGAAAGCGTCGCCGAAACCCTCTACGCCAAGGTCCGCGCCCGCATGGAGACACTCCGCGTCGGGCATCCCCTGGATAAGGCGATCGACATCGGTGCGATTGTTTCGCCTACACAACTCGATTCGATTCGCCGCATGGTGAATGCGGCGGTCGCTGAAGGCGCGCGCTGCTGGCAGCCCGAGAATCCTCTGCCGCAGAAGGGGAGCTATTTTCCCCCGACCCTGTTGACCGATGTGCATCCCACAGCGACCGCGGCGCAAATGGAAATCTTCGGTCCGGTCCTCGCGGCGATGACCTTCCGCACGCCCGCGGAAGCCGTGGAGCTCGCGAACAACACCGTCTATGGCCTGGCCGCAAGCATCTGGAGCGAGAACATCAATGTTGCGCTCGATCTGGCCGCGCAGGTGAAAGCCGGCGTCGTCTGGGTCAACTCCACCAATCAGTTCGACGCTGCCTGCGGATTCGGCGGTTATCGCGAATCAGGCTACGGCCGCGAAGGCGGTCGCGAAGGCATGCTGGAGTATCTGACCCCGAAGTGGCTGCACACTCTGCCGGCTGTCAAAGCCGCAGCGCCCCACGCCGAAGCTGCCAACGATGATCTGGACGGTCACTCTCCGGGTGGTCTGTCGATTGACCACACCGTCAAGCAATACATCGGCGGCAAACAGGCGCGGCCGGATTCCGGTTACTCCTTCCCCGTCCACGGAAAGAACGGCCAGTTACTCGGTGAGGCCCCGCTCGGCAATCGCAAAGATATTCGCAATGCAGTGGAAGCCGCTCGGGCTGCATCGGGATGGGCGCGAACTGCGGCCCATGCCCGCGCTCAGGTTATCTATTACTTCGCTGAGAATATGATTCAGCGACGCGACGAGATCGCAAGTCGTCTGGCAGCTGCGACCGGCGAGGAAAGAGCGGCTCTCGAGACCGATCTATCTATCGAGCGCATCTTTTCTTACGCAGCCTGGACGGATAAATACGAAGGCGTGGTCCATCATCCGCCGGGCCGAAATATCACCATCGCCATGCCGGAGCCGGTGGGCACGATAGGCATCCTCGCTCCAACCGAGGCGCCGTTATTGGGTCTGCTCTCTCTGGTTCTCCCGGCCATTGCTGTGGGAAACACCGTAGTTGCGGTGCCGTCCGAAAGCTACCCCCTGATTCAGGGTGATATCTATCAGTTACTCGACACCAGCGACGTGCCCGGTGGAGTGGTGAACCTCGTAGCCGGCCAGCCGTCAGAACTCGGCAAGACACTCGCCGAGCATGACGACATCGATGCGATCTGGTGCTTCCGCAGCAACGAAGAAGCCGCCATGGTCAAAGCCGCCTCGATCGGTAACATGAAGCAGGTTTGGACGAACGAGGGTCACGAGTACGACTGGCTGGACCGCACCCAGGCGGAAGGCCGCTGGTTCCTGCAGCACGCAACCCAGGTAAAAAATATCTGGGTGCCGTACGGAGAATGATCAAATCACAATGATAGTGAGGTGTTTCTGATCTTCCTTTCGCTTGTCATCCCGACCGTAGCGAAGCGGAGCGGAGGGACCTGCTTCTTCTCGGACCTCAATCCGTTATAAAGCGTTCGAACCACCGCACCGGCCTGGCTCATAAAGTCGAATTACTTTCCCGCGCTGAGTAACTCTTCCTCGGAACCGATAAATCCCCAGGAATTCCATGCTTCGCCCTTGACCACCTTGCGGAAGTACTCCGTCGCGCCGGCTCGGTCCCCATGGTACAGATGCCAGTTACCCACGCCGTAAGTCACCGTGTTGAACGATAGCTCGCCTTCAAGATCGTCCGGTCCGGTTGGCGGCGCTGGTAAGACCTCCTTCTCGGTCAGCTTCCCCTGGTAGAAATGCAAAAGGCGGAGATAGAAGAACAAATGCGGCTCAGTGTTTTTCACATCGGGAGTGATCCGCGTCAGCGCCTCGGCCGCCTCCTGTTCCTTACCAGCCCGGCGCAGCGAAACATACAACCAGTTCGAGCAGTCGATCAGGCTGTCGTTGGTCTTTGTCAGGTCTCGTGCCTTGCCGAACGAAGCCGCTGCCAATTCGAACTCCCCGAGAAAATAATGCGATAACCCCAGATGATAGTAGCCATCCAGCATCTGCGGAGAGAGCCGCGTAGCCTCTTGCAGATCGCTCATCGCCTTCCTGAATTCCCGCAGCCCGAGCTCGCGATGGCCGCGCTCCAGGTAAAGTTCGGCGTTGTTCTGCGCAAAGCCCAGCCCCTGGGTTGACGTCGCCACCGCCTCCCGATACTGCCGCCGATTCGCTTCCGCCTTCGAGAGCGCGAGCACCCGCTCCGCATTCTTCGGTTCCGCAGCAAGCGCTTTGCGGGCATCGATCACCCCCTGGTCATCGGGCAGAGCATAAAGCTTGCGGCCAAGTCCTGACGTTACTTCAAGGGCTCCATGCGTGGCTCCGCCGCCGGTCTGCGCCTGGACCAGGCCGCTCAGGCCGGCAACAGCCGTAAGGCAAAGAACCCAAATCCGGTCCCTGTGCTTCAGCGGCCATCCACAGTAGTGCTTTGCATCGCTCATCTGCAATCTCTCCGTCCTGAGGAGTCGAGTTACGCCACGAATCCCATCCGCGCGCGATTGTATCGTCTCGTGGCAGGCCCCGTGAAATCCGCGGCGACGAACACGCCATAAGCCGCCAAGTCCGCCCGCCCTTAAAAAGTTTCGCTCCCGCCCCTTCACATAGTCATTCGAGGGGTGTATAACGTTATCCCATAGTCATTCGAGTGGAGGATCCGCTCATGGTTCTGAAGAGACCACCCGACGCTGGCGACGTCCTGCAGGGCACCCTGGACATGCTCATCCTGCGCACCCTGGTCATGGGACCGGCACATGGTCACACCATCACCCAGGTGATCGAACACACATCGGAAAACGCGCTCGACGTCGAGCAGGGGTCCCTCTACCCCGCGCTGCATCGCCTCGAAGACCGCGGCTGGCTCGCTTCGGAATGGGGCGTGAGCGAAAACAATCGCAAGGCGAAGTTCTATCGCCTCACCGCGAAGGGCCGCAAGGAACTCGCCGCCGCAACCGGACGCTGGCGTCGCATGACCCGCGCCATCGATCTGATTCTCGGCCCGGAAACCGACTAACCAAAACCGAATACCCCGGAGGACATTGCCATGACCATGCGCCGCTTCATCGATCGCGCGAGGAAAGACGATGATCTCGCCCAGGAAATCGAGTCCCATCTCGCCCATGAGCAGGATGCGCAAACCGAGCGCGGAGTTCCTTCCGATGAAGCCCGGCGCCGCGCGCGTTTGCGTTTCGGCAATCCCCGCACAGTCCGCGAACGGGTCTGGCGCGATCGCTCGCTCCCCTGGCTCGACAGTGCCGCACGCGACCTTCGCTTCGCCCTGCGTTCCCTCGCGCGAACCCCTGGATTCACCGTCATCACCTTGCTTGTCATTGCGGTCGGCATCGGCGTGAACGCGGCGGTGTTCTCGGTGATCGATGCGGTCCTGCTCAAGCCGCTCACCTATCCCGATCCGCAGTCAATGGTCCAGCTGGTCCTCACCGTGAATCATGGATCGTTTCCGGGCGCCAGCATTCCGCAGTTTGCCTTGTGGCGCCAGCAGACCGGAATCTTTCGGCAGATCGCCGCCTATGACTTCAACCCGGTCGGCGTCAACCTGACCGGAAGCGATCATCCGGAGCAGGCGCAGGCCGTCCATGTCACGCGAGACTACTTTGCGCTCTTCGGTGCATCCGCTGCTGTCGGCCGCACTTTCACCGAAGCTGAAGATAGTCCCAACGGCGGACGCGTCGTCGTGCTCAGTTACTCGTTGTGGAAGCAGCGCTACGGCGGCGATCCTAAAATCGTGGGCACAACGATTCAACTCGACGGCCGTCCTTACCTGGTCGTCGGCGTCATCGACCGAAGCTTTGTTACTGACACGCCCATCGACCTCTGGGTTCCGAATCAGTTCGATCTCAATTCCCATGAGATGGTCGTGAACTACACTGTCGTCGCACGACTGCGCCCCGGCGTCACTCTGTCCCAGGCCAACGCCCAGCTCCATCTCGTTGCGGATCAGTTTCGGCGTACCTACGGCGAACATTCGCTTCCGCCCGGTGGTGGATTCGGAGTCGTCTCCCTGCAGGAATCCATGGTCGGCAATATGCGCTCGCCGCTTCTGGTTCTCCTTGGTGCTGTTGGCCTTGTGTTGCTCATCGCGTGCGCCAACGTCGCCAATCTGCTTCTTGCCAGAGCCTCAGCCCGCCGGCGCGAACTCGCCACGCGAGCCGCTATCGGAGCCGGACGCGGCCAGATCATCCGCCAGTTGCTCATCGAAAGCCTTGCCCTTTCCCTGGCAGGCGGACTTCTGGGACTCGTAATCGGCTTTCTCGGCGTTCGCTTGTTGCTTCGCATCAATCCGGGGAATATTCCCCGCATCAGTGAAACCGGACCTTCCGTCGGCCTCGATCTCAACGTCCTGCTTTTCGCTCTCGGCGTCTCGGTGCTCACCGGCATTCTGTTCGGATTGATCCCGGCGATCGTCGCATCCCGCCCCAACCTGGCAGCCATTCTCAATGAAGGTTCCAGCCGCTCCGGTACCAGCTTCCGCCAGGGCAAAGTTCGTTCCATCCTCGTCGTCAGCGAAGTTGCGCTTGCCCTCGTTCTCGTCATCGGAGCGGCTTTGCTTATTCGCACCTTCCGCAAATTAGGCGAAGTCGACCCGGGCTTTACGACGCACAACGTCCTTACCATGACTATGTCCGTCAGCGGCGACCGCTTTCAAACCACGGCGCCCGTCGCGCAGTTAGTGCGTGAAGGTCAGGATCGCGTTCAGGCGCTGCCCGGAGTCGTCGCCGCGGGGGTTAGTAATTGTCTGCCTCTCGCCTCAGGCTTCGGCATGGTCTTCGACATTCTCGGTCGTCCCAAAGGCAATACTCCGTTCACCGGCGGCGCTGGCTTCTTTTCTATCTCCTCCGGGTATTTCTTGAGCCTCGAAATTCCGCTGCTGCGCGGTCGCGTCTTCACCGAGCGCGACGATGCATCGGCGCCTGGAGTCGTCGTCATCAGTCAGGCCATGGCCCGCCAATATTGGCCGAAAGGCGACCCGCTCAAAGATCGGATTCAGATCGGCGCCGGAGCCGGGCCCGCTTTTGCTGAGCCCCCTCGTCAGGTCATCGGCATCGTTGGCGACACCCGCAGCCGCAGTGTTGATCAGGATCCCGGCCCCATGATGTACATCCCCATCGCCCAGATGCCCGATGGCGAGACCGCCCTGAACTCCAGAGTCGCGCCTCTCTATTGGATCATTCGCACGCAACCGAATCCCTACGCGGTCCTCGCGCCGGTGAGAGCCGCTCTGCGCGAGGCCAGCGGCGACCTCGCCGTCGCCCACATCCGCACCATGGAAGAAGTCGAGGCGCGTAACATCGCGCGGCAGCGATTCAACATGGTTCTCCTCACCATCTTCGGATTATCAGGACTACTAATGGCCGCCATCGGAGTCTACGGAGTTATGTCGTATTCCGTGCAGCAACGCACGCAGGAGATGGGCGTCCGCATGGCGCTCGGCGCGCAAGCCGCGAATCTGCGCAACATGGTCATCGGACAGGGCATGTTCCTCGCTATGTTAGGCGTGGTGGTAGGGCTTGGCGGAGCTTACGGGCTAACTCGGTTTCTTGCCAGCTTCTTATTCGAAGTGAAAGCCATGGATCCAGCGGCTTTTATTTTGACGCCGCTGTTGCTGTGCGTCGTAGCTCTGCTGGCAGTCTGGATTCCAGCCGTACGTGCGACGCGCGTGGACCCCATGACTGCGCTCCGCCTCGAATGATCGCGGAATGCAGAAGCGCAAGCATCCGGTTTTCAGCGCCACCGCATGCCAGGCGCTCATACTACTCCTTCGGTGCGATCGACGGCCTTTCCACATTTGTGCGCTTGTTCCACCCATGGAACCGCGAGTGGTCACCCGCATTCCAGGCCTCACGGAGTCCAGGCGTGCTCAAATCCCAGTCCGGGCGAATTTCACTCGTCACGATCCGCAGATCGCGCCAAAGATCGCTGAGCGATGGACGGCCCCAGAACCAATAGCCGTTATAGATGCTGTAAATCACCAGGCTCGGCTTCAGCACCAGCGTATGCGGGATCATCGGATTGTTGTCCGGATCGGTGTACTCCTGAATGTCGAGATCTTTCTGAACCCTTCGCTCGGGATCGGAAAGAAAAGGCCACTGCGCGCCCACCGATGCGCGGAATTCCTGCAGCGTATGGTGATCGTCGGTGGCAATCGTAGCGATCTGCGTGTAACCCACCGCAATCTTCGGATAGAACGCCGCGAGTTCCAGATGCTGCTGATGTTCCTTGGGGCAGTAGTGGCCGCGTGCCAGCGTAAGGATGAGCGGATCATCGCCCTGGATCTCGCTGAGCTTGCGCACTGTGCCCGTGTGATCAGGTAGTTCGTAATTGGGGAAAATGCCTCCCGGCACAATATCAGAACGCATATTGAACTCCTCTCATTTCTCTCAAAGATCCAGAGTGACACCCGAGTCAGGTCGCGAGCAACATACCAGAACGTTCCCAGGAGCAGGCCTCTCCAGCGGCTCAGGGTTGTAAGTGATCGATCCGTCAATGACACCCGTCATGCAGGTATGACAGACTCCGATCCGGCACGACCATCGAACCGGAACGTCGCAAGCTTCTGCGAGTTCTAACAAGCTCCCGAATTTCGGATCCCATGCTACAGTAATCCCGCTACGCGCGAACGAGACAGCGGGACCAGCTCCGGGTGGCCCTTGCGGCAGATGAGGCGTGTGCATCACCTGCGACATGCCAGGAGTGATGGCCTCGAGCGACCCGAAAATTTCCGTGTGCACATTTTCGGCGAGCACACCCCAGTTACGCAGCCCATCGTTCATATTCTGCAGGAACGAAGGTGGGCCGCACAGATAGAAGTCGCTGCTCTGAGGCACTCCGATCTTCTCCAGAAGAGCCATGTCGATGTGCCCAGGAGCATCGAAGTCTGTCCCGACCTGGTCGGTTGCATCGGGCCTGCTGTACACGATGTATCCTCGTCCGCGCGAGAGTTGTCTCAGTAATGAACGCGATTCCTCTGCGAACGGATGATCGACGCTATTACGCGTTCCATAGATCCACCAGACCTCGCGTTGCGATTTGTCCGCAACCAGGGCGTGCAGCATCGACATCACAGGCGTTGCACCCACTCCGGCGCTCAGCAGAACCACAGGGGTCTGGCTCGAGCGCAAAGTAAAGTTTCCCCGCGGTGCGCTCACTTCCAGCTCATCGCCTTCGTGCGTGTCGTTACACAGAAACAAACTCCCAATCCCGTTCGATTCACTCTTGACGCTGATGCGGAAATGATCCGCTGCCGGCAGATCCGACAACGAATAACTGCGAAGAACCGCCGGTTTGCCCGGATCGACGAGCAATCGCAAAACAACAAATTGCCCAGCCTGGAAAGCAGAAAGAGGTTTCCCGTCAACCGGCGTAAGAATGAACGAAGTTACGTTGTCGCTTTCCTTGTGAATCTTCGCGACTCGCATCAGTCGAAAGCCAGGCCATGCCGGCGGTTGTTCCTCGAAGGCGAGTCCCGGGTTCCCGGCCCCGGTTTTGGAATTCGAGTCTTGTTGAAGCATCGCCTGGAACGAACCCTGCCAACCCTTACTCAGTGCAGGAATCCGCAGCGCGCGCTGCAATTGCTCACTGGTATGTCCCGGCAGGTAGAGCAGGCCGTCAACATCGGCCACACTCATGCGTTCCGTACCATCTGCGATTTTCACAATCTCATCGTCGGCGCCAACTTCTCCCTCCTGTAACACCCGAAAGTAGAATCCTGGTCTGTGATGTTCGACGAGAAGAGCCGGCATCCTGGGTTCATTCATCCGGATGCCCACGCGGTAGCAAGTCACGCGTGGCTGGGTTACTTCAAATTCGGCACCGCCGATGCGGTAGCGATCGCCGATGCACACCTCGCTGTCAAGCAGTCCCTCGACGGTAAAGTTTTCTCCGAACTGGCCAAACGTAAAATCGTTGCGGCCCAGAAGGCTTTCCCAGTAATGGTAGGAATCCATCTGGTAGACGAATACGGCGCGATGCTCGCCCCCATGGCCTTCTAAGTCGGCTTGCGCGTCACCGTCAATATTGAGTCGGCGCACCATGCGCCGTCCGTCCACGGGCGATTTCCAGACCGACGTTCGCACCGTCTTGCCATTCCACGTGACGTCGCGCGGAAGGCCAACATTGACTGCAAGCAATCGGGCCATGCGTCCCTCGTCGAAATTATTACGCCCGGAAAGCGCGGAATTCTGCCGGTCAGAACACAATTGTCATCTTGCTTCTCCCGTTCCGGCTTGTGGGGATTCCGATTGAATTCGGTCGGTGCGCCCACACATCCGATGCTGCGAGAAGAGCAATTGGACGACGAAATCGTCGATACTGTAAAAATGGCACTCCCGCGAATGAAGCGGTTGCGACACCCCTTCATGCTGACACAATGCCCCTTTCAGCATCCTGTGGATACCAAAATAGTGCTGAACCTGCGTGAATTCATCAATGGTTCAGACGGAGTGACATGAGGGATCGCCGTAGGCCATCTGTGGTTGAATCGCCGTCGTACGCGCGTCCAGGCCGTGCCCATTGCAAGCTGGTAATCCGGATCAGTGAGAAACTGGGAAAATCTTGCTGGCAGCTTGAACTCGTTTCTCGACTTGCAACATCAAAAAAGGGGAATAAAAATGAAGAAAAACCACCGCGGACTAAATCTCGCTTCGAAACCAAGTGGCGACGGGTGCGTGAAATGTCTTGCGTCGCCGAAAGGTTGGTGGCTTCATCTCCGCCGATGTGCGGAGTGTGGGCACATCGGGTGCTGTGATAGTTCTCCGAGTCAACATGCTTCAAAGCATGCAGCGGCAACCGGCCATCCGGTCATAGCCAGCTTTGAGCCAGGTGAGGACTGGTTCTACGACTACGAGAAGCAGGCGACGATCAAGGGTGTGGAATTGCCTCCCCCACACGCGCATCCCGAAGATCAGCCCGCACCTGGACCCGCCGGAAGAGTGCCGCCCAACTGGGAGTCACTGCTCCATTAGCTACCCGCGGTCGGGTAGCCAGCAGATGAAGCGTTTCCTCTGCATGATAAGCGTTTTCGGCCCCGTACTAACGTTTTCGATAACAGGAGGAATAGCATGGATCTACCGAACGCGCCGGTTGCACACGAAGGTTTCTTCGCTGCTCACTTCTTCACCGTGAAAGATCAGGAGAAATCGAGGGACTTCTATGTCCGCATTCTTGGCGGGAAATTGGTCAAGCCGGAAGATCCCTGCTACATCAAGCTCGCGAATACCTGGATCATTCTCAATTCCGGCGGTGGCCCAACTCCCGACAAGCCGGAAGTCTTTCTTGAAACGCCACCAGACTTGAACAGAGTCAGTAGCTTCCTCAATCTCCGTGTCGCCGACATCTGGGCCTGTTACAAAGAATGGCGCGATAAGGGAGCAGTATTTATCACCGAGCCATGGGCCAACGATGACGGCTGGGAATGGCGCTGCTACATGCGTGATCCAGACGGCTACATCATCGAAGTAGGTCAATATACTCAAATCGCTATCGATTGGTTCAATACCCACAGTTAGTCCCGGCTGCCGTACTCCCCTGACGTCTGGCTGAATCGCAACGATTTCGAAATGTACGCTGATGGGCCCGGAATCCCCATTTTGCAGAGGAGAACACACCATGTTTGAACTAGCGGCAAGAGCGGTAGCGCAATGTCAGCAAGAAGAGAAGACAGGAACACCCGCGGCAGGGGAAAGTATCAGCGCCTCATTCATCGTTGCCCTGGCCCTGATCATCCTCGCCTTCCTCTCCGCCCCCACCCTTCACGCCCAGGATAAGTACTCGCTCAAATCCCCGAGCGGCATCGCGTTCTCCGACTTCAGGGGATACGAGGACTGGGCAGTCGTCTCTTCGGCCCGGACCGACGAGGTCCTCAAAGTAATCGTTGCCAATCCAACCATGATCAAGGCATTCAAAGCCGGCATTCCCGGCAACGGCCAGCCCTTCCCGGATGGTTCCATGGCCGTGAAACTGCAGTGGAAGCCGAAGAAGAGCACCGAGGCTCAATTCGACGTGGACGTGCCAGACGTCTTTACTCAGGCTTTCGTCATGGAAAAGAACAGCACCAGATTTCCGAACAGCGGTGGGTGGGGATACGCGGTGTTCAACTATGAAGCCGCATCCGATAAGTTCGCGGCCGATCCCAAAAGCCTTTCCAACTGCGGAAACACGTGCCATTCTGCCGTGAAGACGAAGGACTATATCTTCCACCCCTACGAGAAACGTTGAACTCCCCCCCAAGCTCTGTCCTTTGCGTGCCGATTTCCAGCGGTCGCCAGTTAGTGTGGAGTTGTCTTTCGACTTAACTTCCTGCCAGCTTCGGGCACAAAACTGCAGGACCCGTCGGTCAGCTTCGTCGGTGCAAGCGTAAGTTCCTGCAGTTGGTTCTTCACCAGCGCCGCGTTGAAGTCGTTGATCTGCGGCTGCAAGCTTTTCCATGCGGCTACCGTACGGTTGTAGTTGTTGCAGTCGCTCTCCCAGGTAGCGATTTGAGTCGGCGTCGGTGTCATATCGAGGCCAACCTGCATCATGCTCACCATCGTGTTATACGCGTTGTTCAGATCCATGAATGACTGCAGAGCGTCGGGCGCAGCAGCGGGACGGGGGCCACCGCCGCCGAAGCCGCCGCCCGCTGGCATGACGCCGCCAATCTTCGTCAGGCTGGCATCGAGCGTCTTCGCCTGGGTCGCCACATCGGCCGGCAGTTCGCCGTGGATCAGCGCCAAAAGCTGGGTCTTGACGGCATCGACTTCCTGATGCCCCGCGTAGCTCTGCTTCATACCCTGAACGGAAAGCAGCGTGAGCTTGTTCTGCACGCGCAGCGCAGCCATGAGCTCCGGGCTCTGTCCTACGCGCGGATCATTCACGACCGTGACGTTCCGGCTATAGGCCTGCCCGTCGACCGTCAGCTTCATCGTGTAAACCCCCGGAATCACCTGCGGCCCATGAGGTCCTTCCGTCGTGGAGCCCGGCACCATATTCATTTCGTTTTCCAGATCGTGCCGTAGAGCCGGCGGATCGTCGAAATACAAATTCCAGTTCACCCGGTTCAGTCCGGCGTGCGTGCTCAGAGCGCGCGACTCCGGAGATGCCAGCCAGTAATGCGGAAACAGCGCGCCTTCAATCGGCGGTGGCAAAGTGCTCGACATCGTGCGAATCAAAGTGCCCTGCGCGTCGAAAATCTGAAGCTGGATCGGTCCGCTCGGTTCGCGACTGAGGTAATAATCCACAATCGCGCCATACTGCACATTGTGCGCGTGCGGTACCTCGATCGAAAATGGCTGATCCCAGTTACTGTTGATACGAGCCCGAATCGCATCCTCAGGCTCAAATAAATAAACGGAAGACGAGCCGATCTCCTGCGCCTTCGCGGCGATCTGGCGCAGCGGCGTAATGTCGTCGAGCACCCAGAACCCGCGGCCGTAGGTGCCGATCACCAGGTCGTTCTGGTGATGATCGGTGTGGACGTCGAGATCGCGAATCGAAGTGCTGGGCAGGTTCTGGCGCAGGGACTCCCAGTGATCGCCGTTATCAAAACTCACGTACACCGTGCTCTCCGTGCCGGCGAAAAGCAAACCAGGCTGCTCGGGATCGACACGGAAACTGTTCACCCAACTCCCCGTGCGCTCGTCCTTCGGCAACCCGTCGACGATACGGCTCCAGCTCTTGCCGCCATCGGTCGTCCGCCAGATCAGCGGCACATCGGCGTCTTCATCAGCGGGTACCGTCTCGCCGCGACCGCCCCCAATGCGCCCCGCGACGTATGCGGTATTCGCGTCATCGCCTGCTTCAATGGTGTTGAAGTTCGTGTGAGCCGGCAGGTCCGCGATGTTGCTCACGTTATTCCAGACTTTGCCGTGATCCGCGGTGTTGTAGATCTGACCCGTCGTGCTCACTGTCCACATCACGCCCGCTTTGGCCTTGGAGATAGAGAAGTCAACAATCGACGGAGGCGGTGGAGGCGGTGTTGCTCCCGCCGGCGTGGGCGCTGGCGGCGGAAGAGGCTTGCCACACGGCAGCGGAGTTGTCCCCTTAGCCGAAGTCAGGTCAGGGCTCACGGCTGTCCAGGAATGCGCCCCATCGCGCGAAAGCATCAGGCACTGATAGGCGACATAGAGAGCACCCGGTTCGAACGCAAGATCGAACTTCTTCTGGAAATCCCGATGCGCCGTGTACTTATTCGCATCAGCGCCGAAGTTAGGCGCAACGTTCTGCCATTGTCCCGTCGACATATCGATCTTGATCAGGCCGCTGCCGCCGCCGCCCGGACCATAGCCGACACCATAAATAATGTTCGGATTCTTTGGATCAGGTGTGACGACACCGAACTCTGACGAAGGCAGTGGGCTCCAATCCGTGAAGTTGATCTGGCCCCAGTTGCCACGACTGCTGATCATCACCGCGCCGGTATCCTGCTGCGCCGCCATAATCCGGTACGGATATTGATTGTCCGTGGCGACGTGGTAGACCTGCGAGATCGCCTCGGTGTACCACAGGCTCCACGTTTTGCCATCGTCGAGCGTCACACTCGCGCCCTGGTCGGAGCCAACCAGCATCCGCTTCCCATTGATGGGATCGATCCACAGCTTGTGATAATCTTCGCCGCCGGGCGCGCCCTTGAACGGTTCAAACGTATCGCCGCCATCGGTCGACCGATACATCGCCGTGCTCATCGTATAAACGATGTCCGGATTCTGCGAGTCCACAAAAACACCACTGCTGTATGCGCCCTGCCCGTTGCTGATGCGGAGATCCTTCCCCGCCATATGCCGCCACGTGCCGCCGCCATTGTCCGAACGATAAAGCCCCGAGCCTCTTTCGATGTTATTGCCGATGATATACATCCGCTTTCCATTGCTGTGCATGGCGATCGCCACCGCAACGCGGCCCTGAAAAGGCGGAATCTGAATCTCCGTCCACGTCTGACCTTCATCGGTGGACTTATAGACCTTCGCCGGTTTCGTCTTGGCCTGATTGGCGCCGCCCGGAGCGCCGCCGCCGAAGCCGCCGCCCGTGCCCTGCGTCGCCGCCAGCATCACACTGGGATCGTCGTAGGCAAATTGCAAATCGCGCGTGCCGTCGTAATCTGCGGTCTTTAGCACGTTGGTCCAGTTCTGCCCACCGTCGGTCGAGCGATAGACGCCGCCGCCGTGATGAGCGCTGTCGCCCAGCGCCGAAACCACCACAAGGTTCGGATCGACAGGATCGACCACGATGCTGTCGATCTTCACCGTATCCTCGAGCCCGACGTGCTGCCAGCTCTTGCCGGCATCCATTGACTTCCACATGCCGTTCCCGAGACTGCCGCCAATCGGATCCCCGGCCCCCGCATAAACGATGTTGCCATTCGACGGAGCCACCTCGATTGCGCCGATGCTGTCCACACTCGTCTCTTCATCGAACACCGGAAACCAGGTCACGCCCGCGCTCGTGGTCTTCCAGATCCCGCCCAGCGGCGTGCCCATATAGAAAGTGCCGGCATCACCGACGACGCCGCTCACCGACGAAATGCGTCCGCCATGGAATGGCCCGACGCTCCGCCACTGCAGCCCCGCATAAAGGTTGGGATTCACCTGCGCCCCCACCCCTGGAGCTGCCGCCAGCATGCTGGGAACAATCAGAACGCAACAAGTTGCCCACAACCTTCGCATCATTTTTCTTGAAGACCTCTCGCAGGAATTGCCAACGGTTCGGCGCGTAGTATACAGGAACGTCGCAGGCAGACATGCGTCGCTTCTAGTGGTAAAGCTATCGGCCTTGATCGTTCCCGGGGTGCGCGGTCGCCGGCTCCGTGGCAGTATCGTTGGCTGCTTGCGGCCTCGACGCCGGCGGGCGATGCGTGTGCAGTCGATCGTGGCGCGACCGGATCGAAGTAAGATTGGACCCGAACCCATCCAGGGGTTGAACACATAATTCCAGCAGGTGACGACTATGGCAAAGGTGAGCTATCAATCTGACATTCGTCCGCTCTTTACGCAGCGCGATATTCAGGCCATGAGTAAGGCATTCAACCTGGCGAGTTACGATGACGTCAAAGCGCACGCGGCCAATATCCATGACCGCATTCGCGGCATCGGGGGCGCCGTGATGCCCCCGCCGCCACCGCGAGGAGAAGGCCCCTGGTCCCAGGATCGCATTGATCTGTTCGCTCGTTGGATCGCGGACGGCTACCAGCCTTAGCAATCTTCTCGGCTCCGCACAGGGCCTCCCCCGCGCAGGTCCTTACTGCGCGCCGAGACCAACCCGTTGCATCAGCTCGTGAAGACGAGGGTCGGAGTGCAGCGGATCGAGGCAGGGATCCACTTCGAGATACACCAGGCCCACATCGTGCGCGTTGTAAGCATCCTGCAGCCATTGGAAGGCTGCGTCTTTGTCGCCGAGCCCGGCGTAGATGAGAGCAATTTCGTAGCGTCCAATACCTTCGCGGCCCACATTCTTTTCCAGCCGCGTAATTAGTTTGCGTGCATCATGAGTACGTCCCATCCGCGCGTACGCATTGCCCAGATGACCCAGCGTGTACGGTCCGTCTCCCGAGCGAAGAAATGCGTTCACCGCTTCCTGATGCAGTCCCTTTCCCTCATCGATGTCGCCCAGCAGAAAGCTCCAGTCCGGTAACCCCACATTCAGCCCCCTCACGGTCCGCGTCACCGACACCGCCTTGTCATACTGCCGCGCGAAATAGTAGATGAATCCCTCAGCATGAAAAGTGCTCCCCGATACCGGATCCAGCTCAACGCTCTGCTCAATCTCCGCAATGGCATCCGGCGCATGGCCGGTGCGGATCAGATAAAAAGCATACTTCTCATGGTTGGTGGCCGAACTGGGATTCAGCCGCAACGCTTCGCGAAACTCGGTCGCCGCCCCTGGCCAGTTCCAGTCCAGCGTCATGTCGGTGTTGGCCAGCTCGGCGTGCGCTTCCGAAAGCGAATCGTCCAGAGCGATCGCCTTCAGCGCTTCCGCCTTCTGCTCCGTGAACGCCTCCTGATACGGCAGCCGTCCCGACTCCCCCAGCATCCCATAGCAACTGGCTAACGCCGCATGAGCCTGAGCGTAGCGTGGACTCCTCGCAATGGCCTTGTTGAAATATCCCACCGCGGTTCTGCAGTCGGAAGCGTTGCGCAGCAGCAGTCCGTGCAGATATAGATCCTGAGCCTCAGGATCCACCGCTTGCCCGCGTGCCAGACGCGCCTGTTCCTGCGGAGTCACCTTCGTGCTGATCTCCTCGGCGATCGACTGCGCCACTTCTCCCTGCCACGCGAAAACGCTGGTGATGTCCTGAACGTACGTGCTTGCCCACACCGGCCGGTCCGATCGCCCGTCGATCAGTTGCACGCTGATGCGCACCTGATTGCCATCGCGCAGCACGCCGCCCTCGACCACGCCGTCCACGCCCAACTCCTTGGCAATTTCCGGCAGCGTCTTTTGCGTGCCCTTAAAGCTCATCGATGAGGTGAACGAAATAATGCGCAGTGTCGAAACCTGACCGAGGTCGTTGATCAGCTCTTCCGTCAAGCCGTCCGCAAAATATTCCTGCGTGGCAGCGCCCGAAAGATTGTCAAACGGCAGCACTGCGATCGAATGGATTCCTTTCGAGCCCGCGCCACTCCCGCGCCACCTCTGCACAACTACCATCGCAGCCAGCACAGCCAGGCCCAGTGCCAGTGCAGCAAGCACGATCCACACCAGTCGCCGCCGCCGCGCTGGACCGTCCGCGGCGTCGGCCTGCGGTTCTTGTTGGGCAGGTGCCGTTGTCTCGACGGGAAGGGAAGCGGGAACCAACGCCTCCGGCTCCGCCGCTGCAGGCGCATGCGCCGCCTCAAAGTGAAAGCGCGGAACGTAAGAGCCGCTCGGCAGTTCGATTCGTACCGGAAGAGGAAGATCCTTGGCCTCGGCGCCGTAATATTGCGCGAGCTTGCGCCGCACCTCACTGGCGCGAACCCGCACCACCGAGTCATTGCCGGTGTCGTAGCTGACCGGTCGGCCGAAAAGTTCGGCCCCGATCATGCGTTCGCGCAGGCTGTCGATTTCCCCATCGAGAGCGTGAGTAACGATGAGTTTCAGAAAATCCTGGGTCCGCCGGCTGCCCGCCAGCGTTCGACTCTTCAGGATCTGCTCGAGGTGCTCGCGCACCTGGGCGCTCTGCTGCCCACTCAGAATTTCCGCTTCATGGAGCGTGGATGGTGCGGCATTCGACATCGCCCTGGGGGGTGTTGTCTCCCTCGGCCCCTTACTATACCACTCTCAAATCCGCGAATCCGCGTAACGTGCCGATGCGCGCCGGCGTCATAGCAAGGCGCAATTGATTGTGTTTCAGAAGGTTATGCGTACGTAACGTCCACGTGAGCCGTTAACTGCTTTACACCGTTTGTCGTCGGCTGCTCAAATTTCGCTGCCTTGGAAGCCCGGCCAAAAGTCGCCTCCGCGAGCGCGGCCGGGCCACTTTTTCCGGCAGCTTATAAGATTGGATTTTCGTTGCCCCTCGCTGCAAATCTTCCACGTTGATCTGGCAAAATACCTGGCCTCACGCCGCCCTCAGTCTTCCACCGTGAGGTTCGGTTCCGACACCTGTTCCTCTGCAAATGCCGCGGGTATATCCTTTCCGGTTCATCCTCAGAGGAATCATGAAGACACGAATCGCCCATCGACTCATCCGGTGTGCCCGATATGGCGTTTCCATCTTGCTGTCCTTTTGCGCGCTTGCCGGCGCGCAAACAAAGCCGCTGAACCCCGCTTTGATCGCCGCGAAATGGAAGGCAAGCTGGATCGCCAGCCCATCGGCCCCGGCAAAAGCTCCGGGCGTCTTCTACTTTCGCAAAGAGATCACGCTCGCCACTCTGCCCGAGCATTACTGGGTGCACGTCAGCGCGGATAATCGCTACCTGCTTCATGTCAACGGCCAGTACGCGGCAGAAGGCCCCGCGCGCGGCGATCTGTTCCACTGGCGTTTTGAGACGGTGGACCTCGCACCCTTGCTGCACGCAGGCAACAACGTCATCGCCGCTACTGTGTGGAATTTCGGCGAGGTCGCTCCAGTCGCGCAGATGAGCAACCGCACCGGTTTTCTCATGCAGGGCAACACCGCTTCGGAGTCCGCCGTCAACACCGGCATCGACTGGCAGGTTCGCGCCGAATCCGGCCGCGATCCCCTCGGCAACAATGGCGCGCACAACTATTACGCTGCCGGGCCAGGAGAGAAAATCGATGGCCGCCTCCTGGACTGGAACTGGGATCAGCCCGCCGACGACAGCGCCGGTTGGGAGAAGCCTCGCATCGTTGGCCGTGCCGCCACGCGCGAAGCCCAGGACGCCGACAACAACTGGGAGCTGGTGCAGGATTTGCTCCCTGCTATGGAACACCGGCTCGTCGATGCTGGAAAGCCCGTGCGCGTGGAAGGATTATCCGCACAACCTGCTTTCCCTGATGCCCCGCTTGAGATTCCTGCGAACTCCCACGTCACCCTCCTCCTCGATCACGGAGTTTTGCAGACCGCTTACCCGGTACTGACTGCGAGCGGAGGGCGCGACGCCGCGATCGCCCTCACTTATTCCGAAGCGATGTACGACGCGCAGGGAAACAAAGGCAATCGCAACGAGATCGCCGGTCGTCATATCGAGGGCATCACCGATGAATTCATCGCCGCCGGCGGAGCAGCGCATAGCTATCAGCCGCTGTGGTGGCGCACTTGGCGCTATTTGCAACTTGATATCACCACAAAAGCGGAGCCGCTGCGCCTCGAAGGAATGCGCGCCTGGTTCTCGGCCTATCCTTTCGATGCAAAGGCCACGATCACCGGTGACATCCCACAACTCGACGCGCTGTGGCAGACCGGCTGGCGCACGGCTCGCCTCTGCGCGCACGAAACCTATATGGATGCCCCCTATTGGGAGCAATTGCAGTACGTCGGCGACACGCGCATCCAGGCGCTGGTCTCCTACGCGGTCACCGGCGACAGCCGCCTCGCGCGCCAGGCAATCACCAACATCGACGACTCGCGCACGCCCGAGGGCATCACGCAAAGTCGCTATCCGTCGTCTCTGCCGCAGTTCATCCCCACCTTCTCCTTGCTGTGGATCGGCATGCTCCACGACTACTGGATGTATGTCGACGATCTGC
This sequence comes from uncultured Acidobacteriaceae bacterium, assembly GCA_963705765.1. Lineage (GTDB taxonomy): Bacteria > Acidobacteriota > Terriglobia > Terriglobales > Acidobacteriaceae > Palsa-343. Next base: position 14,208 of record CAVPKU010000050.1, on the reverse strand, counting down.
CCCTCGTGAAGGAGACGCTGCCGCACACCCGAACTGTGCTCGACTGGTATTCCGCACAACAGCGGTCCGATGGTCTGCTCGGTCGCGTCAAGTGGTGGGAGTTCGGCGACTGGACCGCTGACTATCCCGATGGCGTGCCGCCTCAGGACGCAGACGGCGGATCGGCATTCCTCACCCTGCAATTCATTGAAGCTCTGCGCAACGCGCGCGACCTCGAGACGCGGTATGGCTCCCCGGAGCGAGCGCACGACTACGAAGCAAAGATTCGCAAAGCATCCGCCGCGCTGAACGCCAGCAACTGGGATTCGAACGCCGGTCTCTATGCCGACACGCCGGCCAGGAAGACTTACAGCATCGAGGCGAATATCCTCGCAGTCTGGCTCGACGTTGCGCCCCGCGCTGAGCAAGCCGCGATTCTGCGCCGCTTGCTTGCCTCGAATCCGGATCACGCCACCGAGTTGAACGGTAAGTCAGTTCCAAAAATGTCCCCGCCCACTTACTACTTCCGCTTCTATCTCAGTCGCGCTCTCGAACACGCCGGCCTCGCGGACCTCTACATCAGCCAGCTCAAGCCCTGGTACGACATGCTGCAAATGGGCCTCACCACGTGGGCGGAAAATCCAGAGCCGACGCGGTCCGACTGCCACGCGTGGAGCGCGAGCCCTAACTATGATCTGCTCACTGTCGTCGCGGGTATTCATCCAGCGAGTCCCGGCTTCCACACCGTCCTGATCGAGCCGCACCTGCGCGGCCTCCATCACATCGATGCATCCATGCCGCACGCGCGCGGAATCATCCACACCGTTTACCAACTCGAAGGCTCGACGTGGAAGGCAACTGTAACTCTGCCGCAAGGGCTTGAGGGCACGTTGCAATGGGGAGCGCGAAAACTCCCGCTGCATAGCGGAACACAGGAGCTACAACTCGGCGCAACGTCTCCGGCCGAATAATCCGTTCAGCGTCCGGCCGGAGAAAACTCCAGCGTCAGCACCTCGAACGGCGCAAGATGAAATTCAACCGGCGTTCCTGCAACCACCGTGAGCTTCGCTTTGCCGGCATCCTCTTTCCACGGGCTCGCTGCCGTATAGCGTTGTGCCGCGCCCGCCGGCAATTCGAAAGCATCCCGCACATCGATGCGAATGCTCTGCGCGCGATCGCTCGGGTTGCGCAGTGTCACGATGCCCCTGCGCGGCGCCCACGACGCCCATCCATAAATCTCCAGCCACTCCGGATCGCCGCCGATCCAGTGCGTATCGCGCAACACATCGGCGTTGGCGCGCGACCACTTCGCCGCCTCCGCCAGATCGTCCCAGTTCGCCGCGCTCAGCAGCGACGGCGTGATGTACATCTCCTGGCACTGCGTCCCCGTGCCGAAATACGAGCGCACCTCGTTGCGAAAATCATTCTGCGCATCGCTGTTCAGTTGCTTGTTGTCGCGCGCATAAATGATCCCATGCAGCATAAGTGAATTCAGCGGATATAGCGGCCCCGCCTGCACTACCTCCCGATACGTCGTCGCATCGCGATACGTGATCCATCGCTCGCGTGTCGGCCCGGCCCCAACTTCGCTGTCATCCTCGCCCCCGCGCCAGATCGAATCCGCATACAGCAACCAGAACGGCGAAGGATACGTTCCCGTCGTCAGGTTCACATAAAGGTTGGGCTCCGCCTTGCGTAACTCGCCAATCAGATGGATCGCTGCCGCAAAATCGCTGTCAAAGGCGCTTCCCTTAAAGACGCTGTCCGCATTCCCTGTCCCATCAAATTTGAATTGATTCACCCCATAGTCGCGCATCATCCGCAGACAAACTTCGAGAAACCGCTGGTAATACTTCGGCCCGGAAAGTGCGAACCCGCCATCGACAATCTCGTACCCCTGCTTCTCTCCAAACGCCACGCGCTCTTTCTTCGGGCCGTCATACCCGCCCCACGGAGACATCCACACACCCGGCTCCGCGCCATACCTCTGCGCAGCCTCGCGAACTGCCTTGAAGCCATCAGGAAAACCGCCATTGAAATTCCACAGCGACGCGTGATCGTCCCAGCCATCGTCGAACAGAAACGAATCGAGCGCCACGCCGCGTTTCTCGTGCAGTTCCTCGCCGAACGCACGAATGCGATCCAGCGCCCCCGCCTCGTCATACGCCGTAAAGTAGCCTAGATCGTACCAGGAGTTGTAATGCAGAAACGTGCGATACGGATGCGCCCGCTCGCGCTCGACGTAATTCAAAAAATCGCGGCGCAGTTGCCCCACCCGCGTCACACCAATCACGGACGAATAGGTGACGCTCTGCCCGGCTTTCAGCGGCAATTCGCGATCCACAACCGCCGTCGCGCGATCTCCAGCAACTTTGCTGTTCGAAAGCGGATCCTCCATTCCCAGAAACAGGTCGCCGGCCACGATCGGCGATCCGCGCACCGATCCCACCACATGAGCGCCCGGAAGCGTCGCGTCCACCAGTCGCACCTCGGCGATCGGCAAATCCTGGCCGCTCGCGGCAATCGTAACCGTCTGCCGCACATAATTCGATCCATCGCGGATCACCACCGACCACGCCACATGCACGCGCCCCTCACCATCGCTGAGCGCCGCCGTAAATTCCTGCCCTGCGAAATGATCCGCCGCGCGGGCCGATGCCGGATCCGCCGCCAGCGCCTGCATCTCAGGCTTTCCCTCCACGCGCAAAGTCGTCGCGTCTTCAATCGTTCCATCCCGCAGAAGAATCCCAAACGGCTCTGCCACGCGCAGGCTCTTTGTGTTCCACCGATCGGTCACCGCAAAGTCTTCCACCCGCCCATCCACGATCCGCCACTCCGCCGCAATCGCCCGATTGCCAAGCAGGTAGCTGCTGCCGCGAACCTCCGCCGCCGCCTTTCCCGGCTCCTGCGCCAACAGCGTCCCCGGAACGCAACCCACACCCATCAGCACCGACGCAAAATAAATCGCCCCTCGCCCTCTCACGCCTTCTCATCCCTCCGCACGCCGATTCGTTGCACAGGTGAGACTATACGGCGGATCACCCGCGCTCGAAACGCCTTTATCCAGGCGAGCACAAAACCGCGTCCAGCGCTCAGAGCGCCGCAAGCGGCACAATAGGGCAGGGGTTCATGCCATGAGCGAGATCGCATTCCGCATCGAGAAGGATTCCCTCGGCGAAGTCCAGGTTCCCGCCGACAAACTCTGGGGCGCGCAAACCCAGCGCTCCATCCAGAACTTCAGCATCGGAACAGAACTCATGCCGCGTGAAATGATCGGCGCTTACGCCATCCTTAAAAAGGCCGCGGCCCGCGCGAATCACGCCATCGGCTGGCTCGACGCCGAGCGCCACGCGCTCATCGTGCGCGTCTGCGACGAGATCCTCGCCGGCCAGCATCGCGACATGTTCCCCCTGCATGTGTGGATGACCGGCAGTGGCACGCAGTTCAACATGAACGTCAACGAGGTCATCTCCAATCGCTGTTGCCAGCTCGCCGGCACGCCGCTCGGCAGCAAGATGCCCGTCCATCCCAACGACCACGTTAATATGTCGCAGTCGTCCAACGACAATTTCCCCGCAGCCATGAACATCGCCGTCGCCGTCAATGTTCATCAGCGTCTCATCCCCGCCGTGCGCCGCCTCCACGACGCCATCGCCGCAAAAGCCGGGCAGTGGAAGGACATCATCAAGATAGGCCGCACCCACATGCAGGACGCCACCCCGCTCACCCTCGGTCAGGAGTGGTCCGGCTACGCCGTTATGCTCTCCGACAATCTCCTTCGCATCGACGCCGCGCTCCCCGGCGTTTATCAGCTTGCTTTGGGTGGTACCGCCGTCGGCACCGGCATCAATGCCGCGCCCGGATTCGCCGAATCCTCCTCGGCCGAAATCGCGAAGCTCACCCTCCTCCCCTTCGTCACCGCCCCCAACAAGTTCGCCGTCCAGGGTGCGCACGACGCTCTTGTGCAGTTCTCCGGCACCCTCCGCACCCTCGCCGTCTCGCTCTACAAGATCGCCAACGACATCCGCCTGCTCTCCTCCGGCCCGCGCGCCGGTTTCGGCGAGTTGCTGTTGCCCGAAAATGAGCCCGGTTCGTCCATCATGCCCGGCAAAGTCAATCCCACCCAGGTAGAAGCCCTCACCATGATCGCCGTCCAGGTCATGGCCAACGACGTCGCCACGGGATTTGCCGGCGCCGGCGGCTACCTCGAAATGAATGTTTACAAACCGCTCATGATCTACAACCTCGCACAGTCCATCACCCTCCTCACCGATGGCTGCACCAATTTCCGCGAGCATCTCGTCGAAGGCACCCAGCCCAATCGAAAGAAAATCGACGAAGACCTCGCCCGCTCCCTCATGTTGGTCACGGCGCTCTCACCGGTGATCGGCTACGACAAATCCTCCGAAATTGCCCACCACGCCATGCAGCACGACCTCACCCTGAGAGACGCCGCGCTCCAACTCGGCTACGTGAGTGCCGAAGACTTCGACCGCATCGTCGATCCCGCAAAAATGGTCCACCCCTCTCCCGCCCAATAGATTCGCGCCTCCAGGCTCGATCAGGTTCGCTTTGGTTTCGCCGTCCCGTCCGCTCGTCCGAGCAAATCCGCCGCCCGATGCGCGCCGCACTCTGAAGTCATCCCCCGTTGGTGCGACCCGGCAGGGCACTGCGAGGCCAGAACGGTTAACGCTCACGAGGGATTCCGAGTCGTTGAAAATCCGGGCTATCTTCCTCGACATGGCAGATGGAACGACAACCTGGCGAGCCGAGTGGGAAATGCGGCCGGTGCAAAGCCTGGCGGGGCAAACCGCTACCGTAATTCAGCGCGACGGCACGCGCAAAGAAATCCGCTTCGGTCGCGATGTTCGCCTCCGCCGCGAGGGTGCCCGTCCCCCCGGAACCACGACCAACCTGCAGCCCGTCGTCGAGGGTCATGTCGACCCCAAAGAGAACGCCTTCGATCCTGAAGATCAGCACCTCGTCCTGGGCGACGGCAGCGTCTTCCGCATCACTTTCAGCTATCAGAGTTTTTTCTTTGCTGTGGAGCCTCTCACCGCGCGGGCGCGCGCTGACTACCGGCTCTGAACCGTCTGCAGATCCGCGTCGCCGCCCCGTTTCCGTGAGCCCCGAGTGAGATTGCGCAGCACAAATTCCTGAATCAAGCCATTGGCCATCCGCCCGCCCGTCGTGATCAGCGCATTGCCAAACACCAGCCCCGCACCCCGATCGTTCGACGGATAATACAGGTTCGAAATCGCTCCCGCAGCCAAATCTCCACCCACACTCGAATAATTTGGTTGCAACTTGCCGTTATCGCCCCGGCAGATGAAGGGGCTCGACAGCGCATGCAGCACTCGCGACTTCGTCGTCCCCGTACCTTGATAGAAGTAGCGCGGATCCTGATGCAGCACCGAAGGCAGAATCGCGCCGCCCGATCATGATGTCCGTGAAGCCCGTTGTGTAATTGGCCCCCAGTCGCTGCCCGTACCCCGCCGCTCCCTGTTGATACCCAGGCGTGTTTCCGGCCTGATCCGCGCCGGCAACCAGTGCCGCGCCCAGAAATGTCACCGGATCCGTTTCCGCTTTGATCGCGAGAGAGAACTTCAGCTTCGTCGTCAGCGGCGCGGCATTCGAATCGTATGCCACATAGAAGTTCGGCACGATCCCCAGCACTCGCTGCTGTTCCTCGATCTTCACTTCTTCTGTTGCAATCTGTTCCGGCGACCCATACACCGTCACCGACGTTGCCGCGGTTGCGAAATACAACTTCACGTCCGAAAGCAACAGAAACTGCCCGGGGCCAAGCGCAATCTCCGCCGACGTCCACGGCGCAAATCCCTGGGCCTTAACCGAGACGTGGTATCCGGTCCCCGGAGTCACCGAATCGAAATGAAAACCGCCATTGTCATCGGCCACAGCAGTGCGCGAAGACCCCGATCCGGGTCCATCCAGATCAACCGTCGCGCCCGGAATAACATCATTCTCCGTATCCTGCACCGTGCCGCTGATGTTTCCCATCGGCGCATTCGTCAACAGCGCCGACTGCGCCGTCATCGAACCCGTCCCGGCGAGACACACGAAGAGCAACCCAAGCCACCGTCTCACACGCATCGCCAATCTCCTTGGTGATAGGTCCCGAGTTTCACCAGGCTGCGCTGTCAGGCGAAGGTGAAACGACTCCGTTATTGATGCCCAAACACGGACGCAGATTCATCTTTATAAGTTGCAAATCCGCTTCTTCATCGGGCCGCAAAATATACACGCGTGTAGATTTCTGAAAGGGTTACGCTTACCTTCTTCCGCATCGCCCGTCGGATTCCCTTAAAATTCTTCGGCGCACTCTTTTTAACAATTGCGGAGCGTGCAGCGGAGAGGTCTCGGATGCTGAATCGGCGGACGTTTCTGAAAACAGGAGCAGCGGCTGGCACCCTGGCGGCTCTCACCGACCCACTCGATGCCGCCGCAATCCCGAGCGCCATCGCGGCCCCCCTCCCCACCGAACAACCCGCGTGGCTCCGGACCCTCCGCCGCATCGGCCAAACCAACATCACCGAGCACGATCCCGCCGTCCTCGATGTCGAAGCCTGGGCTGACTACTGGGCACGCGTCAAGGTCGGCGTCGTCTATGTCAGCGTCACCGGCATCATCGGCTACTACCAGACCCAGGTCCCGTTCCACCGCAAAAGCAAATTTCTCGCTGGCAAAGATTTCTTCGGCGAGCTGAACACAGCCGCCCGCAAGCGCGGCCTCCGCACCTTCGCGCGCATGAGCCCCGACCTCAACTGGGACGACGCGCTCCAGGCCCACCCCGACTGGTTCATGCGCGACGAGCAGGGCAACGCCATCGAGACCGCCGACACGCCCGAGCTCTTCCAGACCTGCATGTTCTCCCCCTACATGACCGACTACATGACCGCCATCATGCGCGAGATCAACGCCCATTACGACGTCGACGGCTTCTACATGAACGGCTGGCCCATGTTCAATCTGCCCGTCTGCTTCTGCAACATCTGCCGCAACCTGCCGTCGCCTAAAACCACCGCGTACTGGGATAAGTTCAACGACCGCGTCATCGACCTCTGGAAACTCTACGACGGCATCGCGAAGGAAAAAAATCGCGAAGCCTTCTACTTCGCCAACATGGGCGGCGGCATCCACGCCACGCCGAATCTCGTTCAGGTCGGCGCCCTCTCGCAGTGGTTCCAGGCCGACAATCAGGGCCGCGGCCGCATGGACGATCCCATCTGGGGCGCCTCGCAGCAGGGGCGCATCTGCCACGCCATCATGAACGGCAAACTCGCGGCTAACGTCACCGGCCTCTGGTCCACCGGACCCCTGCGTTGGCGCGAGAGCATCAAATCGCCCGCCGAAACACAGATGTGGTTGAACGAAACAGCCGCCAGCGGCATGGTCCCATACATCCACGTCATCGGTGGCGAAGCCGGCATGGGCGAAGACCGTCGCTGGGAGAAATTCGGCGATGACTACTTCAACTGGACCGCGAAGCATGATGCGCATTTTATGAACCGCCGCTCCATCGCGAATATTGCCGTCGTCATCGGCCAGCGCACCAACCTCTTCTACCAGCCACCCAACGGCATGACCATGCAGCGCAACATGGATGGCCTTTATTCCGCGCTGCTCGAAGGCCGCTTCTTCTTCGACTTCGTGCACGAAGACCAGCTCGACCTCGATCGCCTCAAGAAATACGCCGCGGTCATCCTCCCCAACATCGCCCTCCTCAGCGATGCGCAGTGCGCCCAAATACGCGCCTATGTTCAGCAAGGTGGATCGCTCATGGCGACCTTCGAAACCAGCATGTACACCGATCACAACGAGCGCCGCGCAGATTTCGGCCTCGCCGATGTTTTCGGCATCCACACCGCCGGCAAAGTCATCGGACGCCGCGGCAACTCCAATCCGTTTTACGCACGCATCGAGCACCAGCACCCGATCCTCGAAAGCTTTGCCAACACCAACTGGCTCCCCGGCGCCGAATATCGCCAGCCCGTCGCAGCCGCCGACAATCCAATCCTCACCGTCGTCCCCGGCTTCGTCGCCTATCCGCCCGAACTTTCCTGGGCGCCGACGCCGCGCACCGCCGAGCCCGCCATCATCCTGCAGGAACACGGCAAGAACCGAACCGCATACTTCCCCGGCAACATCGAACACAGCCTCTGGATCGCCGGCAATACCGACCTCAGCCGCCTGCTGCAAAACACCATTCGCTGGATCGCCGGTGACACCGCGTCATGCACGGTCGAGGGGAAGGGCCTGATCGAAGCCTTCGCGTGGGAAACCGAACCGGGTTTCGCCGTTCACGTGCTCAACTACACCAACCCCAACACGCACCGCGGTTGGTTGCGCGACCTCTACCCCATCGGCGAACAGCGCGTGCGCCTGCAACTTCCGGCGGGGCGGACGGTGAAGAAAGTCGAACTGCTGCGAGCGGAGAAAGAAATCCAGTTCCAGGTGAACGACGGCGCCGCGGAGTTCACCATCCCGTCGATTGAGGATTACGAAGTAGCCGCGCTGAGCGCGGAATGACGACTCAACGCACTGAGAGCGACAGGCCGACGAGTCGCGGCCCGGAAAATTTCATCGTTCCCGAAAGCAGGTTCCCACTTGCACTGTCCAAAAAACAACCCCCAAAGACTGATATGAGGCGGCCAGGTTCACCCCACAGCAAGCAGCGGATACCCCTGCCGCCCGCTCGTCAAACCCTTTGATCCGGAACTTCACCCGAAAGTTACGCCGCCTTCCCAACCCGGGAAAAAGCCGTCCCGAAATCCTGTCATCGACCCCGAGGATCCGGACTCTATCGTAGTACCTACCCCAAAAAAACCGAACCCAAAAACCCCGAAATGAGGGCGGCCAGGTTCACCCCACAGCAAGCAGCAGATACCCCCGCCGCCTGCTCGTCAAACCCTTTGATCCGGAACTTCACCCGAAAGTTATGCCACCTTCCCAACCCGGGAAAAAGCGTCCCGAAATCCTGTCATCGACCCCGAGGATCCGGACTCTATCGTAGTACCTACCCCGAAAAAACAAACCCAAAAACCCCGAAATGAGGGCGGCCAGGTTCACCCCACAGCAAGCAGCAGATACCCCCGCCGCCTGCTCGTCAAAACCTTTGATCCGGAACTTCACCCGAAAGTTATGCCACCTTCCCAACCCGGGAAAAAGCGTCCCGAAATCCTGTCATCGACCCTGAGATCCGGACTCTATCGTAGTACCTACCCCCAAGAAACAAACCCCAAAAACCCCGAAATGAGGAGGCCAGGTTCACCCCACAGCAAGCAGCAGATACCCCCGCCGCCTGCTCGTCAAATCCTTTGATTCGGAACTTCACCCGAAAGTCATGCCGCATTCCCATCTCGGGAAAAGGCGTCCCGAAATCCTGTCATCGACCCCGAGGATCCGGACTCTATCGTAGTACCTACCCCAAAAAAACAAACCCAAAAACCCCGAAATGAGGGCGGCCAGGTTCACCCCACAGCAAGCAGCCAATACTCCCCTGGCCGGCTCGTCAAACCCTTTGATCCGGAACTTCACCCGAAAGTTACGCCACCTTCCCAACCCGGGAAAAACCGTCCCAAAATGCTTGTCATTACCCCTGAGCCCCGAACCTCCAGCCGCCAAAAACCAACCCCAAAATTCGAAATTGGAGCCGCCAGGTTCACCCCACAGCAAGCAGCAGATACCCCCGCCGCCCGCTCGTCAAACCCTTTGAGCCGGAACCTTCACCCGAAAGTGACGCCACCTTCCCAACCCGGGAAAAGCGTCCCAAAATGCTTGTCATTACCCCTCAGCCCCGGACCTCCAGCCGCCAAAAACCAACCCCAAAATTCGAAAATGGAGCCGCCAGGTTCACCCCACAGCAAGCAGCAGATACCCCCGCCCCCCGCTCGTCAAACCCTTTGAGCCGGAACTTCACCCGAAAGTGACGCCGCCTTCCCATCCTGGGAAAAGCGTCCCGAAATTGCCTGTCATTGCCCCCGGAAGCCCCTGGGCGAAGGACGCCCACCACCAGGGTCCGAATGGTCCTGCGCTGCAGCCCCTTAAACCGTCACCGTCTCCTGATACTCCCCAAAAACCTCGCGCAGCGTTGTCGCGATTTCGCCGACGGTAGCAAAGCTCTCGACCGCATCCAGAATCGCCGGCATCAGGTTTGCCCCCGATCGAGCCCCTTCGCGAATCCGATCCAGCGACGCCTGCCATGGTCCGGCATCGCGCCTCGCCCGCAGCGCGCGCACCCGCTCCACCTGCCTGCGTTCCAGCGCCTCGTCCATGTGCAGCGTCGGAATCGGCGGATCGTTCTCGACCGTGAAGCGATTCACCCCTACCACCGTCGCGTCGCCCGTATCCACCGCGCGCTGGTAGTCGTACGCCGCGTTTTGAATCTCCTGCTGCACCCATCCGCGCTCGATCGCGGGCAGCATCCCGCCGAGCTTTTCAATGCGTTCGAAATACCCATGAACGTCGCCTTCGATCCGGTTCGTCAGCGATTCAATCGCGTACGACCCCGCAACCGGATCGATGGTATTCGCCACGCCCGACTCGCACGCGATAATCTGCTGCGTCCGCAACGCAATCCGCGCGGCCTCTTCCGTCGGCAGTGCGAGCGCCTCGTCGTAGCCATTCGTGTGCAGCGACTGCGTCCCGCCCAGAACCGCCGCCATCGCCTGCAGCGCCGTCCGCACAATGTTGTTTTCTGGTTGCTGTGCCGTCAGCGTCGACCCCGCCGTCTGCGTGTGGAACCGCAGCATCCACGACCGCGGATTCCTCGCTCCGAACTTCTCCCGCATGATGCCCGCCCAGATCCGCCGCGCCGCGCGAAACTTCGCCACCTCTTCCAGAAAATTGTTGTGCGCATTAAAAAAGAACGACAGCCGCGGCGCGAAGTGGTCGACGTCCAGCCCCGCATCCAGCGCGGCCTGCACGTACGTCATCCCGTTGGCCAGCGTGAACGCCACCTCCTGCGCTGCCGTCGATCCCGCCTCGCGCATGTGGTATCCCGAGATCGAAATCGTGTTCCACTCCGGCACCTGCTCGCCCGCCCACGCAAAAATGTCCGTCACAATCCGCATCGCGTGCCGCACCGGGTAGATGTACGTCCCCCGTGCAATGTACTCCTTCAGAATGTCGTTCTGGATCGTCCCCGCTAGCTTCTTGCTGTCGGCGCCGGTCCTCCGCGCCACAGCAACATACAGCGCCAGCAAAATACTGGCCGTGGCGTTGATCGTCATCGACGTCGAAATCCGCTCCAGCGGAATCCCGTCGAACAACCGCTCCATGTCCTCAATCGAATCGATCGCGACACCGACCTTGCCCACCTCGCCCAGCGCATACGGCGAATCCGAGTCGTACCCAATCTGCGTCGGCAGGTCGAACGCCACCGACAGCCCCTTGGTCCCCTGCGCCAGCAAAAATTTGTAACGGCGATTGCTCTCTTCCGCGTCGCCCATGCCCGCGTACTGCCGCATCGTCCACAGCCGCCCGCGATACATCGTCGGCTGGATCCCCCGCGTGAACGGAAACTCCCCGGGAAACCCAATCTCGCGCTCCGCATCGAAGCCGGCAAGATCGCCAGCGGTGTACAGCGGCTTTGTCGACGAAGGATCGGGCATCAGAACCCGCCATTGTATGCCACGCAAATTTCCATCATCCGCGCCGCTGTTTCCGGCTCGCCCGCCAGAACGAGCTCACCGCGAACCACACAAACAGCACGGCGAACCCCAGGTACAGCGGTAGATGATGATCCCGCCAGCCCGATTCCCGGTACAGCTGCCACGACTTTGCCCCAAACCCCAAAGCAAAAAACGCAAACAGCAGCCCCGTAATCTGCAAACCCAGCAGCCCCGTCGCATGCGCAAACGGCTTCCATATCGCCGCGCCGGCGCGCCCCGCCCCGCGCGCAAAGCGCCGGCTCCCTTCGGCCACCGCCGCGGAACTCGGCACAGCAGGCCGCGCTCCTGTCGCCCGCACCTCAGCGACCCCGCCCGATCCCGACCCAGCCGCCGCAGAATTCCCCGCGCTCACCCCTGCAGCCCGCGACCGTTCCACCGCCGCCGCAGCCCCGGCCGTCCCGTCGCGCAGCTTACTCGCGACGACGCGTGTCCCGATGCCAAGAATCCGGCCGACTCGAACTGGTTTCATCGCTGCCCTGCTCTCAGTCGTGGCACGGGTGCGACCCGCCCCCGAAGCGGGGCGCAGGACGCTCGCCGAAGCCGCAGCCCTGAAGATGAAACCAGTTCCCGGTTGGGCTCCATGGTTGCAGTCTAACAACCCCTGCCCCAACTCCGGCCCCGCCCAATTTCATTACGCATCCCCGTCCCAAAGCCCCCCAGATTCGCATTGCCCCGTGCGAACATCAAACGATAAGGTAAGGACAGGGGCGGCCACAGCTCCAACCACCCCCAAGCCGGGAAATCGAGGTTCTGACTTGAATCAAAAACTCCGCAAACTGGTCCAGCTACTGGGCGAGGCCATTCATGAGAGCGTCTCGGAGTCGCCCCAGATCGCCGGCGTGGTTGCCGATATTCGCCGCCAGGGATTCGAAGTCATGCTCATGCTCGAGGCCACCATCGGCCTCAACGAAGTCGAGGAGCAGCCCGAGGGCGCACTCGAAGCCCCAGGCGACGATCTCGAATCCGCCGATGCCGACCAGCAGGGAACCTTCACCGCACAGGACCTCCACTTCCTCAAGTCCCTCCGCATTTCTATCGCCGGAGAAGCACAGGACGCCGAAGACAGTTGACGCCTCGCGTTTGCTTCAATGCCGGGCGCGCATTTGGAGAAGTTTGTGATATATCTGGCCTTCGCCCACTCCGGCGCGAGGCTCGCGAACGTCAGAACGATCGCCGGAGAGCAGCGAAAATCCAGGCAAGAGCCGTGAAAGGCGATCATGCCGATGAGAGATACTCTGGGCGTACTTCTGGCGGGCGGAGCCGGCGAACGGCTGTTTCCGCTCACGCGTGATCGGGCCAAACCTGCGGTTCCTTTCGGCGGTCAATACCGCATCATCGACATCACCCTTTCCAACTGCATCAACTCCGACCTTCGCCGCGTTTACATCCTCACCCAGTACAAGGCGCTCTCCCTCAACCGCCACATCCGCGAAGGCTGGACCAGCGTCGTCGCCCAGGAACTCGGCGAATTTATTGAGATCCTGCCCCCCATGCAGCGCGTCAGCGCCAACTGGTACATGGGCACCGCCGACGCCGTCTACCAGAACATCTACTCCATCGGATCCGAGCAGCCCAAGCACGTCCTCATCCTCTCCGGCGATCACATCTACAAAATGAACTACGGCAAGATGCTCCGCCAGCATCTTGACTCCGGCGCCGACGTCACTCTCGCCACCCTGCCTATCGAGCCGGCCGACGTCTCCCGCTTCGGCATCGTCGAAGTCGCGCGCTCCGGCGAAGTTATCGGCTTCCTCGAGAAGCCGAAAAAGACCGACCTCCGCTCTCCCTTCGATGCCACCAAGGTCGATGCCTCCATGGGTGTCTACCTCTTCAACACCGACGTGCTCCTCCCCGCGCTCATCAAGGATGCGGAAGATCCGGAATCGCAGCACGACTTCGGCCATAACATCCTCCCGGCCATTCTCGGTAAGTACAAGATGTTCGCTTATAACTTCGTCGACGAGAATCGCAAAGAAGCCCTCTACTGGCGCGACGTCGGCACCCTCGAGGCCTACTACGACGCCAATATGGACGTGGCTTCGGTCTCCCCGATTTTCAACCTGTACGACAACAGTTGGCCCATCCGCACCCGCGTCCGCCAGTATCCGCCCGCGAAGTTTGTGTTCGGCGAGCCCGGCCGCACCGGTATGGCCATCAACTCCATCGTCTCCCAGGGCTGCATCGTTTCCGGCGCCGTGGTGCGCAACAGCGTCCTCTCTCAGGACGTGCGCGTCAACTCCTACTCAGAAGTCGACTCCAGCATCGTCTTCACCCATGTCAACATCGGCCGCCACTGCCGCATCCGCCGCGCCATCATCGACCGCGACGTCCACCTCCCCGAAGGCACTGTCATCGGATACGACCAGAACGACGACCGCAAAAACTACTTCGTCACTCCCAGCGGACTCACCGTCGTCACCCGCGACTACTCCCTCTACGAAAACCCGGTCTCCGCCGACTTCCTCCAGGAACGCCGCGAGTAGCGCAGCACTCGTTGCCGCGGAACCTTGCCCAAACGAAACCAACCCCCACCCGG
>CAVPKU010000049.1:0-9333 GCA_963705765.1 uncultured Acidobacteriaceae bacterium | reverse complement strand
ACATGATTATTTTCGGGTTGGGGCGGTCACAGAGGGCCGACCATCAGGCCGCCGGCGAGGCCGGCGATGCCGTGGGTGTAGACCACGCCGAGGGTGTCGTCCACCTTGCTGAACGGCGGCACCTTGCTCAGGTAGTTCCAGGCCAGCCACACGATGACCGACCCGGCCAGGCCGATGACGATCGCGCCCACGCCGTTGACGTCCGCCAGCCGCCCGGCGTGATGCCGACCAGCCCGACGATCAGGCCGTTGATGCCGCCGAGGAAGGTCGGCTTCTTCTCCTTCGTCCCTACCATGTCCAGGATGATCCAGGTCATCATGGCCACCGCGGTGGCGAGGTTGGTGTTGAGCACGGCCAACGCCACGTCCGCCCCCGCGAAGTACGGGTCACCACCGTTGAACCCGTTCCAGCCGAGCCACAGGATGCCCCGCGCCCACCGAGCACAGCAGCAGGTTGTTCGGCACGCCGTGGTCGCGGTCCGCAAACGCGTGTAAAACAAGAACCACCCAAAACTATTGCTGGAACAGACAAGTGGGTGGTGGTTGGGGAGTAAACAGGCGCACAAACGGATTGTGCCAAATGGTTGAACGGTCTTGGAACCGGAGCTCGATATGACGGCACCTTTACTGGAAGCGGAGGCAGTTCTCACATCGGAGACTGCACCGGAAAATCCGTTGGCACTGCCGCTGGATTGAGCCAGGTTGACCGAACAAATCTGCGCGCCTACGTCGAAGCGCAGATGGATGCCTACGAAGCCCACACAGGGTGGTTCTTTTGGTGCTGGAAAACGGAAAGCGCGCCGGAGTGGAACTTCCAAGATCTGTGGAATAACGGCCTCATCCCCAATCCCCTCACATCTAGGAAGTTCCCCGGTCAATGTGCTCCTGGAGCAGCTTGCCAAGTACCAAGCTAGACTTAAGAGGGCGGTAGAGGGGGGGAAAGCGCAGGGCTGTATATTTTGTATTTGTGCTTGAATGGGTTTTATGTCACGATTAACGAATGACGGAAATATAAATTGGAATACGATACCCGTCCCTTGGGATTAGGAGATGAGGAATATCTTCATTCCTAGAATTAGAAACGATTACCACTTGGTAATAGTAGTTGAGCATGAATCAAGAAAACATTGAAATCAAATGAGATGCGATTAGCGAATTCTCTTATATGACACGATCTCTGACTCGAAAACAATTTTTCATCTGACAAGTGTCAGTCTTCCCCTCGAGCAAACTTTTCATTGTTAACTTTTCTCTGAATTTGTGTTTCTTGAGGTCTCTCCTGTGTCGAATAAGAATGAAAGGGGTTACAGCCTCTTAATTCGACGGGATAACCATCACGCTGCCTACACTTGTGCATATTGTGTCTCCATCCAGAAACGTCCCCGTCTATCAGGCCCTGCTGCACCGCCAGCCGCAGTCTCCTGCCTGGTGGCGCGGCCTGCTCTCAAACGCCCCAGGCCCAGGCAGGGCAGGGAAGAGACACCCAGTCTACACCGCAAACAAGTTTCCGTACCGCGCTGAAAAACAGATCCGTCCTGCGCGATCCTGACTACCTGCGCAACCTCGCCCGTGCTTATGTCACCGCAGGCCAGGGGATAGCTCCGCTCGCTTTTCGCTAACCGCTCTTCGCTACCAGCTTTTCGCTCACCGCTCCACAGCTGACCTGCTCCCCGCTCCCGGCTCCCGGCTGTTCTAATACTCCCAATGCCTCTTCCGGCTCGCAGAAACTGGTGGCTCCTCGCGCTCGCTCTCGCCGCCGGAGCCGCCCTCCGCCTCTGGTTCATTCACGCCTATCCCGAGGTCGAAGGCGACCCCCTCCTCTACGGCGACATCGCGAAGAACTGGATGCTCCACGGCATCTACGGCAAAACCAGCGGCGCAGAAATTCTCCCCACCCTCATCCGCCTCCCCGGCTATCCCCTTTTTTTGATGCTCTGCTTCCGCCTCTTCGGCATGGAGCATTACCACGCCGTCATGTTCGTCCAGGTCGCCATCGACCTCGCCACCTGTCTCCTAACCGAGCCCTCGCTCGCCGCATCTGGAGCGCACGCGCCGGATGGTGCGCCCTCTGGCTCGCAATCCTCTGCCCCTTCACCGCCAATTACGCCGCCACGCCCCTCACCGAAACCCTCGAGTCTTCTCCATCGCCCTCGCCTTCTACGCCTTCGATCGATTCCTCGCAGCGCCGCGCTGGCCCTGGGCGCTCACCCTTGCCTTTGCGTGGAGCTACGCCGCCTTCCTTCGCCCTGACGGAGCTCTCCTCGCCGTCGCCCTCTGCCCCGCCCTCGTCGTCTGCGGATCAAAAAGCTGGGGCTCGCCACGGATGGTCCGGTGGGCCCTGGTCTGCGGCTTCCTCTCCATCCTTCCCTTCATCCCGTGGACCCTTCGCAACGCGCACACCTTCCACGTCTTTCAGCCGCTCGCCCCGCGCTATGCCGTCGATCCAGGCGAGCCCACCAACCCCGGCTTCCAGCGCTGGACCAAAACCATCTGCGTCGACTTCGCCTGCACCTGGGATGTCTACTGGAGCGCGGACAGCGATGCCATCCACCTCAACGATCTCCCCTCTCGCGCCTTTGATTCGCCCCGGCAATACGTCGAAACCAGCGACCTCATCGCCGACTACAACCGCACCACCACCATCACCCCTGCGCTCGATGCGCGCTTCGACGCGCTGGCCCAGCAGCGTATCCGCACCCATTCCTTCCGCTATTACGTGGAATTACCCCTGGCGCGCCTCGCCGACATGCTTTTCCGCCCGCGCACCGAGATGCTCTGGATCGAACTCCGCTGGTGGCAATACAGCCGCCATCACGCCGAAACGGAATTTGCCCTGGGATACGCAGCCCTGAACCTGGCCTACTTCGTCGCTGCGCTCATCGGATTCCTGAAGCGCCCGCGCCTCTCGGTCGTCATCCTTGCCTTCGTGCTGCTGCGCTGCGCCCTGCTCCTCACCCTCGAAGTCCCCGAACAGCGCTACACTCTTGAGTTCTTCCCACCCCTGATCGCACTGGCAAGCGTGGCCTTCAGCCGAAAGCCTGACACGGACACAACAATTCACCAAAAATCCGCATCGACAGCATGAACGCCGAACGCCGAACGCCGAACGCCGAACGCCGAACGCCGAACGCCGAACGCCGAACGCCGAACGCCGAACGCCGAACGCCGAACGCCGAACGCCGAACGCCGAACGCCGAACGCCGAACGCCGAAACGCCGAACGCCGACGAGACGCCGTAACCCGCGCGGTCGGCGCGCTACACCGCTCCCTCATCCAGCCGCAGTTCCGTCACCTGAATCCGCCCGGTGCAGATCCGCAATGGCTGGCTGATCGAGAAGGATCGCCGC
This sequence comes from uncultured Acidobacteriaceae bacterium, assembly GCA_963705765.1. GTDB lineage: Bacteria > Acidobacteriota > Terriglobia > Terriglobales > Acidobacteriaceae > Palsa-343. The sequence goes on along the minus strand of CAVPKU010000049.1, from coordinate 5,987 downwards.
GTCCCCGGCGCCGTCACCAGAATCCGCGAAACCCGCGGACACTCGAGGCCGGTGCTCCACACCACCTGGAACGCCGCCACCGCGTGCGGCATCAGCGTCACGTTCGGTGCGGGCCCCCTGCATCTTCCGCCTTCGTCTTCTGAAACTCCGCCAGCACCTGTGTGGTACCAACCTTTTCCACGCTCACGCTGCCGACATTCTCACCCTGCGCATCCACCAGCGCGACCGTGGGATACCCCCCCAGCTTGCACGGCATCGCCCCACGATTCATGAATGCCAGCTTTACCGACCGGAAAACGCCGCTCGCATCGCCTGCGATCTCCTCCACCGACAGCACATCCGGGTCGCATGCCCCCGCATTCTGCGCATCGGCCGCCGTCGCCCGCGCAATCAGGTGTGGCGTCTCCCACCCGGAACAATGTACGGCGCATTTGGATTCCCATGCAGAGCCACATCGTCCGGCGCCGCTCCCTGCGCCGCAAGCTTCACCCTGCCGCCATGCGTGCCGGCACATCCGAGACACAGCACCGCAGCCCAGCTCGCAGCAACCGCCGGATACAGCCAACGCCTGAACATGAAAGGGAGTCCTTTGCTCTCATTGTAGGATGTTCGCCCTCCGCGTGCCGGTTGCACCTTCGCTCCGGAAGGTTGCCCGCACTAAGGATTTAGAATCCTGTCATGCACCCGCGCCCTCTCGATGGTCAGGTCGCCCTCGTTACCGGCGCAGCAAAACGCATCGGGCGTGCCCTCGCCCTCACCCTCGCTGAAGCCGGAGCTTCCGTCGCCATTACCTGGCGCGACTCCGAAGCCGAAGCCCTTCAAACCGTTGCCGACATCGAAAATCTGGGCGTTCAGGCCGCTGCCTTTCGCGCGGAGCTCCGCGATCCTGCCCAGATCCGCACCGCCGTCGACGCCGCCGTCGCCCGCTTCTCCCGCCTCGACATCCTCGTCAACAACGCCGGCCGCTACGAAACCGCCGCCCTCAAGAGCCTCTCCGTCGAGCAGTGGGACGGCATGTTCGACACCAACACCCGCGCGCCCTTCCTCACCGCCCAGGCCGCTTACCCGCATCTCAAAGCCGCTCACGGCCGCATCATTAATATAGGATCGCTGGGCGGCCTCCACCCCTGGCCCACGCACGCCCATTACTGCACCTCCAAAGCTGCCCTCCACATGCTCACGCGCACCATGTCCAAAGCCTGGGCGCCCGAGATCAGCGTCAACTGCGTCGCCCCCGGCATGATCGTCAACGGCGAAGTCGATCCCGAGTTTGAGCACTTCGCCCGCCGCACTCCGATGAAGCGCAACGGCACCGCCGCCGACGTCGCCGATGCCGTCCTCTTCTTCGCCGCCGGCCCCCACTTCATCACCGGCCAGATCCTCTCCGTCGACGGCGGCCTCGGCCTCTAACCCAGTCACTTCCAGCTTCGTCCTCCCTGCTCCCTGCTTCCCGCTTCCTCCTCATGCCTCGGCTTCCCTGGCCGATAGAGGAAGCAAGTCCATGCCGGAGAGCCGCAATGACCACCTTTACCTGGAATGACTCCTACACGGTGAGCGTCCAGCAGTTTGACGCCCAGCACAAAAAACTCTTCGAGATCATCAATACCCTCGCTGACGCCATGCGGATCGGACAGGGCGAGGACGTCCTCCGCGAAGTCGTCGGTAAACTCGCCGTCTACACACGCACCCACTTCCTCCAGGAAGAAGTGGCCATGCGCCAGACCGGCTACCCCGGCCTCGCCGCCCACCAGGAACAACACAGTAAGCTCATGGCCGATGTCGAAAAATATAAGACCGAACTCGACGAAGGTCGCAAACCCAACCTGATCACTCTGCTCAATTTCCTCCGAACCTGGCTCGTGCAGCACATTCAGAAGACCGACAAGCAGTACGCCGATCACATGAACGCCCACGGCTTCCGCTGAACGCCGCAGCCTTCGCCATTGCCCTTATTCCCCCACCAAAACCAAAGGCGCTCCCGAAGGGAGCGCCTTTTACTGCCGTTCAAGTGCCGCCAAGTCAGCTTCGAACAGGCTCTTCGCGAACAGGCTCTTCGCAAATCGGCTTTTCGCGAACAGGCTTGTCGCTAACAGGCCTTCGCTAACCGCCTTTTCGCTAACCGCTTTTCGCTAACCGGCCTTTCGCTAACCGCTTTTTCGCTCGCCGCCCCTCACCCCACCGGCACAATCGCGTTACACGGAGTGAACTGCGTCGTCAGCAGCGATGGATCCGGGAAGCTGAAATCTCCATTGATCGCGGTCGAATGCGCCGTGTCCTGGAACCACTGCAGCACCCCCAGCGTCTGCGGGTGATACGTGAATCCGTGCAGCGTCACATCCGTGTAATCCGGACTTAGATTCTCCGTGATGTCGCCAACCTCCAGCGTGTTCTGGCAAACCCCGTCCGGCGCGCCCGGTATCTGATAGTTCGGGGTGATGTTGTTCACAAACGGATCGTTCAGCGTCTCCGCCAGCTCGTGCGACAACGCGTTGATATCCGCAAACACGCCCGGATCGCCAAACACCGTGTTCGACACATCGGAGTCGAGCGACGTCGAGAACACCACCGTCTGCACAAACGTCCGGTTCGCCGTCTGCCGCGATTCGTACGCCGTGTGGAACCCGCCCACGCAGCAATCCACCGGCTGTCCCATCGAGAAATCGCCGTACACCGCGTTGCGCGTCAGAAAAATCGGAATCGAGTGAACATCGACCGGCTCCAGTTGCAGCATTGTGTTCAGCTGCGACTCGATGAATCCAATATCGATCAGCGCAAAGAACGTTCCGTTCGGATCCACGAACACCTCGGACGCTCCGGCTGGCACCTCGATCGTCACCGGTGTCAGGTTCTGCGGCCGATCCAGCAGCACGTGGTAGTTGTTATTTCTTCCTGTATTGATCAGCGGCCAGAACTCCGCCCGCATCTGCGCATCCACAAACTGCGTGTCGCCGCTGGCATATTCCGCATCGTCGAACAGCGGCGAATTCTTGATTTCGCGCGTGATCGCCGTCGCGTCAATCGTAATGTTGTTGCCGTTCTGATCGACAAATTCATCGAAGTAAAACGACAGCGGAACGTAGTCCGTCGGCACGTTGGTTGTCCGCTTCAGCGCCGGGTTCTGCCCCACCATCGTGTACGCATAGCTCTGCCCGTCGCTGGTAAACGAGCTGGTGAAACTTGGCAGGGAAACGATGTTCTGACCCTGCGCCTGCGTGGCCAGGTTCGTTGAAGCCGACAGCCGATTCTCCGCTTTGTGCAACGGCGTCGAGTTCAGCGATGCGAAATAGCCGCCAGGGACCGCGACCGGATGACGAGGGGCGTTGCCAGGAGTCTGAGCGGCTGCCAGTTGGCTCAGAACGATAAGAACAGAGAAGGACGTGCAAAGGGACATCTTCCGCATTGGGGGAGTCTCCGTTTTCCTGCTGACTGTTTTTCAGAAGCGACCTCACTGTGCTTCACGAAAGACACAAAGTCAATTGCATCTTTGGTAATTGCAGCGTCTTCGACCGTAAAAACTCGCACACGATGACCACAGGCGCCCATCGCTCCGCGCTCCACGCCGCCTCGACGTTACGACAGATTCGTCAGGAAGAAATCAAGTTGTCGAATAGATCAAATGACCAGCGGCTATCGCCCAAACAGCCGCCCCATCAGCCCTCGGCGTTTCGTCTCGTCCTCGTAGACGTACACGCCCTCCGGCTCCGGCTGCGGTCCCAGCGGCTGGTTCTCGAACGCGGCTCGCGGATTCTTCACACACATCCGCTCCGCCGTTCCCTCGCCGTACTTCTTCGCAATCGCGTCGTACGCCGACCGCATCGCCGGCTTACGGCCTTCCAGATTGTGCGCTGCCGTCGCGATGAAGTGGACCCAGTTCTTTTCCATCAGTTCCCACGCCAGGGTCTGCGCGCGTTTTCCAAGCGTCCCGTCAGCGACGAAGCTGTGACTTAACGCGGACCCGGTCCGCATCCACTCCGCCATCCGCGCGTGTTTTTTTTGCAGAATCGGGTTCCGCTCCGGATGCGTGATGATCGGCCGCATCCCCTTGACCGAAAACTCGTAGAAGGTATCCCCGATGTTCTGCGGAATCATGAACTCCGCAAACTCCACCAGCAGGTACTTCCCCTGGTTGATGGTGAACTTCGTCGGATGTTGGATCGCGCCCTGAATATTTTCGTACGACAGATGGAAGTCGCAGCCCAGTCCCAGCGTCACTGCGTTCCCAATGCGCGCCCGGATCGCTTCCAGCTTTTCCTTGTTTCGCTCCGGATTGAACTCCCACGTGTCATTCGCGTGCGGCGTCGCCGCGATGTGCGTAATCCCGTCCGCCGCCGCTGCTTCCGCCTGCGCCACGGAGCCCTCAATGTCCTTAGGCCCGTCGTCGGTTCCGAACAAAAGGTGATGGTGGATGTCGATCATGCGTGCTCGGCCAGTGCCCCCACCAGCGATTCGAAAATCTTAAATCCATCCGCCGACCCCAGCAGCGCCTCGCTCGACCGGTCCGGATGCGGCATCATCCCCAGCATGTTCCGCCCCTCGTTCAGAATCCCCGCATGTTCTCCAGCGACCCGTTCGGATTCGCCTCCCGCGTGATCTCCCCCTCCGGCGTCGCATACCGAAAGACAATCCGGTCCTGGCTCTTCAGCTCGGCGAGCGTTGCCTCATCGCAGAAGTAGTTCCCTTCCATATGCCCGATCGGAATTTTCAGCACCTGCCCCTTCGAGAGCGTCTGCGTGAACGGCGTGTTCGTCGTCTCCGCCCGCAAATACACCTGCTTGCAGATGTATCGCAGCCCAGCATTCCGCATCAGCGCACCGGGCAGCAGCCCCGACTCACATAAGATCTGGAAACCGTTGCAAATTCCGAGCACCAGCCCGCCGTCCGCGGCAAACTTCTTCACCGATTGCATCACCGGCGAAAACCGCGCAATCGCCCCCGTCCGCAGATAATCCCCGTAGGCAAATCCGCCCGGCACCAGGATCGCGTCCGAGTTCTCGAGGCTCGGCGAATCGTGCCACAAAAACGTCACCGGCTGATGCGCTATCTCGGCCACCACGTTATAAGTGTCGTGGTCGCAGTTCGATCCCGGAAACACAAGCACGCCGAATTTCATATCTATATCAAGGTTAGCAGGTCAGCCTTCGCGAATCGTCATGGCTTTGAGGAAGGTATCAAAGGCGCGATCAATGGCTTGATCAGCCAGCGTCCAGACCTTTTCGTGGTGAAAGAGCACGCCCTGTCCGTCCGATGTCCGGATGACCTCAAAATCAATTTCTCCTGACACCCATATGCAGACGCGCCCATCCTCGCATCGCTGTCAAAATCGGCAAACGCCGCAGGTTTAGCGGTAATGCGCCCCTCGTGGACCCCTGCCACAGTCACGCCGCGAGCGTTTGAGACCAACTCTCTGGAACGGAACAGCGAGCAGATCTCCTCAACCGTAAGGGTGTAGTCATTCATGAATCTGCTTTCGATACCCTGTCCCCTGTACCCTGCACCCTGCTCCTCAGCAGCCACGCATCCATCGCCTCCAGCGCCCGCTCGCACACGATCCGGTGCCGCTCCCGCTTATCCCGCACCTTCCGCCGAGTCGCCTCGTCCAGAGGCTCCAGCAAATCAAACGTGATGTTCGCCGGCTGAAACCGCTTCGCATCCGCCTCCGTGATGTACCGCACCAGCGATCCCAGCGCCGTCCCCCGCGGAACCGGCTCCAGCCTCTCGCCCCGCGCCATCTCCGCCGCATACATCCCCGCCGGCGTCCCCGTCGCAATCGACTCCGTGTACCCTTCCACGCCCGAAATTTGCCCCGCGAAGAAGACCCGCGGATACTCCCGCAAATGGAGCGAGCGCGTCAGAACCTTGGGCGCGTTGATATACGTATTCCGATGAATCTGCCCGTAGCGCAGAAACTTTGCCTGCTCCAGCCCCGGAATCATCCGCAGGACCCGCGCCTGCTCCCCAAACTTCATGTGGTTCTGAAATCCCACCAG
>CAVPKU010000048.1:0-18436 GCA_963705765.1 uncultured Acidobacteriaceae bacterium | reverse complement strand
GGTGGGATTTCAGAACCACATGAAGTTTGGGGAGCAGGCGCGGGTCCTGCGGATGATTCCGGGGCTGGAGCAGGCAAAGTTTCTGCGCTACGGGCAGATTCATCGGAATACGTATATCAACGCGCCCAAGGTTCTGACGCGCTCGCTCCATTTGCGGGAGTATCCGCGGGTCTTCTTCGCGGGGCAAATTTCGGGCGTGGAGGGGTACACGGAGTCGATTGCGACGGGGATGCTGGCGGGGATGTATGCGGCGGAGATGGCGCGGGGCGAGAGGCCGGAGCCGGTTCCGCGGGGGACGGCGCTGGGATCGCTGGTGCGGTACATCACGGAGGCGGATGCGAAGCGGTTTCAGCCGGCGAACATCACGTTTGATTTGCTGGAGCCTCTGGACGAGGCGACTCGGCGGAAGGTGCGGGATAAGCGGGAGCGGCACCGGATCGTGTGCGAGCGGGCGCTGGAGGCGATGGATGCGTGGCTGCTGAGGAGCAGGGTGCAGGGTACAGGGGACAGGGTATCGAAAGCAGATTCATGAATGACTACACCCTTACGGTTGAGGAGATCTGCTCCTGGTTTCGTTCCAGAGAGTTGGTCTCAAACGCTCGCGGCGTGACTGTGGCAGGGGTCCACGAGGGGCGCATTACCGCTAAACCTGCGGCGTTTGCCGATTTTGACAGCGATGCGAGGATGGGGCGCGTCTGCATATGGGTGTCAGGAGAAATTGATTTTGAGGTCATCCGGACATCGGACGGACAGGGCGTGCTCTTTCACCACGAAAAGGTCTGGACGCTGGCTGATCAAGCCATTGATCGCGCCTTTGATACCTTCCTCAAAGCCATGACGATTCGCGAAGGCTGACCTGCTAACCTTGATATAGATATGAAATTCGGCGTGCTTGTGTTTCCGGGATCGAACTGCGACCACGACACTTATAACGTGGTGGCCGAGATAGCGCATCAGCCGGTGACGTTTTTGTGGCACGATTCGCCGAGCCTCGAGAACTCGGACGCGATCCTGGTGCCGGGCGGATTTGCCTACGGGGATTATCTGCGGACGGGGGCGATTGCGCGGTTTTCGCCGGTGATGCAGTCGGTGAAGAAGTTTGCCGCGGACGGCGGGCTGGTGCTCGGAATTTGTAACGGTTTCCAGATCTTATGTGAGTCGGGGCTGCTGCCCGGTGCGCTGATGCGGAATGCTGGGCTGCGATACATCTGCAAGCAGGTGTATTTGCGGGCGGAGACGACGAACACGCCGTTCACGCAGACGCTCTCGAAGGGGCAGGTGCTGAAAATTCCGATCGGGCATATGGAAGGGAACTACTTCTGCGATGAGGCAACGCTCGCCGAGCTGAAGAGCCAGGACCGGATTGTCTTTCGGTATGCGACGCCGGAGGGGGAGATCACGCGGGAGGCGAATCCGAACGGGTCGCTGGAGAACATTGCGGGGATTCTGAACGAGGGGCGGAACGTGCTGGGGATGATGCCGCATCCGGACCGGTCGAGCGAGGCGCTGCTGGGGTCGGCGGATGGATTTAAGATTTTCGAATCGCTGGTGGGGGCACTGGCCGAGCACGCATGATCGACATCCACCATCACCTTTTGTTCGGGACCGACGACGGGCCCAAAGACATTGAGGGCTCCGTGGCGCAGGCGGAAGCCGCGGCGGCGGACGGGATTACGCATATCGCGGCGACGCCGCACGCGAATGACACGTGGGAGTTCAATCCGGAGCGAAACAAGGAAAAGCTGGAAGCGATCCGGGCGCGAATTGGGAACGCAGTGACGCTGGGACTGGGCTGCGACTTCCATCTGTCGTACGAAAATATTCAGGACGCGATCCAACATCCGACGAAGTTCACCATCAACCAGGGGAAGTACCTGCTGGTGGAGTTTGCGGAGTTCATGATTCCGCAGAACATCGGGGATACCTTCTACGAGTTTTCGGTCAAGGGGATGCGGCCGATCATCACGCATCCGGAGCGGAACCCGATTCTGCAAAAAGAACACGCGCGGATGGCGGAGTGGATGCGGACCGGGTGCCTGGTGCAGATCACAGCTTCGTCGCTGACGGGACGCTTTGGAAAACGCGCGCAGACCCTGGCGTGGGAACTGATGGAGAAGAACTGGGTCCACTTCATCGCGACGGACGCGCACAATCTGGAAGGCCGTAAGCCGGCGATGCGGTCGGCGTACGACGCGATTGCGAAGAAGTACGGCGAGGGAACGGCGGAGCGGATGTGTGTGAAGAATCCGCGAGCCGCGTTCGAGAACCAGCCGCTGGGACCGCAGCCGGAGCCGGAGGGCGTGTACGTCTACGAGGACGAGACGAAACGCCGAGGGCTGATGGGGCGGCTGTTTGGGCGATAGCCGCGGGTCATTTGATCCATTCGACAACTTGATTTCTTCCTGACGAATCTGTCGTAACGTCGAGGCGGCGTGGAGCGCGGAGCGATGTGCGCCTGTGGTCATCGTGTGCGAATTTTTACCGTCGAAGACGCTGCAATTACCAAAGATGCGATTGACTTTGCGTCTTTCGTGAAGCACAGTGAGGTCGCGCTTCTGAAAAACAGTCAGCAGGAAAACGGAGCTCCCCCCATGCGGAAGATGTCCCTTTGCACGTCCTTCTCTGTTCTTATCGTTCTGAGCCAACTGGCTGCCGCTCAGACTCCTGGCAACACACCTCGTCATCCGGTCGCGGTCCCTGGCGGCTATTTCGCATCGCTGAACTCGACGCCGTTGCACAAAGCGGAGAATCGGCTGTCGGCTTCAACGAACCTGGCCACGCAGGCGCAGAGTCAGAACATCGTTTCCCTGCCAAGTTTCACCAGCTCGTTTACCAGCGACGGGCAGAGCTATGCGTACACGATGGTGGGGCAGAACCCGGCGCTGAAGCGGACAACCAACGTGCCGACGGACTACGTTCCGCTGTCGTTTTACTTCGATGAATTTGTCGATCAGAACGGCAACAACATTACGATTGACGCGACGGCGATCACGCGCGAAATCAAGAATTCGCCGCTGTTCGACGATGCGGAATATGCCAGCGGCGACACGCAGTTTGTGGATGCGCAGATGCGGGCGGAGTTCTGGCCGCTGATCAATACAGGAAGAAATAACAACTACCACGTGCTGCTGGATCGGCCGCAGAACCTGACACCGGTGACGATCGAGGTGCCAGCCGGAGCGTCCGAGGTGTTCGTGGATCCGAACGGAACGTTCTTTGCGCTGATCGATATTGGATTCATCGAGTCGCAGCTGAACACGATGCTGCAACTGGAGCCGGTCGATGTTCACTCGATTCCGATTTTTCTGACGCGCAACGCGGTGTACGGCGATTTCTCGATGGGACAGCCGGTGGATTGCTGCGTGGGCGGGTTCCACACGGCGTACGAATCGCGGCAGACGGCGAACCGGACGTTTGTGCAGACGGTGGTGTTCTCGACGTCGCTCGACTCCGATGTGTCGAACACGGTGTTTGGCGATCCGGGCGTGTTTGCGGATATCAACGCGTTGTCGCACGAGCTGGCGGAGACGCTGAACGATCCGTTTGTGAACAACATCACCCCGAACTATCAGATACCGGGCGCGCCGGACGGGGTTTGCCAGAACACGCTGGAGGTTGGCGACATCACGGAGAATCTAAGTCCGGATTACACGGATGTGACGCTGCACGGATTCACGTATCACCCGCAGACGCTGGGGGTGCTGCAGTGGTTCCAGGACACGGCGCATTCGACCGCGATCAATGGAGATTTCAGCTTCCCGGATCCATCGCTGCTGACGACGCAGTTCACTCCGTGTAACGCGATTGTGCCGGTGGGGTGAGGGGCGGCGAGCGAAAAAGCGGTTAGCGAAAGGCCGGTTAGCGAAAAGCGGTTAGCGAAAAGGCGGTTAGCGAAGGCCTGTTAGCGACAAGCCTGTTCGCGAAAAGCCGATTTGCGAAGAGCCTGTTCGCGAAGAGCCTGTTCGAAGCTGACTTGGCGGCACTTGAACGGCAGTAAAAGGCGCTCCCTTCGGGAGCGCCTTTGGTTTTGGTGGGGGAATAAGGGCAATGGCGAAGGCTGCGGCGTTCAGCGGAAGCCGTGGGCGTTCATGTGATCGGCGTACTGCTTGTCGGTCTTCTGAATGTGCTGCACGAGCCAGGTTCGGAGGAAATTGAGCAGAGTGATCAGGTTGGGTTTGCGACCTTCGTCGAGTTCGGTCTTATATTTTTCGACATCGGCCATGAGCTTACTGTGTTGTTCCTGGTGGGCGGCGAGGCCGGGGTAGCCGGTCTGGCGCATGGCCACTTCTTCCTGGAGGAAGTGGGTGCGTGTGTAGACGGCGAGTTTACCGACGACTTCGCGGAGGACGTCCTCGCCCTGTCCGATCCGCATGGCGTCAGCGAGGGTATTGATGATCTCGAAGAGTTTTTTGTGCTGGGCGTCAAACTGCTGGACGCTCACCGTGTAGGAGTCATTCCAGGTAAAGGTGGTCATTGCGGCTCTCCGGCATGGACTTGCTTCCTCTATCGGCCAGGGAAGCCGAGGCATGAGGAGGAAGCGGGAAGCAGGGAGCAGGGAGGACGAAGCTGGAAGTGACTGGGTTAGAGGCCGAGGCCGCCGTCGACGGAGAGGATCTGGCCGGTGATGAAGTGGGGGCCGGCGGCGAAGAAGAGGACGGCATCGGCGACGTCGGCGGCGGTGCCGTTGCGCTTCATCGGAGTGCGGCGGGCGAAGTGCTCAAACTCGGGATCGACTTCGCCGTTGACGATCATGCCGGGGGCGACGCAGTTGACGCTGATCTCGGGCGCCCAGGCTTTGGACATGGTGCGCGTGAGCATGTGGAGGGCAGCTTTGGAGGTGCAGTAATGGGCGTGCGTGGGCCAGGGGTGGAGGCCGCCCAGCGATCCTATATTAATGATGCGGCCGTGAGCGGCTTTGAGATGCGGGTAAGCAGCCTGGGCGGTGAGGAAGGGCGCGCGGGTGTTGGTGTCGAACATGGCGTCCCACTGCTCGACGGAGAGGCTCTCGAGGGCGGCGGTTTCGTAGCGGCCGGCGTTGTTGACGAGGATGTCGAGGCGGGAGAAGCAGGCGACGGCGGCGTCGACGGCGGTGCGGATCTGGGCAGGATCGCGGAGCTCCGCGCGAAAGGCAGCGGCCTGAACGCCCAGATTTTCGATGTCGGCAACGGTTTGAAGGGCTTCGGCTTCGGAGTCGCGCCAGGTAATGGCGACGGAAGCTCCGGCTTCAGCGAGGGTGAGGGCGAGGGCACGCCCGATACGTTTTGCAGCGCCGGTAACGAGGGCGACCTGACCATCGAGAGGGCGCGGGTTCATGACAGGATTCTAAATCCTGGGTGCGGGCAACCTTCCTGAGCGAAGGTGCAACCGGCACGCGGAGGGCGAACATCCTACAATGAGAGCAAGCAAAGGACTCCCTTCCATGTTCAGGCGTTGGCTGTATCCGGCGGTTGCTGCGAGCTGGGCTGCGGTGCTGTGTCTCGGATGTGCCGGCACGCATGGCGGCAGGGTGAAGCTTGCGGCGCAGGGAGCGGCGCCGGACGATGTGGCTCTGCATGGGAATCCAAATGCGCCGTACATTGTTCCGGGTGGGGAGACGCCACACCTGATTGCGCGGGCGACGGCGGCCGATGCGCAGAATGCGGGGGCATGCGACCCGGATGTGCTGTCGGTGGAGGAGATCGCAGGCGATGCGAGCGGCGTTTTCCGGTCGGTAAAGCTGGCGTTCATGAATCGTGGGGCGATGCCGTGCAAGCTGGGGGGGTATCCCACGGTCGCGCTGGTGGATGCGCAGGGTGAGAATGTCGGCAGCGTGAGCGTGGAAAAGGTTGGTACCACACAGGTGCTGGCGGAGTTTCAGAAGACGAAGGCGGAAGATGCAGGCGGGCCCGCACCGAGCGTGACGCTGATGCCGCACGCGGTGGCGGCGTTCCAGGTGGTGTGGAGCACCGGCCTCGAGTGTCCGCGGGTTTCGCGGATTCTGGTGACGGCGCCGGGGACGCGGCGATCCTTCTCGATCAGCCAGCCATTGCGGATCTGCACCGGGCGGATTCAGGTGACGGAATTGCGGCTGGATGAGGGCGCGGTTTAGAGCGCCGACCGCCGGGTTACGGCGTTCGGCGTTCGGCGTTCGGCGTTCGGCGTTCGGCGTTCGGCGTTTGGCGTTCGGCGTTCGGCGTTCGGCGTTCGGCGTTCGGCGTTCGGCGTTCGGCATTCGGCGTTCGGCGTTCGGCGTTCGGCGTTGTCGGCGTTCGGCGTTCAGCTGTCGATGCGGATTTTTGGTGAATTGTTGTGTCCGTGTCAGGCTTTCGGGTGAGAGCCACGCTGGCTAATGCGATTAACGGTGGGAAGAATTCCAGGGTGTAGCGCTGTTCGGGGACTTCGAGGGTGAGGAGCAGCGCGCAGCGCAGCAGCACGAAGGCAAGGATGACGCCGGAGTGGCGCGGGCGCTTCAGGAATCCGATGAACGCAGCGACGAAGTAGGCCAGGTTCAGGGCTGCGTATCCCAGGGCAAATTCCGTTTCGGCGTGATGGCGGCTGTATTGCCACCAGCGGAGTTCGATCCAGAGCATCTCGGTGCGCGGGCGGAAAAGCATGTCGGCGAGGCGCGCCAGGGGTAATTCCACGTAATAGCGGAAGGAATGGGTGCGGATACGCTGCTGGGCCAGCGCGTCGAAGCGCGCATCGAGCGCAGGGGTGATGGTGGTGGTGCGGTTGTAGTCGGCGATGAGGTCGCTGGTTTCGACGTATTGCCGGGGCGAATCAAAGGCGCGAGAGGGGAGATCGTTGAGGTGGATGGCATCGCTGTCCGCGCTCCAGTAGACATCCCAGGTGCAGGCGAAGTCGACGCAGATGGTTTTGGTCCAGCGCTGGAAGCCGGGGTTGGTGGGCTCGCCTGGATCGACGGCATAGCGCGGGGCGAGCGGCTGAAAGACGTGGAAGGTGTGCGCGTTGCGAAGGGTCCACGGGATGAAGGGAAGGATGGAGAGGAAGCCGCAGACCAGGGCCCACCGGACCATCCGTGGCGAGCCCCAGCTTTTTGATCCGCAGACGACGAGGGCGGGGCAGAGGGCGACGGCGAGGAGAGCTCCGTCAGGGCGAAGGAAGGCGGCGTAGCTCCACGCAAAGGCAAGGGTGAGCGCCCAGGGCCAGCGCGGCGCTGCGAGGAATCGATCGAAGGCGTAGAAGGCGAGGGCGATGGAGAAGAGCTCGAGGGTTTCGGTGAGGGGCGTGGCGGCGTAATTGGCGGTGAAGGGGCAGAGGATTGCGAGCCAGAGGGCGCACCATCCGGCGCGTGCGCTCCAGATGCGGCGAGCGAGGGCGGCGATGAGGAGACAGGTGGCGAGGTCGATGGCGACCTGGACGAACATGACGGCGTGGTAATGCTCCATGCCGAAGAGGCGGAAGCAGAGCATCAAAAAAAGGGGATAGCCGGGGAGGCGGATGAGGGTGGGGAGAATTTCTGCGCCGCTGGTTTTGCCGTAGATGCCGTGGAGCATCCAGTTCTTCGCGATGTCGCCGTAGAGGAGGGGGTCGCCTTCGACCTCGGGATAGGCGTGAATGAACCAGAGGCGGAGGGCGGCTCCGGCGGCGAGAGCGAGCGCGAGGAGCCACCAGTTTCTGCGAGCCGGAAGAGGCATTGGGAGTATTAGAACAGCCGGGAGCCGGGAGCGGGGAGCAGGTCAGCTGTGGAGCGGTGAGCGAAAAGCTGGTAGCGAAGAGCGGTTAGCGAAAAGCGAGCGGGGAGACGAGCCAGGAGTGGGGCAAAAGGCGGAAGGGGCGCGAGCACCTATCGTAGGATTGAGACAGGTCACCATGAAGCAGGTTTTCTACGATCCGAAGCAGCGGCGGCGGAAGATTTTCCGGCGGCTGAGCGATGTGTCGATCGTCCTGCTGACTATCGTGGGAGCGGTATTTGTCTTCAGCGTGCTGTCGAAGCAGACGCTGCCCGAGCTGTTGTTGCCGGCGCAAAAGCGCAACATGAAGGCTCTGAAGGAGCGGCAGCCGGAACTCACGCGGCGGGCTGCGGCGCGGCCGGCGCGGCGCAGGACGGTGAAACATCCGACGGACATCGTGCCGAACCAGGATGAAGGGCTGCGAGCGGCGTTCTACGAGAACGACGAGGCCAGCTATTCGGCGCTGAAGGCGCACATCCATCAGGTAGACATTCTGTTTCCGGACTGGCTGCATGTGGTGTCGACCGATGGCAACCTGGTGGCAGCGACGCCGCTCTTTCCGGTGCATTTCTACAGTGTCGTGGATGGGGCAGGAGTGCACGGGGTCGATCCGGAGAACCGGGTCAGGACGACGATCGAAGCGGCGAAGGATGAGATCGATGTCGTCCCCATGCTGAACGACTACAACACGCTGACCCAGGACTGGAACGGCGATGTGATCGGGAAGATGCTGGAGAGCCCGGCGGCAAGGGACAAGCTGCACGTTCAGCTGGACAAGTTTCTGTTTGCGAATCCGGGGTATCGCGGGATCTGTCTCGACTTCGAGATGATTCCGGATGAGGACGAGAAGTTCTACGCGGAATGGGTGGCGGAGCTGCACAACGATTTCCGCGCGAAGAATCTGCGGATCTACGTGAACGTGCAGGCGGGAGCCGATGATGCGACGCTGCGGCATCTGGCGCAGTCCAGCGACGGCATCATCCTAATGAACTACGACGAACACGAAGAGACCAGCGATCCGGGGCCGGTGGCGAGCGAGCCGTGGTTCGAGGGCAATCTGCAGCGGGTGCTGAAGCTGGTGCCGAAGGAGAAGGTGATCTGCGGCATCGGCAACTACGGCTTTGACTGGGCGCAGCCGCTACCGGAGAAGGGCAAGAACCCGAAGCCGCGGGTGGTGGACGTCGAGGACCTTTCCGTACAGGACGCATGGCAGCGCGCGGAGGATGCGGGCGCGGATGTGCATCTGGAAGGCGACGAGCTGAATCCGCATTTCGCCTACGACGATGAAGACGCGCATTTACGGCACCAGGTGTGGTTTCTGGACGGGGTGACGGCGCTGAACGAACTGCGCTCGGCGCGGCAGATGGGGCTGCGGACCTTTGCGTTGTGGCGGCTGGGCGAAGAGGATCCGTCGCTGTGGCAGGTGTGGGATCATCCGAGCGCGGCGAACGCGCCGGATTTTCTGAAGGCGGTACCGCCGGGCCAGGACGTGAACACGGAGGGCGAGGGAGACATTCTGAGGATTGTGGGGACGCCGCAAAAGGGCGAGCGTTCCATTCTGATGGACGCGGATAAGTTCACGGTGATCGACGAGGAGATGGCGCGGCTGCCGCGGTCCTACACCATCGAGCAGTATGGCTACGATCCGCACAAGCTGGCGTTGAGCTTTGACGATGGTCCCGATGCGGTATGGACGCCGAAGATCCTGGACATCCTGAAGCAGTACCACGTGAAGGGCACCTTCATGGTGATCGGGGAGGAAGCACAGAGCAACATTGGATTGCTGCAGCGCTATGTGCGCGATGGAAACGAGATCGGGAACCACACCTTCACGCACCCGGACATCAGCGAAATTTCTCCGCGGCAGCTGGAACTGGAGCTGAACTGGACGGAGCGACTGTTTGCGGCGGAGACGGGGCGGCAGCCGCTTTATTTCCGGCCGCCGTACTCCATCGACCAGGAGCCGGACACGAACGACGAAGCGGGACCGGCGTACCGCATTCAGCAGATGGGGTACACGATCATCGGCGACAAGATTGACACGGACGACTGGAGCGAGCATCCGCACAAGTCGCCGCAGGAGATTACGGACAGCGTATTGCAGCAGATCGACGAGATGAAGACGCATCCGTGGATGCGGGGCAGCATTATCCTGCTGCACGACGGCGGCGGGAACCGGTCGGCGACCGTAGCGGCGCTGCCGGTGCTGATTACGACGCTGCGGGCGAAGGGCTACGAATTTGTGCCCGTGTCGGAGCTGATGGGCAAGACGACGGCGGAGGTGATGCCGCCGATTGCGCCGAAGATGCGCTGGCAGGCGCGCGTGGACTGGGTGGCGTTCTTCCTGTTCTCGTTCTTCGCGAATTTCGTGGTGGATATTTTCTTCATCGGCGACGTGCTGATGAGCGCGCGCCTGGTATTGGTTGGGGTGTTCGCGTCGATCGACCGGTTCCGCAGACGGAAGATTCCGCCGGGCGTATATGAACCGCGGGTGGCGGTGCTGATTCCGTCCTACAACGAGGAGAAGGTGATCGTGCGGACGATTCGGTCGGTGCTGCGGTCGGATTATCCGAACCTGCGGGCGATCGTGATTGACGACGGATCGCTGGACCGGACGTTCGATGTGGCGAAGGAGGCGTATCCGAAGGAGATCGAGGAAGGCCGGCTGTTGGTGCTGACGAAGGCGAATGGGGGCAAGGCGGAGGCGCTGAACTACGGGCTCGATCATGTGGAGGAGGAGATTTACGTCGGGATTGACGCGGACACGGTGATCGCGCACGATGCGGTTTCAAAGCTGGTGCGGTGGTTTGCCGATGAGCGGGTGGGCGCGGTGGCCGGCAACGCGAAGGTGGGGAATCGGATCAATACATGGACGAGGTGGCAGGCTCTGGAATACATCACGAGCCAAAATTTCGAACGGCGCGCGATGGACCTGTTCAATGTGGTGACGGTAGTTCCGGGGGCGATTGGCGCGTGGCGAACGCCGGCGGTGAAGAAGGCCGGGTGCTACCCGGTGAACACGGTGGCCGAGGACGCGGACCTGACGATGAGTTTGCTGGAGACGCGCTACAAAGTGATCTACGACGATCGCGCGCTGGCCTTCACCGAGGCTCCGGCGAATGCTCGCAGCCTGATGCGGCAACGGTTCCGGTGGTCGTTTGGGATTCTGCAGGCGGTGTTCAAGCATCGCGCGGCGGCGAGGACAAATCCGGCGATGGGATTCTTCGCACTGCCGAATATTTTGATCTTTCAAATTCTGCTGCCGCTGGTATCGCCGTTCATCGACATCATGTTTGTGTGGGGCGTGATTCAATACCTGGTCGACCGCCACTTCCACCCGGAGACGGCGAGTTCGGCGACGGTGGACAAGCTGCTGGTGTACTTCCTGGGGTTCATGCTGATCGATTTCGCAACGTCGCTGCTGGCGTTTTCGCTGGAGCCGCGGCATCCGGCGAACAAGGGCGATGGGTGGCTGCTGTTCCACGTATGGCTGCAGCGGTTCAGTTATCGGCAGCTGTTCTCGATTGTGCTGTTCCGGACGCTGAAGCGGGCGCTGGAGGGACGGCCGTTCAACTGGGAGAAGATCGAGCGGACGGCGCGGATGTCGCGGCAGACGGAAAAGATTGCTGCGGGAGACTGACGGGAGCAGGGAATAGGGAATAGGGAATAGGGAATAGGGAATAGGGAATAGGCGCCGCCCATAATGCGTTGAAGGGTCGCAGCCGATAGAATCGTTAGAGCAATCTATCGATCCTGAAACACGGGTGCCCAAGTTGACCCCCTTATCGACTCCGCCTGCTGCACTGAAGGCGCTGACATTCCAGGAACTTCTGATACGGCTCCAGAGCTTTTGGGCGGAGCGCGGGTGCGTGATCGCGCAGCCGTACGACGTGGAGGTGGGGGCGGGGACGATGTCGCCGGACACCTTTTTGCGGGTGCTGGGCCCGGACCCGGTGGCGATTGCGTACACGCAGCCATCGCGACGGCCGGCGGACGGGCGATATGGGGAGAATCCGAACCGGCTCTATAAGCACACGCAGCTGCAGGTGATCCTGAAGCCGCCGCCGGCGGATATTCAGGACATCTATCTGCAATCGCTGGAGGCGATCGGGATTCGCCTGCGCGAGCACGATATCAAGTTTGAGGAAGACAACTGGGAGTGGCCGGTAGGCGGGGCGTGGGGCGTGGGCTGGCAGGTGATGCTGGACGGCCTGGAGATTACGCAGTTCACGTACTTCCAGCAGGTCGGCGGGATGGATCTGGATCCGATCTCGGGGGAGATCACGTACGGACTGGAGCGCATCACGGCGTTTCTGCAGGATGTGGATTCGATCTACGACATCGTGTGGGCTGTCGATCCAAAAACGGGCAAGCAGGTGACGTACGGCGACGTTCGTCTGGAAGAGGAGCTGCAGCTTTCGGTCTACAACTTCGAAGCGGCGGACATCGGCAAGCTGTGGGAACATCTGCGGCTGTATGAGGCGGAGTGCACGGCGCTGCTGGAGGCGTTTCATCAGCAGTTCAAAGTAGAGAAGGCAGCCGAGCGGAAGGAGAAGGTCCACGACCGGCTGGTCCACGACGGGGCTTCTCCGCCGGATGAGGATTTGCGGGTAGCGCTGCGGCGTTTCCCGGTGCTGGGAGCGTATGAGCTGTGCCTGAAGTGCTCGCATCTGTTCAACCTGCTGGACGCACGGGGAGCGATCTCAGTGACGGAGCGGGTCGCGGTGATGGCACGGATTCGCAATATGGTGGTGGGCGTGGCGAAGGCGTACGCGATGCAGCGGCAGAGAGCGAGGACGCGATAGATGCCGGATCTTTTGTTCGAAGCGGGGATGGAGGAAATTCCGGCGCGGATGATCGCCGCAGCGCAGGCCGAGTTGACCGAGCGCGTGGTGGAGTTGTTGCGGCGGGAGCGGCTGCTGGAGGATGAGCACGAGATTCACAGCTACTCGACGCCACGGCGGCTGGCGGTGCAGGTGAACGGGGTACGCACGCGGCAGAAGGATGCGACGCGCGAGCTGACGGGACCGTCGTGGAGTGTGGCGTTCAAAAACGGTGAACCGACGGCGGCGGCGCTGGCGTTCGCGCGCAAGGCAGGATTGAGCGAAGAGCAGCTGCGGACGGCGACCTTTGCAGAAGAGCATCTGCGGGGAACGGATCTGAACTCGGAACTGCTGCACCGGGCGCAGATGCAGGGCAAGCTGAGCGAGCCGGAGGGCGGCGAGACGCGGCTCTTCAAGGTGACGAGCGCAAAGGGCGAGTATCTGGCGGCGATGGTGAAGGACAAGGGCCGCCCGGCGCGGGAGGTTCTGCCCGATCGGCTGGCGGGAGAGTTGTCGGCGGTGTACTGGCCAAAGAATATGTACTGGCGCCCGCTGAAGGTGGAGACGTTTGTGCGGCCGGTGCGGTGGATGGTAGCGCTGCTGGATCGCGAAATCCTGCCGGTTGAGTTTGCGGGAGTGAATGCCGGCAATCTCACATGGGGACACCGGATTCTGCACGGTGATGCGCCGGTGACGATAGATCATCCGGAAGATTATGTCGGGGTTCTGGAAGCGGCAAATGTGACCGCAGACGTGAAGCTGCGCCAGCACCGGATTCGCAAGTCCCTGGACTCGGAAACGCGGGCTGTTCAGGGGGCGCGTTGGCGCGAGGACACGCCGTTGCTGGAGACGGTGACGCACCTGACGGAATGGCCGTCGGCGGTGCTGGGCAATTTCGATCCTGAATACCTGCGTCTGCCGGAAGAGGTGCTGGTGACGGTGATGCGGGATCACCAGAAGTATTTCGCGGTGGAGAACACCGAGGGCAAGCTGCTGCCGTATTTTCTGGCGGTGCTGAACACGCATCCGGAAGAGACCGGCATTGAGACGATCCGGCACGGGCACGAGCGCGTGCTGCGGGCACGATTCAAGGACGCGCAGTTTTTCTGGACGATGGATCAGAAGTTCCCGCTGGAAGCCCGTGTGGAGATGCTGCGATCAGTGACCTTTCACAAAGAACTGGGCAGCTACTGGGACAAGACGCAAGCCAACCTGAAGATTGCAGAGAGGCTGGCGGAGGTGCTGACGGAGCGGGGGGTCGCCGTGGATGGCGCGGCGCTTCAAAAGGCGGTGGAGCTGGCGAAGACCGATCTGACGACGGAACTGGTGAAGGAGTTCACCGAACTGCAGGGCATCGTGGGCGGTCTGTACGCGCGGGCGCAGGGGCTGGGGGAAAAAGTAGCGCAGGCGGTGTACTGGCAGTATTCGCCGGCCGCGGTGGACGATCCGATTCCGCCGACGGTCGAAGGGCAAGTGCTGGGGATTGCGGATCGAGTGCAGACGATTGTGGCGATGTTCTCGATCGGACTGGAGCCCACGGGCTCGAAGGATCCGTATGCACTGCGGCGCGCGGCGAACGCGATTGTGAAGATTCTGGCGGAGACGGGGCTGCCGCTGGTGCGGGCGGATTTGTTCCGCGCTGTGCCGGCGGAAGTGAGCGAAGAGACGCAGAAGAAGCTGGCAGGCTTCTTCGAGGAACGTTTTGTTTTCTGGCTGCGCGATCTGCGCGGATTTGCCTACGACGTGGTGAATGCGGTGGTGGCGGTGCACTCAGACAACATGCGTGATGCGATTGCGCGGGCGGAAGCGCTGACCGAGGTGCGCGGGTCGGAGGATGTGGCCGCGATTGCGGCGGCGTTCAAGCGGATCAAGAACATTCTGCGGCAGGCAGAGGAGAAGGGAATTCTGCGGCCAGGCGGGGAAACGAGCACGGTCGAGCCGCAGTTGCTGACGGATCCGGCCGAGAAGGCGCTGTACGCGGAGGCGAAGAAGCTGGAGCCGGTAGTGGCGGAACTGGGCAAGCACGGCGAGTATCGCCAGGCCATGGAGAAGATTGCCACCTTGCGGCCGCACGTGGACCTGTTTTTCGATAAGGTGATGGTGATGGCAGATGATGGAGCAGTGCGGAACAACCGGCTGGCGCTGATTGGCGAAGTGCTGGGCGCGTTTTCGCGGATCGCGGATTTTTCGGAGCTGGTAGCGTCGTAAAGAGACCTCAGGACGATTGAAACATCCTTGAAAACTATGCGGAAACCCTCAAAGACATGGGTCGCGGTGGAGAAGTACCTCGACGGGTTGTTGACTCCATCGGATGCGGCACTGGATGCGGCGTTGGCGGACTGCGCTGCCGCGAAGCTGCCGGAAATTGCGGTGACGCCGAGCCAGGGAAAGCTGCTGCATTTGCTGGCGAAGATGAAGGGAGCGCGCAAGATTCTGGAGATCGGGACGCTGGGCGGGTACAGCACGATCTGGCTGGCGCGCGCGCTGCCGAAGGACGGGCTGCTGGTGACGCTGGAGTCGGATCAAAGGCACTTTGACGTTGCGCAGCAGAACATTGTGCGCGCGGGCCTCGACAAGAGGGTGCAGCGGCGGCTGGGGCGCGCGCTGGACATGCTGCCACAGCTTTCGGCGGAGGGAGTGGGGCCGTTCGATTTTTTCTTTATCGACGCGGACAAGGAAAACACGCGGGAATATTTTGACTGGGCCTTGCGGCTGTCGAAGGCGGGGTCGGTGATTGTGGTCGACAACGTGATCCGCGATGGCGAGGTGGCCGATGGGGAGAGCACCGATCCGGGAGTGCAGGGGATTCGGCGCTTCAACGAGGCGCTGGCGCACGAAGAGCGGGTGAGCGCGACGACGGTCCAGACCGTGGGCATTAAGGGCTACGACGGATTCACGCTGGCGGTGGTGGCTTAGAGGCAGGGAACAGGGAATAGCCAACAGCCAATAGGGAATACAGTCCCTGACTGGTGTTTGGGGATGCTTCGCTGGGCGTGAGAATTCCGATTTCGCTAAAACTTTTGGGGATGCTTCGTCAGGGCAGGACGACGGCGGCGCCGTCGATGGCATCGTTGGCGACGGCGGCGAGCGCCTCATTGACCTCATCGAGACGGAAGATCGTGGTTCGCGGCCGGATGCCGATTTGGGTGGCAAGCGCGACGAAGTCGTGCGCGTCCTGACGGGTCATATTGGCGACACTGCGCAGCTGGCGCTCACCCCAAGAGCAATGAATCGTAGTCGAACTGCGGGATGCGGTCGAGGTGGATGGCGTTGATGGCGACGATGCCGCCTTTGCGGAGAGAGGCGAGCGCGGCGAGGACGACGTCGCCGGATGGGGCGAAGGTAACGGCGGAATCAAGCTGAACAGGCGGGCGTTCGGTGGCGTCGCCGACCCATGCGGCGCCGAGATCGCGAGCCAGCTGCTGGTGGGAAGCCGCGGGTGGAGACGTAGACTTCGCAGTTCCAGGATTTGAGGACGTCGATAGCGAGATGCGCGGAAGCGCCGAAGCCGAAGAGGCCGACGCGATCGCCGGGTGCGACCTCCGCGACGCGCAGACTGCGGAAGCCGATGATGCCGGCACAGAGCAGCGGGGCGAGGTCGGCGGCGGGTTTCTCTTCGGGGAGTGGGATGAGGAAATCGGCGCGGGCGACGGCGTATTCAGCGTAGCCGCCGTCGACGGAGTAGCCGGTATAGGTGGGGTGGTCGCAGAGATTCTCGCGGTTTTTCAGACAGAGCAAGCAGGTGCCATCGACGCCACCGAGCCAGGAGACTCCGACCCGTTGGCCAATGCGGACGGTGTTGACGCCGGGGCCGAGTTTTTCGACACGAGAGACGATCTGGTGGCCGGGCGTGACGGCGTCGCGGAGAGGCTTCAACTCGCCGGCGGTGATGTGGAGGTCGGTGCGACAGACGCCGCAGGCTTCGACCTTAAGCAGGACCTGGCCGGCGCCAGGTTCGGGGACAGGCAGGTCTTCAAGGACCAGCGGGCGCGTGGCGATGGGGGCGGGGTGATGAAGGACGGCGGCACGCATCACTTGTTTAGATTAGCGCCTGGCACGGGGCGGCTGCTGCGATCAGGGAAGCTGCGAGAGTGAGAGGATGTTGCCGTCGGGGTCTTTGAACCAGAGAATTTTCGCGCCGTCGGGGGCGGTCCAGAGGCCGAGGTCGTCCTGCACGAGACCAGGGAAGCGTTCACCTTTGACGTATAGGCGAGGCGGATTGCGTTGTCATAACGGATGATCTGGGCGGCTCAGGTTTGGCGCAGTTCGTTCCAGAGTTCTTCACGGACGGGGAGACCGAGGGCAAGATTCTCAGCGCGGATTTTGAGAACCTGCTCGCCGGGGCAGCGCACAGCTCCGGGGTTGCTGGCGAGGACGGATTCAACGATAGCGTTGGCGGTGCGCGCGGAGTCTTCGGCGGGATGGAGGCGCGCGAGATTGAAAGCGAGGAAGACCTGCGACATGCCGGTTTCGCGTGTCGGTTCGGTGGGAATTTGATGGGTCGCGAGGCCGCCGGAGAGCAGAGCGGCGACCATGTCGAGGATCATGGCGAGGCCGGAGCCCTTCCAGTAGCCGATGGGGAGAGGGCGCTGGGAGGCTTCGATCGCAGCGGGGTCGCGGGTGAGGTTGCCGGCGGAGTCGAAGCCGCCGTCGACGGGAAGCAGCATGTCCTTCTGCCGATAGCTGGTGAGGGCGCCATAAGAGAACTGCGACATAGCCATATCGAGGACGACGTGGCCCGCTGGGCGCGGCACAGCAATGATGAGCGGATTGTTGCCGAGGGCGGGAATCGTAGCGCCCCACGGCGGAAGGTTGGCGAGGGTATTGGTCCAGCAGATGCCGATGACGCCGGCATCAGCGGCTTGCCAGCCGTAGGATCCGCCGCGCATCCAGTGGTTGGTATTAGCGAGGGCGACGCATCCCATGCCGTGCTCGGCGCTGAGTTCGATGGCGCGGGCCATGGATGCCCATGCGTTGAGATTTCCTGGACCGCGATGGCCGTTCCAGCGCTCGATAGAACCGAGCTGCAGTACTCGGCCGGGAGTGGCCTTCACGTCGACGGTGCCGTTGCGGATGGTCTCCAGAAAGCGAGGGAAGCGTTCGATGCCGTGGGAGTAGACGCCGTCCCGTGTGGTTTCAGCAATGAGGCGAGCGGCTTGCTCAGCGCGGTCGGGGTCGAAACCCTTGGCGACGAGGATCGCGGCGAGCGTGGACGCGACTTCGGCGAAGGGAACGCGGAGCATCAGGCGAGGGGCTTGAGGTCTTCGAAAGTGGTCGGGATGAGTTCAGCGACGGTGGGATGGATATGAACCGAATGCGTGAGCAGTGATGCAGGCTGGCGCGCGTACATGGCGGTGAGGATGCAGTGGATGGCTTCGTCGCCCCCGGTGCCGAAGATCGTTGCGCCAAGGATGTGCTGCGTTCCGCATCGACGAGGACTTTGATGAAGCCGAAGGTTTCACCTTTTTCGACAGCGCGGCCGACGCGGGTCATGGCACGCTTGCCGATAAGGGCCGGTTTGCCTGTGGCGCGAACTTCGGCCTCGGACATGCCGATGCTGGCGAGCGGCGGATCGATGTAGAGAGCGCTGGCCGGAATGCGGCGCTGACGCGGCGGCTGGCTTTGTCGAGCAGATTGTCGGCAACGATTTCGTAGTCGTTGTAGGACGTGTGGGTGAACGTCGATCTTCTGCACGGTCGCTTATCGGAAATATTCTGCTGGCGCGACGACACGAGATAGCCGTAGACGCGCTGCCTCCTGGTTCTCGCCGTAGGCGACGGTGCCGAGAACGAGTCGAGACAGCCCCAGCGCGTCACCATCATGCGCGCCAGGCTTGGTCGCCTGCTCGATGTCGGAGGCGGCGCCCGACGTCACCTTTTCGTGGCCGAACACCAGTTGCTCGGCAACGCGCCCGCCCATCATGATGGCGAGCCGCGCCGT
>CAVPKU010000047.1:0-179358 GCA_963705765.1 uncultured Acidobacteriaceae bacterium | reverse complement strand
ACTATCAGGTGTTCACAAGTATTGAGCACATTGAGACGGGTCTGAGCAGCAGATCATATAGTTTTCGCAAGAGGCCAAGGCCATTATCTAGCAGACCCGCGAAAGCTTGCGAACGATCCTGGGTTCCAGAGGCTTTAGCCGCAAGATCAAGATTGACGCGCCAGAGCGAGTGAAGACGCTCTAACTTGGGCACTGCCCCTGGCACGACATGAACATCGACACCGACGTGCGTGAGTTGAAAAATGTAGAGGTCTTGCTCGGCAATATAATATTCCAGTAGCAGGGTTTTGTGTTTCAGATTAGGACTGAGCGAAATGACAATGCTATTGTGCCAACTGGAACGCTGACGCGTGCCGAGATCGCCCGCCAGGTGCAACTGCATCTGCTCTAACAGGTGCTCGATACGGCGTTCGCGTGTCTGCATCTCTTTGCGAGCCTGCACCGGCCCGACAGCGCGTATGCGCATAATAGCGGTATCACTGAGGCTGGCTTCATTCTCGGCCTCATAGACAATCGAGCTAAACCAGGCCTGCTCTTCACGCAGTTTCGCCAGGTCTTCGAGAATAGCCTCTCCCGCCTTATCGGCAGCACGTAGACGGATATCAATATTGTTGCGCAGGTAATCGCCCAACACGCGTGACTTTGCCTTTTCAACGTAGATCAGTGCCTGATCCTTATTGTCGCGCTTCAAGGCCAGGATGATGGCATGCTGGTAGATACTGCCCTTATCTTCCAGGAAACTGGTGCGCTCGTCCAATACCAGGCGACTTTGGACATCATCGATGCCCTGCACGGCACTGTCATAATAGCGTGCCGCCGCATCCAAATCTAAGCTCTGTTCAGCGATTTCGCCGAGCAAGAAATGGCAGAGATATTTGAGGTCGAGTAAACCCTGTGCCCGTGCGATGTCCAGGGCCTGGTCACAAAGGTATTGTGCGGTCACTGTATCCCCCTGGCGAAGGATACGCGCACGCAAGAGGGCAGAGCGAGCCAGCAGAGGGAGGGCCTCCTGTTCCGCGAAGACATCCGCTACATGCTGGGCCTCACGCATACTGGCATCTAGCTGTCCGCCAGCAAAGTAAAGTTCGGCCTGTTGTAGCCGTACAATACCAGCCAGACGAATAAAGCCACCTTCCTCAAGGATAGCACTGGCTTCTTGCAGCATAGTATCGGCGGCGTCGAAATTGCCCTCCAGCGTCGCGGCCGCCGCCTGATACATGAGCGAGTACGCCAGGTTGTGGAGATGGCCGGATGATTGGCGGAAAAATGCCACCGTTTCGCCCGACAGTTCATAGGCCTCGTGTGCGCGATTCAGGCGTATTAAGCAGAGACAAATTTCCTGGGCCACGTCGGCGGCTTCAAAGAACATGGCATGCTGCTGAAACGTCTCACGACTGCGGTTGAAAAGGAGCAATGCCTGGCTGTAGTGTCCTTGCGAGGCGGAGATCTGGGCGATGTTGAGTTCTTCACGGGCAACGGCGACTTCCTGGCCGCCAAAAACGGCAAAAGTGGAGCGGGCCGCGTCATGGAGGGCTACCGCCTCGCGAAACTTGCCTTGAGCGGCCAGGATAATCGCCTTGTTGCCACGCGCACGAGCCATATTTAGCTCAATACCTTCACCTTGCAACATGTACGTTTCAATGGCGCGGTCGATGAGGCGCAGTATCCCAGGGCGCGGGCATGGTTGGTTGCCGGACCTTCGCGCCGGGTGAAGAGGTCCACGGTTTCCGCCTTGAAGAGTTGATGTCCATCCGAGGCGCGTCCGCCGGCCAAAATACATTGCGCGAAGCTGAGAATATCCGGAGCGTTGGCAAAAAGGCCCGCATGTCCGGCGACGCCGCCGAGGACCGAGCAGTTCTCGTCCTGCACTTCACCCTGAATCACGCGGCCGCGGAAGGTCGGGTCCTCTTCGGTTGGCGGGATGAGATGCCGTGTTTCCTGCGGCGGACGAAAGCGTGTTGTCGCCAGGCCGAGCGGTTGGAAAATTTCTCTCGCGCAGAACTTGTCCAGGCGTTGATAGGCGAGAACCTCAATCACCTTGCCGAGGAGGATGAATCCGAAGTCCGAATATTCCGTCCGGGTTCCGGGTTTCGCCTCCAGAGGAAGCTGCAGGGTTGCGCGCAGCAAGGCGTCCGCAGTCGAGTCGTTCCGGAACAGGGTTTCGTAAGCGGGCAGACCGGAGGTATGCGCCAGCAACATGCGCAGCGTCACCTGCTCCTTGCCGCTTCCGGGTGACATGCCAATGACGAATCCGGGGAGGATGTCGCCTAAGCGTGCATCCAGATCGAGCTTTCCGCGGTCGACGAGGAGCATGGCTGCGGCCGTAGTGGCCAGCACTTTCGTGAGGCTGGCGAGATCGAAGACGGTGTCGGGATGAACGGCGGGCGCGGATGTGTCGTACGTGAACCGGCCTGTTGCGTCGAGGGCGACGATGGAGCCCTGATAGAGAACTCCGTAAGCTGCGCCAGGAAACGTGCGTTCGGCAACAGCTTTCCCCAGAATGGCGCAGACGTCGGCGAATCGATGACCGGTGCTCGTTTTGGAGAAGGTTTCCACCTCCGATGGCATGGCAACAGAGTACCGCGGGAACGGCGAAGCGGCTGTATCGCCGGTCACGATTTGGCCTTTATTGAAACTTACCTCGCCGCCGATAGACAGTTCAGGATCGATGACGAAGGGGCGTGTGTGTGGGAGAAGAGGGAGAGGAACGCAGGAGGGATCCTCGATTTCAATGCAGCGGCAAAGCGGAGATGCGGAGCCTGGCCTCGGGATTTCGCGCGTCGGGAAAAGTGGGGAATCTGAGCCTCGGCGGCTGCCTGCTGCACCTTGAAGATCGTCACGGCTTTCGCAGGGCAGAAAGCGTGGAGATGACGTTCTGCGTGCGCCAGTTGCCGGTGCGTGTGCAGGCTTCCATCCGCCAGCTCTATCCTGGCTATGTTGTGGGCGTGGCATTTACGATGCTCTCCGAGCGTGGCAAGCGGCAGTTGACGACGCTGATTGCAGAGCTGGCTGAGATCCTCCACGATCAGGCGGAGTCTCTGGTCGAACACCAGAAGTCCCGAACGGACCGATCCTGATCCATCTCCGTATCTGCGGGTCGAC
Organism: uncultured Acidobacteriaceae bacterium; assembly: GCA_963705765.1. GTDB lineage: Bacteria > Acidobacteriota > Terriglobia > Terriglobales > Acidobacteriaceae > Palsa-343. The sequence goes on along the minus strand of CAVPKU010000047.1, from coordinate 176,256 downwards.
CCGCGCGTATGCAGCGATACCCTCGAGAATCCTCTGGCCGTGACAAAGCAGTGACAAGTCCGGGCGATACAGGGACGCTTTTCCCGGCGTAGGATGGGTGAACTCGATTCCCGTCCCCGGAGTGCGTTCGTGATTCGCCCCCGTAGTGTTCTCTTCGCCGTGTGTGGAACCCTGGGTTTGGTTCCCGCATGGATCGTTATGGCACAGTCCGGGGTTCCCGCGTCCCATCCTGACGAAGCGCCGGCCATCTTTCGGACCAATGCCAATCTTGTTCTTCTAGACGTTGTGGTCACGGACAAAGGCAGCGCGGTGCACGGAATGAAGGCTTCGGATTTCCGTGTCTCCGAGGACGGACACCAGCAAAACATAACTACCTTTGAAGAGCATCGCGCAACCGATGCTCTGCAGGCTTCGGCCACCGAGAATCTGGCACCGCACACGTACAGTGACACACCGCGTTACGCGATTACCAGCGCAGCCAACGTTCTGCTGCTCGATGCGCTCAACACACCGCTGCCCGATCAGGTCTATGTGCGGCGTCGCATGCTGCAGTACCTCCGCACGATCCCGGCAGGGACGCGCATCGCGGTCTTCACACTGGGTTCAAAACTGCGCATGGTGGAGGGTTTCACCACCGACTCTGCGACCATTGAAAAGGCGCTGGCAGAGCTGGCCCATCCGGAGAAATCGCCGGTCCTGGACCCGATGTACGACCAGGAAATGGTGATGCTGAGCTGGCTGGCGGACGACCAGGGAACGAGTGCGCAAGCCGTTGCGGCGATGAATCAGTTCGCCGCCGACACAGCCTCCTTCGAAACCGATCTACGCCTGGACATCACCGTCGATGCGATGAACCAGCTGGCTCGCTATCTGAGCACCGTTCCAGGCCGCAAGAATCTCATCTGGTATACGGGCGCCGTTCCCATCAATATTGCGCCCGACGCCACACAGATGGATCCGACTTCGAACCTTCGTGACTATGGCAACCGCTTTGCCAGACTGGCAGAACTCATGTCCCTGGCGCGGGTGGCGGTTTATCCGGTCGACGCGCGCGGCCTGCTGAATGTGCCCAGCGCAGACGCCGAGAAGAACCAACTGCCGCCGAACGTCCTGATGCAGCCAGCCAAAGGCGGCCCGGTGGCAGTTCCGATTCCGGCCACGTCCGACATGGTGGAGGAGGCCGACGCGAAGTTCCTGCAGACCAACTTTGCCGAGCACTCCACCATGGATCAGCTCGCGACGGAAACCGGAGGGAAGGCGTTTTACAACACCAACGCGGTCGGCGAGGCCATCGTCAAATCGATCAGCAACGGCGCCAACTACTACACCGTCGGTTACATTCCAGAGAACAAGAACTACAACGGCGCCTTCCGCAACGTCGATATCGCGGTTCCTGAAGGGCATGTTCAGCTGCAGTACCGTCACGGCTACTACGCGGACAATCCCGCAGAGACGGCCAAGCTGATGCCGGGGCGGCTGACTCCGCTGATTGCTGCGATGCAGCACGGTGTGTTGCCGGAGTCTCAGGTCCTTTTTCACGTGCGTGTCGTGCCTGCGGACGATTCCTCGGTGAAGGATGAGAAGATCTCGCCCGAACCGGCGGGCGCGTTAGCGAAGGCGCTTAAACTGCCGCTCACGCGTTATGTCTGCGACTACTCCATCGACCCGAGTGGCTTCGACTCGAAGACGCTTCCCGACGGGCATATTCACCGCGAGGTGGAACTCACCCAGGTGGCCTACGATTCCGAGGGCGTCCGAGTGAATTACACCGACCAGGCGCTGGCCATCGACAGAAACGCTGCGCAGGATCAGCAGTCCGGGCTCCGTCTCCATCAGGAGATCGACTTGCCCGCAGGCCATGTCTTTCTTCGCATCGGCGTGCTCGACCGGATCAGCGGCCGCCTTGGAACCGTGGAGATTCCCCTACAGATGGCAAAACACTAGCAGTGTGGCGGTGCTGAATCCGCGCCCTTTTGGCTGCGGGCGGCATCTATACTGAAGCTCCAATCCCTGAGCTCCACCCCCGGGGCGGCCCCACGATGCCAATCGCTCTCGACTTTTTCGTCCGGTACGGTTATTGGGTTATCTTTCTCTGGGTTCTGACCGAGCAGCTGGGCATCCCGATTCCGAGTACGCCTCTGCTGCTGACGGCCGGTACCCTGACGGCTACCCATCAGCTTCGACTGCCGTTCGTGTTGCTGGCGGCGCTCTCGGCCAGCCTTGTGGCGGACAGCACGTGGTATCTCTTTGGCAAGCGCTACGGCTCCGCAGTGGTGCGCCTGATGTGCCGGCTGAGCCTCGAGAGCACAGCCTGTGTTCGCAAGACCGAAGGGTACTTTACCAAACGCGGAGCGACGGCCCTGCTGGTGGCCAAGTTCGTTCCCGGCCTCGGCTCGGTGGCGGCTCCGATCGCGGGCCAGATCGGCATGAACTACGGCAAGTTCGTGGTCGCCGATGCCGGCGGCATCCTGCTGTGGACCGTCACCCTGACGCTGGCAGGCCGGTTTTTCGGCGATTTCCTCAAGCATCACCCTGAAGCACTGTCGACCTCCGCGCACTTCTTTGGGCTCATCTTTGCGCTCCTCTTCGTCAGTTTCCTGGTTTGGCGGATGCTGCAGCGGCGCGCGTTCCTCAAGTCGGTGCGGATGTCGCGGCTGGAACCGACCGATCTGAAGGACATGATCGACTCCGGCCAACCGGTGTTCATCGTCGACCTGCGTCATCCACTCGACTACCTGCCGGACCCGCGCACGCTGCCTGGCGCCCTGAGTCTGACGCCCGACAAACTGGTGGAGCAGAGCGACCGCATCCCGCGCGATCAGGAGGTGGTGCTGTTCTGCACGTGCCCGAGCGAAGCCACGGCCGCGAAGATGACATTAAAGCTGCGCAGCATGGGCATCAACCGCGTGCGCCCGCTGCGCGGCGGCTACGACGAGTGGAAGAAGCTGGGATACCCGCTGGTGGACATCGCGCAACCGGCTTCGACGGCAGCGTAATCGTTCACAAGGTTCGGAGCAGGGCGCAGGCGCGCTGCAGGTCTTCGTCGCGCTTCGCAAAACAAAACCGGATGAGGTTCTCTCCGCGTCCGGCGGCGAAGAACGCCGTTCCCGCCACCGCGGCCACGCCTGTATTGCGCAACAGTACACGCGACTTTTCGCGGGCTGTTGCGCCCGGCAGTTTTGTAACATCTGCGAGCACATAATAGGCGCCCTGAGGGACGGATGGGGTCAGGTCCACGTCGCTGAGAGCAGCGCAGAGCAGGTCGCGCTTGGCCTGGTACTCGCCCGACAAGCTGGAATAGAACGAATCCGGCAGCTGCAGCAGCCCAGCGGCTGCGCCGTGCTGGAACGGCGACGGCGCGCAGACGTAGATGAGGTCGTGAAAGTAGCTGATGGCCCCGAGCCAACGGCGATCCGCAACGAGATACCCAATGCGCCAGCCCGTGATGCTGAAGGTCTTCGAGAGGCCGGAGATGGAGATGGTGCGCTCCGCCATGCCTGGCAGTGTCGCCAGGCTGATATGCTGCGCGCCATCGTAGACGAAGTATTCGTAGATCTCGTCGGTGATGACGAAGAGGTCGTTCTCGATCGCCAGCTTCGCGATGGCTTCCAGTTCCGCACGCGAGAACACCTTGCCGCAGGGATTGGACGGCGAGTTGACGACGATGCCACGCGTGCGCGGTGTGATGGCCGCGCGCAGGGCGTCGAGGTCGAGCGCCCAATCCCCGGCCTCGAGAGGAACGGACATCGCGTTGACGCGCAGCGCGCGCAGCGTGTTGAGGTGGTAGCCATAGAACGGCTCGAACAGGATCACCTCGTCGCCCGGATCGAACAGCGCCATGCAGGCCGACCTGAAATCCCGCCGTCGCGCCCGAGGTCACGAGAATCTCCGCATCGGGGTCGGCGGTAACGCCGTTGTGACGAGCGAGCTTGTCCGCGATGGCTTCGACGCAACGACTCGATGCCATCCATGCGGGTGTAAATGTTGAGCCCCTGCGCGATGGCTTCGATGGCTCGCGCAGCGACGGGTGACGGAACCTCGGTGTCGCACACGCCCTGCGCCAGGTTGACGCCGCCGACCTGGTCGCAGGCGACCGTCATGGCGCGGATCTCGGATTGAACAAGCCCGGGCGAAATCTCGCTCAGGCGCAACTTCTCGGCGGCAACTCGCATTTTTCACGTTTACCACAACTCAGTGATCGATTGTCCAGTTGTCAGCGTTTCGTCGGCCGTCCGCAGGACAGAAGCGTCGGAGCCCGAACGCGGTCGGACAGAAGTGACAGCCGATTCACTGCGTTGTTTTCGATTGAAGGCGCGCGCGAATCTTGATGAGCAGCGCTCGATCGCTCAGTATGACTCGCAGGTCATTCATGCCCACGGGGGAGGCCGACGGCATCACGACGGCTCGGCCCGAGTAAGCATCGCGATGGTGAATCTCGTAGATCACGTAGGTTGGATGGCGCTCGACGACGCTCAGCCTGAGGTCGCACCAGCGCCAGTCGAGTTTGCAGAGGCGATTGATCTGGTGCTCGAGCTCCTGCATGGCCGCGATCGATTCAACCAGGGTGAGAATCTCGCGGCCTTCTTCGTCGAATGGATAGCGATAGAGGGTTCTCTGCGGCATCGTGACAATGGATTCCGATGATCATGATCTCCTCAAAGTTGTCGGTTGCGAAGTCACCGGCAGGGCACTTTATGGTAATGGTCACTCCGGGTCTGCTGTTTTGTTACCAGAGACCGTGAAAGACAGGGTCCGCAGGTAACGCGGGAAGGCCAGACAACTCCACGAAAGTTTTTATCGGCACGCGAGGCGTCCGTTTGGGACGGCGAGGGGCGCAAAGACTCCGCCCCCCCTCCCCCCTCGTGGGGGATACGGCAAGCTGTTGAAAAGGCGTTTCGTTTTGCTGTTGTCGAGATCGACATGGGGGACATTGTCCCGTATATCGGGACGGAGTGCTTCGCGCGCTCGTGTTGCGGCGGGGCAAGTCGAGGAGTTCGTCGAGGCTGAGCGGCGATGGCACTTCGGCAGGCGACCCGACTGCCTGGAGGTCGCCGATAGACTCCGGTTCAGGCGTTGCCGCCGGTTGTTCGCGAGGAGGAAGGCGGAGGAATTCTTCGCGCTCGCGGTGGCAGAATTCGCAGGGGCGATGTCCCCTGGGGCCAGGTCCGGCGGGACCCAGGCAGATGAAGTCATTGCCATAGGCGCAGTGGGAGCGTTCGGGAAGGGGAGGCAGTTCGCCGCGTTGATCGGCTTCGATGCGCAGGCGGAAAATGCGTTCCCGGAAGCCATCCCAAAACTGTTTAGGATCTTCGTGGCACTGCGCGGCCTCCTCGGGGTTGAGCCAACCTGATACGGGGAAGTCGTCGACGGTGGCGGGAATCGGTTTTCCCTGGCGCTCGCACTCCTGGGCGTAGAGGAACTTCTCAAAGCTCCAGCGGGCTCCGGCGTGGTCTGCGGACCAGGCAAGGGCGGGGCCGAGGAAACTGCCGTCGACGGCAGGAAAGATCTCCGAAGCGGGTTCAAGAGGGGTGGGCCGCTTGTCGGCGGGCTTGAAGTTTGCGGGACGAGGCAGGGTGAAGGCAGCGATTTGACAGGCGTAGAGGATTTTACCGGCGCGATCGGGATCGAGTGTGTTAGCGAAGAGGCCCTGGGCGACCTGGGTGGCGACGACCTGGACGGTATCGAGATCTTCGAGGAGAGGGATGGCGACGTGAGAGCCAGTGGGACAGACGGGGAAGCGGTATTTCGCGTGCTGAACGCAGAGGTTATGACCGCGCAGGGCGCGGCTGCGGCACTGGAGGCCGCGGACGGTGAGGGAGCGGCAGCGGGGTGGGGGCGGAGCGGATACGGGGCTGCGGTCAGCGGGCTCCGTGTTGATGGTGGTTGGATCGGACATTGATTCCTCCTCTGGGTAGCGTTCAGTTTCAGCGTTCAGCCCATTCGGCGCGGTTGCTTGACGCGACCTTGCTGAGGCCAGGCTGTTCAGGAAAAGCGCGGGCGAAATGGGGCGCGTGAGACCCGCCCTGTCGCGGTGAAAGTCGACAAGGATGGGGCACCCGGCCGATCCAGAATTTTGGCTTCGGGTTTTCGGCAATGAAAAAGCCCCACCGGATACGGTGAGGCTTTTTGGGGAATACTCTTCCCCCACGTATCAGGCTAGAGAAGCGGGAGGGAGGAGGCAAGGAGAATCGGCGGAGTGGACGGTACGAAGGTCATACGAGCTGGAGGCATGTATCCATGTATCTGAGTTCTGGTCTTTTTTGGGACGCCGTAGAGAGTCAGCATGCCTCACGTCCTCCGCCTCGTTGCCGAAGAGACGGACAGGGTCTGACTCGAGAACAGAAGACAGCGCACCGTTGGTCGAGCAGGTCCGCGGCCGCGCGCGGATGTTCATCGGAGACATCAGTGTGATTTCGATCAAGAAATATCTCGATTCTTCCGACCCGACACCGGCTCCGAGCGGGCCGGGGGGTGAGCTGCTTGCTGTGACGATGGAGTCCTATCAGGGAACTCTGCGGGTGATTGGAGCGAAGGCGGCCGAAGCCTGTCCGGCGCACGGTTATGAACTGGATCAGCATCTGCAGAAGATCGGGACAACGGTGTCCGTCGAAGCCGGACCCGCGTTGGTGCGTCAGGCGCAGCAACAGGTTGAGGCCGAACTGGGCGTATGGGCCGAACGGACGGTCGCCCATTGCCGGCACACGGCCGATGAGGTGAAACAGCTTTTGCTTGCGCTGGCCAGCACGGCGGAGTCGATTGGCAGCAACAGCGAAACATGCGCGACGCAGTTCCGCAATGTCACGGCGGATCTGGAAGCGATCGTGGTGCTCGACGATCTGGTGCAGATCCGGGCATCGCTCGGAACGAATATCGCAGCGCTGAAGAGCAACGTCGATGCGATGACGCGTGCCCAGCAGGCGGTGGTGCTGGACCTGCGGACCCGGGTGTCGGCCTATGAGGAAAAGCTCAGCGCGATGGAACCGCTGGTCTATCAGGACGAGGTCACGGGGATCGCCAACCGCAGGAGCATGGAGGAGAGAATCCGCTGGGCGATGACACGGGCGATGAAGTTCTGCATTGTGATGCTCGATCTGAATGGGTTCAAGGGAATTAACGACCGGTACGGTCACGCGGCCGGAGACGTGCTGCTGCGGCAGTTTGCGACCGAACTCAAGATGAGTGCCCGTTCCGGCGACTTTGTCGGCCGCTGGGGCGGTGACGAGTTCATCGTGCTTCTGACGTGCGATGCGGCGGGCGCGGTGATGCAGGTTGAACGGCTGCGGAAGTGGGTGTTTGGCGACTACACCGTGCCGGCGGCGGTTTCCGGGATCGGCGGTGCGTCGAAATCGGTTCGGGTGGAAGCCGCAGTCGGACTGGCGGAGTGGCAGCCAGGCATGGAGTTCGAGCAGTTGGTGGCCAACGCCGACGCCGACATGTACCTGCACAAAGAGCCACGCCGGTCGGGCCTGACGGAGTGACTCTGCAGAGCAGAATCAGTGGCGGAAGTGGCGGATGCCGGTGAAGATCATGGCGAGGCCGAGGCGATCGGCGGCGGCAATCACATCCTTGTCTTTAACGGAACCGCCCGGCTGAATAACGGCTGTGGCTCCGGTCTGGGCAACGACTTCAATTCCGTCGGGAAAGGGGAAGAAGGCGTCGGAGGCGGCGACGCAGCCTTTGAGGGACAGCACGGCTTTCATGGCTCCGAAGCGGGCGGCATCGACGCGACTCATTTGTCCGGCGCCCACGCCGACGGTCTGGCCGTCGCGCGCGTAGACGATAGCGTTCGATTTGACGTGCTTGACGACTTTCCATGCGAAGAGGAGGGCGTTGAGCTCATCTTCGGTGGGAGCGCGCTGCGTGGCGACTTTGAGGTCGGTGACGGAGAGTTGGGGATTGTCGGCATCCTGCATGAGCATGCCGCCGGAGATTTGTTTGAGCGCGCGTGCAGGATTCGCAGGCCGGACGACGACGAGGCGCAGGTTCTTCTTCGACGAGAAACGCATGAGGGCATCGTCAGTAAACGCCGGTGCCGCGATGGCTTCAACAAATAGGGCGGCCATTTCTTCAGCGGTGTCGCCGTTGATCTCCTGATTGACGCCGATGACGCCACCGAAGGCCGAGACCGGATCGGCGACGAGGGCTTTGCGATAGGCCTCGAGCAGGTTGCGGCCGGTAGCGGCGCCGCAGGGGTTGGTGTGCTTGATGATGGCGCAGGCGGGCTCTTCAAATTCCTGGGCGAGGTCCCAGGCGGCGTCGAGGTCGACGAGGTTGTTGTAGCTGAGCTCCTTGCCTTGTAGCTGTTGCGCAGCGGCGATGCCTTTGCCGGAGTTGTCGCGATAGAGAGCGGCGCGCTGATGGGGATTCTCCCCGTAGCGCAGCGATTGGGCGATGGGATAGGCGATGCGCAGGGTTTGCGGGAACTCGCCGGTGGTGCGGAGGGGGAGGCCTGAGGGTGTGGGCTCGAGGGTTTCGAGGGCGTTGGCGATGGCGGTGTCGTAACTGCCGGTGGCGGCGAAGGCGTGCTGGGCGAGGCGCCAGCGAGTTTCGCGACTGAGCATGCCGCGGTTGATGTCCATTTCGTCGGCGAGGTAGCCGTAGTCGGCGGGCGCGGTGACGATGGCGACGTCTTCGAAATTTTTGGCGGCGGAGCGCACCATGGCGGGGCCGCCGATGTCGATGTTCTCGATGATGTCGTCGAATTTGGCGTCGGGATTGGCGGCGGTTTTCTCGAAGGCGTAGAGGTTGACGACGACCATGTCGATGGGGGAAATGCCGTGAGCGGCGGCCTGCTCGGAATGCTCACGATTGCGGCGCACGAAGAGAATGCCGCCGTGGACTTTGGGGTGGAGAGTTTTGACGCGGCCATCGAACATCTCAGGGAAGCCGGTGAGGTCGGCGACTTCACGGACGGTCAGGCCGGCTTCGCGCAGGGTTCGGGCTGTGCCTCCGGTAGAAACCAGTTCGACTCCGTGACGCGCGAGGCATTGGGCAAAGTCCACGATGCCGGTCTTGTCCGTAACGCTCAGCAGAGCGCGGGCGATTCTTTTATCACCGCTCAATGGAATGACTCCTGAATGAAGGCCCGAAGGACGGGCGTGGAACAGGAAATTGTAAACAACGGCGGGCTATTGGATGTTGCAGGACGCCACTACAATCCTCGCATGGAACGCGACGGTGCACGCGGGGCGTTAGTGGTCCTGTTGGTGCTGTACGCCGTGGCGCGCGTGCTGCAGATTTTCCCGACGCAGGTGCCGACGCTGCTGATTGTGGTGTTGCACGTGGCGCCGCCTGCGCTCTTTGCTGTGATTCATGGCTGGCGCGTTTATGGGGCGAAGGGAATTCTGTTGTTCCTGCTGGTTTGTCTGGCGGTGGCGAGTTTCTTTGAGAGCCTCAGCTTGCGGACGGGATTTCCGTTTGGGCACTACACCTTTACCGGCGTGATGGGGCCGAAGGTATTGCAGCTTCCCATGCTGCTGGCGCTGGCGTATGCGGGCGTGGGATATGCGGCGTGGGTGGTGGCAACGCTGACGGTGGGAGCGCGGGCGGCGTCGCGCGTCGGGGTGCTGGTGGTGCCGTGGGTGGCGGCAGCGGCGATGACGGCGTGGGATGTGGCGATGGATCCGGTTTGGGCGCACATCGATCGCGCGTGGGTTTGGTTCGATGGGGGTGGTTGGTTTGGGGTGCCGCTCAGTAACTTTGGCGGTTGGCTGCTGACGAGCTGGTTCTTTTATCAACTCTTTGCTGTGTGGCTGTCGCGGCAGCCGCGGCGGGTGCGGATGGCGCAGTGGAATCGGCTGGCGGTGCTGATGTACGGGCTGGTTGCGGCGGGGAACCTGCTGCTGGCGGTGCCTTCGGCGGTGCCGGCCTCTTTGCCGAAGACGATTGTGGATGCCGCGGGGCGGCGCTGGTTCACGCACGATGTGATCGGAGCTTGCGTGCTCATCTCGGTTCTGGTGATGGGGCCGTTGACGGTGATCGCGTGGATTCGGGCGGGCTCGGACGCGGGATTGGGGAGAGACGTGCAGCCGCGGTCGACTAAGGGAGTGATTCGGGTTGGATGACGGGCGAGTTGGCTTGAGTTCCGTTGCGGAACGACCAGCGCGCATCACCGGTGTGTGATTGTCAGAGGACGCCGGGGACGGTAGGGTAGCAGTATGGACGCTGAGCAGGGGCGCGGCTTCAATTCCCGGCCCGAGATCCTTCCTCCGGGAACGTATCCAGAGTCGAACTCCGAGGGCGAAGGCGTTCAGGGGCCGGAGCAGGCGCGCGGGTGGTATCCGCCGCCATCGTACCAGGCGCCACCACCGCGGCCGCGACGGCATTGGGCGTCGGCGCCGGCGACGTACACGCTGGTGGGGATTAATTGCGCCGTCTATTTGCTGACGTTGTATCTGAGCGGGTCCGCAGCCGGGCCGACTTTTGAAGACAAGCTGTCGAACGCGCTGCTTTGCAATGGCGGGTACGTTCTGGGCGGGGAGTGGTGGCGTGTGATCACGGCCATCTTCGCGCATTTCGGATGGATCCACATCCTCACCAACATGTGGTGTTTGTGGAACCTCGGGTTGCTGGGCGAACCCTTGCTGGGCGAGTTGGGGATGGTGGCGGCGTATGTCCTCACGGGAGTAGCGGGCAATCTGCTGAGTGTGGCGTTCAATCAACACACGCCGGCGGAAGGCGGGTCGCTGAGTGCGGGTGCATCAGGCGCGGTGTTCGGACTGGCGGGAGTACTGCTGATGCTGCTGCGGTCGCCGCTGCTGCCGATTCCGCAGTTGGAACTGAAAAAGCTGCGGCGGAGCGTGTGGTATTTCGCGCTGATCAACTTTGTGATCGATGGCGGACTGTGGCTGGCTCACACCCGGCTGCAGGTGGACAACATGGCGCACCTGGGCGGATTTTTGAGCGGGCTGGCACTGGGGTTTCCCCTGGTGCCACGGATTGGAGCGCCGCGCGAAACCTTCATCCGGAGGCGAGCGATCGCCATCGGGGTGATGGTGTTCATTTTGCTGTTGATCGCCTGGGGACTGCGAGCGTTCTATGAGGGGGCGAGCGGGTAGCAGGGTGCGCAGGCCCCGGAGGAGTTTTCCGGAGCCGTGGGTGCGGGAGTTTTCGGGGGAACTGCTTCGTTAGCGAGTTGCTGTGGCGGCGAACTTCTTGACCATGGCCAGCAGCAGTTTTCGATCACTGTCGTTGAGATTGGTGGAATAGCGACGGATTTGGGTGAGGAAGCGGAGCTCATCATCAGAAAGCTTCTGTGATTGCAGCTGACGTCCCAGCGTGTCCTCCGCAAAGAGTTGAGCGAGAGGAAGTTCGAGCGCGCCAGCGATTTTTGCGAGAGTATCCAGAGAGGGAACTGTGTGTCCGTTTTCAACTCTGGATAAATAGCAACGGAGTAGCCCGGTGCGCTTTTCGATGTCCCCCTGAGAGAGCCCCTTTGACAGCCGATATCCTCGAATAGTCGTTCCAATTTTCATAGTGGTGGCCTTAAAGACCGCACTTTCCCCTGTGTACAGCAAGGCAGGAATTTCAAGATATTGCCTGCATAGTTAACACGTTCGATGACGGACACGCAAGAAGTATTTTCCCGACTTTGGTAACCAATGGGGGAACGAAAAGTAGTTACTCGCGCCGGCAATTGCACTATTTTCCATGCACTTGCAGAGAAGAAAAGAAGGACGGCTCTTCGCGGCTTCTCCACGCTGTCGTAACGTGACTCGCGTGGGTGGGTGAGGACAGCGGCGGCGGTACGATTCGGATTCCGCGGAGCCGGCACACATCCGCTGGTGCGATTGCGTCATCGGACCAGAAGAAGCGGTTCTATCCGGAGCTGCCTTGTGTCCCGTCAGGAATTGTTTTCGGGCCCGGTCCAGCCAGCGCAGATTGAAGGGGCGCGGCGGGGCGGTCCTTTGCGTGGGGAACGCAGGGCCCGGAGTCGCGAGGATGGGCGCCAACGGATGACTGGCCTCTGGAGCGACGCGCGGCGCTTTTCGACTCTTATCGTGAGGGAACTGAAACGGACGCAGGTGGTGGACGGCGCCGCGGCTTTGGCCTTTTGGTCGATGATGTCGATGGTGCCGTTGCTGATCACCGTAGCGGCGCTGCTTTCGATCCTGCGCATTCCGGGACTGCTGCCGCAGCTGCTGAGTGTTTTGGCTATGCTGGTGCCGGCGGACGGCCTTGCGACGGTCGAGCGGATGATTGGGGGCTTGCTCCAGCCGCATCGGGGTATGCTTTCGTTTGGAATCCTGAGCTACATCTGGTCGACGACGGGCGGATTTACCGCACTGATCAGCGCGCTGAACGTTGCGTACGATGTGACCGAGGCGCGCTCGTGGCTGCATGATCGACTGCGGGCGCTGCTGCTGGCGGCTACGAGCGGCGGACTGCTGACGGTTTCGCTGCTGGGATTATTGGCGGGTCCGCATTTCGGTCATTTTCTCGGAGAGATTTTCCCCGTGCCCGGTCCATTCCAGAGAATGTGGCCGCTGATTCGATTGGTGACGGTTTTTGTCACGTTCGTCGTGGGCCTGGAGCTGGTTTACTATCTCGGGCCCAATCGAAAGCAGCGTTTTACTGCCACACTTCCTGGGGCAGTGGCGGCGATTGCGTTGTGGTTCGCTGGGTCGGCGGGCCTGGCGTTCTACCTGAACCATCTGGCTCATTATTCGCGGCTGTACGGCGGGATGGGGGCGATGATCGGGCTGATGTTCTGGATTTACATCACGGCCCTGGCGGTTCTGGTTGGTGCGGAGTTGAATGCGGAGCTGGCCAAGCGGCGAGGTCATCTGCATGAGAGCCTGGTGGCGGAGGCGCGAGTCGATGCAGACTCGAGACGGGAACGACCGGCTGCTTAGCCTGGGGTTCGCTGGGAGTGGGGCCCGGTTTGCCGAGATGGAATAGCGGCTGATGGAGCGACGGTGCTTTCGGGGGCAAGGGGATCAGGGCTCTTGAATCTTGAACGGCAGGCGAGTCTCTTGCTTGCTGTGGGCTGGGTAATGATCGGAGGGTAAGCAGGTTCCAAAATGGGCTTGCGAGCATTACTTTTGGGCAGAGCGAGCGAGGGAGAGGCTTGAAAGTTGGGATCCAAAGGAGTCTTCTGCTTGCTGTGGGGTGAACCTGGCCGCCCAAGGGGCAGTGCGGGAGCAGGTTCCAAAATGGGCTTGCGAGCATTACTTTTGGGCGGAGCGGGCGAGGGAGGACCTTGAAAGTTGGGATCCAAAGGAGTCTTCTGCTTGCCGTGGGGTGAACCTGGCCGCAGACTGCTGGGTGCGGGTCGGCGCGAGCGGGGCGAAGGTTGCGCGGAGTGATTGTCGTTGGTGAAGAGGTCCTTGTGGGCGTGAAGAAACGCAGTGGGCGCAAATCGTCGCAGTGGGCGCAAATCGTCGCAGTGGGCGTGAAAAATCGTAGTTGGCGCAAATCGTGGCAGTGGGCGTGAATCGTCGTAGTTGGCGTGAGTTGTCGTAGTTCGTGTGAATCGTCGTACTTGGCGTGAAGAGTCGTAGTTGGCGCAAAGCGGACGACTTTACGGTTTGCGGAAAAAGCCCCGAGAAGAAAACCTCCCTCAGCGGCTAAAGCCGGACTCATTCGACAGTTCCTATGGCACAGCTAAAGCGGTGCCCCTTCAAAGCTGACGAGTTTTTCCGCAAGCTGTTTACTTGTCGCGCAGGCCATCGTGGGGCAGCGATGAGTCGCAAGCCCGGCTTTACGAGAAGTCTTTGGCGTCTTGCAGTTTGTCTCTCTTCTCACGGAGATCCTGGTTTTTCTGGACAGTGGGTTGAATCGTTCTTCAGAATGCGAAAACGCCTCGCTGGATCGCGAGGCGTTTCCTGTAGAGGTTGAAGCGACTGAAGGATTACTGCGGGGCACCCACCGCGGTGGTTGCGGGTGAATCCGGGGTGGCGGGGGCCTGCTTGGCTGCGAAGTAGCTTGAATCCCAGAGATTGCGGTAGAAGCGGCCGGTCAGCTCGGCGGCTTTCGGCCCGAAGGTGGGGCGTCCGCCTTCGAGGAAGAATACGGCGACGATGCGACCATACTGCGTGTCTGCGTACGAAGCGAACCATCCGAAGCGGGTGCCGTCGTTGGAGCAGGTTCCGGTTTTGCCGAGCACAGGGAATTCGTTGAAGTTCGCGCGCAGAGACCGCGCGGTGCCGTACTGCACGGCGGCGTGCATGCCGTCCTGAATTTCGGGCAGGATGTTGGCGATGTCGAGAGTCCGTTTGATGCGTGGCTGCATGCTCAGCGCTTCTGCCGGCGTGGTGGGGTGCTGCAGATAGTAGAGCGTGCCGCCATTGGAGATCGCCGCGACCAGGGCTCCGAGCTGCAGGGGCGTCATGGAGATGCCTTCGCCGAAGGAGCACATGCGGCCAACGCCACCCAGGTTTTCGGCCAGTGGCTGATCCGGGTAGAGGCCGGGCTGCTCGCCGGCAATGTTGTAACCGGCCAGTTCGCCGAGGCCGAACTCCGTGGCGTAGTGGCGAACCCGGTCAAAGCCAAGGCGACGGCCGAGGGTCTCGAAGTAAAGATTGTTGGAATGGGCGAGGGCCTCGGTGAGATTCAGGTGGTACTGGCCGCCGAGGTTGACCTGGGTATCCTTCGTGACGATGCCTTCCTCGAGGGCGGCGAGGGCGACGGAAATCTTGATGGTGGAGCAGGGCTCGGCGCCGCTGGACAGGGCCAGCCTCTGGTTGACCATGGCGAGGATGCGGCCGTTGGAGGGGTCGATCGCGACCACGGTGCCGTTCATGTCGCCAAGGGCGTCCATCGCAGCCTGGCGGACCACTGGATCCTCACCCGCGGTGATGTCGCCGGTGGTGAGATCGGAATTGGCAAAAGAGCTGGCAGTGAAGCGCTCGTAATAATGGTGGCGGCGACGGTGGATCGAGGTGTGGGTGGTGAGGCTGGCGGTTGCCAGATGCGCGCGGGTCACGCGGCGGCTGTGCTGCAGGGTGGCGATGTGCCGAGTGGCGGTCGCGGACTCGTGGACGCGCGAATGGTGCCGGACGGTGCGATGCGCCGTGGTGGTGGACGCCGCCAGAAGGAGCGTTGGGGCGACCAGGGCAGTCAGCAGAGAGAAAACAACACGCTTCATCAATAACTCTCGTTCGAAGAATCCAGATCCTCTGACCGATCCTGGCGCAGAAGCTTGTCTGGCGCAACCTTACTTCGTACGTTCCGGCATGACCGAAATTCATCGGCCGTTCCGAAGTGGAACTTGAGTACCACTTTCGGCGCTAAGGTTCCCACCATGACTTTTCCAAACCCGGAAGACACTCCCAAAGTTGCCTGGAAAGGGAATGCCTGAGCAGCAAGGGCTTAGATGGCTTGGAGGGAACTATTCGTTCACTATAACCGGAAACTATTGCCTGTCCAGTACATTTTCGCACGTCGGCATCCCTCTTTCCGGTCAAGTTTGGGTACAGGTGGATATCAGGTGGCGGACCTTTCGGGGACCCCGGCCGGAGCGCGGGTTTTTACTATCAGACTCCTTTTCCCAAATGAGGAATGGTGTCGGTCCAAATCACGGTACTTCCGAGATGCGACAGGGAATCGAGACGCTTGATTCCTGAGCTAAAGGGGTTCTAGCTTCTTGCTATGGGGTGAACCTTGCCCAGGGGCTTTGGTTTTGGGGCGCCGAAATTCTTTCAGTCAGATTGTGTCTCCAGAACAGCCAGGCGTTTCAGATCGGCTGTGCCAGGGGTCAGAAGGCTCCTTTGCGCAGGAAGGCCGGGATGTCGAGATTCTCGCCTGCTTCTTCCGCGAAGGCGGGGTGGGGCTGACCCGCATCTTCTGATTGCGCTGCAGGCGCGGCAACGGCCACTCCCACCAGCTCTGTTTCTTCCTCGTCGCAATTGATTTCCTGGGAGGCCTCGGCTTCACTGTTGGCCGGTTCGGCTTCGTGGATGCGGAAGGCCGAGACAAATTCCCGCGAGCTGACCGGAACCAGCACCGGCGTTTGGCGGGCGGCGGGAGCCAGCGGAAGGTCGTCGTCGCCCTCCTCACTGGCAAAGCGCGGGGTCGGCGGGCGGGACTCGATGCGAGGCGCCGGAGTTTCACGCAGAGCTGCGTTCAGCATATGGTCCCGGCGTTCGGCAGAGCCCTGCCGAAAGCCGGTCGCGATGACGGTGATCTTGACGTCGTCACCCATGGTTTCGTCGAGCACGGCACCAAAGATAATGTTGGCGTCTTCGTGGGCCGCAGTCTGAATCAGGGTCGAGGCCTGGTTCACTTCGCTCAGCTTGAGGGTTGAGGAGCCGGTGATGTTGATGAGGATGCCACGAGCGCCATCGATCGCGCCCTCTTCGAGAAGCGGCGAAGCCATCGCGGCCTGGGCTGCTTCGACGGCGCGCTGCGATCCGCTGCGGACGGCGGTGCCCATGACGGCGTAGCCCATGCCGGCCATCGTGGTCTTCACGTCGGCGAAGTCACGGTTGATGATGCCGGGGATGGTGATGATGTCGGAGATACCCTGCACGCCCTGGCGTAATACGTCGTCGGCGATGCGGAAGGACTCGAAGAAGCCCGCATCTTTCGCGACGGCGAGCAGCTTCTCATTGGGGATGACGATCATGGTGTCGACGCTGTCGAGGAGCTCCTGCATGCCGCGTTCGGCCTGCGCCATGCGGCGCTTGCCTTCGAAGGCAAAGGGACGCGTGATGACGGCGACAGTGAGGGCGCCCATCTCGCTGGCGAGGGAGGCGATGACGGGAGCAGCGCCGGTGCCGGTTCCGCCGCCGAGGCCAGCGGTGACGAAGACCATGTCGGCGCCTTCGAGGGCTTCGAGGATTTTGCTGGAGTCTTCAAGAGCGGCCTGACGGCCGATGTCGGGGTTGGCGCCGGCGCCGAGGCCGCTGGTGAGCTTGACGCCGAGCTGCAGTTTGACGGGAGCGCTGGAGAGCTGCAACGCCTGGCGATCGGTATTGGCGGCGATGAACTCAACGCCTTCCATTTTGGCGGCGATCATGCGGTTGACTGCGTTGCCGCCGCCTCCGCCGACACCGATGACCTTGATTCTGGCGCCGCGGGGGACTTCGTCGTGGTACTGGATGCGGATTTCTTCCGGCTGACCCATGGATTTGTTCTTCATCGGCATCGACTCCTTCGTAGTTGTTTAAACACTTCCAGCGAGGATGGCGCGCAGCTTGGCGCGCAGTCCTTGGTTTTCCACGGCACGGTTCACGCTGGTGCGGTGGGCGTAGAGCATCGTTCCTGTCAAAACCGAGAACTCCGGCGTTGCCAGTTCGGCAGGCATCCGCGAGAGCGGGACCGGAGACGCGAGACGGGCGGGCACGCGCAAGAGGCTCTCGGCGGTCTCAAGCAATCCGGGGAGACGCGCGCCGCCGCCGGTGAGAACGCAGCCGGCGCCCATGGCTTCGAGCACACCACCCTGGCGGAGGTTGTCGCGCAGCATCTGGAAGAGCTCGCGGGCACGCGGCTCGAGAATTTCGGCGATGAACCTCTGACGCACGACGCGGGGCTCGTAACCGGGCAGTCCGGAAACTTCGACCTCACCCTCCTGCGAGACGGCCGTCACGATGGAGTGGCCGTAATTGCACTTGAGCCACTCGGCCTCGGGCGCGGTGACGTGGAGGCCCACAGCAAGATCATTCGTAAAGTGATCGCCGCCGATGGGGACGACCGAAGTGTGGGCGACGGAGCCTTCGAAGAAGACGACCAACTCCGAGGTGGATGCGCCGATGTCGAGGAGGCATGCGCCCAGTTCGCGCTCGTCGGCGGAGAGGGTGGATTCGGCGGCGGCCAGGGATTCAAGCACAGTCTCGGTGACTTCGAGGCCGGCCTTGTTGACGCATGTGATGATGCTTTGCTGCGCGCTGGCGGAGCTGGTGGCGATGTGCAGATTGACTTCGAGTCGATTGCCGATCATGCCGACCGGGTCGTGAATGCCGGGCTGCTCGTCGAGGATGAACTGCTGCGGGAGCAGGTGCAGGACCTCGCGATCCGCCGGCAGAGCGATGGAGCGGGCGCGCTCGACGGCAGCGCGGACATCTTCTTTGGTGATTTCGCGAAGACGCGCGCCGAGGCTGATGCCGCCGCGGCTGTTGACGCCGCGAATGTGCGGACCGCCGACGGCGACGATACAGCGTTCGATGACGGCCTGGGCCGAGGTTTCCGCTGCGACGGCGGCGCGATCGATGGCCGATGACGCGGGGGCAAGGTCGGCGATGAGCCCTTTGCGCATGCCGGTGGCGTCGGCGATGCCGTGGCCACGATAGCGGAGCGCACCCTCGTGCACCTCGGCGACCAACACGCGAATTTTCGAGCTGCCCGCGTCGAGGACGGCGATGACGTTATCGGGCTGGCTCATGCAGACCTCCGGACGGCGTGCGGTTTGCGGGGGGTCGCGTGCTTTTTCGGCGGGGCATGCCTGGCGGCCGGGGACTTTGACGACTTTGCCTTCGGCGCGACGGTGTGGCTCGACCTGGGAGCGGAGGCTACGGACTTCGCAGGAGGCGCGGGTGACGCGGCTTTGAGAGCCGGAGCCGGTTTCGGGTCAGCGGCTGGCGGCGCGGCCGCGGCGCCTGGATCGCCAGCCATTTTGAGTACGACCTCACGTTCGTAGCGGAGATCGATGGACGCCAGGTGCGGATACTGCTGTTGCCACTGGGCGATGTGCGCCTGATAGTTGCGCCAGCGGGGAAGAAAATCGTCATCACCGAAATGCAGGATAAGGTCCGAGCCGTTGGCGGGGACCGTAGCGCGAACATCTTCGGGGTCGGCGAGGTCGACTTCGCTGAGATGCGCGGAGATGTGCTCGCCGGTGGAGTCGAGCTCACCCAGGAACCTTTGGTAGACCAGCATTCGGGCGCCGCGCACCGAGAGGGGGTCGGCGGGATTGATCCCATTGACGACGGGAAACGAATAGTGGCGAGCGGCCATTTGCTGGGGAGTGAGGGTGAGGATCACGCCGTCTGCGTCCGCGAGCTCGACGCGCCCATGGACCTGGACGAAGGCGATGGGGATGCGCTCGACGATGGCGACCCGCAGCTGGTTGGGCATGAGGCGCATGACGGTGGCTTTGCGGACCCAGGGAACCTGCTCGAGTTCGGCGCGGCGTTTCGCGAGGGGAACAAAGAAGAGGTTGCGGCCGATGTCGGAGCCGAAGACGGAGAGGAGGTCGCTGCGGCTGAGCTGGCTGTTGCCAAAGGTCTGGATGGAAGCGGAGGACTCAATGCGGAAGCGGGGATCGTGGTCGAGGAAGATGCGGACGGCGATGATGAGGGCGAGAGCGGTGCCCACGCCGATGAGCAGGGACGCGAACAGCACCAGTTTGCCCCAGCCGCTTCGGGCCCAGGAGGGCAGGAGGCCGCGGCGAACGGGGACGCGACGGCGGGCGCGCAGGAACGGCTCGCCTGCATCGTCGTCCGGCTCGGCTTTCGCGCGGGCGGGACGGGACGGACGCGCATCGCTGTCGCGGCTGGCCTGCGGACGATAGAAGTCCGCGGGTTCGTCGAGAAGTGTCGCGCCGCCACTGTCTGCGTTGGTTTTAGCCACGCCTGAGCAAGGTCGTGAGAATCGCCTCATTGACTATAGCGTGACGTCGCCTGTGGATTGGCAGGGAAATGTCGTGGGTATCAAGTGAGGGAACAGCTGGGTTGGGAGTGGCGCGATGTGGCGCCGGATTCCAAAGGCGCTGCGCGGAAATGACCCCAGCGTAATTTTGCCGTTATTATCCTTAACCGCAATTTTACGAGCGGGCAACAGTTGCGTAACGCGGTGTTGACCGGAACTTCATAGGGTGGTCACGAGTTTTTTTCATCGTCGAGAGTTATCCAGGCCCCATCCCCTTTCTGTTTTCCCAAAATTCTGGAGGCATTGCCATGACACATACTGCAAGTTTGTGCCGTCGTGTTTCTGTGTGTGAAGCCGACGTGTTCGGAATCGCTGCGCGGTCCGAAGTTCCTGTAAAGAAGCGAGAAACAGCAAGGAGAGGCGGGCGGAGCGCGTTGTGGGGCATCGTTTTTCTGATCGCACTGATGGCGGGAGCGCGCTCCATGCGGGGGCAAACGAGCACAGGCACGATCCAGGGATCGGTGGTGGATCCGGGCGGCCGGGCGATTGCCGGAGCCGCAGTGGCGGTGACGAGCGGGGACAACTTCAAGCGCACCGGGGTGAGCGACACGGACGGAAAATTCAGCGTGAGCGGGTTGCCGGCCGGGGTGTACTCGGTCCAGGTTTCGGCAACGGGTTTCGCGACCAACGTCAAACAGAATGTGTCGGTGGCTGCCGGCGGCCACGGCGACGGTTCCGGTGTCACTGGTGCTGGCATCGGTTTCAGAAGAGGTGACGGTTGAGGCGTCGGCGGATACGTCGCTGGCTTCGCGGCTTTCTCCGGTAAAGTCGGTGCTCGATGCGGGGTCGGCGCGGACGGAGATCACGAGCGAATACGTGCGGCAGTTCACCTCGCCGGTGACGGACTTTGCTGACATCACGCAGGCGGCTCCGGGCACGGTGAGCTACAGCGAGAACGGCGTGGGGCTGGGTCAGGCGAAGATCTATTTCCGCGGCTTTGTGGATGACGATTACACGATGACGTGGGACGGGATTCCGTTCGAGGATGCGAACGACCCGAGCCATCACTCGTGGGCTTACGTTCCGGCGCCGGCGATCGGGTATGTGGACTTCGATCGCAGCCCGGGCACGGCGTCGGATATGGGACCGGCCAATTTCGGCGGGTCGATCCACCTTTTTTCGCCGCAACTGCCGGATGCGACGGGGATGAAGTTCGCGGAATCCTACGGATCGTTCAATACAAATCAGGTGCAGGGTGAATTCAACTCGGGGTTGTTTGGGGGGAGCCATCCGAAAGCGAACTTCTGGTTCGAAGGCCATCACATGAGTTCGGATGGCTATCAGACGGAGAACTTCCAGGTGCGCACGGCGGGGACGGCGAAGTTCACCTATAAGTTTTCGGACCGCACGTATCTATCGCTGATCGGAACGGCAGTGATTGTGGACAGCAACACGCCGAACAGCGATGCGACGCGGGCGCAGATCGCGCAGTATGGCGACAACTTTCTGATGCAGTCGAACCAGTTCAACGCGGACGGCTCGTACAACGCGCTGTACTACCGGTACTACACCTACCATGTGCCGACGAACTTCGAAGTGGTGACGGTAGACAAGCAGCTGGGGCGGAACTGGAGAGTGGTGAGCAAGCCGTACACGTATTCGTACTCCAACCACCAGCACTATCAGAACGACCAGAGCAGCGCGACGGCGGCGGTGAACGCAACGAGCGCCGTGAACAAGATGAACCAGTACAACCGGGTGGGGCAGATCACGGTGGTGAGCGCGACGTCGAAGTGGGGGGTGTTCCGGACCGGGGGCTGGTACGAATACACGCCGACGAACCGATACCAGATCAAGAGCGATCCGCGGACGTGGATGGACTCGGATCTGATCAAGAACCGCAAATTCCACGAGAATTTCGTAACGCAGTCGGTGCAGCCGTTTGCGGAGTTCCAGCTGATTGCGATCCCGCGGTGGACGATCACGGCTGGGATCAAGGACGCGTACTACAACATGTGGCTGAAGCAGTGGGCGGACGGGAAAGTGATCGGTCCGCTGGGATGCCCGAGCACGGCGACGAGCACGAGCTGCACGAATTACGTGACGCACGATGCGAACTACAACAGCTGGCTACCGTCATTTGAGGCGAACTACCGCATCCGTACCAACTGGTCTGCATATGGACAATATGGGCGCGGGAGCATCATCCCCTTCAGCAGCGTGTTCGACGTGAGCGGGGCGGAGGTGGCCGTGACGCCGCCTCCGACCGTGGCCTCCACTTACCAGGCCGGATCGGTGCTGAAGCTGAACCGGGTGAGCCTGGACGCCGATGTGTATCACATCCACTTCGTGAACCAGTATTCGAGTTTCACGCCCAGCTCGGGACCTGACGCGGGGTTCAGCTACTACTATGCGACTCCGCCCTCGAACACGAACGGTGTGGAGGGTGAAGGCAACGTCGTTCTGGCTGGTGGGCTGAGCCTGTTTCTGAACGGAACCTTCGGCGAGGCGAAGTACGAATCGGCGGCGGCGAAGGCGGCGGTGGGGACGACTCCAGCGACGGCGGCGAGCCCGGAGGCGTGGGTCGCGCTGGCTCCGCACGACACGGAGAGCCTGGGACTGACGTACCAGAGCAAGGGCTGGGACCTCGGTTTCTTCAACAAGCGGATTGGCAGCCGCTGGGAGGACGACGGGGCGTACCACGAGACGGTTCCGCTGGATCCGTGGTGGATGAGCAACGTGTTCCTGAACTACACGATTCGCAACGGGTCAAAGTTCGATCAGTCGAAGATCAAGCTGAGCATCAATAATCTCTTCGACGATCACAGTGTTGCGGATATCTCGCCGGCGAACGCGACGACGGGCTCGCTGGTGCCGTACGCACCGAGCGCAGCGGATACGCTGCAGCTGTTGCCGGGGCGTGCGGTGATGGTGACGTTCCAGCTGGGCTTCTCGCCGAAGGAGCGGTAGAGGGAAGTACGACTGCGGTGGCTGAAAGGGCCGAGCCGGCTTGATTGCCGGTACGGCCTTTTCTGTTTTTATTTGCCGGAGCGATTGTGGTGGGCGCCGTTGTGGGAGTGGCCGTTGGCGCCGTTGTGGTTGTGCTTGCGGGGTTTCCTGGTGCGCCTGGTCCATAGTGGTGCGCCCCAGGCACCGAGCGCGAGCAGGGCGCCGAAGAAGACCACGGCATCGAGGCTTTCGCGGCCGGAGAAGGACCAGGTGGAGTCCCGGATGTCGAGCCACATGGTGTATTCGTCGAGGGTGAGCGCGGCGCCCATGCCGTAGACGATCGCGATGAGCCGTCCGGCAAGGAGCGATCGTGCCGTTGTGTCCGTGCCGATCTCGGCGACCATGGCATAGCCGGTGATCAGCAGGAGCAGGATTCCCCAGACCAGGTGGTGAATGTGGCGGCCACCGAGCACGACCCAGCCGAAAGGTCCTTTGTGAAAGAGGATGAGGAGCACGAGGACACGCACGCCAAGGAAGGTGAGCACGAAGCCGACGGCAGCAAGGAAGAGACGGCGTCGTGGCCGATCGGGGATGCGTTCGTGGAGGATCCTGCCGGCGCGCGTCCAGTGCAGCACGACCAGCACCGCTGAGGTGGACGCTGCCAGAAACGCGAGAAGGACCCAGGCTGCCGTCCAGTGCATGACCACCATTTTGACAGCGGTTCTCAGCAATGGGCTAGTCATCAGGCGCGCAGCCGGTGCCATTTCTTACACGACCCCTGATGGATCTATCGGCATTTGCTCGAGGTTCGAACAGGGCGAACGGGACACGAGCCTCTGATGCCGGGGATCGACAAAGGTTCCTGGCAGGGAGGCGGTCAGGTGAGGCGGGTGGGTTGAGTGTGCTTTGGACGGGTCCAGAGAGGCGCGCCCCACGCTCCGGCGGCCAGCAGCGCGCCGAAGAGGATGACCGCGTCGATGCTTTCGCGGCCCTGGCGGGTCCAATAGGCGTCGGCGCTGAGGTTGAGCCACAGGGCAAATTCGTCGAGGGTGAGGGCTGCGCCCATGCCAAAGCAGATCGAGATGAGACGGCTGGCGAAGATCGAGGCGGGCGAGGAGCCGGTGCCGAACTCGGCTAATTCCATATATCCGACCAACAGCAAGAGGAGGATTCCCCAGACCAGATGGTGGATGTGACGACCGCCGACCATGACCCAGCCAAAGGGTCCGATGTGGTGGACGATGGCGTAGACCAGCAGGCGGACACCGAGAAAGGTGACGAAAAAGCTGACCGCGGCGAGGAAGAGACGACGGCGGGGCCGGTCGGGGATGCGGTCGTGCAGGAACCGGCCGGCGCGGGTGCGGTGCAGCAAGAACAGCATCAAGGCGGCGGAGAAAACGATAAAAACCAGCAAAATCCAGACTCCGGCGATGTGCATGAGGCTCCCTTCGTGGCTTCAGGGGCATAGGATGCGGTCGACTCTATAATCAAACTGGGCCACTTTTTCCTGAAGCCCCGGACCACTGCTTTGAGCGACGGAATCATCATCCGCGGTGCGCGGACCCACAACCTGAAAAACATCGATTGCGAGATTCCGAATGGAAAGCTCACGGTCGTCTCCGGCGTATCGGGGTCGGGAAAGTCGTCGCTGGCTTTCGACACGATCTATGCGGAGGGACAGCGGCGGTATGTCGAGTCGTTGTCGGCGTATGCGCGGCAGTTTCTGGAGCGGATTGAGAAGCCGGACGTGGATCTGATCGACGGGCTGTCGCCCGCGATCGCGATCCGGCAGAAGAACTCGACCCGAAACCCTCGTTCGACGGTGGCGACGGCGACGGAGATCTACGACTACATGCGGTTGCTGTGGGCGCGCTGTGGCACCGTCCATTGCACCGTGTGCGGCGGGATTGTCCGACGCGACACGGTGGATCAGATCGCGTCCGACATTTTGGCCCTGGGGGAGGGGACGCGACTGCACGCTCTGTTCCCGGTGCAGCCGCTGGCGACGACACCGGCCGAGCCCGCGTCGGACACGGACGAGGGAACGAAGACGGCGCGTCAGACAAAGAAAGCGGGGCGGAAGGCGGCGGCGAAGACAGGGGAGAAGGCGTCGGACAAGTCGGGTGGTTTGTCGGACGCGCTGCGGGAACGGCTGGGGGACCTGCGCAAGCGGGGTTTTAACCGGCTCTACCAGAACGGGAACATCTACGAATTCTCGACGCCGGAGTCGCTGCTGGAGATTGACTTCGCGCTGCCGGTGTTTGTGTTGGTGGATCGCATTGTGGTCGCGTCGGACAATCGCGCACGCATTGTGGATGCGGCTGAGATTGGGTACCGCGAGGGTGGAGAGATTCTGTACGAAGTTGTGCCGCGCGACCCCGAGTCAGACGCGGCGCCCCGGGAGCGGATCAGGTTTTCGGGGGCTTTTGAGTGCAAGACCTGCCACCGGGTCTATCGGGAGCCGGAACCGAGTTTGTTCTCGTTCAACAATCCTTATGGTGCTTGCCCACGGTGCCAGGGGTTTGGGAACACGATTGATTTCGATCTGGACCTGATCATTCCGGACAAGTCGAAGAGCCTGGATGAGGGGGCGATCGATCCATGGAATCGGCCCAAGTACCGGTCGTGGGCGACGGATCTGCGTAAAGCGGCTCGGCAGAATGGGATTCCGCTGGATGTCGCGTGGTGGGACATGACGCGGGAGCAGCAGGCGTTTGTGCTGGACGGCAAAGGATCGTTCCCCGGGGTGCATGGGTTCTTCAATTTGCTGGAGCGCAAGAAATACAAGCTGCATGTGCGGGTGATGCTGAGCAAATACCGGGGCTATGCCTTGTGTCCGGACTGCAAGGGCCAGCGGCTGCGCGCAGAGGCGCGGGCGGTCCGAATCGGCGAGGGCGGGAGCGATGGCGAGGGGAAGAATATCTGCGAGGCAGCGGCACTGACGATCAGCGCCGCGCACCGTTTTTTCTCGAGTCTGACGCTGACGCCGATGCAGGAGGAAATTGCCGGGAGCATATTGGGGGAGATACGCCAGCGTCTGACATTTCTGGATGCGGTGGGTCTGGACTACCTGACGCTCGATCGGCTGGCGTCAACGCTGTCGGGGGGCGAGTCGCAGCGGATTCAGCTGGCGACGTCGCTGGGATCGCGGCTGGTAGGGGCGCTGTATGTGCTCGATGAGCCATCGATCGGGCTGCATCCGCGGGACACGGCGCGGCTGATCCACATCCTCGACGACCTGCGCGATTTGGGGAACACGATCCTGGTGGTCGAGCACGACCCCGATGTGTTGCGGTCGGCGGATTATTTGCTGGACCTGGGTCCGGGCGCGGGTGAGTTTGGGGGCAAGGTGCTGGCGGCGGGGACGGTGGAGGAGGTGGCGGCGAATCCGGCGTCGATTACGGGCCGGTATTTGAGTGGGCATCTGACGATTCCAGTTCCAGCACGGCGGCGGACGCCGGGGTCGTCGAAAGACTGGCTGCGGGTGAAGGGTGCGCGGGTGAACAACCTGAAGGGCATCGACGTCGATATTCCGTTGAACCTGCTGGTGGCGATTACGGGCGTTTCGGGGTCGGGCAAGTCGACGCTGGTGCATGAGGTGCTGTACAAGGCGGTCGCGCATCGACTGGGGCGGATTGAGGGCGGCGATCCGGTCGGCGTCTACAGGGACATCAAGGGTGTGGAGCGGCTCAACGATATTGTGCTGGTGGATCAGACGCCGATTGGGCGGACGCCGCGGTCCAATCCTGTGACATATATCAAGGCGTTCGACGCGATTCGCGAGCTGTTTGCGTCGCAGCCGGAGGCGCAGCGGCGAGGCTATGCGGCGGGACACTTCTCGTTCAACGTGCCGGGTGGACGTTGCGACGTATGCGAGGGCGACGGTACGGTCACGGTCGAGATGCAGTTTCTGGCCGACGTTGAGCTGCCGTGCGAGGAGTGCGGCGGGACGCGGTACAAGGCGAGCACGCTGGAGATCCACTACAAGAACCGGAACATCCACGAGGTTCTGCAGATGACGGTGCGGGAGGCGCTGCGCTTCTTTGCGGGGCATCCGAAGATCGTGGACAAGCTGGCGGTGCTGGAGGAGATTGGGCTGGGGTATGTGCGGCTGGGGCAATCGGCGACGACGCTGTCGGGGGGCGAGGCGCAGAGGGTGAAGCTGGCGGCGCACCTGGCGTCGACGCGGTCGGAGAGCCGGGGAGCAGACGGCAAGAAGGGCGCCGGCGGCAGCCGGGTGCTCTACATTCTGGACGAGCCGACGACGGGATTGCATTTTGACGATGTGGGCAAGTTGCTGACGGCGTTCCGCAAGCTGATCGACAGCGGCGGGTCGCTGGTGGTGATCGAGCACAACCTGGACATCATTAAGTCGGCGGACTGGGTGATCGATCTGGGACCGGAGGGCGGGGGGGGCGGCGGTCAGATTGTGGCGACGGGGACGCCGGAGGAGATCACGCGGAACGAGCTGTCACACACGGGGCAATGGCTGGCCCGAGTGCTTGTTGGACATGGGGTCGCGGAGCCGGTGCACGCGGGAGAAAGTGAAGTGTTTCAGTGAGACGGTGGTTGGGGCGTTTGTCGGACATTGTCGGACGCGGTTGTCACGCGGCTCTTTGGGTTCTCGTTATGCTCTGCGCGGGCCGCATTGCGGTTGCACAGCCGGTGCCGCTGCCCCCGGGGACAACGAGCGACGATCAGCCGGCTGCAGGGCCGCTGGATGGCGTGGAGTCGGCGATTGAAGCGAAGAACTATGCGCTGGCGGCGGGCCGGCTCGATATCTATCTGTCGGCGCATCCCAACGACGCGCGGGCGTTGTTCGACCGGGGATTTGTCGAGGATGCGCAGGGGCACGCGGATGTGGCGGAGGGATGGTATCGGAAGGCTGAGGCCGCGAATCCGAAGGAATTTGAACCGCGGCTGGCGCTGGGACTCCTGCTGGCGGCGAAAGGCGATGCCAAGGACGACCAGGCAGCCATCGAGCAGCTTCAGGCTGCTGCACAACTGCAGCCCAACCCACCCAGTCCGGCGGCCCAGGCCCAGGGGGACCGGGCGCTGGCGCGGCTGCTGCGCACGTCGGACCCGACGGGGGCCAGGGATGCGCTGGTGGGCGCGCTGAAGCTGACGCCGGAGACGCCGGCGGACACGCTGCTGGCGGGGCAGATTGCGGAGGCGGCGGGCGATCTGGAGATTGCGGAGCAGGAGTATCGGGAGGCACTGAAGGCGCAACCGGAGTTGTCCGACGCCAGCAGCGGACTGGCTCATCTGCTGATTGCCGAGAAGCGTTATGCGGACGCGCAGCCGGTGGTCGAGGCCGCGATGCGGCGCGATGCGGACAATCCAGCACTGGGGGCGCAGCTGGCGACGATTTTGAACGCCCAGGGCAAGCAGGCTGAGGCTCTGGGCATGCTGGAAAAGCTGCACGGGCAGCAGCCGGACAGCCGGAGTATCGCTTCTATGCTGGCGGACGCGGAGTTCCAGGCGGGCAAACTGCCGGAAGCCGACGCGCTTTACCAGCAACTGCTGACGAAGAGCGCCGGAGGATCCCGACCTGCTGGACGCGCATGCCCAGGTTCTGATCCGCCAACAGCACTATGCGGAGGCGGTTGCGGCCTTCCGGAAGGCGGTTGCGGCCCGGCCGGACGACATCGACGCCTGGTCCGGGATCGCGTTTGCCGATTCGGAGCTGCATCAGTACCAGGACGAACTCACGGCGCTTTCGATGCGATCAAAGTACGCAGCCGAAAACCCGGCAAGTTTATTTTTGTGGGCAACGGCGTACGATAATCTTCATCAGACCAAGGCAGCGGCGGATTATTACCATCGCTTCCTCGCCGCCGCCCAGGGAAAGTTTCCGGATCAGGAGTGGCAGGCGAAGCACCGGCTGACCGCTCTCGGCTCCAGCAAATAGACGGTGCGTAGACAGGGCTTTGGGCCTCGGCAGATTCGGTTGGTGTTGTCTACCCGGTAAAGTCTGGCGTTACTTTCGGATGGCGATGTCCTGGATCTAACACATAGGTGGGTAGCGCGCCGGACGGAATCTGCGGTATTGTTCTCGGAACGCACGATCCCGGAGGTGCGCGATGCGTCGCGTCGCAGTCCTCTTCGCTCTGCTTCTCCACCGCGTCCCTCTGCCTGGGCGCATGGGACGAACGATCACGTGCCCGACGCGCGCCAGCTGGCGGATCTGGAAGCGAAGGCCGTCGGTCGCGTCCCCGAACGAACAACCTTTCATTTATGCGGAGCTGGTGCACTCGATGACCGAAGATGGCCACGGCGGAGTTTCAGGCCGGCGATGAAAAGCAGGCGTCGGCATCGCTGAAGGCGGCGCAGGGATACGCGGGAAAGATCCAGATGAGCCTGCTGCGGGACGCGAAGAAGCTGAAGTAGCGCGGAGATCCTGATCCGGCACACGGCTTTTCGGCTGAAGGAACTGCTGACGGGCGCGTCGCTGGACGATCGCCCGACGCTGGAGGCGACGATTCAGCAGCTGAATCAGGTGCAGTCGGACATGATGACGCAGATTTTCCGTCACTGAAGCGCGGATCTGCGCACGGGTGGACGCCGGTGAGGCGGCCAAGGGCGAAAAAACGCCGCACCGCAATCGCTGCAATTGTCCAGCTTTTCCCGACAACGATCCACATCCTTTCCACAGCCGGAGCGACGGCCCGGAGCCAATATTCATCGGGCGATAACAGAACGCAGTGCAAAGGCGACTGTTGCGAGCGCGTATCTCTTCGCTTTTTTTACCCTATTGCGCTGCTCGGGCACGCTCCGTACTCTGACGTGGCGTTTGGAAAGGAACGTCGACATTGTCTTCGCTGAAAACTGAATTGGAACGGTAACGAACCGCACCCGGCGCTTCGCGAATTGCCATCATTCCGGGAGTCATCGGAAGGAGCGCGAGCCGCGGAGAAGAACGCGGGCTGAGGTCGTTCTGTTCCCCCGCACCCTGCGTTCCGGCGGGTACGCAGCGTCACGCGCTTTTAGGCAAGCCGAGCGCGGACGCACCCAGCCGGGACGCCCGTGCGGCCAATCACAAACCAGTGACGAGCGCACCTCTTGCCGGTGCTTCTCGCCGCTGCCTCCCGACTGCAAGCGGGAATTGCCAGGGAAAATTAATGAGACCAAAGAAAACGATTCTCTGCGTTGACGACAACGAACAGGCGCTCTCTGTGCGCAAATTCCTGCTTGAAACCCGGGGTGGCTATCGCGTGGTCGCCGCCGCCAGCGGAAAAGACGCGATGGAGCATTTTCGCCGCGGCGGCATCGACCTGGTGCTGAGCGATCTGGTGATGCCGACGATGGACGGCAATGAGCTGGTGCGGAGGATGAAGGAGATCGCTCCTGAAATCCCGATGATTCTGATCAGCGGCAGTGTGAAGACCTTCGACCATACGAATCGCGCCGACGCATTCATGCCCAAGGGGTCGTCGTCGCCGGTGGAGATGCTGGAGCGGATCAGGCAGATGATCGCGCGCAAACGTGGGCCGAAAAAGCACCTGCGGCCTCTCTACGAGACGTCGGATGCAGGCGGGTTCGATCCTCTGGAGCATGCGGTCGCTTCCTGAGGGGAGCTTCCGCTGGTCGATGGGTCCGGCGAGCATCACGGACTGCGCGCAGCGCATCTGGTTGAACAGGGACCGGAACTTCAAGCCGGTCCATTTACAATCGCTGCAGTGGATGCAATTATTCGCGCCGAGCACCTCGGCAAAGTCTACCGATCCGGCAGGCTTGAAGTTCCGGCGCTGCGCGACGCAACGTTCGCTGTCGAGGCGGGCGAGTTTGTGTCGGTAGTGGGGCCTTCGGGCAGCGGCAAATCGACACTCTTCTACCTTCTGGGTGGGCTGACACGCGCCACCAGCGGCCGAGTGCTGATTGGCGGCGTCGATTTTTCGAGCCTCGGCGATGCGGAGCGCACGAAGATGCGGCGGGCGCGCATTGGTTTCATCTTTCAGAAATTCAATTTGCTGCCGACGCTGTCGGCGCGCGGAAATATCGAGATCGCCTACGAGATTGCAGGACGGTCGGAGCCGCTGGATGAGAACCTGCTGACGCAGATTACCGAGATGCTGCACATTGCCGGGCGCCTGGATCACCGGCCGTCGGAGCTATCGGGCGGGGAGCAGCAGCGGGTCGCGATCGCGCGGGCGCTGATCACGCGGCCGGCGATTGTGCTGGCCGACGAGCCAACCGGGAATCTGGATACGGAGAATTCCGACGCGGTGCTGGAGATGCTGCGCCGCTCGAATCAGGAATTCAAACAAACGGTGCTGATGATTACGCACAACCCGGAGGCAGCCGCAATTGCCGATCGCATCATCCATATGCGCGATGGGAAGATTCGCGGGATTGAAGCGGGCGCGCGCGCGGTGGGGCGTCACGACTGGTAGGACCACCTCTTCGGTTGAGGTGTGACAAGCCAGTGACAAAGAGATAACACGTTCGTCCGATAATATTGGCGATGCCTGCAGCGAAGACGCGATAGAATTAATAAGGGCTTGTACGGTCAAAACCCAGGAAAAATGGGAACTACACTCAATCCACATACCGACGCCGGCGAAAGCGCAAAGCCAGGAACGAACGGTTCGAACGGCAGCAACGGCTCGAACGGCTCGTCGGCGAATATCCAGGATCTGCTGACGGAGAAGGCGAACGAAGCGACCCGCGGGCTGGATACGCGCTCGGCCGTGGAGATCGCCCGCATCATTAATCAGGAAGATCAGAAGGTGGCCGCGGCGGTCAAAAAGGCGATTCCTGAGATCGCCCACGTCATCGATCTGGTTGCGCATAGTTTGCGTGAAGGCGGACGGCTGATCTATGTGGGTGCGGGGTCCAGTGGCCGGCTTGCGGCACTCGATGCGTGCGAAATTCCTGCTTATTTCTCGACCAGTCCGCAAACCGTGCAGTACATCATGGCCGGGGGACCGAAGGCGCTGGCTTCGCCGGTGGAAGTGAACGAGGATTCCGAGGAACTGGGCAAGCGGGATATTGCGCGCCGAGGCCGAGCCGGAAAGATGTCGTCATCGGGCTTTCGGCAAGCGGACGCACCCCCTATGTGGTAGCAGCGGTCGCCTATGCGCGGACGCTGGGCGCAAAGACGGCATGCATTACGTGCAATCCGAATACGCCGCTGGGAATGCGGCAGAGACCGCGATCGTGGCGGAAGTCGGGCCGGAGGTTGTATCGGGATCGACACGGCTGAAGGCGGCGACGGCGCAGAAGATGATCACCAATATGATCACGACCGGCGCGATGACGCGGCTGGGCTATGTGTACGAAAACCTGATGGTGAACGTGCACATGCACAACTCCAAGCTGATCGAGCGCGGGATCGGGATTCTGATGCGCGCCTGCGATGTGAGCCGGGAGAAGGCAGTGGATGTGATCAAGTCGGCCGGACGCAGCGTGCCGGTGGCTCTGGTGATGCTGAAGGCCAATGTGGACAAGCCGGAAGCGGTACGGCGTCTGGCGCGGGCCGAGGGCAATGTGCGGCGGGCGATTGAAGACTCCACCATGGATATCTGAAGCGGCCTCCCGGGTGCGCTGCGAAATCTGATCGCGGAATCCGCAATCCCTCCTGTGCAGTAACAAGATCCAGGTGACTCTTCGTGTCCTTGCCACTGCGTGCGACGGTCGCTGCGCGTCGGTGCTTCTTACTCGACGTTAAGACTCAACGTCAGGACACCCATAAATTGTTTGCGTCTTTGCGATTCGTATGGAACGCGACCAGCGGCCATCGGCTGCGGCCCTGGCGCAGCGAATATCTGAAGTGGCGGATCGAGACGTATTCCGGAATGAAGGCGGAGGAGTTGCGCACCCGCGACATTCTTGGGTTCGTGTGGCGGGAGAAGGGCAATTTGTTTCGCTTTCTGCGCTGGACCGATCGCATGGAAGCGTGGAGGAAAGCCGGCGCCGGCCACGGCCGCGAGGCAGGGGAGTGATGATGGCGGATTCGCGTCCGGGGTGCGCTGGCGGCCCAAAGAGCCGACGGGAGTTTCTGCGACAGGCGGCTGCAGCGGCTGCTGCCGGCGGGGTTTCTGCGATTCTGCCCGCGGGTTGTGGACGGCCGAAGGCAGCGCCCGCGAAAGGCGCCACCGCGCCGACTCTGAATGACGGGAGCGGGTCCCGGTCGCTACGCGCTCACGCTGCGGCTCGCGCATTGCTGGTGGGTTGTGCCGTCGCACCCGAACATTTGGATGGGGAGCCGGACTACGCGCGGACGGTTGCGGATCAGGCGAGCCTCTTAGTGCCGGAAAACGCGATGAAGTGGGCTGCGCTGCGGCCGAGTCCGACGCAGTTTGATTTTCGCAGGGCTGACGACATTGTGGTGTTTGCTCTGTCGCATGAACAGAGGGTGCGCGGGCACAATCTTTGCTGGCACGAGTCGATCCCGGCGTGGTTTGCCGGCACCGTGACGAAGGACAACGCTGCGCAGTATCTGACGCAGCACATTCAGACCGTTGCTGGGCGATACGCGGGAAAGCTCCACTCGTGGGATGTGGTGAATGAAGCGATCAACGTGAAAGATGGGCGTCCCGATGGGTTGCGCAATTCGCCGTGGCTGGAGCTGATCGGTCCTGCTTATCTTGAGTTGGCGTTTCGCACGGCGCGGCAGGCCGACCGCACGGCGCTGCTGACTTACAACGACTATGGAATCGAACTGGACACGCCGGAGCAGATCGACAAGCGCGGCCAGGTGATGATGCTGGTCCGGCGACTGCAGGCGCGCGGCGTGCCGATTGATGCGGTTGGGATCCAGAGCCATCTCAGTGCGGGCGATGTGCCGGGCGCGGGGCTGATCCATTTCATCCGCGAGCTGCGGTCGATGAATCTGCAGGTGTTCATCACGGAGATGGATGTGAACGACCGCAAGCTGCCGGAGCCAGTGGCGGATCGTGATGCGGGGGTCGCGCGGCTTTATCGCGACTTTCTGACGCCGGTGCTGGCGGAGCCGAATGTGACGGCGCTGCTGACGTGGGGCATTACGGACCGCTACACCTGGCTGAACGGGCTGCCCCATGCATCGCGCGCCGATGGTAAGCCGGAGCGTCCGTTGCCGTTCGACTACGATTACAACCCGAAGCCCGCGTTTTTTGCGGAGCGGGACGCGATCGACGCTCGTCCGGCGCGGGCGCTGCCTGGGTCGGATCCGTATGCGCCGTTCACTCCGGGCGCTGCGCCTCGGCCACAAGCGGAATAAGCGCTTCGCCCCTTCGTCCGTAATCTCGTCTCGTTCGTCTGTGTCTGATGTAATGGGACATGTGGGGCGGCGTTTGCTAACGGCGATGTATGGGGTGCTGGTGCTGAGCCTGTTCGCGCCCCTGTGCGTTGGACAGCAACAAGCAGAGCCGTTTCCGGGTGAGCCCGCGCAGAAGCCGGAACAGCAATCGCAGCCACAGCAGCAAGCAGAGCCATTTCCCGGAGAGCCGGCGACGCAGCCGAAGAATCCGCAGGCGCCGGCGACGCAGACGCGTTCGCCCAGGGATTTCGGGCCCGATCCAAATGCGGAGATGCCGACATTTCGGGTGAGCACGAGTGTCGTGATCGTGCCGACGCTGGTGGAGAAGACGAATGGCGAAGTTGTCTATGGGTTAAAGCCCACGGATTTTTCTGTTCTCGACAACGGGGTTCAGCAAACGGTTCATGTCGACGACGATCTGGACACCCAGCCGGTGTCGCTGGTGGTTTGCATCGAGCGGGGGCGGGATGCGCCGCTGGAGTTCGACAAGATTGGCAAATTGGGGCCGCTGCTCGAGCTGTTCACACGCAATGGGCGCGGCGATATGGCGCTGGTGGCGTTCGATTCCAAAGCGACGTGGGTGGAACCGTTCAGCGAAGATACGGATACGATCACGCGCGACCTGCGCAATATGCCGGCCGGCGATGGCGGCGCGGCGATCGTGGATGCTGTCGGCTACTCGGTGAATCTGCTGGAGAAGCAGCCGCCGGATCACCGCCGCATCCTGCTGTTGATCAGCGAATCGCGCGATCACGGCAGCCATCACTTCAATATTCCGCAGCTGGTCGAGCGCATCGGCACGAGCAACACGCTCGTTCTTAGCCTGGTTTTCTCGCCCGGGAAGGCGGAGATCATCGACTGGGGGAAGGGCAACGCCGGCAACGGCGGCACTGAGCTGAATATTCTTGCGCCGCTGATGATGACGGTGAACGCGATGCGCCGGAATACGCCGAAGACTCTGGCCGAGCTGAGCGGCGGCGAATACGATCCGTTCACGCGGGAGAAAGGCTTTGAGGCGCGCGTCGCCGAAGTGGCAAGCCATGCCCGCAATCGATACATCCTCAGCTTTCATCCCTCCGACCTGACGCCGGGTCTGCATACGATCGAAGTGAAGCTGACGCAGGACTATGGTGCGCACGTGGTCGCGCGCAACAGCTATTGGGCGATTCTTCGCGATGAAGATCACCAGGGCCCGGAATCGCTCCCGCAGGGCGCGCGACCCAACCCCTGAGGTGCAGGGACCAGGAACAGGGAACAGGGAATAGAAAACGCGGTTTCGCGGCGAGCTCTGAAAGCATCTGCGCCACCCCGGCTGAGAGGAAGGACGCATCCCAGCCAGCAAGAACGATCCACCGATTTAAGACATGCCTTCGCCAGAATCCCGGATCTCTCCGCCCGCAACCGTGAACGACACGCCACACGCCGGCTACTCGCACGCGTGGCGGGCGCTGCGGCATCGGAACTTCAGGCTCTTTTTTAGCGGGCAGACGATCTCGCTGGTGGGCACGTGGATGACGCGCATCGCGACGTCGTGGCTGGTGTATCGGCTGACGGGCTCTGCGCTGCTGCTGGGCACGGTGAGCTTCGCCAGTCAGATTCCCAGCTTCCTGCTGGCACCTCTGGCTGGAGTGATTGTGGACCGGTCGGATCGGCGACAGGTGCTGGTGTGGACGCAGACGCTGGCGATGGTGCAGTCGCTGCTGCTGGCCTGGCTTACGCTGGCGCATCGCATCAACATCACGGAGATTCTGATCCTGAGCGCCTTTCAGGGGCTGATCAACGCCTTCGATATGCCTGGGCGCCAGTCGTTCATGGTGCAGATGGTAGAGGATCGCAATGATCTGTCGAATGCGATCGCGATCAACTCTTCGATGGTCAACGTCGCCCGTCTGATCGGGCCTTCGCTCGCCGGCCTGGTGATCGCGGTCTCGAGCGAGGGGTGGTGCTTCCTGGTGGATGGCATCAGCTACATTGCGGTGATCGCGTCGCTGCTGATGATGCGGGTGCCGGCGATGGCGCTGCGTCGCACGACGGCGTCGATGTATGAGCAAATGCGCGAGGGATGGACGTACGTCTCCAGTTTCATTCCCGTTCGCACCATCCTGTTGCTGTTTGCGCTGATCAGCCTGATGGGAATGCCGTATATGGTGCTGATGCCGATTTTCGCGGTGCGCGTGCTGCACGGCGGCCCGCACACTCTGGGCTTTCTGATGGGCGCGGCGGGCGCGGGCGCACTGGTTTCAGCGTTCTCGCTGGTGCTGCGGCGGTCCGTCCGCGGTCTCACAAAAATGATTCCCATGGCCGCCATCGTTTTTGGCGTGGGCCTGTTCCTGTTCGGCCTCTCGCACTGGCTTTGGCTTTCGCTGCTGTTGATGCTGCTGGTCGGATTCGGCATGCTGCAGGGGATGACGGTGAGCAACACGATTATCCAGACGCTGGTGCCGGAGGATCGGCGGGGCCGCGTGATGAGCTACTACACGGCGGCGTTCATGGGCATGGCGCCATTCGGCAGCTTGCTGGCTGGATCCATGGCGCATTGGATCGGCGCGCCGCGCACCGTGATGTTTACCGGGTCGTGCTGCATCGCTGGCGGATTATGGTTTTGGTCGCGCCTGCCTGCGATCCGGCGTGAGATGCGACCGATCTATGAGCAGCTCGGGATCATCGCGCCGGTTCCACAGCCGGTCGAGGAGCAGGCAGCGAACTGAGGCTTGGGATTTCGGGCAGAAAAAATCCCCGGTCGCGTCGGGAGCGCCGGGGACTCACAGAAGGCAATTACGATTTGCAAAGACAGAATAGGAAATCCTGGTCCGCGTGTCGTCGGGACAAAGGAGGCTTTTTTCCTACAACTTTGGTTGGAAGCGCAGAAACTGTCGAAGTATATGAACGCGCAGGGTTTACGCCGCATCCTAGTGATTGTGCCGGGCTCTTGCGACCTGTGCGGGCCGCTTTTCGAGCGCAGCGCGTTCCATAGACCCCGGTCAGCCAAGATGAGCGTTCGTGTTTTACAAACCGTGTGCGCGGCGGGCAATTGCGTTTTCGGCCTGATGCTGCTGGCGTTGTACGGACCGGCGCTGATGCACAGCCGCGTATGGCCGCTGAGTCTGGATCAGCAGGTTCTGATTCTGGTTGCAGGGTCGGCTTTTCCGCTGGCGGTGCTTGCTGTTCGTTTTCCGCTGGTCGGAGGAATGGCTCAGTTTTGCGCGGCTTATCTTGGGAACCAACTGCTCCACGAAGCGCCGCTGCACAGACTGCGGGAACTCTCTTCCGCGTCGATGATGATCGCGCTGGCGATTCTCTTTGTTGCTGTCCTGCGCGGCATTCTGGAGATCACCCAGGAAGCCTTCGGCGAAGCGGAGGAAGCGGACGAGCAACGCGCAGTGAGCGCGGCCTGAGTCTGCGGTCAATTTCTCAGCATTCAATTTCTCATCTGGGGTTTGCGCTTTGGTTCCTTCGCGGCAGCGTCGCCATTCGTGGTTTGCGGAGTGAGCAGGACTCTGCGCAGCGCGCGAATGAGTTCCGGACCTGTTTCTTCCAGTTCGCGCAGGTGCCATGCGGCGAGGGATCCAAGGAGCTTTTCGCCCTGAGGCGTAGTGCGCAGCAGGATCCGGCGGTGGTCGGTTGGGTCAGGACAGCGGCGCAATAATCCCTGCTCGATGGTGCGGTCGACGAGTTCAACAGCGCTGTTGTGTTTGAGCAGCATGCGGGCTGCGACGTTGGCGATAGTCGGATCCAACTCTTCCGGCATGCCCCAGATGCACTGCAGCAACTGATACTGCTGGGCGCGGATGCCTGCGGCGCCAGCGGCCAGACTGCTGAAGTGGAGGAACTTTCTGAGCTGAAAGCGAAACTCGGCGAGGCGGCGCATCTGTGCGCGCGATAGCGGTGGCGGTTCTTTGGCGGGATCCTGCCTGTGCCCGTGCCGGGCCATAGAGATAGCGCCGTGAATCTCGGCTGTTTCCATAGAATTAATCGTAGCACGATATATCGTATTGCGATATCGTGTTACGACGCTTCGCCGGCTTCGGCGTCGGCGTCGCCGGGGTCGGCCAGGATGGCGCGGGCATCGACCTCATCTTCGGAACTGACCTGGAGGCGCAGCGGTCCCAGGCCCGGCTCCATGATCCGC
Organism: uncultured Acidobacteriaceae bacterium; assembly: GCA_963705765.1. GTDB lineage: Bacteria > Acidobacteriota > Terriglobia > Terriglobales > Acidobacteriaceae > Palsa-343. The sequence goes on along the minus strand of CAVPKU010000047.1, from coordinate 138,409 downwards.
GCGTTTTCACCAGCGAGAAACACTTCGATTCCCGCCGACTCGAGGCGCAGTTTGGCCATTTCAGCCTCCAGCGGCTCGGTAAAATTGGCAATGGTGACGACGTCGGCCATATTTCTCTCCTTTTCGTGCTCCTCGGATGTATCTTTTCCTCATCTTACGAGTACAAGACACCCAGGCAGGAGCCTGTTCGATGGAGCCTCCACCTTGAGATGCCTCGCAGCTGTTCTGTTTGTATCGTTCGGCGCGGTTGTCAGCGCGCAAATTACGGAGCCGCCGCCCGATCCGCTGCTGGAAGCGGGTCATTGCCTTGCGGCGGCGGATCGTGACTGGCTCGACGTCGGGCAGGAAAAGCCGTATCGGCTCGAACTGGGTTACGTGGCGGCGGAGGCGACGGACACCGGCAAGAATCCGCTCTATCTGGTGGAATACACAACGCCGACGCATACCGAGGGATTCGCCTTTGCTTTCTTGACGCACGGCAAAGAGACGCATCGCGAGCTGCTGCTGCAGTACCGGGCGCGTTTTCGCCAGTCTGACGATGGATCGCAACAGCTGAGTCTGGTGGACCCGCCTTTGGGCGGGGTCGGGACGCAGGATGAGATTCTCGCGGCGATCAAGCAGGTTGGGTTCCATACATGGAAGGTCGCGGTCGCGGATCTGAAGAGCCATGCCGGCTCGACGCGATGCGAAACAGCAGAAGGCATCATGTAGGCGGGGAGGGTTCTGGGGTGCGAGCTGCGGCATCGCGCCGCTCCGACGGTAGAATGAGAAGTTCTCCGAAGGAGTCCCGAGTTGATCCCGCGCTATACCCGCCCGGCCATGGGCCGCATCTGGAGCGACGAAAATAAGTACCGCAGCTGGCTGGAAGTGGAAACCGTCGCCAGCGAGATTCTCGCCGAAGACGGCATTGTGCCGGTCGACGCGGCCAAGGCGATCCGCGAGCGCGGCGGGTTCGACATCGCGCGCATCCAGGAGATTGAAGCCGAAGTGAAGCATGACGTGATCGCCTTTACCACGGCGGTTGCGGAGAAGGTTGGGCCGGAGTCGCGCTGGCTCCATTACGGCCTGACGTCGAACGACGTGGTGGACACGGCGCAGGCGTTGCAGATCAAGGCGGCGTCGGCGATTATTCGCGAAGACATCGTGCATCTGCTGAGCGTGCTGAAGACGCGCGCGCTGGAGTTTCGCGACACCCCGACGGTGGGCAGAACGCACGGGATGCATGCGGAGCCGACGACGTTTGGACTGAAGCTGCTGAACTGGTACTCGGAGATGCTGCGCAATCGGCAGCGCTTCGAGGCCGCGGCCGAACAGTTGCGGGTGGGCAAGCTTTCCGGCGCGGTGGGGACGTTTGGGCACATCGGGCCGGAGCAGGAGGAGCGCATCTGTGCCGCGCTTGGCCTGGGTGCCGCATCGGTGGCAACACAGGTCATCCAGCGCGATCGGCATGCGTATTACATCGCGACGCTGGCGGTGATCGCATCCACGCTGGACAAGATTGCCACGGAAGTTCGGCATCTGCAGCGGACCGAAGTGCGCGAGGTGGAGGAGTTTTTCTCCGAGAAGCAGAAGGGGTCGTCGGCGATGCCGCACAAGCGGAACCCGATTACCGCGGAGCAGATTTGCGGGCTGGCGCGCGTGGTGCGGGCGAATTCTCAGGCGGCGCTTGAGAATGTGGCGCTGTGGCACGAGCGCGATATTTCGCATTCGTCGGTGGAGCGCGTGATCCTGCCGGACTCGACGATCCTGGCCGACTATATGTTGGCTAAGACAGCGGACCTGATCGACAAGCTGGTGGTGTATCCGGCGCGGATGAAGAAGAATCTGGAGTCGACGGGCGGGCTGATCTTCAGCGGGCAGTTGCTGCTGGATCTGGCCGAAGCGGGCATGTCGCGGGAAGATGCGTACCGGCTGGTGCAGAAGCATGCGATGAATGCGTGGCAGAACGACCTGGTTTTTCGCGATCTGGTTGCGGCCGATCCGGAGATTACGAAGCTGCTGAGCCCTCAGAAACTGGCCAACACCTTCGATCTTTCGCGGCAGCTGACGAATGTGGATGCGATCTTTGCGCGGGTGCTGGAGTTCAAGGACGGGCATCAGTACGGGCCGTGACGGCGGGTCTGCGGGGCGGGTCCATTTCAGGGAGCCGCAAAATCGTAAGTAGATGATTCGACGATGTTTGATTATGGTTTACTAGCTTGACAACATCGTATGTTCCTCAAAACAGAATAGTTCGAAGCGGCCGTTTGGTTATACAGACGGCCGTTTCTATTACAGTGGCGGCCGTTTTGTCACAGAGGAGGTCGTGAATTTTTGTAACAGAGGCGGTCGTCAAAGTTATCGAAACGGCTCTAAATCCGACGAGAGCGCGGCCGGCGATGCGGCGGTGGCGATGAGAAAGAACGGAGGATCGCAGCCCCTGGGGGCTGTGCGGGCCAGAAATGGAAAAGGACCCGCGAGGCGGATCCTCCTGATTCAGGCTTCTGTTTCAGTGTGAGGGAAGGGGTTGGGCATTGCAAGAGGAATGGTGGATTGCGGCACACCAAGGTAATGGGGCGGAAAGGGTGAAGAGGGGCGCCTCTATCCGTGGATTGAGCCCCGGAACCCACCACAACGAGCCGGATCAGCCGGATTACAAGGCCCACGAGCAGCGGCGATTTGAAATTCTGCTGGCGCATTGGGACTTGCCGGTGAGCAACGTCACGCCGCAGTGAAGCGGGAGCGGGACAGGGAGCAGGGAGCAGGACACAGGAAGCAGGACACAGGAAGCGGGACACGGAGCAGGGAGCTGGAAGCCGCAAGCTGGAAGCCGGAAGCTGGAAGCGGTGGTCCGATCCCCTACAATCTCCTCGTGCCCTCTGAAACACAAGCGGTGAACCTGACGGTTGCGCTGACGGGTGCTTCGGGCATCGTTTTCGGGCAGATGATGCTGCGCGCGCTGGAGGCCGATGAGCGGGTGGCGCGCGTCCATTTTGTGCCATCGGAGAATTCGCTGCGGGTGCTGGCCGAGGAACTGGGAATTTCGGGACGGAACAACCTGGTCGAGAAGCTGCTCGGCGCTGCGTCGGCGAAGATTGTGCAGCACAGCGAGACCGATGTGGGCGCAGCGATCGCGAGCGGCAGCTATCCGTCGGCGGGAATGATCGTGCTGCCGTGCAGCATGGGAACGCTGGCGGGAATCGCGAACGGGATGGCGGGGAATCTGATCGAGCGCGCGGCCGATGTTTGTCTGAAGGAGCGGCGGCCGCTGATTTTGTGTCTGCGCGAGACGCCTTTCAACAAGATTCACATTCGCAATATGGGCCTGGCGGCGGATGCAGGCGCGACCATCTTCCCGGTGATCCCGGCGTTTTACGACCGGGCGGTGGATTCGAACGAGATGGCTCGGCAGTTTGTTTGCCGCGTGCTGACGCATGTTGGATTGCCGCAGGCGAGCGCGTTCGTTTGGAAGGCGGACGAGCGAGGAGAGTTGTGATCCATGGGCGCCGAGGACGGCTGGCAGTTTCCTGGCATCGTTTTTAAAGATTCCGGGTTTGGAAGAGGGACGTTGATCCGTGGAGGGCTCGAAGGGGAGCCATCGTCTTGTGCTTGCCGTCTGGGCGGCGTGGTGGCACAATCGCTTCGATCCCAGGCGAGGAAGTGCTGCATGTATCGCTTGTCAGTGCGCAAAATGCTGGTGGTTCTGCTGTGCGCGGGGGTTTTGGGTGGGTGGACGAGCGGAGGATTGCGCGCACAGACCCCTGGGGATGGAACGAATGCGGGCCAGAGCCCGACAGTCCCAACCGCCGCTCTCGCAAATTCCGACCAAAGCCCTGCGAACCCTGGCGAGAGCCTTGCGGTGGCGGCCCAGTCCGAGGTCCGATCGCAGATGTTTCATCTGCAGGCGGGGACCCAGTTTGAGGTCACGGGCAACTCGGAAGATCCGCGATTCTCGGTGGATCTGTACGTGTACAACACCGCTAAAGAGCTTGTGGGCAAGGATAATCCGGACTCGACCGAATCCGCCTTTCGCTGGCATCCGTCCGCCGAGGGCGACTACTACATCCTGGCTCGCAACCTGAGCGAGGGGTCGGGGACGATTCATATTGCGGTTACGGCGGTGAGGAAAACACGAGGATTAGGCGGGCCGGCCCCCGCGGTTTCTGCCAACTACGCGACCATCAGCGTCTTTTATGCGACGGACCGCGCAACCACGGGCAGCGACGCTCGTGGACCGACGTACGGCGGCGATCCGGACGCGAGCGACCAGTTGAGCTATGGCGAGGTGGCGATCAGTATTCCGCGCGATCACCGGATGGGGGAACTGGAAGGACCCAGCATTCTGCGGCTGGAATTCCATGAAGATCCTGACAAGCATGTGGTGCTGCAGCGGGTGGTCGCCGAGGACCGGGCGACGTTTGTGAAAGGGGTTTCGGCTCGGCTGAGCCACTCGCGTAACAAGGAAGTGCTGGTCTTTGTCCACGGGTTTAATACGTCGTTTGAGGATGCGGCGCGGCGGACGGCGCAGATTGCTTACGATATGGCGTTCGATGGGCCGACGGTGCTCTACAGCTGGCCGTCGCAGGGATCGATGAGTCCGTTTGCGTACAACAAGGACGGCCGGAATGCGGCACTCACGGTTCCGCATCTGGAGGAGTTTCTGAAGATGATCGCGGCCAGGACCGGCGCCACCACGATCGATTTGATTGCGCACAGCATGGGCAACCGGCCGGTGACGGCGGCGCTGCGCGATCTGGCGATCGAGAACCCGGGGCTGAAGGACAAACCGATGTTCAACCAGGTGGCGCTGATGGCGCCGGACGTCGATGCGGCGTTGTTCAGGCAGATGGCGCAGCAGATGGAGATCACCTCGCGGCGCATCACGCTGTACGCTTCGTCGCGGGATGCGGCGTTGAAGCTCTCAGAGGTGTTTGCCGGGTATCAACGGGCGGGAGAGGGCGCGCCGAACCTGCTCGTGGTGCCAGGAATGGATACGGTGGATGCCTCGGCGGTGGATACGAACATGCTGGGCTTTTACCACTCTTATTTTGCCGACAGCACCACAGTACTCTCCGATCTGTTTCATGACTTCACGGGCACTCCGGCGGCGAGCCGTCTGGGCCTGCATGCGGTGATTACGGCGGCAGGGAAATACTGGAAGTTCGAGCCCAGCTCCTGATTTCCGAATCAGAGCAGCAAACGCATCTGCTTCGGCTCAATCGACGCAACTTTGGCTCACGAGCGAGGGTTAGTAGAGGAGACGTGCCCGGGGTTCCCCGCCTGTCTGACCCTGAGTGGACCGGGTTCCGGAGTCTGCCAATGAAGAACAACGCGTGGGATGAGTCGGTGCATGGGCCTGTGGTGGAGTCGGCGTCGCATGAGCCGGCGAGAACACCGCTGACGCGGCGCGCCTTCATGAAGGGTGGCGCGATGGCGGTGGTGGGGACGGCGTCGATCCCAACGTTTTTGACGCGCAGTGTTCTGGCGCAGGCGACGGAAGCCCAGGCGCAGGGCAAGAAGCTGGTGGTGATCTTCCAGCGCGGCGCGGCGGATGGGCTGAACGTGGTGGTGCCGTACAAGGAGCCGTCGTACTACCAGTACCGGCCGAACATCGCGATCCCGGAGAACGCGGTGATCGATCTGGATGGATTCTTCGGGTTGCATCCGGCGATGGCGCCGCTGAAGCCGCTATGGGATGCGAAGCACCTGGCGATTGTGCATGCTTCGGGGTCGCCGGATCCTTCGCGGTCGCATTTTGACGCGCAGGATTTTATGGAGTCGGGGACGCCGGGATACAAGGCCACGGTGGATGGGTGGCTGAACCGCGCGCTGCAGGCGCAGGACCTTGGGTGTCCGGACTGTAAGCACACTCCGTTTCGTGCGGTGGCGCTGGGGTCGGAGGTGCCGCGGACGCTGGAGGGGAAGATCCAGGCGGTGGCGCTGAACAACATTAAGGATTTTGGGGTGCAGTCGACGCCGGCGGCGTCGGGATTTGCGGCGATGTATGACGAGTCGACGGACTCGATTCTGCACGGGACGGGGCAGGAGACGTTTGAGGCGGTGAAGATGCTCAAGGCCGCCGATCCGACGAAGTACATGCCGGTCGCGGGGGCGAACTATCCGGGCGGTCCGTTCGGGAACAGCCTGAAACAGATCGCGCAGTTGCTGAAGGCGAACCTCGGGGTGGAGGCGGCGTTCGTGGATATCGGCGGATGGGACACGCACCAAAACCAGGGCAATGTGGACGGCCAACTGGCGGGGCGGCTGCGGGAGTTCAGTGCTGGGCTCGCGGCGTTCTGGACGGACATGGGGGATCAGTCGGGAGACATTGTGTTGGTGACCATGTCGGAGTTTGGGAGGACGTGCCGGCAAAACGGTACGGGCGGGACAGACCATGGACACGCGAATGTGATGTTTGCGCTGGGCGGACCGGTGCAGGGCGGGAAGGTTCACGGGCGGTGGCCTGGATTGTCGCCGGAGCAACTGTACGAGGGGCGGGACCTGGCAATTACCACAGACTTCCGGCAGGTGCTGGCCGAGGCGGCTTACAAGACGCTGGGGGCGCGGAATCTGGAGGTAGTGTTTCCTCAGGCCAACTTGCAGCGCAGGAACTTCCTGAACATTCTTCAAGTATGAGATGAAGGACTCAGGGGAGTTAATAACCCTGTGGAAAACGTGGCCGGGGAGGGATCCCTGGCTCGTTCCCTCCTCTGCTTGCTGAAGGGTGAACCTGGCCGTCCCGCGCGGTTCGGGGAGGGCTCGGATTTGGACGATCTGCCGTCAACTCTCCCGGACGTAACACACGAAGGTTCTGCGAGATGGAGGGATATTCACACCTGGATGCCCACCCAAAGTGCTATTGTGACGAAAAATCTCAAGATGCAATGCTCGAAGGCACGAGGGTTGCGCGGCGCAAGGTGGCAGCGGCAATTTCGGGCCCGACGAGCATCTTTTTGGGCATGGGGAACGCTTCATGAAGCCTGTGTGGTTCGCCGCTTTCGCGCTGCCCGTTTTGTCGACGTCCCTTCTTTACCCGCAATCCAACCCGGCCAATCCACCCGCAACGAATAACAGCGCCAGCGAAGCGACCGCGGCAGCTCCACAGCAGGCGCCGGCCGCGGCTCCGGCAGACAACGCTCCTGCGCCTCCGCGGCAGACGGCCGAGATCGTCGCGAAGCCGACGGGAAAGACGGACCTGGGAGAAGCAGAGCTGAAGGCGCGGCTCATGGGGCGACCGCTCTTTCTGCGCGGCTTGTGGCTGGGCGAGACGCTGCACTTCAACATGAATGGCGATCTTGTGGGACAGGCGCAAAAGGGGTCGTTCACGCTGTGCGGGATCACCGTAGACAAGGTTCGGGTGACAAAGAAGACGGTGGAACTGGAAGGAATCCGGTACGGGGTGCATTTCGAGGGTGAGGCTCCGTGGGATCAGCAGGCGACTTCGTTTGACCGGATCCAGATCACGCCGAAGAAGAAGCATCAGCTGATTGTGATCGACCGGCAGCTGGTGGTGATTCCGAAGAAGAAGAAGGACAAAGGCGGCAAGGACGCGAAGGAACAGAAGGGGGCGAAGCCGGATCAGCCGGCGGCCGGAAGCGATCAGGGTGCAGGAGCGGAGCCGGGCGCAGGAACACAGGTCGTAATGGTGAATGGCAAGGAATTGCCCCCGGGAGCGACCACTTCACCGGAGGAGTCCGCAGAACATTTGCGGGGTGCGCTAAACAAGATTTTTGCGCCGGATCTCGATGGGAAGATGATCGCGGAGATGCCCGACTACTGGCAGTACTTTTACCAGGCGCAGGATTCGCACAAGTGGCTGGAGCCGACCGATCAGACGCTGGCGCATCCGGGACCGGGCGTGGATGGACCGAAGATTCTGAAGAACGTGGTGCCGGTTTCAAACGACTACGCGCAGAAGGGCGAAGTGGCTGGGGTTGCGAGCTACAAAGTGATTCTCGATCCGAGCGGGAAGATTCTGGCGGTGGCGGTGTACCGGCCGATTGGGTTCGGACTGGATGAGAACGCAGTGACGGCGATCGAGAAGTCGACGTTTGCCGGGGCCGTGAAGGACGGCAAGCCTGTGCCGTCGGTGATCGATGTTGCGGTGAACTTCAGGATCTATTCGAAGCGGACGGCGGCGGGTGCGCCGGAGACAGGCGGCGATCCAGGCTCGTCACCGGTGACCGGCAAGCCAGCTTTGCCGGGTCTGTATTCGAAACAGGCGGGTGGGGCGCAGGCTCAGGCGCAGGCACCCGCGGGGCAACCTCAGTAAAGCGGATCGGACAGCAACAACGCGGGCTCGGAAGAAATTTCCGAGCCCGTCGTGTTTTTGGGAGTTTCTGTCAGTTCGCCGGTGGGGCGGCGGACGGGCGGGTGAACTGATCGGAAACCCAGGGAAGCAGATGGTTGGCGACGCGATCGGCAGCGAAGAATCTCTTGCACACCGGTGTACTACGTGATATAGGACAGGTGTGATTCCGTTTCGGGTCAACTTCCGCACCGGCGCATCGCTCTATGAGCAGGTGGTGTATGCGTCGGTAAAGGCGATGGTGTCGGGGCAGCTGCGGCCCGGCGATGCGTATCCGTCGGTGCGGGTGCTGAGCCGAGAGCTGAAGATCAATCCCAACACGGCGCATAAGGTGGTGGCGCATCTGGTGACCCAGGGATTTCTGGAGACACGGCCGGGGATCGGAACGGTGGTCGCGCAGATCCCGGACTCAAGCCGGAAGGAACGGGCCGAGTTGCTGGGTCCGCAGATTGAGGAACTGGTGGTGGAGGCGAAGCGGCTGGGGATCGACAGCGAGGAAGTGGTGGGCGCGATCGAGGTGCACTGGGAGCGGTTGAGCCGAAACGGCGGGGAAGGGACCAAGGAGGGGGACCGCAGGCGATGAACACGATGAGTGCGGTGAAGACAGTGGGGAGCGACGCCGGGACGATCGAGGCAGCGGTCATTCGGACGGAAGGGTTATCGAAGAGATTTGGGACGACAGAGGCGCTGACGGAGGTCGGGTTCGAAGTGCCGGCGGGCGCGATCTATGCGCTGGTGGGGGCGAATGGAGCGGGTAAGACGACGCTGATCAAGCTGCTGATGAATATCCTGCGGCCTACGGGTGGACAAGCGCAGGTGCTGGGTGTGGATTCGCAGCTGGTGCGAGGGAAGGCGCTGGAGCGGATCGGCTACGTGAGCGAGAACCAGGAATATCCGGAGTGGATGACGGTGGCCGGGATGCTCGAATACCTGCGGTCGTTTTATCCGGCCTGGGATGTTGCTCTGGAGAAACAGCTGGTGCGGCAGTTCGATCTACCTGCGGCGCGGAAGCTGAAGCAGTTGTCGCGAGGGCAGAGGATGAAGGCGGCGATGGCGTCGGCGCTGGCATTCCGGCCCGCGTTGCTGGTGCTCGACGAGCCGTTTGCCGGACTCGATCCGCTGGTGCGCGATGAACTGATGGAAGGGCTGCTGGACCGGGCGCCGGAGACGACGATCTTCCTGTCGTCGCACGATCTGGCGGAGATCGAGAGCTTTTCGAGTCACGTGGGATTTCTGGAACAGGGACGGTTACTTTTTTCAGAAGAGATGACGGTGCTGTCGGAGCGGTTCCGGCAGGTGACGGTGACGCTGGAGGGAGAACGGCCGGCGGCGGGGAATTTGCCACCGTCGTGGTTGCAATATGAGGGGACCGAGGCGATGGTGCGATTCGCAGACAGCGCGTGGCGGGGCGAGGCGTCGGAAGCGCTGGTGCGGGAGCGGTTTGCCGGAGTGCGATCGGTCGAGACGGAGGCGATGCCGTTGCGGGCGATTTTTCTGGCGATTGCGAAGGAGAAGCGGGGGCGAACGATCGAGGACGGAGGCCGGCGATGAAGCAGGCGCTGCACATTTTCGCGAAGGACGCGCGGCATTTCTGGCCGGAGATTGTCGTGTCGATGCTGGTGACTGCGACGTATGCGTGGATCTACCGCTACACGTGGATCAAAGACATGGTTCCGGCGACGACCCAGGTGATGACGCTGGAGAAGCTGGCGGTTCTTCTGCTGATCCTGATGCCGGTGGGCTGGTGGGTGGCGATCACGCGCGCGACGCATGCGGAGAGCCTGGTGGGCGACCGGCAATGGTGGATTACGAAGCCCTACCAGTGGCCGCAACTGCTGGGCGCGAAGCTTTTGTTTATTGCTGTGTTTGTGCTGCTTCCATTTTTGGTGGCGCAGTGCCTGCTGGTCGAGGAAGCAGGCTTCCACTGGTACGAGTATTTGCCGGGGCTGGGACTGAATCTGCTGTTCGTGCTCGGATTCCTGGTGGGACCGATGCTGGCGCTGGGGGCCGTCACATCGGGGTTCGGGAAGACTACGCTGACGCTGTTGGCTGTGCTGGTGGGGATCATTCTGATCGGAGTGCTCAGCGCGGTGTTCGACAGCGGGGGCATCGCGTCGTACGGCGATGAGGCGGGAGGGACGGCGATGTTTCTTCTGGTCCTGTGCTGTTGCGGCGGCGCGATTGTGTTGCAGTATGCGCGGCGGATGTCGTGGATGTCGCGGCTGCTGCTGGCGTCGATGGCGGTGCCGGTGGCGGCAGCCGTGTGTCTGAGCGCTGCGCCGAAGCTGATTGCGATGGCTTATCCGGATGCGGCGGGGGCATCGTTTCATATGGCGATCGATCCAACGCCTCGGAAGACGTTCACGACCGATGCGGGGTCGGGGCGGGTGGGAGTGCCGGTGCCGCTGATCATTTCGGGAGTGGATGGGGGATCGGCGGTGCGAGTGGATGGAATGCGCGCAACGGTGGAGTCGGCGGCGGGGAAGCGATGGACATCGCGCTGGGAGCCGGTCTACGGAGCGCTATATTTTCCAGGGATGTCACGGGCGCAACTGTCGTTGCAGGTGGACAGGAAGTTTCTCGAAGCAGCGGGATCGCAGCCACTGAAGGTGGATCTGGTGCTGGCGGTGACGAAGCTGAAAGCCGGAGAAGATCGTGTGGTGCCGATGAGGCGCGGCGAGATGAGTGTGCCGGGTGTGGGGATCTGCTGGCTTTCGGGTGGGTGGCGCACGGAGGCGGTGAGCATGGAGGGAATTACGTGCAGGACGCCGATGCGCGAGCCGCCATTGACGTATGTGAACGTGCGCTGGCCGGAGGTGTCGTGTGCGGCGAACGCGAAGGATGAAGTTCCGGGCGAAGGGATCGTGGGGCAGATGGTCGGAGATGCGTCGAACGATCCGGTGCAGTTCGGACTGACGTCGGTGTGGGAAACGTCGGTGTGGCTGGAAAACTATCGGGTGGAGACCGAGGAGGGTGGGAAGCTGGTCCACCATTCGCCGTTGCTGTGCCCGGGGACGCCGATTCACTTTACGCACTACACGGTGGCAGGACGGATGCAGTACGAAGTGCGGCTGGACAACTTCAAGCCGCCGCCGCTGCGGGGCACCGAGGCGGGCGTGACGGTGGGATTCAGAGTGTTCTGAAGGCAGCGGTCGGGGTTGATGGGATGCTGCAGGGGCTGCTGGTTGATCCGGAAAGGAGACGGCACCGCCTTCTCCGGCAGTGCCTTCTTTATTGCCCCTTCGCGATCGCTTTCGTCATGGTGGCGCCGAGGACTTTGCCGGGGCCGGATTCCTGAACGAACGCGACGATGCGCAGGTTGGCGGGGTCGGCGTCTGGCCAGAGCTTCACCGTGAAAGGCTGATCGAGATTCTTGCCCTTCTCGAGCTTGCCAATCTTGACCAGTTCCCTGACCACGGACACATTCGTCAGTTTCTTGCCGTTGTTCTCGCCGGCCAGAACGTCAGTAAGGGTCTTGTCGATGGCGATCGCAACGAAGACATCGCCGTGTTTGCCGCTGCCGGCATCGGCTTCGACTTTGCCGGTCAACTGGCCGCTTGCGATTGCGGCGCCGTCGATGCGTAACGCGAGGGTCTGGGCCAGCGCGGCTTTGTCGAGGCTCGATTTCACTTCGTCGGTCTTCCAGGGGTGGAGCTCGACGTCGCCGTCCACGATGACCTGGGGCGTGTAAACGTCGCTCAGGCCCAGCGTGTGGGAGTACTCGCGCTGGCGCTCGGTGAGCAGCGCGGAGGAGAACGGATCCTTCCAGCCATCGTGGTCCCAGTAGTCGACGTGTTCGCTGAGGAGGATGACCTGGCCGCGGGCGATGGGCTGGGCCTGGTCGAGGCGCGCCGCCCAGTTATCGACGGGGGGACAACTGGAGCAGCCTTCCGAGGTGAACAGCTCCAGCAGGATCGGCGTGCGGCTGTTATCGGGCGTCGCGGCGCGGGCGGTCGTGCACGCACCGAGCAGCAGGATTGCGGCGACTGCACACCCTCTCCGGCTCATGATTCAGATTATCGACAAACAGGCACTCGGAGCGCCATAGCCACCGGGACGAGTTGGTTTGCGCCGGTTTGCGCCGCGTCTCGAAGGTTCATGGAATCATCTCGACAAACTGCTTGCAGGGGCTGAGTCCCATTGAGTCTGTGCCTTGTACGGCCGGATGGCGGCGGAAGCAGAGGGTCAAAATTGACTTTGCGATTTCAAAACGGGACAGAGCGGTACTTTGGGGTGAATCCGGAATCGAATTGTATTGAGATTCGGATCGGGAGGGAGTCTTCTACTTGCTGTGGGGTGAACCTGGGCGCGCGCGGTTTTTCGGGGTGCGCGGTTTTTGGTTTTTGATTTTGGCTTTTGGTTTTTTGGTTTTGGTTTTGGTTTTGGTTTTTGGTTTTTGGTTTTTGGAGTTTTGGATTTTGGCTTTTGGGGTTTGGGTTTTGGTCTTGGGTCTTGGGTCTTGGGTCTTTGATTTGGTTTTGGTTTTGAGTTTTTGATTTTGAATTTTGGATTGTGGTTGTGGTTTTTGGTTTGTGGGTTGGCAGTCCGATAGATTGCGAGTTTGAGTTTGCGGCTCTGTCCAGTCCTGGTTCAGCCTTTGGGGGCGAGGTAGCCTTCGCGAATGCGGACGCTGAAGCGCCGGGTCGAGACAACTCGGCCGGGTCCTGTTTCAGCCTTTTGGGGGCGAAGTAGCCCTCGCGAATGCGGACGCTGAAGCGCCGGGTCGAGACAACTCGACCGGGTCCTGGTTCAGCCTTTTGGGGGCGAAGTAGCCCTCGCGAATGCGGACGCTGAAGCGCCAGGTCGAGACAACTCGGCCGGGTCCTGTTTCAGCCTTTTGGGGGCGAAGTAGTCCTCGCGAATGCGGACGCTGAAGCGCCGGGTCGAGGAAACTCGGCCGGGTCCTGTTTCAGCCTTTGGGGGCGAAGTAGCCTTCGCGCACACGGACGGTGAATCGCCGGTCGAGACAATATAGATAGATGGCTCGAAAGACCCCGTTGGCCAGGAAGTCGGCTGGCTTGTACACGAGCGCGTACTGGCTGCGCAGCTCTTCCTGAATTTCCGTGAAGCTGGCGGCCATGTCTTCAATGCGGGGAGGGAAGAACGCTTTGCCGCCGGTGGCCTGGGCCATCTTGTCGAGAATGTCGTCGCCGCGATCGCGGGTGGGGCTGACGTCGGTGCTGATGGCGTAAATGATGGTCTCGGCGCGCTGGCATTCCTTGATCGCGTCTTCGAGATAGGCGTGGCTCTGGTTGTCGTCGCCGTCGCTGACCAGGACAATGGCTTTGCGGACGGGTTCCTGTCCGCGGGAGGTGAGGAGCTTGTCGCGGCAGGCGCTGTAGACCGCGTCGTAGAGAGCGGTGCCGCCGCCGGAGCGCAGACTCTGGATGCCGGCGGTCAGCGAGTCGAGATTGTTGGTCCAGTCCTGCTTGTAGTCCGGGGTGACGTCGAAGCCTTCGACGAAAGCCTTGTCGGACTGCGGGCGGAGAATCTCGAGCAGGAAGGAGGTGGCCGCCTGCTGCTCGAACTGGAAGCGCTGGCGGATGGACGTGCTGGTGTCGATGAGGATGCCGACGCGCAGGGGCAGATTGGTTTGCTGGGTAAAGCTGTAGACCTGGGCCGGAGCCTTGTGATCGTCGAGGAGAGCAAACTCGTTTTGCTGCAGGTTCTTGATGAAGTGGCCGTGCTTGTCGGTGACGGCGAACTCGAGGTAGACCTCGTTGACCGGGACTTTGATGGTGAACTGATTCTGATCGCCGTTTTGCGGGTTTTGCCCGTCGGCGGGTGCGGCCTGGGGCTGCGCAGCCTGAGGTTGGTTGGTCGCAGCGGGCGGCAACGCGGGCGCGTTCTGCGCCGGAGCCGTTTGGGCTGGGGCGGTCTGGGCAGCGTCGGGCTGAGCGGCAGGAGCGGCTGGAGTGGTCTGTGCCGACACGAAGATAGCCGCGCTCCACGCACAGGCCAGGATCAGAAGAGGTCGAATCGCCGCGGTTTTCATCGATAGAGTGACTCCATTTTACCTTGCGACGTCAACACAGGCAGGCCCCGAAAGTGGGAGGGGGGTGGCGGTACCCGCCTTGCCACTCGGAGCCGGTCCCCGGCACAATCGAGCCATGACCCATTCGTCCGATTCGCCGAAGACTGCTGTCTCCACGCCGCACGCTCCCGCCGCCATTGGGCCGTATTCGCAGGCCATTCGACTGGGATCTCTCCTTTACACGTCGGGCCAGATCGCGCTGGACCCGGGAAGCGGGCAGACTCGTCCCAGGCGGCATCACGGAGCAGACCACGCGGGTGCTGGAAAACCTGAAAGCGATCCTGGGAGCGGCGGGCACCGATCTGGGACGCGTGATCAAGACGGTAGTCTTTCTGAAGGACATGAATGACTTTGCCGCGATGAACGCCGTCTATGGAAAGTATCTGGCCCCGGAGGGAGTGACGGCGCCGGCGCGGTCGACGGTGGAGGTGGCTCGGCTGCCGAAGGATGGGCTGGTCGAAATTGAGGTGATCGCGACGATTCCATGAGGTGTTCGGCCAGGCGGCCCGGCATGGGTTGCAGGTGCGATTCGACGCGGCATAGGATGCAGGAACGAGTCGAAGGACCTGCCGATTGAATCTCATCCCCAGGAGATCCTGTATGTCTGAAACGAAGACCGAAAAGATTGAGAAGACCGACGCGGAGTGGCGCGCGCAACTGACCCCTGAGCAGTACTACGTTGTCCGGCAAAAGGGTACGGAGCCTCCGTTTACCGGCAAGCTGACGCTGAATCACGACACCGGCATGTACCGTTGCGTTGCGTGCGGTGCGGACCTGTTCTCGTCGGACACGAAGTTCGACTCGGGCAGCGGCTGGCCGAGTTTCTATATCCCCACTAACTCCGCGGCGGTGGAGACGCACGAGGACAACAGCCACGGGATGCAGCGCATTGAAGCGACATGCGCGCGCTGCGGAGCGCACCTGGGGCACGTGTTTCCCGACGGTCCGCGCCCGACCGGACTGCGCTACTGCATCAACTCGGCTTCACTGGATTTTGAGAAGAAATAGGCAAGCCGGCAAAGGCATGAACCGGCGGCAGCCGGTTCAGGGCCTCGCGATTGCCTTTGCGATCGCGAGTGCCGCGTTTCTGGTCCTGATGGTTTTCGCGCAGAATCCGGGGAACGGGCAAAGCCAGGGGCCGCCGTGGCGCTGGCCGGTTGCGTCGACGCAAAACTTCTCGATTGGGCGATCGAAGATCCAGGTGGATTTTGCGCCGGGATCTCTGGATCTGCCGACGCCGCAGATGATGCAGTGGGTGGAGAATGCGGCGACCGCAGTAGCGACGTACTACGGACGGTTCCCGATCCCGCGCGATCGCATCCTCGTGGTGCCGACGGCTGATCGGCGCGGAGTGTTTCACGGCACGACGTGGGGTGACGTGGGCGGATCGCCTGCGTTCACGCGGATCGCGGTAGGGCAGCACACCATCATGGCTGGGCTGAACGATGACTGGATGATGACGCACGAGCTGACGCACACGGGCTTCCCGTCGCAGGACGATAACCATCACTGGATCGAGGAAGGCCTGGCGGTTTATGTGGAGCCAGTGGCGCGCGTGCAGGCCGGGTTTCTGACGCCGGAGAGGATCTGGGCCGATATGGTGCGGGACATGCCAAAGGGCAATCCCGAGGCCGGCGATCAGGGACTGGACCGGACAGATACGTGGGGACGCACCTACTGGGGCGGCGCGCAGTTCTGTCTGTTGGCGGACGTGACCATTCGCGAGCAGACGCACAACCGCAAGGGTCTGGAAGATGCGCTGCGCGCGATCGTCGCGGCAGGCGGGACGATCGATCGGGACTGGTCGATTGAGAAGACGCTGGCTGCCGGCGATGCGGGAACGGGGACGCACGTTCTCGAAGAGCAGTACAAACGCATGGCGAATACGCCGGTGACGGTCGATCTCGAGGGGTTGTGGAAGAAGCTGGGCGTGATCCGTGCGGCAGAGGATGGGTGCGCTTCGACGCGTCGGCGCCCGACGCGGCGATCCGGGCTGCGATCACACGGACGCCGGCGAGTGGACGGATTGCTCCGTCATCCTGAAGTGGCTCCTGGATCCGAACGCAGTTGAATTTGTCGCTTAGGCCTTCTGGACCTTGCCGGCCTTGAGGCAACTGCTGCAGACGCGGATACGCTTCGCGCCGCCGCTCACTTTGGCCTTCACTGGGTGCAGATTGACGTTCCAGCGACGCCGGGTGACGTTGTGCGCGTGCGAGATGTTGTTGCCAAACTGCGGACCCTTGCCGCAAATATCGCAAACCTGTGCCATGTCTTCTCCAAAAGACGAGTCCTGCTGGAGGATGTCGTCGAAAATTTGCGGTGCCCAGGAGCGCTGGTTGTGACCCGCGTTCCGATTTCCGCCCGAGGCAGCGCAGACGCGGAAAGCGCCCGCACGCCGAAACTCCAGTTTACCGGGAAAAAAGCCGCCGCACAACGGCTAGCGGCTACCGATTTATTCCCCGATCTTGCGGATTCCGCATAGGATGCAGCAACTTCCCACCTTTGCGCTATAGGGAAACCCCTTCGCCGACGATATTCTCCTTCGCAGCCGAGCCGGGAAAGGTGAGCGAGCGCCAAATCTGCTCCTTTTCCAACCGTTATTTTGGCTGAGCAGCCATTCAGGCGGCAGAGGGGATTTTGTCCGGCATGCATATCGAAGTTCTTCTTCCCGTTCACAACGAAGGCGAGAGCATTGAAGCGACGATTCGCGGCATGCACAGCGAACTGTCGCAATCGGTGAACGTCGGCTTTATCGTCTGCGAAGACGGAAGCCGCGACAATACAAAGGCCGTCCTTCGCTCACTCGCAACTGAATTGCCGCTGCGCCTGAACCTGAGCGACGAGCGGAAGGGCTACTCCAGGGCCATGCGGGAAGGGATGGCGATGGTGGAAGCGGATTATCTGCTTTGTCTCGATTCCGACGGCCAGTGCGATCCCAAAGATTTTGCTTCGTTCTGGGGCCAGCGCACCTCGGCGGATATCGTGATCGGTTGGCGCGTCCACCGGGCAGACAACTTCGTCCGCAAAGCCTTTTCACGCTTCTTCTATGTGCTGTATCAAACAGTTTTCCATACGCCGGTTCACGATCCCAGCTGTCCCTTTGTCCTGATGCCGCGCGAATTGGCGCACCAACTGGGCGCCGAACTTGGCGAGATGAAGGAAGGGTTCTGGTGGGAATTTGTCGCGCGTGCTCACCGCCATGGTTTTTCCATCCTCGAAATACCGGTAAATCACCGCCTTCGCTCCTCAGGGGTGACGCAGGTCTATCGCTGGAGCAAAATGCCCGGGATCTTCCTGCGGCATGCAGCAGCCTTATTCAGAATCTGGAACCAGACCCGGACGGCGTGATGAGTGCGGTTGTTGCCGTTGGCGAGGCGGGCCGCGCACAAAAGGTAGCTGCGGCCCTCGACCGCGCCGCGGTTTCGATCCTCAGGCATGAGCGGCGGTACCTCTTTGGCACGCTGGCTGTATTTCTGCTTCTGGCTGTGTACCAGTGCGTCATCACTCCGCTCTGGTTCGACGAATTCCTAACCCTGTTCATTGCACGCTTGCCTTCCGCGCACGCGATGTTGCAGGCGATCCCGGCAGACGGCCAGCCGCCGCTGCAGTATTTCCTGACCAGTCCTGTGCTGAAGTGGTTTGGGACTTCAGCGTTGGCGCTGCGCCTCCCTGAGTTGCTGGCCTACGTGCTGGCGGGCCTCGGTACATGGCACATCGCTCGGAGGCACGGGAGTCCGGTGCAGGCGCTTTTCGCGGTTGCCGCGGTCATGGGTGGAATTGGCCGGAAACTGGCTTACACCGCGCGCCCGTATGAGCTGCTGTTTGTCTTCACCATCTTTGCCTATGCTTCGTGGCAGGCAGCGTGTCACAGCCGTCGCCGTCTTCCTGCTCTCTGTGCGCTGTCTCTGTCTATCGCCGGCGGAGTTCTTAGCCACTATTTTGGGATCATCCACATCGGCGTTTTTCTTTTGGCCGGGGAGACGGTGCGCTTTCTCCGGCGCCGACAGTTCGACTGGCCGATGCTGGGCGCCATCACTGTTGGAATGTTGCCTCTAATTTTTACCGAGGGGCTGGCTCGGCAATCGAGCCATCTGCTCCGCGATGCCATCCGGCACTCAACAAATTTCTGGGCTCGCCCAAGTCCGCTCGATCTGCTCGGGTATTGGCAGATGATTCCAGTCGCACTCGTGGTTGGCGCGCTTGCTCTGAAGTATGTTCACCGGCCGCAGTTGTCCGATCCTCAACTGGACAGGCCGACCCCGGATGTGCCCAGCCACGAGTGGGCTGCCGTGGCAGGGCTCTGCGCTCTTTTGCCCATCCAGATTGCGATTGCGTATGTCGCCACGGGATACTCATTGCCACGCTACTCGGTTAGTTCGTCTTTGGGCGTGGCATTGTTCGCTGCATGGGGCCTGCCCAGGATAGGCCTGCTCGGGCCGGGCATTCACCGCGCAATGGGCATCGCGACGATCGCCTATTTAGCCATTGTGCCTTTGGAAGCAGGAGTCGCACGCTTCTGGCAACCCGCAGACGATGCCGCCTCGCCGGTGCTTTCAAGTGCCGATGGGTCCCTGCCCATCGTCGTGGCCAGCGCGTACGACTATCTGCCCGACTGGTGGTACTCGACTCCCGACTTGCGCCGCAGGCTGATCTACCTCTCCGATGCTGACTATGCGATCCGGCAGCCGGACTTTCTGCCTGAGCTCAGCCTGGATGCCGAGCGCGATGTGGTTCCTATGCCGACTGCTGATTACGCGGCGTTCACTGCGGAACAGCAGCACTTCTTCGTCGTGTGTACTTCGGCGACCCGGCTGGACTGGACTTGCTCGCGCCTGGCAGGCGATCACCGCTGGCGGATGACGCTGATTGCGGCCCGAAAATCCGACGGTCTGTTTCGTGTGGATCGCAATCCATAATTTCCTGCTCCGCAACGATTCGCCGCTCAACGGAATCGCGGCAATCTCGCTATTCCACTCGCACTTCCTGTACCAGGAAACGCTCCGTTTCAGTCCCCGAGCGCTCCCATTTGTTATCCTCTTCCCTGTGCGGTATCTGTACGGCGTCCTCATTCTCAGTACGATGGCGCTCGTTTGGGCGGCGTGGGCCGTGGTGCGATATGTCCGGCAACAACGCACCGAGGCTCGCTCGCACGCCGAACCGCACGACGAGAACCTCTAGCCAGGAAATTTCGATCCAGGAGCCGCGATGAATTCCGTTTCCGCTGTTAGCCCTGCTCTTCCGCGCACGCAGTCGGGTCTGGTTCGACTGGCGCTGGCTGTTGTTCTCGGATCGCTGCTGGTTGCGGTTTGCGCGCACCTCTCGATTCCGTTGTGGTTCACGCCGGTTCCGCTCACGCTGCAGACTTTCGCCGTGTTGCTGCTGGGACTGCTGCTCTCGCCTGGTGCGGCTGCTGCGGCGCTGGTTCTTTATCTGGCGGAAGGCGCGGCGGGATTGCCGGTGTTTAGTCCGCACGGGCCAGGCGGGATGCTGCAGCTTCTGGGGCCGACGGGCGGCTATTTGCTGTCGTATCCGTTTGCCGCAGCCTGCACCGCGTGGTTGCGCCGCCGTATTGGGAGTGGATTCGGAGGCTCGCTCGCCGCGGCCGCGACGGGTAGCGTGGTGATTCTGGTTTGCGGAGCGGCGTGGCTCGCGATTCTGACGCATCGGCCTGTGGGCGCGATCATGACCTTGTCGGTGCTGCCTTTTCTTGCCGGCGATGTGCTGAAGGTGGTCGCGGCAGCAGGCGCCGCAGTGGGGATCCGGCGCTTCCGCAGGGCTTGATCCGCCGGGCTTGATCCGCTGGCGCATTCCCAGGTCACCGCGAGACAGTTACCTCAGACGCAAATAACGAAAATAACAATTGCCATTCAGGTAAACATCGGGTATTGTCCGGACAGATTTCCTGAAAGGTTGTTCCTGTTTTATGCCTTGCTTCAGGCGGATGGCAGGCGTTTGCCTGTTTTCCGCAGTGCTGGTGTGCGCATCGTTGTGTGTAGCTTGTGGCAAGTCGGTGGTAGCGGGATCGTTCAACGCCAATGCGTCAACGCCCGATCCATCGGAGGGAAATCTTTCGTGGGCGACCGGGCCTGATCCTCTGACCTCGTACACTCTGACCGGCGACACGCAGCCGGTGCACGATCCGAGCATCATCCGCCAGGGGTCGACGTACTACGCCTTCACCTCGGACGTGAACGGCCAACCGGCCGGCACCTTCCTTTTCATTCGCTGTTCGCAGGACAAAATCAGCTGGAGCGCGTGCGGCAGTGTTTTTCCCGCCGGACGGCCGGCCTGGCTGGCTGCGAAAGTTCCAGGGATTGCCGCATTGTGGGCGCCGGACATCTCCCTGTTCAACGGGCTTTACCACGTCTACTATGCCGGGTCGACAGCGGGCTCGCAGCAGTCTGTTATTGGACTGGTCACGAACACGACGCTGGATGCGACCGATCCCGCCTACAAGTGGGTGGATCAGGGTGAGGTAATCGAATCGCATCCCGGCAACGACTTCAATGCAATCGATCCGAACATCCTGATCGATACCGACGGTTCGGTGTGGCTGACCTATGGGAGCTACTGGACGGGGATCAAGCAGCGGCAGATCGATCCGGCTACGGGCCTGCTGTCCGTGGCGAACACCACGCGCTATGACCTCGCGACTCGCCCCGGGGTTCCCCTCAACCCCATCGAAGGCGCTTCGTTGATCCATCACGGCAGCTACTACTACCTCTTCGTGTCGGTCGATTACTGCTGCAACCAGAACGCGGCCACGGATAACTACAAGGAAGCGGTCGGCCGTTCGACGAGCCCGCACGGGCCCTTCGTCGATGAGAAGGGCACGCCGATGATGAATGGCGGCGGGACAGTGTTGCTGCAGGGGGACGAGTCGTGGAGCGGTCCGGGCGGGGGCACGGCCTACATCGATGCAGGCACAGGGGAGAGCCTGATCGTGTTTCACGCGCTTCATATGACGGAGAATGGCGCGCCGTATTTGTGGGTGAAGAATCTGGACTGGACTAACGACTGGCCTTCGCTCGGGCAGTAGTCGCGGCGGTCCTGATTGGAGCGGGAGAGAGTGCTCAGACTTCGGGTGGGTTCGCTCCGAGGCCTGCTAGCAACACCGTCCCAGCGAAGAGCAGCGTGTCCCCGACATAGTTGATGCCCTCGATGGCGAGAGGCGTGTGGCACTCCATGGCAAAGATGGGGACGTAGAAGAAGGCGGTGAGCGCTGCGAGGACGATGCCGGCGCTGGCGGCGGCGATGCGGACGGTGGGGCGGAAGAGCAGGCCGATTCCGGCGAGGAGGAGGGTGAGTCCGACAAACCAGGCGAGCAGAATCGGGGCTGGAACCCAGGCTGGGGTGTGGAGCTCGAGGGGAACGCCGGGGGCAAATCGCGGAAACAGGAAGTGCTGGATGGCGTAGAAGACCAGCACTACGGCGACGATTCCGCGGCCGATCCGGATGAGCGCGGTGGCTGCAAAACTTCTGTGGGGCCAAACGCTGCCGGCCAGCACCATCGCTCCACTTCCGAACATCAGCTCGCGCACGGTGAGAGTCCAGAAGAGGCGCTCGTGCAAGTGCCGGGGAATGCCGTGCAGGTCGAGCGTGGCAACGACGATGAAGAAAAACAGGGCGAGCAGCGCGGCCGACCAGCGGACGCACCGCCAGATCATGAAGCTGATGGCTGCGGCCAGCAGGGCTGCTCCGAAGAAGTAAACCCAGAAGAGTGGATCGGGCAGCCAGCGGGGCACGATGGGGGCAAGATCGTGCGGCGCGGTGAAGTGCTCGGCGGAGAACATGGCCAGCGCTACGGCATCGAAGATGGGCCCGAGCAGGAGGATCTTGCCGGTGCCGGAAGCTGCGCGGAACCGGGGAAGGGCCAGGACCAGTCCCGCGGCCAGCACGACAATACCGACAACCACCATTGTCCAGACTTCTACAACCATGTGTGTCTCCTGCGGTGAACCAGGGCCGGAATGGCACCCGGGCGTTCGTCGATCCAGTGTTGGTTTCGAACGGATCGGAGGGAAGGACGATGAATCGTCACGCGTGGACGCCGCATGCTGGAGACAGGATCAACGGGGGCAATCGCATGGAGGGCAATCGGCTGAGAGGCTCCGCAGGGGCGGGGTGAAGTCATCGTGCCTTGCGGCAACATGGCCGGTCCATGGCCGGTTTGTGCTGGATGGTGGGCGATTCGCTGACCACTTTGCACGTTGGCAGAGCGACTATGGAGCGAAGCCGGCCGGTTGGCGAGCGGGGGTGGAGCTTTGCGCAGTGGCATGGTTTGCACGCGCGATGCCCTGCAGCGCTCCGCGCCTGCCGGGAGCATTCACCAGGGCGGTCTGGAATGCCTGGGCGGCTTCGGCGGTCTTGCCCTGCTGCAACAGCAAGTCGCCGAGCTGCTCTCGGGCGGGAACAATCGGACCGGGAGTGACGGGCAACTTCTCGACTGCGTCCTCGTCGTCGGCAGCGCTGCGCAGGAGACTAATGGCCTCATCGGACCGATTCTCTGCCTGGGCGGTCCAGGCCATGACTTCACGGCGCATGATATCGACTTGGGTCGCCCAATAATCACTTCCCTGGGCGCGGAGCTGGTCAGTGAACTGGCGCAGCTTCGTGGATTCTTCGGTCGCTTCACGAGGGTGCGCGTTGCGTGCGAAGCCAAGGCCGCGCGCCCAGATCGCAACCGCCGCAACCTGCGGCTGAGCGGAGCCTGGAGGAGGGAGAATCTTCTCGGCGTCGCTCCACTGCTGTCTTTCCACGATGTAGCGGACCGGCATCGCGGTTGCGGCATAACCGACCTTGAAATCGCCCGCGCCCAGATTCGACATTGCATTCAGCTGCTGAATCACTTGAGCTGCTTCCTGGTCGCGGCCGCTTTGCAGATAGGCATAGACCAGGTAATCCATGGCATGCAGTTCTTCGCCTGTGTCGCCTTGCTGATGCGCGGCGGCTCTCGCGGCGAGGTTGGAGGCGATGGAATCATCCCACAAGCCGAGGCGAGTGAAGATGTGCGAAGGCATGTGGAGAGCGTGAGGTGCTGAGGGCGCAATTTTGGAGTAGGCGCGCGCGGGTGCGAGACCTCGCGGCGCGAGTTCCTGGTTGTCGCAGGCGTGAATGAGGTAGTGCGCGATTCCGGGGTGATTCGGGAACCGGGTGTTGAGCGGTTCAAGCAGGCCGACCGCTTGCTTCTGCTTCAGATGTTGCCGGTCGGACGGAGACTCGTTGGCGAGGAGGGCAAGCGCATAGAAGACCTGGGCTTCGACGTCGTCGGGATTGGCCGCAGCCAGTTGCCCCATGGCGGCTTCGTAGTTCGCAACGCGCGTCTTGTAGGGCAGGGCAGGAGCCTCCTGGAGCAAGAGGCCGAGCGCATGGATAAAACCGCGCTCGCGTTCGCTGCCTGCGGGAAGAGCTTTAGCGGTTGCGATTTCCGTTTGGGCGACGGACAGGCCAGCGGGCGGAAGGGGCGGCTCCCAGAGTTGGTGGAAATGGGTCATGGCGATGCCCCAGTGGGCCATGGCACACTGCGGGTCCTGTGCGGCGACGTTGCGGAAGGCCTGTTCCGCCGGAGCGTAGGCAAAGGAATGCAGCAGGGCGACGGCGCGGTTGAAATCCGGCTGCGTTTGAGGCTGACACGAGGTAGGGAACGACACCGTGCCCAGTCTTTCAGGCGCCGGGTGGCTATGTTCTTCCTGGGCGACGAAGGAGGTGGGGAAGAGAAGAGCCAGGATGAGGAGCCGGATCATGCTGGCCTCCGCGAACCTTGAATGGGCGGTTCGATTGGCACTCATTCTACGACGAAAAGGAGTGCGTGGGCACGGGGCCTGGTCGCGGAACGTGGTCTCGGAAACCGGTCTGGGAATGCGGGGTAGAAATTGCTGCCGCAAAAGCAAAGCCCGCGCCGGCAAAGGCCGGCACGGGCTTTCCTCACCTGAAGGGTGGATTGTTACGAAGCGATGGCGGAGCGGACCATCGGCAGTTCCTGCACGAAGCCGCGGGCGCGAGGGACGACCTTCACGCCGTCGATCGACTGTTCCATCGCCATGGTTCGCGAACAATCACCGCATAACCAGTAATGCTCCATGCGCCGCGAGCGCTTGCCTTTGCTGTCTTCGCCTGCAGTCACATCGAATACGAAAATTCGCCCCTCGCGGAGGTAATGCAGGGGCTTGGCGCACCTGGGATTGGCGCAATGACTGACCATAAGGACCATCTCCACTGTTCTGCGCAGCCTGAAGTCATCGGTTGAGTTCTTGCGTGGCCGAGGCGTTCCGCGCGCTGCTGCCGTTAAAAGGGAAAAATCTGCGGGACGGACGGTGCGCCGTCTCGCGACACAACTCATTCACTAATTCCTTGCAATAGGATGCGGAAAAGCCGGCTACCTGTTTTCCGCAGATGGGCTCACCGGGGGATCACCATCGTCACGATGGTGTTGGGTATCGGGCGGTGAACTGACTCTATTCTGGCACGATCGTGCACCTCCAGACAGAAATTTTCGGTGAATTCGATAGGCCAAACGACGCCACTATGCAAGAATGATCGTTTGCTCAATCACAACTGAAAATGTCTCTTTTGCGGTCCACTTTTATTGGTCTTTCGAGAAACGCGCGCCTCCGCCATTTTGCGGAACAGTCGAGTCTGGGGCGGCGCATGTCGTCGCGGTTCGTCGCCGGGTTCAGGATTGAGGATGCGCTGGTGGCGGCCAGTCAACTCGCCTCCCAAGGGCTGGCGGTTACGCTGGACAGCCTGGGTGAAAACGTTTCCACGCCGGACCAGGCACGGCAGTCGGCGCAGGTGTACCACTGGCTGCTGGATGCGATCGCCGGGTCGCAATCTGATGCCAACGTGAGCCTGAAGCTGACGCAGATGGGCATGGATCTGAGCCCGGAGGTTGCCGGTGGCATCGTTGCGGCGTTGGTGGATCATGCCGTGCAGGCGAAGTCCTTTGTGCGGGTGGATATGGAGGGTACGGAGTACACCCAGGCGACCGTCGATCTGGTCCGCCAGCTGCATGCCAAACCCGAGAACCGCGGGCATGTGGGCGTGGTGATTCAGGCCTATCTGCGGCGCAGCGCGGACGATATTGCCAAGTTGCTGAACGACCGGATTCGCATCCGCCTGTGCAAGGGCGCTTACAAGGAACCGCCGGATTTGGCGTTCCCTGACAAGAAAGACGTCGACGCGAACTTTGTCGCTCTAACGAAGACCCTGTTGAAAAGTGGCGTCTTCCACGGGATCGCGACGCATGACCCCGCGATGATCGACGCGGCGAAGGAATTCGCGCGGGCGCAGCGCATCGATCCGGCCAGCTTTGAATTTCAGATGCTCTACGGGGTGCGGCGCGATCTGCAGCGCTCGCTGGTGAAGGAGGGGTACAAGGTTCGCATTTATGTTCCGTTTGGCGACGAATGGTATCCGTACTTTATGCGCAGGCTGGCGGAACGGCCGGCGAATGTATTGTTCCTGGCGAGGAACTTCTTCAGGAACTAGATGAAACTGGGAGCTGGGAGTCTGGAACTGGGAGAGTTTCGGTGAATCATCCCGTCAGCATCGAAACCACGGAGCACTACACGTGGGGTGAGGTGTGCGGTGGCTGGCATCTGGTGCGGAGCGAGGGGCTAAGCGTGATTGAAGAGCGGATGCCGCCGGGGACTACCGAGCAGCGGCATGCTCACAGCAAGGCGCGGCAGTTTTTCTACGTGCTTGAGGGCGAACTGACGATGGAGGTCGAGGGCCGCTTGCACGGTCTGGGCGCGCGGCAGGGTCTGGAGATTGCGCCAGGAGAGAAACACCAGGCGCGGAATGAGTCGAGCCAGGATGTGCGGTTTCTGGTGGTGTCGTCGCCGCCGGGGCAGAACGACAGGGTTTAGGGATTAGCAGAGCAGGGAGCAGGGAGCTTGGGCATAGCCGGAAGCCCGAAGCAGAGAACGAGCAAAACTGCGAGCCAGACCCGAGCGACGATCGAGCGACGGGTCGGGACAATTTCTCACCCCGAATTTCTGGTCTTCCATCACAGACTCCTCCGATTCCCGCCTTCACGCGGCCAACGCCGGTTTGCGATAGGATGGCGGAACATCGTGGAGGTTAGGCCATGAGTTCCCCCGCTCAGAAGCGCGTGGTTTTGCCGCGTTCCGAACATGCTATTCCCGCCAATGCAACCGTCATTGGACCGACCGATCCGAAGCAGATCATCAGCGTATCGGTCATCGTGAAAAGGAAGAATCCTCTGGACCTGCACGCTCTGGGCGGACAGAGGGTATCGCGCGCGGATTTTGACGCACAGTATGCGGCGGATCCGGCGACCTTCGATGCGCTGCGGAGCTTTGCCCACGACCATGGGCTGACGGTAGACGAGGCGGCGTCGAGCTTGTCGCGGCGGACGATGGTGCTGCGCGGGCCCGTGCAGGCGATGCAACAGGCGTTCGGCGTCCAGCTGCACGACTGCAAAGATCCGAAGACGAAGAAGCGCTTCCACTGCTTTACCGGGCAGGTGTCGTTGCCGGAGACGCCTGCGCCGCTGGTGGAAGCTGTGCTGGGGCTGGATGCGCGGCCGATTGCGAGGCCGCACTTTCGCTACCTGAAGAACCTGAAGAAAAAGAAGAAGCCCAAGGCCTCAGCCCAGCCGGCGCCGTTCAATCCTCCACAGGTGGCGGCGCTGTACAGCTATCCCACCGGGGTAAACGGGGCAGGACAGACGATCGGGATCATCGAGTTGGGCGGCGGCTACACGACCAGCGACATCACGAAATATTTTGGCGGGTTGGGGATCAAGCCGCCGACGGTGGTGGCGGTGTCGGTGGATGGAGGAACGAATGCGCCGGGCGATCCGAACGGAGCCGATGGCGAGGTGGCGCTGGATATTCAGGTGGCGGGATCGATTGCGCCGGGCGCGAGGATCGCGGTGTATTTTGCGCCGAACACGGATCAGGGATTCATCGACGCGATCACAACGGCGGTGCACGATACGGCGAACAAGCCATCGGTGATTTCGATCAGCTGGGGCGGACCGGAGTCGAGCTGGGCGCAGTCGTCGGTGACCGCACTGGACGATGCGGCCCAAAGCGCGGCGGCCCTGGGCGTCTCGATCACCGTGGCGTCGGGGGACAACGGGTCGTCGGACGGCGTGAGCGATGGCGGCAATCACGTGGACTTTCCGGCGTCGAGCCCGCACGTGCTGGCGTGCGGCGGCACTGAACTGATCGGCTCAGGCGCGACCATCACTTCGGAGACGGTGTGGAACGATGGCAGCCAGGGAGGCGCGAGTGGTGGCGGGTTCAGCGCGCTGTTTCCGCTGCCCACGTGGCAGACCAGCGCGGGAATTGCGGGAAGCGGGCGCGGCGTACCGGATGTGGCGGGCGATGCGGCACCGGCCAGCGGCTACAACATTCTGGTGGACGGGCAGGCGGAGGTCGTGGGCGGAACCAGTGCTGTGGCTCCCCTGTGGGCGGCCTTGCTGGCCCTGATCAATCAGAAAAAAGGGACACCCGTAGGGTTTGTGAACGCAACGCTCTACAACGATCCCAAAGATTTTCACGACATCACGCAGGGGAATAACGGGGCCTATAAGGCGAGTGCGGGATGGGATGCGTGCACGGGGCTGGGATCGCCGAACGGGACGGCGCTGACGACCGCGCTCAGCGGATAGCCGCTCATTACTCTCAATGGCGTTACGCTCAATGGCGTAATGAGAGTGCGGGTCTCGCCGCCTGTTGGAGCTCAGTAGACTTCGCGGTGGAACAGCTCGTCCTTCTCCTCACAGGGAGAACAGTGGCAACCCACCGCACAGCCGACGAGAGCGGCGACGCCCAGAGTGATGAGGATGGCCGGCAGATAATTACTCAGTTCCGACAGATGTGCTATCAACTCATGCATATTCAGGAAGCGCATTCCAGCTCCCACGCATTGGGACACCTGAATTCATGTTCAGGTTTCCTTCATCGGGGAGAATGGAAGCGATATTGGCAGACTTTGCGGCGTATGAACATCACCTATTAGGTATGTAACCAGAGATTCGTTTGGTATTTTCCACATTCGGGAAGGTTTGCGGGCCGCGACTGCACCGGAAGCAGGGCAGCGGCGCCGGTTTTTCCACGTTAAATGGCTGAAAATACGCCGCTTCTACGGTTTCATGCGAAAACGCGCATGAAGCCGGAGGGGGGCAGTTCGGGGGCGAGGAAGGTCTGCGCTCTGCCGAGGCCAGCGGTTACCGCTGAGGCGGCTAAGTAACCGCTGCGGACTGCGCCTTCCATGGTGGCGGGCCATCCGGTGGCGACCCAGTCGCCGGCGAGGTAGATGGCGGGCCATGGGCTGGGCGAAGGGGCGGGGCGGATCGGATCGAGCTGTGGGCGGACCGAATAGGTGGCGCGGACTTCTTTGACGACGGCGGCTTTGAGGAGCTTGGCCTGAGCAACGGCAGGGAAGAACTGCGCGAGTTCCTTCAGGGCGAGGTCGATGATCGGCTGGCGCTGCATGGGAACGAGCGAGCGGGAGGCGCTGACAACGAGCTCGAGGTAGGTGCCGGCAGAGCCCCCGACGGCGGGTGCGCGATGGGTGGGCTGGAGGCGCGACTTGTTGAACATCCACTGAATGGTGGTGTCGAGCAGGACGGCGTGGTCCTAGTCGGTGACTTCGCGATCGAACCAGAGATGGATGCCGGTGATGGGCGAGTGCTCAAACTGAGCGAGACGGCTGGCGAGATCCTGCTTTCTTGCGGCATTTTCGGGATGATGGGTAGCAGCTCGGCCATGGCTTCGAACGGGAGCGCGAGGACCACGGCGTCGGAGGCGAAGGACTCCTGCCGGCGCTATGGTTTGCCAGCCTTTGTTTTATAGGCGTGACGGATTCGACGCTGGTGCGGAGGTAGACTTCGCTGCCGCGCTCCCGGAGATAGCCGACGGCCGCGCCGTAGAGCTCGCTGAGCGGGATCGACGGAATGCCCATGCGACCTGCCTGGGGTGAGAGAAGGAAGGATTCGCGGAAGACTTTCGCGGCGTAGTGAACCGAGATGCGCTCGAGGTCTTCGTTGAGGGCGGAGACCAGGACGGGTTTCCAGAAGCGGTCGATGGCGCGCTGGGTTTGGCCGTGGCGCTGGAGCCAGTGGGCGAAATTCTCGCTGGTATCGGGTGGAAGGCCGCGCATGAATGCGGTGAGGCCGCGCGCGATGGCGAACTTGTCTTTGAGCGAGAAGGCCGGGGCGCGAAGGAAGGCAAGCGTGGAGTGAAAGGGTGCAGGGAGAACACCGGGTTGGATGACGCTGGCCTGACTGGGGGAAGTGGGGCCGGCGGGGTAAGGAAGGTGAAGCGGTCGTACCAGCGGATGGAGTCGAGGACGCCGAGACGACGGTAGAGGTCGATGAGCGAGGTGCAGCGGCCGATGAGGACGTGCTGGCAGTTGTCGATGACCTCGCTGGTGCCGGGATGCTCGTAGGAGGAGGCGCGGCCGCCGAGATAGGGGCGGCGCTCGAGAAGCTGGACGCGATAGCCGGCATCGGCAAGGGCGCAGGCAGCGGCGATGCCGGAGAGTCCACCACCGACGACGGTGACGGTTTTGGGCGTGACTTCGAGAGACCTGGGATCAGGCATTGGATTCTTTGGATCCGGTGAGGCGATAACGAAGGACCTGAAGAAGTCCGCGGAAGAGGATAGAGAGGCGCGCGAGGAGGGGGACGCGGACGCGTTCAGAGAAGACGTCGTAGTTGCGGGCTTGAATGCGGAGCAGGAGGTCGTGATAGATGGTGACGAGGACCCAGAGGGCGGGGCGCGAGTCGGCGTCGATGAGGGGGAGCAACGCGAAGCCGGATTTGTAATAGTCCTCGGCACGTTTTGCGAGAGACTCAAGAAGCTCACGCTGGTCGAGGGTCATGTGGGCGCCATCGCGAAGGGCGGCGAGGTCCTCGACGCGGACACTGAAGCGGTCGAGGTCTTCCAGAGGCAGGTAGATGCGGCCGCGCTCCGCATCTTCGCGTACGTCGCGCAGGATGTTCGTAAGCTGAAAGGCGACGCCGGTGTCTTCGGCAAGGGATTCGGCGCGAGGATGAGTGTAGCCGAAGATGCGGATGCAGACCAGACCGACGACGGACGCGACGTAGTAGCAGTAGCGGCGCAGGTCCTCGAGGGTCGCGTAGGTGTCGTAGTCGTTGTACGGGCGAGGTTGGGCGGCGCCGTTCGATTCGGCGGATTCAGCGGTGGGCGGCTCCAGATCCATCGCAGTGCCCTGGACGAGCTGATCGAGAAGCTCGAGGGGAATCTGAAAGCGGAGTTGCGTGTCGGCGAGCGCCATGAAAACGGGATCACCGGTCGGATCGCCTGCCGCGGCGCTGTGCCATTCCTCGAGCCAGTCAGCCAGATCGGCGCGGCGCTCTTCGCGGGTGCGGGACTCGTCGTCGGAGAGGTCGTCGGCGTGACGCATGAAGGCGTAGACCGCGCAGATGGCGTCGCGCTTGTGTTTGGGCAAGGCGAGGAAGGCGTAGTAGAAATTCTTTGCCTGGCGACGCGCGATCTCCGTGCATCTTTCGTAGGCGGCGTCGAGTTTCAGATCGCTGAGACGACGACCCGGCGTCAAGCAGCCGTCTCTTTCTTGTTTTTGGAGGAGGTGAACTTGCGCATGAGAGCGCGAAAAAGAAGCGCGGCTTTGCGGGGCTTCGAGATGGAGGGGCGGGAGACGAGGACGTTGTAGTTCTGTCGCTCGATGGCCTTGAGAATGGCGAGCCCGCCGCTGGAGAAGAGTTCGAGGTCGACGGCGAGCTCGGAATCGACCTTGTCGATGAGCGGCAGGCCGGCACGGAAGAGCGCCGCGGCGGAGTCGACTTCGTAGCGCATGAGTTCGCGAAAGCCGGGGGTGAAGCTGTGGGCGGCAATATTGATCTCGTCGACGCCGAAGCGGCTCATGTCTTCCTGGGGCAGGTAGACGCGGCCCTTGGTGTAGTCGACGCGAACGTCCTGCCAGAAATTGGCGAGCTGGAGTGCCGTGCAGGTTTTGTCGGAGAGGGCGAAGCGCTCGTCGTCGCGATAGCCGCAGGCGTAGAGGACGATGCGCCCGACGGGGTTGGCCGAGTAGCGGCAGTACGCGAAGACGTCATCGATGGTGGGGAAGCGCGTGACGGTCTGGTCCTGGCGGAAGGCGACGAGGAGATCCGCGAAGGGCTCTTTGGGGATCTCGCAGGCGCGAATGGTTTCGCCGAGTGCGACAAAGACAGGATGGCGTGCAACGCCCTGGTAGCAGGCGTCGAGTTCCTCTCCCCACAGATCGAGGAGCGCGAGCGAAGCTGCGGGATCGCCGACCTCGTCGCCAAGGTCGTCGGAGACGCGGCAGTAGGCGTAGATCGCGTGGAAGTGGGGGCGGAGTCGCTCGGGGAGAAACCAGGAGGCGACGTGAAAATTCTCGTAATGGGTTTCGGCGAGGGCGGCGCACCAGGCGCGGGCCTGCTCGAGGGTGGGCGCGGTTGCGGGGATGCGGTATCCGCGCGGGAGCGCGGCCCAGCCCTTCTCGATCAGCTCCTGGTGTGCAACATCGACCGACATCGACTATCCAGAAATCTCAGTTAGGGGATGATGGCGGTTTTGATATCGCCAGCGCGGTTCATAAGGCGGCGGAAGACGCGGTTGAGTTCGGAAAGAGGGGCGCGGCTCGTTATCGTATCGCTGGAGCGGAACTGTCCGCTCACAATGAGGTCGAAGGCTTTGCGGGCAGCGGCCGGGGTGTGGTGGAAGCTGGAGCGCAGGGTGATGTTGTTGTAGTGCAGGCGGTTGGTGTCCAGCTCGACTTTGGTTCCGGCAGCGGGTCCGCCGAAGAAATTGACGGTGCCGCCTTTGCGGACCATGTCGGCGGCCCATTGCCAGGCGATGGGTTTGGCGACCGCCTCGATTGCGATATCCACGCCACGACGTTGCGGAGTCAGCGCGCGGACAGCGGCAACCGGGTCGATGTCGGGGGTGATCTGGAGGACTTCAGAAGCGCCGAAGCGCTTCGCAGCGGCAACCTGCTCGTCGCGTTTAACGACAGCGATGACTTTAAGGCCGCTGAGCTCGGCCAGGTGCATGAACATGAGGCCGATAGGGCCAGCGCCAATGATGGCGACGGTGTCGCCCTTCTGCGGCTTGCATTCGTCGAGGCCATGGACCACGCAGGCGAGGGCTTCGGTGAGGGCCGCGTGCTCAAAAGAAATGCCGGTGGGAATGCGCAGGGTATTTTTGGCGACAATGCGGGAAGGAATGAGGAGGTATTCCGCGTAGGCGCCGTTGTTGAAGATGAGGCGGTCGCAGAGGTTCTCCTGATCGTGGCGGCAGTAGTAGCAGTCGCCGCAGGGGGCGGAATTGAGGGCGACGACGCGATCGCCGGCGCGAAAGGCAGCGACGCCGCGGCCGACCTGGTGAACCGTGCCGGCCAGCTCGTGTCCAAAGGGAATGGGGGGCTTCAGCATGCGCGCGTGATAACCACGACGGTAGACCTTGAGATCCGTGCCGCAC
Organism: uncultured Acidobacteriaceae bacterium; assembly: GCA_963705765.1. Classification (GTDB taxonomy): domain Bacteria; phylum Acidobacteriota; class Terriglobia; order Terriglobales; family Acidobacteriaceae; genus Palsa-343. The sequence goes on along the minus strand of CAVPKU010000047.1, from coordinate 105,627 downwards.
GTAAGCGCTGCATGGACGCGGACTACTATTTCACCCGCTCCCGCCTTCGGCATGGGAACCTGCTCGATACGCAGGTCTTCCCGGCCGTGGAGGACGGCGGCTGTCATATGCGCTGCCATCTAACTATTGTCTCAAAGTTAGGGCTTTTGCGGTTGGACGAAGACTTTCATGGAGTTAGAGGAGGGATTCGAAGCGACACGGATGGCCTCAACCGCGTCTTCCAGCGAAAAACGGTGGGAAATGAGGCGGGTGAGGTCGAAGCCCGAGCGGTAACCGTCGAAGACGATCTCCTCGACCTCAGGCTGCAGGTCGAAAGAGGAGCTGTAGGAGCCCATGAGGGTCTTTTCGTCCATGCAGACGACAGCTGGATCGAAGGTGGCCTCGCAATGCTGGGTGGCCGCAAAGAGCAGCACACGGCCACCGGGACGCGCGGCATCCATGGCGGTCTTGATGAGGGCATTGCCGCCGACGGCGAGGATGACGGCGTCGGCTCCGCGGCCTTCGCTCTCGCTGTGGGCGATAGCGACCACGTCTTCTTTGCTGGCGTCGATGGGGTGATTGAGGCCGTACTGCGCGGCGAACTGGTGGCGCTCGGGATAGAGATCGGCAGTCAGAACCTTGGCGCCGGAACGAGCAGCGAGGGCGGCGAGCATGATGCCAATGGGTCCCTGGCCGATGACGAGGACGGTTTCGTCGGGTTCGAGGGCGAGGTTGCGGATGGCCTTGTAGGTGGTGTTGAGCGGCTCGACGAAGGCCGCCTGCTCGAAGGGGACGTGATCGGGCAGTTTGATGAGGCCGCGGCCGACAATCCAGGGCATGACGCGGACGTATTCTGCGAAGCCGCCGCCGGAGGGCTCAAACCCAGCGGTGACGCCGACGCGCTTGTAGTCGTTGCACTGGGAAGGGGTCTTGTGGCGGCAGTAGTAGCACTTGCCGCAGGGCGTGTGGTGGAAGACCATGACGCGATCGCCGACACGGAAACCCTGGACCCCTTCGCCGGCGGCGGCGATGATGCCGGAGATCTCGTGGCCGAAGATGCGAGGGGCGGAGTGCGAACCGGTGTGGATCTTCTTCAGATCGGTGCCGCAGACGCCGCACGAATGGACACGGATGAGGACTTCACCGGCGCGGATTTCGGGCGTGGGGACGGTCTCGATGCGGACGTCGTTGACGCCGCGGTAGACCGCGGCGCGCATGGTTGCGGGGATGGGCGCAGGAGTTTGTTGGCGCAGGTCGTTCGTGGTTGCTGTGGCCATTGGGGACTCTAAGAATCAGCTTACCGAAGCTGAAGGGGACGGGGAAGCGAAATTCGCTCGGACGAAGTCGGCCAGATGGCGGGCGGCGGCGTGGCTGTTCTTTTCCAGCTCACCGAGGATGCGCCAGTAGCGGGGATGGAAGAGGGCGTAGGCGGCGAAGGCTGCGGTGCGCAGGCGGCCGTCGGGCGAGGTGAAGCGGTTGAAGTCCGGCAACTCGTCGTTGGGGCCGTCGGTGACGGCCTTGAAGCAGAGGAAGCCGAGGTTGTGGGCTTTGGCGAAACGGGCCACGGTCGCCGCTTCCATATCGACCAGCGTGGCCTGATGCTTTTCGGCGAGGTGGCGCTTTTCTTCGGGGTTGGCGACGTGATCGAGAGTGACGAGGCGCTGGGCCTTCAGGCCGTTGATGAGCGGGTGCGGCGGTGGATCGGCTTCAAAGACCTCACCCGTGCGGGCGTCGATGATTTCGTGGACAGGGACAGCGTCCGGAGCGCGGAGGCCGCAGGAGAGCGAGCCGGCGTAGCCGAGGGAGATAAGAGTGTCGGGTTCACTGGCCAGGACCGCTTCACAGGCGCGGGTGACGGCGGCATCGCCCATCCCGGCGGCGATGGCAACCGCGTCAAGAGTACCGATGCGCCCGCTGGTGATCTTGCCGTGACGGGTCCAATGGTGCAGGAGCGGGCGAAGCTCGGAAGGCAGTGCGGCGATCAGGGCGATACGGTTCATAGAGGCTCACTACGGGAGAGGAACTGCAAGTTCTACTGTATCGCCACGGAGGGCCGGAGTACGAGACGCGAGTTGATCAGGCGACGCGAACCCAGGTTAAGCTGTTGTTCACCCCCGCTGTACATCACGAATCAAAAAACATCTTTGCGAGGTTGTGTTCCCGATGAATCTCTGCGTTGCGTGCAGGAAGTGTGCGGTGGTTTCTTCGTTTCTGCTGGTTCTCACGTATGGGACGGCTCAGACCGCGCCCGCTTCATCGTTCGATCCGCGGGTGACGTTTGCGCCCCTTTCGCTGCCCGACCCCGTGAACGCCTATCGCTCGAGTAACGGCGCGCCAGGTCCGAGCTATTGGCAAAACCAAGCCGACTACGAACTGCACGCGAAGCTCGATACAACAGGGAAGGACCTGCGCGCGACCGAGATTGTGACCTACACGAACAACAGCCCCAACACGCTCCCGAGCCTGTGGATGCAGCTGGAGCAGAATCTCTATCGGAAGGATTCGCGGGGCCACGCGATTCTAGGAGGGTTGATGCGGCGCATGCGGCCCAATCGGCCGGGCACACCGGCAGCCTCGCCGGATGAGATGTCGACGGAAGGATTCGTCTTCGACTCGGTAGAGGTGGAGAGCGCGAAGGGGCTGGTGAAGGCGGAGACGCTGGTCGATGACACGCGCATGCAGATCCGGCTGCCGCAGCCGCTGACGCATGGCGGAAAGCTGCGGATCCATCTTGCGTACCACTACAAAATTCCTGGGGTGTGGGGCGGGCGGACGTCGTGGGGGATGTCGGAGAAGGGCGAAATCTACGACATGGCGCAATGGTATCCGCGGATGGCGGTCTACGACGATCTGCGGGGATGGGACACGTTGCCGTACATCGGAAGCGAGTTCTATCTGGAGTACGGCAACTTCGACTACTTCCTGACCGTGCCGTCGGAGATGATCGTGGCCGGTTCGGGGGAACTGGTGAATCCGCGCGAGGTGCTGACGGCGAAGGAACTGCAGCGGCTGGACGAGGCGCGGGCGAGCGACAGGACGGTGTATATCCGGAGGCCGGAAGAGGTGAGTGATCCAGCCAGCCGGCCGAAACAGGGCGGAACGCTCACGTGGCATTTCCACATGGACCACACCCGCGATGTGGTGTGGACTGCGTCGCCGGTGTTTGTGTGGGATGCGGCGCGGATGAATCTGCCGGAAGGGAAGAAGGCGCTGGCGATGAGCGTGTATCCGCCGGAAAGCGTGGGGGCGGACGCGTGGGACAAGTCAACCGAGTACGTGAAGGACACGATCGAGCGCTTCTCGAAGCAGTGGTATCCGTACCCGTGGCCGGTGGCGGTGAGCGTGGCCGGGTTCTCGACGGGGATGGAGTATCCGGGCGTGGTGTTCGACGGGATCACGGACAGGGGGGCGTTTCTGTTCTGGGTGACGGCGCACGAGATTGGGCACGACTGGTTCCCGATGATCGTAGGGTCGAACGAGCGGCGGCATGCCTTCATGGATGAAGGGTTCAACACCTTCATCGACATTGGGGAGTCGGCGGAGTACGCGGGCGGAAAATACGGGCCGAAGCGCGACTCAGAGTATTCGGCGGGAGGCGTGCCGCCGGACACAATTCTGAAGGTGCTGGACAATCCGGATGCGCCGACGCTGATGGCGCGGGCGGATGCGTATCCGTGGGCGATTGGGCATCCCGTGAGCTACTTCAAAGGTGCCTATGGAATGGTGCTGCTGCGGGAGCAGATCCTGGGACCGCAGCGCTTCGACTGGGCGTTCAAGAAATATATCCGCGACTGGGCTTTCAAGCATCCTTCGCCGTCGGACTTCTTCCGCGAAATGGAGAGCGAGGGTGGGGAGGACCTGAGCTGGTTCTGGAACGGCTGGTACCTGAACAACTGGAAGTACGACGTCGCGGTGGACAAGATCGAGGGATCGGCGGTGACGATCAGCAATCGCGGGCAACTGGTGCTTCCGACGCCGGTCGAGGTGACGCTCAAAGACGGGAGCAGTGAGCGCATGACGCTGCCGGTGGAGACGTGGCTGCACGACAAGACATTCGTTTGGGAGCTCGAGAAGAAGGAGCCAATCGCCTCGGTGGTCGTCGATCCGGACCATGTTCTGCCGGACGACGACCGGAGCAACAACGCAATGAAGGCGCAGTGACGCCCTGGACGGATCAGGGTTCTGCAATCGGGACGACGGGAAGGCTGATGTAGCTGGCCTGGCCGGCGGTGTGCCAGATGCGCTGGGTGGCTTTCTGATAGTCGCCGGGCCGGGCGGTCATGATGTTGGGCACGAACTTTTGCGGGTTGCGATCGTAGAGCGGGAAGAGCGTCGACTGCACCTGGACCATGATGCGATGGCCGGGCTGGAGGGTGCGGTTGACCATCGGCAGCGCGAAGACGTAGGGCAGCGGCTCATTCGGCTTGATGGCTTCGGGGTGCTCGAAGCTGGTGCGGTAGCGGCCGCGGAAGATGTCCGTAGCGATGGGGAGTTCGTAGCCGCTCATGGGTGTGGTCGGCGTCGATTCGGGCTGGACGTCGATGAGCTTCACGACCCAGTCGGAGTCAGTGCCGGTGGTGGAGGCGATGAGGTGCACCATGACTTCGCCGGAGAGTTTCATGGGCTGCGTCAGCGGTTCCGTCTCGAAGGTGAGGACGTCGGGGCGGCCATCGACGAAGCGCTGATCGGTGACGAGCCACGTGCGCCAGCCCATACCGTCGGCTTCATCCACGGGACGCGGGCGATAGGGAACCGGCTTCGCGGGGTCGGAGACGTACTCGTCAAAGTCGGAGCCTGAGCCCGAGCCCGAGCTTGTGGGGGCCGAGAAGCTGAGTCGCTGGTTCACGGCGAGGTAGAGGGGTTTGGATGTGGTGGGGCAGCCTTTTTCGCAAGCGGCGGGCCACACGGGCGGACGATCCCAGCGGTCGGCGCCGGTGTCGTAGATGAGCGCGGTGGGCGGTTCGGCCTGAGGCGAGCCGGGCTTCAGATACTGATTGAAGAAGGGAAGCAGTTCCTCGCGGCGCCACTGTGCGGCGGTGTCGGTGGCCCAGACGAGCGGGCCGAGGTTGCGGCCTTCGCGATTGATCTGGCTGTGAAACCACGGTCCCATGACGATGTGGTTGAGGTTCGCGGCGGTATTGACAGCCTTGAGGGCGCGATAGCTGTGGATGGCGCCCCACATGTCTTCCTGATCCCAAAGTCCCTGCTCCCAAAGAGTGGGGACGGTGAGTCCGCTTTTGACGATGAGGTGGTCGAGCGCCTGGCTCTGCCAGAAGCCGTCGTAGGCGGGATGGTCGACCATCGTTTTCCAGTAGGGCAATTGGTCGAGGCCTTCCGACTTGGCGAAGGCGTCGGCGGATCCAGCGTTGAGGTAGCCGGTGTAGTCGTCGCGATTGGGATGGGGAACGGACTCGCCTTCGCCGCGCTCGGAGGTCTGGCCGAGAACGTAGTCGATGTTGGGCTGGCGAAAGGCGCCGTAGTGGAACCAGTCGTCGCCCATCCATCCATCGACCATGGGGCTCTCGGGCGCGGCGACTTTGAGTGCCGGATGCGGATGGAGCAGCGCCATGACGACGGTGAAGCCTTCATAGCTGGAGCCGATCATGCCGACGCGGCCGTTGGACTCGGGCACATTCTTCACGAGCCAGTCGATGGTGTCGTATGCGTCGGTGGTGTCATCGGCGCCGGTGGGGTTATAGCCGGAGTTCACCGGCGGCGGCGTCATGAGGTATGGACCCTCGGAGCCGTACTTGCCGCGGACATCCTGATAGACGCGGATGTAGCCGGCCTGCACGAAGACTTCATCGCTGAGAGGCAGAGCCTCGATCATGCGTGGACTTTTGGACCGCTCGGCGCGGCCGGCGGCGTTGTAGCACGTACGCGTGAGAACGATGGGGGCGTCATGCGCGCCCTTCGGAACGACGATGACGGTGTAGAGCTTGACGCCATCGTGCATGGGAATCATGGCGACGCGCTTGTCGTAGTCGCGTGCCTGCTCGGGGGCCTTGAAGTGAGTGCCGAGGTCGTCGGCGGGGACGTTGGGCTGCTGGGCCAGGGCGGGTATGGCGGCGGCGAGCAGGAGAGTGGTGGGCAGAGAGCAGAGTGCGGAGTGGAGTGCGGTCATGATCCTCGTTCGGGGTGGAGGGGTTTGGGGCCTGTCCATTTTCGATGGAGACAGGCTAACAGAGGGCAAATTGCCTGGACGATACTGTCGTCCGGGATAGGGTTAGCGCAGGCACGATCCGCTTCAGGGACCAGCGGTCATGCGAACTGAGGAATCTGTTACGTGCGCCTGGGATGCGCCGACGACAGAGACGGGCAGGAAAGTCCTGGAGAGGCAACTCGATTGGCTTAAAATTAGCCAACCACCCCGGGTGTAATTGTGACTCCAGAACAAAAGGACCGTGCCGCGGTTTCACTGGTCGCGAGCGAAGCGGCGAGTAAGCTTTTCGGGATCGGCGAGATGGCCGATCTGACCCGCGCGTTCGACTGGAGTCAGACCTCGACTGGGCCTGTGGAACAGTGGCCCGAGGTATTGCTGAACACAGTCAATACGCTGTTGAACTCGCGCCACCCGATGTTTCTGTGGTGGGGCAAAGATCTGGTTCAGTTCTATAACGATGCGTATCGGCCCAGCCTTGGCCATGGAAAACATCCGCGCGCGCTGGGACAAAAAGGTGAAGAGTGCTGGCCTGAGATCTGGCCGATCATCTATCCGCAGATCGAAGCGGTGATGACGCGAGGCGAAGCGAGCTGGCATGAGAATCAGCTGGTGCCCATCCATCGCAACGGCCGGCTGGAAGATGTGTATTGGACCTACGGCTATAGTCCGGTCTATACCTCGGCTGGGGAAATCGGCGGGACGCTGGTAGTGTGCACGGAAACCACGGATACGATTGTGGCGAAGCAGCTGCAGCAGCGGGAGACGGAACGGCTGGCCGATCTTTTCGAGCAGGCACCAGCATTTTTCGCATTGCTGCATGGGCCTGAACATATTTTTGAGATGACTAACGGTGCTTACCTGCGATTGATCGGGAATCGAAGCGTACTCGGAAAATCGGTGCGTGAAGCCGTGCCGGAGACCCAGGGGCAGGGTTTTCTCAACCTGCTGGATGAGGTGTATCGGACAGGCAAGCCCATTGTCGGTCGGGGCACACCGATCGAGCTGGCCCGTTCGGCCGGCCATCCGCTGGAAATGCGGTATCTGGATTTCGTTTATCAGCCGAGGCTTGAGCCGGATGGATCGATTGCGGGCATCATCGTTCTCGGCGTTGACGTGACGGATGCCAAAAGATCGGAACAGCTGCTTCTTCAGTCGGAAAAGCTGAATGCGGTTGGCCGCCTTGCCAGCTCGATCGCGCACGAGATCAACAATCCCCTCGAATCGGTGATCAACCTTATCTATCTGGCGCAGGGTTCCGCTGTTCTTCCGGAGGTAAAGCAGTACCTGACGACAGCGGAGATTGAGTTGCGCCGGGTCTCCGCGATTGCCACGCAAACATTGCGATTTCACCGTCAATCGACGAATCCGTCGCGGGTAACGGCTGTGAGTCTTATCGATGCCACGCTCCCCCTCTACCAGGGGCGGATCTCGAACGCACGTGTGAAGGTGGAGCGGCGCGATCGCGCACGGCAGCCTTTGACGTGTCTGGACGGTGAGATACGACAGGTGCTGAGCAATCTGGTCGGGAACGCGATCGATGCCATGGCGGGAAATGAACGGCGCCTTTGCATTCGCAGTCGCGACAGCACAGATTGGCGGACGGGACGGAGAGGAGTCACGCTGACGGTGGCGGATACGGGTTCGGGGATGTCCGCCGACACGCTCTCCAGGATCTTTGTACCTTTCTTTACGACGAAAGGCAGCAAAGGCACGGGGTTAGGTTTATGGATCAGCCGGGAAATCATTGAGCGGCACCGTGGCGCGTTGAAAGTGAGATCCCGCAAGACGGCGCTGGGCTCCGGAACAGTGTTCACTCTGTTTTTGCCGTTGGATGGTCAGCCATCCGCTCAGGAATGTCAGTAGGCAAATCATTCGCTCGGAAAAGGGTTTAGTTCAGCGCGATTCGTTTGGCTTTCTGGCTGATGGGCTTTGAGAGCTGATTGGTGACCGCTGTCGTTTACGCAGTGGGCGCGTAGCCGTGGGTGCGGAACCAGTCGATGGCGGCGCGCAGGGCTTCGTAGACGGGGACGATGCGGAAGCCTAACTCGCGTTCCGCTTTAGCCGATGAGGCGAACATCTTCTTCTTGCCCATGCGGACGGCTTCGACGGTAGCGCGGGGTTCTTTGCCGCGAAGTTTGCCGGTGATGTTCTCGTCGAAGAACGCGAATACCATCGCGACCGAATGCGGGACCTTCATGGTGGGTGAGGGAAGGCCGGTGATGGCGGACATCTTGTCGAGGATTTGTTTCAGGGTGAGGTTCTCACCGCCGAGGATGTAGCGCTCGCCGAGGCGGCCCAGGTCGGGATGGAGAGCGTCGACGTGGGTGCGGGCGACTTCGGCGACGTCGACGAGGTTGAGGCCCGTATCCATATAGGCGGGGAATTTTTTGTTGAGGAAGTCGACGATGATGCGGCCGGTAGGCGTGGGCTTGAGGTCACCGGCTCCGATGGGAGTCGTCGGGTTGAGGATGAGCACGGACTGGCCCGCGCGCGCGGCCTCGATCGCGACCTGCTCGGCGAGAAACTTGGAGCGCTTGTAGGGTCCGATCATGTCGGCGAGAGAGACGGGCGTGGACTCGTCGACGATGGTGCCGTCGGAGTGGAAGCCCATCGTTGCAACGGAAGACGTGTAGACGAAGCGCGGGACGTTTTCTTCGCGGGCGATGCGGAGCAGGGCGCGGGTGCCTTCGACGTTGGTGCGGACCATGGTGTCGGGATCGCGAACCCAGAGGCGGTAGTCGGCGGCGACGTGCATGACGGCGTCGCAGCCGCTGATAGCGTTGCGGAGGGAGTCGGGCTCGAGGAGGTCGCCGATGACGGTCTCGGCCTGAAGGCCTTCGAGGTTGGCGAGGTTGCTGGTGCGGCGGGTGAGGAGTCGGAGGGAGGCGCCGCGGCTGGCGAGCTCGCGGGCGACGTGGCCGCCGACGAATCCTGTTGCGCCGGTGAGGAAGCACTTCATACAGCTGCCGGCTGCCAGCGGCCAGCGGCCGGAAAGACACTAGCTGCCAGGAGACAGGGGGCAGCTGTCCGTCGTTCGAAATTCGTAGCTGGAAGCTGGTGGCTGGAAGCTGGCGGCTGGATGTTCATCGATGCTCCACGGTGAGCCAGGCGGCGAGTTCGGCGACGGGGAGGCGGACGCCGACGTAGAAGGCTCCGAAGAGGCCGTAGACGGCGCTGGCTTCGTCAAAGCGCATTTCGTAGATGAGTTTTTTGAAGACGCCGGGATTGTCGGAGAAGAGGTCGACGCCCCACTCCCAGTCATCGAGGCCGATGGAGCCGGAGATGATTTGCTTGACGGTGCCGGCGAAGCGGCGGCCGATGAGGCCGTGTTCGTGCATCATGCGGGCGCGGTCGGCGATGGCGGCGGAATACCAGTTGACGTGCTCGCCGCGCTTTTTATCCATGGGGTAGAAGGAGACGTATTTCGTTTCGGGGATCGAGGGGAAGAGACGCGAGGACATCGCAGCGGACTGGCGCTCGATCATGTCCTGGATCTGGCGATCCCACTCCTCGCCGAAGGGTTCGATTTTTTCGGAACCGAGGGCGGCGTAGGTTTTGACGGAGGATTCGTAAAGGCCGAGCTCGACGATGGAGACGTAGGAGTGCGTGGGTTGGAGGAAACTGCCGAACTCGGTGCGGGCGAGGTTGCGCTGGACCTCGGCAAGCTGCTCCATGGAGTCGCGGAAGTGGATGAGCATGAGATCGCCCTTGTGTCCGATTTGCGCGAAGAGGGCGGACTGGTTGGGGCGGCCTTCGGAGGCGTGGGTTTCCATAGGCGCGAGGAGCGCGGAGGCTTCGGCGAGGACGCGATGGCGAGTGGCGGAGTCGGCGCGCCGCCATGCGGGCCAGTCGAAGCGGAACATTTGATGGAGCAGGCTGGCGCCGTCGAGAGTGAGGGGAAACGGGGGTGTGTCGGGCATCAAAAACAGGGTACAGGGAATAGGGTACAGGGAGTAGGACAGTGCTCAGAGCTCAGATCACAGAGCTCAGAACGCGGAGCACAGAGCTTTGGGCTCGGAGCAGGAACGGGTCGCGCTTCGCGCGATTATGAGCGGCGCTGCCAGCGAGACCAGAGCGCATCCATTGCGCGCGAGAAAGGCCAATACAGAAGGAGGACAACGACTGCCGCCGAAGTTACGATCGCCGCCGTCCATAACGCCCCTGGCCGATGGCGTTCGCCAATGGCAATAAAAGTGAATAGCGTCGCGGCCGCGATTGCGATAAGAAGAGTCCGCCACAATAAAGACAGACGAGCCCACAGCTGGCTTCCGCCGCCGCGCCATATTCCCCCAATAGATACAAAACCGCTCATGAGGAGTGCCTCGAAGGTGTTGGCGTGAAGAAAGTAGTGGAATCCCATGGCCACGATCAAGACCACTAATCCACAAGCGAGGCTGAAAAGGGTCCACCTTAGCTGGCTTGTCGGGGGCATGCTCGACAGTGTAGCCGGATGAAATAGGTCGTTCAACGCGTAGAAATGTTTTCGTCGGCGTAGAACTCGGCGATTTCGCGGGCATATTTCTGCGTGATGACGCGGCGGCGGAGTTTCATGCTGGGGGTGAGTTCGCCGGAGTCGACGGCCCACTCGTCGGGGACGAGGCGGAAGCGCTTGATGGTTTCGAAGTTGGCGAGGGTGGCGTTGACGCGGTCGACGATGGTCTGAAATTCGGACGCGGACCTGCGGGTCGTCGACCAGCTCGTGGCGATCGATGGCGGGGATGTTGTGCTCTTTCGCCCACGGCTCGAGCGCGGCGAAGTTGGGCTGGATGATCGCAGACGCAAATTTGTGGCGATCGCCGACCAGGGCGCAGTTGCCGACGAGCACGTTGGCCTTGAGTTTGTTCTCGATGGGCTGGGGCGCGATGAGTTTGCCGCCTGAAGTTTTGAGGAGTTCCTTCTTGCGGTCGGTGATGTAGAGGAAGCCGTCGGCGTCGATGTGGCCGATGTCGCCGGTGGCAAACCAGCCGTCTGTATCAATCGTTTCCTCATCGGCGGATTTCTTCCAGTAGCCGTGGAAGATGCTGGGGCCGCGAACGAGGAGCTCGCCGTCGGCGGCGATGCGGCATTCGACGTTGGGGAGGGGTTTGCCGACCGAGCCCATGCGGTTGGCGTTGGCGGTATTGAGGGCGATGACGGGCGAGGTTTCGGTGAGGCCATAGCCTTCGAGAATGCGAATGCCGGCGGAGGCGAACCAGTGGGCGGTGTCGAGGCCGAGAGGAGCACCGCCTGCGATGGCGTAGCGGACGTGACCGCCGAATCCTGCCTTGAGCTTTTTGTAGACGAGGGCGTTGGCGAGTTTCCAGGAAAGAGACGAGGGTGTGCGTCCGGCGGCAACTTCGTCGCGATGCTTCGACCCAGTGGCGAGAGCCCACGCGAAGAGGCGGCGCTTGATGCCGGACTCGGAAGCTTTCTGCTCGGCGACCTGGCGGACTTTCTCAAAGACGCGCGGCACAGCAACGAGGATGGTGGGGTGGACAGCGAGGAGAGCCTGCGGGAGCTTGTCGAAGGAATTGCAGTAGGCGACGAGCACGTCTTTGGCGTAGAGGGCGTAGTCGAGATGGCGGGCGGTGATGTGCGAGAGCGGGAGGAAAGAGATGCAGGAGTCGGTGGCGTTGAGGCCGAATTCGGCGAGCGAGTAGTTGACGTTGCAGGCGATGTTGCCGTGAGTGAGGAGGACGCCTTTGGGCTCGCCGGTGGTGCCCGAGGTGTAGATGAGAGTGGCGAGGTCGGCGGGCTGGATGGCGCGTGCGGCTTCGTCGAAGGCGGCGTCGTGCTGTCCGCCGCTGGTGATGGCGGGTGCAAGGAGGGTGGCGAAGGTTTCGATGCGGGGATCGGAATCATCGTCCATGAGGACGATGTGCTCGAGGGCGGTTGATGCGCGGTTCGGCGCGATCTTTTCGTATTGCGCGCGGGTAGAGGCGAAGAGCACGCGCGAGCCGGAGTCAGCAAGGAGGGGAATGATCTGATCGGCAAGGAGGTTGGGGTAGATGGGGACATCGATCGCGCCGATGGCGAGGCAGGCGAAGTCGGCGATGGCCCACTCCCAGCGATTCTCGGAGAGGATAGCGACGCGATCGCCTTTGCGGATGCCCCATGAGCGAAGGGATTCGGCGAGCGCGCGGACGCGTTGATAGACCTGAAGCGAAGAGATAGGCTGCCAGGTGCCGGCTGCATCCTGGAAAAGCATGGCGCGATCGCGGCGGCTCTTCGCGATGGTGAAGAAGATGTTGTTGAGGGTTTCGAGCACGCAGTACAGGGTACAGGAAGAGGGTGCAGGGTACAGGTGACAGGGTACAGGTGACAGGGCACAGACCAGCGTTCAGTGATCAGCGTTCAGAAAAGGCGTTCGGCGTTCCGCGCTCGGCGTTCGAAAACGCACCGTGGTATGCGGCGGAGCCGGTGGATGGAGGACCTAGTTGCGGGGAAGGCCGAGCCAGCGGGGGACGCGGCGGCGGTAGTCCTCGTAGGCGGGGCCGCGGGCGCGGATGAGGTGCGGCTCTTCAAGGAATACGACGACGCAGTGGAAGGTGAAAGCGGCGATGACAGCGTAAACAGCGATGTCGCGTGAGCAATAGACGATGGCCTGGCCGAGGATCGCCGTGATGACGCCGACGTACATGGGATTGCGCGAGTAGCGATAGAGTCCGCTGCGGACGACTTGCGGCGGCTCTTCGCCGATGAGGTAGCGGATGGGTCGCGTGAAGAAGACGGCGGGGGTTCCACCGGAGCGGAGGAAATCAACAAGGCAGCGGAAGTAGAGGAGAGCGCCGACAGCGAAGAGGATCCAGCCGAGCGACCAGAGGCCACCGGCGGCGGTCGTCGTTCGCAGGCGTTGAGGGACGTAGAAGGCGACGACGCCGGGGACGAGGATGGTGAAGACGAGTCCCTGGAGCCAGAGGAGCATGGCGAGTACAGGGTACAGGGAGCAGGGTAGGGTCACGGGTTACGGGTTACGGGTTACGGGTTACGGAGATTGATCAGATTTGTGGTGCGTTGCCCTGGAGGCCGAGGGTTTCGGCGTTGGATTGCATGGCGGCGATGCAGTTGGCGATGTGGTCTTCGAGAGGGATTTCGAGTTCGGAAGCGCCTTTGACGATGTCGTCGCGATTGACGCCGCGCGCGAAGGCCTTGTCCTTCATCTTCTTTTTCACGCCGGCGACGTCGACGTCGTGAATGGATTTGGTCGGCTTGACGAGCGAGCAGGCGGTGAGGAAGCCGGCGAGCTCATCGCAGGCGAAGAGGGCTATAGCGAGCGGCGACTCGCGGGGACGCCGGAGTACTCAGCGTGGCCGAGGATGGCGGTGCGCATCTCTTCGGGCCAGCCTTGTTCGGTGAGGATGGCGATGCCGACGAAGGGATGCTCCTCACGCGAGGGATGCTTCTCGTAGTCGAAGTCGTGGAGGAGGGCGGTGGCGGACCAGGTTTCGAGAAGCGCGGTGCGATCGTCGCCGACGAGGCCGCTGGCATCGGCATGACGCTGAGCATACGAACGCACGCAGGTTTCGACAGCGAGCGCATGTTTGATGAGGCTGGGGGACTGTGTGTGTTCGTTGAGCAACGACCACGCGCGTTCACGGGAGAAAGAAGAGTCAGGCATGGGCTGCGATTTTCCTTTTTGGTTTTTCCTGGCATTCCCAGGCAATTTCTACTGAGACTCACAGTTTTTACTTGACAAAGAGGATACCCTCCAGGCAATGTAAGGCAAGGTTGATTTGGCATGGCTGCCGTTTGCCTGTTGGATCACCCGGATCGCACGCTCTGGCGTTCCGTACAACCTATGGCAACTACGTTAGCAACTGTTGAGGCCCGCGAGGTACTTCGTTGCGACTCTTGTGGCCTGGTCCAGTTTCGTACGTCAAACTCGATGTGCCGGCGTTGCCGCAAGCCCCTGGAGATCGAGGAGGCGGAACCGCTGTCCCCACAGCTGGTGACGTGCACCGCGACGGGCGCGGAAGAACCCGAAGGCATCAACGTAGCGCGTGCCGTGCGGGAAGTGCGGCATGATCGTTGCCTGAGCCAGCGGCAGCTCGCGGGGCGCATGGCCGTGCCTCGCACTTACATTTCAAAGATTGAGAACGGCAAAGCGGTGCCGACGTTGTCGTCGCTGCAGAGGCTGGCGCATGCGCTGGAAGTGGGCATCTGCGATCTTCTGCACGATGGGCAGAGCCGGCGCGCGCGGGAAGCGGCCGCGGTACTGGCAGATCCTTTCCTGGCGGAAATCGCGCCGCTGATCGCGCAGATGGATGCGTTCCAGCGGGCAATGTTCCTGAACCAGGTGCGCGAGATGGCCGGTGGACGCCGGCGGACTGCGTGAAGAGCAGCCGGTAGCCTGTAACGGGTAGCCGGTCGCTCTCGCATCCCAGGACAGGGGTGCGGGCGTCGAGCGATGTCGAATTACTTTTCGTTCACGGGGCGCGTTCCAGCCGCGTCCCGGCTCCACTCTGGTCTGTATAATTCCGCAGAGAGGGAGCTGCTCCCAACTTCCGCTGCCTCTGGTGCGAAACTCGATTGCGCCGGCATATGGCGGCAAGGACCGTGCCACAAGTCCGTGCCAGAAGTCCGTTCCTGGGGGAGCCACTCGAAAGGACGCGTTGTTACTCAACTCCAGCCGAGTTCACGAGTTGCCCGCCGACGAGGCAGGGGTGTACCGCCGTCTTGATCCGGAGCGGATGCCGCAGCATGTGGCCGTCATTATGGATGGCAACGGACGCTGGGCCGGTAAACGCAGCCTGAAGAGATTCTTTGGCCACCAGCAGGGTGCTGAAGCGGTGCAGTTTGTGGTGGAGACGGCGTCGCGGATTGGATTGCCGTGGCTGACGCTCTACGCGTTTTCGCTCGAGAACAACCTGAAGCGGCCAAAGACGGAAGTGAACTTCCTGATGCGGCTGCTGAAGAGCTATCTGACCAGCAACGTGCAGCGCATGAACGACAACAACGTGCGCATTCGCTACATCGGGCGGACCGAGGAGTTGCCGGAAGAAGTCAGGGAGCGGATGCACTACGCCGAAGAGGCGACCGGGAAGAATACAGGTACGACGCTGACCCTGGCGTTGAACTATGGCGCGCGCTCGGAACTGGTGGATGCGTTTCGGCGACTGGTTGCGGAGGTGCAGCGCAAGAATCTGCGCCCGGAACAGATCAGTGAAGTGGATGTCCATCGGTATCTGTACACGGCTCAGATGCCGGACCCGGATTTGCTGGTGCGGACGTCGGGCGAGATGCGGGTATCGAATTTTCTGTTGTGGCAGATCGCGTACACGGAAATTTTCGTGACGGAGCGGCTGTGGCCGGACTTTCGTGGTATCCACATGCTGGAGGCGATTGAAGACTACCAGCGGCGGGAGCGGCGTTACGGCGGACTGAGCGACGGGACCGAGTCGGATGATGTGGAGAGGCTGCCGGCGAATCTTGTAGCGAATAGCCAATAGCCAGTAGCCAATAGGGAATAGAAAGGCGCATCCTCGGATGCGCCTTTTGTGTTGGGGAGGGTCGAGGCTGTCTCTTACTGCTGAGCTACTTCGCCAGGGCCGATCCAGGTTTTTTGCGGCGCGGTGACCTTCACGTCGTGCGCTTCGATTTTCACCTTCAGGCTCGCCATTTCGGGTTTGCCGGAGATCGGAGAGGCGAAGCCTAGTTCCCACTGGTTATTGAGGCGGCGGCTGAAGTCCTCGAAGTAGGGAGAGAGCGAGACAGGATTGCCGGTGCCGATCCAGTAGGAGGTGCCGCCGGTGGAATCGGCGACGACGGCGAGCAGGCTTTGGCCGGCGTTGTTCTCATACCAGCTCCGGCCGAGGCGGCCGGCATTGCGCCAGTAGATGGAGGAGACGACGATGTGGGCGCGGACCGAGTCCTGGACAGCGGCCTGGACGTAGGGGTCGTCAGGATCGAACTGGAGGTGGTAGTAGTCGACGCCGTCGGTGATCATGATGACCTGGCGGCGCGCGGAGCGATCGTCCGAGGGCCAGTTCTTTGCCAGATCAGAGAGGCAGAAGTAGGGGCTGGCACTCTGGCCGGGAAGACCATTGGGGATATGAATCTGCTGCAGCGCCTTGCTGTGGTCGGCACTGAGCGGGCCGGAGAGGGCGGCTCGGCCGTTCTCCATGTAGGCGAGGGTGATTTTCACGTTGGGTGGCAGGCTCTGGATGAAGTGCTGGATGTCGTCGAATTGACTGCCGAGGCTGGCGCGGGCGCCGTCGTCGATGAGGAGAACGAGCTCGACGGGAGACTGGGCTCCGTGGAGCGGCTGCCAGTTGGTGATCTGACTCTGCTTGCCGTTCACCTCAACGTGGATGGACTGCTCGGAGATGTTGGGGGCGGGGGCGTTCTCCTGTTTGGGGAGGACAGTGACGATGGCTGTGCCCTGGTTCTGACCTTCGTCTTGTGAGAACGCCTGTGGTGTGGTGGCGATCAGCGCCGCAGCGACGAGCGCAAGCGAACCGATGATGCGAGTCATGAATTCCTCTTCCTGCGGGTGGGCGGGAAGTGCGCGGCTCCGGTGCGGAGTCCGGCACGAATTGCGCCCACCCTTCACATATTTAGATGGGGCGGGCGAGGAAATCGCTTCGGCGATGTGGACTGTCGTCTTCAGGGGCGACGAAGAACGACGAAGTTGCGCCCGAGGTAGAGACGGAAGCGATCCGGAGCATCCCCCTGCACGATTTGCAGCGGCATGGGGTGCTGGATCTTTTCGTCGTGGAAGGCGCGCGCCTGCAGCAGGTCGTGGGTGCCGATGTCGGTGACGACGAAGTGATCGCCAATGAAGCCGATGCCATAAGCGCCGGCAGGCAGGGTTTTGCCGTCGACGTCCAGCGAGGCTTCGGTCAGGAGGTAGCCCTGGTACTTTTCCTGGACCGCGGTGGAGTAGCCGGAAGTATCGACCAGGACGGCGAAGACGTAGTGGTTGTCGGCAAATTTGAGGCCGGCGGAGTTGCGGAGCTGGGTATTGGCGGATTTTCCGGCGTAGTAGACGGATTCAGGCAGGAGTTTCTGGGCCTCTGGAGCATGGAGGATGGTGGCGCGTGCCTGGGCAGATGCGGTCAGAGGAGCGATGATGAGCGCGGCGAGCAGGAAAGACGGATGAATACGGCGCAAAGCTTTCATTGCGTGAATCTCCTGGACACAGGGTACAGCGTACGGGGAGCAGGGAGCAGGTTACGTTACGGGTTACGGGGCGCAAGGTGCCGGGGAAGAGCGATTGGGTTGTTCAGAATGGTGCGGACGGTCGGAAACGGCGGGGAAAGAAATTAGTATCGATGCTGATGCGAAATGCGGATGATTTTTCGGGGCGCTGGCGCGCGGTGCGGCGCTCGATGGCGGAACAGGGCATTGAGGCGCTGGCGGTGATGCATCTGCCGGATGTGCGGTGGCTGTGTGGGTTCACGGGATCGAATGCGGCGCTGGCAGTGACGGCGAAGCAGGCGGCGTTGTTCACGGATGGGCGCTACACGGCGCAGGCGCGCGAGGAGACACGCGGCGCGCGGGTGACGATCGCGGAGAAGTCGGCGCTGAAGGAGTGCTGCGCGCTGCTGGCGGAGTCGGCTGCGAAGGCCTGGTTCGATCCGCAGCACACGACGGTGGCCGATCTGGCGCTGATGCGGTCGGGAGTCGACGGGAAGAAGAGCAAAGGATTCTTTGTTCCGCTCGAGAAGCCGCTGGTGTCCGCGCTGCGCATGGTGAAGGACACGGGCGAACTGCAGTTGATGACGCGGGCCGCGGCGGTGGGATGCACGCTGTTTGAAACGATGCTGCCGCGCATCGAAGCCGGCATGACGGAGGTGGCGCTGGCGGCGGAGCTGGAGTTTGAGGCGAGGAAGAGCGGCGCCGAGGGTATGTCGTTTGAGACCATCGTGGCTTCGGGGGCACGGTCGGCGCTTCCGCACGGGCGCGCGACGCAGGCGAAGCTGCCGCGCAAGGGATTCGTAACGTTGGACTTCGGTGTTATCCTCAATGGTTATTGCTCCGATATGACGCGAACGGTGCACCTTGGGGGCGCCACGCGGGAGGAGCGCGCCGCGTACGAGGCGGTGCTGGAAGCGCAGGAGACCGCGGTGAGCGCGGTGAAGGCCGGCGTGACGTGCGGCGATGTGGACAAGGCTGCCCGCGACGTACTGGAAAAGGCCGGATGGGGGAAGTGGTTTACCCATTCGACCGGGCACGGTGTGGGTTTGGAGATTCACGAGCAGCCGCGTGTGGCGGCGGGACAGGAGACGCGGCTGGACGCCGGGATGGTGGTCACGATTGAGCCGGGCGTTTATCTGCCGGGCAAGTTTGGTATCCGGATTGAGGACATGGTTGCGGTAACGGAGAAGGGCGGCCGCATCCTGACGCCAGTGACCAAAGGCTGGATCGAACTATGAAAAAACTGGCTGAGTCGATCCTGAAGATAAAGAGCCGCGAGACGAAACGATGAAAGCGGAAGAAATCAAAGAGCTGAAGGAACTGATTGAGTTCCTCAAAGAGAACAAGATCGGCGAGTTCGATCTTGAGCGCGGCGACCTGAAGGTTCGCATCAAGTTTGCGCAGGAAGGCGGCGCGGATCTGGCCGGGCTGGCGCGCGCGCTGAGTTCGCAGAGCCATGCTGCACAGGCGGCGGCTGCGGTGCCGGTGGTGCTGCCGTCGGCCCATGCGGCAGCGGCTGCGCCCAGTGGGGAAGTTGCTGCGGCGGGGGCCGACGATGAGGCTTCGCTGCACATTGTGAAGTCGCCCATTGTGGGCACGTTCTATGAGTCGCCGTCGCCTGGGTCGCCGGCGTTTGTGAAGATCGGCGATCAGGTGGAAGTGGGCCAGGTGCTGTGCATTGTGGAAGCGATGAAGCTGATGAATGAGATTGAAAGCGATGGCGCCGGCGAGATCGTGAAGCGGTTTGTGCAGAGCGGCCAGCCCGTGGAATATGGCCAGAAGCTCTTTGCGGTGCGTCCCCGATAATCATGCGTAAAGTACTCATCGCCAATCGCGGCGAAATTGCGCTGCGCGTTATTTGTGCCTGCAAGGAAATGGGCATTCGTACGGTCGCGATCTACAGCGAGGCCGATCGTCATTCGCTGCATGCTCGTTTTGCCGACGAAGCGATTTGCATTGGGCCGCCGCGATCGGCAGAGAGCTACCTGAATGTGCCCGCGGTGATCAGCGCCGCGGAGATTGCCGACGTGGATGCGATCCATCCGGGATACGGGTTGCTGAGCGAGAACGCGAACTTTGCCGAAGTGTGCCGGGCGTCGAACATCAAGTTCATTGGGCCGCCGCCGGAAGTGACGCGGCTGATGGGCGAGAAGGAGAAAGCGCGTCAGGCGATGAAGCGCGCGAAGGTGCCGATTCTGCCGGGGTCGGATGGCGTAGTCGCGAGCGAAGGCGAGGCGCTGGAGTGGGCGCAGACGGTTGGGTATCCGGTGATCCTGAAAGCTTCGGCGGGTGGCGGCGGACGCGGCATGCGCGTGGTGCGGTCGCCGGAGGAATTGCCCGGGCTGTATCAGGCGGCGCAGAGCGAAGCGGCGAATGCGTTCGGCAACGGCGACCTCTACATGGAGAAATTCATCGAGAGGCCGCGGCACATCGAGTTCCAAATCCTGGCCGATGAGCATGGAACGGCGATGTCGATAGGCGAGCGCGAGTGCTCAATCCAGAGGCGGCATCAGAAGCTGATCGAAGAGGCGCCATCGCTGCAGGTGACGCCGAAGATGCGCGAGGAGATCGGGAAGACGCTGAAGCGCTGTTTGGAGGGCGTGGGGTATCAGAACGCCGGCACGATCGAGTTCCTGATGGATGAGGACGGGAAGCTCTACTTCATCGAAATGAACACGCGCATTCAGGTGGAGCATCCGGTGACAGAAATGATTACCGGGATCGATCTGGTGAAGGCGCAGCTGAGAATCGCGATGGGCGAGAAGCTGTCCAGCGTAGTGAGCGAGCCGGTGCCGATGCGCGGGCACGCGATCGAGTGCCGCGTGAACGCGGAGCATCCGGAGAAATTCACGCCGTCGGCGGGGAAGATTACGGCGTTCAATGTGCCCGGCTTCAACGGGATTCGAGTCGATACGGCACAGTATTCAGAAGGCGTGGTGCCGCCGTATTACGACTCGCTGATCGCGAAGGTGATTGCGCACGGAGTGAATCGCGAGGAATCGATGGCCCGCATGCGGCGCGCGCTGGAGATGTTCATCGTGGAGGGGATCTACACGACGATCCCGCTGCACCAGAGAATTTTCCGCGATGAGGAGTTTCAGCGCGGGGAGTTCGATACGAAGTTCATGGAGCGGTTCTTTGAGCGGGAGAAGGCCGCGAGGGATGCGCTGGTCGGTTGAATGCCGCGCCGGCTTCGCTCGCCGTGTCTACACATTGCACAATTCCACGGCTTGTTTGAGGCTGGTGAGCGGATCGCCGGTGGGAAGGAATTCGTGGGCTACGTAGCCCTGGTAGCTGGTGTCGGCGATGGCTTTCATGACGGCGGCGTACTGGATTTCCTGGGTGGCGTCGAGTTCATGGCGGCCGGGAACGCCTCCGGTATGAAAGTGGCCGAGGACGGCGATGTTCTGGCGGATGGTGTCGATCAAATCTCCTTCCATGATTTGCATGTGGTAGATGTCGTAGAGCAATTTGATGCGCGGTGAGTTGACCTCGTGCATGACGCGCGCGCCCCACGCAGTGTGGTCGCACATGTAATCGGGGTGGTTGACCTTGCTGTTGAGTAACTCCAGGCAAATGGTGACGCCGTTGTCTTCGGCAATGGGCTTGAGGCGGTTGAGGCCGGCGATGGTGTTGCGCGCGCCTTCCTCGTCGGACATGCCGCGACGGTCTGCCGGAAAAGGTGATGACGTTGGGGACTCCGCGCTTTCGCGGCGAGGGGGATGTTCTTGCGGAAAGCGGCTTCGATGGCGGCGTGGTTCTCGGTGCGGTTGAGGGCGTCGGGGATGGTGCCTCCGCCGGCGTAACCCATGGTGCAGAGGAGTCCGTAGCGGCGGGGGATCTCGTATTCGTCGACTTCGAGGAGGTCGATGCCTTTGAGGCCGAGCTGGGTGGCCCATTGGCAGAGCTGGTCGACGGAGAGCTGTTTGTAGCACCAGCGACAGACGGACTGGCGGATGCGGGCCTGGCCGGCGGCGGTCTGCGTTTGTTGTGCGGGCGAGGAGAGAGTCGCGGCGAAGGACGCGGCGGCGGCGGATTGCAGAAATGCGCGGCGGGAAGGCATGACAGGGTACAGGGTACAGCGAGCGGGGTGCGGGAGCCAGCAGATGGGAGACAGGAGACGGAGCGAACCATTCTTGTCCTGTAGAATTTCTGGCGATGTCAATCGACTGTGGAGGATGTTCGGAACGTGCTGAGCTTGCGGATGTGTTGCCTTCCTGCTGTTGTTCTTGTTTTTGCAGCGACCGGGTTTTCCCAGAGTTCTGCGGGGCCGCAGCCGGTTCCGATGCCGCCGCCGATTGCGACGCCGGTGGATACGCCGTATCCGGGAACCATTGCGCTCGGCGTGAATCTGACCGACACGACGGATCGCGTGGCGCACGTGCACGAGACGATTCCGGTGAAGGCGGGCGAGCTGACGCTGCTGTATCCGCAGTGGATTCCGGGGAATCATTCGCCGACGGGGCCGATTCAGGCGGTGGCGGGGTTGTTCGTCAAGGCGGACGGCAAGGCGATTCCGTGGGAACGCGATCGCGTGGAGGTGTACGCGTTTCATGTCCAGGTGCCGAAGGGCGTGACGTCGCTCGATGTGGACTTCGATTATCTGACGCCGATTCGGCCGCAGGATGGGCGGGTGACGATCTCGCATCAGCTGCTGGATCTTTCCTGGAATACGGTTGTCCTGTATCCGGCGGGGCATTTTTCGCGAGACATTCAGTTCACGCCGAGCGTGGTGCTGCCGTCGGGATGGAAGTATGCGACGGGACTGGAGACGGCATCGCAGGATGGCGGTACGGTGCACTTCAAAGACACGCCACTGAACAAGCTGGTGGATTCTCCGTTGATCGCCGGCGAGTATTTCAAGCGCGTGGACCTGTCGACGGGGCCGGATAATCCAGTGTTTCTGGACGTGGTCGCGGATGAGGCGAAGGATCTGGAGATGACTCCGGAGCAGGTGCAGGTGCACAAGAATCTTGCGACCCAGGCGCAGAAGCTGTTCGCCTCGCACCACTACGATCACTACGATTTTCTGTTCATGCTGACGGACGTGGTGGGTGGGGAGGGTCTGGAGCATCACCAGTCGAGCGAGGATGGGACGCGCGCGAACTATTTCACGGAGTGGGCGAATGGCGTGCGCGGACGCGATTTGCTGGGGCATGAGTACACGCACTCATGGAACGGGAAGTTTCGCCGGCCGGCAGATTTGTGGACGCCGAATTTCAACGTGCCGATGCGGGACGATCTCCTGTGGGTTTATGAAGGGCTGACGCAGTACTGGGGGCTGGTGCTGACGGCGCGGGCGGGAATGGTGACGCCGGAGCAGGCGCGCGATGAACTGGCGGGCGTTGCGGCCGGCTATGAAGCAAGCCGCGGGCGCGACTGGCGGCCACTGGTCGACACGACGAATCAGCCGACGGTTTCTCAGAGACGGCCGGTGAGCTGGGTAAGCTGGCAGCGTTCGGAGGACTACTACCAGGAAGGGCAGCTGATCTGGCTGGACGCGGATACGAAGATTCGCGAGCTGAGTGGTGGGAAGAAGTCGCTGGATGATTTCGCGAAGTCGTTTTACGGCGTGCACAACGGCAGCTACATCACAGACACCTACACGCTGGAGGACATTGTGGCGGCGCTGAACCGGGTGCAGCCGTATGACTGGGCGACGTTCCTGAAGACGCGGGTGTATGAGCTGCATCCGGAGGTTCCGGAGAACGGGTTCGCGCAGGGCGGCTACAAGCTGGTGTACAACGACACGATTCCGCCGTGGGAACGGCGTGGTGGCGAGAATCCGCGGTTTGGGACGAGCTTTTCGACGTCGCTTGGGTTCAGTGTGATGGGGGATGGGACGTTGGGCGGCGTGTTGTGGGACAGCGTGGCGTTCAAGGCGGGGCTGGTTCCGGGAATGCAACTTCTTGCTGTGGATGGCCAGGTGTATTCGGCGGACAAAATGCGCGAGGCGCTGAAGAAGGCGGAGAAGGGCAGCGAGCCGATCACGCTGCTGGTGAAGGATCGCGACCAGATCACGTCGGTGGCGCTCGATTATCACGGAGGGTTGCGGATTCCGCATCTGGAGCGGGTGGATGGGACGGCGGCGCGGCTGGATGATGTGCTGGCGGCTGTGCCCTAAAGGGCGGCATTCGGCGTTCAGGAGGAGCAGGTCCTTCGACTCCCCGTTCGACGCGCGGCCTACGCCGCTGGCTCAGGGGCGCTCAGGATATCGCCTGCGGGCTCAGACGCCCGCAAGGCGGCTCAACGTTCGGCTACTCGGTCCAGTAAGTCGAAGAACTCGGGAAATGAGATGGCGGCGGATTCTGCGCCGCGGATGAGGGAGTCGCCTTCTGCGCGTAGGGCGGCGATGGAGAAGGCCATAGCAATGCGGTGATCGCCGCCTGAATCGATGGTGGCTCCGTGGAGGGTTTGACCGCCGGGGACGTCGAGGCCGTCGTCGAACTCTTCGACTTCGGCTCCCATGGCACGGAGATTGGCGGCGACCAACGCGATGCGGTCGGATTCTTTGACGCGGAGTTCTTTGGCGTCGCGAATGCGGATGCCGCTCTGCGTGTACGGGCCGATGGCGGCGAGGACGGGCAGCTCGTCGATGAGTTGCGCGGAGAGCGCGCCAGAGATGGTGGTGCCGGTGAGACCCGCGGGCGGAGCGTTGACCTGAACGGTGCCGACAAGCTCGTCATTTTTGGTTTCGAGATTGAGGACGCCGATGTGGGCACCGAGAGCGGTGAGCACGTCGAGGAGCGTGGCGCGGGTGGGGTTGAGGCCGAGCTCGTCAAAGATGAGGTTGGAGCCGGGGAAAAGCGCGGCGGCGCAGAGGAAGAAGGCGGCGGAGGAAATGTCGCCGGGGACGGTGGCTTCGATGGCGCGGAGCTGCTGGCCTTCAGCGATGGAGACGGAATCTTTGGCGCGGTCGATGTGGGCACCGAAGGCGCGGAGGGCGAGCTCGCCGTGGTCGCGTGTGCGGACCGATTCGCGGACGGTGGTGGTGCCCTGGGCCTGGAGTCCGGCGAAGAGGAGCGCGGTTTTGACCTGAGCGCTGGGAATGGGGGTGGTGTAGTCGATGGCGGTGAGGGGCGCGCCGTGAATGGTGATGGGGGCGTGGCCGTCGGTGAGGTTGAGTTGTGCGCCCATTGCTGTGAGGGGTTTGCGGACGCGCTCCATGGGGCGGCGACTGAGGGACGCGTCACCGGTGAGAGTGAAGGTTCCGGCTTGAGCGGCGAGCAGGCCGGAGAGCATGCGCATGGTGGAGCCGGAGTTGCCGCAATCGAGGGGAGTGGCGGGGGGGCGAAAATCGCCAGCGGTGCCGGTGATTTCGATGGAGGCGCCATCGCGTTTGATCTGCGCGCCGAGGGCTTCGACGCAGGCGAGGGAGGAGGCGCAGTCGGCGCCGGTGGAGAAATTGGAGAGGCGGGTGGTGCCTTCGGCGAATCCGCCCAGCAATGCGTAACGGTGGCTGATACTTTTGTCGCCGGGGAGGCGGAGGCTGCCTTCGATGTTGCGGGCTGGATGGATGAGACGTTCGGTGGCGACTGCCTGCATAGAAAAAGGGTACAAGGTGCGGGGAACGGGGTACAGAGGGACGGTCGGCGTTTCGCGATCGGCGATCGCGAGAAAGCGCACGCAGACGCGGCTTGATTTCCACGCGGCGCTATGCGAGATTCGGGATCGTAGTGAGTCCCCATCTGTCCGACCTGTTTGCTGAGGAGTATCGCGTGATTCGGCCGCGGGCTCCGATGCCTCCCATCGAAGTTCGTTTTCGCCGGTTCACGTCGCTGAACACGACGATTCGCCTGCGCGAGGGGAAGATTCGTGTGAGCCTCTCAGATCTGCTGGAGGGCGCGCCGGAGGCGGTATTGCGGGCGATCGCGCACATTCTGCTGGCGAAACTGTATCGCAAGCCGATTGACGGAGGGCATGCGAACCGGTACCGGCGGTTCACGACCAGCGAGTCGGTGATGCGGCAGAGCGAGCGCATCCGGCAGACGCGGGGGCGGAAAAAGATTCTGTCGGCGCGGGGCGATCATTACGATCTGGATGAAGTTTTCGAGACCCTGAACCGGCAGTACTTTCACGGATTGATGGGGCGGCCGCTGCTGACGTGGAGCGAGGTGACGGCGCGGCGGCTGCTGGGGCACTACGATCCGGCACACAACACGATCATGGTGAGCCGGGTGTTTGACCGGAAGGGGACGCCGCGGTACGCGATCGAATATCTGATGTACCACGAGATGCTGCACCTGAAGCATCCGGTGAAGCAGAAGAATGGGCGGCGATGCGTGCATCCTGCGGCGTTCCAGGCCGAGGAGCGGCTGTTTCCGGAACTGGAGCGGGCGAAGGCGTATCTGAAGACGCTTTAGAAGCCTGAAGCCGGAAGGAAGTGACGTGCGGCATTGAGAGTGAGGCGCGGCAGGATTCAGGCCGGTACCTTAAAATGGAAGAGGACCCCTGAAATTTCCAAGGGGACAGGCGGTTTGCGGCGCCTGAAAAATCGAACGCGAGATCCTTCGCTGTTCGCTCGGTGGAGTGAGCGAGCTTGCTGAGGATGACAGGCGCGAGGCGTCAACAAGGCCAAAGGAAGAATCAAGCTTGATCGGAACCAAAGTTCTCAACAAGGTTTTTGGAACCGCCAACGAGCGGGCGGTGAAGCGCCTGGTGCCGCGTGTTGCGGACATCAATGCGTTCGAGCCGCAAATGAAGGCGATGAGCGACGAGCAGCTGCGCGCGAAGACAGTGGAGTTCCGTGCGCGCATTGCCGCAGCCCTGGAAGGAATCACCGACGAAGAGGCGCGGGTGGCTGCGGAGAAGCAGGTGCTCGACGATCTTCTGCCCGAGGCGTTTGCGGTGGTGCGCGAGGCCGGATGGCGCGCTGTGAACATGCGGCATTTTGACGTGCAGCTGGTAGGCGGCATGGTGCTGCACCAGGGCAAGATCGCCGAAATGAAGACCGGCGAAGGCAAAACGCTGGTGGCGACGCTGCCTGTGTATCTGAACGCGCTGGCCGGGCACGGCGTGCATGTGGTCACGGTGAACGACTACCTGGCCAAGCGCGACGCCGAGTGGATGGGAAAGATCTACGAGTTCCTGGGGCTGACGGTGGGCGTGATCGTCCACGATCTGGACGACAACCAGAGGCGCAAGGCGTACGGGTCGGACATCACGTACGGCACCAACAATGAATTCGGGTTCGACTATCTGCGCGACAACATGAAGTTCGAGTTGAATGACTGCGTGCAGCGCGGACACTACTTCTCGATTGTGGACGAGGTGGACTCGATCCTGATCGACGAGGCGCGAACGCCGCTGATCATTTCGGGTCCGACGGACCAGACCACCGACAAATATGCGCGCGTGAACCGGATCATTCCGTCGCTGGAACTGGGCGAGGAGATCGAAAAGAGTCCGGAAGAGAAGATCCTGACGGGCGATTACGTGGTGGATGAGAAACACAAGACCATCACGGTTACAGATGAGGGTTGGGAGAAGATTGAGGGGCTGCTGGGGATCGGCAACATTGCCGATCCGGAGAACTGGGATCTGAAGCACCACGTGGAGACGGCGGTCAAGGCGCACTCGCTGTACCGGAAGGACGTGCAGTACGTGGTGAAGGACGGCGAGGTGATCATCGTCGACGAGTTCACCGGGCGTCTGATGCCGGGGCGGCGCTGGTCCGATGGGCTGCACCAGGCGGTGGAGGCAAAGGAGGGCGTGAACATCCGGCGCGAGGATCAGACGCTGGCGACGATCACGTTCCAGAATTATTTCCGGCTCTACAAGAAGCTGGCCGGCATGACGGGCACGGCGGAAACGGAAGCGGCTGAGTTCGACAAGATTTACAAGCTGGACATCGTGGTCGTCCCCACGAACAAGCCGATGCTGCGGGTCGAGAACTCCGACGTGGTGTTTCGGACGGCGAAGGAGAAGTACTATGCGGTGGCCGACGAGATAGCGAAGCTGCATGAGAATGAGCAGCCGGTGCTGGTCGGGACAACGTCCATCGAAAAAAGCGAATTGCTGTCGCAGATTCTGGCGCGCAAGGGCGTGCGGCACGTGGTGCTGAACGCGAAGTATCACGAGCGCGAAGCAGAGATTGTGGCGCAGGCAGGCCGGCTGGGGATGGTGACGATCGCCACGAACATGGCGGGCCGCGGTACGGACATTCTGCTGGGCGGCAATCCGGATTTTGTGGCACGCCAGGAGTTGGTGAAGAAGGCAATGGCGCGATCGATTTCGGTGGCCGAAGGTGCGATCAATCCTATGGCGGCGCCGGGCATGACGCGCTTCTACTACCAGGGGCAGGAGTACGAGACCAGCCAGGAGAACTGGGATCACGTCCTTCAGGGGCATGCAGCGGCGGCCGCTGAGGACCACGAGAAGGTGATTGGGTCCGGCGGGTTATTCATCCTGGGCACGGAGCGGCACGAGTCGCGGCGTATCGACAACCAGCTGCGGGGGCGTGCCGGACGCCAGGGCGATCCGGGAGCCTCGCGGTTTTATCTGTCACTTGAAGACGATTTGATGCGCATTTTTGCGCGAGAGTGGGTTTCGACGCTGCTGCAAAAGATGGGGATGGAAGAGGGCATGCCCATCGAGTCGCGCATGATCTCCAACCGGATCGAAGCAGCGCAGAAGGCGGTGGAGAGCCAGAACTTCGAGGCTCGCAAACACCTGCTGGAGTACGACGATGTGATGAACAAGCAGCGCGAGGCGGTCTACGGGCTGCGGCGCCAACTGCTCGAGGGGCTGGATCAGAAGGAGCTGATTGTCGAGGATTACGTCCCGAACATCCTGAGCAATCTGCTGGATCAGTTTGCGAACGAACGCGTGCATCCGGATCAGTGGGACGTGAAGGGCCTGCGCGAAAAGCTGATGGCGCATTTCGGATTCGATCCGGATGCTGAGGGCATGAAGCCGCAGGAGATGACGCGGCACGAGCTGGGCGAGACGATCTTCGACAAGCTGAAGGGGCGGTACGAGGCAAAGGAACAGCTGATCAGCGATCCGCAGATGCGATTCCACGAGCGGATGATCATGCTGAGCGTGATCGACGGGTTGTGGAAGGATCACCTGCTGAGCATGGATCACCTGAAGGAAGGGATCGGGCTGCGCGGCTATGCGCAGCAGGATCCGCTGGTGGCCTACAAGAAGGAATCCTTCGAGATGTTCGAGGCGATGATGGATCGCTTCCAGGAGGACACGGTACGATTCCTGTTCCTGATGCGGATCGTTGGGCCGGATGGGCAGCCGGTGGAGATTCCTGCGCGGCCTTTGCCGGTGGTTCCAGCGGCTCCGAGTGTAGCTTCGGCGGATCGCCCGGGAGGCGATGGGAACGGGCACCGCATGCCGAGCGCGCCTCCGGTTCCGCTGCCACCGTCGCGAACGCCGTCGACGACGATCGACGATCTGGAGAAGGAGTTCCAGAGGAAGAAGCAGAAGGAGCTGGAGCACGCGCGGATGGCGGGGAGCGGCGATGCCTCGAGCCCGGCGCAGCGGCGCACGGGCGAGAAGGTGGGACGGAACGATCCTTGTCCTTGTGGGTCGGGGAAGAAGTACAAGAAGTGCCACGGAGTCGGAGAAGCGTAGCCAGTAGCCAATCGGGAATAGGGAATAGAAAGGCGCGAGCGATGGCTCGCGCCTTTTTGTTTTTTGCCGGATGAATCACCGAGCGGCTGCCGTACACTCGTGTCGCCATGCAATTCTGGTTTGCGCGCGGCAGTGAGATTCCGGTGCGGCAGCAGTTGGTCACGCAAGTGGTGCTGGGGATTCTGTGCAACGATCTGGCGCCGGGGCATCGGCTGCCCAGCACACGCGAGCTGGCGCGGCGCTTTCATCTGCACCCGAACACGGTGAGCGCGGCGTATCGGCAACTGGGCAAAGAGAAGTGGGTGGAGTTTCGCAAGGGCAGCGGTGTTTACGTGCGTGCGGTGCGGCCGAAGGCTGCTGCGGCGGGTGCGACGCCGGAGAGCCTGATTGCGAATCTGGTGCTGGCGTCGCGGCGGGCGGGATTGTCGCTTGCGGAACTGCGGCAACATCTGCGGGATTGGCTGGATCTGCATCCGCCGACGCAGTTTGTTTTGATCGAGCCGGATGAGGAACTGCGGAAGATTGTGGTGGCGGAGCTGTCGAGTGTGGTGAAGCTGCCGGTGCAGGGTTGCGGATTTGCGGAGCTGCGGCAGGTGGATCTGGCGAGCGCTGTTTTCATGGTGTTCCCAAGCAAGGCGGCGGCGGCACGTGAGAGCCTGGCGTCGCAGGTGGAGCTGATGGTGCTGGAGGTGCGATCGGCGCCGACGAGCATGGCGCAGATGCTGCCGAAGAGCCGGGAATGGCTGGTGGGCGTGGCGTCGGGGTGGCCGGGATTTCTGGATACGGCGCAGACGATGCTGGCGGCGGCGGGGTTTGATCCCGACAGCCTGGTGGTGCGCGATACGCGACAGGCTGGGTGGCTGCAGGATCTGGAGTGTACGGCGGGCGTGGTGTGCGACGCTGCGACGGCACAGAGGCTGCCGAAAGCGAAATGGAAAGCGGTTTTTCCGATTGTGGCGGATGCTTCGCTGAAGGAGCTGCGCGAGTACGAGGCGTTCATCACGAGCCGGCACGAGGCGTAGGGACGCTAAGGCAGGCTGAGGCACCTCAGGAAAGTGTCACAGAGCTGCCTGCGGTGGACACCGATGCGAGCGATGATCGCGTCGTCATGAAAACGCGAGCTTTTGTAGCAATGATGGTTGCGAGTTGCATCCTTGCCGGACAGGCAGGGGCGCAGGTGTCGGTTCCGGCTCCGCGGAAGGGGAGCTGGGAGATCGTCGAGAATGTACCGCGGGGAACGCTGGTGAGGGTGAAGCTGGAGTTGGGGAACCAGAGCACGGAGACGGTGCGCTGTCAGTTCCACGCCGCGGATGAAACACAGCTGGTGTGCGGGCACTATGTTTCGCCGCGGGCTTACCCGTTTCCGGTGTACACGGCGGCGAATCCGGATCGGTACGTATTCCCCCGCGAACAGGTTGTTCAGGTTCGAATGGAGAACGAAGACTGGCAGAGTTCGCAGAGTTCGTTGGCGGGGGCATTTGCGGGAGCGACGCTGGGGGGCATTGTCGGCTACAACTGTTGCGGCGCCAGCGGGGCCACCCGGCCTGCCGGGGCGTTCGGGTTCAGCCTTATCGGAGCGCTGGTGGGGGGGACGGTGGGACACGTCTTTCCGATGGTGCGAGGGCGCGTGGTCTACGAGCGGTAGCGTGAGGTGTAATTTGTCAGCGTGATTCCGAGATGGACTGCGTCAGCCAGTCGAGGTAGGGCTTACTGGCGGACTCGGGTGTGAGGACGAGAAATTCGGGGACCTCGTAGGAATGGAGGCGGCGCAGAGCCGATTCGAGGCGCTCGATGTGTGCACCGGTGGTCTTGATAAGGAGGAGAATCTCGGAGGCGGTTTCGACGTCGCCCTTCCAGCGATAGATGGAAGTGAGGCCGGGAATGATATTGACGCAGGCGGCGAGTTGATCGTCAAGCAGGGCGCGGGCGATTTGCTCGGCCTCTTCGCGAGAGCCTGCTGTGGTGAGGACGAGACGTGCGTCGACGGCGGGTACGGGCATGTGACAGGGAATAGGGAATAGGGTACAGGATTAACGATCCGGTTTAGGGTATATCGTTGGGTTTCGGGTTCGCAGCATCCTACGAGGAAACACGGAGGAGAGCGAGAAACATGGCGGTGGAGATTAAGTTTGGGACGTCGGGTTGGCGCGCGATTGTCGCCGAAGAGTTCACGATGGGGAACATCCGGCGCGCGGTGGCCGGTATCGCGCAATATGTGGCGGCGGGGAGTGGGCCGAAGACCGTTTTGGTGGGACGGGATCCACGATTTTTGGGAGAGATGTTCGTGGCGGAAGCGGCGCGGGTGCTGGCGGCGCATGGCGTGACGCCGCTGGTGATTCCGGAGGCCGCGCCTACACCGGCGATTGCGTATACAGTGCGGCGGCTGAAGACCGGCGGGGCGATCAACTTCACGGCGTCGCACAATCCGCCGGAGTACAACGGGATCAAGTACTCGACGCCGGACGGCGCGCCGGCGCTGCCGGAGGTGACCAAGCAGATCGAGGCCAATGTAAGGAAGCTGGATGAGGTGCCTTCGCCGGCAGATACGGGCGCGAAGTACGAGCAGATCGATGCAAAGCCGGAGTACCTGAAGCGGATCGCGCAGCTGGTGGATCTGAAAGCAATCAAAAAGGCGGGGCTGAAGGTGGTGTTCGATCCCTTCTGGGGCGCGGCGCGGGGTTATAGCTGCCACATTCTGCGCGAACACGGCGTGGAGACCTGGACGGTGCACGATTATCGCGATGTGCTGTTTGGCGGGCACGCTCCGGAGCCGGATGGCGAATTGCTGGATACCTGCAAAGCGAAGATGAAAGAGGTTGGCGCGGCGATCGGGATCGCTACGGATGGAGACGCGGATCGGTTTGGGATCGTGGATGGCGATGGGACGTTTATGCAGCCAAATTACGTTATCGCGCTGTTGTTCGACTATCTGGTGGAGACGCGTGGATGGAAGAACGGCGTGGCGAAGTCGGTGGCGACGACGAACCTGATCAACGCGCTGGCGGATGAGTTCAAGGTGCCGTTGTTTGAGACTCCGGTGGGGTTCAAGTACATCGGCGAGCTGATCAACGAAGATAAGATCGCGATTGGCGGCGAGGAGAGCGCGGGTTTGACGATCCGCGGGCACGTTCCGGAGAAGGACGGGGTGATTGCCGGATTGCTGGCGGCGGAGATGGTGGCGGTGCGCGGAACGAGCCTGGGCGAACAATTAAAGAAGATATTTGGCAGGGTAGGTTCCTTTTACCCTCATCGGGAGAATTTCCGCTTGACGCCGGAGGTCAAGGAAAAGTTCACTGAGAAGATAAAGAACGATCCGCAGGAAGTTGGCGGGCGGAAGGTTGTTCAGGTGGTCCGGACCGACGGTCTGAAGCTGATCCTGGTGGATGGGTCGTGGGTGTGCTATCGGCTGAGCGGAACGGAGCCGGTGGTACGGGTTTATTCCGAAGCGCGGAAGGAAAGCGACCAGGGTCCGTTGCAGCAGGCGGCGAAGGATTGGGTGATGGGCTGAAGGTCGGGGATCAGCGTTCGGCGCTCAGCGTTCAGGTGGAGCGGGGCGGGCGAGGTCTGAATTCGGAATTCGGCAAAGGCGGCGGTGCAGGAGTGGCTGAGGAACAGAAGCAGACGGGATTTGTAGAGCGGACCGCGCAGGCGCTGTACCGGGTGCGGCGGCGCATCGCTACGGGCGCGGTGATTGCTGCGGCGCTGGTCTTCGGATATCACGCGATTTTTGGTGAGAACGGAATCAGCGTCTATCAGCAGCGGCGCGCGGAAGATCGGGCGGTTCAGAAGAAGATTGTGGAGCTGCAGAAAGAGAACGCGCGGCTGTCGGAGCATGTCAAGGACCTGAAGTCCGATCCCGACGCGATTGAGCGCGAAGCGCGCGAACGGCTGCACTATGCGCGGCCGGGAGAAGTGATCTGGACGGAAGATCAGCCGCAGGGGACACCGCCGTCAGCTCAACCCGCGAAGAAATAGTCTGTTCATCGGAAAGCTTGCCGGATGCGCCGTTCGGGGCGCTGCTTCTTTTCCCTGCCAATCGCATTTAATCTGAATGTGAGTATGGACAAATTTGTTATTCGCGGGGGGAATCCCCTACTCGGCACGATTCGGGTGAGCGGGTCGAAGAATTCCGCGCTGCCATGCATGGCGGCGGCGATCCTGACCGAAGACGAAGTTGTGCTGGAGAACATTCCCCAGGTGCGCGACATCGAGACGGAGCGAAAGCTGCTGGTTTCGATGGGCGGCGAGGTGGAGCTGGGGTATGGACGCGCACAACATCGGACGACGATCAGCTGCCGGTCGATCAAGGATCCGACCGCGCCGTACGAGATTGTGAAGACCATGCGGGCGTCGTCGCTGGTGCTGGGGCCGCTGGTGGCGCGCATGGGTGTGGCGCGGGTGTCGATGCCGGGCGGATGCGCGATTGGGGCACGGCCCATCGATCTGCACACGAAGGGCCTCGAGATGCTGGGGGCGAAGATCAGCTATGAGCACGGCTATATCGAGGCGCGCGCGGAGCGGCTGAAGGGCGCGCACATCGTCTTCGACAAAATTACGGTGACCGGCACCGAGGATCTGATGATGGCGGCGGTGCTGGCCGAGGGCGAGACGGTGATGGAGAACTGCGCTCGTGAGCCGGAGGTGACGGATCTGGCTGCGATGCTGACTGCGATGGGCGCAGAGATTCAGGGTGCCGGGACGTCAACGATTCACGTGAAGGGTGTGGCGAAGCTGCATGGCGTGAGGCATCGCATCAACCCGGACCGCATCGAAGCGGGAACGTTTCTGATTGCGGGGGCGATTACCGGCGGCGATCTATGCGTGGCGCATTGCAATCCGGCGCATGTGACGGCGCTGATTGGCAAGCTGCAGGAGTGCGGCGTGAGCGTGGACGTGATCGCGAAGGATCAGATCCGCGTGCGCGGCGAGGGGGCGCTGAAGGCGGCGGATATTTCCACCGAGGAGTATCCGGGGTTTCCGACCGACATGCAGGCGCAATACATGGCGCTGGCGACGCAGGCGGAGGGCACATCGACGGTGAAGGAAAACATCTTCGAAAACCGCTTTATGCATGTGCAGGAGCTGGTGCGGATGGGCGCGAATATCCGGGTGGATGGGCGTGCGGCGACAGTGCGTGGCAAGAGCCCGCTGTCGGCGGCGGCGGTGATGTGCTCGGATTTGCGCGCATCGGCATCGCTGGTGCTCGCCGGCCTGGTCGCGGAAGGCGAGTCGATCCTCGACCGCGTGTACAACATCGACCGCGGCTACGAGCACATCGAAGAGAAGCTGCGTGGGGTTGGGGCGCAGATCCGGCGCATGGGGAATGTGTTCCAGGAGAAGAGCGAGCCGGAGTTGACTCCAGCGTAAAAAGCAGGGAATGCCAATAGCAATAAGGATCCGCGACCAGACGGCAGGGAGCGAACGAATCCTGAGCGTGCAGGGCCGCATCTCATCGCCAGAGGAGAGCTGCGATGGCAAAGACTGAGGATCGGGAGTTGCGCGAACAGCTGGTGAAGTTTCTGCGCGGGGGCGAAGCGCATGCGGAATTCAAAACTGTGCTGGATGACTTTCCGGTGAAGGCTCGTGGGGTCGTACCCAGGGGTGCGGAACATTCGGCGTGGCAGGAACTGGAGCACATCCGGATCGCGCTGCATGATTTGCTGGATTTCTCGACGAATCCCAACTACGTCGCCATGAAGTGGCCGGATGACTACTGGCCGAAGGAGGCCGCTCCGCAGAGCGATGCCGTGTGGGATGCGTCGGTACGCGCGGTGAAGAAGGACATGGCGGATTTCGAGAAGCTGGTCGGCGATCCGGAGTCGAATCTGTACGCATCGTTTCCGTGGGGCGACGGGCAGACGCTGCTGCGAGAGGTGCTGATCGCGGGGCAGCACACGAGCTACCACCTGGGGCAGATTGTGTTGCTGCGGCGCATCCTCGGAGCCTGGAAGGGCTAGCTGCCCGGTCAGAAGGCCGCGGTCCGTCTAAACCGCACCTTGCGGAAGTGTTCAGTTGGTTGATTGGTTTTCATCGGCCTCGGTCGGCGGCGAGGGCGGCGCGGGCTGCGGGGTGGTCGGCGTCGGAGATGGCGGGGAAGGCGAGCGTCACTTTTGTGCCCCGGCCGGGGCGGCTGGTGATATCGAAAAGGGCCGCGTCGCCATAGAGGACCTCGAGACGTTCGCGGACATTTTTCATGCCGATGCCGTTGCCCGTGCCCTGGAGTACACCGCTGGAGTGTGCGCGGCCGGGTGCGATGCCGACGCCGTCGTCTTCGACTTCAATGATGAGCTTGCCGTGTTCGAGGCGGCTGCGCAGGGTGATGACACCGCCGGCGATGCGCGGCTCCAGTCCATGCTTGATGCTGTTCTCGACCAGCGGCTGCAGGAGCATGCTCGGTACCGGGATTTCCAGCGTCTTCGGATCGATCTCGCGGGCGACGGAAAGCTTCTCGGAGCCGAAGCGGACGATTTCGATGGAGAGATAGTCGTCAGTGGTGGCGAGCTCGTCGCGGAAGGGAACGAAGGCGTCGTGCTCGTTGAGCATTTTGCGCAGGATGTTGGCGAGTTTGACGATGAGCTCGCGCGCCTGCTCGGGGCGGAAGCGGACGAGCGAGGCGATGGAGTTGAGGGTGTTGAAGAGGAAGTGGGGATTGATCTGGCGCTGGAGGGCGTCGAGGCGCGCTTCGAGGAGGAGACGCTTCTGTTCTTCGAGGGATTGCTCAATGCGGATGGCGTTCCAGATCTTGAGCGGGATGCCGACCACCATGGCGGCGCAGGTCCAGACGGCGAGACGGATGAGCCAGCTGCTGGAGGTGAGCGCGAAAAGCCGGTGCGAGAGGCGAGCGGTCCACTCGCGCAGGATCTCCAGGGCGACGATCAGAATCAGGAGCAGGATCTGGCGGTCGATGCGCGGGCGCATCAGCGTGCGGCGCACCCAGCGGTAGAGGCTGAGATCGACGAAGGGAGAGAAGGACCAGACTTCCTCCTTATCAACGAAGCGGCCGTAGATGCCGGCGATGACGGCGACAGCAACGAGAAAAGGCAGCGCGAGATATTCGCCGTGGAGGATAGCAGGCAGCGCGAGGACCGCTGCGCCGATGAGCGCAGCACCGGGCCCGATAAGGATGCCGAGGATGATGGTGGTCTCGAAAGAAATGTCGGCGGCATAGAAATTGGGGACGGTGACGCGGACCCAGACGCCGAGGGCCAGAGGGATGCAGATGAAGGCGACGAGGCCGAGGGTCTGGCCGAAGTTGCGGTCTTCACGAAAGAGCAGGCTCTGAAACTCGCGCGAACGTCCCAGGGCCGAGGAGACCGCCGCAGCCACGCCCAGCTTGATGAGCAGGGTGATGAGGATGATGCGCGAGTCGAGCATCACAACAGGGTACAGGGTGCGGGGTGCAGGGTGCAGGCGGCGGGTCACGGGTACAGGTTACAGAGGGTGGCGAGCACGCCGCTGATGGCAGACTCTCTCTCGCACGACTTCTATAATGGAAGCATGCCAATTGCTTCGGTGCGCAAGGTCGCGGATGCGGATTTCCCAACGCGGTCGGGGTATTTTCGCATTCTGGGCTTTGAGGGAGTTTATGCTGCCGAGGATCCGGCGCGGTGCGGACAGACGGCTGAGAAGGAAGAAGCTGTGGCGCTGGTGATGGGCGACATTCATGGAGCGGCGCCGCTGGTGCGGATTCATTCGCAGTGCATGACCGGCGATGTGTTTCATTCGCTGCGCTGCGACTGTGGGCTGCAGCTGGAGCTGGCGCTGAAGAAGATCGCAGATGCGGGTGCGGGCATTCTGATCTACGAGCAGCAGGAGGGGCGCGGCATTGGGTTGATGGCGAAGCTGCGCGCCTACGAACTGCAGGATCAGGGGCTGGATACCGTGGAAGCGAATCTGAAGCTGGGCTTCGAGGCGGATTGCCGGGAATTCGAGCTGCCGGCAGGGATCCTGCGGCACATGGGCGTGACGTCGGTCCGGCTGATTACAAATAACCCCGATAAAGTAGCCGCGCTGGAGACGGCCGGGGTTCACGTGGCCGAGCGCGTCTCGGCGGAAGTGCCCGCGCAGGATAGCTTCGAGCACTACCTGCGTGTGAAGCAGGAAAAGATGGGACACATCTTTGAGTCGATGGACGAGACGATCCGGTAGAGGGTGCCGGACTGACGGCGACGCGGTTCCACATCGTGGAGTCTCCCTTGCTGCCGGATCGCCCCGGCTCGCGTAAATTTAGTTGCCTTTAACGGCGGCGGCGAGGGGCAGAACCAGCCCCATGCATGCAACGATGAGCGACGTACCTGCAAGAGCAACGATGAGAAACATGGCAGAAACCTCCCGGTTGTGAAACTTCCGGATTGAGCAAGGTCCCCGAAAATCGGAGAGCCTGAGACTTTTCTTCTGCCAGCAGGTGATCTTTTGCGGGGTCAGCAAAAGATCATCCGACCGGAAGAAGTGCGACTGGAGAACGGTGGCAGGAGCCCGGCAAGTACGACAGCAAAGCAACAAGGAGACGCGATCAGAATTATTGGTGGCCCTGGCGACGCATTGCATCACTTCAATGTTGGTGATTCTCTCCTTCTGCCGCGACCGCCACAATTCCATTTGCGTAATGAAGGGCGCATCATTTGGACACGATGGGGACGTTACTGTGCAGTCAACTGGATGGCGGCGATGGCGTTACCGAGGGGCAGCGCGGAGACTCAACATCACGAGGAGACGCGGATTATGCACAGGCGAGTGCTCGATACGCGGAATTCTGCGTGGCGGCCGGTGGGCGGTTGGCGCACTGCTGTCGGTGCACATTGCTGTGATGGTGAAGGATGGTTCGGGCAGGATGGGCCGGGGGCGCGAGACCTGGTGAGACGGCGGTAGGGCAGCGACTCTGGATCAGAACCGGTTGGTGATTTGGTTGAACTCGTTGTTGATCTGATGGGTGAGCGTAGCTCCGGTGGCCACCGCGCTGCAGATCAGCAGGGAGAGGAGCAGGACATATTCGACCATGTCCACGTGCTGCTTATACAGAAGTTTGCTCAACGACTGTCTGGCACGGCCCATTGCGGTTGTCCTCAGCGGGCGCGTCTGGGAACTGGGGTGACGCGATCCGTTCACTGATTCTGCTTGAGCGCGCACCCGGCGACCATTCCCAATGCGTAATGAAGGAGGCAGTATTTGGGGTCAACGGGTGGTTACTGCGTCGTCCGTTTAGTTCGACACGTCTGGTTCAGGGGGATGAAGCCGGCGTCGTTCGTCCAATTTCATCGAGAAGCAGGATTCCGCGACCGCAAACAATGCCGGCTTCGGGAGAGAGGGTGGATCCCACAACAGGCACACGAATTTGTTACTGCGGTGATGGCTTATTCATGGGGTTTGACGGTCACCATCACTACGCCATGCGAGGGAACCTGGGCCGCGTAGTGATCGGTCTGGTCTTTGACTTCCTTGTCGGTCCAAAGGTCGCGGACGGTTGCGCGGATTGCGCCGGGATAGCCGATGTCGGTCCAGCCGACACCGATGGAGAGCGGGTTCGCGCTGCGATTGAGAAGAACGACGGCGCGGCTGCCATCGGCCAGTTGGCGTGACCAGACTTCGATGTCGCCATCCTTTTTGACGCGGCGAGCGGCCTGGCCGAGCGGATCCTGATCGACTGCAATGACCGCGTGGTTGAGGAGAATGGATTTGGTGTCCGCCGACATGTTGGCGATGTCGGTGCCGACCAGCAGGGGCGAGGCGAACATGGCCCACATGCTGAAGTGGGAGCGATATTCCTCGGTGGTCATTCCGCCGTTGCCGACTTCAAGCATGTCGGGATCGTTCCAGTGGCCGGGCCCGGCGTAGCTCTCGATGCCAGGTGCGGCCATCAGATCTATGATCTGGACAACGCCGTTGCCGCCCCACGGCTTCTTGCAATCCCAGCAATCCTGGATATCGCCGGTGGCGCGCCAGGAATTGCCGATGGGGCCAGCCCACAGCCAGGGCTTGTTCGAGCCCCACTCGCAGAGGCTGAAGACGATGGGACGGCCCGTGGCGGCGAGAGCGTCGCGCATCAGCGTGTAGGACGACTCGGCGCTCTGACCGGGCAGCGTGTTGCACCAGTCTTCCTTGAGGTAGTCAACGCCCCATTCGGCATACTGGCGTGCGTCCTGATATTCGTGCCCGATGCTGCCTGGACGCCCGGCGCAGGTTTTGGTGCCGACATCGGAGTAGACGCCGAACTTGAGCCCCTTGCTGTGGACGTAGTCGGCGAGGGCTTTGATGCCGGAGGGGAACTTTTCCTTGTCCACGATGATGTTGCCGTTGGCATCGCGGCCGCTCTGCCAGCAGTCGTCGAGGTTGACATAGACGTAGCCCGCATCCTTCATGCCATTGGTGGCGATGGCGTCGGCGGTGGCGCGCACCACTTGTTCGTTGAGGCCCTTGCAGGCGAACTTGTTCCAGCTGTTCCAGCCCATGGGTGGAGTGCGGGCAACGCCATTGTCGAGAGCGTGGGCGGCGGGCAGGGCAACGATGCAAGTGGTTGCAGCGATCAGCACAGAACCAATGCGAAATTTCATGGTGAAGGGTACTCCTCGGCGGTCCGGGGGAAATTGTACATCGGTCTCGAAAGGACTCCGGGGCCGATGGCGGAGAACTGCGCGGGGGAGGCGCCGCACCAGCGAGGGAGCGATGTTGGAGGACTCGCTATGAACCAAAGGTTTTGGGGTGGGCCTTCACTGCGCTTTCCATAGCGGCGCCGGCGGGGCCTGCGAGTTCCTGCGGTGTCATGGCGGGCTTAACGGTGATGGCGGCGTTGAAGGCAAGGAACCAGGGCTCGGCGATGGCGGGCAGTTGCGAGGCGTCCTTCATGTCGAAGAAGATGTAGCCGCTGCGGGCGCCGTTGGTTTCGGTGAAGAAGGCGGCTTCGGGTTTCAGGTCGCCCAGGACTTTTTGGATGAAAGGGCCGAGTTCACCGGCTCGAATGGCGGCATTGGCGGTTTCGACCGGCATAACAACGTGAAGCATCATACGCATGGTTTTCCCCTCCCTGGGGCGTGGCCGGAATTATACGGACGGTGTGAAGGCAGCGGACAGGCCCTGGCTTCGCATACACTGGATAGCGATGATCCAGAATCGTGTTTTGTTCTCCTCTCTCCTGGTCGCGGCGGCGGTTGGGCCGCTGGCTGCGCAGACCACCCCTCCTGCGGCGCATCGTGCAACGACAACGGCACCGGCGCGTCACGTTGCCGGCGGCTGCGTCACGCTCCCGAGTCTGTCGGCGAAGGTTCCTGCCCTGCCTGCGACGGCGCCGTGTGCGAAGACGCTGTACACCGTGACCCGCGTCCCCTCAGTCAAGCTCGACTATGCCTCGCCTCTGGTGAGTCAGGGAGTCCGTGAGGAACTTGGCCAGGGGCCGGAGACGTTCTCGCTGAATTTTGTCGATACGAAGATCGGGACGGGCGAGCCGGTGCAACAGCACAAATGCGTCAGCGTCCAGTACACCGGCTATCTGGTGGATGGCACAAAGTTCGACTCGTCGAAAGACCACCCCGGCGGCCAGGCGTTCGATTTTTTGTACGGCGGCCATCAGGTGATTCCTGGCTGGGACACGGGCTTTGAAGGCATGCGCATGGGCGGGGAGCGGCGGCTCTTCGTTCCCTGGGAACTTGCTTACGGTGAGAATGGCCGCGGGCCGATTCCGCCGAAGGCGGAGCTGATCTTCGACATCGAAACGATCAGCCAGAGTGAGCCGCGCCCGAATGCGCCTCCGGGAGGCCAGTGCCTGAAGACGCCTCCGATTCCGCCACATCGCCCCGAAGCTCCGGGGGCAGCGCCCAGGGGCGCGACGCCTCCCCCGGGGAGCGGGACGCCTCAGCCGAATGGCGGGACACCGCCTCCGGCTGGCATCAACACGCCACCGCCACCTGGGAGCACGCCGCCGACTCCGCAGCCCAAACCGCAGAACTAGGCAGGTCGGAGAGTAATTGCAGCCATTACTGTTACGAAACCGTGCTGGTGCTGATCTCTCAGGGTCAGCGCCAGTCGTCGATGACATACGCGTCGGCACGGTTGTAGCCGGCGACGTGCGGCCGCAGCATCGCAACGCCCTGGGTTACGGAGCGATAACCACGATCACGCATGCAGCGGTACGCATCTTCACGGGCCAGGTTAATTCCCGCTTCGATGGTGAGGCCTCCGGCCGCGGCAAAGGCCTCGCACCCTGCGAGCAGACGGTCGAAGCTGTCGTGATTGCACGCCGCCGCGAACTTGATGTAGCAGGTCTTGCTGCCGCCTTCAGTGCCCGCGCCGGTGAGGCAGACCGCGAAGCCATCGACGACGCCTCGGGTCTGCGCGAGGACGATGTCGCCGGTGTGCTGAGCGAGCACACCGCGGATTTCCTGGGTCAGGTCGAGGCCCTTCTCGATCCGGTTGGTGATCTTCGCGCAGGCAAGGATGCACTGCTCGCGCTGGGTGCGGTGCAGCGTGGAGAGAAGCGCGGGCGGATCCTGCGAGCCGGTGTTCGACTCGGGGGTGCGGGTGAGAATGGCCGTGAGATAGGCAGGCCAGAAGCCAAATTTCTGATAGAGGCCGACATGTTTGGCGCTGTTCGCAAAGGTGTAGAGGCCTGAAAAGCGCACGCCCCAGTGATCGAAGAGCTTTACGGTTTGCTGCACCAGGCTCTGCGCAACGCCTTTGTCCCAGAACTCCGGAAGGACGACTAACGGACCGAAGAAGGCAAACGAACCCCAGCGCGTAGCGACGTTGACGCCGACGAGTCGGTCGTCGATGCGAGCCGCGAGGAGTTTGGTGTGCTTCGCATGGAAGCGTGGCGCGATGAAATTGCGGTCACCCATGAAGGACATGGGATCGGGGAGGTTGAGAAACGTGCCGAAAGCGAGGCACATGATGCGATGGGCTTCGGCGAGTTCGGATTTCTGGAGAGGGCCGATTTTGGCCCGAATGTCGGAGGGCATGGCGGGCGACCTTGCAGATGGCTTGGGGATGCGGGACAGTGTAGCCGATTTGCGGAAGCCGGGAGAAACGGTAGCCGCTGCGACGATCAGACCGTGAGGCGCACCAGTTGCTCGGCCTCGATGCGCGGGCCGAGGATCGAAACCTTAGGCACCTGGCCGCGCGCCATCGCGACCTCGTCGCATTTGTAGAGGCGCGGGCAGTTCTGGCAGTCCTTGAAAATCTTGTCCGGCAGCGCAGTCTTGTCCTCGACCTCGCGAAAGCCGTAGCGGAAGAAGAAATCCGGAATGCGGGTGAAGAGGCACACACATCCGATGCCGTGGCCTTCGGCTTCGGCGAGCAGCGCGTGGAGCAACTCGCCGCCGACGCCATGGCTCTTTGCTTCAGGGCGGACGACGATGGAGCGGACTTCGGCGAGGTGGGGGCCGTAGAGATGGAGCGCGCCACAGCCGAGGAAGATGCCGCCTTCCGATTCGGCAACGGTGAAGTCGCGCACGTTCTCGCAGATCTCGGCGAAGGGGCGGCGGAGAAGGGTGCCGTCGTGCGAGAGGCTGTTGACCAGTTCGTAGATGTTGGTGGCGTCCTGGAGACGCGCTTTACGCACCAGCATGAGTCGTCTCCTTCTCGCGGGACGTGGGCGCGCCGTACTTTGCGGCGAGGGCGTCGACGCGCTGCTGCGTTTCCGCGAGTGCAGCGTGGACGCGGGCACGCGCGGTGCCGCCGATGACGTCGTGGCAGTCGAGAGTGGCCTGAATGCTCACGGCGTCGAAGAAGTCATCGTTAAATTCATCGCCGAACTGGCGCAGCTCGTAGAGCGAAAGGTCGCCGAGCTCGCAGCTTTTGTCGAGGCAGTAGCGAACGGCGTTGCCGATCTTCTCGTGCGCTTTGCGAAAGGGGACGCCTTTGTGAACGAGATACGTAGCGGCAGCCATGGCGTTGAGAAATCCAGTTCGCGCAGCGATGAGCATGCGGTCGTGCCGGAAGCTAAGCGCGGCGGTAAAGGCAGGCAGCAGACCGAGGATGCCCTCTAGCGTGTCGGCGACTTCAAAGACAGGCTGCTGCGTCTCCTGCATGTCTTTGTTGTAGGCGAGGGGAAGGCCTTTGAGGATGGTTGCGAGCGTGGCGGAGGCGCCGAGGAGACGGCCGGATTTACCGCGAAGCAGCTCAGTGAGGTCCGGATTCTTCTTCTGTGGCATGGCGCTGGAGCCGGTCGAGAACTGCTCGGGAAGGTCGATGAACCCAAATTCGGCAGTCGAAAAGAGGGTAAGTTCTTCGGCGAAGCGCGAAAGGTGGAGGCCGAGGTTCGCTGCGGCCTGGACGAACTCAAGGGCGAAGTCGCGGTCGCTGGTTGCGTCCATGCTGTTGGCGGTGGGCGCGGTGAACTGAAGCTCGCGGGCAGCGATGGTGCGATCGAGGGCGAGCGTAGCTCCCGCGACAGCTCCGGAACCGAGAGGACAAAAGTTGAGGCGGGTGCGGCAATCCTCGAAACGGGATGCGTCGCGGAGAATCATTTCGACATAGGCCAGCAGCCAGTGGGCGACGAGGACCGGCTCGGCTCGCTGGAGGTGGGTGTAGGCGGGCATGACGGCGGTTTCGGATTCTGCGGCGAGTTCGAGAAGCGCATTGGCCCAGAAAGCCAGGTGGGCGAGGGTCGCGTCGATGGCGTCGCGCACGAAGAGGCGTAGGTCGGTTGCGATCTGTTCGTTGCGACTGCGGCCGGTGTGAAGCTTGAGGGCGAGGTCGCCGATTTCTTTGGTCAGGGCTAGTTCTGTGTAGTGGTGGACGTCCTCGGCTTCGGACGTTGCGGGGTCGGGTGGCGTGGCGTGAAGGCTCGCGTCGATGGCGTCGAGGCCGCGCAGGGTGGTCTCGAGCTCTGCAGGCGTGAGGATGCCGGCTGCGGCGATGGCGCGGGCGTGGGCCTTGCTCGCTGCGAGTTCCTGAGGCAGCAGGCGCAGGTCGAAGGGGAGCGACCGCTGCCAGGATGCGAAATGCGGATCGAGGGGCTCGCGAAAGCGGCCGGACCACATTTTTCCGGATTGCGCGGCGGGTTGATCGGTCATGACTCGCCTTTCGTCCCGCTGTTGAGCTGCGGCATCTCCGATCCGTGGCTCAGGGTGATGAGGCCGCTGTGGGCGTAGGCGATCAGCTTGGCGCGCGTGTCAGTGATGTCGAGGTTGCGCATGGTGAGCTGGCCGATGCGGTCGCGCGGGGAGAAGGCGGAGTCGGTCTTCTCCATGCTGAGGCGCTCGGGATGGAACGTGAGATTGGGCGACTCGGTATTCAGGATCGAGTAGTCGTTGCCGCGACGCAGCTCCAGAGTGACCTGGCCGGTGATGGGGCTCGCGACCCAGCGCTGCGCGGATTCGCGCAGCATGATGGCCTGGGAATCGAACCAGCGTCCCTGATAGAGGAGCCGGCCAAGCCTGCGGCCGTTCTCGCGGTACTGCTCGATGGTGTCCTCGTTGTGAATGCCGGTGATGAGGCGCTCATACGCGATGAAGAGCAGGGCGAGGCCAGGGGCTTCGTAGATGCCGCGACTCTTGGCCTCGATGATGCGGTTCTCGATCTGGTCGCTCATGCCGAGGCCGTGGCGGCCGCCGATGCGGTTGGCTTCAAGCAGCAACTCGACGGGATCGGAAAACTCCTTGCTGTTGAGGGCGACGGGAAAACCTTCCTCGAAGCGG
This sequence comes from uncultured Acidobacteriaceae bacterium, assembly GCA_963705765.1. GTDB lineage: Bacteria > Acidobacteriota > Terriglobia > Terriglobales > Acidobacteriaceae > Palsa-343. The sequence goes on along the minus strand of CAVPKU010000047.1, from coordinate 61,155 downwards.
ACCGTGACTTCTTCGGGTCGAACGTCGACGTCGTCACGCCACGAGGCGATGCCCATGATGGGATCGACGATGCGGATGCTCGACGAAAGCTGCTCGAGGTCCTTGGCTTCGTGGGTTGCGCCGAGGAGGTTGGAGTCGGTGGAGTAGGCCTTTTCGGCAGACATTTTGTAGGCGAAGCCGGAGCGCTGCATGAAGGCCGACATTTCGGCTCGTCCGCCAAGCTCGTGGATGAAGGCCGGGTCGAGCCAGGGTTTGTAGACCTGCAGCCGCGGATTGACAAGCAGGCCGTAGCGATAGAAGCGCTCGATGTCGTTGCCTTTGAAAGTGGAGCCGTCACCCCAGATGTTGACGTCGTCTTCCTTCATTGCTGTGACGAGCATGGTGCCGGTGACAGCGCGTCCGATGGGCGTGGTGTTGAAGTAGGTGACGCCTGCGGTGGAGATGTGGAAGGCGCCGGACTGCAGGGCGGCGATGCCTTCGCGCACCAGCGGTCCGCGGCAGTCGATGAGACGGGCATTTTCGGCGCCGTACTCGAGCGCTTTGCGCGGGATGGCGTCGTAGTCGGTTTCGTCGGGCTGCCCGAGGTTGGCCGTGTAGGCATAGGGTAGGGCGCCCTTCTGCTTCATCCAATGGAGCGCGGCGCTGGTATCGAGCCCCCCGGAAAAAGCGATGCCGACTTTTTGGCCGACCGGCAGGCTTTCAAGAATTACAGACATTTCGTGCCCTTGCCGAGCAGCATCAGCAGCAACGCTTTCTGCGCGTGCATGCGATTCTCGGCCTGGTCGAAGACCACGGACTGCGGGCCGTCGAGAACCGCGTCGGTAACCTCAGCATTGCGATGCGCGGGCAGGCAATGCATAAAGACGGCCGACGCTGACGCCTGCGCCATCAGCGTTTCGTTCACCTGATACGGCTTGAAGATGGGCGCGCGCTTGGTGGCTTCGTGCTCGAAGCCCATGCTGGTGCAGACGTCGGTGTAGATCGCGTCCGCGCCAGTGACGGCGGCGACGGGATCGTTGACCAGCGTGATGTTGGAGCCGGTGACGTTGGCGATGGCGCGTGCCTGGGCGACGATGTCCGCCTTGGGCGCGTAGTTCTTCGGCGTACCCACGGTGCAATGCGCGCCGAGTTGCGCGGCGGTGAGCATGAGCGAGTGGCAGACGTTATTGCCGTCGCCGACGTAGGTGAAATTGAAGCCCTTCAGGTTTCCGAAGCGCTCTTCGAGGGTCATGAAGTCGGCGATCGCCTGGCAGGGATGCTCGAGATCGCTGAGCGCGTTGATCACCGGCACGCTGGCGTATTGCGCCATTTCGGTGATGGTCTCGTGCGCGTAGGTACGCAGTACGATGATCTGCACCCAGCGTTCAACGTTACGGGCGATGTCGGCCAGCGATTCGCGCTCACCGAGCGGAGACTGCGTCTGATCGACAAAGAGCGCCGACCCGCCGAGGGTGTTCATCGCCGTCTGGAAGGTAAGGCGCGTACGCAGGGACTGCTTCTCGAAGAACATCACCATCTGCTTCGCGTCGAGCGCCCAACGGTAGGCACCGGGGTTGGTCTTGACGTCATGCGCGAGCGCGAGGGTGCCGGCCAGTTCGGCGGTGGTGAGATCGGCGACCGAACAAAGGTCGCGGCCGGCGAGGGAAACGTCGGGACTGACGGAATCGAGTTCCGGTACGGCGACGGTCTTAGTTGCCAATTTTCTTTCCTCCGAGGGTTACGGCAGCCTGTGCCGTCTGTTCGATCAGGATTTCGTTGAGAGCCGCGATGCTCTCGTCGACATGCTTCTTTTCGAGGATGTAGGGCGGCAGAAAACGCAATACTGTCTCGCTGGTGCGGTTGATGAGGATGTGGCGCTTCATCATTTCGTCCAGCGCGGTTTTTGCAAGGTCGGCCGAGTCGAGCTCGACGGCGAGCATCAGCCCCAAACCGCGGACTTCCGTGATGGCAGAGTGCTGTTTCGCGAGGTCTTCGAGTTGGCTGCGGAAATAAATGCCGGTTTCGGTTACGTGATCGAGCAGGCGATCGCGTTCGATGGTGGAGAGGACGGCCAGGGCCACGGCGCAGGCCAGCGGACCGCCGCCGAAGGTGGTTCCGTGCATGCCGGCGTGGATGGTCTGCGAGGCTTCCTCCGTGCAGAGCAGCGCGCCCAATGGAACGCCGCCGGCGAGCGGCTTGGCCAAGGTGGTGACGTCGGGCTGGATGCCGTAATGCTGGTAGGCGCAGAATTTGCCCGTGCGGCCCAGACCGGACTGAATCTCGTCGGCGATGAGCAGCGCGCCAGTGGAGCGGGTGAGATCGCGCGCCGCCTGCAGAAATTCCTTCGAGACAGGACGAATGCCGCCCTCGCCCTGGATGACTTCGACGAGGATGGCGCAAACGTCGGTGGAGAACTTCGATTTCAGATCGGCTATGTCGTCGAAGCGGACGAACTCGACGCCGGGCATGACAGGATCGAAGGGCTCGCGGTACTTGTCCTTCCAGGTTGCGGCGACCGAACCCATGGTGCGGCCGTGGAAGCTGTTTTCGAGCGCGAGAAACTTCGTACCGAGTGGCTTGCCTTCGGCGCGCTTGAGGCCAGCCCAGGCGCGAGCCAGCTTGAGGGCCGCCTCATTCGCTTCGGTTCCGCTGTTGCAGAAGAAGGCGCGATCCATGCCAGTGGCTTCGGTGAGCCGCAAGGCGAGGGCAGATTGGCCTTCATGGTAGTAGAGGTTCGAGGTGTGGATGAGCTTGCGGCTCTGCCCGACGATGGCTTTCTCGATGGCCGGATGCGCGTAGCCGAGCGCATTGACGCCGATGCCGCTGAGCAGGTCGAGGTAACGAACGCCGTTTTCGTCGATGAGATGCACGCCTTCACCGCGCTCGAAGAGCAGCGGATAGCGGTCGTAGGTGCCGAGCAAGAGCTTCGATTCAGCGGCCTTGAGTTCTTCGAGTTTGGACATTGTCTTCTCTGTTGGTTGCTCGACGGGGAGCATGGTGTTGTTCATGCGACCATCACCTCCGTGCCTTGATTGACGCGGCTGCTGCACAGGTCGGGCAGAAGCTCGGCAACAGCAGCGGGAAGGATGCGCACGCGCTTCACGCCGTTAAGCAACGCTTCGCGGCAGGCGCTGAGTTTGGGCAGCATGCCGCCGGTGATCACGGCATCGCGGGTGAGGTCGGCGATCTGGTCGATGGAGAGCCAGCGCATCACGCTGCCGTCGGCGCCCATCACGCCGGGAACGTCGGTGAGGAAGACGAGTGCATCGGCCTTGCAGGCACCGGCGCACGCCGCGGCCATCTCGTCGGCGTTGATGTTGTAATACTCGCCGTCGAAGCCGAGAGCGATGGACGAGATCACAGGTACAGCACCCATCTGCCAGATCGCTTCGAGCCAGCGCGGATCGGCCGCGGCAATCTCGCCAACGTAGCCCAGGTCGGGAGCGGTGCGCTTCTTGCGCGCGCGAAAGACGAGGCCGTCGCCGCCGGAGAGTCCAACGGCGGGCTGGCCATGCGAACCGAGCGCGGCGACCAGCGCTTTGTTGACGCCGCCGCCGAGCACCATCAGGGCCGTGTCGCGTGTCTCCGCATCCGTGATACGGAGGCCGGCGATGAACTCACTCTGCTTGCCCAGTTGCTTGAGTGTGCGGGTCAGTTGCACACCGCCGCCATGCACGATCGCCACCTGATTGCCGTCCTTCACCAGCTCGGCAATGGCTTTGGCGCACCCGTGCAGCAGATCATGATTTTCCAGCGTTACGCCACCGAGTTTGACTACGTATCTCATAGGTCAGAACCCTTCTGCCTTACTTCCCATATTTCTTTTACTGCGGCTTTCAAATCAGGCCGTCTGTTTCTTTCAAGCCGCACATCAGGTTGAAATTCTGGACCGCCTGGCCCGCGGCGCCCTTGAGCAGGTTGTCGAGGCAGGAAACGATGATGCATCGTCGCCCATCGTCGGCCAGATGGATGCCGATGTCGCAGTAATTGGTGTTCACCGAATACTGGATCTGCGGCAATTGGCCGGCAGGGAAGACGCGCACCAGCGGACTCTCGGAAAAATATTCGCGAAAGAGAGCCTCCACATCGCTGGGCTGGTGCCGTTCGGTCAACCCTATATATATGGTGGAGAGAATTCCGCGCGGGATCGGGAGCAGGTGGGGCGTGAAGATGATTTGCTCGGCGCCGAGGTCGAGTTGCTCGAGCAACTCGCCGGTATGCCGGTGCGAGAAGAGCCCGTAGGCGGAGAGATTGTCGGCCGCGTGCATGAAGTGCGTCTTCGCCGTCGGAGCCTTGCCCGCGCCGGAGACTCCGGACTTGGAGTCGCAGATGATGCCGCGCTTGAGATCGACCCAGCCGGCCGCGACCAGCGGTTTGAGCGCGAGGATGATGGATGTGGCATAGCAGCCGGGATTGGCGACCAGATCTGCGTCGCGAATTTCTTCGCGATGGAGTTCGGGCATGCCATAGACGGCTTTCGTCTGGATCTGAGTGGCAACCGGGGAACCTTCGTCGGCAAATTTGTAGACCGCGCGATTCACGGCTTCGGTGAGACGCCATGCGCCGCTGAGATCGATGACGCGGAGACCGTGTTCGAGCGCCTGCGGAACCCACTCGCGCGATTGCTCGTGCGGGGTGGCGAGGAAGAGGACCTTGACGCCGCGCGACTGCAGGAGCTCCCACGAGAAGGGCTCGATGGTGAGGCTGCCGGTGCCGAGGCCGGTGCCGTTGTTGTCCATTAACTGCGGATGAATCGCAGCCAGCGGCTCGGGTGTGCTCTCGGCGCGTCCGAGAAACAGGGGAGACGCTCCTGCGAGTGACGGATGACGCAGCAAAAGCCGCGCCAGCTCCATGCCGGCGTAGCCGCTCACGCCCATCACCGCGACAGAGCTCAGAGCAGAGGGTTCAGCGCTCAGGTCGTCTTTTCCAGCTTGCGTTGGCGTCATCGAGTTTTTCTTTGAAGAAGACATCTTTTTCGCAAAACCTATTGGACTCAAGTTGTGGCGCGGCGATTCGTTTTATGCCGCGATTTTCATGAACTCCGACTGTTGCTTTCAACCGATCATGCGTACCAGTTTTTCCCGCATCGACGACGCGCGCCGCGGGTCGGGACAGATGATCAGTACGGTGTCGTCACCTGCCAGAGTTCCCACGACGTCGCTCCATCCTTCGTGGTCGATGGCCAGGGCGACGGGCTGCGCGCCGCCGCTGGTGGTTCTAAGCACCAGCTGGTTCTGCGCCTGCTTCACCTCGACGCCGAAGCTCGACAGCACCTCATCGATCGCCGGCTGCTCTTCTTCCTCTTCCACGTGGCCGTTGCCGTTGGGGGCCGCGTAGCCGTTGGGGCCTTTGTAGAGCCGCAGCTCATGGACGTCGCGCGAGAGCGTGGCCTGAGTCACGTCGCAGCCGCGACGCGCGAGGCGGCGGCGCAACTCGTCCTGGCTGGCGATGGATTCGGCGGCCACCAGCTGCCGGATTACGCTATGGCGTTCCTGCTTACTCACACGTCACGCTCGCAGTACAGATTCACGCAAAAAATGGCGGCCGGCCGTTGCTGCGGCCAGCCGCACGTCACTCTGTATAAAAATACAGGAATGATGTATAAATATGCAAGGCGATTCTTGTCAAGACAGAGCCGCACTGGTTACCGCTGCCGGCTTGAGGCGATCGTCACTTTTTTCACAGAAATTTCTGATTTCGCCTGCGAGCGAAATAGAAGGCCGTTATAGTTGGATATGGGAACGAGAAATTGTGTCGCTCCGGCCTTGTCGACCGGCGGCTCCCGGCCCATCCAGGGGATTCCCGGCGAGAAGTCGCGCCGGGGCGTGAGTCTGATCGACGAACGCTTCGATCACGAATCCTGTGGTGTCGGGTTTGTCGCAACGCTCGACAACCAGCCTTCGCACGACATCCTCGAAAAAGCGCTGACCGCACTTTCGCGTCTGGCCCACCGCGGCGCCGTGGCTGCCGACGGCAAGTCGAGCGACGGCATCGGTATTCATACGGCGATCCCGCGGCAGCTGCTGCTGGCTACTACCGGCATCATTCTCGATCCCGCCCATTCGCTGGCCGTGGGCATGGTTTTTCTTCCGTCGGAGACGACTGCCGCCAACGCAGCAGTCCGCGAACTTGAGCAGGCCATCACGGCGCGCGGGTTTTCAATTCTTGGCTGGCGCAAAGTTCCGACGCGTCCGGAAATCCTTGGTGAAATCGCAGCTTCCACGCTGCCGGTCATTCGTCAGATCCTTCTCACCGATCCGACGCCGGGCGCCGGTAGCTATCAGGATCGCGATCGGCGGCTGTATCTCGCTCGCAAGCAGTTCGAGCGCGGACGGCGCCCAGGGCTACGTGTGCTCGCTCTCTTCGTCTTCCATCATTTATAAGGCGATGTGCGACGCGCGTCTGCTGCCGGAGTTTTATCCGGACCTTGCGGACCCGCGCTTCGTAACGCCGTTCGCCCTTTTCCATCAGCGCTACGCGACGAACGTCGCGCCGTCGTGGGATCGCGCCCAGCCATTCCGAATTCTGGGTCACAACGGCGAGATCAACACCATCTGGGGCAATCGCGCGCGCATGACGGCTCGCGCTGCCACGCTGCCCGATGAGTTGCGGCCGATCTTCACGCCCAGCGGGTCGGACTCAACGAGCCTGGACGAAGTGATCGAACTGCTGGCGCGCAATGGCCGCACGGTGGCCGAAGCAGTGCGCATGGTGATGCCGCCGGGAGACACCGGCCGGCACTCGGCTTTCCTGGCCTATCACGGCGACTGCATCGAGCCGTGGGATGGCCCGGCGGCGGTTTCCTTTACCGACGGTCATCTGATCGGCGCGGCTCTGGATCGCAACGGCCTTCGCCCTTGTCGATTCTTCGTGACGGAAGATCACCTGGTCGTGGCCGGATCGGAAGCCGGGCTGGTGGATCTTGATCCGGAAAAGATTGTGCACAGCGGACGGCTTGGGCCGGGGCAAATGATGCTGGCCGATCTGGAGAATCACGTCTTCTACGAAGACGAGGATCTGCAGGCGCACTTCGACCGCTCCGCGCCGGATTACGAAGCGCTGCTGGAAAGCGCGACGCTCGATTCGACGGCGTCGATGGCTCCGCCGAATCCGACGGATCTGAGCCAGTGGCAGCTCGGCTTTGGCTACACCAAAGAAGACGTCAACATGATCCTGAAGCCCATGGCGATGGAGGGCAAGGACGCCATCTGGTCGATGGGCGACGACACGCCGATTGCGCCGCTGGCGCGTACACCGCGGCCGGTCTATGCGTTCTTCCGCCAGCGTTTTGCTCAGGTCACCAATCCACCGATCGATTCGCTGCGCGAAGCCTGTGTAATCCAGCTGCACACGCGCCTCGGCCCGTGGCCGCATGTTCTGAATACGCGGGAGCGCCTGCCTGGCCTGTCGTTGAGCTCGCCGTTTCTTTCGCTGGCGCAGATGGATTCGCTCCATCAGCGCAAGCATGGTCTGGCGAGCGACCTGCCGCTGGCGGTACTGGAGTGCGTCTTCAATCCGGCATGTAATTTGTTTATTGCTCTCGACGATCTCTGCAGCAAGGCGATCGAACTGGTGCGCGGAGGAGCGTCGGTGCTGCTGCTGACGGATCGCGGCTGCAGCGAGCAGGCGATTCCGATTCCGATGGCGCTGGCGACCGGTGCTGTGCATCACGCACTGATTCGCGCGGGCGAACGCATCAAGGTTGGACTGGCGGTTGAGGCCGGGGATTGCCGCGACCTGCATCACGCTGCGGTGCTGATGGGCATGGGCGCTGGTTGCGTGTGTCCGTGGCTGGCGCTGGAGACGGCGCGGCAGATGAATCTGGAGAAGGGCGAAGCGAATCTGCTGCACGCCTTCGACCTGGGCCTGGCGAAGATCATGTCGAAGATGGGCATCTCGGTGGTGGACAGCTACCGCGGCGCGCATCTCTTCGACTGCCTCGGACTGAGCAATGAAGTCGTGGACCGCTGCTTTGAGGGCACGCCAGCGCCGCTGGGCGGCATCGGTTTCCCTGAGTTGGAGGCGCAAATCCGTGATCTGTGGCTCGGTGCGTATGGCAGTGATGCCGGTCCTGAAGGTGCTGAACAGCCAGGAGATGGTGGCGGACCGCTGGTGACAGTCGCCGCGACCAAGGATCTGCCGGACTACGGATGGGTTCGTTTTCGCAAGGCCGACAAGGCGGAGCCGCATGGCTGGCAGCCGCAGACCGTGCGACTGCTGCAGACGATCACGGGAGCGACGAAGGCCGGTGCGTCGGCTGCGCCAGATTCCGCGGTTGCGTGGCAGGCCTTCACGACCCAGGCCACGGAAAAGCAGCCGGCTGTACTGCGCGATCTGCTGGAAGTGCGCGCCGCTGCGGAGCCGTTGCCGCTGGATCAGGTAGCGCCTGCCGAACAATCTGTATGGGCGATTCATTGCGAGCGCGATGTCACTGGGATCGCTGAGCCCCGAGGCGCACCAGACCATTACGGCGGCGATGAACATGCTCGGCGGGCGGTCGAACACGGGCGAGGGCGGGGAAGATCCAGCTGTCTACGAGCCTGGAGCACTGCTGCCTCTGGTCGGAAGGACGTTTGCCTCCGAGCTGCTCAACAACAAGGTGAAGCAGGTAGCTTCGGCGCGTTTCGGCGTCACGGCCGAGTACCTGATGCATGCTGAAGAGCTGGAGATCAAAATTGCCCAGGGCTCGAAGCCTGGCGAGGGCGGTCAGCTTCCCAGCCACAAAGTTACGGAGCTGATCGCGCGACTCCGGCACGCGCAGCCGGGTGTGCAGCTCATCAGCCCGCCGCCGCACCACGATATTTACTCGATCGAAGATCTGGCGCAGCTGATCTACGACCTGCGCCGGATCAACCCGAAAGCCGCGATCGGCGTGAAGCTGGTTTCTGAGTGCGGTGTGGGAACGGTGGCGGCGGGTGTTGCGAAGGCCTACGCCGACTACATCGTGATTGCCGGACACAATGGCGGCACGGGCGCTTCACCGCTGTCGAGCATTAAGTACGCGGGCAATCCATGGGAGCTGGGCCTGGCCGAAGCGCAGCAGGTGCTGATCCGCAATGGTCTGCGCGGGCGCGTGCGTCTGCGCTGCGACGGCGGACTGCGTACGGCGCGAGACATTGTGGTGGCGGCGATTCTGGGCGCGGATGAATTTGCATTTGGGACGGCGGTGCTGGTTGCGCTGGGCTGCGACATGGCGCGCCAGTGCCACCTCAATACTTGTCCCACTGGCATTGCGACGCAGAAGCCGGAGCTGCGAGCGAAGTTTCGCGGCAAGCCCGAGCATTTGGTGCAGTTCTTTGAGGGCCTCGCAGGAGAGATTCGGGCTTATCTGGCCGAACTGGGGCTGCCTTCGCTCGATGCTGCCGTCGGCCGCACCGACTTGCTGGAGCAGACGCGATTCGATGGCTGCCTCGATCTGACGCCAATGTTTGCTGCACCCCCTGACGGCGGCAGCACCGGCGCTCGTTGCTGGCAGGGCAAGCGGAATCTACGGCCGCAGGATCACGCGCCGATCGACGACGCGTGGGTCGAGCCGGGTGTTGCCGCCTACAAAGCAGGCGAGCCGTATCTGGTGGACGCGCTGATCGCGAACGAGGATCGAACGTTTGGGGCAAGGCTGGCGGGCGAGTTGGCCATGCTGCAATCCGCCGGCATTAAGGCGCGGGCTCCGCTGACATTCCGGCTCACTGGAGAAGCGGGGCAGTCGTTCGGCGCCTTTGCGGTGCCGGGCATGGAGCTGATCCTCAAAGGCCTCGCCAACGATTTCGTCGGCAAGAGTCTTTCCGGCGGCGAGATTATTCTCCGCGGGCAGGGTCGCGCGGCGCTGCAGTCGGAGCTGCACACGATTCTCGGCAACGTCGCACTCTACGGAGCGACCAGCGGTGCTCTGTTTGCTGCCGGGCGTGCCGGCGAGCGGTTTGCCGTTCGGAACTCCGGAGCGTTGGCGGTGGTGGAAGGCGTCGGCGATCATGGCTGCGAGTACATGACTGGCGGGCTGGTGGCCGTGCTGGGAGCAACGGGGAACAACTTCGGCGCTGGGATGACCGGCGGCGAGGCCTGGGTGTTCGACGAGGATGGCTCGTTTCTGGCAAAGAACCGTTACCACGCAGACTTCCTGGCGGCGGAGCCCTGGGCGACTCTCGATGCACCGGCGAAGGAGAGTATTTTGGGATTGGTGCAGCTACATGCGGACAAGACCGCCAGCACGCGGGCGTTTTGGCTGCTGTCCAAATGGGACGAGCTGGCTCCTCGCTTTGTGCGCCTCAGCCCTAAACCGCAGGCATAAGAAAGAATCGGGCGCATGAAAGAAATTATGGTGGGCGATCTGGCGAGCCGCGAGAACCAGGAGATTACCGGGTTCTTCGCGGCGGTGTCGAAGCAGGTGCGCACCAATCGCGAGGGCGGGCGATATTTCGCGTTGTCGCTGGGCGATCGGACGGGGCAGATCGACGGGCGGATGTGGGAGATTGACGACGCCGGCGAGTTTGCCGTGGGCGATGTGGTGAAGGTGCGCGGTGAGGTCGGCCGGTTCAACGAGCGGCTGCAGATTAAGGTCGACAAGATTCGCCGAGCGACGGACGGCGAATATGAGCCAGGGGATTTTGTTCCACAGTCGACGCGAGACATTGGCGAGATGTGGGCGGAGTTGTGCGGCTGGGTTTCGAGTCTCCGCGACCCGGACCTGAAGGCGTTGCTCGAGGCTTTTCTCAATGATGCGGAGCTGGCGCGCGCGCTGAAAGAGGCGCCGGCGGCGAAGGGTTTGCATCATGCGTGGATCGGCGGCCTGCTGGAGCACATGCTTTCGCTGATGGGGATGGCCGAGCTGGCGGCGCGGCATTATCCAGAGGTGAACCGGGACCTGCTGCTGACCGGCGTGGTGCTGCACGATATCGGAAAGCTGCGCGAACTGCGCTGGGGAACGAGCTTCGAGTACACGATGGAAGGACAGCTGCTGGGGCACATCACGATCGGTATCGGAATGATCGAGCAGAAGCTTGCGGGGATTCCGAATTTCCCGGCGGCGAAGCGGCTGCTGGTCGAACACCTGGTGCTGAGCCACCATGGTGAATACGAATACGGATCGCCGAAGCTGCCGATGACGGCGGAAGCGATTGTGCTGCATTACCTGGATAATCTGGACGCGAAGATGCAGACGGTGCGCAGCGAACTGGCGCGGGCGGAGGCGAGTGGGCGGCGGGGCGATGAGATGACGGAGTGGGTGCGTCCGCTGGAGCGGCAGTTGCTGAACACGCAGGCGTTTTTGGGAATGGCAGGCCGCGAACCGAAAAGCCCGGTCGAGAGCGCGGTCGGGGCGGAGACTGTGATCGTCGAGAAAACGGAGCTTGCGCTGAACGGCAAGCGAGAGGAACGCGAGGAAGAGAGGAATCATGCCCTACCTTTTGAAGACTGAGCCGAGCACGTACTCGGTGGACGATCTGGAGCGCGAAGGCGAGACGGTGTGGGACGGCGTGTCGAATCCGGTGGCTGTGCGGAATCTGGCGGGGATGCAGAAGGGCGAGATGCTGGTGATCTACCACACGGGTGATGAAAAGCGGACCGTCGGCTTGGCGAAGGTTGTGTCGGTGGATGCGAGCGACGCGAAGAATCCGCAGGTGCGGATCAAGTTTTTGAAGAAGACGAAGACGTCGCGGACGCTGGCGGAGATCAAGGCGAACAGTATTTTTGCGGATTCGCTGCTGGTGCGGCAGGGGCGGCTGTCGGTGGTCCCGCTCAGCGAGAAGCAGTATGCGTGGATCGCGGAGTAGGAGAGCAGGGAATAGCCAACGGGGAATAGGGAATAGAAAGCGCGCAGAGCCCAGGGGCCGAACACGGGGCTCCGACCTGCGACGGATTCATGATTCATTCATCTACAATCGAACAGGGTATTTGACGAGAATGCTGCGTTTTTCCACTGCCGGAGAGTCGCACGGGGAGAGCCTTGTTGCTCTGCTGTCGGGTATGCCGGCGGGCGTGCCGGTGGATGAAGTGTTTGTGAACCGCGAGTTGTGGCGGCGGCAGCAGGGTTACGGGCGCGGCGGGCGCATGCGAATCGAAACCGACACGGCGCATTTTCTGAGCGGCGTGCGGCATGGCAAAACGATTGGGTCGCCGATTGCCATCGAGATTGAGAATCGCGACTGGAAGAACTGGACCGAAGTGTTGCCGGTGGGGTTGGGCGATCCGGCGAAACATAGAGCGGTCGCGTCGCCACGGCCGGGGCATGCCGATCTGGCTGGGGCGCTGAAGTGGGATTTTCCGGATGCGCGTTATGTGCTGGAGCGGGCCTCGGCGCGCGAGTCGACGTCGCGGGTCGCCGGTGGGGCGGTTGCGAAGCAGCTTCTGCTGGAACTCGGCATGGATGTGGCGAGCCACGTGATTCGCGTGGGCGCAGCCGAGTTGGAGCGCGATGCGACGTGGGAAGAGATTGCGGAGCTGCGTGCCAAGGAGGAGGTTCTGCTGAATTGCGTGGACGCCGAGGCCGAGCAGCGGATGAAGGCGGAAGTGGACGCGGTATTGCGGACCGGCGATACCGTCGGCGGTGTTTTTGAAGTCGTCGTCCACGGCGCGGCTCCGGGGTTGGGCACGTGCGCGAACTGGGATGAGCGGCTCGATGGTTTGCTGGCGCAGGCAGTGATGTCGCTGCAGGCGGTGAAGGCGGTGGAGATTGGGCGCGGCGTGACGGCGGCGGAGTCGCTGGGGTCGGAGGTTCACGACGCGATTGGCTACGCCAAAGAAGCGAATGGACGGCACACGCGGTTTACGCGCGAGCACAACAACGCGGGCGGCGTGGAGGGCGGCATTTCGAACGGCGAGGACATTGTGGTGCGCGGTTATCTGAAGCCGATTTCGACGCTGCGGCGGCCGTTGCAGTCGGTGCGGTTCGACACCCGCGAGGAGACCAAGGCGGCGTATGAGCGCAGCGATGTGTGTGTGGTTCCGGCCGCTGGCGTGGCGGCGGAGGCGATGGTGGCGTTGACCATGGCGAAGCTGGCGCTGGAGAAGTTCGGCGGAGATTCATTGCGGGAGCTGAAGCGGAACTACGAAGGGTATGTGGAGCAGATCGCCAGGTACTAGCTGGGAGCTGTTAGCGAGAGGCGTTTAGCGAAAGGCTGTTGGCGAGAGGCGAGCGAAAGGCCAGCAGGAAGCGATCGATTTGGGACACGAAACACAGTTATGATTCGCGAAATCGTTCTATATCCGGACCCGATATTGCAGCGGCCGACCGAGAAGGTGACCGAATTCAACGAGGAACTCCGTACGCTGGCCGAAGATATGTTCGAGTCCATGTACAAAGCCATTGGCATTGGGCTCGCGGCGCCGCAGATTGGCGTGGGAAAGCGGATGACGGTGGTCGATCTGAGCAACCAGAAGGATGCGAAGGACAAGATCGTGCTGGTGAATCCGGAGATCATCCACAAAGAAGGCAGGCAGGTGGAAGAAGAGGGCTGCCTGAGCCTGCCGGATATTCGCGATAAGGTATCGCGGGCGATGAAGGTTAAAGTGAAAGCCCAGGATCTCGATGGGAAGTGGTTTGAGATGGAGGGCGAGGAGCTGTTGGCGCGCTGCTTTCAACATGAGATCGACCATCTGGACGGCATTCTGTTTCCGTGGCGGATGAGTGCGCTGAAGCGGGATTTGATTTTGCGGAAGATTCGCAAGCTGCAAAAGTCGGGCGAGTGGAAATGAAGCTGGTCTTCTGTGGGACCCCGGTGTTTGCGGTACCCACGCTGAAGCTGGCGCTGCGAGCCGGATACGATGTGCCGCTGGTGGTCACGCAGCCGGACCGGCCGGTAGGGCGGGAGCAGGTGCTGACGGCTCCGCCGGTGAAGACGGCAGCGATGGAGGCGGGCATTCCCGTCACGCAGCCAGAGAAAATCAAAAACAATGCGGAGTTTCGGGCGCAGCTGGAGCGCATTCGACCGGACGCGATATTGGTGGTCGCGTATGGGCGGATCATTTCGAAGTGGATGCTCGATCTGCCGCGGTTGGGAAATCTGAATCTGCATGGATCGCTGCTGCCGAAGTATCGCGGAGCGGCGCCGGTGCAGTGGGCGATTGCAAACGGCGAGGGGGCGACGGGCGCGACCACGATGCGGCTGGATGAAGGACTCGATACAGGCGACGTTCTGCTGCAGCGCGAGATGGCGCTGGCGCCGAGCATGACTCGGCGGATGTGTTCCCTTTGCTCGCCGAGATGGGCGCCGACCTGATGATGGAGACGCTGCGCGGTCTCGATGCACAGACCATCACGCCGCGGAACAGGACGAATCGAAGGCGACGCTGGCGCCGATTCTGACACGCGACGACGGGCGGATGGATTTTTCGAGGCCAGCGATGACTCTCTACAACCGTTGGCGCGGATTTCAACCGTGGCCGGGGGCGTGGACGATGCTGGAAGGGAAAAAACTGGCCGTGCATCGGATGCTGCCAACCGAAGTCCGCGGGGCGCTGTCGCGGACGCCAGGGGAATTGCTGGTCGAGCAGGGAACGATGTTTGCGGCGTGCGGCGATGGCACGTGGCTGGAATTGGTGGAAGTGCAGCCGGAGGGGAAGCGGAAGATGACCGCGGGGGATTTTCTTCGGGGGCAAACCTGCAGCTGGCATCAGGCTCGGCGACGAACAGCGTTCAAAATGCGGCGACCACAATCACAAAAGGAGCAAGGGGCCCTTCGGCGGTCGCTTCGCGACTGTCCAGATGACATCGATCGCCGCGGCTCGGCGGATTTCGTATCAAATCCTGTTACAGATAGCGACTACGGACGCGCACAGCGATGATCTGCTGCGATCTCCGAGGTGGACGGGCTGTCGACGCAGGATCGCGCGCTGACGACGACACTGGTGCTGGGCACGCTGCGCTGGCAGCTGGCGCTCGATGCGCGGATTCGGGAATTCCTGGCGCGTCCCGATGCGACGTTGGCCCCGGAAACGGCGACCGCGCTGCGGATGGGAGCATATCAGCTGCTGCATCTGGATCGGGTGCCGGCGCATGCGGTGCTCAACGACAGCGTTGAACTGGTGAAGCGGGGCAAGGAAAAGGGCGCCGCTGGAATGGTGAACGCGGTGCTTAGGAAAGTGCAGCGTTCAGCGCTCAGCGCTCAGCGTTCAGAAGAGCCACGCTTGGCGCACCCGGCGTGGATGGTGGAGCGATGGGTGCGGCGATATGGAACTGAGGCAGCCGAGGCGATTTGCCGGTGGGATCAGGAGCCGGCTGGCGTTTCGCTGCGAGTAAAGGCGGGCGGTGACCTCTCCGATTTGGAGACGGAGGCTGGGTATTTTCTGACG
The DNA here is from genome assembly GCA_963705765.1 of uncultured Acidobacteriaceae bacterium. Taxonomy (GTDB): domain Bacteria; phylum Acidobacteriota; class Terriglobia; order Terriglobales; family Acidobacteriaceae; genus Palsa-343. Next base: position 45,894 of record CAVPKU010000047.1, on the reverse strand, counting down.
GCGGCGCGTCGCGTGGTGCACGGTGACGTGGGGTGGAGCGCAGCGGTGCGCGAGGGGCGCGCGCGGATTCAGGATGAAGCCTCACAGCTGGTAGGAGAAGTGTTGGCGGCAGGGGCGGACGATGAACCTGCGCGGCCGTCGCTTAAAGTGCTGGACCTGTGCGCGGCCCCGGGAGGGAAAACGGCGATCCTGGCAGAGCGGCTGTCGTCGGCAGAGATCACGGCTGTCGATGTGAGCCGGAAACGTCTGGACGCTATGCGGCGGATGATGCCCGGCTCGCTCGCCAGCCATCTGCGGTTCGAAGTTGCGGATGCGGCGAGGATGGAGCCGCGGCCGGAGTGGGATCTGGTCCTCTGCGACGTGCCGTGCAGCGGGACGGGAACGATGGCGCGAAATCCGGAGATTCGGATGCGCGTGACGGAGGCGGATCTGGCGCGGCAGCATGCACGTCAGGTGGCGATTCTGAGCAACGGGCTACGGGGTTTGAAGGCGGGCGGCCGGCTGGTCTATTCGACGTGCTCGCTGGAGTTGGAGGAGAACGAAGCGGTGGTCGCGGAGGTGCTCGCGGCAACGGAGGGGTTCAGAGTCGTGCCGGTCGACGGAATTCTGGATCTGCTCGCAGCGAGCGAAGTGGTGACACCCGAAGGGCGCGAGCGGTTGAGAAGTGCGACGGACGGAGATTTCCTGCGAACGCTGCCTGGGATGCATCCGTGCGATGGGTTCTTTGCGGCGGTCGTGGAGCGACCACAATGATCGAGCTGAAGTCCTCCCAGATCCGGGATTAGAAGATTCTCATCTTCCTATTCGCTGATGGCGATTCACATGCAACAAACGGCCCCCGGGAGAATCGTCAAAGTGGCGCTGCTTGCGATCATCCACGAACTGGCCGATGAAATGGGTGTGGGCCAAGGGCGGGATGTGGTCGGCAAAACGGTTGACGACTTTCCGGAGTAAGGGGCATTTCCGAGAAGTACCCGCGCTCGATGAGCAGCCGTTATGACGTGAGCACCACATGCAGGAGAGAGGGTATGGCGCTATTTGACTGGAATGATTCGTATAGCGTGAAAGTCGCGCAATGCGATCGGCAGCACCAAAAACTGTTTGAGATCATCAACCAGCTCGCGAACGCGATGCGCATCGGCAAGGGGCGCGAGACGGTCGATCAGACCTTGAACGAAATGCTGGAGTACACACAGACACATTTTCGCGATGAAGAGGAACTGCTGGAGAAGACGAACTATCCGCAACTGGCGGCGCACCAGGAGATGCACCGGCGTTTTGTAGCAAAAGTGAAATCGCTGCAAAATCTGGCGAAGAGCGGCAAAACGGCCAGCTCCATGCAGGTGCTGAATCTGGCGCGCGAGTGGCTGGTGAATCACATCCAGAAGGCCGACAAACAGTATTCGGCGCATCTGAATGCGGCGGGAATTCTGTAACAGCGCAGAGCCGCCTGGCGCCGGCGTTTCGCGCTCGCGTCCGCAAGGCTTTGATGACAGGCAGAAGCGCGCCCATGAGGACGCGCTCGTTTAAGCCGGCACAACACTGATCGCTAGCAGACGAGTTGGCTGCGATTAAGGTGCAGACCGTCGAGACGTCCGAGCATGGTGAGGGCGACGCGCTCAGACTGGAACAGATTCCCGGCCATGGCCATGACCTCTTCCTCGGTTACGGCTTCCACGCGCTGGATGATTTCGTCCAGAGTGAAGAAACGCTCGAAGTACATCTGTTGACGCGCAAGGTTGGACATGCGCGACATGGAGCTTTCGAGCGAGAGAAGCAGATTGCCCTTGAGCTGGTCCTGAGCGCGGCGCAACTTCGCCCGGCTGCAGGGGCTCGGTCTTGAGGCGGCGAAATTCCTCCATGATAAGGTCAATCACCTGAAGAGCGCGGTCCGCTGATGTTCCGGCGTAGACGCAGAGGGAGCCGGTATCGCGATACGGCGCCAGGTCGGAGTAGATGGCGTAGACAAGGCCGCGTTCTTCACGGACGGTCTGGAAGAGGCGGGAACTCATGCCGCCGCCGAGGATGGTGTTGAGCAGGAGCGTCGTGTAGCGAGATTCGTCGCCGATAGGCGGAGCCGGAACGCCGAGACAGAGTTGGACCTGCTCGAGCGACTTCTTGTTGCGCAGGTGGATGCGCGGGGTGACCGTCGGCGCTGAGTCGCTGCGCACGCTGCTGCCCGATGCGAGCGAGCCGAAGTGCCGGCTCACCATTTCGACGAAGCTGTCGTGCTCCAGATTGCCGGCCGCGGAGAAGACCATGTTGCCGGCCTGGAAGCGCTGCTCGAAGAAGCCGACGAGGGTGTTTTGCTCGAAGCTGCGCACGGTTTCGCGGGTGCCGAGAATCGGCTTGCCGAGCGGGTGACCCTTCCAGAAATTCTGCATGAAGATTTCGTGTACCAGGGTGTCGGGGCTGTCCTCGTCCATCTTGATTTCCTCGAGGATGACGCCGCGCTCGCGGGCGATTTCTTCAGTGGCGAAAACCGGATTCAGGACGAGGTCGGAGAGGACGTCGAGGGCGGTTGCGAGGTGCTCGTCGAGAACCTTGATATTGAAGCAAACGGTTTCCTTGCCCGTGAAGGCATCGAGGTTGCCGCCGATGGCGTCGACTTCACGGGCGATGCGTTGCGCGGAACGCGATTTGGTTCCCTTGAAGACCATATGCTCAACGAAATGAGAGATGCCGTTGAGCTCGGGGATTTCGTGACGGGAGCCGGCACGCATCCAGACGCCCATGGCGATGGAGCGGACGTGTTCCATGCGCTCGGTCAAAACGACCAGGCCGCTGGGGAGGACAGTACGGCGTATGTTTCTATCACTGTTCATATTCGGTTTTAAGCGGAGTCGTTCGGGCCGGTACTATGACCGATTTTAGATGCGCTATTCTCGGGTGAATAGATGACTACCGGCAGGCAACAACTAACCACCCTATTAGACGCTAAAGGAGGGGCTGCGGATCGAACCCTTTTTGGCCTGTGGAATGAGGAGCTTAGCGAGGCCCTCCGGGAGTTTGGGTTACTGAAGTACCGCATTCGGCAGTTGGAGACCGCCCTGTACCGGCAGAAAATGGCGGACATCGCGGAAGTCACGACCTGGCCCAAAGAGCTGCGGGAAAAGGTGGTTGCGGCCGGATTCCGGGTAGGGTTACCGGAGATTGTGGAGACCTTCCGGTCAGTGGATGGGACGGAGCGCTATCTGATCGCCGGGCAGGATGGACAGACGGTCGAGACGGTGTGGATGCCGGAGGGCGATGGCGGCGAATCCGGCGACGGGTCCGATGCCCAGGATGCGACTGACGCGAAGGGGTGGTCGCGGGCGACGATCTGCGTTTCGAGCCAGATCGGCTGCGCGGTGAACTGCCAGTTCTGTCTGACAGCGAAGCTGGGGATTCTGCGCAACCTGACCGCGGGTGAGATTGCCGGGCAAGTGGCGGCGGTGCTGAAGCGGCAGGGGGCCGAGCCAGGACGGGACCGGATCAATCTGGTGTTCATGGGAATGGGCGAGCCGTTCCTGAACTACGACGCGTTCATGGCGGCGGTGCGGCTGCTGGTCGGACCGATGGAGATTCCTGAGTCGCGGATGACGGTGTCGACGTCGGGGATCGTGCCGGGGATTCTGCGCTTCGCGCAGGAGAAGGTGCGTCCGAAGCTGGCGATCTCGCTGAACGCGCCGAATGATGCGGTGCGGGAGGGCATCATGCCGATCACGCGCAAGTGGAGCATCAGCGAGGTGATGGAGGCCGTGCGCCAGGTTCCGCTGCGGGAGAAAGAACGCGTGACCTTTGAGTATGTTCTACTGGGCGGCGTCAACGACCGGCTGGAACACGCGGACGAGGTCGTGAAGTTGGTTCGGCGCGCGCAATTTCCGGCGAAGGTGAACCTCATCGCCTGGAATCCCGGGCCGGATGTTCCGTTCACGATGCCGCAAGCTGACGATGTGGCACGATTCCAGGAGCGTCTGCGCGAGCAGGGAGTTCCGGCGTTTGTGCGGCGGCCGCGGGGGCGGGACATCTACGCTGCGTGCGGGCAGTTGAAGAAGACGGGAAGCGCGGCGTAAGCAGCCGGCCATACAGGAACTGGGATGGAAGACGAGCGGGCGAACGATGTGCCGAACGATGCACGGACGGATCTGCCGATCGACGTGCCGATCCAGCAGGTAACGGCTGAGCCGGTGGCTGGCGAACCAGGACAAGCTGCAACCGATGTACGCGGACTTGCCTTCTCCGGGTCCGAGTGCGGCGAGCACCGGAGTCCACCCGCTGATCCACATGATTATCGATCTGGGCGTCGGATTCTGCTTGCTGATGGTCGTCGGCACCTTCGCCCTTGCCTTTCACCGAGTAGCGCCGAACCTGGCTCTCCCATTCGCCATCGTACTTTTTTTCGTTGTTGCTATGGTGCGGTCCATCTGGTCGAAGCTCAATCCCTGGATGGACGGCATGGCCATGAGCCTCGGCGCGTTCTTCCCTATTGCTCTGGTGGGCCTGGCATTCCAGGGCAGGGTACTGACGGTCTTCGCCTACGGGTTCATGCTGGCCCTCATCTGCGGAGCCGGCGCGCAGACGCAGAGATTCCTGCGTCGCCGCCAATGGGCTGGCAGCGTGGTAACGGTGGCGGCTCTGGTCGTGGTTCTCGTCGCGGCGAAATACGCGATTCCTCGCACGGGATATTCGCTCGGACAACGCACGATGAATGAATCGGCGCCTCGTTTCACGGTCGCCATGCTGGATGGGACGCCGGTCACTCTGGATTCCCTGAAGGGCCGGGTTGTGGTGATGGATTTCTGGGGAACGTGGTGCGGTCCGTGCCTGGCAGAGATGCCGGCGATTCAGAAGGTGCATCGGGCTTTTGCCTCCAACAGCAACGTGGTGTTTCTTGCCGTGAACGCGGGATGGCATGGCGACGATGCCGATACAGTACGGTCGTTTGTCGAGCGCAGGCATCTGGACTTGCCGGTTGCGCTGGATCCGGACGGCGCGACTCGGCAGATGAAGGTGGATGCGCTGCCAACACTGGTTCTGATCGATCGGCAGGGGCGTATCCGGTTGGAAGAGGCCGGGTTCGACACGGATGAGCCGCTGGAGAGCGATCTGACCGGGCAGATACAACGCCTTCTCCAGCAATAATTTCGGAAATGGTAGGGACAAAGGTGGCCTGATTGTTCAGGTTCTCTGCCAGGGTCCCAGGAAAACCGTGGTAAAGTAGGAAATCACTTTGACGAAAGGACGGCACCATGAAAATTGATCGATCGGTCAGCGACCCCAAAGCGCAGCGGCCCGGTGCCTCGTTCGTCAGCTTCCAGCATTAGTTCCAATCGCACTCCGAATCTGACCCGCAGGCCGTAGAGCGACCTCCTCCCAGGGAGAACTCGTCTCAAGCGCCGGTCGTTTTGTCTTTACAACCAGGCCCTTTCTCCTAACCAAGGATGCGCGCGAAACTGTTTCCGCAGGCGGATCCTCCGAGGATCGTATGAGCCGGTCGATTGAACGCAGTTCTCAAAATGTAGTGCGCGTGGTGCTCGCGTTTCTAATGCGCCACTGGCGACGCGAAGCGTGGTGTGTGGCAGGCGTGGCGGTCAGCATGGCGGTGGCGACGGGCGCCGATCTGTTGCTGCCGGTGTACTCGGGACATCTGGTGGACGCGGTCGCGAATGGCGGCGCTCGCCTGACTGCACTGCGCGCGGCGGGGTACGCCATCTTCGCGATGGCCGGGCTGGGCGCTGTGCTGGCGTTGGCGCGATATCTCGCGTTCCTGGGCATCGTGAAGCTCACGGTGCGGCTGATGCGGCGCATGGCCAGCGACGCGTTCTGGCGCGTGCAACGCTTCTCGACGGATTGGCACGCGAACAACTTCGCGGGGTCGATCGTGCGGCGGATCACGCGCGGCATCTGGGCCGTCGACATGCTCGACGACACGCTGCTGCTCGCGCTGTTGCCGGCGCTGCTGGTGCTGATCGGATGTCCCTTGCTGCTCGGATGGCGCTGGCCGACGATGGGACTACTGGTGGGCGCGGGTGCGCTGGTGTACGTGGCCATTTCGGTGGCGTTGTCGCTGGGCTGGATCGCACCGGCGGCGCGGCTGTCGAACGCGCAGGACACGCGGCTGGGCGGATCGCTGGCGGATGCGATCACGTGCAACACGGCGGTGAAGTCGTTCGGCGCCGAGGGGCGCGAGGACGCGCGGCTGGCGACGGTGATGAACAAGTGGGGATGGCGTACGCGGCGGACGTGGATGTACGCATCGCACAGCGGGCTGGCGCAGATGATCGCGCTGCTGGCGCTGCGGACGCTCGTGGTCGGGTGCGCGATCTGGCTGTGGTGGCGCGGCAAGGCGACGGCGGGCGACGTCACGTTCGTGCTGACCAGCTACTTCATCGTGCACGGCTATCTGCGCGACACGGGGCAGCACATCGCTAACCTGCAACGCGGCGTGAATGAGATGGAGGAGATGGTCGGGTTCGAGACGCAGCCGCTGGGCGTGGCCGATCGCGCGGATGCGAAGCCGATTCGTGTGCGCGCGGGGGAGATCGTCTTCGATCGCGTCACGTTCCGGTACGGCATGCAGGTTGAGCCGTTGTTCCGCGACTTCTCGATCCGCATCGAGCCGGGCGAACGCGTCGGGCTGGTCGGGCACTCGGGCTCGGGCAAGACGACGTTCGTGAAGCTGCTGCACCGGCTCTACGACGTGACGGATGGGCGGATCCTCGTCGATGGGCAGGACATCGCGCATGGGACGCAGGACTCGTTGCGCGCACAACTGGCGCTGGTGCCGCAGGAGCCGATTCTGTTTCACCGATCCCTGGCGGAGAACATCGCGTACGGACGGCCGGGCGCGCAACCGCGGGAGATCGAGGAGGCGGCGCGGCTGGCGAACGCGCACGAGTTCATCGAGCGGCAGGCGAAGGGCTACGCGACGCTGGTCGGCGAGCGCGGCGTGAAGCTCTCCGGCGGCGAGCGGCAACGTGTGGCACTGGCGCGGGCGTTCCTGGCGAATGCTCCGGTGCTGGTGCTGGACGAGGCGACGTCGTCGCTGGACTCCGAGTCTGAGGCGCTGATTCAGGAAGCGATGGAGCGGCTGATCGCAGGACGGACGGCCATCGTGATCGCGCACCGGCTGGCGACGGTGCGGATGCTGGACCGAATCCTGGTCTTCGACCGCGGAGAGGTCGTGGAAGAGGGCCGACACGAGGAACTGGTGAAGATGGCAGGCGGCATCTACCGGCGCCTGTTCGAGCGGCAGGCGTTGGGGTTGCTGTCGGGAGAGGAGGATGATCTGCTGGATGATGTGGGCGACTTCAGCGAGGCAGTCGGATGAGGAATGACGAAGCGGCTGCCTCGCGTTGAAGGACCGACGTCAGGATGAATGTGGAATTGCGAGGCGATGCGATGAGGCGGTGGTGGTGTGTGTGGCTGGCAACTGTGGCAATGGGCGCAGGATCTTGTTTCGGTCAGGCGGGGCCGGCGAGTGGCCCTGTACTTCATTTGTCGGGAAAGGTGGCAGGAGGGTCAGGGAAGCACACGATCCACGTGGCGCTGTGGGATGTGGCGGGATTTCTTGTGCATCCGGTGGAAGAGGTTCGGATCGCGCCAGGCGCGGTGACGGATTTTCATTTTGACGTGAAGCGCGGGCGCTGGGGGTTGAGCGCATACGAGGACGTGAACGAGAACGCAAAGCTGGATATGGGGATGTTCGGACCGAAAGAGCCGAGCGGGTTCTGGCGACCGTTCCATGCGTGGCGGAAGCCGCGGTTTGAGGATGTGGCGGTCGAGGTGGAGGGGGATACGACGGGGATTGAGATTCGAGTGAAGTGACGGTTGCGGTGGCGTTCCGCGATCGGCGTCAGGTCATGAGGCGGGTGCGGGCGGGGCGGAGTGATTGGCAGCGTCGGGAACCATGCGCAAGGCGATGATTGCGCTGGCGAAGGCGAGGCTGGCGCAGATCATCATCACGATGCGGAATCCGAAGACAAATCCCTGGCGAACGGAAGCCGTGATGGCGGCGATTGTCGGAGCGTCCAGACCGGCGGGGGGCTGGAGAGCAGCGAGGCGGTTCTCCTGCGCGTGGATCTGATCGAGGGCAGCCGGGGGCAGGGAGAGATGCATCAGGGAGCGATCGAGATGGGCACGGAAGGCCCAGACCATCGCGATGCCGAGGACGGCGATGCCGAGCACGCCCGCGATGCGCGCGACCGCGTTGTTGATTCCGGATGCGGTGCCGATGCGGTCCTCCTCGACGGAGTTCATGACGTCGGTGGTGAGCGGCGCTACGGTGACTGCCATTCCAAAGCCGAAGATCAGCACTGCGGGAAAGAAACTGATCCAGTAGTGGGCGTCGACAGAAGGAACGGCGAAGAGCAGGAAGCCCAGGGTGACGATGAGGGGGCCGATGACCAGGGGCCTTCTGGGGCCGTAGCGCGCCACCAGTCCGCCCGACCAGCGCGAAAGAAGAAACATGAGCAGGATCATGGGGAGAACAGCTGCGCCGGTGGCGGTGGCGCTGAATCCCTGGACCTGGATGAGGTTGAGCGGAAACAGGAAGAAGAAAATGCCGACGGCGGCATAGAGGAACAGGGTGAAGAGATTGGCACCGGCAAAGTTCGGGTTGCGAAACAGAGCGAGCGGGACCATGGGAAAGCGGGTGCGCGCTTCGAAGGCTGCAAATCCCAAAAGACAGCCGCATGCAACGATGAGGCTGGCGAGGACCAGGGGACTTCTCCAGCCGAGGCTGGTGGACTCGATGAAGCCGTAGACCAGGCAGCCGAGCCCGAGCGTTGCCAGGAGCGATCCGGTCCAATCCACGCGGGCGGCGATGGAACTGCGGCTCTCCGGGACGCGCCAGAGTGAAATGCCGGCGACGGCGGCGGCCAGCGGCAGATTGATCGCGAAGACCCAGCGCCAGGAGGCGTGCTCGACGAGCCATCCGCCGAGGAGCGGACCAATGGCGGTGGTAATCGCGGAGAATCCTGACCAGGTGCCGATGGCCGAGCCGCGAGTTTTCTCGTCGAAGGATGCGCTGATGATGGCGAGACTGCCGGGGACGAGGAGCGCGGCCCCCATGCCCTGAACGCTGCGCGCAACGATCAGGAGATGAACGGTGGGTGCAAGTCCGCAGGCGGCGGAGGCGAGGGCGAAGAGGCCTGTGCCGAGGACGAAGATGAGGCGCCGACCGAAGAGGTCGCCGAGCGAGCCTCCGGCCAGGATCAACGCGCCGAGAAAAAGGCCATAGGATTCGATGACCCACTGCACGTCGACCACCGTGGCGTGGAAGCTTTTCTGCAACGAGGGCAGCGCGACGTTGATCGCAGTGCTGTCGATGAAGGCCATGCTGGAGGCAAGGATGGTGGCGGCGAGGATCCAGGGCCTGGCTTGTTCCACGCAGGGAGCACTCGCTGCGGCGGACCCGCTGATGGCCTCGCAGGGAGTTCTCATGCAAAGGCTCAGCGCGCGGCGACGGCGGGTGTGCGAACAGGCAGGGACATCAGGGCATCGGTGACGCGGTCGGCGGCGTGGCGGAGAACGTCCCCCTCGGCGGCGAAATTACCGGTGATGCACTGGATGCCGAGGGCTTCGACACGATCGACGTCGGCGACGGTGATTTCGGCGCCTTCGGCGGCATAGCGGCGGCGGATTTCTTTCGAGACTGGGGCGGTGTTGATGAGGGCGTAGTCGAAGATGGGGCGGCCGGCGTGCTCGTAGATGCGCTCGATGTGCTGGGAGGCGGTGAGGTGCAGGCTCTCGTTGGCCTGGGTCATGAGGTTGCAGATGAAGACGCGCGTGCCCTGGGCGGCGCCCAGCGCTTCGGGAATGCCTTTGACGAGCAGATTGGTGACGATGCTGGTGTAGAGCGAACCGGGCCCGATGGTGATGAGATCGGCGGCGGCGATGGCAGCCAGGGTTTCCGGAGGCGGGGGCGGATCGGGCGGGTCAAGCATGAGCTCGACGATGCGCTGGCGGCTGGCGGTGATGTTGGTTTCGCCGCGGACGATGGAGCCGTCTTCCATGCGCGCGGTGACGGTGACGTTGGACGCGGTGGCGGGAATGATGTGGCCGCGGGTGGCGAGGATTTCGGCGGAGAGGCGGATGGCCTGGGCGAAGTCGCCGGTCATTTCGGTGAGCGCGGCGATGAAGAGGTTGCCGAAGCTGTGGCCTTCCAGTTCGCCGCCGGAGCCGAAGCGATGGCGGAAGAGACGGGAGATGAGGCCCTCGTCTTCAGAGAGGGCGACCATGCAGTTGCGGAGGTCCCCGGGGGGAAGCATATTGAAATCGCGGCGGAGGCGGCCGCTGGAGCCGCCATCGTCGGTGACGGTAACCACCGCGGTGAGGTCGGCGATGAGGGGAGAGCTGGTGGGAGGCGCGAGAAGTCCAACAGCGTGGGGAACGCGGAGCTTGAGGCCACGCAGGAGCGTGGAGAGGCCTGTTCCACCGCCGATGGTGACGACGCGCAGGCCCGCGGGAACGGATGATTTCGCGGTTTTAAGGCTCACCGGTTTTTGACAGGAGCGTACGGGTATGAGTCTAACCCACAGGACAGCGTTCAGTTGTCAGCGATCAGCGCTCAGTCGACGCAGCCGGTCAGGAGTTTTCCGGGTAGAGGAGTTCGGTGAAGCGTGGGTCGTCCGCCATATCGATGAAGTCGGGATCGGAGCGGGCCTGAATGCGGCTGGCGGGATTGATCTGGATGGCGCGGGTGAGATGTTCGAGGGCTTCCTCGGCCTGGCCGGTGATGCTGCTGAGCAGGGCCATGCCGTAGTGGGCGAAGTCGGCCCCAGGCGCCTTGGTGAGGATGGCCTCGAACTGATCGCGAGCCTCCTCATACGAACCGGTGTTGAGAAGGGAGACGGCGTAGTCGTACTGCTCTTCGGCGGTCTTGAAGGACAGGGAGGCGTCTTTGGCGTTGCGGTCGCAAACGGCCAGGTAGACGCGGCAGCGCTCGAGGATCTCGGGCGAGGCGTCGCGGGAGAGCTTGTCGAAAAGGACGCGAGCCTTTTCGTACTTGCCCTGCTGCATGAACTGGACGGCGTTTTGATAGTCCTGGAGCATCTGTTTGTTCTCGCTCGACTGGGCCGCAGGTTTCGCGGAGGTGGAGCGAGAGGAGCGGCGGGCCGTGGATGTTTCGCGTGCTTCCTGCATTCGAGCCATAATATCGATCTGCCTCGGAGACGCGGCTGTGGGCACGCAGCGTCTGCCTGCAATCATTAGACAACGTTTTATACGCACTCCGTAGCGTGGCGTCAAATGGTATGACGGGACATGCTCGTCTGCGCGGCATTTGGGTTGCAAATTTGCTCCTGAGGGCCTGGGGTGCGAAGAATGGATGCAGGACTCAAATGCACAGCGCGGGCTTGAGGGATCGGGCGAGCGGAGCGGCGGCGATTGCGCTGCTCGCGTTGACGTCGCTGGCGGAGAAGAAGCCGGCTCCAGCTCCGCCGCCGGATCTGAAGCCGGCGGTGAGCATCGATGTGGGGGCGCTGGGGTACAAGCCACCGGGCGCGTTCTATCTGACCTATCACTTGTCGTCGGCGGCGATGGGGTTCTTCGACGACGATCATCTGCTGTTCACATTTCGGATCGGTGGGCTGCTGACGCGGGTGCCGGGAGATCCGGCCGGCGATGAGGATCAGGAGATCCAGGCGCTGGTGCTGGATCTGAAGACCGGCGAGGCGGTGCAGGAGGCGAAGTGGCGGATGCATGACCGCTCGCAATACCTGTGGCCCTTTAAGGATGGGAAGTTTCTGGTGCGCCAGCGAGATTCGCTGTTCGTGACCGATCAGGGGCTGCAGCTGGAACCCTTCCTGACGTTCAGGGATGGGATTCGGGCGGTTCAGGTATCGGCGGACCGGAAGATGATGGTGGTGGAGACCAGCGATCCGGACAAGCCCCATGAGCCGCTGGGTCCGAAGAGGTTGGGAGACCTGCAACCGGTGAAGGTGATGATCTATCCGCTGGGCGAGAAAACGCCGCTGGTGGAAAGCGAAGGCAACAGCGCGACGCTGCTGCCGCTGATGGGCGATGGGCTGCTGGACCTGCTGGAAGGCAAGGGGCAGGGGTCGTGGGTGATGCGGGACGTGCCTTTCCAGGGGGCGCCGAGGATTGTGGCGCAGGTGAAGTCTTCGTGCACGCCGTCGGCGCGGCCGCTGAGCGCGAGCGTGGTGCTGATGGTGGGGTGCTACAACGACGGGGACGATCGCCAGGTGATTGCGGTTTCGACGGACGGCGATGGGGAACTGTGGCGGGATCGCTGGCAGAACCGTTTCGTATGGGGATGGTTTGACTCGGCAGCGAACGGGAGCCGGTTTCTGTATGAATCGGTGCAGGTGAGCCGGCCGATCTCGACGTTCGACGCGCTGTATCCGGACGACGTTCAGGCGCAGATGGTGGGCGTGTACGACACCGAGAGCGGGAAGCTGGTGCTGGTGAAGGACGCGTCGCCGGTGCTGACGGCGGGTCAGAATGTGGCACTGTCGCCGGATGGGAAACGGTTTGCGGTGCTACGGAATGGGGCGGTGGAGATTTACGATTTGCCGCCGGTGACGCCGGCGGCACCGAAGAAGCCGGCGGAGATGGTGGCGAAGAAGAAGGGTAGTAAGTAGGGAGTAGGGAGTAGGGAACAGGGAACAGGGAGATGTGACCGCAACGACAACTCAACGGCCTCTTATCATCCTCCACCAGCCAAATCCACAACCCAAAGCCAATGCTCCGAAGAAGCAAGCGCCCTTAGCGGTCCCCTCGCGCGCCATAGATAAGACTACGCAAAGGGTGGAGCAGAGAACCGTCCCGAGCGCCGCTGAGAACAACTCCAGCTTACGTATCACGCGCCATCTTCTCACGGTTACGGTTCTGGTTGACAGTTCCCCACGCCGGGTGAAATTCTCTAACGTTTTGCCGGGGGTGAAAAGGATGAATCCACCAGGCGTGGCTGGGACGGAAGCGCACCAGCAGGGCAAGCTGACCGTTGCGGAACCGTTTCTGATCCAGCAGAAGTGGGATGCGTACAGCGAGGAGCAGCACGCGGTGTGGGCGGAGCTGGTGCGGCGGAGGATGCCACAGCTACGAGAGCATGCGGCTGAGGAGTATCTGAACGGGTTTGAGCAGATCGGGCTGAAGGAAGACTCGATACCAAATCTGGCGGAAGTGAACCGGCGGCTCTCGCCGAGGACGGGATGGAATGCCACGCCGGTGAGCGGTTTTCTGCCGCCGGATGCCTTCTTCGAGATGCTGGGCGCGCGGCAGTTTCCGACAACGACCTATATCCGGAGCCGCGAGTCGATGGAGTACACGCCGGAGCCGGACATCTTCCACGATGTCTTCGGGCACGTGCCGATGCATGCGCATCCGGTATTCGCGGATTTTCTGCAGCACTACGGGCGTGTGTGCGCGGGCCTGATGCACGACAAAGACAAGCTCGAGAAGATGGGCCGCCTGTTCTGGTTCACGGTGGAGTTTGGGGTGATCCGACAGAAGGGCAAGGTGAAGCTCTACGGGAGCGGGCTGATTTCATCGCATGGCGAGGGGACGCACGTGATTGAGGGGCGGCCAGAGATTCGGGACTTCAACCTGGATCAGGTGTTGGAGCAGCAGTTTCTGGTGTCGGAGGAGCAAAAAGTGCTGTACGCGGTGGAGTCGTTCGATGAGATTTACGAGGCCGCGCAGGAGGCTGAGAAGCGGCTGGCGTAGGGCAGCGTTCGGCGCTCGGGACCAGTTGAAATGAAGATTGCGGCTTCCCACATCTGCCAACACCGGGCAAATATGGGGCACCCAGCATTTCGGCTCCGCGCTCGGGGAGTAGCACCGTGGTTCGGTGGATGCTGCGGAGGTGGGATTCGCGGGCGTGGGCGCCGGTTATTACGTTAGTTGGCTGGACGCGTCGAAGACGCAGGGTTGCACAGCGGCTCACCAGAGTAACGGTGAGCCTCGAAAATTTGCAGTGTATTTATGCGTGGAGATGCACAATACAAAGATTGGTTTCGCCTGAACCCACATCTGCCAGAACCGGGCGGATATGGGGCACCCGATTGACTCAGGGCGCGGGCGGAATGCGCAGGAGGGAACGTTGCCCCGGATCCATTTTCATCAACAACTGGCGGAGCTGAAGGACAAGCTGCTGGCCATGGCAGCCCTGTCGCAGCAGGCCGTGGAAGCGGCCGTGGACGCATGGCTACAGCGCGATGAGGCGCTGTGCCAGTACGTGCGCGAGAACGAGACGGCCATCAATACGGCGCAGCGGGAAGTGGACGAGATGGCGTACGAGCTGCTTTCGCGCGAGCAGCCGATGGCGATCGACCTGCGGTTTCATCCTGGCGGTGATCAAGATTAACGGCGACCTGGAGCGGATCGGCGATATGGCGGTGAGCATCGCCATCCGGACGCTGGACCTGATGGATCAGGATCCGATGGATCTGCCGATCGATGTGGCCGGGATGGGCGACTTTGCCGGGCGGATGATTCGGACGGCGCTGCAGGCGCTGCTGGATGGGGACGCGCTGGTGGCTGAGTCGGTGCGTGAGATGGACGACGAGATCGACCGCATGAACCGGGTGGCAATCACCGATCTGACGAAGGTGATCCAGGAGAAGCCGGAGTGCGCGGATCAGGCGCTGCCGGCGATTCTTATCTCGCGAAACCTGGAGCGGATTGCGGACCACGCGACGAACATCGCGACGGACGTGATTTTCTGGGTACGCGGCGCAGATGTACGGCATCAGCTGTCGCTTGCTGTCGACTAGTCGACTGCGAGACAGGGTTTAGGGATTAGGGTTTAGGAAATAGGAAACCCTGTTCTTGCATGGGTGAGGAGCCACTCCGCTGCGGAGTTCAGCTCCGCCTCAGTGACGTCTTCGACGACCACAGCATCGCCAATGCCTTTGGGAAGGATGAAGCGCCGGGTTCCGGCGCGATTTTTTTTGTCGCGACCGGCGGCGGCGAGCAGCTTTGCCGGGGTGGAACGAAACGGCGGCAGCGGTCCGTAGGCCAGGATCGTTTCCTCGATGCGCGTTGCGTGGTCGAGTCTGACGGTTTTGCGAGCAAGGGCGATTCGCAGCGCGGCCAGCATGCCCCAGGCGATGGCTTCGCCGTGCAGCAGCGCGCGGTAGTTGGTGGCGGCTTCGATCGCGTGGCCGAGGGTATGGCCGTAGTTCAGAATCATGCGCAGGCCGGATTCGCGCTCGTCGATGCCGACGACTTCGGCCTTCATCCGAATCGACGCCGTGATCACGCGCTCGAGGGCCGCGGGATCGCGGGCGAGGATCTTCGCGGAATTCTTCTCCATGAAGCGGAAGAGGGCGGCGTCGCGAATGATGCCGGCTTTTACGCTCTCGAACAGGCCGGCGCGCAACTCGCGGTCGGGCAGGGTCTGGAGGACGTTGATGTCGGCGAAGACGGCGCGCGGGTGGTGGAAGCTTCCGATGAGGTTCTTGCCGGAGGCGAGATTAGCGCCCGTTTTGCCGCCGACTGAAGAATCGACCTGGGCGAGGAGTGTGGTGGGGACCTGGATGTAGTCGATGCCGCGCATGTAGATCGCGGCGAGGAAGCCCGCGAGGTCGCCGATGATGCCGCCGCCGAACGCGATGAGGACGGAGGAGCGGTCGGCGCCGGCTTCGGCGAGTTCCGCAGCGAGGCGTTCGACCTGGCCCAGCCGCTTGAAGCGCTCGCCGGCGGGGCAGGAAGAGAGCAGTGGGTTGCTGATTTTTGGGGAAGGCGGCGAGGAATTTCCTGCCCCAGAGAGCCCATATCTCCGGCGAGGTAACGACGAAGGATTGGCCGGCCTGACGGAGGCGCCTGGCGCGGGCGAGTGCCGGAAACAGATTGCGTCCGATGAAGACGGGGTATTGGGCGGAAACCGTTCTGACCTGAAGAGTGGACATAGTAGCGTTCAGCTACAGGGTACAGCGTGGAGTCTGGAGTCTTGAGGGAAATGCCAGAGTGGCATAATCTCGATAAGAACTTACGCGGACCACGCGACGGACCGGAGAGAATATGGCAGAGGCAACACTGACGAATCAGAAGTCGATCCTCGGCAATCAGAAGGCGATTGTCGCAAACCAGAAGACCATTCTGTCGAATCAGAAGACGATCCTTGCTAATCAGGCAGCGATCAGGAAGAATCAGAAGTCTCTCGACGCGATCCTGGCCAACCAGAAAGAGATTCTGAAGAATCAGAAGGCGATTCTGGAGAAATAGCAAGAACATCGAACACGGAGACGGCCCATTTTGATTCGAGCCAGCAGCGCGCTCGATTCGGAATGGGCCGATCCGTTTTCTGCGGCCCGCTATTTAATGCCGACAACCATGGAGTCCGGTCCGACCAGGTGTTCGACGCGGGTTTCGCGGAAGCCGGCATCGCGCATCCAGCCCTGGCAGTCGGCGCCGGTGTAGTCGAATCCGCCTGGAGTTTCGATCGCCATGTTGAGGCTCATCATGAGGCCGAAGGCGTTCTTCGAGCGATCGTCGTCGATGATGGCTTCGTAGACGATGAAGGCGCCGCCGGCGGGGATGGCTTCATAGGCTTTCGCGATGAGCATGCGTTTGGTTTCGAGCGGCCAGTCGTGGAGGATGTGACCCATGACCACGACATCGGCTTTGGGAAGCGGGCTGTCGAAGAAGGAGCCGGGCGTAAAGCGCAGACGGCCATTGAGGCCGAGGCTGCCAACGTACTCCTCGAAGATGGGGCCGACTTCGGCGAGGTCGAATCCGGTGCCGGTGAGATGCGCGTTGGCGAGAGCGATCTGTGCGGCGGTATCGCCCTGGGCGGTGCCGACATCGACGTAGGTCTTGTAGTTGGACCATGGAAATTTCGCAGCCATGGCGAGAGCGGAGCCGTGGCTGATGCCGGTCATGGCGGCGAGGAATTCCTTGAGACGGGCGGGGTCGGCGTAGAGAGTCTCAAACAGCGGAGCGTCGCCGGTGCGCATTTCATTTTGCGGAGTGCCGGTGCGAACGGCTTCGGTGAGGTGTCCCCAGAACGGATAGAGGCGGCGGTTGGCCATCTCGAGGATGCCGCCGACATACGACGGCTTCTTTCGATCGAGGAAGAGATCGGTTTCGGGAGTATTGGAGTACTTGCCGTTCTGGCGCTCAAGGAAGCCGAGGGCAACGAGGCAATCGAGAAAGTCATGCGCTGAACGCGTGTGAAGGCCGAGGCGGCCGCGGAGGGTTTCGAGGGGTTCGGGGCCGTGCGCGAGCTCGGTGAAGAGGCCCATTTCGATAGCGCTGAGGAGAACTTTGGAGGGCCAGAAGCCGAGGCCGACCTGGAGGATGCGCTCAGGGGTTGGGTGGTTGCTCATGATTGATCTCCTTGGGATGTTTCGAGATTCGGTGCACCGACACCGGTCCACACGATCCGCAGCGAGGATTCGGGGATGGAATCCAGGGTTCGGAGGGATTGAGGCCTTCAGCTGGGAATGGTGCGAGTGATTGAAAGGCCGCAGGTTATGGGTGCGGAGTCATTATGCCGGATTGAACAAACCGGTGGCGAATGGAAATTGCAAAGGCGGTCTTTGGCAGGAATAGAGGGCGGGACAGAGATAACACCGGCAAGCCCATCGGCATCTCATCGGGCTGAAAATCGGCAGGAGGTCGGAGTCGCCGTTGCGAATGAATTCTTCTCTGAAGTCTCTTTGTTTTTTCCTGACCGCGGCATTGTCGTTTGGAGTTTGTGGCTGCGGATCGACTCACGGCAACGGATCCGGCGGCCCGGGCGGCGGCGGATCGACGGCCGGATTGTCGTCGATTAACCACATTGTTTTTCTGGCCCAGGAGAACCGCGGATTCGATCACTACTTCGGCGCACTGCGCCAGTACTGGGCGCAGAACGGCTATCCGGATCAGTCCTACGACGGGTTGCCGCAGTTCAATCCCACACCGGGA
The DNA here is from genome assembly GCA_963705765.1 of uncultured Acidobacteriaceae bacterium. GTDB lineage: Bacteria > Acidobacteriota > Terriglobia > Terriglobales > Acidobacteriaceae > Palsa-343. Next base: position 28,035 of record CAVPKU010000047.1, on the reverse strand, counting down.
ACGCCGCCATCGATTCCAGGATGCGATCCGAGCCAGCCGGCTCCGGCAGACTGCGTTTTCGATCCCAATAATCCGATCTCGTCGTATCACCTGATCACGCAATGCGCGGAGAATCCCAGCCCGTCGTGGAACGAAGGCCATGTGGACTGGGACTATAACGACCCGACGGGGCAGAGCGCTGCGAAGCTGAACGGATTTGTGTACACAGCGGCGCACGATGCTCGGACGATGTCGCCGCCCTTCAACGATACGAACGGGCTGCGCGCGATCGGGTATTACGACGGCAGCGATCTGAACTACTACTACTTCATGGCGTCAAAATTCGCGACATCGGACCGGTGGTTCAATCCGGTGATGACGCGCACGCATCCGAACCGGATGTATCTGATTGCGGGAACTTCAGGGGGATATGCGTATCCGGAAGGGACGGACGCGCAGGACACGCCGCTGCTGAAGGTGCCAACGATTTTTCAGGAGTTGCAGAGCGCGGGGATCAGCTGGAAGATTTACGTGGATCCGACGAACAGCGGCTGTGCCCAGCCGTACCAGGCGTCGTGCCTGATCACGCTGAGCTACGTGCAGAACTTTGAATTCGCGAACACGATCGTGTCGCAGTATCCGAACAACATCGCGCCGATCTCGCAATATTTTACGGACCTGCAGGCGGGGACGCTGCCGCAGGTGGCGCAGATCGAGCCACCTTCCGATGCGGGTCTGGATGAGCATCCGTCGAACTCGGACACAGCGCTGAGCAACATTCAGTCCGGGGCGCAGTGGGTTTCGACGCTGATCAACGGCCTGATGCAGAGCTCGTCGTGGAAGGACTCGGCGTTCATTCTGACCTATGACGAAGGCGGCGGTTTCTACGATCACGTGCCGCCGCAGCCGGCGGTGAGCCCGGATGGGATCAAACCGGTGGATCTGCAGCCCGGGGACGTTTGCACCTCCTCGACGGGTCCGACGTGTGACTTTACGTACACAGGCTACCGCGTGCCGATGATCGTGGTCTCGCCGTATACGAAGAAGAACTATGTGTCGCACACGGTTGCGGATTACACCGCGATCCTGAAGCTGATCGAGACGAGGTTCAACGTGCCCGCGTTGACCAAGCGGGATGCGGCGCAGATGGACATGACGGAGTTCTTCGACTTCAACTCGCCGGCGTGGACGACGCCTCCGTCGCCGCCCGCGCAGGCGACGAACGGTGCGTGCTACGTGGACCATTTGCCTTAAGAACAGGGAATAGAGAATAGGGAACAGTGTTCCGCGGCCGGGGCTCTTGTTCCGGCTGCGCAAAGCAGGCGGAGTTCCATACGAACTCCGCTTTGCACGTTGATGACGCAGCTTTCAGAAACGCGGACGCTGTGGACGTGTTTTAAAGCCAAATTCACGAGCGGGAAGCCCATAGCCATAGCGCCGGTTGCTAGCCTCCAGACCCATGGAGGATGCAATGCGCAAATCGCTGTTGATTTTCACGGGTGTCCTGCTCATCGCGATGAGCGGAACCTCTTCGGCCAGAGCCGAGGATCGGGACCGCGACTGGGATCGAAGCCCGATCCGCCACGTTCTGCTGATCAGCATCGACGGCATGCACGCTGTCGATTATCTGAACTGCATGCACGGAATCGCCGGAGTCAATAACGGCGCGCCGTACTGTCCGAATCTGGCGGCACTGGGGACGACGGGCGTGAACTACGTGGGTGCGAGTACCTCGAAGCCCTCCGATTCATTTCCGGGACTGATGACGATCGTGAGCGGAGCGACGCCGCGGACGCTGGGCGTTTATTACGACGTGGCGTACGACCGGTCGCTGGATGGACCGATGATCGCGACGGGGAACGGGAGCCCGGCGGGAACGTGCACGCCGGGCGCAGCACCGACGGGCTACGAGACCGAGTACGAGGAAGGCATCGACCTCGACCAGACGAAGCTGAACGGCGGCGCGCCGGGAGCGAGCCTCATCGACGGAGGCATTGCCTCGCTCGATACGAAGAAGCTGGATCGCGATCCGGCGAAGGGATGTGCGCCGGTGATGCCCTGGCAGTTTGTGCGGACGAACACGATCTTTGGGGTGGTCCACGATGCGGGCGGGTATGCGGCATGGTCGGACAAGCATCCTGCGTACTCGTCGGTGGCGGGACAGCACGGCATGCTGGACGATTTCTATTCGCCGGAGATCAATTCCAACGTGGTGGCGGTGCCGGGACTGACGACGGTATCGGGCATTTCCTGCGCGACGGTGCCCGATCCGAGTTCCGATCTGACCGCGTGGACGAACAGTTTCCAGAATATCCAATGCTACGACCAGCTGAAGGTGAACGCGATCCTGCACGAGATTGACGGGATGGATCACCTGGGGATGACGAAGACGCGGACGCCGACGATCTTCGGAATGAACTTCCAGGCGGTCAGCGTGGGGCAGAAGCTGATCGAGGGCAGCACGAAGGGCGGCTATCTGGATGCGGCGGGCACGCCGGGACCTTCGTTGCTGAGCGAGATCCAGTTTGCCGATGAGGCGATCGGGAGATTTGTCGAAGAGCTGAAGGATCACGGCAAGTACGAGTCGACCCTGATCGTGATTACGGCGAAGCACGGGCAGTCGCCGATCGATCCGAATCTGTATTTCCCGATTCCTGGGAAAACGAACAATGGAAAGGCTCCGTCGACTCTGCTGGGGAATTTGCTTCCGGCGAACCAGATCAACGGCGTGGGCCCGACCGAGGACGATGTCTCGTTGCTGTGGCTGGTGGATCCTACGACATTGTCGTCGGCAGTAGGGACGCTGGAGGCCAACCGAGCGACGGCGGGGATCGGACAGATCTTTTTCGGGCCAAGCGTGGCGCTGAACTACGATGTGCCGGGCTTGCCGCCGAACGATCCGCGGACGCCGGACATCATCGTGACGCCCAACGTCGGGGTGACCTACACGGGGAGCGCGAGCAAGCTGGAGGAGCACGGTGGCTTTTCGCATGACGACACGAACGTGATGCTCTTGCTCTCGAATCCCGCGTTCCGTCCGCACACGGTGTATTCCGAAGTGGGGACGTTGCAGGTGGCGCCGACGATCCTGAAGGCGCTGGGGCTCGATCCGCGGGCGCTCGATGGTGTGCGGTGGGAAGGAACGGGTGTGCTGCCGGATGTGAATCTGAACTTCAGCTGGTAGGACGAATTCAGGGCACAGAGACACGCGCGGGGTCTTCATGGCCTTCGCGCGTTTCTGTCTTTTGGGGTAGTGCGATCGCCAAAGCGGTCCACGGTACCAAATTGGAAAAGCAACGTGGGTGGAGGGCGTTTTTTCTGCTCCGGAGCGCTTGGCAGGTCTTAGCCTTGGACGATGCGATGTACGGTTCGCACGGGTCTTGGTCTTTTCGTTGTTCTATTGTTCTGTTGTGGGGGATGCGGAACGCAGACGGGTGCGCTGCTTACCACGCTGTCGCCGGAGCATCCACCATCGCCAATTGCACCGCCGGGGCCGGTGCGGCCACCGGAGCCGCTCCAACTCCCAAGAAAGTGGTGTTTATTGGGGCATCGGTCACGCAGTATTGGGCGAACTACACGGACTTTGCCGCGAACGACTGGATCGACAAAGGTATTTCCGGGGAAACGTCGGTACAGGTGGCGGCGCGATTCCAGAAGGACGCGATTGCGCTTAATCCTGACGCCATCCACATTCTGGCAGGGACCAACGATATCGGTCCGCTGTGGGTTCCGCAGACGACCTGGGACGCGTTCACTTCGATGATCGCGGAGGCGAAGGCGGCGGGGATACCGGTGTACATCGGGACGATACCGCCGTGGGGAGATGGGCCTGGCGCGCGAGCATCGGACCCTGACTATGCAGGCCGGAACGCGCGGGTCGCGACGCTGAATGCCTGGCTGCAATCACAACCGGAGGTGACCGTCATCGACTATCACTCGTTGCTGAAGGGCAGCAATGGCCTTTATAACCCGGCGTTGACAACGGATGGGCTTCATCCTAACGCGGCGGGGTACGCGGTGATGACGCCAGTCGTGGTGAAGGCGCTGGAGTGACGGCAGCTTCAGTTATCAGCGTTCAGCGCTCAGAGGGTGCGGCGTTCGAGAAAGCCGCGGAGTGCTAGTACTTCGCCAGGTCGGTGATGGCGTGGAAGATTTTGTCGGGTTGCGGCAGGATGACGTCTTCGAGCTGCGGCTGGTAGGCGACGAAGGTGTCCAGCGCGCCGATGCGGCGAACGGGAGCGTCGAGGGAGTCGAAGAGCTCTTCACCGATGCGAGCGGCGATTTCGGCGCCGTAGCCCCAGCTGATCGTGTCCTCGTGCGCGACGATGACTTTGCTGGTTTTGGTCACGGACGTCGCAATGGCTTCCCAGTCGTAGGGATTGAGAGTACGCAGATCGAGGATCTCGGTCTCGATGCCGTGCTCCCTGTGGGCGCGCTGTGCGGCCTGGAGAGCGCGGGGCACAAGCGCTCCATAGGTGATGAGCGTGAGATGCGTACCTTCGCGAACGACGTTCGCTTTGCCGAGGGGGATCATGTAATCGGGGCCGGGGTAAGCGGCGCGGCCGTAGGTCTCGCGATAGAGGCGCTTGTGCTCGAAGAAGAGCACAGGGTCGTCGCAGCGGATGGCGGTGCGCAGGAGTCCGTTGGCGTCGAGGGCGTTCGAAGGGAAGACGACGCGGAGGCCGGGTGTGTGCGTGAAGAGACTCTCGCCGGACTGCGAATGATAGATGGCTCCGCCCGTGAGATAGCCGCCGATGGGCACGCGGATGACGGCGGGGGCGGCCCAGGTTCCGTTGGAGCGCCAGCGGAGCACACTGAGCTCGTTGCGGAGCTGGTGCATGGCGGGCCAGATGTAGTCGAAGAACTGGATTTCAGCGACCGGCTTGAGGCCGCGCACGGCCATGCCGATGGCGCGTCCGACGATGGCGGCCTCGGCTAGCGAAGAATTGAAGACGCGGCCAGAGCCGTATTCGCATTGCAGGCCGGCGGTGAGCTTGAAGACGCCGCCCTTGCCTTTGACCTGCTTCTGCTCGAGATATTCCTCGCGGGAGCAGTCGGCGACATCTTCGCCGAAGACCACGATGCGGGCGTCACGGCGCATTTCGTCGTGCAGGCAGGCATTGATCAGATCGGCCATGGTCCGCGCAGTGCCTTCATGCAAGGGCTGCGTTTGCAGTTCCGAGCGCGTTGGGTCGAAGTCCTCGGAGTAGCGATGGCGGAGGATGGCGGCCGGTTCGGTGGAGGGCAATGGCGCGGCAAGGGCGCGTTCGGCAGCTTCGCGAACCTCATCGTCAACCTGCTTCTCGATGCGATCGAGAAGCTCGGTGGCGGCGATGTTCTGGTGCAGCAGGTGGCTGCGGAAATTCTGAATGGGGTCACGCAGCGCTTCGGCGTCGCGTTCGGACTCAGGACGATAGAGACGGGCGTCGTCGGAGTAGGAGTGCGCGTAAGGGCGGATAACGTGGCCGTGGACCAGCGCGGGTCCTTTGCGGGCGCGGCAATGGGAGACGGCGGCCTCGAAGGCCTTCATGCAGGCGATGGGGTCGGTGCCGTCGACTTCCTCGAAATGGAAATGGGGAAACGCGGCGAGGAGGTGCGAGATGTTGCCGCCCGGAGTGTTGACCTCGACGGGGACAGAGATGGCGTAGCCGTTGTCTTCGACGACGAAGAGAACGGGGAGCTTGAGGTTGGAGGCGATGCTGATGGACTCCCAGAACTCGCCCTGGGAGGTGGCGCCTTCGCCGATGGAGACGTAGACGACTTCGTCGCCGTGGAAATCGACGGCGTGGAACTGACGGTAGTCGGGGTGGGCCGAATCAGGGGTCTGAGCGGCCTCGGGGTGCTGCGAGAAATAGAGGGAAGCCTCTGCGCAACCGACGGCCTGCAAGCATTGGGTTGCGGTGGAAGAGGACTCCGAAACGACGTGGAGCTTCGGGTCGGACCAGTGCGAAGGCATCTGGCGGCCGCCGCTGGCCGGATCGGTGGCAGCGCCGACGGCCTGGAGGAGCTGTTCTTCGACGGTGGTGCCAAGAGCGAGGGAGAGGCCGCGGTCGCGGTAGTAGGGGAAGAACCAGTCGTAGCCGGGACGGAGCGACAGGCCGGCAGCGACGAGCAGAGCTTCGTGACCGGCGCCGGAGATCTGGAAGAAGGTCTTCTGCTGGTTTTTGAGGATGATCTCGCGGTCGTCGGTACGGCGCGAGAGGACCATGAGGCGATAGATCTCAAGAAGCTTTTCTGGAGAAAGGCCGGAGCCGCTGCCGTTGCGGGAGGGTTGATCGGCCGATTTTTTGACTTCAGCGCCGGAGACTGCGGTGCGCGCCATGCGGACCTCTGCTTCCGTTGGATGTTCGTACCCTTCAGTTTAGTGCGAGCCATGGGTGGATACGAACCCGTTTCGTTTCAGTCGCCGATCCTGGGGGCGACGGAAGATTGTATCGCGTGGAGGCGAGGAAAGGGCAATGGTTGGAAGGTAATGGGGGAGGGGCACGAGAGGGGGATGGACGGACGGGCTGAGCGTTCAGTTTTCAGCGTTCAGCGTTCAGGAAGGGGCTGCGGGGGTCGATCCGACCCTGTTCGGCTCGGGGTGGTCGCTGTACGGAAGCCAGACTGGCTGATATGTTGGCTGCCTATGGCGCAATCCAACCGGCGTTGGTACGAGTGGCCGCAGCACTGGCGTGCGTTTCGGGACGTGCCCCTGAGGCGGGTCTGGATTCTCTATCTGGCGGTGTTTTTTCTTTTCTGTGTGGTGGGATTTTTCAGCGACCTGATGAACATGGGCCAGATTCCCTACGTGACAGCGATCCTGATCGCGGTGGTGACAGGGCTGGATGCGCTGTTGTGGCTGTTCATGATGAACAAATTGCCGTGGCCGACGGTTTTTATCCTGGCGGCGCTGCAGTTTGCCATGGGGCCGTTGCTGGGACATATGTCGAACTGGATGGGAGCGACATTCGCGCTGAAGAGTCCGGCGGAGACCAGCGGCGTTCATTTCGCCGCGGCCGGGACTCTGATCGTCGCGATCCTTTCGTATGCCTCGTTTGTGATTTTTCTTCAGGCAACCGGCAAGGACATGGTGAAGATTCGCAACGAGCTGGACCTGGCGCACGGGATCCAGAAGACGCTGGTGCCGACGGTGATTCTGAAGACGGATCTGTTCGAGGTGTACGGAATCTCGGAACCGAGCGACAAAGTGGGCGGTGATCTGGTGGATGCCGTAGTGCTGCCCAATGGCGACGTGGTGGCGTATCTGGCGGACATCGCAGGGCACGGGCTCTCAGCGGGAATCCTGATGGGGATGTTGAAGATTGCGGCGCGGACGGCGCTGCTGGATGCGGCGACAGGACATCCGAGCACGACGCTGCCGCTGCTGCTGGACAAGCTGAACCGGGTGCTGCCGGATGTGAAGGAGCCGCAGATGTATGCGACTTTGACGGCCTTCCGGCTGAACGCGGATGGGACGGCCTGGTATGCGACTGCGGCCAGTCCACCAGTGCTGCACTGGAACGCCAGCCGCGACACGCGGCGGGTGGAGGAGCAGCAGTTTCCGCTGGGCCTGCTGCCGGTGGACGGATTCACAGGCGAGGCGATTGAGCTGCTGCGTGGCGATCTGCTGGTGGTGGCGACCGACGGAGTGCTGGAGGTATGCGACAGGAACGGTGAGGAATTCGGGATCGAGCGGGTGCAGGAGGCCATTGCCAGGGATGCGCATGGACCGCTGGAGGGTCTAGGGAGAGTGATTCTTGAGAATGCGCGGACCTTTGGAAAGCAGGTGGACGATCAGACGCTGCTGGTGATTCGCAGACTCTGAGCGAAGCTCAGAGTCTGCGAGCGTTCGGCGTTCAGGTTCCAGAGGTGTTAATGGCGAGATCCTATCGCGAACTCGACGTGTGGCAGTGCGCTATCCAGCTTTCTGTGCCGCTTTACAAAATTACAGCGGATTTTCCGCGCGAGGAAATCTACGGTTTGACCAGCCAGTTACGGCGAGCTGGGGTGTCAGTCGCCAGCAACATCGCGGAGGGCTACGGCCGCACTTCGAGAGGCGAATACCGGAATTTCATTGGCATGGCCCGCGGCTCGGCACTCGAGGTGCAGACACAACTCGTGATTGCGCGCGAACTGGGCTTCGGCGATCCAGATCGGATTGCCGAAGCGGAAGCACTGGCCGAGAGGGCCGGTAAGATGCTGTGGTCGATGAGGGAGAAGCTCTAACGACAGCGCGCAGTTTTTCGAACGTCGAAATGCTGCCGTTCTTCGAAGCCCGAACGCCGATCGCGCTGTCTTTCCGATCGCCGACCGCGGAACGCCGAACGCCGTCTTTATTGCCCGTCGCGCATTTTTTCCTTCACCGACTTGGCGAGCTTTTCGATTTCGGTGGCGGTGTTGACGACGGACAGGGAGAGCTGGTCCTTGCTGCTTTTGTCGACGTCGTCTTTGAGCTGCTTAATCAAATCCATCAGGTGATTCGTATCCTCGACGATTTCTTTCTGGCGGAGGGCGTTGCGGTCGCGCGTCATCTCCTTCATCATGCGGGACTGTTCGGGATCGCGAGGATTGGGGTTGGTATTGCCAAAGCCCGAAGCGTCGCCGGTGGCGGCCGGCTGGCGGATGGAAGGAACGGACGTCTGCTGCTGCGCGTGGGCGGTGAAGGCGGCAGCGGCGAAGGCAAGAGTCATCGAAAGAAGGCGGGCGCTCCGGAATGAGGCGGCGATGCGAGTCATAATGTCTCCTCGGCGCGGCGGGATGAACTGGGCCGCGGTGGATGCGGGTGGCAGCATTATAAGCCGGATTCGCGAACGAATTGTGACGGCGGCGTAACGGTATTCTGAGGGAGAGATGTGGACTGAACTGCTGATTCTGGGGCGGCGGGAATTCTTCTCAGGACTGTGGGATAAGTACGTCCTGGATCTGCAGGATTTTCTGCACGAGAAGCTGCCCAAGCTGTTGGTCGTCGCCCTGATCTCGTGGGCGATGATGTGGATTCTTCAGCTGGTGACGGGGCGCATTCTGCAGATTGCGGACCGGCAATCGAGTTCAATCGGTCACTATGCGCAGGTCAGGACGCTGACGGCGGTGGTCCGCGCGACGGGCATCGGAATCATCATCTTTCTGGCCTGTCTGCAGATTTTGCCGGTTCTGGGATTCAACCTGGCTCCGCTGCTGACCAGCGCGGGCGTGGCTGGGGTTGCGATCGGACTGGCGGCGCAGAATATCGTGAAGGACTGCTTCAACGGGTTTCTGATCCTGATCGACGATCAGTTCAATGTGGGGGACACAGTCACGATTGCAGGAGTCAGCGGCACAGTAGAAACGATGACACTGCGCCGGACGCAGGTGCGGGGCGGAGACGGCACGCTGTACATCGTCCCCAACTCGCAGATCACAACGGTGGCGAACCTGACGCGAGACTATTCGCTGGCGACGATCAATGTGTCGGTGGATTTCTCGGCGAATCCTGACGACGTGATGCAGGTGCTGCGCGACGCGGCGATGAGCGTGCGCAACGACCCGACGTACAAAAATGTCTATCTGGCCGATCCAGTGCTGCTGGGGGTGGATGCGATCAAGGGATCGCAGGTGATCTATCCGGTGCAGTTGAAGACGAAAGCGAACCAGCAGTGGGCAGCGCAGCGGGAGACGCAGCGGCGAATCCGGCTGGCGCTGGAGAAGCATGGCATGCTGCCGGGAGATCCGATGCGGGTGTACTCCAGAGCACAGCGCACAGAGCTCAGGGCACAGGAAGCAGTTGCCGGGTCCGAGCCGCCGGCGAAGGTGGATCCAACGACGATCAAGGCGCCCGAAGGGAATCCGTTGACGGGGGAGTGAGGGCAGAAGTCAGTTTAATGCTCGAGGGGACAGCGCACGATAGGCGCGTACGCTGGTCGCGAACCGGTCGCGGGTGAATTCCTCGGAACGCAAATTTGGGCGCACTTTTGGGCGACAGCCGACCATGAGAGGAGGGCTTGAAGCCGAGGAACGGGGCGCTGAAACGCGAGCCAGAGAGCGGTGCGGCGGCGACGGCTGGGAGCGAAGAGAGACGAAAGCACAGGACACCTGCGCTCGGCAAAAATTCGGGCGAAGGGTGGGCTGCAATTTTACCTTCGCCCAGGGTTTGTGCCGTACGGGGAATGTATCGGCACAAGTCGGGAAAAGGATCAGCCCCGAGGAGCCGGAATCTCGGCAAAAGTGAGGTTTTCAGCGGCGCTGCCCGTCCGCTCGCGCCACTGGTCGAAGAGCCGCCCATAGCTGAGAGTGATGAACTCACTGGGGGAAAGGCCGAGTTTGGGTCCGGTGGCGTCGATCCATGGCGACGGCCCCTCGAGTTCGGCGTAGACGCCGACGGGGGTTTCATCGAGGACACAATGGCCGGTGGCATCGGAGAATTCGGTACGCCACTTTTCGTACGTGAACGAGGGAACGAAGCCGAGTTGTTCGAAGATGTGACCGATGGCCTCACCATCCTCGACCTGAGTTTCGGTCTCTTCGCGGCGCTTGTGGGGGGCGTTGGGGTCGTGGTCTTTCGGCAGGCACTTGTACGTGACGATCCAGCGATCTCCATATTGGCGAAGGCGGAGGATGGCGGTTTGAGAGCGGAGCCGGCGGTCCGGCGTGTCATAGAGGATGTTGCGCTCGAAGGTGCGCGGGGTTTCCAGATGGAAACCGGCGTCGAGGAGGCGGCGCGTGAGGGCGGCGGCATCGGGCACGCGGAATTTAATTTCGACTTCGGTGGCCATGACGACAGGGTACAGGGTGCAGGGTACTGGGGACAGACGGGGCGATAGGCGTTCCGCGTGCGGCGTTCGAGATAGCGTTCAATTGTCAGCGCTCAGCGTTCGGCAGCGCCCTTCTGAGGCGTCGCGATTAGCATAGGGACGATGGAGACACTGCGGCTGGCTGTGGATGTCGGGGATCTGGAGAGCGGGGCATCGCGGGCGGCGATTGCTCGCGCGGCGAAGATGCTGCGCGGCGGGGGAACGGTGGCGTTTCCGACCGAGACCGTCTACGGGTTGGGCGCGAATGCGCTCGACAGCGAGGCGGTGACGAAGATTTTCGTCGCGAAGGAGCGGCCGAGCTGGGATCCGCTGATCGTGCATATCGGCGACCGGGCGATGCTGGAGATCATTGCGGCGGAGGTCGACCAGGATGCTCATCGGCTGATGGAGGCTTTTTGGCCAGGGCCATTGACGCTGTTGTTGCCGCGGAGCGCGAGGGTTCCGGATCGGGTGACCGCGGGGCTCAAAAAAGTCGGCGTGCGAATGCCGGCTCATCCGGCGGCGCACGCTTTATTGCTGGCGGCGGCCGTACCGGTGGCGGCTCCGAGTGCGAATCGGTTTGGGCGGACGAGTCCGACCAGTGCCGCGCATGTGCTGGAGGACCTGGACGGGCGGATCGACGCAATTCTGGATGGAGGCGAGACCACGCACGGCGTGGAGTCGACGGTGGTGGATGTGAGCGCGGACGAGTGCGTGATTTATCGGCCGGGAGTGATCACGCTGGAGCAGATTCGCGCCGTTTGCCACGGAAAAGTTTGGCCGCGAGAGGGGAAACAGGGGGAGGAGTCAGAAGAACCGGCGCTCTCTCCGGGAATGGGCGTGCGCCACTATGCTCCCAAAGCGCGGCTGATTTTGGTGGAAGGCGAGGGGGCAGCGCAGAGGGTGGAGTTTGAGCGTGCGGCGCGGCGAGCGGAAGATGCGGGCGAGGTGGTCGGGCTCATGCTGCCGGATGGCTTTCCGACCGCGCTCCTGGGACCGGGCGCGAAGATTTTTCAGTGGGGACGCTGGGAGCACGAGCGGGAGCTGGCGCAGCAACTGTATGCGGGGTTGCGCTGGCTGGATGCGGCGGGGGCGACAGCGATTGTCTGCCCAGTGCCTGCGGCGCGGGGCATTGGGGTGGCGGTGCGGGACCGACTGCTGCGAGCCGGACAGGGAGCAGCGCTCAGAGGTCAGCGCTCAGAGTAGCTCTTGATTGGCGTGATACGCAGCAGTCGGGCGAACTAGACGGGCGCGTTCTCTCCGGCTTTGTGCAGGTACTTGATGCACGCCTTGTAAATCAGAATGCGAGTGCCGGAATCGTTGCGGCCGTTCCGGAAGGGCGAGGATGAAGTGCTGCGCACCTTGATCGCATTACGGTCGTACCACTCGATGCAGCCTTCAATCTTCTCGTTGTTGTCGAGGATGAAGACCATCGGCGTCTGGGTCTGCATTTGCTTTTGCAGATAGAAGGTCTCGGCGTGGGAGGCTTCCTGCGCGGGAGCGCTGCGCGGCGCCGAAGAACGAATCAACAATGCCGGCTCGTCATTGCGCTGGAAGCGGCGTGCGCGGCGCGCGCTGTCAGGTAGCGTGGGACGGATGAGTTTGCGCGGGCCGATGACGTCCAGGTCGACGGTATTTTGAGGCGGCGCAGGCGCTGGGGGCGGGACCACTACGGGTCCGGGAACGGAAGCAGGAGCGAGCGCGTTGGAACCGCGCTGTGCGGGGGGCTTAACAGCTTGCGGGCGCAGCGTCCGCACCGTTGAGGCAGGCAACTGGGACATACCCATAATCCTTTACGGACAAGATGTTCCTATGTGATGCGGAAACCCGGGGCTGCGTCGCATAGGCGGAGATAAATTCGGGACTGTTGATGGGATCGTAACCTGGTTCGGTTGTGGGAATCCAGAAGTACAGGGAATCGGAACAGGGAATCGGGAATAGGGCGCAGGTTGGCGTTCACGGGGATATCGACCTGGTTCTGCGCATCTTGTTCTCGGTCGCTGCTCACTAAGGACGCAGTCAGGACGATGATAGTTGCGCAGCGAAGCTGTCGAGGGTGAGGGAGCGGAGGAGATTGCGGCGCATGCCGGATTCGACCTGGCGGAGGCCGCGGGCGGCGGCTTCGATCCAGTCGAAAGTGACTGCAGTCGCCGTGGCGGCCAGTTCACGCTGCAGATCGATGTTGCGCACCAGCTGCGGCGTTTCGGATTTCAGCAGCAGCAGGTCTTCGAGGATGGAGGCGGCGGCGCGCAGCAGGCCTTCGGTTTTCTCCTGACCCTCGGCGCCAGCGCGGTAAGTTTCGGTGACCTTGAAGAGGTCGGAGGCGTCCGATTGGCCCATGGCGTTGCGCAGCAGAACGAGAGCGTCGGCGCGAGCTGTGAGGTAGGCGGCGAGATCGAAGCCCAGCGCCCGGCCAATGGCGCCTTCGGCAAGACGCGCGATGAGGGCGCGCTCGGCGGGCTTGAGATCGCGTCGGCGTTCGGCGAGGAGCTTCTCAATCTGCTCGGTCGGGATGGCGCCGAGGCGGAAGATGCCGGCGCGGGAGCGAATGGTGGGGAGGAGGTCTCCGATGTTTTCGGCGAGCAGGACGATGGTGGCGTGGTCGGGCGGTTCTTCGAGGACTTTGAGCAGGGCATTGGCGGCCTCCTTCATGAAGGAGGCGCTGGTAAAGATGGAGAAGGCGCGGCGAGCCTCGGCCGGGACGCGGTAGATTTCGCGCGTGAGGACGCGGACCTGGCCGATTTTGATGAGGAGTTGCGGCGGGTCGGGGGGAATGACGAGGACGTCGGGATGGGTCTGGATCAGGATGCGGGTCTCACGCTTGTCGACGTCGCGAAGGTCTTCGCGGGCGGCGATGGCTTCGTCGACGCGGGTATCGAGATCGAGAGCCTGGCCGATACGATTGCAGTTACTGCAGACGCCGCAGAAGTCGGGCAGGCCGTCGGTGATCTGTGGGTCGAGGCAATTGGCGGCCTGGGCCAGCATGATGGCCAGGGTGTACTTGCCGGCTCCGCGGGGACCGGCGAGGATCAGCGAATGCGGCAGGCGTCCGGCGGCGAGGGCTTCGCGCAGGTGACGGACGGTGGGTTCGTTGCCGAGAAAGTCGCGGAAAGGCACGAGTACTAGGGTACAGCGGAGGAGAGTGTTTCGAGTTTAAGGAATGCGCTGCGGGCGGGTAGCTGCTTACGGGGAGCGGACAATCAACCCGATTCCAACCGCAATGAGGAGCATGCCAGCGACGATGAAGACCAGTCGACCCGACCATGTCGAGCTCTTCTGGTTGTACCCGGCGCCGGTTTCGATGTCTGCCGCGTAGAAGGTTTTCCCGAAAATCCCACCGAGTATCCCGAGACAGCTGGCCACTATAAGAAGAGCGCCCACCCTTTGCCTGGTCACTTACTGCGAACTATAACGCAGCGCTCCCATGGCGAAACAGAGCCTCTTCAGCCGGCTCAGACGACCGAGTTGGTCCGGATGACCTCTTTGTAGTAGTCATACGAGAGCTTCGGAATGCGCTTCTGGGTTTCGAAGTCGACGTAGGTGATGCCGAAGCGCTTGGAGTAGCCCGACGCCCATTCGAAATTGTCGAGCATGCTCCACAGGAAGTAGCCGTGGAGGGGCACGCCCTCGGCAGCGCCGCGCTGGAGCTGGGTGAGGTAGTTGCGCAGGTAGAGGATGCGGTCGGAGTCAAGCACTTTGCCGTCGCGGACGACGTCGTCAGAGGAGCAGCCGTTCTCGGTGATGTAGAGACTCTTGACGCCCCACAGAGTGGAGACGAGTTTGGGCGTCCAGTAGAGCGCGTGCGGGTTGAAGAAAATCCAGTCGGAGGCCATGTGCGGATAGCTGGCAGGCCGGTCGACCATCCGGTAACCGGGCCCGTCGTCGGAGGGAACAGCCTCGCGCGTGGTGTAGACGTTGATGCCGAGGAAATCGATCGGGGAGGAGATGGTCTTCATCTCCTCGGGCGTAAAGACGGGCGCGTCGGCGCCGAGGGACTGGAGGTAATGATCGGTGTAGCGGCCTTCGAAGATAGCGGTGACGTGCCAGGCGTTCTCTTCGCGCAGGCCGATTTCGGCGGCGCGGATGTGGGCGTCGTCTTCAATGGCGGGCATGACTCCGGTCATGTCTTCAGCGAGGCCGACCTGCAGGGGTCGCGTGGCTCCGGAACGGATGGCCTGAACGGCGAGGCCGTGCGCGAAGACGGCGTTATGCCGGGTTTGCATCCAGTCCTTCTTCGACAGCTTGCGGCCGGGGGCGAACTCGCCTGATCCGTAGCCGGCATCGATGTAGGAGCCGAATTCGTTGATGGTCATCCAGTGGCTGATGCGGTCCGAAAGCTGGCTGGCGGTGTGGTGGGCGTAGTCGGCAAAGGCCTGCGCAGTGGCGCGGTTCGTCCAGCCGCCTTTATCTTCGAGCGCTTGGGGCAGATCCCAGTGGAAGAGAGTGCAGAAGGGCTCGATGTTGGCTTCGTGGAGGGCGTCGAGGAGGCGCTTGTAGAAGTCGAGGCCTTTGGGATTGGGCGTGCCGATGCCCTCGGGAAAAACGCGCGGCCAGGCGATGGAGAAACGGAAGCCACGGACGCCGAGGCGCTGCATGAGCGCGATGTCTTCTTTATAGCGATGGTAAAAGTCGTCGGCGACGTCGCCGGTCTGTCCCTGAAAAGTCTTGCCGGGGGTGTGGGAGAAGGTATCCCAAACGGATGCGCCGCGGCCGTCCTCGCGAACGGCGCCTTCGACCTGATAGCTGGCCGTCGCCGTGCCCCAGATGAAGTTCTGTGGGAAGCGATGCTGCGCGGGCGGATAGACCGCCGGGACAGACTGGGCGCCAGCGGATTGAAAGAGGGAAGAAAGAGCGGGGGTGGCGGCGAGAGTGGCGGCAGATTTCAGGAACGAGCGGCGTTTCATGGGAGCCTCGTTACGACAGCGTTCAGCATTCGGCGCTCAGCGTTCGGAAAGGGCAGCGGGGCGCGCGGTGGGTTGGCAACCAGCGTATCAAGTTAAACGTTTAAGTGGAAGGAATTTCTTGCATTCCCAACTTATTTGGGTAGCTCCTTCTTGCCGCTGATGGTGAAGGTCGCGGTTTGGATTGAAGCCGAACCTTCGGGTTGGCTGCCGCCGATCGAGACGATGTATTCGCCGGGGAGGACGACGCGCTTGCCCTTCTCATCGACCTGGGCGATGGCGCGCGGATCGAGGGTAAGGCCGACGGGCGAAGAAGCGCCGGGTTTGAGATGGACGCGGGTGAAGGCGGCGAGCGCGTGGATGGGAGTTTCAAAGCCGCGCGGCTGGGTGAGGTAAACCTCGACAACTTCATCGCCGGCAACGGAGCCGGTGTTCTTCACCGTTGCTTCGAGTTGGATCGGCTCGCCTGCCTGGACCTGGTGCGGAACCTTCACGTTGCTGTAGTCGAATGTGGTGTAGCTGAGCCCGTAGCCGAACCCGTAAAGCGGCTTGCCGGTGAAGTAGCGGTAGGTGCGGTTCCTCATCGCGTAGTCGGCGAAGGGCGGCAGTTGCGCGTCCGAGGCGTAGAAGGTGAGGGGCAGGCGGCCGGCGGGATCATTGTCGCCGGCGAGGGTTTCGGCGATGGCAGTGCCGCCTTCTTCGCCGGGATACCACGCCTCAAGGATGGCGTTGGCGTGTTGTTGTGCCCAGTCGACAGCGAGGGCGCTGCCGTTTTGCAGGACAACGATGAGCGGCTTGCCGGTGGAGGCCAGGGCTTCCAGCAGGTCTTCCTGCACCGCGGGCAAATTGATCGAGGTGCGGTCGCCGCCTTTGAATCCGTCGAGCTGGACCGGCATTTCTTCGCCCTCCAGATTTGGCGAGAGGCCGACGCAGGCCACGATCACGTCGGCGTTCTTCGCCGCTGCCACCGCCTGATCGCGCAGCGCCGCCGCAGGTGGAATCCAGGTCAGGTCGATGCCGGCAGAACCGGTCGCGTGCAGATAATCAAGACGAATGCTGTGCGGCTTCGTATCGTCAAAGTGCATAGCCGCGTCAAACACTGCGCCCCGCTCGGCCTGCTTCTCAGGGGAGCTGGTCACAATGACCTTGCCGTCCAGATAGAGACGGAAGCCTTCGTTGTTCTCGCACGCGTAACAGTAGTTGATACGCACGCCGATCTTGTAATCGCCAGGCGTGGGAGGAATGAAGGAGCCCGTCCACCGCACCGAGTAGTTGTTGCGCTGCAGGCCTGGAACAGGGACAACCTTATCCCAGTTGAAATTGATGTTGCGATCGATGCGGGTGACCGCTGGTTTGCCGCTCAGGTCCGGCGTAGAAAAGTACTGACCGGTAAGACCGTCGCCGTCGCCCTCGAAGGTGTGCAGCGCGGTGTGCTCGATGGGGATGGCATAGCCTTCGACGAGGCTGGAGCCCTGCGCGTAGGCGACGTGGGCGGAGGCGAAGCGCTTCTCAATGCCATTGAGAGGATAGACCGGATTTGGCGGCGGACCGTTGTAGTTGCCTTGCAGGGACTGGACATATTCAGCGGTGGGCCCGATGACGGCGATGTTCGCGATGCCCGATTTCAGAGGCAGGGTGTGGTCCTGATTTTTGAGAAGGACGATCGACTCGCGCGCCGCCTGCAACGAAAGCTGGCGATGCTGCGGCGAATTGACTTCGCTGAAAGGGATCTGGCCATAGGCGTAGCTCGTGAGCGGATCGAACATGCCCAACTCGAAGCGAGCACGGTAGAGCCGGTGGAGGGCGGTGTCGATTTCGGATTCTTTGATCAGGCCCTGATGGACTGCGTCGACGAGAGAGGGAAATGCCTGGCCTTTGCCGTAGCCGCATTCGAGGTCGGTCCCGGCTTTCACAGCGACAGCGGCGCCATGGGCCATGTCGGGTGCGTAGTGATGGCCTGTGAAGACGTCGGCAACAGCGGCGCAGTCGGACACAACGTAGCCATCGAAGCCCCAGGCCTCGCGGAGGTGGTCGCGCAACAGCATCGTGTTGGCGCAGGCCGGGGCGCCGTCGATGGCGTTGTAGGCGCACATGACGGACTGTGCGTGCGCCTCGTGCACTGCAGCGCGGAAAGCGGGCAGGTAGGTGTCTTCGAGGTCGTGGTTGGAGACGTCGACGTTGTCCTGGTGGCGGGTGGGCTCGGGCCCGGAGTGCACGGCGTAGTGCTTGGGCGTGGAAACGACGCGGGGATGATGGGGATCGTCGCCCTGCATGCCGGTAACGAAGGCGACGGCCATGCGGCCGGTCAGGAATGGATCTTCGCCGTAGGTCTCCTGGCCGCGGCCCCAGCGGGGGTCACGAAAGATGTTGATGTTCGGCGCCCAGAAGGTGAGTCCAAAGAACTGCTCATGTTGCCCGTTGCGGATGCCTTCGTCGTACTTGGCGCGCGCTTCAGTGGAGATGGTCTGGCCCATGGTGTGAACCATCTGCGTGTCCCAGGTGGCGGCCATGCCGATGACCTGCGGAAAGTTGGTGGCGTAACCAGCGAAGGCGACGCCGTGGAGGCCTTCATTCCACCAATCGTATTTGGGGACGCCGAGACGCTCGATGGCCGGGGCGTGATCGCGCATCTGGTCGACCTTCTCTTCGAGGGTCATCTTCGAGACCAGAGCGTTGACGCGCTGATCGATGGGAAGGGAGGTGTTCAGCCAGGGCTGGTCGGCTTGCTGCGCGGGAGAAATAGGAACGATCAGGAGAGCAGCGGCAACAAAGAAGAGGACGGCAAGAGGCGTACGCGTGCGGGACATTCGTGGAACCTCGGAAAAGGCTTTCTGACGGAAGCGTCAGTATAGGCTGCGCGATGAAGGCGGGAAAGCAATTCGCTTTCGCACCAGGGCGCGAGTGTGGATACTTGCAGGAAACCCTGAGGAGGTGTGGTTCTGAGCGGTTCGGCGACAGCTGCGGTTTTGGGAAGGGTGGGTCTGCCTGCGCCGGTGAAGGAACTCGCGGCGCGGACTTGGGATGCGATCATCGTGGGCGCGGGACACAACGGGCTGGCGTGCGCAGTGTATCTGGCGCGTGCCGGCAAGCAGGTGCTGGTGCTGGAAAGCCGCGAGCGCGTAGGCGGCGCCTGCACGATCGAGGAGCCATTTCCGGAAACGCACCCGGATGTGCGGATGTCGCCGTGCGCGTACCTGGCGGGGCTGCTGCACCCACTGGTGGTTGAGGAGTTGGGACTGCCGGCCCGGGGCTTTCACTGGACGCCGGCGGTGAATGGCTTGTTCGTGCCGTTTCTCGATGGCAGCAGCATTCAGCTATGGGACGACGACGACAGGTGCGAAGCCGAGGTGCGGCGGTTTGCTCCGCGCGCCGTCGAAGGCTGGAAGGCGATGAATGCGACGCTGGGGCGGCTGAGGGACAAGCTGCGGCCGGCGGGCGAACGCGATGCGTGGATTGGCGAGGCGCCGACGCCGGAAGAGATCGACGAGCGGCTGGCGGGCGATGACGAGGCGCGCAAGCTGCTCTATGAGTGGTCGATGGCGGAGTTCGTCGAGCACTATTTGTGCGATGAACGGTTACAGACTGCCTATCTGGGGCAGGGAGTGATTGGAACGAACGCCAGCCCGTTCGATCGGGGCACGGCGTCGATCCGCTTTCATCATGCATCGGGGCGGTTGGGCGGCATGCCGGGCATGTGGGGCTATGTGAAGGGCGGCATGGGAATGGTGTCGTTCTATTTCTGCGATGCGGCGCGCGAGGCGGGGGCGGTGGTGGCTTCGGGCGTGCGGGTTGCGCAGATTGTGCCGGGGGAGGGTGTGGTGTTGGAGGGCGGGGAGCGGATTGCGGCTGGAGTGGTGGTGTCGAATGCCGATCCGCGGGTGACGTTGCGTTTGCTGGGCGCTGGCGCGGATGCGAAATGGAAGGCGCACATCGAGAGTGTTCCCATACAGGGCTGCACGGTGAAGCTCAATGTGCTGCTGCGGGAGCTTCCGAATTTTGTATCAAGACCCGGCACAAATGAGGCGCATCACTACGGGCAGATCAACGCGCCGCTGACACAGGAGGAGTGGGGGGCGGGATTCGCGACGGCAAAGCGCGGCGATCTGGGCGAGGCGCTGTGGTGCGAGCTTTATTTCCAGAGCGTGCACGATCGCAGCGTGGTGCCGGAGGGTCTGCATACGATGAGCGTCTTCGCGCAATATGTGCCGTACACCTTTACAAATGGCTCGTGGGATTCGCGGCGCGACGAGGTACGCAATCTGGCGCTGGGGTCGCTGGGGCGGTTCTGCTCGAACCTTGATACCGCCGTCGTCGAAGCGCAGGTCCTTGGGCCGCCGGACATTGAGGAGAAGGTGGGGCTAACGGGCGGACATATTTTCCAGGGCGAATGCCTGCCTCCTTATATGTGGTCGAAGCGACTCACATCGCGAACGCCGATGAAGGGCGTGTACATGTGCGGGGCGTGCACGCATCCCGGCGGCAGCGTAATCGGAGTCAACGGGCGCAATGCGGCGATGGCGGTACTGAAGGATCTGGAAAGCGGCGCGCGTGGGTGACGCGCCGGTGGTGGTTGGAGCTGTGGGCTCACAACCGCGACTGAAGCGGGCGCTGCGCTTTCGTGATCTGGCGGCGTTCTATGTGGCGACGGGACTGAGTGTTCGCTGGGTGGCTGCGGCTGCGGCTGGCGGACCCTCCGCGCTGGTGGTTTGGATCTTCGCGCTGTTGGGATTTTTCGTGCCGCTGGCCGCGAGCGTGATGGAACTGTCGTCGCGCTATCCGCAGGAGGGCGGCCTCTATGTCTGGACGCGCGAGGCCTTCGGCGACTCTGCGGGATTCCTGAGCTCGTGGATGTACTGGATGTCGAACCTGCCGTACTTCGCGTCGTTCCTCTACTTCGGCGCGGGCGCAGTGCTGTTTGTAGCGGGCGAGCGCGGGCATGCGCTGTCGGCGAGCCCCTGGTACTTCATGACCTTCGCGGTGGTATGGCTCGCGATTATCACGGCGCTGAATATCATCGGCCTCGAAGAAGGGAAGTGGTTGAGCAACATCGGCTCGATCGGCGGCTGGCTTCCGATCCTGATCCTGGTCGTGCTGGCCGCCGTCTCAGCGCGGCGATTCGGCATCGCAACGCACTTCGACGTGGCGACGATGACGCCGCATTGGTCCCTCAAGAACGCCGTCTTCTGGTCGACGATCTTCTTCGCCTTCGCGGGCTGCGAAAGCGGATCGTTCATGGGCGAGGAGATCGAGAACCCGCGCAAAACGATTCCATGGGCGCTTTTGACCGGCGGCACAGTCATGACGCTGGGGTATTTCGCCGGAACCGCAGCACTGCTCACGGCGCTGCCTTCGGATGCGGTGTCAGGCGTGGATGGATTCATGCGCGGCATGGCGGTGTTGTGCGGCCGGCTGCATCTGGGATGGCTTGTCGTAGTGATGGCCGGGCTGATGGCATTGAACGCGATCGGAGGAACGGCGTCCTTTTTGTCGTCGACTTCGCGGCTTCCATTTGTAGCCGGCATCGATCGCTATTTGCCGCCGGTATTCGGGCACGTGCATCCGCGGTTCCGTACACCCTGGGTGGCCATCGGCGTCTATGGACTGGCGGGCATGGTAGTAGCGGCGCTGGGGCAGGCGGGCACGACCGTGCGCGGCGCCTACGACGTGCTCGTGAGCATGGGGATCATCAACTACTTCCTGCCCTATCTCTGGATGTTCGCAGCCATGGCCAAACTGCAGAACCGGCCCGCAGGGCCCGAAGTCCGTCGAGTTCCAGGTGGCCGTCCGGTGGCGCTGTTGCTCGCGGTGGTGGGATTTGTATCCACGGCGGTGACGATTGTGTTGTCGGTGATTCCGGCGGATGAGGAACCGAACAAGCCGCTCGCGGTGGCGAAAGTGCTGGTGTCGACGGTGGTGCTGATCGCAGCAGGAGCGATTACGTTCTGGATCGGCAAAAGAAAGCGCTCAGCAAACTCGTAGCCAATAGCGAACAGCCAATAGCCAACAGCCAATAGCGAACAGCCAATCAGGCCTCTTTCTTCTTCGCGCTCCGTTTTTCTTTCTCGATGCGTTCGTGGAGGAGTTCTTTGGCGCGCTCGAGGGTCCGACCGCGTGAGGCACTGAGGCCTTTGCCGGCGCGGTTGATGAAATAGGTGAGCATGCGCATGCCGGAGCCGGGGCCCTTCGGGGAAACCTTCTTCGAGGCCAGGCTCCGCGCGATGACCGGGGCGCTTTTCGTGAACAGGTCTTTGGGCGGATGAGTGGAGTCCGTCGTAACCGTCTTCACCCAGCGCCTCTTCGACGAAGCAGTCTTTTTCGTCGCAGCGGATTTTTTTTTCGCCACGGCTAGTGCCTCTTAAAGTACTGCACGGCACGCTCGTGTTCCTTGGCCTTCTCCATGGAAGAAAACGTGCCGAGGTTGCGTCGCTTGCCGGTCGATGGATTCTTCTTCCGGGAGTAGAGGCGGTATTCTCCGGATTTGAGTCTGCGGATCATACAGAGAAAGATGCAGGGCGCGCAGGGGTGAGTTGTCGGCGTTCCGCGCTCGGCCCTCGTGGGTCGCGTTGTTGCGAGCCCACATCCCAACGCCAGGGATTTGGGGCACCCGGATTTGTCTCTAGACGCCGAAGATTTCGCCCCCCTCATCGACGTCGATGTCTTCGGCGCGGGGGACTTTGGGCAGGCCCGGCATGAGCATCATGTTGCCGGCGATGGCGACGACGAAGCCGGCGCCCGCGGAGAGCGAGACATCGTTGATGGTCAGGGGCCAGCCGGTGGGCGCGCCGAGGAGTTTCGGATTATCAGTGAAAGAGTACTGCGTTTTCGCAACGCAGACGGGCAGGCCGGTGTAACCCCAGTCGACGAAGCGGTTGAGTTTGGTAAGGGCAACATCGCTCAGGGTGACGCCGTCGGCACCATAGATTTGCGTTGCGACTTTGCGGAGTTTGTCTTCGTAAGAGTCGGAGAGATCGTAGATGGGATGGGCCGTTGCGTCCGGGTTGCGGTCGATAAGGTCGACGACGGCGCGGGCCAGTGCCTCCGATCCTTCGCCACCCTTGGTGAAGGGCTCGGTGAGAGCCGTGGGGACGCCGAGTTGATCGCAGAAAGCGCGGAGCTGTGCGAGTTCCTCGTCGGTGTCGTGCGGGAAGTGGTTGATGGCAACAAGAGTGGGCAGACCGAAGCGCTGCAGGTTCTGCGCGTGGCGGGCGAGGTTGGGGAAGCCCTTCTCCAGATCGCCTTCACCCTGATTGCGCAGGCTCTGCACGGTGGTGACGAGAACGGCAGCCGCAGGGCTGGTGCCGGAGATGCCCATCACAATGTCGATGTACTTTTCTGCGCCCAGATCGGCGGCGAAGCCGGCTTCGTTCACCACATAGTCGGCGAGGCGCAAACCCATTTGCTGCGCAAGGATGCTCGACGTTCCATGGGCGATGTTGCCGAAGGGCCCGGCATGGACCAGAGCGGGCGCGCCTTCGGTGGTCTGGACGAGATTGGGTTCGATGGCGTCGGCGAGCAGGGCCATCATGGCGCCGGTGGCATGGAGATCGTCGGCGCGGACGGGTTTAGCGTCGCGGGTAGCGCCGATGACGATGGCGGCGAGACGGCGGCGGAGGTCGGTGCGATCTTTGGCCAGGGCGAGGATGGCCATGACTTCAGACGCGGCGGTGATGACGAAGCCGGTGGTGCGATTGGCGCCATCGTGCTTGCCGCCCACGTCGACCGCGATGCGGCGCAGGGCGCGATCGTTCATATCCATGGCGCGCGGCCAGGAGATGCTCGCGGGGTCGAGGTTGAGATCGTTGCCGTGAAAGAGGTGTGCGTCGATGAGAGCAGCCAACAGATTGTGGGCGGAAGTGATGGCGTGGAAGTCGCCGGTGAAGTGCAGATTGACCTTCTGACTGGGCTCGATCTGGGAGAGCCCGCCGCCGGCCGCTCCACCTTTCATTCCGAAGACGGGGCCGAGGGAGGGCTCGCGCGAGGTGATGATGGCGTCCTTGCCGATGCGTTCAAGGCCCTGCACCAGGCCGATGGAGGTGACGGTCTTGCCTTCACCGGATGTGGTGGGCGTGGTTGCGGTGACGAGGATGAGCTTGCCGCGCGGCGGGCGGGTCGGATCGCGAAGGAGGTCGAGGTGCAGCTTGGCGAACCAGGGACCGAGGGAATCGTAGTCGGTTTCGCGCAGGTTGAGCTTACGGGCGATGGCGCTGATGGGCAGCAGCGGCGGTTTCGCGGCGGGAACTTCGAGTGTGGAGGTCACCCTTTTATTGTGGACGCGAACCGGGCGGAGGGGGATGTGATGGTCCGCACAGGGTTTTAGAGAGGGTTCGACTGTCAACGCCGCTGAACAAATAGGACGGTAGTAACCCAACTCCCGGGGTAGTGTGGTAATGCCCTCCGCCTACACCCTGGAGGGATTGGGGTATCCCCATGGAGCTATTGTTTCGGGGTCGTCGGCGGGGCATGATGAGTCGCATGGCATTCGCAGAAGGTCAGCAAGTTCGTGTGAAGCAGGGGCAGGCGGTTGGGGTAGTCGATCGGAAGCTTGCTTATCTCCAGGACATGTACGTGGTGCTGCTCAGCGGCAACCAGACGCCGGCGAAGAAGCTGGCGCACGAGTCGGATCTGGAACTGGCCGAAGAGCGGCACAGTGCGTGAAGGCAGGCTGTAGGCTGTGGGCGGTAAGCCCGGAGCTGCTAGCCTGGAGAGCATTTAGTGTTCTGTGAATCTGGGCCGCGCCAGACGCTAGAGGACGTAGACGCGCAGCATCCACCAGACAAGAAGCAGTGCAACGATGGCGAGTACGACGTGGCCGATCCATTGGATTGGCGTTTCCGGCTTGCCGAGTTTGAACATTCCACGATCCTGAACTGAGAGGTCACAACCCTGTTAAGAATGCAGGGTAGGCACGGCGCGAACGCTACGCCGGCGATTCTTTCTCTGTTGTGGCAAAAGAAGGGTGTGCGCGCGTGTAGGATTGGCGGGCTCCTCTGATGTCCGTAAACGATCCCCTAAGAAAAACTGAATCGGGAGGATGAATCCATGAAGGTGATGACGACGTGGTCTGTGCGTCCGGGCTGTCGGGACGAGGCGATTCAACGGTTTTTGGCTGGAGGAGGCGCGCGCGCCGGCTGGAGTGACGATGCTGGGTCGCTGGCACAGCACCGATCTGAGTATGGGGTTCACGCTGTACGAGTCCAGCAATCCCGCGGCGCTGTACGAAGGGGCCGGCCAGTGGTCCGATCTGCTGGAGCTGCGAAGCTACATGGTGGTCGAGGATGCCGAGGCGGGAGCTGTGCTGGCGAAGTTGGCGGGGAAGTAGGTCAGTCGATCCGGTGGAGCTATGGGAAGGGAATTTGGTGGGCGCAGCAGGATTCGAACCTACGACTTCCACCGTGTGAAGGTGGCACTCTACCGCTGAGTTATGCGCCCCGAAGTGCGGGTCGGTGCGGCCCTGGCGGGCCTGCGGACAAAATCAAGGTTAACACGACGAAGCGGCGAGACTGCAGGGGCGCGGCTTCTGTGTCACGTTGATTCCTGGCTCGATCCGCTCGTGTTTCAGAGGCCGACGCAGTCGCGCACCTACGCATGGCCTGGAGCCGGTCGAGGGCTTTGAGGGCTTCGGCGCGCTTGCCCGATTGTGCAAGGGCCATGCCAACGCCGGCCTGGGAGAAGGTGCTGTCAGGGTTCATGGTGAGAGCTTTGCTGTATTCGCGCAGGGCGTCGGGGTATTGCGCGCGGATGTAGTAGCACATGCCGGCGGCCATGTGCGGCAGCCAGAAGTCGGGAAACATCTGGATGGCGCGGAGCGCGGAGACGAGGCAGTTGTCGTAGTCGCGTTTGAGGTAGTAATCCCAGGCGAGGAAAGAATTGATCTCGGGGGAGAGCGGATCGATGGTGAGAGCCCTGGTCATCTGGGCGATGGCCTGGTCGGCTTGTCCGATGGACGCCAGGTATTCGCTGTAGGCGAAGTAGGTGGAAACGTTGCTGGGGTTGAGCGCGAGCGCGGTGTGGAACTCGCGATTCGATTCATCGAGCTTCCATTCGTGCAGGAGCGCGTGGGCCAGAGCGCCGTGGGCTTCGGCGAGCTGGTCGTCAAAGGCGAGGGCCTTGCGCGCGGCCGCGTCGGCTTTGGGCAAGGCTTCGCGCGGCGCGAGGAGCCAGTCAGACTCCGTGGTATAGGCGTCGGCCAGGCCCGCATACGCGAGGGCGTAGCCGGGGTCGTCGGCGATGGCTTTGTTGAAGTGGTCGATCGCCTTGAACATGCCGTCGGGCGTGAAGGTGAACTCTTCGTAGCGTCCCATCAGGTAGTTGCGATAGGCGTCGATGTTGTCGGTGTAATGGCGCTGGAGCTGGAGCTTCTCGCTACTGGCGAGATTCACGGCGAGCGCCTCTGCGACCTTCTCGGAGATGGAGTCCTCGACCTGGAAGATGCCGGTGTATTTTTCGTCGAAGGTTTGCGCCCAGAGGGCGCGGCCGTCGCTGACGCGGACCAGCTGCACGGTAACGCGAATGCGGTCGCCGGATTTCTGCAGCTTGCCGGTCAGCACGGTGTCCACGCCCATCTCTCGTGCGGCTTTCAGCGGATCCGCGGCGGGATCGTTGTAACGGATGACGACGTCGGTGGGGCGAACGGGGAGCTGGCGGATGTTGGAGATGGGACCGCAGAGCCAACTGGTGAGCAACAACGATAAGCCCGGGCTGTTGAGTTCGAACGGCATCGTGGGGTTATGGAATGTGACGTTCACCTTCGGCGGAGAGACGGTGGATGTGGCGTTCGATGCCTGGCACAGCGACGGCACCGAGATTCTGAACGACTACACGAATCCGATTGAAGGCAACGTGTGCCTGGGCGTGTGGACGCAGACGGGCGCGCGCACTTTCAAGTTGAAGCATCCTTCCTGGGCATTCGATACCACCGGCACGCTGCTGGGCACGGTGTGGATCCGGGAGACGGTGACGCTGAGCCCGGATTGCAACAGCTACAAGGGTTCCTACGCTTACGACATCTACGACACGACGGGCGCCTTTGTGACGGAGCTGACGGGCACGCTGGCGGCGACGCGCATCCGGCCCGAGTGATGGTTGTGGCCGGAGGGTGGGAGAGGATCCCCAGTTCCTCTCCCGCTCGAGGCATGCGGGCTCATGCAGGAGAGGAGAAAAACGATGAGACGGTGGATCACAGCAACGTGCGTTATGGTCGCGATCGCAATGGCGATCGGATGCAATTGCGGACGGGATACGCAGGGCGATGCGCAGGCGATTCAGGACACGGAGAAGCAGTGGAACCAGGACTATTTTGCGAAGGATGCGGAAAAGCTGGCGGCATACTACGCCGAAGATGCGGTGCTGATGGCGCCGGGAATGGCTCCGTCGGTAGGACGGGAGAGCATTCGCGCGACGGTGAAGACGATGGTGGCCGATCCGGCGCTGTCGCTGAAGTTTACGGCGGCGAAGATCGATGTGGCGGGGTCGGGCGATCTGGGCTACACGCGGGGCGCGTATGTGCTGACGATGACCGATCCGCAAGCGAAGAAGGTCGTTCAGGACCACGGGAGTTATGTGACCACTTACCGCCGGGAAGAAGACGGGAAGTGGAAGGCGGTGGCGGACATCGCGTCGTCGGAGGTAGCGCGAATAGGGAATAGCGAATAGGGAGAGGGAGCAGGGCAAAGAAGACGCATGGATTTCCTCCTCGAAATAGAAAAGCCGGTGCGTGGCGGGCATACAAACGCTTCGCCGAGCACAATGCAGGCCGGCAGCAGACCGCACCCTTCGGTGTTGCGTATCCACAAGGGCGTAGTGCAGGATCGCGGGGTTCATTCAACAGCCTCCCGGAACGACCTGGGCCGTACTGTGGAAACGCTGATGCGGCGGTTGCATCGCCGGAACAACGTTCGATGTGACGGATCCAACGCAACAACACCACAGAAAGAGAGCGAACCATGTCGGAACTGGTGAAGAAGGTGCAGGACATGTATGCGGTGTTCGGGCGCGGCGATGTCGAGACGATCCTGAACAACACGACCGAGGACGTGAGCTGGGAGTTCGAGGCGCCGGCCGCGCTGTCGTGGAGCGGTATTCGCAAGGGTCACAAGGAAGCCATGGGATTCTTTACCGGCATCGCGGCCGGCATGAGAATCCTGTGTTGAAGATGACGGACTACTTTTCGACGAACGATTCGGTGGCGGCGTTCGGGCGGTACGACGCGACGGTCAAAGCAACAGGCAAACGCGTGAGCAGCCCGGTGGCACACTTCTTCAATTTTCGCGACGGAAAGGTGAGCCGGTATGTGAACTACGTCAACTCGGGCGGCTTTCTGGAGGCTGCGAAGTAAGCTGGGAGCCTGGATAGTTGGTAGCCGGGCAGGTGACGGGACTTTAAACCGGAGAGCATTCAGCGGCCGGCGA
>CAVPKU010000046.1:0-3917 GCA_963705765.1 uncultured Acidobacteriaceae bacterium | reverse complement strand
GAACATCTTTTCCCGCGCAGGAGCGCAGGGCGTGGAGCTTTTTGCCGCCCGCCAGCACTTCGACTACACAAGCCGAACGCACGTTCGCGAACTGGCTGAGTGGTTTGGCGCCAATCCTGTCGAAGCATTTTCAATGCATGCACCGCTCTGGTCCGATACCGAGATGGGGCGCGGCGGCGCGCCCGCGGTGAACGTGATCCATCCGGAGAAGAGCCGCCGCATCGATGCGATGGACGAGATCAAGCGTGCACTGGAGGTAGCGGAAACGCTGCGCTTCCGTTTTTTGATCATGCATCTTGGGGAGCGCGAAGATACGTGGGGATTGCGGGCGCTGGAGCACTCGATTACGGCGCTGGAACATCTGCGTGCGTTTGCGAATCCCCTGGGCGTGAAGCTCCTGGTTGAAAATCTGCAGGGAGATGTGGCGCGGTCGTCGCATCTGGTGGAGATTCTGACGACGGGCCACTTTCAGGACATTGGTGTGTGCCTGGATGTGGGGCACGCGAATCTGGGAGACGGTGTGGCGTCGGCGCTCTCGGAGGTGAACGCGTGGGTTCGGTCATCGCACCTGCACGACAACAAGGGAGACAAGGACGCGCATCTCTGGCCCGGTGACGGAACGATCCAGTGGGATGAGGCGCTGGGTGGGCTCAAGACGGCACCGCAGGCTCCGGCCGGGGTGCTGGAGATTCACTACGCCCTGGGAGAGTCCTCAGAAGTCGTTGGCGAGAAGGCGAAGAAGGCTTTTGAGAAGATGGACGCGGCGAAAAAGCTCAGTTAGAGGCGGTTATGGCAGACGAAACTGCGGGAACTGTAACAGAGACAGCGATAAAAGCTCCGCTGTCGACCATCGCCCACATTGGCGAACATGAAGGCCAGACGGTCACGCTGCATGGGTGGCTCTACAACCTGAGAGAGAGCGGAAAACTGCTGTTCCCGATCTTTCGCGACGGAACGGGAACGATCCAGGGCATTGTGCCGAAGGCGGCGGTAACGCCTGAAGTCTTCGAGACGGTGAAAGGGCTGACGCAGGAGTCGTCGGTCGTTGTGACGGGCAAGGTTCGCGCTGACAAGCGCGCCCCAGGCGGCTACGAGCTCGATGTGGAGAACGTCGAAGTCATTCAGCGGGTTGCTGCCGACGATCCATTCCCGATTTCTTTGAAGGAGCACGGGCCCGATTTCCTGATGGAGCACCGGCATTTGTGGGTGCGGACGCCGCGTCAGGCGGCGATCCTGCGGATTCGCGCCGAGATCATCAAAGCGGCCCGGGATTTTCTCGACGACAACGGATTTGTGCTGACCGATCCGCCAATTCTGACGCCGGCGGCGTGCGAGGGTACCAGCACGCTGTTCCCCGTGAATTATTTTGGCGACGAAGCGTATCTGACGCAAAGCGGGCAGCTCTATATCGAGAGCACCGCGCTGGCGCTGGGCAAGGTCTATTCATTCGGGCCGACGTTCCGCGCGGAGAAGTCGAAGACGCGGCGGCATCTGACCGAGTTCTGGATGGTGGAGCCGGAGTGGGCCTTCGCCGACCTCGACGATCTGATGGGGCTGGCGGAGAACTTTATCAGCGCCATCGTCGCGAAGGTGCTGGAGAAGCGTGCCGCGGAGCTGAAGACGATTGGACGCGACGCCACGAAACTTGAAGCCATCAAGCCGCCGTTCCCGCGGCTGCGTTACGACGAAGCGGCGCAGATGCTGAACGACGCGCATACAAAGGGCTTGCTCGATGCGCCATTCGAGTACGGCAACGATTTTGGATCGCCGGACGAGACCTACATCTCATCGCAGTTTGACCGGCCTGTGATGGTGCACCGCTATCCCGCGGCCGTGAAGGCGTTCTACATGGAACCCGATCCGAAGGATCCGAAGTACGCGCTATGCGTCGATGTGCTGGCGCCGGAAGGCTACGGCGAGGTGATCGGGGATCGCAGCGTATTCACTCCTACGAACTGCTGAAGAAGCGGATCGAAGAGCATGAGTTGCCAATCGATGCTTTCAAGTGGTATCTCGATCTGCGGCGGTATGGTTCGGTTCCGCATTCGGGCTTCGGCATGGGCATCGAGCGCGCAGTGGCATGGATCTGTGGTCTCGATCATGTGCGGGAGACAATCCCGTTTGCGCGAACGCTGAATCGTATCTACCCGTAGTCCCTTATGCCAAGACCGACTGAAACATCTTTGCAGGCCGGATCACCGGCCCCTTTGCCTTCGCCTGCGCCCGTCTACGGTGGCGTGCAGGCGCTGCCTCCACGCAAGATCAAAGTCATCGGCGTTCCGCTGGATCTGGGAGCGTCGCGACGCGGCGTCGATATGGGCCCGTCGGCGGTGCGGGTCGCCGGCCTTGAAGCGCGGCTGGAGGCGCTGGGCCATGAGGTGCGCGATGGCGGCAACGTCAGCGTGGCGATCGCGGAGACGAAGTCTTCAGGCGATCAAAGCGCGCGCTACCTGAAGGAGATTACGGAGACCTGCACGCGTGCCGCGGAGATGGTGCTGAAGACGCTCGGCGAGGGTATGACTCCGGTGATCCTGGGCGGCGATCATTCCGTGGCCGCGGGCAGTGTGTCGGGCGTGGCGGAGTTCTACCGCAAGCAGAATCAGAAGATCGGGCTGATCTGGATCGACGCCCATGCAGATATGAACACGCCGGCCAGTTCGCCGAGCGGGAACGTGCACGGGATGCCGTTTGCGGCGCTGGTGGGCCTGGGGCCGGAGCCGCTGGCGAATATCCTGGGTTGGGCGCCGAAGGTGCAGCCGGAAAACGCGGTGCTGATTGGCGTGCGCGATATCGATGCTGCGGAGAAGGAGAACATCCGGAGAGCGGGCATCAGCGAGGTCTACACCATGCGCGACATTGACGAACGCGGGATGCGCGCGGTGATGGAAGAGGCGCTGCGGGCGGCGGGGCGAGGAACGGCCGGCTATCACGTCTCGCTCGATATGGACTGGATCGATCCGGAGGATGCGCCGGAGTGGGCACGCCGGTGCGTGGCGGCGCGACGTATCGCGAGGCGCATCTGGCGATGGAGATCATTGCCGACCACGGCCGGATGGTTTCGCTGGAAATGGTTGAGGTGAATCCGGTGATCGACGAGCACAATCGCACGGCAGATCTGGCCGTGGAGCTGATTTCGTCGGCATTCGGGAAGAAGATTCTGTAGCGGTCCCCATCGCTTATTGCAGACGGCAGACGGCGACGGCTTCGTTTTTGTACGGGCAGTCGAGGCCCTCGACACCAGAGTCCTGGATGACGATCCAGTTGACGCCGAATTGTTGCTGCAGGCGCAGGAAATCCTGTTTCTGAAAATGCTTCCATCCGGCGGAGGCCTGCGTTTGGTCGAGCCAGAGCGGAGCCAGGTCAGGGACCTGGGTGGCGACAGCAGCGTCCTTCACCGCGTCAGCCAGTTCGCTGCGCTGCGCGAGGGCGCGGAAGCTGTGATAGTCCTCGCCGGGGAGCTGCATGTAATAGGGATCGAGGGCGAAGTAGGCGTCAGCCGGTGTATTAGTGCGCACCCAGGCGAAGGCTCGGAGCCAGGGATTGTGCGACGAGATCCCAGGGAGCTCGATGTGCTCGGTCCCGGCGAAAAGCGAGCGCTGGGCGAGGAACATCCCGATAGCGAGAGGTAAAAAAAGAGCAATCCAGCGCCACGTCTGGTTGCGAAGAATCTTCTCGCCGATCAGGCCACCGCCGAGCAGAGCCATCAGGATGTACACGAGATGGAGATAGCGCATGGGCTGCATGGGGGTGAGTCGGACGAGCGCCGGCGTGAGCAGGACGATGCAGGCGATGGCCAGCTGGAAGGCCGCGTAGCTGGCGGCGGCGCTGGATAGCTGCGTAATCGAGGGACGGTTCACGCGGCGGGCGTAGCGCGCGATGGCCCAGAGGATGAAGATGGGCGCGATGGCTCCGAGCCA
>CAVPKU010000045.1:0-240911 GCA_963705765.1 uncultured Acidobacteriaceae bacterium | reverse complement strand
CCCATCGTCATCATCCCCATGGATCGCTGGAGCCGCCTCTCCGCCAAAGCCCTCCGCTTTGCCATGTCCATCTCGAACGATCTGCAGATCGTTCACGTCGATTCTCCCGACGACGATCACGGCGCGGACGAACTGGCCAATGTGTGGACCGAGAAGATCCTCAAGCCCCTGCGTGCCGCCGGCTTGCCGGAACCGAAATTCCAACGGCTCAAGTCCCCCTACCGCACCGTGATTCTGCCGGTTCTGGACTACATCCTCTCCGAAGAGCGCAACAACGAAGACCGCCACATTGCCGTCCTCGTTCCAGAGCTGGTCGTCCGCCACTGGTGGGAGAACCTGCTCCACAACCAGCGTTCCAGCCTCCTGAAACTGCTGCTTCTCGTTCGCGGTAAGCAGCGCATCGTCGTCATCAACATTCCCTGGTATCAGGAAAGCGCTCGCCGCAAATAAAAGAGGCAGCCACCTGGGCTGCCTCGAAATCATCGATCGAAAATTAAAGTGCTTCAGGGGGAGGGCTTGTCTTGTCTACACCGCGAGCCGTTCCAGAGCCTGTGGTTGCAGTACGGTGAGCGAGGCGCCGCGGATCGAAATCAATTGGTCGCGCTTCAGCTTGCCCAGGACCCGGGTGACGGTTTCGCGCGTGGTCGCCGTCATCGATGCAATCTCTTCGTGCGTCAGGGGCATCATGCAGCGCCCCTGCACTGCATTCTCCGGAGCCTGTTCACGGCTCCAGTCGAGAAGCAGGTTCGCAACGCGACCGGATGCAGTGGCGGGGAGGGCTAACCGGCGGACTTCACTGAATGCGGCTTTGTATTCCAGAGCGACGCACCGCGCTGCACGCATGCTGGCATCGGGGTTGCGATCCAGAAAATCGAGCAGCGCCTGGCGGCGAATGGTCTTCAACTGGCAGGGCTCGACGGTCTCAGCCGTGACTTCGAACGGTTGTCCAGCCAACGCCGCGGACAAACCCAGCACTTCGCCGGCGCGAGCAATCTTCAGAATCAGAGTGCGGCCCTCGCGGCTGGTCGCAGAAAGCTTCACGCGTCCGGAGCAGAGCACGTGCACCGATCCGCAGTTATCGCCCTCGCGAAAGATGAAGGCGCCACTGCTGAACCGTACCGTCGTCCCAATGCTGTCGAACTTCTCCAGCGACGAGTTCTCCATGCTGCAGAACATGTGCTTACCGCGCGACGGGCAATCCAGACATCCCTGATTCCGTTCCATTGTCTTGTCTCCTGGAGAACTTGACGAACACCCGGACTATTGCACGGGCGATGCCAAACTCCGCCGGAGCGACATGTGATTGAAATCACGACTCTTCGTGCCGTAGATCACCTGTGTTGCGAGTTGCGCGCACCGATGTGCGCTGCGTCACACAGCCCGCATGACTGCGTGATTTAGCGCAGTTGGCCAGCTTCTGCGCAAAGAACCGATCCGGCCCAACGCCCCAGGAGACGAGGACACCACCTGTTCAGACATCGGCTCGCGCTACCAGCTACCAGCTACCGGCTATTCGCTATTCGCTATTCGCTTTAGACTCCCAGCTCCAGGCTCCCAGCTCCCGCCTACCGCCTACCGCCTACCGCCTACCACGCTACCGCCTAAAGAACTCCTCCACATCCCCAATGTTCTGCGTGATCCGATACGGCGGCAGGCTTTCCAGAAACACTCGTCCATACCTCTGCCGTTCCAGTCTCGGATCGAGCAGCATCAGCACGCCGCGATCATCGAGCGAGCGGATCAGCCGCCCAAACCCCTGCTTCAGCGTGATCACCGCCGACGGCACCTGGTATTCGAAGAACGGGCTCCCCCCCGCCTCTTCGATCGCTCGCATCCGCGCCTGCACCACCGGATCGGTCGGCACCGCGAACGGCAGTCGATCCACAATCACGCAGCTCAGCGCCTCGCCCTGCACATCCACCCCTTGCCAGAAACTCGACGTCCCAAACAACACCGCGTTGGGCGTGTTCCGGAACTCCTCGATCAGCGCTTTCTTCGGCGCGGTCCCCTGCAACAGAAGCGGGAAGCCGACCTCCACCAGCAGGCGTTCATACAGATCCCGCATCTGCTGGTAGCTGGTGAACAGGCAGAACGCGCGGCCGCGCGTGATCTCCAGCATCCGGACCATCCGCCGCGCCGCCTCATCCTGAAAATTCGGCTCCCGCGGATCCGGCATCTCCGGCGGCAAATACAGCAGCGCCTGCCGCGCGTACTGGAAATGCGACGGCACCACCAGCTCCCGCGTTTCATCCAGCCCCAGACGCTTGCGGAAATGCGCGAACCCTCCCTGCACCGTCAGCGTCGCCGACGTCAGCACCACGGTGGAGTAAACACTGAACAACAGCTCGCGCAGCAGCTCCGACACATCGATCGGCGTGGCCTGCAAGTGCGTGCTCATCTGCCGCCCGCTGCGCCGCTCCAGCCAGAACACCGTATTGCGATCCTCGGACTCCATCAGGAACTTCAGCTGCTCGCGCACCATGCCTGTGCGCTTGCGCAGCGGCTGCGCTTCCTCGGCGCCCTTCAGCCGATCCAGCTCCCCTTCCATCCGGTGCAGCGCATTCAGCAAACCCAGGTAGACGTCTCCCTGCTGCTCCAGAAATTCTTCGCGGTTCGTGAAGGGCATACGCCCGTCGCCTCGCGTTTCCCGCCCTGCCTCGCGCCCGGACTCCGATCCGTAACCGCGGGCGTTAGCGCGCATGGGAAGCGCCGCAAAAAACAGGCGAGCCCGTTCGCGGATCATCTGTCCCGCCGTGACCACTTCCGCTTTCAGTTCATGCTGTGCCCGCAGCAATGTCTCGATGTCGCGCGCCAGATCTTCGAAGCGCAGATTGCTCAGGCTGATCCCGAAGTAGCTCGACGCCACATCCTCCAGTTCGTGCGCCTCGTCGAAAATCACCACTCCGGCTTCCGGCAGCACGCCTGCGTCCGGAGCGCCGCCCGCCTGCTGGCGAATCGCCATGTCGGCAAAGAAGAGGTGGTGGTTCACGATCACTACATCGCTCTCCGCCGCCCGACGCCGCATCTCCGTGATGAAGCACCGCCCGTAGTCGGGACAGGTCTGCCCCAGGCAGGCCTCACTCCTGGCATCCAGCTTCGACCACAGCGCGCTGGCCTCGGGCAGATCGTCGATCTCCGCCCGGTCGCCGGTCTCCGTCGTCTTCTCCCAGTCCGCAATCGCCTGATACTGGCTGATCTCCTCCAGCCCCGACAGAATCGGCTGGCTCCGCAGCGCAAAAAGCTTGTGCCGGCACAGATAATTCGCGCGACCCTTCATGTAGCACACGCGCAACGGCCCCAGCATCGACTCGAGAAACGGCACATCCTTAAAGAACAGCTGCTCCTGCAGATTCTTCGTGCCGGTCGAGATGATCACCCGGTGCCCGGTCGACGCACACAGCCGCAGCGCCGGCAGCAGATAGGCCAGCGTCTTTCCCGTCCCGGTGCCGGCCTCCACAATCAGGTGTCGCTGATCCTGCAGAGCCCGTTCCACCGCCTGCGCCATCTCCAGCTGCCCCCGGCGAAACTCATAGGGCAGCGGCGACCGCGACAGCATGCCCCCCGGCGCAAAAAAATCATGCAGCGAGGGAAGCGACGATGTGGTTTCCTGGGTTGAGGACACAGCCACTTCAGAATAGCGGTTCAGGCAGAGGAATCCGCGCGCTCAGTCAACACCGGAGATAACCATCGATAGGCCCGGCGTCTACTGGGGCGGCTTCTGATCCTGTGGCTTCTTGTCCTCGGGCGGCGCCTGGCTGCCATCGCCGGCAGGATGCTCGTAGATCGAATACTGCTTCTGCGGCCGGTTGAGCTTCACTTCGATTTCCTTGCTGTCGGCAGGCAAATCGTAGTCATGGCCGTAGGTCTGGTATCCGCTGGCCAGCACCTGGAGCCGCAGCTGGTCGCCGACCGGGATCACGTCGATCGTCACCTTGCCGTCTTCGTTGGTCTTCAGCTCCATGTTGCCCTGATCTTTGCCGTCCTTCATCGGATGAAAGACTACCGAGGCATTTTCCAGTGGCTTCCCGTTCGTGCTCTTCAGCACCGTCACGGTGACTTTGCAGGTTGGCGGCGGCGGCTTGTACTTCCGGCCGCGTCCCTGCTCCTGCGCGTGCGCTCCCGACACCAGACCCAAAACCACCGCCAGCAGCGGCGCCCAAAGACGAAAACCCATACGGCTCATACCTCTAATTCTAAAGGACAAACCCGGATTCGACGCCACTTCAAATCCACGTCCGTGACTTCCCTCCCGATTCCGTCGTCTATAACAGGACCAGGCGTCACGCACAAAAGGAGTTATGGACAGGATGTTCCTGGGCGTCTTTCGCAGCCCTCGCGTCATCTTTGATAGTGCCGTAACCGAATGCATCCACCCCTCCACCGCAACCCGTACTCTGCATGGCCGCTTTCGCTCGCTCTCGCCTGGGCGGTTCTGATCCCCGCCACGGCTTCTCCACAATCGGCTCCCCCGCCCGCAGTGGACGCCGCCGCCCTCGTGCGGCGTGCCATCGCCAACCATCTGGCCGCCGAGGCCGCCCACCATCCAATGCGCTTCGTCCTCCACAAGAAAGACGAGCGCCGCGATTACAGCCAGGTCATCGTCGAAACGCACCAGGGTGACGTCGCCTTGGCCATCGCTTCGAACGGCGCCCCTTTGAGCGCGGCCATGCATCAGGTGCAAATCGAGCGCCTCGACAATCTCGACGCCCATCCGGATCTCCAGGAGCATCGCCGCAAGCGGGAAGCCGAAGACACCACCCGCGCCGACAAACTCCTCCGCATGCTCCCGGACGCCTTTGTCTACCACTACGACGCAACCGTCCCCTGCGTCGTCACCACGCAGCCCAACATTCCCCTCCCCGGCGTTCCCCAAATACTCCCCACAGCCGATCCGCAGCCCGCCCCGCGCGAGTGCTACCGCCTCACCTTCAAGCCCAGCCCTTCGTGGGATCCTCCCGATACCGAATCGAAGATCCTGCGTGGCATGGCCGGCGACGTCCTGATCGAGAAATCGCAGGAGCGCCTCACCCACCTCAACGCCCGGCTCGTCACCGACGTCGACTTTGGCTGGGGAATCATCGGCCACCTCGACAAAGGAGGCACAGTCCTCCTCGAGCAAACCGAGGTCGCTCCCGGCGACTGGGAGTTGACGCGCATGAAGCTCAACCTCACCGGCAAAGCCCTCATGGTGAAAGCGCTCGCCTACCACATCACCGACGAGATGGGCCGCTACACCCCGGTCCCGGCCGACCTGGATTACCACCAGGCCATCCAGATGCTGAAATCCCAACCGCTGGCCGAACTCCAGTAGCCACGCGCCGCTTCGCCTGGCGACGCACCCCTCCGCTTTGGACCACGGCCTCGGCGGCCTTCAAACAAACGGGAGCCGGCCAGGTTCACCCCATAGCAAGTAGCGAGCGCCTTTTCCGTCTGCATTGCAAGCTGGTTGTTCGACAGCGCCGCCCGAAAGTACCAGCACAATCCTGTTTCGGCACAAACCGTACTCCAACTCAACCAGGCACCGGATGAGTTCCAGGACCAGATCAGTTCCCCCCCCACAACGGCGTCTTAGCCGACCGGCCCCAACTCCCCCAAAACACAGAACCCAGGGACCTCGCCCTCCAACCAGCGACCCACCAACCCAGGAAATCGCGCGCCCCCCCCAAAAAAAATCCCGGCGGCCAGGTTCACCCCACAGCAAGAAGCTTCGCCCCCTCCAGCCACCCATTCAAGAGAATTGAGCCCCAGTCCCATTCCAAAGTACCGCGTGCGCCTCGCCCACTCCCGTTTTGAAACAACGGTCCTGACGCCAGATCCCGGCTCCCCAACTCCCGCTCCAGGTCACAACCTGTCAAGCCCCTATGCTCTTCACCAAGGTAATGACGCCCCACTTACAACGACTTACACGTCGACTTAGCTCGAGAATGTTGGCGCTGTTATTCCGCCAACCTGATATTCTGATAATAGAGGGATAGAAATAAATTCCCCCCTCTCACTTACCACCAGAAACAAAAAAGGCTCGCCACCGGCGAGCCTTTTCTCTTGCCGGAAAGGCGGTCCATGGAAGCCTCCGACCCACCCCTCAACGTGACTGAAGTACCGCAATCGCCAACGCGCCGGCAAAGTTGTCGAGCTTGTAAACATTGCTATGCATTTCAAAACAAAGGACCTGCAACTTGCACCCCCGGCAATTCTCAACAACGCTCGACAAAACAGCGCACAAAAAGCGAATCGACCCTGGCCGACGCCGACGACCAAACGAACACCGAAAAGGAGAAACAATGACGCACGCATCCCAACCCTCCAACCCCGGCGGCGCCGCACCCGCCCCTCGCCAGTGCCACTACCTCAAATCCGATGGCCACAAGTGCCGCGACTGGGCCATCCGCGGCCAGGACTACTGCGCCCGCCACGACCGCTTCGTCCACTGGCGTCCCGAAAGCCCCATCGACGTTCCCCTTCTCGAAGACGAGGCCTCCGTCGTCTTGTTGCTTTCGGAAACCCTGCGCGCCCTCGCCTGGGGCACCATCCCGGTCGCCAACGGACGCATGTTGCTCGCCGGTTGCCGCCAGGCGCACACCATGCAGTGTCAGCGCCTTGAAATGGCGAAGTTTCGCCTGCGCCTCCGCCGCCTCAACATCCCGGAAGCAGAAATTTTCGACCACCAGAGCACCGCGCCCGAGCCCGCCCCGCTGCCAGGCTCGTCAGAGCCTGTCCTGAGCAACTGCGATCCAGAGGGAGGCACGCGTCGAACGGACCTCGTCCCGTGCCCGGTACCCGTTTCCGAATGCGCTCAGAACTCTCGGCTCGGTCACCAAGCCGAGGCCGAACACGAGCCCACACCCGTCCTCCAGCCCAACCCGAGATCCCGCTTCCGCGACCTCAAAAAGAACTGGGACAAGGAACTCCTCCACAGCCAAAACGAAATGACAGACATGCGCTTCAAGCGCCACGGCGAAACGCCAGAGGAATTCAAGGCAGCGCGCGCCACCCCATTCCAGGATCTCGCCAACGAAGAACAGATCGCCATCGCGGTTCTCTGACCCATGCTAACCACTCTGCCAAGACCAGGGGGTCCAACAAGAAGCTCACGCCCCGGAATCAACAACATCCCGAGGGGTCAACCCCTCCCAAAAGAATTTTCGGAGGAAGCAAAACCAACCCACTCACAACCAACCTGGCCAAGCCCCGGCGACCGAACGCCGAGCGCCGAACGCTGCCCGAACCTCAGTTACTGCGGCTGCGCGTTGGGCTTCTCGCCCGCGGTGCCGCCATTGCTGCCCGGAAGCTCCTTGCCGTGCAGACCGCGCGTCATCGGAGGAAGCTTGCAGGTCTGCGTGCACGCGTCGCCGATCTTCTCGATGCTGTGGACCTCCAGACGCCTGCGGTGGCCTTCGGAGAGCACGCCCTTCAGCGTCGACACGTGATTGGCGACCTTCTGCGCATCGAAGTCGCCCTGCAGCAGGATGCATGCGTCGGCCGTTGCCATCAGATACGTCTGCGTGTC
Source organism: uncultured Acidobacteriaceae bacterium (assembly GCA_963705765.1). GTDB lineage: Bacteria > Acidobacteriota > Terriglobia > Terriglobales > Acidobacteriaceae > Palsa-343. The sequence continues at coordinate 233,404 of CAVPKU010000045.1, read as the reverse complement.
CGGGATCTGCGTGACGCAGCCGGAGTACGAGCTGTCCTTCGGCAGAGGCGTGTCATCCGAAGTCTGAGCGGCCATGCCGATCGGCATCGCTATCCCAACCGCCAGCGGCAGAATCCACATCCTTCTAGCTGTGTTTCGCATGCGTAGTCCTCCTGTGTCTCACATGATGGGTGATCCGCTCGAACAGACGCGTTACGATCTCGCTCAGCACCACTCCGGAGCAAGCCAGCCAGAAGGTCGGAGTGAAGTAGCCAACGAACAGCACCAACACACTCAGAGCCATCACCCCGGCAATCACGCCCACATCCCATAGCAGCGAAACCCACCACTTCGCGGTTGCGTAGTCCGGCATCACCTCGCGACCGAGGAGCAGAACACACAACACCAGTGTTAGACCCCAATCCAGCCAACCAGGTGCGGTCTTGATGTAGGCATTATCCAGCAGCGCTTCGATATAGTCCGCCTGCAGATCGACTCCATGCTGCTCTCCACCCGGGAACGCGTGCACATCGACGTCCTCGTCCCGCACGCCGATGACGACGACCTTGCCGCCGAGGTTCGGCACCGGCCTGGCGGCCTTGCAGTACTTCTGCTCCGGATGAGCCGCGTTCGCAGGAATGGCCTGCAGCGCCGCGTGGACCCCCAGCAGGTACCGGCGCAGGAAGTCCTGGCCGTCCGGATCGGCGCAGAGCAGATCGACGGGGCTCACCTGCAGCGGCGGCTTCTTCGGAAAGAAGGCGTAGGGGTGCGCATCGTCGTTCAGCAGCTTGACGAGGCCTGCGGGTTCGCCTTGCAGAGGCTGCCCCTCATCGACCTTCGGCAGTTCGTCTGCGCTGAGCCGTCCGGAAGCCAGACTATAGGCGGCCAGTGCCAGTCCCGCTGCGGACCGGTCCTGCTCGGGATGCGTCGCATCCGGCGCAGCGCTCAGCCACCAGCGCAGAGGAATCCGCAGCACGTCGCTGTTCAGCCGCGCCAGCCCGAGATGAACCGGTCGGCGCATGCGGCCCGCCGGAATCGGATCGGCATCGAGCTTGAGCGGCGTCTTCTCGATCAGACAATTGCCGCCCGTCTTGTTCGTCTGGTCCTCGCTCGCCTTGCCGGAGTCGCGGCCCACGACCACAGCCGGAATGTCGATGCGGGCGAAGATCGGCGAGCTTGCAAGCGACACGCGAAGAACATCGTTGGCGCCATCGCTTTCCGGACAGCGGTCATCGTCGTTGTAGTAGCGGTCGATGGCGATGACGCTGGGACCGTAGGCATCGAGGCGATCCACCAGACCCGCCATGAAGCGGCGCCCCTCGCAGGGATTCTCAACGGCGCTGGCCGGAATGTCGCCAGGCTCGTCACCGGCGGTCAGGGGCATGACGAAGACCTTGTCCTGCGGATAGCTCGACCGGAATTTCAGCCGCATGAGAGGGGCGTAGAAGTAGCTGCCCACATCCTCATAGCGGCGCGACTCGAAGCTGCACGGGTTCTGCAGCGGATTGGAGAGGATGCCCTCCAGAAACAGGCGGCCGATGAGAACGATCACGATCACAGCGAGCACGCCGATGCCCGGCATGCTCCAGCGTTTCTTCTTGCTTCCCCGCTTCCCGGCCCGCGGCAAACTTCCCGGATCACTCACAGGGTACAGGGTACATGGAGCTGGAAGCCGGAAGCCGAAAGCTGGGATCTGGAACCGAAGCTGCGAGCCGGGAGGAAACAAAAGCGCCCGGTCTTAGCCGAGCGCTCTATTCCCTATTGCCTGTTCCCTGCTTCTAAGACGCCGTCAGCTCGGCGGCGATCTTCTCGGTTACGAACGCCTCGAAGGTATCGCCGACTTTGATGTCGGTGTAGTTCGCGATGCCGACTCCGCACTCCATGCCGTTGGTGACTTCCTTGACGTCGTCCTTGAAGCGTTTGAGCGAGTTCAGCTTGCCTTTGTAGACCTGGGTGCCGTCGCGCATCAGGCGGATTTCAGCATCGCGGCGCAGCACGCCGTCCGTTACGCGGCAACCGGCAATGGTTCCGACCTTGGGAATGCGGAAGACGTTGAGGACTTCTGCACGACCGAGGAAGTTTTCGCGGAAGACCGGCTCGAGGAGACCGAGCATGGCCTTGGTGATCTCGTCCTGCAGCTCGTAAATGATGGAGTGCAGACGAATCTCGACTTCCTCCTGCTCGGCGAGATCGGCGACTTTGCGCTCCGGCCGCACGTTGAACCCGATGACGATCGCGTTCGACGCGGAGGCCAGCAGCACGTCGCTCTCGGTGATCGCGCCGACGCCGGAGTGAATGACCTTGATGCGCACCTTTTCGGTGGACATCTTCTGCAGCGAGTCGGCCAGGACTTCGACCGAGCCGGTGACGTCGCCCTTGAGGATCAGCGGCAGTTCCTTCATGCCCGCCTGCTGAATGGAATCTGCGAGTCCCTCCAGCGTGACGCGGGAAGACTTGGCCAGCTGCTGCTCGCGCTCGCGCATCTTGCGGTACTGCCCGATGCCGCGCGCCTTGTCGCGATCGCTGACGACGAGGAACGTGTCGCCAGCGTCCGGCATGGCTTCGAGACCGAGGATCTCGACCGGCGTCGATGGGCCCGCTTCTTCGACTGTGCGACCGCGATCGTCGAACATGGCGCGGATCTTGCCGAAGGTGTTGCCGACGACGAAGTTGTCCTGGTTCTTCAGCGTGCCGTTCTGGACGAGCACCGAAGCAACTGCACCACGTCCGCGATCGAGCTTGGCTTCGATCACCGTACCGACAGCGAGACGGTTGGGGGTGGCCTTCAGGGTCTGCAGGTCGGCGACCAGGCAGATCATCTCGAGCAGCAGATCGAGGTTGACGCGCTTCTTGGCAGAGACATCGACGAAGACGGTGCTGCCACCCCAGTCTTCCGGAACGAGACCGCGATCGCCCAACTGCTTCTTCACGCGATCCGGGTTTGCCTCGGGCTTGTCGATCTTGTTCACCGCGACGATCATCGGCACGTTCGCCGCTTTCGCGTGATCGATGGCCTCGAGGGTCTGCGGCATCACGCCATCGTCAGCGGCGACAACGATCACGACGATGTCGGTGACCTTGGCTCCGCGCGCACGCATGCGGGTGAACGCTTCGTGACCTGGGGTGTCGAGGAAGACGATCTCGCGTCCAAAGGCCGGCGAATCCGTCTTCGCGATCTTCACCTTGTAGGCGCCGATGTGCTGCGTGATGCCGCCCGCCTCGCCGCCTGCGACGTCGGTTTCGCGGATGGCATCGAGCAGAGACGTCTTGCCGTGATCGACGTGGCCCATGACGGTGACGACCGGCGGTCGGGTGACTTCGAGTTCGTCGGGGTTTTCCGTCGCGAGGATGCTTTCCATGGCTTCGTTCGCCATCTGATCCTCGAAGCTGATGACCTGGACGTCAGCCCCGAACTGCGCGGAGACTTCCTTCACCAGTTCGCCATCAAGCGTCTGGTTGACCGTGACGAAGACACCCTTCATCAGCAACGTCGCAATCAGATCCTTGCCGCGGATTTCGAGCTTCTCCGCCAGATCCTTCACGCTGACGCCTTCAGTCACGGTGATGGTGCGGGTAATCGGCACCGGTCCAGTGGGAACCTGCGCTGCCATGCGGGACGGCGGCGAAAAGCCCTTCATCGGACCTTCTTTGGTCTTCTCGTAACGCGGCCGTCCACGGCCACGCGGACCTGGACGCGGCGGACGCGGCGCTTCGCCTGGAGGCGGCAACCCGGGTGCGCCACCCATACCGGGGCGCTGCCCAAATCCTGGGCGTGCTCCAAATCCTGGACGTGCTCCCATGCCCGGACGCTGGCCTGGACCACCGGGTCCACCCGGAGCCGAGCGCGTGGGATGCATCGGACGCCGTGCGCCTGGACCTCCCGGTCCCCCTGGACCGCCCGGCCCACCACCCATGCCTGGACGGGGTCCACCCGGACCACCAGGTCTGCGGTCGAAGATCGGACGTCCTCGCTGAATACCGCCAGGGCCAGCACCGGGACCCGGGCCAGAAACACTACCCGCTGGAGGCGGCGGGGGGGGAGGCGGTGCGCTGTACACCGGCCGAGGGCCGGTTTGGGGCATGATGACGCGGCGCGGCGGGGGTGCTTCGGGGCGCGGGGGCGCGGGCGGAGCAACAGCTTCCGGCTTGGATACCGGCGCGGCGGCTGCCAGGGATTCGGTGGCAGCGGTGCCTTGTGCTGCCGCAACCGCCGCGGTAATTACGGGACCTGGCGTGGCCGCTGGCGGTGCGACGGATACGGAACCAGCAGCCGCTGCTGACGCGGGAGCTTTGGCTGCGATCACCGGGCCTGACGCCGCAACGGGGCGTCCTTCGGCGGCAGCTACCGGCGGGGCCGCGGCAATGGGAGGCTTCGCGACGACAGGACCGGCGGGCGGTTTGGCGGCGATGGCCGGGGTCTGCGGCGGAGGAGCGGCGACGACGCCGGAGCGGGTGGAGCTGGCGGCCGGCGGTGCGGCTGTAATTTGCGGTGCCTGACGAGGGATGGGAACGATCCTTCTGGGTGCGGGCTTCGCCTCTGCAGTCGGAACGCTGGCGACAGGCGCGGAGGGCGCCGCTGCCGGAGTTGCCGCGGCCGGGGGCTGGGGCTTCGCTGCCGCCGGTGTGGCGGCTACGGTGGGTGCAGCAGGCGCCGGCCCCGCTACAACGGGCCTTGCGCTGGTGACCGAAGGAGCCGCGGGCCGAGGCACAGCCCCATGGGCTTCCTGCTGCTTCCGCTCGAGAATCTGTCGGGCGATGTCGCCGGGCTTGTGCGCCTGGGACCAGTCGATTTTCGGGCGGACGTCGGCCTCATGCCGCGAGGCCGCGCCGGTGTTGCCGCCGCGCCCCTTCAGGATGTGGGTACGCACACGCTCGGCTTCATCGACCTCGATGGAGCTCGAATGCGTTTTCTTCTCGGTAACCCCTACAGCCGTGAGAGCGTCCAGAATTTCCCTGCTCTTAACTTCCAGCTCTCGCGCTAATTCATTGATTCGAACTGTGCTCATCCGTCCCCGTGTTGTGAAAAACTCCCACCGGTCCTTAGTTCTTCATTCGGACAACTCCTGACTTGTGGGTAGGCTATCTCTTTCATTATCCCTGAAAAACGCCGATCTCGCGGACCCAAATCCATGCGGGCCCGCGTAAATCGCCCGCTTCCACGAACCGCCGTCGAATCCTGTCATGTGTTCGCATCCTGCGGCGGCTTCTTCCCGGTTTTATCCTGCGATTCCTTCATCTACTTCTTGTCTTCCAGCTCTTCATCTTTGGGTTCGTCGACGTTGCCTTCGAGCACAGCGTCGTCGTCCATCGTCAATGCAGGGTTCAGCTCGTGCGCCGCGAGGATCTCACTGGTGTCTTCCTCGCCAGGATCGACCGATTCCGCGCCTTCGTCGTCGAGATCGGGGCCAACTTCGGTGATCTCCGCGAGCTTTTCCTCGGCCACGTCGTCGACGATGCGGCCCGAGCCATCTTCGCTGGCCGGCTCGTCTTCACTCTGCGTCAAGTCCTGCTTGAGAGCGTCGATCTCCTCGTCGAGGGACGCCTCTTCGGCCTTCAGCTTCGCTTCCGCGACCTTCTCTTCGGCTGCTTCCGCCGTGCCTTCGGCGACCACAACGGCCTCGGCTGGACGCTCTTCGCCTTCTTCGTACTGGCCGAAGTAGTGGCGGACGGCAACGCTGATCTTCTCCAGCGTCTTCTCGCCGATGCCGGGGATCTCCTCCAGTTGCTCCGGCGTCATATCGGCCAAACCTTCGACCGTAGTGATGCCGGCCGTGACCAGCTTCTGGATGATGGACTCGCCCAGTTCGCTCACCTGCTCGATGGGCGTTGCCGTTGCGCCCGACATCGCCGTCATCTGCTGTTCGACTTCCTGGCGCTTCTCTTCCTCGCTCTTGATGTCGATCTTCCAACCCAGCAGCTTTGCGGCGAGACGGACGTTCTGGCCCTTCTTGCCGATGGCCAGCGACAACTGCGTGTCGTCGACGATGACTTCCAATTGCTTGTCGTTGAGGTCGGTGATGCTGACGCGGCTGACCTTCGCCGGCTGCAGAGCTTTCTCTGCGAAGGTGGTGATCTCTTCGCTGAACTCGATGATGTCGATCTTCTCGCCGCGCAACTCGCGGATGATGGACTGCACGCGCATGCCCTTCATGCCGACGCAGGCGCCGACCGGATCGACGTCCTTGTCGCGCGACATGACGGCGATCTTGGTGCGCTCGCCGGCTTCGCGGGCGATAGCGCGAATCGTCACCGTATTGTCATAGATTTCCGGCACTTCGCTCTGGAACAGGTTCTGCACCAGCTCCGGCGCGGCACGAGAAACGATGACCTGCGGACCGCGGGCAGCCTTGTCGACGCGCTGCAACACGACGCGCACGCGTTCGCCGACCGCAAACTGCTCCAGACGCGACTGCTCGCGCCGCGGCATGCGGGCCTCCGCCTTGCCCAGGTCGAAGATCACGTCCTGCAGCTCAAGGCGTTTGACTGTCGCGTTCAGCACTTCGCCGACGCGATGCGCATATTCATTGAAGACCGTGTCGCGCTCCGCCTCGCGCACCTTCTGGAAGATGACCTGCTTGGCCATCTGCGCGGCGATGCGGCCCAACACGTCCGTGGGCTTGTAGTAGCGGATCTCGCCGCCGACTTCGACCTCCGGCGCCAGCGCGCGCGCCTCTTCCAGCGCGATCTGGTTGAGCGGGTCCTCGATCTGTTCCTCGCCCTCGACCACCGTCTTGAAGACATAGGCCCGAATTTCACCGGAGTCCTTGTCGAGTTCTGCCCGCATGTTCTCCTGGGTCTTGTAGTACTTGCGCGTTGCCAGGGCGATCGCATCCTCCACCGCGGTGACCACGATCTGCGGATCGATGCCCTTATCCCGGCTTAACGCCTCAATGCTGTCGTAAAGCACGCTCGCCATCTTGTTTCTCTCTCAGTTCCTGTCAGTTTTCTGAACGCTGGACGCTAGAATTCCGGCACCAGCTGCGCCTTTTCAATATTCTTCAGCGCGATCTCAATCTCGGTTTCGCCGACTGCGCTGGTCTTCTTCCCTTTGTGCCCTGCTCCCTTAGTCGTTCCCTGACGCGTCAGTTTCACTGCAGCGTCACTTACTTCTCCGAGCCTTCCCTGCCAGTGCCGGTTGCCTGCCACCGGCTCAAAGGTTTGGAGTTTCACCAACAATCCATGAAACCGCCGGTAGTCCTCGATGCCGTGCAGCTTGCGGTCCAACCCGGGGGATGAAACCTCCAGCGTGTACTCGCCGCCCGGGATCTGGTCCTCGACATCGAGCACCGTCCCAAAATCGCGGCTGAAGGATTCGCAGTCGGTGTGGGTGACTCCGGCCAGCTGATCGACGCCGGCCAGCCCCGCCGATTCCGGATTCGGAGCGTTCGCTGCTTCATCCGCCAGCTTCTTTCTCTCCTCCGCGTTCTTCTCGATAAAGATGCGCAGAATGCGGTGCTTCGCTCCTCCCAGGAACTCCAGTTCCACCACGTCGAGCCCGTGCGAGGCCGCCACGCGCTGCGCCGTGGCGCGAATCTGTTCCACATCAAACGACATTCAGTCTGTAATCCCGCTCAGGAGCGTTAGGGTGAAGCGGAGGGAACCGCAACCCCGAAAATTGGCCAAATAAAAAGTGGGCTCGCGCCCACTCATTTCTCCGGCCCGACACTCCGCGCGACCGGACAAACTCGTCTGCCCCTATAGTAACTGGCTTCCGAGGCTGAATCAAATGCAGTTTTGCAGCCCAACCGTCACGGCATCCTTTCTTCCTCAGGCACCCATGGAATACTGCTCCTGGACGAGAGACCACCATGCCTGCCACGACCGACACCCTCAATCCCTACGCCAGGTTCCTGAACGGCCAGGAGCCCCTTGCCGTGCTGCCCAACACGCCCGGCCGGCTCAAAGCCCTCGCCCAGAAGATCGGATCCACTGGGATCACCACCTCGGCGGCGCCCGGAAAGTGGTCGCCACGCGACATCCTCTGCCACCTGGCCGACTGCGAGATCGTCTTTGCCTTCCGCCTGCGCCAGACGCTCGCCGAAGACCACCATGTTGTTCAGCCCTTCGATCAGGACAAGTGGTCGGCGACCTATGCCGGCGTCGATGCGAACGAGGCCCTGGGTGCCTTTTCGATCCTCCGCCGGTGGAACCTGATCCTGATTGAGTCGGCGCTGCAGGCGAACGCCCAAAAGCCGGTTACGCACCCGGAGCGCGGGGAAATGACCTTCGCCACCATCGTCGAAACCATGGCCGGCCATGATCTGAACCATCTTGGGCAGTTGGAGCGGATTGCTGGAGCGTAGGAACAGCTTTTAGCTTTTAGCGACTAGCTCTTAGCCACCAGCTATTGGCTATTAGCTCTCTCTTACTGCTCTTCTGCCTTCAGATCGTCGCAGGCCGTTTTGTCGCCACCGGTACAGGCTTTTTGGAAAAAGGCCACGGCCTGATCCGGATCGCGGGGCACCCCTTCTCCACTGTTGTAGAACCTGGCCATGGAGTGGCATCCAGTGAGTTCACCGGCATCGCATCCTTTGCGGAAATAGCTGAACGCCTGCGTGGCATCGCGCGTGACGCCGGTCCCTCCCTGATAGAGGAACCCCAGCGCGGTGCAGCTGGCGCCGTTGCCGCCATCGCAGGCTTTGCGGTAGAACGACGCGGCCTGCGCGTCGTCTTTGGGGACCGTCATGGCGTAGGCATAGGCGGAGCCGAGGTTCATGCAGCTCAAGGCGGCGCCACCGTCGCAGGCTTTGCGAAAGAAGGTGAATGCCGCCGGATCGTCCTGAGGCACACCAAGCCCGTTGTGGAGCAGGAGCCCGAGCATGGCACAGGAAGTCATATCGGCTGCATCGCATTTTTTTCGGGCATCGGCGGCGAGATGGGCATCGTCTTTCGGATCGCCCAGGCCCTGCTTCACCATGAATTGCAACGCAGCCATGCTCGTGCATCCATAGGGCTCTCCGCCGCCACAGGCTTTGGCGTCCAGGGCAATCGCCTGCGCCTGATCCTTGGTTGTGCCGCGGCCAGTGTAGTAATGAATTGCCAGGTTGATGCAGGACGACATGTTGCCACCGTCGCATCCCTTGCGGCTGTACTCGGTGGCTTGCGCATCGTCTTTCGGCACCCCGGCTCCGGTTCCATAGATAAAAGCCAACGCCGTGCAGCCGGTGACCGCCTGGTTGTCGCAGGCTTTGCGGTCGAGCGCGATCGTCTGCTGCACGTCCTTCGTCACGCCCAGGCCCTCAAGGTAGGCGAATGCGAGCTGGGTGCAGGCGAGCATATCGTTGCCATCGCATGCCTTGCGATAAATGGTGTCGGCCTGCGTATCGTCTTTGGGGACGCCGAGCCCCATCTGATAGGTAACGCCGAGGCGCGTGCAGCCGGCCATTTCGCCCTTGTCGCAAAGCCTTTTGTATAGATCGATGGCGCCCGCGGGATCCTTCGTTGTGCCGGCGCCGTTCTGCATCATGTAGCCGAGTGCCATGCAGCCCTGCACGTTGCCGCTGTCGCAAGCCTTGCGATCGAGGCCGGCGGCAGCCGTCTCGTTTTTCGCGACACCCTGTCCGAGGAAGAGCTGCGCCCCCAGTTGCACGCATCCGACCTGATCGCCGCCGTCGCAGGTCTTTCGCAGAAGGCGGACTCCTTCGACGGGATCCTTCGCTGTGCCGCGCCCACCGAGGTAAAGGCTGGCAGCATTGCGGCAACCGAGCAGTTGTCCCGCCTGACAGGCGCGGTTATACAGGCGCAATGCTTCTTTAGGATCGCGGTTCACGCCGCGGCCGGTCTCGTACATGATGGCCAGGTTATTGCAGCCATAAACTCCGCCGCCCGTTCCGTCGCAGGATTTGCGGAAGTAAGCGGCGGCCTGGACGCTGTCCTTAGTGACCCCGTCACCGCTATCGTAGAGATTGCCGAGGTTGCTGCAGCCGATGGTGGCTCCGCCGTCGCAGGCTCGGGTGTAGAGTTTGGCTGCCTCCTGTCCATCCTTCGTCACGCCACGGCCGTTCTGGTACATCAGGCCGAGGTCGCTGCAGCTTTCCATCAGGCCGCCGGTGCACCCCTTACGCAAATAGGTGACGGCCTCCGCGTCGTCTTTGGCGACACCCTGGCCGGAGAGATAGGCGTGGCCGACGTTTTCGCAGCTCTTCATCACGCCGCCGTTGCAGGCCTTTTGCCAGAGGCTCATGGCTTTGTCCAGGTCGTGGGGAACGCCGAGGCCGAATGCGTAGAGAGCGCCGAGGCCATTACAACCCATCATGTATCCGCCGTCGCAGGCTCGGGAGAAGAGCGCGTTGGCCTGCGCGTTGTCCTCGGTGACGCCGGTGCCCTGCGCGTAGAGCCGCCCCAAGGCGAAGCAGCCATGCAGACTCCCCTGGTCGCAGGCCTTCTGGTAAAGGCTCACGGCGCTCTGCATGTCGGGCTCGATGGTTTCCCCTTCTTCGAACAGGGCGCCCAGGATCACGCACGCGTCCGCGCTGTGCTTCGGGCTCTGGCACGCCTGCTGCGCCAGGTTGAGCGCGCGAGGATAGTCCTTACCGCCGCCGAGGCCGTTGCCGAAACTGCGCGCCGCCTGTTCACATCCCCAGCTCTCACCGCCCTCGCACAACTTAAGCGCCGCGCTGCGCGCCGCCGGGAAATTCTTCAGGGGATCGTCGTCGCGCCAGTAGTGGCCGCCTTCTTCTTTCCGCATACGGGCCAGTTCGCTGGACTCGTATTTTGTAAGGGTGCTGGCAGGGTTTGCAGCATCGGCGGCGGTTGCGGAGGAGGCTCCAGCGCCCATGTGGATGATCAGCTCGCCGCCCTGATCCCAGTCGAAGGAGCCGAAGAGCGGTGTCTGGCGCGAGCCTTCTGCAACGCCGACCTCGTGCTGCGCATAGGCTCCGAGCTGGCTGGAGGTGACGAAGCCTGCGGTGTACGCGTCGGCTTTGCCGTTGGTGAGCCCCTGGATCATGAGCCCGGTAAAGAGCGAGTGGTTCGGGAGCGGGCCCTGATCGGCCGCGGTTTGATCGCCGGAAGCGCTGGAGATGACCTTGCGGCTGACCTTGATGAGCATGTCCTTCTGGAAGCGGGTGTCGTCACGCGTGCTGGAGAATTTACTGCCGAGCGCCATGCCGCTGTGGCAGCTATCGAGAATGACGAGGATGTGCGAGGCCGGCAGAGTGCTCACCATGCGGAGGAATTCCTCGACGTTGAGGTAGTCGCTCCAGCGATTGGCGGAGTCGGCATGGGCATCGACGGGCACGATGAAGCCGATGGAACGGGTCTGCTCGCCGATTTTGTCGTTGCGGGTGGTGCCGTGCCCAGCGAAGAAGATGACCAGGGAATCTTCCTGCTTCAGCCGGCCGCGCAGGTCGTCGTCGATGAGGGCGTTGATGGCGTCGCGGGTGGCGTTCTTTTCGGTCAGCGGCTCGCCTGCGTATTCAAATCCGAACTTGCTGGTGAGCAACTTGGCAAAGCCGGTGGCGTCGCTGACCGCAGTGCTGAGAACCGGCCAGTTCTCGTAGTGGTCGATGCCGATCGCAACCACATACTGGTGACCGCTTTTGACAGTGCCGGAATCTGCGTTGATGGTCTGAACACCGCGCTGGACTCCGCCCGGGGCACTCGCGGCCTGGGATGTGGACGGACTCCCCGCGCCCTGTTGCGCCCCCGCTGCCGCCGTCATGGAAAGGAGCAAGACCAAGCTGACAGCCGGCCTGTGAACCGACATACGGAATCCCTCTCGGGGCCCTGTTTGAATGATTCCCCGGAACGAATGGCATCACGCTACCACAGCGCGGGGCGGTGGCGGCGAGGAGTCGGCAGCCGGCCCCGAATCGCCCCGACTTGCCCCTCCGGCGCGGCCCCTGGCGGATGGGTTCCCTGCCCGCAGGACGCAGGCCGTGCGGTCTGGGTCCACTGCTATACTGTTCAGTAAAGTCGCTGCTGCTCCGCCCCACTCGGATGCAGGCGCCAGGATTCCTGACAGCATGTCCATCCGCACCCGTCGTACCCTCTTCTCCCTCGTCCTTTTCTTTGCCGTCAGTGCGCTCGGCGGCATGGTTCTCAGCCAAAAGGTCGGCGCCCAGTCTCAACAGGACGAATCCACCTTCCGCGACGGGCTTAAGTCGTTCAGCTCGGTCTACGACATCATTTCGAAGAACTACGCGGAACCGCTGACCGGCGATCTGCCCGACAAGGTGATCTACGACGGCGCGATCCCGGAGATGCTGCATACGCTGGACCCGCACTCGAGCTTCTACGACCCCAAAGCCTACGCGCGGATGAAGGAAGACCAGCACGGCAAGTACTACGGCGTCGGCATGCTGATCCAGCCGCAGAACGGCAAAGTGGTAGTGGTTTACCCCATCGAGGGTTCGCCGGCTTTCCGCGCCGGCGTGCACCCCGGTGATGTGATCACTTCCATCGACGGCACCTCCGCGGCCGGGATGAGTTCCGACGACGTGGCCGGTCGCCTCAAGGGCAACCGCGGCACCAAGGTCAACGTAACGATGACGCGCGTCGGCTCTTCGTCGCCGATCAACTTTGACCTCGTCCGCGATGAGATTCCGAACAACAGCATCGACCTGGCCTATCAGATTCGGCCGGGCATCGGTTACATCCACATCAAGCAGTTCCAGGAGACGACCGGCCGCGAATTCGACGACGCCGTTTCGAACTTCGGCCCCGATCTCAAGGGCCTTGTGCTGGATCTGCGCGGCAATCCGGGCGGCGTTCTGGTGGAAGCCGTCAGCGTTTGCGACCGCTTGCTCAAACGCGGACAGATCATCGTTTCGCAGCGCGGGCGGGCCTTCCCTGAACAGGTGTACCGCGCGACGCACGGCAACGATGGCGGTGCCTTCCCCATCGTGGTGCTGGTGAACCGTGGCACTGCATCCGCAGCGGAGATTGTTTCCGGCGCCCTGCAGGATCACGACCGCGCGCTGATCGCCGGTGAAACCACCTTCGGCAAGGGCCTCGTCCAGACGGTCTATACGCTGTCGGACAACACGGGGCTGGCGCTGACCACGTATCACTACTTCACGCCCAGCGGCCGCCTGATCCAACGCAACTACGATGGCGTCTCGCTCTACGACTACTACTACAACCACGATCAGCCGAAGGACGATAAGGACCGCGAGGTTAAGCTGACGGATTCCGGACGCACGGTCTATGGTGGCGGTGGAATCACGCCGGACGTCAAGGTGGAAGCACCCAAATCGAATCCGTTCCAGGAACTGCTCCTCGAGCGGGACGCTTTCCTCGGCTTCACGGAAGATTACCTCTCGCACCGGACGATCAACAAAGACTTTGCCGTTGACGATGCGGTGCTGACCGACTTCAAGCAATACCTCTCTTCACAGAACTACGACTACACGCCGCAGGAATTCGACGCGAACCTTGACTGGGTGAAGACCAGCGTCAAGTCGGTGATCTTCGGCACCGAGTTCGGCCTCACTTCCGAACTGAAAGTCAAGGCCGAATGGGATCCTGAGATCCAGCAGGCGGTGAACCTGATGCCGCAGGCGGCGCAACTGGAACAGCATGTGCAACAGGTCCTGGCGCAGAAGGATGCGGCGCTCACGAAGGGGCCCGTTTCTCAGTAGTCTCCGGTTCACACACTCTCGACGGCCGGCAGCGAACGCTCCGGCCGTTTTGATTTTTGCGGTGATTCAGCCGCGGCGGGCAGCGTGCTAGACTGCTGGCCATTATCGACATGGCCTTCCATCGCTTCTCACGACGCAGCTTTCTTCAAAGCTCTGCGGCAGCAGCCGGAGCTTCCCTCCTTTCCTCGTCCGGCATCTGGGCACAGATGCCCATGCCGGCCTCCAACGGACCGCTCGACACGAGTCTAGATAGCTACATTGCCGCCTACATGCCTGCGATGCATGCGCCCGGACTGACGCTGGGCCTGACCGCTGCGGACAAGATGCGGCGTGTCGCTTGCTACGGATATGCGAATCTCGACCAGCGTCTGCCGGTCACGATCGATCACCGCTTTCAGATTGGCTCGATCACGAAGTCCTTTGTCGCACTGGTGATTCTCCAACTGTATGAAGAAGGCAAGCTCGACCTGCACAAGCCGGTCCTCGACTATTTGCCCGGCTTGCCTGTCGTGACGGAATTCGGTCCCATCACCACACACCACCTGCTCACACACACCTCAGGGCTGCCCGACAACCTCAACGTCTTCGGTCCCGACCCGGCGGCGCGCCTGATCCAGGGCTTTACGCCGGGAGAACACTTTCACTACTGCAACGCCGGGTTCGACATCCTGGGGCTGCTCGCCGCGAAACTCGATGGGCGACCGTGGCGGATTCTCGCGCAGGAGCGCATCCTCGACCGGCTCGGCATGACCGAGACACGTCCCGTCATCACCACGGCAGACCGCGATCATATGGCCGTTGGCTACGAGCCTTACTGGGATGATCAGGTGTACGCGCGCCAGGGGCGCCTTGCGCCAGCGCCCAATCTGGTCATGGACGATACAGCCGGATGCATCGCCTCCACGCCGGCCGATATGGCAACGTATGCGCGCGTGCTGCTGAACCACGGCCAGTGTTCCAACGGCCGCATCATTGCGGAAGAGAGCTTTCGCCTCATGTCCACGCCGTATATCAAGGCGGGCGAGTTCAGTGCCACGGCGAGCTACGGCTACGGCATCGCGGTCGATACGCTGGACGGGCACAAGATTCTTCGCCACACCGGCGGCATGGTCGCTTTCGCTTCATCGATTCACATCGACCTCGATGGCGGCGTTGCGGCCTTTGCATCGATCAACGCGATGCAGGGATATCGTCCGACCGCCGTCACTGAGTACGCTGTGCGATTGCTGCGGGCGGAGCGCGAGTCGAAACCACTGCCGGCAGCGCCCGCTATTGCGGACCCTCGCGATGTCGATAACGCGACTGACTACGCCGGCACCTTTACTTCCGGCGATGGGCGCAAGCTGGCTTTTACTGTCGACGGAAAACGTCTCTCACTCGTGGACGGCGACACGTCGATTGCGCTGCAGCATGCGGGCGGTGACCGCTTCATCTCCACGATGCCCGGCAGCTTTGCCGATCACACCATCGTCTTTGGTCGAAAGCCGGCACCAGAAGGTACGAGCGCCGACAAGAAGGTGCGGCAGCCCGTCGTGGAGGTTTCCTATGGTCCCGACTGGTACACCGCGCCGAGCTATGACGGGCCGCGTACCTTCGCGTCCTCTTCGGAGTTTGGATCTTACGCGGGCCGCTATCAGGCGGACACGCCGTGGGCGGGCGATGTGAATATCTATGTCCGGAAGGGCCGCCTTTTCGCAGACGATGAACCGCTCAGCCGGGTCGGCGGCCACCTTTTTCGCGTCGGTGACGAAGCATGGAACCCGGTCACGGCGGAATTCACGCACATCTTCGAAGGCAAGGCTCGCATTCTTTGCCTCGGCGGCATTTACTTCAACCGCGTCGAGGTGGGCTAGCGCGGCCTGCCCCTGGTACCCTGTTCTGTGGACATTCGCTTTGCTGACGCAACCGACGTGCCTGCCCTGACGGCCCTGATCAACAAGGCCTTTCAGGTCGAGGCCTTCTTCATCTCGCGCGACCGGCTTACAGCGGAAGAAGCGCAGACGCTGTTCGAGAAGGGGCGCTTTCTCCTGGCGGAAGAAAATAGCGTCCTTGCCGGGGTCGCCTACGTTGAACTGCGCGGCGACCGCAGCTACCTTGGACTGCTCTCAGTTAACCCCGCTCTTCAGAAGTCCGGCCTGGGCCGTCGCCTGATGGCGGCCGCCGAAGAATTTGCTCGCGAGATGGGCTCGCACCACATGGATCTGACGGTGGTGAATCTCCGCACAGAGCTGCCGCCGTTCTACCGCAAGCTCGGCTACGCAGAAGTTGGCACGGCGCCGATCCGCCCCGAGATGGTTCCGCGGGTCACGCAGCCCTGCTACTTCATCAGGATGAGCAAGCCGCTGGGAAACAGCTAAGGCCCGATCAGGCCGCTTTCGCGGTGCTCTGTGCGCGAAGTTGCGCGCTTTGCCGCCATTGCAACACCGGTCGTGCCAGCAGCAACACGACCAGCACGGCCGTGATCGGCAGAGGTGTCTTCACGCCGCTCTTGACGCCCCACCAGTAGTGGATGACTCCGGTGATTGCGGCCGTGTACGTGAGCCAATGCAGCCGGTTCCAGTTTTTGCCGCCGAGTTTCCGGATGGACCACGTCGTTGAGGTCACAGCGAGCGGCACCATCATCAACCATGCCGCGAGGCCCGCTACGATGAATCGCCGCTGGCTGATGTCGTCTACCATCGCAGCCCAACTCCACCCTGCATAGAGCCACACATAGGTCAGCAGATGCAGACAGCCATAAAAGAAGGCGTACAGGCCCAGCAGCCGCCGAAAACGGCCCAGCCAACTCAGACCCGTGATGATGCGCCGCACCGGCGTGATGGCCAGCGTGATGACGAGCAGCCGCAACGTACCGCGACCGGTGAAGAAGGTGACGGTGTGAGTGGGATCCGGACCCAGCGCGGTGGGATCCGATGTAAGGGATAGATAGAGATGCCACAGCAGCCAGGCGATCGGCCCAAAACAAGCAGCATGGGCAAAGATCTTGAGCGCAACGATTGACCGCTTGCTCATGGAGCGAAAGACTCCTGAATCATTTGGGTACGCTCACCTTTCGCTCGATCAGTAATTCTTGTTCAAATCCATCCCGTTATAAAGGCTCGATACCTGATCGCCGTAGCCGTTGAACATCAGCGTTGGCTGCAGCTGATGAAGGATCGAGGCGCCGATCACGCGCTCGCGTTTCTGGCTCCAGCGCGGATGGTCCTGGTTCGGATTCACATTCGAGTAGAAGCCGTACTCATTCGGCGCCATGTCGTTCCATGTCGTCGCGGGCTGGTTCTTCACGAACTTCACCTTAACGATCGACTTCGCCGACTTGAAACCGTATTTCCACGGCACGATCACGCGCACGGGAGCGCCATCCTGATTCGGCAGCACCTCACCGTAGAGACCGAAGGTCAGCAATGTGAGTGGATGCATCGCTTCATCCATGCGCAGACCTTCTGAGTAGGGCCACGAGATACCTGCATTGAAAGGGAGCTTCTCCTGCTTCGAGTCTTCGAGCGAAATGAACTGCACGAATTTCGCCGAGGGCAGCGGCTCGCAAGCATTGATGAATTCCGACAGGGAGTATCCCGCCCATGGGATCACCATGCTCCACGCTTCGACGCAGCGGAACCGGTAGACCCGCTCCTCCATCGGCTTCAACTTCAGCAGCGTGTCGATGTCGAAGGTCTTCGACTGCTTTACCAGTCCTTCTACCTTTACCGTCCACGGCCGCGTCTTCAGCGTGCCCGCGTAGCGTGCAGGATCGCCCTTGTCGACGCCGAACTCGTAGAAATTGTTGTAGTGTGTGATGTCTTCGTACGAGGTCAGGGGTAATCCGGTCGTCGAATACTGGCTCTTGACCGTCGCGAGCTTCTCCGCGGCATCTACAGACGTGGGTCCGAGGACCCGCGACAACCTCTCGCCGGCCACCGCGGCGGCGCCGGTTGCCACAGCCGCCGCCATGAACTTCCGACGATTCATGTAGACCGACTGCGGGGTGATTTCCGACGATGGAATCTCCGGCCTTGTCCGTATGAGCATGAAACTTACTCTACCCCTCTCTTGATTCGACGCACCAGAACCATTTCGATGCCTGGGAATTTTCAGGTTCCAGTCTTTTGCCTTACAAACTAGATACGCATCCAGCACGGCCGATGGATTGTCACCGATTTGTCACTTGTTCCTGCCCGTCCGACTTGCCCCTCCGGCGGCCTGGCTTTCGGCTCTCTCTGCTACTCTGATTCCATTCCACGAAAAGGGTTACAACTTCGCATGCGTAAATTCGCAGCGCTGCTCGTGTCTCTGGCGTGTCTGGCCCCTGCTGTTCTCGCTCAAAAGCCCGCCGCGCCGATACCGGTGAAGGTTGTCATCGTCACCACCTTCGAACAGGGAGCCGATACAGGCGACAAACCTGGCGAGTTCCAGTTCTGGGTTGAGCGCGAGCACCTCGACCAGGTGCTGCCGTTTCCCGGTGGTATTCATCCGTTACGCGCCAATGCGGATGGTTCGATTCTGGGCGTGGTCAGCGGCATGACCATCGGCCCTTCGGCCGCGTCCATCATGGCTCTCGGGCTTGATCCGCGCTTCGACCTGACCCATGCCTACTGGCTCCTGGCGGGCATCGCGGGGGTCGACCCCAGCGTCGCGTCGGTTGGCTCCGCCGCGTGGTCGAAATGGGTGGTCACGGACATTCGCCAGGAGATCGATCCGCGCGAGGCTCCCAAAGACTGGCCTTATGGCATCTTTGCGATCGGGTCGACTCGTGCCGGGGCGGTGCCGGAACCGAATCGCGTGTGGGGCACCGAGCCGCGCGCCTATCCGCTGAACGCCACGCTGGTGGACTGGGCCTTCAACCTCACGAAAGACACGCCGCTCCAGATTCCGGTGATCGATACGCCCGACGTTGCCGCGTTTCGGAAAACTTACACCGGGTTTGCGAACGCGCAGAAACCGCCCTTCGTACTGATCGGCGATGTGCTCGCGTCGGATTCCTACTGGCATGGCGCGATTCTCACCCACTGGGCTGAGGACTGGGTGCGCATCCATACACATGGCCAGGGAACCTTCACGATGACCGCGATGGAAGACTCTGGTGTAGCTGAGGCCTTGACGCGGCTTGACCGCATGCACCGCGCTGACTTCCGGCGGTTCCTCGTTCTGCGGACCGCATCGAACTACTGCATGGCGGCGCCGGGCCGCGACGAGGCTGAATCGCTGACCGCGCCTTACATTGGTGGGGTTCCGGCGCTCGAATCGGCTTACCGGGTGGGATCGCAGGTGGTTCACGCCCTGGTCGAGCATTGGGACCAGTATCGGGATCGCATCCCGGGCGACTGACGGCGACCTCCGCGTTTCGCGGCCGCTTCCTGTTAATGTGTTGCCGTGCTCCGACCGCTCTTTGCCGCCCGCGTTGCCGCCTGTGTTGTGCTGGCATTTCTTCCCGTCCTCTATGCCCAGCAGCAGCGACCCATTGCGCTGATTGCCGACACAGTGCTCGATGGCACGGGCAAGGTGTTGCACCATACTTCGATTCTTGTCGAAGGGTCGAAGATCGCGAGCATCGGCGGCCCGATCCCGGCCAACGCTGTCGTTTACAGGCTCGGAGCGCTAACGGTCACGCCGGGCTTTATCGATACGCACGCGCACATCCTGTGGCATTTCGACAACGGCCGCCTCGCCGGCAGAGATGAGCCTCCGCTGCAGGCTATGCTGCATGCGGTAGACAACGCCGTCGTGACGCTGAACGGTGGCTTCACGACGATTCAAAGTCCCGGCTCACCCGATGACAAGTATTTGCGCGACGCCATTGCCCGGGGCACGATCCCTGGCCCGCGCATTTTGACTTCGCTCGAGCCGCTCACCGAAACGAGCGGCGATCCTGACAAGCTGCGCTCCCTGGTCGATGAACGCAGGGCGCAGGGTGCCGATTTCATCAAGCTGTTCGCGTCAAAGAGCATTCGCGAGGGCGGCGCGCAGACCATGACCGACGCGCAGTTGCAGGCGGCCTGCGGCGAAGCGAACAAGCTGGGGCTGCGCACCATCGTGCACGCGCACTCAGCTGCAGCGGCCAAAGCGGCGGTGGTCGCCGGTTGCACCTCCATCGAACATGGGGCCTACGTCACCGACGATGTGTTTCGCCTGATGGCCGAGAAGGGCACGTACTACGACCCGAACATCGGTCTGGTGCTGCAGAACTACGTCGCGAATAAAGAGAAGTACCTCGGCATCGGCAACTACAACGAGGAGGGCTTCGCGTACATGGTGAAGGGCGAGGCCATCGTGCTGGAGACATTCAAGCGCGCGCTGAAGATTCCGAACCTGCAGATCATCTATGGCACCGATGCTGTCGCCGGTGCGCACGGCCACAACGGCGAGGAGTTCATCGCACGGGTGCAGCAAGGCGGGCAGGACCCGATGGCGGCCTTGATTTCCGCCACTTCCCTCTCGGCGCGGTCGCTGCGCCTCGACAAGGAAATTGGCACGATCGCCCCGGGAATGCAGGCCGACATCATCGCCATGGACGGGAATCCGCTCGACGATGCTACCGCTGTGCGCCGCGTGGTTTTTGTGATGAAGGGCGGCACGATTTTCCGGAACCTTGTTCCGGCGCAATAATCCAGGCTGCTACCATGGCCTGATCTTCTCCCCGACGTTCTTCAACATCGACGCAATATCCATCCACCACACTAAGGATCGTGCATGCTTTCTGCCCTCGCTGCTCGGCGGCTCTTCTGCTTCGTTCCGGCTCTGGCGCTCACGCTGACCGGCTCGCTCCTGATTGCGCAAAACGTATCCGACAAAGCTCTGCCGTCCGCTGCCTTCATGGACACGCTGCACGCCGAATACGATCGCGGCGAGTATCGGCCGCACGCGCCCAGCGAGAGCCGCTGGCTCGACGGCGGCAAGCGCTATACGATCCTCGAGGCCTCGCCTTCGCAGCGCGGATCGGTCGATCTCGTCGCCTATGAAACGGCCACCGGGGCACGCAGCGTTCTGGTCTCGGCATCCGACCTGATCCCCAGGGGCAAGTCACGGCCGTTGAGCATCGACGGCTATCAATGGTCCGCCGATAGCACACAGTTGCTGGTGTTCACGAATGCGCAGAAGGTCTGGCGGCAGCGTACACGCGGCGACTACTGGGTGTTTCGTCTTGCCGACAAAAGCCTTGCGCAGATTGGCGCCGATGCTCCGCCGGCAACGCTGATGTTCGCCAAGTTCTCGCCCGATGGCCGCTCGGTCGCTTACGTTCGCGGCAACAACATCTACGTCGAGAGCCTGACCGACCATCTTCCTCGGCAGCTGACGCAGGATGGCTCGATCGAGATCATCAACGGCACGACGGACTGGGTGACCGAGGAGGAACTCGCCCTGCGCGACGCGTTTCGCTGGAGCGCTGACTCCGCTTCGATCGCGTACTGGCAATTCGATCAGTCAGGCGTGGGCGAGTACACGCTGATCAACGATACTGAGGCTGCTTATCCCACCGTTTTCAAATACCGCTATCCGCAACCGGGCGGGACGAACGCCGCCGTTCGCGTGGGGGTGGTGAGCGCGCAGGGCGGTCCAACGCAGTGGATCAAGGTTCCCGGCGATCCGCGCAATAACTACATTCCGCGCATGGACTGGATCGGCGACTCGGACGAAATCGTGCTCGAGAGCTTGAACCGTCTGCAAAACGATAACCGCGTGCTGATCGCGAATGCGCGATCCGGCGAGACGCGTCTGCTGTTCGAGGACAAGGACCCGGCATGGGTGGACATCGTCGACGATTTTCAGTGGCTTTCGCACGGCGGCCGGAAAACGGATCTGCTGTGGACCACCGAAAGCGATGGCTGGCGTCACGCCTGGCTGATCGACCGAGCCACGGGAAAGGCGCGCTGCATTACGAACTTTGCCGCGGACATGATCGCTCCGGTTCTGCTCGATGACGCGCACGGATTCTTCTACTTCATGGCTTCGCCGGATGACCCAATCCGCACGTATCTTTATCGCTCCCGCCTCGATGGCACTGCAACGCCGGAGCGCGTTACGCCGAAGAACGAGCCCGGCTCACACACCTACGACGCGTCACCGAATGGCGAGTGGGCCATCCATGGCTACTCCAGCGCCACGCATCCGCCCAGCTATGAACTGGTGCACCTCGGCTCATACGAGACGGCGCGGACGATGATCAACAACGATGATTTGATCGCCAAAGAGAACGCGATCGATCCCGAGCCCGTCGAGTTCACAGACACGGACATTCCTGGCGGAATCGCGCTCAGCACGTTCATTGTCAAACCGCCGAACTTCGATCCGTCGAAGAAGTATCCGATGCTGGTGAATGTCTACAGCGAGCCGGCCAGCGCCATGGTTCACGATGCGTGGCGGTTCAGCTTCCTCAAGAACGTTGCGCGCGAAGGCTATGTGGTGGTGGCTTTCGACAACCAGGGCACGCCCGCTCCCAGGGGGCGGGCATGGCGCAGGGCGATCTACGGGCAAATCGGAATCCTGAACGCGACGCAACAGTCGCAGGCAATCACGGCGTTCGAACAGATCCACGCGTATATCGATTCGAAGCGCGTTGGCATGTGGGGGCACAGCGGCGGCGGATCGGCGACCCTGAACGAGATGTTCCAGCACCCGGGCCAGGTGCAGGCGGCAGTGTCGTCCTCCCCGGTGCCGGACGAGGCGCTGTACGACTCCATCTACCAGGAGCGCTACATGGGGCTGCCCTCCACTGATCCGAAGGGCTACCACGACGGATCGCCCATCAACCACGCCGAAGGCCTCACCGGGCACCTGCTCATCATTCATGGTTCGGGCGATGACAACGTGCATTTCCAGGGGACGGAGAGGCTGGTGAACCGGCTCATCGGGTTGGGCAAGACCTTTGATTTCATGGACTATCCGAACCGCACGCACGCGCTGAGCGAGGGGCCAGGGACCACCGTGCACGTGAACGCGCTGCGCCTGCGGTACCTCGAGCAGTACATCCCGCCGGGGCCGCGGTAAAACGGGCGCCGCGGACAAGGGTCCATTTATACTGATGAGAGTTCCTGCGATCAGGAAAATCGCCTCTTTGCGCGCCCGCCCATGGCACGGCGCGAGAGAGCGCCGTATCCAGAAAAGGCTGTCACTCATCTCATGATTCGCTTCCTGCAGAAAGACACCCGCTTCACCCGCTATCTCTTCGGCATCATCATCGGCGCCACCTGCATCACGATGGTCATCTTCCTGGTGCCGGGCATCTTCAACGACTCGACGTCGTCGTCGGACACCTACGCCACGATCCGGCACGGTGGGATCCTCGGGCGCTTTCTGCCGGCAGAGGAGACGATCCCCGTTGTGGATGTGCAGCAGGCGGTGCGACGCATGGCGCGAGGCCAGCAGATTCCCGACATGCTGATGCCGATGTATATGCAGCAGGCGGGCCAGAGCCTGATTCAGCAGCGGATCCTGCTGGCGGAAGCGCATCAGTTGGGCATCACCGCAACCGATGACGACGTGCGGCGGTTCCTGCATACCGGCCAACTCGGGCAGATTCTGTTTCCCGGAGGGAAGTACATCGGCGACACGCAGTACGCGGAGCTGATCTCGGACCAGTTGCAGATGACCGTGGACAAATTCGAGTCCGAAGTGAAGCAGCAGATCATTGCCGACCGGCTGCGCGATCTGATCACCGGCCCCGTCACGGTTTCCGATGCGGAAGTGCGCGAAGCGGAACTGAAGCAGGATACGAAGATTAAGTTCCAGTACGCGGTGATTGCGTCCGACGACTTGCGCAAGACCATCAATCCGACCGACACCGAGCTGCAGACCTTCTACAAGCAGAACGCGGCGCGTTATAAGGATGCCGATCCGGAGACGCGCAAGATTCAGTACGTGAATATTGTGGACACGGATCTGCCCGGCGGCAAGCCGCAGATTACGCAGGCCGACATTCAGCAGTACTACACGCAGAACCAGCAACAATACCGCGTCGATGCACAGGTGAGGGCGCGGCATATTTTGATTTCGGTGGATCCGAACGGCGGCCCGAACGCCGATGCGGCCGCCAAGGCCAAGGCGCAGGGCATTCTGGATCAGCTGCGCAAAGACAATGGCAAAGATTTTGCCGATCTGGCGAAGAAAAACTCCGATGATCCTGGGCAGTAAGGATCAGGGCGGCGAGCTGGGCTGGCTGAAGCACGGCGCGACAGTGGCGGAGTTCGACCAGACCGCGTTCTCGCAATCACCGGGACAAATCTCCGGGCTGGTACGGACGCGCTTTGGATATCACATCATCCAGACCGAGGAAAAGCAGGACGCGCATACCAAGTCACTGGACGAGGTGAAGGCCTCGATCGTGGATACCCTGACCAAACAAAAAGAGGGACAGGCGGAGCAGGCTTTTGCGGCACAGCTGGCGACCGAAGCGCAGAAGTCGTCGCTGGCCCAGGCTGCAGCGGCGCATCATATTCCGGTGATGACGAGCGACTACGTGGCAGCCAACGCGACCCTGCCCGGCATGAGCGACAGTTCCAAACTGCTGGCGGCAGCATTCGGCTCAAAGCCCGGCAACGCTGCGCAGGTTGCGAGCACCAGCGAGAACACCTTCGGCGTGTTTCAGGTGATGGACGTGCGACCGGCGCATACGCCGACCTTCGACGAGTACAAATCGCATGTGCTCGATGATTTCCGGGATCAGCAGGTCACGGCGCTGTTGGCACGTAAGGTGAACGAGCTGGCCGACCGCGCCCATGCCGAGCACGATCTGGCCAAGGCTGCAAAGGAAGTGGGTGCGACGATCAAGACCAGCGATCTGGTGGGACATGACGCACAGGTGCCGGACATCGGCTCGCTGGCGCAGTCGGCGCCGTCGCTGTTCGATCTGAACGTGGGTCAGATCAGCAACGCGATCAACAGCGGCACGACCGGCGCCGTTGCCCAGATCACCGACAAACAGCAGCCGACGGATGCGGATCTGGCGAAGAACCTTGATTCGACGCGCGACGGCCTGCTGAACCAGCGGCGCGAGCAGATGTTCGCGGTGTTTGCCTCGAACATTTTCTCGAACTATCAAAAGTCGCAACGGATCCTGGTGAACCGCAAACTGCAGCAACCCAATCCGCTCAGCGGATCGTAGAACCGGCCACGTTTTGGGTTCGGCATTAAACAGGGGCGAACGGGAACATCCGATTCGCCCCTTTTCACCTTGGTGCAAACTGGAAAGCAGATGCCGAATCGCTCTGCGCCCATTCTCTCCGTCTCGCATTTGTGCAAGCAGTACGGCGCGGTGCACGCTGTTGACGATCTGTCGTTCGAAGTCTGCCCACATGAAATCCTGGGACTGCTGGGCCCGAACGGCGCCGGCAAAACGACAACGATCAACATGATCCTGGGCGTACTCGAACCGACGTCGGGTTCGATCGCGATCGATGGCTACGACCTTCCCCGGAGGCGGCGTCAGGCACTGGGCAGCCCGCCGGGAAACGACTCTCTCGCATCTGGCTGAGATCGCCTTCCCATTTGACGGCTCCGCGGAGCTCGCGAATTGAGGCCTGCGCCTTCAGTCGCTCGGGTGGTATGGGGGGTTGCGTTGAATCGGAACTCAATTTCTTTTTACCGGCCATGGCTGACTCCTTTTCAGCCTGCCAGCGCCGTCGGTGCTGCGGGCAAAGTCCCGGCAGGCGCACGCATCCAGATGAAGAGGAGGAACGGCCATGGACCCCAGAAAGCCGCAGTCGATCATGAACCACAAAGAGCAGAAGCAGCCGATGGAACCCGAGATCGGAGGACGGGAGTTCGGCCAGGTGATTGAGCCAATGCAGGCCGAGATGGCGAGCGAGAACGAAGGCCTTACCGACAAGCAGGCCACCAAACCCAAAGCCCACGAGATGAAGAAAGAAAAGAAGCAGCGCAAGGCCGCGTAGCTACCAGCGCCACCAGCCCTGCGGGAAAAGATCGTGCCAATTCGCGCGCCACAGGGCTACCGCCAGAATTGCCGCCGCCACCAGTAGAATGCCCATCAACTGGCGGCGGCGCAGGCGATCATACGCAGGACCCGACTGCGCTGGGTCCGGCTCGATCTTCCTGGCCACCCGCTATTCCTCGCCGGGACGGATGTTGTAGAGGAAGTAGAAGCGCAGCTCCAGGAACGGCCCCTTGAACTGCCGCGGAATCTGCGGGAACGGCGAGGCGCCGGTGATGCCGGCCCAGGCCGCCCGATCGAGCGCGACATCGCCCGAGGGTCCTTCCAGCACCATATCGTGCACGCTGCCGTCCGGATAAATCTTAAAGCGAATCATCACCTTTCCCTGCTTATCTAACGGAGGGCGTGCGGATTCAGGGATGATCGGCCACCAGGCATGTTCGGTGTCCCAGATGACGCGCTGGATGTACGGGCCAAAGTCAACGCCCATCGTGTCGCTCAGAACATCGACCGCGCCGTTCATGCCCGAATGCTGCGAGGGCAGGTTCGCGCCATTGTCGCCGCCGTACTGGCCGCGGCCCTGCATGGCCTGGCGCATGGCCTGCTGCAGCTGTTCGTTCGGGCTGGTAGAGCTACCGGATTTGAAGTTAGGCTGCGGCGCCTGCGGAGGCGCTTCCAGCTTGGCCTGATTATTCTGCGGCAGCGGCTGGGCGGGCGGCGTCGGCGGATGCTGCTCGGCCATCTGCCCCTGAGGCTGCGGGGCCGCAGGAGCGGCTGGCTGCTGGCTCGGCTGCGGAGCCGGAGCAGGAACCGGCGGCCCGGCGCGACGCATCGCCTCCAGTTGTTCGAGGGTCTTGCGGTCGAGGGTCGGCTTCGGCGTTTGCGCCTGACGATCCTTGTCGGAGAGCGGCACCGGCGTCTTCGGCTTGAGCTGCTTCAGCGCATCGGGCGGCAGATCGAGGAACGTCAGATCCTTCTGACGCTGCTTCATAACCACCGACGGATCCACGACGCGGACGTGGTAGATGTATTTGGGCCCGTAGAGCAGATACCAGGCCACCAGCATGTGGATGATGAGGGCGATCCAGAGCTTTTCGCGCAGGCTCACCCAGGAGCGGTTGTCCTCGATCTCCTCGATGATGTGCAGCAGGTCAGTGTGGTCGAGGCCTTCGTATTTGTTGCGGCGGAAGGCAGGCAGCTTGCTCGAGCCGTTGGACGAGGGTTCGGATCGATCCTCGGTGTCGGACGAGTCGAGAGGTTCTTCCTCCGGCAACGTATCGACGGCGACGCCCAGGGAGCGGGGGGACTCCGGCTCTGTGCGCGGCTCGGCTGGTGGTTCGGAGAGGTTGAGGCGAATCGGCATTCCGGGTTTACTTCAGTCCTGCCTGGTTCAGTGCTGCCTTCGGTCCTGCGTACTCGGTTCTGCGCGGCTCAAACCGGGGCCCCAACGCTGCTGACGCTCGGGTGCCGCGGGAACGCCACGACGTCTCGTGTCTATTTTCTCATCAAATCGAGGGACTTACCGCTGTTTGTACAATCGAAAACGTGGCGAACCCTTCTCATTCATCCCCGCGCAGGAGTGCAGCCGTCATCACCGTGAGCGATGGCTGCTCGCGAGGCCAGCGGGAAGACCTCTCGGGTCCCGCCCTTGCTCGTACGTTGGACGCAAGTGGCTTTGAAACGGTCTACCGCATTACGGTTCCAGACGAGCAGAGGGTGATCGAAGACGCAATCCGCAAGGCGGCAGGCGTGGCCCGTTTGGTGGTTACTACCGGAGGGACCGGGATCGCTGCACGGGATGTAACCCCGGAAGCGACGCGGACGGTATGCGATCGGCTGCTGGAGGGCGTCGCGGAGCTGATGCGCGCTGAGGGCCGAAAGGAGACACCGCTCGCTGTGCTGAGTCGAGGTGTCTGCGGAATTTTCGGCAAGGCCGTTGTGCTGAATGTGCCGGGGAGTCCGTCCGGGGCAACCAGTTCCCTGCTGGCCGCGCTGCCGGTGCTGCCCCATGCGCTCGATCTGCTGGAAGGCAAAACGGAACATGGCTCTGCGAGCGCGACTGGGGTTCGAAGCGCCGGCAGCGCATCGAAACATGGAAATGAAGGGCATGGAACGAGGGGGCATGTAACGAAGGGCCACCGCAACAAGGGGAAAGGTTGAACGCCTGAAATCTCTCTTCCTCAAACTCACGCAATGGACCCAGCATTTCCTCATCCCGCTGGGACCGTGGGGCGTGCTCCTGGGTTCCTTCATCGACTCGGCGTCGATCCCGATCCCCATCGACGTCCTGATGGCGATGTGGGCGTGGGGAGACAAACAGCATTTCTACCTGTATGCGCTGCTGGCGGCGCTGGGATCCTCGCTGGGGGGGCTGATTCCCTTCTTTGTCGGACGAGCCGGCGGCGAATTGTTCCTGCTGAAGCGGGTCAATCGCGCCCGGTTCGAGGCAATGCGGAAGCAGTTTGAGAAGCAGGAATTCCTGGCCGTGATGATTCCGTCGCTGCTGCCGCCGCCCACGCCGTGGAAGCTGTTCGTCTTTGGCGCCGGCGTCTTCGAGATGCAGACGTGGAACTTCATGCTGGCGGTGTTCATCGGCCGCTGCATTCGGTTCGGCGTGGAGATGGCGCTGGTGGTGAAGTACGGTCCGCAGATGGTGACGGTGATGGCGGATGTGGCGAAGAAACATCTGGTGCTGACGCTGGTGGTGCTGGTGGTGATCTTTGGGGCGCTGGGGTGGTGGATCTGGCGGAAGCTGCGGACGAAGACCCTGGATGATGCGAGCGAGGCGCTCTGAACCAGCGGTAAACTGCGGGCTGTTGTGCGGATGGGGCGCGCACTGGATTGAACCATGAAAACTCCGAAGCGCATGAACATGACGGACACGCTGGCGGCGTTCGCGGCGTATTACCGCGATCGTTGCGTCTCACCCAGCGAGCGGCAGGTCACCTGCGCTCATTGCGGCGGCGACATCCACCGCGTGCGAGGAATGCTCCTGCTCCACGACGAGCGATTCGGCGACGCCTGTGCGGGCCCCGGACGCGCCTTGCGCATGGACATTCCCTTTTGCCCGCAGTGTGAGGCACGGCCCGCGGAGTTCGGGTGCATTCATCTGCCCGAGCCCGACATGCAGCTGCCCTCGGTGCTGGAGGCGTCGCGGCCGTATGGAACGCCGCATCCGCTGTGCGCGGGCGTGAGCCAGTCCGCCGAAGCCTGACCGGCCGAGAACAGGATTGATCCTGCCCCATCCAATCCGGCCGTGCCGCTTCATCCCGGGTCGGCAGCTGGACCACGACGTTGAACGCCGCTGCCTGTGACCTTCGTACCGTCCCACGCTCCGATTCTTCTTGCTTCCAGACTCGAGCCCACTCTACCCTTAAACTGGAAGGCTCTGTCCACCTGATAAACGGTGCGAACAGAGCTTTTCTGTTTGGCGAACCGGCCCAGGCCGGAGAAGCATCACGGCTCTTTGAAAACCTGGCGGGACAAGACAACGAGTGGATCCCTGGTGTTGAGAAGAATGCGTTCATCGTCACGAATGCAGCATTCATCCTCACGAGCGAACTAACCCGGTTGCAATCAGATAGCGGTTCGTACGCACGAATGCGGCATTCATACACATGAATGCCGCATTCATGCTTTCCTGCTAAATGCCTTGATTGGAGCAAGATAGCATGTTGTCAAACTTGTAATACTCAGGCAACTCCTCTCGAATCAATCATCTGCAAATCTCCCGGCTCGGCATTTTCGTAATCGGCAGGCACAAGCACTCCGGGCGGACCCGCCCTCAGCCCGGATTGCAGCCCGAAACGGCGCAGTTAACTCAATCGTCAACCGATGGGGGGGTAGCTGGAAACCTCACCCAATGAATCAACAACATCCCGAGGGGTCACCCCCCCTCTTTTTTAGGTTTTTCAGTAAGGCTGGTTCTTCCAGATCATCGGGACGAAGTACTCGGCGAGGAACCAGGACAGCCCGAACATCACTGCCATGAGACCCGCGCCCCAGAAGAAGAGGCGGACGGGAAGGGTGCGCATCAGGGGAGGCGTCGGTTCGGGATCGAATTTGCGGTTGGGGATCTCGAAGAGGAAGCCGCTGGCGAAACAGACGCCGCCAGCGAGTCCGAGGGTACCGAACGCGTCGAGGAGGCGGTCCTCCCACGGGCTGCCGGGGACGAAGAAGGCATGCAGCAGGAGCAGGTAGAGGGAGAGGATGCTGAGCGCCAGGGCTACGAGTTTGGCGATCGGTAGCATGGGAAGCTGCGAGCACAAGCGCCTATCCGCGAATGCCCTTCAGAGCCGGATAGACCTTGCGGAACCCAGCATAGCCCTGAGCATAACGTTGCACCAGATCGGGCTTCGGGTGGATCGTTTCGGCGACAGTGATGCCGGCCGCGCACGCCGCCTCGAGGTTGGGCCAGTGCTTCGCACCAACACCGGCCAGGAGCGCGGCGCCGAAGGCTCCGCCTTCTTCCGCGGTGAGTCGCTCGCAGGGATAGCCGTAGATGTTGGCCTGGATTTCGCGCCAGAGCGGGCCGCGCGCACCGCCTCCGCCCAGCCGCACGCCTTTGAGCGGGATGCCGAGGTCGGAGAAGAGGGTGAAGCTGTCTTTGAGCGAGTAGGCGACGCCTTCGAGGACGGCGCGCGTCAGGTGCGCGCGGTTGGTGGTCGAAGTGATGCCGACGAAGGCTGCGGTGGCCGTGGGATCGAGATGCGGGGTGCGCTCGCCGAAGAGGTACGGCGTCCAGAGCACGCCATCGCTGCCGGGGGGAATCCTCGCGGCGGCTGCGGTGAGGTCGTCGTAGGTTTGATCGGGCGCCAGGGTCTCCTTGAACCAGCGCAGCGAGAGGCCCGCGCCCTGGGTCACGCCCATGACGTGCCAGCGGCCAGGGACGGCGTGGCAGAAGGTGTGGAGACGGCCCAGCGGGTCTTTCGTAGGCGCGGCGGTGGCGGCGAAGACCACACCGGACGTCCCGATGGTGGCGGAGACAGAACCGGGTTGCAGGATGCCCATGCCGACCGCGCCTGCTCCCTGATCGCCTGCTCCGGCGGCTACGGGTGTGCCGGATCGGAGGCCGGTGAGTTTGGCGGCATCGTCACTGATCTTTGCGCAGATGTCGGGCGACTCGAAGAGCTGCGGCAGCCAGGACTCGGGGATGCCGGCGACCTTCGCCACTTCTTTCGACCAGGTGCGGTGGGTCACGTCAAGAAGCAAAGTGCCGGAGGCTTCGTGGACATCGATGGCGTAGGTGCCGGTGAGGCGGTAGCGGACGTAATCCTTGGGGCACATGATGTGCGCGATCCTGGCGAAGATCTCCGGCTCGTGGTCGCGGACCCAGAGGAGCTTAGTCAGCGTGAAGTTGGGGAGCGCGGGGTTGGCGGTCAGCTCGATGAGCTTCTTGCGGCCGACGTCGCCGCCACCGAACTGATTGGTGAGCCACTCGCACTGCGGCTCAGTGCGGACGTCGCACCAGATGAGCGACGGGCGGAGGACTTTGCCGTCTTTGTCGAGCATGACGGCGCCGTGCATCTGGCCAGTGAGGCCGACAGCGTCGACGGTTGCTCCTTTACCCGTGGCGAGCACCTCGCGGATCGCCTGCTGGGCGGCGCGCCACCAGTCTTCGGGGTCCTGCTCGGCCCAGCCGGGATGGGTGACGCGAAACGGCTGATGCTCGGCCGAGGCTTCGGCTACAACGTGTCCCTTTTCATTGACAAGAACGGCGCGTGTACCGCCTGTACCCACATCCATACCCAGAAACACGGTGGTCTCCCTCTTTTGTCCGAGTCCAGAACAATGTACCAAGATGGCGATGGGTTAGCGCGAGGCTTTGTGTTGGGGCTCTTCTGTACCATGGCTGTTTGCGGTTGGATTTGTCAGATTCCGACTGGAGAGCCTCGCCAATGCCTGATTCTCGCCGCACCTGGCATGTTGCCCTGTTTCTGATTCCGATTCTTGTGGTTCCATGCCTCGCTCAGAACCACGACCTGGCTGCGCGGCGCGCGAAGCTCCGCGACGCGCTGGAACAAGAGTGGCAGTACACGCTGCGCGCGAGTCCAGAGCTGGCGACGGGCATTGGCGATCCACGGTACAACGACCGCTGGAGCGACGCCTCGGCAGAGGAGCAAGCACGAGAAACGGAGCACGCACGCCAGGAGATTCGCGTCTTTGAGGGGATCGACACGGCGGGCTTCCCGGAGCAGGAAGTTCTGAACAAGACGCTGATGCTGCGCCAGCTCCATGACGCAGTCGAGGGAGCGCGCTTCAAGGACTGGGAGATGCCTGTGGATCAGATGAACGGGATCCAGCTGGGCATTCCGGGCACGATGACGCAGATGCCGCTGACCACGGTGAAGGACTATGAGAACTACATCGCGCGGCTGCACGGGATTCCGCACCTGCTCGATCAGGTGACGGCGAACATGCGCCAGGGGATGGCGGATCATCTGATGCCGCCCAGGGATCTACTGGAGAAGGTGGCAGCGCAAACGGAAGAGATCGCGACGAAGCCGCTGACAGCCAGTGTCTTTGCGGAACCGCTGCAGAAGTTCCCAAAGGAGTTTTCGTCTTCGGACCAGGCGAAGCTGACGCTGGCGATTCAGGGTGCGATCCGGAACGAGGTGAATCCGGCGTATGCGAAGTTCGCGGCGTTCGTGAAGAACGATTACGCGCCGCAGGGCCGGACCGATCCCGGCGTGTGGGCACTGCCGGATGGGGCTGCACGGTATCGTTTTGCGGTCCGCGAGCATACAACGACAGATTGGACACCGGAGCAGATTCACGCGATGGGCGTGAAGCAGGTGGCGGAACTGGACGCGGAGATGCTGAAGCTGGCGCAGTCGCAGGGATATCACGATCTGAAGAGCTTCAACGAGCACATCCGCAAGGATCCGGATCTGTATGGGAAGTCGGGGCAGCAGTTTTTCGACCTGTACAAGCACTACGCGGAGCAAATGGAGGCGAAGCTGCCGCTGCTGTTTGGGCATCTGCCGAAGACGAAACTGACGGTGATTCCGATGGAGACGTTTCGCGAGCCTTCGGCGCCGCCGGCGGATTATTCTCCGGGTGCAGCGGATGGGAGCCGGCCGGGACACATCAACGTAAACGAGAACGATCCGACGCATCGGCTGACGCTGAACGTGGAGGCGATTGCGTATCACGAGGGGGTGCCGGGGCATCATCTGCAGTTCTCGATCGCGCAGGAGCTGACGGATACGCCGGAGTTCAGGAAGTTTGGTGGATACAACGCTTATTCGGAAGGGTGGGCGTTCTATTCGGAGCGCCTGGGGAAAGAGGTCGGGTTCTACCAGGATCCGTACAGCGAGTACGGGCGCCTGGAGAACGAGATGTGGCGGTCGGTGCGGTGGGTGGTGGACACGGGCGTGCACAACCAGCACTGGACACGACAGCAGATGGTGGACTACTTCCACGAGCACACGGCGATGGACGATCCGAACATTGCGAGCGAGGTGGATCGGTATATCGCGTGGCCGGGGCAGGCCCTGGCGTACAAGATGGGGCAGCTGAAGATTCTGGAGTTGCGGGAGCGGACGAAGAAGGAGCTGGGGGCGAAGTTCGATATTCGGAAGTTCCACGACGCGGTGCTGGACGAGGGTCCGCTGCCGCTGGATGTGCTGGACGCGCAGATCACGGCGTGGATCGCGCGGGAGAAGGGGAAGTAACCATTCCCGCTCTTTCGTACCGGATTCCAGGACAGAATTTGTTTCACCCGGGAAGATGTGGTGGGATGATGAGGACACCTCGGAGCCGCACGTTTGCGCATTTCGCTGTTCATCACCTGCTATAACGACACGCTCTTCCCTGCGACCGGGCAGGCGGTGGTGCGGCTGCTGGAGCGGCTGGGGCAGACGGTGGAGTTCAATCCGGAGCAGACCTGCTGCGGGCAGATGCACTACAACACCGGCTATCAGCAGGAGGCAATGCCGCTGATGCGGCGGTTCGTGGACATCTATAAGGATGCGGAGGCGGTGTGCGTGCCGTCATCGTCCTGCGTGGCGATGATGCGGGATCATTATCCGAAGATGGCGGCGGAGACGGGTGATCCGGGTGTGGTGCGGGCGGTGGATGCGCTGTTGCCGCGTGTGTATGAGCTGACGGAGCTGCTGGTGCATCGGCTGGGGCTGGAGGACGTGGGCGCGTACTTTCCTCATCGGGTGACGTATCACGCCAGCTGCCACTCACAGCGTAGTTTGCACCTGGGAGATGTGCCGCTGCGGTTGTTGCGGAAGGTGCGCGGGATCGACCTGGTCGATCTGCCGAACATTGACCGGTGTTGCGGCTTTGGCGGGACGTTCGCGATCAAGATGGGCGACATTTCGGCAGCGATGTTGGCCGAGAAGATGAAGGACGTCGAAAACACGGGGGCGGAGGTTGTGACGGCGGTCGACACGTCGTGCCTAATGCACATCTTTGGCGGGCTGCATCGGGCGCGGGCGGGTGTGCGGATGGCCCATATCGCGGAGATTCTGGCGCCGACCGAGGCCGATGTTATCCCCGAGGGTGGGGGCGCATGACGATTCGCATTGGCGAGACTGAGCACGCGCAGTCGTTCCAGAAGGCCGCGCTGCCGCTACTGGAGGACGCGCAACTGCGCAAGAATGTCCGGCACGCGACGGATGTGATCCAGCACAAGCGCGGCATTGTGGTGGGCGAGACGCCGGACTGGCAGGAGCTGCGCACGGCGGGCAGCGCGATCAAGGCGCACACCCTGCGGCATCTGGACCGGTATCTGGAAGAGTTTGAGAAAGCGTGCACCGCGGCAGGCGGGCATGTGCACTGGGCGAGCGATGCGGACGAGGCGAACCGGATCATCGTTGGACTCGTGAAGCAATACGGTGGCGACGAGGTCATCAAGATCAAGACGATGACGTCGGAAGAGATTGGGCTGAACGAGGCGCTGGAGCACGAGGGCATTCGCGCGCACGAGACGGACCTGGCCGAGGTGATCATTCAACTCGGCAACGACAAGTCGTCCCACATTGTGGGGCCTGCGATCCATAAGAATCGCAGCCAGGTGCGGCAGATTTTTCGGGAACGCATGAATCTGCCCGATCTGAGCGATGACCCCGAGGAACTGACGGCGGCGGCGCGGCACTATCTGCGTGAGAAGTTTCTGCGCGTGAAGGTTGGGATCAGCGGTGCGAACTTCCTGGTGGCGGAGACGGGCAGCGTTTGCATTGTGGAGTCCGAGGGCAACGGGCGGATGTGCCTGACGCTGCCCAATGTTTTGATTTCGCTGGCGGGGATCGAGAAGATCATCCCGCGGTTCGAGGACCTCGAAGTTTTTCTGCAACTGCTGCCGCGTTCGGCGACGGGCGAGCGGATGAATCCTTATAACTCGGTGTGGACGGGGGTTCGGCAGGGAGACGGTCCGCAGCATTTTCACGTGGTGCTGCTCGACAACGGGCGGACGGGAATCCTGGCGGATCCGGAAGCGCGGCAAACGCTGCACTGCATTCGCTGCGGCGCGTGCCTGAATACCTGCCCTGTCTATCGGCAGACGGGCGGCCACGCCTACGGGTCGAGCTACTCGGGACCGATTGGGGCGATTGTGACACCGCAGCTGTTACAGATGCGGCAGGCGCAAACGCTGCCTTTCGCGTCGTCGCTATGCGGGGCGTGCTATGAGGTGTGCCCGGTGAAGATCAATATTCCCGAGGTCCTGATCCACCTGCGCGGGCGAGTGGTACGGGAGCAGAAGAGCGCGCTGGATCCGGAAGCGCTGGCGATGAAGACGGCGGCGATGATCTTCAGGAGCAGGACGCGCTTTGAAGCGGCACAGAGGCTGGGGCGGATCGCGCAGTGGCCGATGGCGTCGCACGGATGGATGCGGAATCTGCCAGGCATGCTGGGCAACTGGACGCGGGTGCGCGATCTGCGCGCGATGCCGCAACAGACATTCAGGGAATGGTGGAAACAGCGGGCGAAGACGGCGCCAGGCGGAGGCCCGACCGGTCCATTGCGCTCCGCTCGCAGAATTGCGGAGGATCCTTCCCATGGCTGACGGACGTGCAGCGATGCTCGATCGGATTCGCTCTGCAATCGGCGCGAGTCCGGAGGTCGTTGCGGATTATGCCGCGATTCCGCGGCCCTATATTCGCGGCGGCACGCTCGATGAGACCGGCCGGCTGCGTTTGCTGGAGGAGCGGCTTCGCGATTACGACACGCATGTTGTCGAAAGTGACGCTGCTTCCCTGCCCCAGACGATCACTTCGATTCTCCGCGGGCACCATCAGAAGAAGGTCATCGCCGCCGATGGCATTCCGGAGGGGATTTTGCCTGGTGATTTCGCATTCATTCCCGAGCGAGGGGCGAGTCTGGGCGATTTGAATGCGTGCGACGGAATCGTGACGCTGTGCAGCGTTGCCATAGCGTTCACTGGATCGATCGTGCTGACGCACGGTCCGGGAGAGGGAGCGCGACGGCTGACGCTGGTACCGGATCGGCACCTGTGCGTGGTTCGCGCTGAACAGATTGTCGAAACGGTGCCGGAAGCCATTGAACGGCTCGCGTCGCGAGCGACACAACCGCTCACCTTTATTTCGGGTCCGTCGGCGACGGCCGACATCGAAATGACGCGGATTCGGGGGGTGCACGGTCCGCGTTTTCTGGATGTGGTCCTGGTTCGCGAAAGCCTGGGCGAGGTCGAAGCCTAACGCGGAGACTCTCCACTTATTCGCCTGTTCTTCTCCCTCATAGAACCGAGGTAACGGGATCCGCACTTTGGTGCTAAAACCTGTATTGCCCATCACATGCCAAGGCGGTAATCCTCTGTTATGCTCTCGTGTTGCCGTGATACAGTTCCTGAGCGCGCCCGGGGCACCGGACGCAGAGAGCCTAAACCGACTTTCATGGAGGATGTGTGCCAGTTAACGCCAGGGTGTGTTCTTTTCCAGCCGTGAGCGCTTTGTCGCTGGTTGCGGCGCAATTGTTGATGAGGGGGCGTATGAAGAGTTTCTTTTCGCGGCGCTGGGCGAGATTCGCCGGCATGATGGCCACACTGATGCTGGTCGGACAGGGCGCGGCTTTTGCAGCCGAGACGGGCGGAGGCGAGGCCAATCTGACGCTGCCGGATTTGCGGTCGGTCAGTTTCTTCGGAATGACCGGACACGCGCTGCTGTCGATCGGGTTGCTGTTCTGCGCGGCGGGCCTGTTGTTCGGCCTCGTGATCTATGTGCAGTTAAAGAACCTGCCGGTTCATCGGACGATGCGCGAAATCTCCGAAATGATCTATGAGACGTGCAAAACCTATCTGGTAACGCAGGGCAAGTTCATTCTTCTGCTATGGGTTTTCATCGCGGTCATTATCGGTCTTTATTTCGGCGTGCTTGCGCCGGTGCCCGGCAAACCGGTCGCCCTGACGCTGCCGATCATTCTGGGATTCAGCCTCGTCGGCATCGCGGGCAGCTACGGGGTGGCCTGGTTCGGAATTCGCGTGAACACCTTTGCGAACTCACGGACGGCGTTTGCGGGATTGCGCGGCAAGCCGTATCCGGTCTATGCCATTCCACTGAAGTCGGGAATGAGCATCGGCATGCTGCTGATCTCAGTCGAACTGCTGATCATGCTCTTCATCCTCCTGTTCATCCCGCGCGACTATGCGGGCGCATGCTTCATTGGCTTCGCGATCGGCGAGAGCCTGGGAGCCGCAGCCCTGCGTATTGCCGGCGGCATCTTCACCAAGATTGCCGACATTGGCGCCGACCTGATGAAGATCGTCTTCAAGATTAAGGAAGACGACGCGCGCAACCCGGGTGTAATTGCTGACTGCACGGGCGACAACGCGGGTGATTCCGTCGGCCCCAGCGCCGATGGGTTCGAAACCTATGGCGTCACCGGCGTAGCCCTGATCACCTTCATCCTGCTGGCATCACTCCGATTTCTTTACAGCCCAGGGATACTCACTCGACGCTGCAAGAGAGATGGTGAGTAAGACCAGGTGCAGCTGCTGGTATGGATCTTCGTAATGCGCGTGTTCATGCTGGTCTCAAGCGCTGGTGCATACTTCCTGAACGGCGCCATCGCCAAGGCGAAATACGGGAACGCGGATGAAATGGACTTCGAAACGCCATTGACTTCGCTGGTATGGATTACGTCCATCGTTTCGATCATCCTGACTTACGTCGTGTCGTACCTGATGATCCCCACGCTCGGCGACGGAACACTGTGGTGGAAGCTGGCTTCGATCATCTCGTGCGGAACCCTGGCGGGCGCCATCATCCCCGAACTGGTCAAGGTTTTCACTTCAACCAAATCGGGCCACGTGAAGGAAGTCGTCAAGTCAGCCCAGGAAGGCGGAGCTTCGCTCGGAATCCTGTCAGGATTTGTGGCCGGCAATTTTTCGGCGTACTGGCTGGGATTGTGCATGGTCGCGCTGATGAGCCTGGGCTATTACTTCACTTTGGGTCCGTCCATGGCGAGCCTGATGCAGGCTCCGGCGGTGTTCGCGTTCGGTCTGGTCGCCTTCGGGTTCCTGGGCATGGGACCGGTCACGATCGCGGTGGATTCCTACGGACCCGTTACCGACAATGCTCAATCCGTGTACGAATTGTCGCTGATTGAGAATGTGCCCAACATCGAGAGCGAACTGAAGAAGGACTACAACATCGACGTGAAGTTCGAGCGCGCCAAGCACCTGCTGGAAGCGAACGATGGAGCCGGGAACACCTTTAAGGCTTCGGCCAAGCCGGTTTTGATCGGCACAGCGGTGGTGGGCGCGACCACGATGATCTTCTCCATCATCATGGCTCTGACCAACGGACTGAGCGACGTAGAAGCAGTGCAGAAGCTCTCTCTGCTGCACGCGCCCTTCATGCTCGGGCTGATCACCGGTGGGGCAATGATTTACTGGTTCACCGGCGCTTCCACGCAAGCGGTCACCACCGGGGCTTACCGCGCGGTGGAGTACATCAAGGCGCATATCAAACTGGAAGGCGTGGAGAAGGCATCCGTCACAGACAGCAAGAAGGTGGTGGAGATCTGCACGAAGTACGCACAGAAGGGGATGTTCAACATCTTCCTTGCCGTCTTCTTCGCGACGCTGGCGTTTGCATTCGTTGAGCCGTTCTTCTTCATCGGCTACCTGATTTCGATTGCGATCTTCGGACTGTACCAGGCCATCTTCATGGCCAATGCCGGCGGCGCCTGGGACAACGCGAAGAAGATCGTCGAGGTGGACATGAAGCAGAAGGGCACACCTCTGCACGACGCAACCGTGATCGGGGATACAGTGGGCGATCCGTTCAAAGACACGTCGTCTGTGGCGATGAACCCGGTCATCAAGTTCACGACGCTGTTCGGACTGCTGGCAGTCGAGCTGGCTGTGACCCTCAATGCGGATCACCACAGGCTGGGAGAAACGCTGGCAGTCGCCTTCTTCCTGGTGTCGGTGTTCTTCGTCTGGAAATCGTTCTATGGGATGAGGATTGAGAAGGCCAGCTAGCGAACCTCGCTCACATCAACCCAGGAAGGGCCGCCCGGCGACGGACGGCCTTTTCTTTTAGACAGCGAGATGGCCAGTCACCGGAGTTTGCCACGAGAGCCCCGGGATACAGGGCGCACGCAGTCGATTCTGCCCTGACCCGCGAGTCCTTGATACCCTCAAGACATGATTAAGGGCCTGACATTGATTCGCCTCGTGCACTCGGCAGCTCAATTTGATGAGTTGGTGAGCTTCTTTTCCGCACTGGGTTTCGAACCTGGCCGGGGGTGGGATCAGCCCGCCGGGCAGGAAGGCACTGCTAGCAAGGGACGGCCGTTTCTGGCTCCTGTGGCCAATCTGGAATTCATCGACGGCACTCTTCCCACGCTGAATACGGATCTGCTGGTCGAGGTCACCTCGATCGACGCGATCCATCAGGTTGCGAGCCACTGGCTGGAGAGAACCGTCGGCCCGGATGCTGCGAAGACGCGCCTGACTTCCATTGAAGAGACACATTGGAAATCGAGACTCTTCACCGTGCAGCCAGTTCCTGGTTTTTCTGTTGCGTTTTGGGAACATGAGGAACCTGCGCGCGGCAAACCGGTAGCGCTCGAGGGGGATCTGAGCGCGCACGAGATGAGTTTCGCCATCGTCGTCGCTCGCTGGAACTCGGTCATCACGGATCGCCTGCTGCAGGGAGCGCTCGATTGCCTGCTGCGCAGCGGCGGACATCGCGAACATATCGAGGTCGTGCGCGTGCCTGGCTCCTGGGAGATTCCGGCGGCGGCTCGAAAGCTGGCGGAGACCCACCGGTTCGATGGCATCATCACGCTGGGGTGCCTGATCCGGGGCGAAACCGCGCACTACGAGGCGATCTATAACGAGGTCGCGCGCGGCATCGGCCAATCACAGCAGGACACGGGTGTTCCCCATGCCTTTGGCGTTCTCACCTGCGAGACGCTCGAACAGGCGCTCGACCGAGCGGGGCTGAAGAGCGGCAACAAGGGGTTCGAAGCCGCTTCTGCTGCGATCGAAATGGCCTCACTGCACCGGAAGATCGGCGCGACCCCGGCGGAGCCGCGAGTATGACGCTCGTCGGTAAGCGCCGCAAATCCCGCGAACTCGCCATGCAGATGCTATTCCAGGGCGATGTGGGCCGCCAGAATCCCGATGATGTACTCAAGACCTTTTGGCAAGCCCGCGAGGAACTGGATGAAAGCACGCGCGGCTTCGCCGAAGATCTGTTTCGGGTCGCGACGGAGCGGGCGGCGGAGATTGACGCGATCCTCGAGCAGCACTCGAAGAACTGGCGCATCGTTCGGATGCCCGCCGTCGATCGTAACCTGCTGCGCATGGCGGTCGCCGAGCTGGTGGGTTTTCCTGGAACGCCTGCGCCGATCGTGATTGACGAAGCACTGGAAATCGCGCGCCGTTATTCGGCGCCGGAATCCATCGACTTCCTGAACGCCGTCCTCGACGCAATCGCGCGGAGCAGAAAATGAACGCGCTGCGACCGGTGAGAGCAGCGCACATGATCATGGGCAACGCGTCATGAAATTCCTCGCATGGCTAACGGAAGTATTCATCAACACGTTCGGCATTACTCGGCCGCGTCCTGAACAGGAGCGAAGGGCCCAGCTGTTGATCGGCGGCTTCGTGCTTGCACTCATGGTTGGAGGCGTCGCACTGATCGCTCTGCTGTTGTTCGCAGCGCACCACAGTCGCTGAGAGCTCTCTGGATGGAGAGGTTTCGATCTCATTTTGAATGAGGAGTGGTGACCCCGGGAAGACTCGAACTTCCGACACGCAGTTTAGGAAACTGCTGCTCTATCCACCTGAGCTACGGGGCCACTCGGCGATGGCGCGGATGTGAACCTCCGCCAGAATCAGCCTACTGGCAAAGGTACGACGTTGCAACGCCAGGAGTCGTCCCGATTCCTGCCTTCAGCGATGTCGCTTGAATCGCTCCCAGTGAAGTTGTGCCGCGGCTCGCGTAGCAATGGCGCTTCGCGATTGGAAGCATGACTCGCCGCATTGCACCATGGTGGAGATCGCACAGAAGAGAGGACTGCATTGGGGAACTGTGCTTCATGGTTCCCTCCTCGAAGGAATCTCATATGACCAGGCATGATGCGGCAAAAAGCCTGGACCGCCCGCGCCGCAGCGCGAGCCGAGATTAGACTTCCGCGGCAGTCTCTACCGGAGCACGGAAAGAGCGCGGGAGATCGGCCGGCTTGAATTCCACTCCGTCGGCCACCAGTTGTCTCGCGGTGGCAGCAAGGCTGGCGCGCTTCGTGATCAACTTCTTCTCGGCATCCTTGCGGTCGGCCGTCGACGCGAACTGGACAAACTTCTCCAGATAGGCAAGCTTGCGATCGTAGAGATCGATTTCCTGATGGAGCGATCTAAGAAAATATTTGTCGTGTGGCACTGGTCTTTTCATGAAGGGTTCCTCGAAGACAGATGAGAGGTTGGAGGGTTCGAAACGTCGGAGTGGCGGTGAAGGGCGGAGTCTGGTTCGATATCGAAGTCACAGGATGCCGCCGCGAGCCAATCACTTCCATGAGGCTTGCGTAAAGCGAGAGCCGGCGCAATCGAAGCTGCCGGCTCCATCCACACTGCGGAGGCGATGTTTTAACGGCCTCGGCCAAAGCCCCGCCGGTTACCGCCACCTGTTTCGCCCTTACGACGCTGAAAGCAGGTCTGACAGTAAACAGGACGGTCGCCTCGGGGCTCGAATGGGACGGTGGTTTGCTGTCCGCATCCGGAGCAGATCACGCTGGTGCTCGCAGAGGAGCTGCGCTGATATCCCCCGCCGCCGCCACCACCGGACTGCTCGTTCTTCTTGGCCGCGCGGCAATTTTTGCAGCGTTTCGGCGTTGAGAAACCCCGTTCGCGGAAGAACTCCTGATCGTCAGAAGAAAACGTGAATGACTGACCGCAATCGCTGCAGGTGAGTTGCTGATCTTCAGCCATAGCCTCTCTCGTTCATACTTCGGGTGTGTGGTGCGTTCGAAGTGCCATCGAGCTTGTTTGTCTGGACTCGGTCGCTCGCGCATCGCGGTCGACACAACCGCAACAAAGCCAGTTGAACTGAACAACTCTGTTTCGGTGGGCAAGCTGGGGATTGGGCGAATGTGCGAGTCGTCGGAGTCGTCAAGCGGAGCAGAAGCGCTGCCATCGACAGGACAGAATCCTCAGGCAAGCCGGCGAGAACCGGGGGAGAGGTCGCAGACGACCTCTTCCCGGCGATGCATTGCATCAGGCGACTGTGACGTTCTCAGCCTGCCAGCCTTTCGGCCCCTTCACGACGTCGAACTGGACTGCCTGGCCTTCCTGAAGCGAACGAAAGCCCTCGGTCTTAATCGCCGAATAATGCACGAAGACGTCTTCGCCGTTGGCACGGCTGAGGAAGCCGAAGCCCTTCGCATCGTTAAACCATTTCACTGTTCCCTGTTCCATACCTATTCCTTTGTTGCGTAATGTATCGCTGAACTCAATTGGAATTGTTTGCGAGTCGAGCGGAATAGCAGAACAGGCAAGAAGACCAGGTCGGATTCGACGATCAGCCCCCAGTTTACCACCTTTCCGGGGCAACCCGGGGGCGGAATGGAAAGTGATGGCTAAGGCGATCCGTACAAGGCCCAGCGATTCCACAGGACTTACGGATGATCGTGGGGAGCGAAAACGGGGACCCCGGCGTCCGCATGGTCTCTCTGCCTGGGAACTTCAGGCGCAAGGACGTTGAACGGAGAGGGTGCCGAGTGCGCGGAAGGTTTGGCGGCAAACCTGCGCTGGAAATTCCTCCAGCGTTTCCCGAAGCGATCCGAAGCCATGAAGATTTGTCCAGCTGTCAACGAACCGGCGACCCGGTAGTGGCCGACCGCGGCCAATCCCATCGAAGCGATGCAGCCACACTGCGTGCAGTCAGGGGTCCCTCCAAACTGGCATGGAGTGATCCGAGTCTTCAGATCGGCGGAGATGATGCCCGTTGTTCTTGCAAAAATGCACTCGTCGGGATTTTTAGGTGGAGACGCAATCTCGCTGATGACAGCTTCGTGCATATCCAGTTTCGGGTACTTGACCCGCAGCCGCCGGAGTTCGTCGATGGTGGAGGCTCGCTGCACAGGACTGAGGATCTCCGGGTCGGTGGCGCCGAGTTGAGGGGTAAAGAGACTGAACCACACCTTGGCGACTTCAGGCTGGCTGGACCAGAATGCGAGAAATTCGTCGAGGTAGCCCGGGCGCCCTGCAATTTGTGAAGTGATGGTGCAGTGAACGGTGATCCGCGTTCCTTTGATGTTCTTGAGAATGCGCTCGTAGGTAGCCGGTTTGCGCCGTGCATCGTGCTCCGGCTGCAGGCCATCGATGGATACCACGACATTCAGTTTTCTGAACTTCATCCACTCAACCGGGATCACCCTGAATGCGCTGGTAACGAGCTGCGTATGCACACCCCGGCTCTCGATTTGGGGCAGCAAAGCATCCAGCTCGCGATAACGAACCATGGGGTCGCCGCCAACCAGGGAGACGTGGAGAGGCCGATGCTCATCAATCAGCGCGAGGATTCGGGCGACCAGGTCGTCGCCGCGATAGTCGGAGAGTTCACGCAGCTGGGTTTCGCCGCCAAGGTGGGCAGCGTCGAAGGCATAGCACCCGGGACAACGGAGGGGGCATTCTTTGGTGATCTCGATCGAAAGGGATGGGGCCCGGCCGGACAGGATGCGAGCCCATGCATGAACCACTTCGGACTTCTTCATGATCTCTCCACTTCTGTAGATGCAGTTGGAGGGAGAAGCAACTGGCGATGGGCTCAGCAGGAGCCATCCATAGGGTGTTTCGGAGAGACAGCGACTCGTCAGATCTGCAGGGGAAAGTCCTGGGTGGGGGCGCCTGGGTCGGTCCCCGGCTCAGTGTAGAAAACAGTAACGTCGCCGGCCAGGCAGATCGGTGGAAGAGCGTGGTCCACGAATTCGAGCGAGGCAAGACACCATGTGGACAACGACGATTCGACCCACTGCTGGCATTGCCTGGAGAGGACCAGGACCAGGCAGAAAATTGAAAGCACCAGAAGTGCGCCGAACTCAAAATCCTGCCCGCCCTGGAGAAAATGATCCCAGGTCCAGATGTGCTCTGTAATCGGCATCGTGACGAGCGACAGCGCGATCAGGATCAATAGATATCGACTGATCCAAGCAAAGCCCTGCGCTGTGCACGCGTTCAGATCCGGCCGGCTCGCGTTGAATTTGTACGCCAATAGTCCTCCCCAGTCTACGCTGTTTACGACTGCCCGTTCCTGTTTCCGGAAGCGGCACCTGAGACGCACATGGGGCGTTCCAGCGACG
The DNA here is from genome assembly GCA_963705765.1 of uncultured Acidobacteriaceae bacterium. Taxonomy (GTDB): domain Bacteria; phylum Acidobacteriota; class Terriglobia; order Terriglobales; family Acidobacteriaceae; genus Palsa-343. The sequence continues at coordinate 189,181 of CAVPKU010000045.1, read as the reverse complement.
ATACCAGATTCGGTCCGCGACCGTCGCTGCAGGCACAAGTTGGCTCCCGAGAAGGCCGGGTGTTGGTCAACCCGCTACCAGGATCCGCCACCGGTGAACAGATCGGCTATTATTCAGATGCTGTCCCCGGCGATGACCTCAACGGCAGACCAACAGGCGCGACTGAGCGCGGTTCTTGGCACGAAATATCAGATCCTCTGCCATATTGGCGGCGGAGGGATGGCGCAGGTGTATCTGGCGCGGCACCGCTTTCACGGCGGCCTCTTCGCGGTCAAGGTTCTCGCCGAGTATCTGGCGGGCGACCCTTCGATTGTGAGCCGCTTCGAGCACGAAGCACGCATGGCCGCGTCGCTGGCAAACCACCCCAACATCGTTCCGATCTTCGACATCGGCCAGGGCGAAGGCCTGCATTTTCTGGTCATGCAGTTCGTCCCGGGAGAAGACCTGGCCGGCTATCTTCGCCGTGCGGGCCGGCTGGACCTGCCCTCGGCGGCCAATGTGGTCGCCCAGGCTACGGAGGCGCTCTCCTGCGCGGAGGCAAAGCGCATCGTCCATCGCGATCTGAAACCCGCGAACATGCTGCTGGATGAAAGTGGCCGCATCAAGCTGCTGGACTTCGGCATCTCGCGCATCGCCGATCGTTCCGATGGCCTAACCCGGCCGGGTGAAAGTCTTGGCACGCCGTACTACATGAGCCCCGAACAGATTCGCGGTGAGGCGTGCGATATTCGCAGCGATCTGTACTCGCTCGGGGTGGTCTTTTTTGAATTGCTCACCGGAGGTCACCCCTTCGAGAACGAGTCGGCAACTGCCGTGCAGATGGCTCACCTGACGGCGGCGCCGCCGTCGCTGCTCAGCGTCGATGGGGCGCTTCCTCCGGCCTGCGATGCCATTATTCAGAAGCTGCTGGCCAAGCTGCCGCAGGATCGCTATCAGAATACGGCGGAGTTATTGCAGGTGCTCACCAGCTACGGTGCGATTGCCGGGCCGGGATCGTTGCGTCCTCAGATTCCCGCCGATTTGCAGGAAGCGATTCATCGCGCGCAAGCTTTGCCTCTCGATGATCAGACGGTGGCCCTTCCCTCGTCACCCGCCGTGGCGCCCACGCTGCCACCCACGCGACAGCCAATTCCGACGGAGCGCACGGTGACTGCTCCTGCTGCTGTGTCTCCGGTTTCTTCACCTCCGGTGGAGAAGCCATCGGGATCGAAAGCGTGGATCGCGGTTGTCGCAGCGGTTGTTCTGATCGCTGCAGTCGTTGTCGTTGTGTTCTGGATGCGTCGCCCGAAGGCACCCGTTCCTTCTAACACTGCTACTTCACCTGCCGCCGCGCCCTCTTCGGCCGGGCCTCCCTCCGTTTACAACGATGCGCATGGGCGCATGTTGCTGGTTCCAGCGGGGAGCTTTGTTTTCACCTCCGCCATCGACAGCAAGGACCAGCAAGTTACGCTGCCCGCCTTCTATATCGATGCGACGGAAGTTTCGAATGCCGAATATCAGCGCTTCTGCGCGGCTACGGGACACGCACCGCCACAAACGCCGGATTACGCTGCCCGTCCCGACGACCCGGTCAGCGGGGTTTCGTATGAGGACGCGCAAGCCTACGCTGCATGGGCCGGTAAACGACTGCCCACCGAAGAGGAGTGGGAGAAAACTGCGCGCGGAACCGATGGCCGGCTCTATCCGTGGGGCAACACGGCGTGGACGCAGGATGTGCCGACCGTGATGCAGCCGGTTGCGTCGGATCCCTTGCACCGCAGTCCCTACGGCGCCTATAACATGGCAGGCAATGTGTGGGAGTGGACCACCGCTGCGTATTCCCCAGGCCCAGCCGAGACGGCGCATATGACAGAGTTGCTGCATGGACAACGCTTCTCGGCACAATGGCGAATGACGAAGGGTGGAAGCTTTGCCACAGGCGGCGCCGCGGACTTCGCCGTGACCCATGGCCGCGGACTCCCGACCGATGCCCGCTCGCCCTGGATTGGTTTCCGGTGTGTGCGCGACCTCGCGGGCACGTTCTGACAGACGACAACCCGGCAGGAGAATCGCGCCGGTGGAGGAGAGATCGATGGCCCCAGGCAAGAAGCTGATTTTTGCGGCGCCGATTCTGGTTTTCCTTGTGCCTGTTCTGCAGGCTCAGCAACCCTCGGCGCGCGATGCGTTCTGGTCGGCGAGCGATTTGATCAGTGTGGCGCCGAATCCTGCCGCGCATAAACACACGGGCACGCACCCGCGCACGACTCCTCGCGCCACACTGACGAGTGATGCGACGCCGGCGTCAGGAGAACCCTCGGGGGCTGGGGTCGTCAAAGCTGTCCAGTTGGTCAGCGACAATGGCTACGGTGCAGCGCCGCATCTGGTGCTGGCTGCAGCGCATCGCCTCGGATTGCGCTGCTCGCTGCTGCTTCGCGATGCCGACGGCGCCTATGACGAAGTTCCGCCGGGCAGCGTTTTTCATAGTGGTGATCACATTCGATTAAGCCTGCTCGCCAATGAGCCTGGATATTTATACGTCATTGAGCAAGGTTCCACCGGGGCGTGGTCGCCGATCTTTCCTGGTCCCAAATCGGCGCCGGGGGCCAATAGGATCGCGGCAGGTCAACCGCAAATGGTGCCCGGCGGAACGCAGGCTTTTGCCTTTGATCAGAACCCTGGGGACGAAAAGCTTTTTGTCATCCTCAGCCGGGCACCGATCGCCGACATCGATCGCGTGATCGACAACATGAAGGGGAATCACGCTGCACCCGCACCAGCCGAGGCTCCGGCGGTCAACGCTCCGACGACGCTGATCGCCGAGAATCACATTCCGGATCTCTTCGTGCAGCAACTGGCGAGCCGCGATCTGACTCTGGTCGATGAGCAGAAGGTGGATGACTCTTCGCAGGGACCGGCGGGCGGTGAAAAGGCGATTTACGTGGTCAGCAAGGAAGGCAGTTCGGTGGGGACCTCACGCGTCGTGCTCAACCTCGACCTGCGCCACGAGTAGCAGCCAGAGACGGACTACGGTTTCGATCCGAGCGCTGCATCAATACGCGCGATGTACTGGCGAGCGCGACTGGCTTCGTCCGTGTCGGGATTCGCGGCCACTACGTTGCCGAAGCGAACGCGAGCTTCGCTGAGAAGATTGGTGACGGCCTGGGAATCAGTGCTTCCGTTCTGCGCGCCTACATTGGCCTGCTCGACATAGATCAGGCCGAGGCGGTAGTTCGCCCACAGATCCGAGGGCATCAGGCTGAGCGCCTTCTGGCAGTACGGAATCGCGACGTCATCGCGTTTCTGCATCCACTCGCAGTCGCAGATGCCAAGGTTCGCCTGGCCCTGCTGCTCGCGCCAGATATCCTGCTGTGCGGCTTTGTGGCGGCTGCCGAGACCGAAGAGAAATCCGACCACGTAGTAATTGGCCTGGCCCATCACGCCGGAATTGAAGCCGGTCATTTGCAGATACTGCCGGTATTCACCTTCGGCCGTGGGAGCATCGTTGAGGTGGCGCTCGCATTCCGCCAGCCAGAAGTGCGCCTCGCCATTGCCGGGTGTTGCCTGGACGGCGCGCTGTGCCGCAGACTTTCCATCCGCGTAATCTCCCTGGCGCGCATAAGCCTGCGACAGCAGATAAAGCGCCGTACCATCGCCTGGCTGCTTCACCAGCGCCGCGTTCAGCTGGCGCACGGCTTCGTCGAGCCCGCCCTGATCGAGCAGGGCCGCTGCATAGCTCACCCGAGCTGCCTCATAATCCGGATCGATGGCGATGGCATGCTGAAAGGCTGTTGTGGCCTTGTCGTCGTTCCACAGTGCATCTTCCACACGGCCGAGGTACATCCAGGCTTCGCTGTAGTTGGGATCGAGCACGACAGCCTGGTTGAGCTTTTCCTCGGCCTTCTTGTAGTTATCGATCTGGCCTTTCTTGTAGAGCGCGACCGCCTGATCGAGGAGGTCGGAAGCAGCCTGGCTATGCTGCCGCGGGATGAGGATGCGAACGCTGACGGTGGTTTCCTGGCCGGGATAAACCATCTCCTCGCGTGGGCCATCGGGTTGATACCCGAGGTGGACCGCTTTGACGGTGTGCGAGCCTGGCGTGAGACCTGGCAGGCGCAATGCTGCGGCCTTATTCAATACGCCGACGTCCTGCCCGTCGAGCCAGAGTTCGGTATTGTCCATGTTGGTCTGGACGACGAGCGTGCCAAACTGCAGACCGGCAACGGATGTGGACTTCACATGATCGGGATTAAAAGCCAGAACCATGTTGGGGTCGAAGCTGCCACGCTCCGAAGTCGGGTTCTGTTGCCCCTTGGTGGCTTGGCGGACATTCTCGTGGACGTACTCCGCCAGTTCGTCGGCCGTCACCACACCGTCTGCGTTGGCGTCGGCGGCGCCTTGCAGCCCGTTGACCACGTAATAGGTGAAGATGCCGTGGCCTCCACCCCAGTCCGGGCTCTCGAAGCTCTGTTCGCGATCGCGGCTTGCTGTGAGAGAAAACAGCGATTGGCGCAGATCCAGCAACAGGTGGTTCAGTTGCGTGGGATCGGTCTCAGGAGTAATGGCGCCACTGTGGCAGGCGTCGGTCATCAGCACCTTCCACTTGCCCTGGATCTTCGTGCCGATCAGTTCGCCGAGCGTATCCATGGGGATCGCCGTGGTCGAAAGGTGGTGCAGGTCGGTATCGTAGGGCGCAAGATAGCCTTTGCCGCCGGAGATGAATCCGTGTCCGGCGAAGTAGATCAGAATGCGATCATTGGGCGTGGAAACGGAGGGCAGCCACGTCTCCAGTTCACGCAGAATATTGGCCTGCGTCGCCTGATCGTTGGTGAGCATGTGCACGTGGTTGGCAGGAAACTCGCCTCCCTGCTGGCTGATCAGCGTGGTGTAGATCGACTGTGCGTCGCGGTCGGGATAGCGCAGCTGCGCGGAGGCCGGAAGATTGGCGTAGTGGGCGATACCCACGACCAACGCATAACTCTGCGGCACCACTCCGGTGGGTGTTGGAGCGGTGGTTTCCGGAGGATGCACCGGCTTCAGATCGCGTGTGTTGCCGTTAGGGTTTTGCTGTTGGGTCGAGTCCGGCTGCTGGGTTTGTCCGCGCATGGGACTTCCCTGCACCAGGAACGCGGTTCCGCAGACAACGGCAGCAACCACCGGCGGAAGACGACGCATGCGGAAGCTCCTTTCTGCTGTCACTCGCGATGCGCGAGGCGGAAGGTGTAGATGATGGGAAAGGTCGCCTGGGGCGCGGGCCGGATAGCGGTGCTGTCGCCATCATCGGTCAGAATAATATCTCTCGACGCGCTGCGGGCGAGCGGAACCAGTTCCCGCGGAACGGCGGCTCCTGGCGCGAGGGGCGCGATGCCAGCAGAGTGATCGATGCAGTCGCCCTTCTCCTTGAAGATCGCGTCGTCGCACCGCGGAAGCAGAATCGGTCCCGGCTTGGTCTCGGGCGCGGGCTTGCCCGGCGCGGCTTGCGGCAAGTTCATAGGGCTGGCACTCACGACGAAATACAGCACGTCGAATCCGGCGGGACCGCTGACCTCGAACCATCCGTCGCCGTTAGCGGGGATGACCTCCACGCGATTTGGCTCGATGCGGTTGTCACCTACCTCTGCACCCGCCGCAGGAAACAGTGTGTCGGTTTCTCCGCTGGTGCCCTGATCCACTACGTACAGGTAGCCGGCAATGCGGCTGGTGAGACGGAAGCGAAGAATTTCGCCGTTATGGAAGACGGTGTCCTGCGGAACTGTCTTGACGCTGTCGCCCTGTTTTTGTTCGAGACGTATGGAGACGATGCCTGCGGAATCAGCCGCTGCGGCAGAGACCGAAGCAACACAGCCGAGCCACAACGCATAGAGCCCTCTCCGCATCCTGCGGCCGCGCGAGCGCCGTGCCCTCCGCGGGCCGTCATTACCGCTTCCCCTAGTGGCCATGACGGATCAGGGGAAACGAGACGATGGCGCCGCTGGGTGGACCAACCGTAGGATTGCCGGGAGTGATGCTGGTGGTATTGCCGCGCGCGACAGCAATACCAATCGCCGTTCCCGCAGCGGCGCCGACAACACCCACAATGATGAGAGATGTTTTCAGAGAAAGCCCATGGGCAACGGCAGCAGCCTGTGCTCCTTGCTCGCCGGACGAGGAAGCCTGGGAGACGTTCTTTTGCTGGATGGAGGTTTCGCTGGTTGAGCCGTTCCAGGTGACCCGCACGCGAATCTGGAACTCGCCGGAGACGCTGTTGGGGTGCATCGCCTGTGCCGCTGCTCGGCCGGTCGCGTCGGTTGTCGTAGAGAACATCCGCGCGCCGTTGGCGAACGTCGCACTCGGCCCTGAGTCAGGCAAGAGGAACAGCACGAAAGCACCGGCGATGGGTTTGTGATTCTCATCCTCGACCTGCACGATTGGCTCGCGGGCGGTCCGCTGCCGGATGTCGTTCAGGGCTCCCTCGCCGTCGAGAATGGTGATGAGGACTTTGGAGGACGCCGGCGCTGGTGGAGCTGCCGGAACTTCCTGAGCCGTCGCAGCGGGACAGAGGACTGATGCGACAAGGCACGGCAGTACTAAGGCCAGGATGTGACAACGTCGGTTCAGGTTCTGCATAGTTCCTCCGCTGGATTATTACTGCGCGGTCCCCGGCTGCGAATCGCCTTTGGAATTCGACAGTGTCACTGTGACGGTGCCGACGCTGCTGGCATTGTCGTTCAGCGTGAAAGGTTGCGTGTAGAGAAATGTGGTGCCGTAATTCTCCGACGGCGATGACTGATACCAGCCGGTAAACGGAACGGTGAGCGGCACGATGAAATCGGTGGTCCGCAGCGAGTGACCATTGGCCCCTGTGAAGTGGAAATGGGCTTGCGTCATATCCCGGGTGGATGAGAGGCCAAGAACTTCCACGGTCAGCGCGTCTCCGTTGCGTTGGAGTGTCACCGAATTGATGACGGGCGGCCCGGCGGGAACCGCGATGGCCACTGGCACCAACGATGCCGGAGTAACGTCGACGCCGGCGGAGTTGAGCCTGACGGTCAGCGTAATCGTCCCAGCGGTCGAGCCCGGCGAGAAATCGATGGCTGGAATCGCCGCCGTGCTGTTCGCCGAGATCTGAATCAGGTCGGTGGTTGTGTTGTTTGGGAACAAAACTGTGGGGTCACCCACCGTGTTCGGAGGATCGGGTGTGAAGCTCAGCGTGAGGGTCGCCGTGATCGCAGCAGGATACGGGCTGACTGTCAGGGTGATCGAGGAGTCCTGCCCAGGGGACACAGTGGCGGCCACACTCGCGCTGGCAGTGGCCTGGCCGACCATCACCGTGATGCTCTGCGTGGCTTGCCCTCCTGTGTAGTCGAAGGCGTCGGTCGGAACGAATGTGGCTGTTACTCGCGTTGTTCCGGGCGGAAGAATGGTTCCGGCAGGCTGCGAGTAAGTGAAGGAACCTGGAACATTGGCCGTTGCGTCCAGCTGTGCAGTTCCCAGCGGCGTTCCATATTGCATGGTCGAGGGCGGCGGCCACGTAATCGTCGGCACAGTCTGGGTAACAGTGATGATGACGCCCTGCGAAGTGCTCGCATTGAAGTTCGCGTCTGAGGGGAAGCTGGCCGTCAGCGTGTGCATTCCCACCGGGAGTGTCTGCGGCGCGGTGGTCAGCGCCGCCTGCGCCGATGCGGAATTGATCAGCACATACGCTGTGGCGTTGTTATTGGGGTAGACAGGCTCAGTCGTGGTCCGGGCAATATCGGGCAGTCCATCGGCATTAAAATCGCCGATCGCGCTGATGGACGTGACCGACGTTGTTCCCGTCAGTGTGGTGACGGCCGCGAAATGGCCCGTTCCATCGTTGAGCAGCAGAGCGAGTGAACCATCGACGCCGGTAGAAAGAATATCGGGATAGCCGTCGGCGTTCATGTCAGCGATGGCAATGGCAGCGGGCGTGATCGGCGGAAGCACCGTTGAGGCAACTGTCAGGTTTCCCTGCCCGTCGTTGAACAACACGACGATGGACTCCGGAGCGTTATCGGCGCCCTGGTTTGCGACAACTACATCGGAGAGGCCGATCTTTCGCAAATCGGCGGTCTGAATGGCGATCGGATTGGTTCCCTCAGAGACAATGGCAGGAGTGCCGAAAGTGCCGTCGCCATTTCCGAGATACACCGCGGTGTCACCAGCATCGACGACTGCTCCCTCTCCGTCCAGCAAGCGGCCCGCGACGACGAGATCGGCGTGTCCGCTTGTCGTGAAGTGGCCCGATGCGATGACGAGGGTTTGAAAGGTGTCTCCGGCAACTACGGGAGCGGGCGCCGCGACGAAAGTGTTGAAACTGGCTGGAGCCGCCGCGCCACCGTTGAGGGCGACACCCACCAAGTTATTCGAGTAGGCTCCGTTGGCGGCGTACGCGACATCGGGGTAGCCGTCTCCGTTGAAATCATCGGTGGCAAGGGCGGCGCTGGGAGAGCCGCAATCGCAGGTGACCCCGGATTGATCTGCGCTGATCACGCTGGCTGCGGGATTGAAGACGCCCGCTGAGTTCCCGGGCAATACGTAGAATTCGTTGCCGGCGAAACCTGGGATTCCCGTTGTCGAATATCCGTAGAGCAGCACGTCGGGCGCGCCGTCGTGGTTAAAGTCCGCCACCAGATAGCCGTTCACGCCGGGCGTGTAACCAGTGAGGCCGCTGTTTGTGATTTGATAGGTCACCGCAGACTGATACAAATTTGCGCCGCGGCCCGAGTAGATCGTGAGTTCAGGCAAATAGGACACGACGGGCGTGGGAGTGGCATACCAATCAAGAATTCCCAAAGTGGCGGTCTGACCGGCAACCCCGCTCAGGGTGAAGATGCCGTAGGGTCCGTTCCCAACGTTGATGGTGGTGGGCGGCAGAGGAAAGCCCTCGGTCGAAGGAATCGGCGTTAGCGGCGCGGTGCCGAGTGCGTTCGTCCCGTCATAGAAGAATTGGACCGTACCCGTCGAAACTCCGGCGGTTCCCTGCCCCGGATTCACGGTTGAACTCAACTGCACGCTGCCGGGCAACTGCAGATACTGGCTGTTGCTGGTGATCGTGGTGCTGCTGGCGCTCTTCTGACCCGAAGCCGCGAGGGTCAATAGAAGAACGCATCCGCTGAGAACGACGCCGCGCAACATCGATTGCATCATCGCCGCGCTCCCTGAGCTGTGGTTGCGTTGACATCGTCGGCCGGAAGAAACGCAAGTCGCGGTGAAGAACCGCTGCCGTCGTACGCCCAGACGGTACCGACCCCTGGCGGGTTCACGCGAAACGCCAGATTCCCGGCCAGTGGCTCCAGGGTCGTCGGAGTGCATCGGCAAAGCGTGCGAGCCGCGGCTGACTGTCCAGACAAATCGATCCGAACCAGCGTCGCGCTGCCCTGGTTTGCGACCACGGCCCAATGTCCATCCGCCGAGGTTCGGATGGCGAACGGATGCGTGACGCCATCAGAAGGACCGGCGACCGAAACCAGATTCAAATTGCCGGACAGCTGGCTGGCTTCGATGACAGTGTTCGCGCCGGCATCGGCGAGCACGGCCGACTCCGCACCCGGCAGAAACGCGAGCGCACCCAACTTCGCCAGTGTGGTCACGGGGCGCGCTGTAGAACTCCCGGCCGCGAAGAACTGCACCGTGGACGTTCCGTTCGCGCTCTGCGAGGCCGTCAACAGCGATCCGTCATCGGCAACCGCCGCAGCACTGACCGGTTCGGGAAACGAGATGGGTTTGGCGGCGGGCGTGGAAATCAATCCTTGCAGGAGTATGCCGCTCGAACCATCGGATGAAAATGCGAGTGCGGCGCTGCACGAGGGACTGAAGACGATTTGCGGTTTGGAAATTTTCTCGCTGGTCAGAGACGATGGCAGACCCTGTGGTAATGCGCCCAGGAAGAGGCCCCCGGAGGTCGTGGTCAAAACCGCAATCCTGCCTCGGACGCAGGCCGAAGCGCCTGAGTAGGTCCCGTCGTTATCGATGGCCGGTCCTTCGACTGCTGCTCCAGGCACGCCGTAGACCAGGCGCAAACCGGCGGCCTGCGGATCCCACCATGCACCAAGCAGAGGACCGGTGGCCGCAGTGGTCTGCGCTGCGGGATTACCGGAAGGTCCGGTGATTGGCGGGCGGGTTGTAGAGCCGCACGAGGCGAGAGCGAACGCAACAACCGAGAACGCGAGGGCAGATAACAGCCGTCTGGGCCAAGGGCTCACGGGAGCACCCTCCTTCCATGAGGATTTTTTGGCATCTGGGGAAAAGGCTGAAAGAGAACGGCCATGATGGTGCGTGATCCGGCAGAAAAAGTCAACCCGAAAGTGTCTGCTGCGTTAAGTCCTGAATAGTTACTGCTGCACGATTCCTCTGGTGAAAAGCCGGAATGAATCGTAGTCCTCCATGCAGGACTGGAAGCGGTGAATGGCGCTCTCCCGAAGCGCGGCAATATTATCAAGAGCGCTATAAGCGCACAAGAACATGAGCGCAACCGCACGGTCTGGTGCCGCCAGGATAGTGTCCTGCTGTTAATTGAGTGATGAATCTGGCTCGACCGTTACAGATTTATCGACACCCGTGTGCCTGGTTGCGGCGCCGCCACACGGACTCGGGCGCACGCAGATATGATTGGTGGAATTCAGGGAGGCATGGGTGAAGCTTCTGGCGAAATTCAATCTGGTGCTCATCGTGATTTTCGGGGTGGGCATGGGTCTCATTGCAAACAACGCCTACAACTTTCTGATGGATCAGGCGCGGCAGGCTGTCCTGCAGCAGGCGGAGCTGATGTCCGCCGACGCGACCGCGACCAAGGAATACACCGATCAGCAGGTGAGCCCGATCCTTGAAAGGACTCCTGAGCACAACAATCACTTTCTCTCCCAGACGATTCCCTTCTACGCTGCGAACGCAACATTCGGATTGCTGCGTAACACGCATCCGGATTATTCGCTGCGCGAAGCTGCGCTGAATCCGACCAACCTCGACGATCGCGCGACGGAGTGGGAGTCGGACCTCATCAACTATTTCCGCAACAATCCAGGTCAACGGCAGCACGTGGGTGAGCGGACCACCCCAACGGGCCAGGTACTTTATGTCGCGACGCCCATCGTCGCGGAATCGGGATGCCTGGGCTGCCACAGCCAGCCGTCTGTGGCGCCCACCGCCATGATCGACCACTACGGGCGCGATCACGGGTTTGGCTGGACACAGAATCAGATCATCGGAGCACAAATTGTTTCGGTTCCCACGTCCGTTCCCGTCGGCATCGCGAAGCAGGGCTTTCGCGATCTGCTCATCGGCCTCGGCGCCATCTTTCTCTTCACCATCCTCCTCATCGACGTCGCAATGTACTTCATCGTGATTCGGCCGTTGCGGCGCGTCTCCCGCAATGCCGATGTCATCAGCAAGGGTGAAATCAACATGCCGCCGTTACAGGTAAAGGGCCGCGACGAGATTGCCGAGGTCACAGCCTCTTTCAACCGCATGCATACCAGCTTGTTGAAAGCCTTTGAAATGCTGAACGGGTGAGCGGCCGTCAGTGCTTCGTGCGCAGGAACGCAGCACGGTCGGCATCGGAGGTGATCTGCCGAGCTGCCTCCTGGTAGATGAAGTCGAGGTCGCTGGACTGCGCTGCGAGTTTTTTGACGACGAACTTCGCGACGGGGCCGATGTAGACGGCGAGCCTGCGGGTGAGCTCCTCCAGCGGCAGACTCTGCATTCCGCTCGATGACCCGCTCGACGAGATCGGATTCTGCTGCAGCGACCCAGTCGAAGGACGTGGGGCTGAACCGGACTCGCGCACGGTAGCAGGCACTGGCGGCGCCCAGGACGTCTGCGCCTGTGCCGCCGGTGCAGCAGCTTCAATCGCATGCAGAAAATCCTCCGCCGAGCCATATCGCTGCTCAGGATTCTTGACCAGCGCTCGCATCACTGCTCCCGACAGCGCGACGGAGATCGAGGGCGCCACTTCATGAGCAGGACGAGGGATCTGCTGCATGTGTCCCACCATCACCTCGTAGTCGCTGGCGCCTGTGATGGGCAGTTGACCTGTGAGCAGCTCATACAGGGTCACTCCGACGGCATAGAGATCGGATCGCGATGTGGCTTTGCCGCCGCTCACCTGTTCCGGCGACATATAGTTCAGCGAACCGAGGAGATAGCCCGCGTGGGTGAGATCCGTCGAGCGGCTGGTGATCGCGATGCCGAAATCCAGGAGCTTCACCGAACCGTCCCGGGTGATCATGATGTTCGACGGCTTGATGTCCCGATGCACCACGCCGAGCGCGTGAGCATAGACGAGCGCCCGCAGCGTCTGCGCGATGTAGACCAGCGCTTCGGGAAAAGCGATCGCCATCCGCGCGCGCCGATCCCGCAGCGTCTCGCCCTCGATCAGTTCCATCACCATGGCCAGCTGATTCTCGTAGTAGAACGCGGTATGCAGGGCGGCGATATTGGGATGATTGAGTGTCGCGAGCGTCTGTACTTCGCGACGGAAGCGCTCCACCATCTCCGGCGCGCCGGACTGATCCGGAAGCAGAATCTTCATGGCTTCGCGGCGCTGCGAAATCAGATGCTGCACTTCGTAGACAACGCCGAGACCACCGGCTCCCAGTCTCGCCACCACCTGGTAGTCGCCGATTCTTTGACCCGGTTCAAATGCCATGTCTGGAATGAATTCCGTCGCCGGGAAGCGCGGCGCACCTCTGCATCATAGCGCCCGCTCGCAGCCCCCGTCTCCGCCTCTGCTCTCCACGCTTGTTCATCCCTGCGGGGCGATCCGCAGCCACTGCACAAGCTGATCGAAATCCGGTCGAACCTTCAGAAGCTCCGTCTCGATGGTGGTCAGCGTAACGATGCCGATCCAGCGGTCGCTGCGCACGTAGTTCTGCACCTGGAAGACGGCAGCCTGCTGCAGCGACCGGTGCTTCACCATCAGCATCGCCGCTTCCGTCGCGCCGGGGAAGGTCATGGGCGCGGGTCCGGCAATCATGGGATCCTGAAAGGTCCGTCGCAGCAGCGTCCCCTGGGCGCGAATATAGAGCTCGAGTTGATTGCCGGCGAGCAATTCGTCTTCCTTCAGGCAAATGTTGCTGACGACGCTCCCGGTCGTCTTCTGAATTCCGAAACCAGGCACCCATGTCCAACCTGCGGGGATGGCCGGAATCATCCAGCGCCCGATGCGCGCGATGGAGGCGTCAGCGACTTGGGGCTGCGTGCTCATGGTGACAAACGTCGAAACTCAATTCCTCCGATCGGCGTGTTAAGGAATGCCTGCCGCGGCGCAGAGCTGATACGCAGCCGTCACCAGGGCGGTCTCCAGCGCATCGAGAGTCGCAGCATGCGCCGGTCCTGCAAAGGTCAGGGGAAATCCGTCGAGATCCTTCGCCAGTCCTCGCTTGTCTTCGGCGCTCGCAAGAATCGGCCCTGGATCCCCTTTGCGATAAGCTTCCATCGCCTGCTGTGCGGCTGCGTTTTGCCGCTGCAGCAGGGGCAGGACCTTGTTCTTCCAGGCATGAAACGCCGGCGCCGCCGCCAGCTGCGGATCCTGCTCTGCATCTGTAACCGCCGCTGTTACAACAGCGACGAAAGCATTGAACGCGACGATGAAGCGCTCCACCAATGCAGGCGGAAGGGTACGCGCAGCCTCGGTCATTGCCCGCCCTTATTGGACCAGGGCGATGGGTGGATCGCTCCAGGCACGACTGCGCCCGGCGGAACGTACAACTGCGTGCCGCCGCCGCCCAGATTTCCCTGGCTCGATGCGGGACCCATCCACGCCTTCAGGCCCTCGGGTGGAACCACCGCAACCGCAACCTTGCCATCATCATTCCACTCCGGCTTGACCGCGCAGTCCGAGCGCCATGCGTCTTCGCTGACGGGTAGATTCGGCGTCCAGTATCCTCCCGCCGGGTTGGAAGTGTCGTCGATCACGCGATAGAGGGGGGTATTCGGTGGCACATTCACCGGCTGCACCGCCTGGAAATTTGGGGTCTGCTTCGCGGGCAGATCGGGCCAGCCGGCCTGCTTCAGCGTGATGGGTGGCAAGCGGCTGCCGAGAGGCGCTGAGGTTTTGATGGTGCCATCCTGCTGGAGTTCCGATTGCAGGCCCGACGCCAGTGCTGCCGGGGCAGGCACCGGCACGGGCACGCCCATCGCCTGCACGCCGCTTACGGCGCCCACCATGCCGCCCGCGCCCGCCATGCCAACCAGCACCGTCTCGCAGCCCATCACGGCGATGTCGGGAGGTCCCACGCAAACCAACTGATCCGTCACACGCGACTGCGGCATGGCGCCCACCAGGACGGTCGGCGAGCCCAGAATGAAAGGCCCTCCAACATGCGGCACCAGAACGGTCACCATGGGGCAGACGTGCATGTCGCCGATGCGCGACGCGGGCATCATCCCGATCAGCACGGTCGGGAATCCGAGCACGACGATTCCTCCGTGTGCGGTCTGGCTGGTGATGGTGCAGGCTGGCATCCCCATGCTGTGTCTCTCTCAGGTCTTCGGTTTGGACGGCGGATCGTCACCAGGAAACTTTGGATCGGTGGGCGCTGTCGGGCTCTGCGGCGCCTGCGGGTCTTCCGGCATCCCTGGCGTTCCCGGAATCGGCGCGCCTCCGCTGTTGATCATGACCAGGGTGCCCTGAATGATCACACCCTCGGGCCCAACGGAAACGAATCCGCCAGGACCGGACAGGCAAACGCTGAGGCCACCCTCGATGACAACATTCATGCCACCCTTGATATGGACCTCTTCGCCGGATTCGATGACATGCAGAACGCCCGTCTTGCTGTACTGGTTGATGCCGACCTGGAGCGACTGATTGAGGCCCACCTTCTCGTTGCGGTTCATCCCCACCTTGATGTTGGAGTTCATCCCGATGTCTTCCTTCAGATTCATCGCGACCTTGTGATTTCGGTCGCCTCCGATCTCCACCACCTGGTTGCTGTTCACCTTCAAGTGAGACTCACCTTCCACCAGGCCCATTTCCTTTCCCTTCACATGGCGGTGCGCGTCGCCATCGACTTCTTCAAACTGGTTCAGCTTGATAGTGCTGTGTTGTTCGTGCCCCACCAGCGTATGCCAGTCGTTCTCCACATGCAGATCGTAGTCACGCTCGGCATTCATGAAGACCTGCTCTTTGCCCTTCAGATCTTCAAAGCGAAGCTCATTGGCATTGGCGGCGCCGCCGTCTTTGGAACTCCGCGTGAGCACGCCCGAGAGAGTATATTGACCCGCCGGATCGTACTTCGGCATGTTCACGCCGTTGTAGACCGAGCCCACCACGATGGGCTGATCCGGATCTCCCTCGATGAAGTCAATCAGAACCTCATCATCCACACGCGGCCAGAAATACGTGCCCCACCCCTTGCCGGCCCATGGCTGCGCCACGCGCAGCAGCGTGTTGTCGGGCGAATGCGGCTTTCGTAGTCGATCCCACCAGAACTGCACGCACACCCGCCCGAACTTGTCCATGTAGGAATCTTCGCCATCGGGGGTCACCACCAGGCCGGTGTGCATTCCGTGCACCGTCGGCTTGGTTGTCATAATCGCGGGCCGGTACGGGATCGAAGCCGGCACCACGGTGAAGCGATTGGAATAAGGCGTCGGAACCCTGGGGCCTTTCGTGCGCCATGAGGGTAGCTGACTCACCTCATGCTCAATCCGCGTCACCAGATACTTCGTATTGAGCGCATCCTGACGATGCTCTTCCAGTTCGAACGTAAAGCCGGTCGCCAGGCAAACCGCGTTCGATCTTCCTTCCGCTACCAGAGTTCCCACATCGCCGGCGTCACGCCGGACGTTAACGAACTGCGTGACAAGGTCGCCGATGTTCTTGTCGGAATCCTCTTTCTTCACATAAGCAGCGGCGCTGTCGGCATAGTCGTACGCTTCATTGTGACTCTCGCCAAGCGGCCCTTTCGAGTCCGCGTTTGCAGCCGGATCGGGAATGCGTTTGTTGCGGATGAAGCTGTGATCCCACGCCGTGAATTTGCCAGTCACCATCGTCGATTTCGATGCAAAAGTATCGACGACAAAATCATAGAAGCCTTCCTTCGATCCCGGTTCCGGCGCATAGCGAAACTTGCTCTGGATGGCGCACTCACTCAACTTGGACGAAGTATCCTGGAGTGTAAGCGTGTGGGCGTTCTCACTATGCTTGAAGTAATAGAAGATGCCATGCTGCTCCAGAAGCCGGGAGATAAACTGAAAATCCGTCTCCCGGTATTGCGTGCAGTACTCCATCGGCTTGTAAGGCCTCTGACGTATCGTTAGCCGGACTGACTCCGTAGGGACTGAGCACATCCTTCACAACGTCGATGACCGTCTTTTCCTGAAAGACGCGCGTGTTCTTGTTCAGCGTGAGCACCCACAGGCTGGGCACCATCCATGCGCGGTAGTTATGAAATTCCTCGTCGCCGCCGCACATCTCAAAGCTTGCGACGATGCCGTTGATGAATCGCTCCGTGCCCGAACTATCGGCACGAATGCCGACCGTCACCGATTTGCCGACGATGTCGGCCGGCTTAATCTCTTTGTCGGCAGACGCAAGCAAATCGACCTGGTAGCGGAACAGGTCCGAAATGGCTTCCACGCCGGAGAGATGTTCCGGCAGAAGGACATTGTCCCCCAGCGGGCTGATGAACCGCAGAAGCCGGAGATCCTGGAGAAATGAGCTCATAGATTCGGGTCTTTCTGTTGCCTGTACGCGAGCTCACAACCGAATCCTGAAATCTCTCGCGTACTCTGTAAAAGCCTCAAGCCTACCACTGATACGTAAAGTTACCTTCCGGCCCAACACTCACTCGAATGCTTTCTGTGGGTGCTTCCTGCGCCATGCGAGCGAGCACCTCGCGGGAGATTTGCGGCAGCATGGTGTTCGAGAGGATATTGTCCACGTTGCGAGCGCCGCTCTCCACTTCGGTACACCGCTTCGCAACCTCGTCGAGAACAGTGTCATCGACGGTAAGCGCGATCTTATGATTCTCCTGGATGCGCCGCTGAATCTTGCCGAGCTTCAGGCGGATGATCTGACGCAACGCTTCATCGCGTACGGGGAAATACGGCACGATCATCAAGCGTCCCAGAAATGCTGGCTTGAATATCTTGTTCAGCTCCGGTTTGATCGCCAGCGCCAGCCCCTCGCTGTCCGGCATCGTCTCCTTGTCGGCGGTGAGCTTCATCAGCGTGTCCGTCGCCGCATTGCTGGTGAGGATGATGATAGTGTTCTTGAAGTCGATGGAGCGCCCCTCGCCGTCTTCCATGTTGCCCTTGTCAAACACCTGGAAGAACAGTTCCAGCACGTCGGGATGCGCTTTCTCCACTTCGTCGAGCAGGACGACGGAGTAAGGGCGCCGGCGCACGGCTTCGGTCAGAACGCCACCTTCGCCGTAGCCCACATAGCCCGGAGGCGAACCCTTCAGTGTCGAAACGGTGTGCGCCTCCTGGAACTCCGACATATTGATCGTGATCAGATTGCGTTCGCCACCATAGAGGAGGTCAGAGAGGGCGAGGGCGGTTTCGGTTTTGCCGACGCCGCTGGGACCGACGAGCATGAAGACACCTACGGGCTTTCCAGGATCGTCCAAACGCGCCCGCGAGGTGATGATGCGCTGCGCAATCGCACTCAGCGCGTGGTCCTGCCCGATGACGCGGCTGCACAAATGCTTGTCCAGATCCAGCACAGCGGCAATCTCGTCCTTCACCATCTTGCCGATAGGAATGCCCGTCCATGCGGAAATCACTTCGCCGACAATCTGCTCGTCCACGCAGACATGCAGGAGCGGGTTCTCCCCCTGGATCGTCTTCAGCTGTTCCTCAAGAGCCTCCAGCTCCTGGAGCGAGGGCTTCACGCCGCCTCCCTTCTCGTCACCGTCCGCGGGGATCGATTCGGCTCCGGTCTCCAGAGCCGTGCGCATGGCACGGATTTGCCGCACCAGCTCGACTTCCTGCTCCCACTGCGTCTTCAGCCTCGCAACCGTCTTCTCGCCGTCCGCCAGTTGTTCCTCGATCGTGGCGAGACGCTCAGCATGATCTTCCCCGACCGTCGTCTCGCGTTCAAGAATCTGCTTCTGAACCTTCAGATCATCGATGCGCCGCGTCGCGTCTTCAATCGCCGGAGGCGTCGTGTTCTGCCCCAAAGCCAGGCGCGCGCAGGCCGTGTCCAGCACGCTCACCGCTTTGTCCGGCAGTTGCCTCCCCGCAAGATAGCGATGCGAGAGCCGCACCGTCGACGTCACCGCCTCATCGAGAATGCGCAGCTGGTGATGCTTCTCCAGGGCGGCGACCATCCCGCGCAGCATGCCGTCACATTGCGTTTCCGATGGCTCCTCCACCTTCACCACCTGGAATCGCCTCGCCAGGGCCGCATCCTTTTCAAAGAATTTCTTGTACTCCGACCAAGTCGTCGCCGCAATGGTGCGCAGTTCGCCGCGTGCCAGAGCCGGTTTCAGCAGATTAGCCGCATCATTCTGCCCCGCCTGGCCGCCGGCACCGATCATGGTGTGCGCCTCATCGATGAACAAAATAATGGGGTGCGGAGACGACTTCATCTCCGTGATCAGACCCTTCAACCGATTTTCAAACTCACCCTTCACTCCGGCGCCGGCCTGCAACAACGCCATATCCAGGCTGTGCAGCTGCACGTTGTGCAATGCGGGCGGTACGTCGCCGGTGGCCAGGCGTAGCGCGAAGCCTTCGACCACCGCAGTCTTTCCCACTCCGGCTTCGCCCGTCAGGATCGGGTTGTTTTGCCGGCGGCGCATCAGGATATCGATGACCTGGCGAATCTCCTGATCGCGCCCCAGGACCGGATCGATCTTGCCCGCCTTCGCGTGCGCCGTCAGATTCACGGTGTACTGATCGAGATGCTGCGTCTTGCCCGAACCGGGCGGGTCGCGGCGATTCCCCGCTTTCTCCCGGCGCGGCAGAGCGAGCGGTTTCTGTCGTTTCGTGCGACTTCTCTGTCACCGCGTAGAAATCCTTACGGAAGGCCTCTACGGGAATCAGCTGCAGTTCCTTGCTCACATCGCGAATCATCCGCGACAGCTCGTCGCTCTGGAGGAGAGCCAGCAGAGCAAAGCCGGTACGAATCTGGTTGGCGTCATACTCGATGGTTGCCACCGTCCAGGCCTCGGTCAGCAACTTCACCAGCGTAGGGCTGAACGCCGGACTCCTCGCGTTGCCGCTCTTCAGCCGATCGAGACTGCGCTGCAGTTCGGCCGTCAACCGCGACCGATCCACGCCGTATTGCTTCAGGATGAAGGCGATGTCGTTGTCCGCGGCGTCGAGCGCCTTCATCAGAAAGTGCTCGATTTCGATGTCGTAGTGGGTTCGCGAAACACACAGGCCGGCCGCAGCCTCCAGTGCATTGCGTGTGCTGTCGTTCAGCTTGCCGATCAGGGACTTCAGATTCAGGCTCATCTTCCTTGCTCCCGTGGGTTCACAAAAACTCTGTCTACGACAATCGATAGCTGGCTTCGTCCGGATCGCGGTTGAGAGGGCGATTTTTGACCCAGCTCACCAGGCCCAGACGCGATGCCGATGGTCCCTCCTGGCCCAGTTCCATCGGCGGTGTTTCCTCTCGCTCCAGCACCGGCTGAATGACGAAATTGAATTCCCGATTCGCATAGAAATGGAGCCACGCCCGCAGCTCGATGAATGCACGCCCTCCGGGCAGGAATTCCTGGTAGGTCGCGAAGTTCAGCGGCCCGATGCGCAGCGTGACGGTTCCGTGTTGATCCCAAATCTCGTCACCAACAATCGTGCCCATGCCCAGCCGCTCGCAAAAGGCGCCGCTGTCCCGCAGGAAAGTCTGATTGCCGGGAGGCAACCGGTTCCACGTGCCGGTGAACTGCCTCACCTGGACCGGAACGTCGAAGTAATCCTCGAGGAGTTGCTTGAGCCCCTGCGCCGTGGGACGCCGTTGCGCGATCAGGCTCGCGTAATAAAGGCACGCCTCATCTTCAATCTCCATCCGATGGGTCAGGCCTCGGGTGCCCAGTCCGATCAGATGCAGCAGAATCCTGCTGATGCCATCGTCGCTCGCGCCCGTTCGCTCGTAGGCGATATAGAAGCGGTACTTCTGCCAGCCGCGATGAAACAGCGAGATGATGCGGTGGTTAAAGAGATCGAAGAACGCAGCCGGTGCTGAATCTTTTGCCTTCGCTCGTTCGAGCAGAAACTCCGTATAAGGATCGGGCAATGCGCCAACCGCGGCTGACAAGCCCATGAAGTTCACCTGCATCTGCATCGGTTGTCCGTCCTCCGTCATTTTCAGGCCTGCAATTTCGCTGGCCGGAAACGACAACGTCGGAAGCGACGAGAACCGCACCACCTCCGACGATGGCGCGACGAACAGCCCTACCGGATTGCGCTCCGGGTACAACCTCTCCAGCAGGCGCACGGCCTGGAAGAACTGCACCGAGTACGGATCCTGTTCGAGCATCGCCCGAATCGGCTCGAATTTCAGATCAGCGGTTTGTAGCCCGCTTTCGGTGGCCATTCGCCCAGCAGTTCCTTTCTCTGATTCGTGCGCGCTACTAACTGGCAGAAGCTGTTGATCGAGGTATAGCTTCCCAGAAAACGATCCAGAACATTCGCAAACATGTATGCACCGCCGCCAACAAACTGGCGCTCGTCCAGCTCGATCTCCACCCTAGTCCCGCGCGCCGGCAGGTTGCCGTACACAGAACTCATCAGCGCGAAATGCGGGCTCGACGTCAGCTTGTGATGCCGCCAATCTGGTTTTCCAGATACGAAGAATCGGTGAAGTTGTGCAGGCGCAGAATCTCCTGCAATCCAGTTACGCCTTGCTCATCGAGCGACAAATAATTCAGCGACAGCTGCGACACCAGCCGCCACAACAGTCCTTTCGCATCCGGAGGATGATACGTCGGCGTCGGCCGCCGCAGGGCCGTAATCGAACGAACGGCCGGATATTCCTCCGCGGTAAAATCTCCTTCCGGGGCGCCGAAGGGCAGACGCGACGGTAAGTCAAAATTCGAACACTCGCAGCGCACCGTCAACACTTCCGCGTTCGGCTCGGTCAGCAGCCCATCGATATCCACCAGCGACAAATGGAGCGATGAAGGTGAGCGCTCGCCGAAGACATTCATCCGGCGGATCGCATGCCAATACGCTCGCTTGCTCTCTTTGCGCGCCTGAAAGCGATACGCATACAACGGCTCGAGGCGGATGCTCTCCCGCCGCGCGGTGTTGGACGCCATCACCTCTTCAATAGCAAAGATCTCGGTCGTGTCCTGGTGCCGTACATCGGGAATGATGTCGTATTCCTGTTTTGTCTGGGTCACCAGAATTGGCTCGGCCACCTGCGACTGCAGGTTGATCACTGGAGTGCAACCCAGGCGCACAGTCCGCGTTGTCACGCCCGTTTCCAGATCCTGCTGCCGATCGGGGCGATCGAATCGCGAGATGCAGAACAGAATTTCGGCTTGCTCTTTGCATCCCGCCTCCCGAATCGCTTCGAGGCCGTTCAACTCGAAGAACAGGAACTTTTCCGGAAAGGTGAAGTACTCCTGCAACAATCGGTAGCCGTCGAAGGCACGCTTTGGCCAAGGGAGGAGGGCTTCCTCGGGCTCAAATCCGATGGGCCGCAGTTGCGTTGGGGAGAGGTTCACCACTTTGCCGCCTCGTTGTTCCGGATTGCGCACGAGAATCGAGATGCAATTGCGACAGAGTAGTTCGTAGAGGGTGTGGACGAGGTTCGTCTCTCCTGCGAGGTGAAACGACAGGTCACGCATTGCGAGCTGGTCAAACGAGATGTCGCGCCCGCATTGCAACTGCACGCGCACCACACCAACGGCGCCCGGCACTCGCACCGGCTCAGCGAGTCGCTCCGGCTGCCGCCACTCGCACAGCCCCACGGTTACCGGCCATAGCTTCATTGGATAGGTCGTTCGAAAGCGGCAGGGTAAACCGTCCACGGTGCGCTTCGTCACCAGAGCGCTGTTCGCCGGAACCTCGACGGCGGCCGTCTGTTTGCCTTGCTCCGGATCCAGCTGGCACTCGACGACCGACATGGAAGGAATCGGTCGCAGATAGTGCGGCGAAACGATGCCCAGCAGCGCCGATGTGATCTCCGGAAAATCGTCATCCACGCGCAGATGCACGCGTGCCGCCATGAAGGCAAAGCCTTCCAGCAGCCGCTCGACATGCGGATCATCGCAACGGTCGGGCTCCAGCAGCAAACGGCTGGCCACGCGCGGATATTTTTTTGCGAACTCGCCCCCCATCTGCCGCATGTAGGTAAGTTCGCGTTCGTAATATTCGAGAAGTTCTTCGCGCATCGCCTACTTCACCGTGTACTCACCGCTGGCCAATTCCAGCACTGTGTCAAACGTGATCTCTTCGGGCGCCGGGTCCAGCTTCATCATGCCCTCGATATGAAATCGCAGCCGCCGGTCACCGCGATCGCCCTCATCGATCGTCACCCGCACATTCGTGAGCCGCGGCTCGAATGCGCGCACGCAGGCCTCAACGGCCAAGCGCAGTTGCCGATGATCGGAAGCTGAGGCAAGTCCGAGGCTGGTGATGTCCGGCAATCCATAGTTCACGATCGAAGCGCGTGCTGCTGGATAAGCGCTCAGCTGTGGCATGGGAGGCTGGCGCGTATTCAGCAGCCATTCCAGATCGCGCTTGAGAGCGTCCTTGAAGAAACGCAACGACTGCAAACGGGTCGTCGGCCACTCCTCGACAGCCGTCAGCCGGTCGAGAACCGATTGCGTCACCAGCGTCTCCGTCGTCGAACGTGCCATTGCGGCGAGCCCCTTTTTCTCTTCAGTGAGAGAAGTTCATGGCAGCAATCGGATCGATGCGGCATAACCGCGCGAACAGTGCTTCTCGGGTGCCGTTGTTCTCTCCGCTCCCAAGGCACTGCAACAGCAAAGCCAGCGCGGGAGAAAGCATTTCGCCATCTTCCCATTCCTCCAGCCGCCGCTCTTCGATTTCCTTCACCAGTTCTTCCAGAACCGGATGCGCAATCTTGCCCTGTCCGGCGCTCATGCACAGCTGCGCAATCTGCAATCGCCGCTGGAAACGCGCCCGCCCGCTCGGCTGCTGCGCCGCATCGCGCATCAGCAACTGGATCCCCTGTGATAGCTGTCCGCGCCGAATAAAGTCGCGCGCGATGTCCAGCACATCCGGAGGCGCATTCTCAGCGGACGCTTCCTTTTCCGCCGGTGTTGCGTACACCGCGGCCGGCTCGGGTTCGGCCGCGGCCGCAACTGGAGGTGGAGGCAGCACCGTCTCCTGCAACCATCGCTGCGTTTCAGGATTCGCCGCCGGAGTGTCGTCGTTCAAAGTCCAGGTGGGAATCTCGGGCACATCTTTCAGCAACCCCTGCAGGGTGGATACAACAGCGGACGCGACTGCGGAATATCCGGCCTCGGTGCTCGCCTTCCACACGTAGCGATGCACGTCCAGCCAGGCGCGCCCGCAAGGCTCTCCCACCGCAGCAATCGCCATGCGCAACAAATCCTCCCAGTTCGACTCCGCTGCCAGACGCTTCAGGTTCTGCCGCGTTTCGGTCGGGGGCGACACCAGGAAATCGTACGACGCCCAACTTCCCTGCTCTCGCAGTTCACCCAGACGCAACGAGGACTGCAGCAGATACGCAGCAGGATTCGCCGGCCGATTCTTCTGCATGTATTGCGCGCACGACTGCACCCGCCGAATCGCATCGTCGTCATCCGCAGGTTCCGCCGCAAGCGACTTCCTGGCGGCAGGTAAAGCAACCGGCTGCGCGCTCGATGTGTCCGCGTCGACTGCAGCAACCGCTGGCTCTTCTTCCGGACTCTCCACGGCCTCTTCGGCAGTGACCGCGTCGGGTTCGAGCTTGCGCTTTTCGGCCAGCAGTGACGACACCACCTGGCCGACTTCTTCCAGCGCCGTGCGCAGCTTGCCGAAAGCCGGAGCATCGTCGCCGTATTTCTCCTCGCAGAAAACCTGCAGTGCATCGACGGTTTCGCCCGACTGGACGATCGCTCCATCCAACCCCAGGTAAAATGCCTTCGGAGTCGCAGACAGCGCCTTGTCGAAATCCTCAGCCGTCGGTTTCCCGTCGGCGATCGCCCGCTCCCGCGTTTCGCGTTTCGCATCGTTCGAGGCGGCATCGGCTTCGTATCCGATCGCGCGCGATTCCCGGTACTGATAGAAATTCAGCCCGTCGCGCGTCAGCGATGACTCCCGCAATGTTGAGGCAATACGATTGGCGGCCCACTCGATGGGCACGGCCCGCATCCCGGCGTCGCCTTCCTCGATTTCCGGATGGAGCGTCTCCCAGAACTGCTCCTGCAAATCCTGGAACAGCTTGAGGCATGCAGGCACAAGCTGAATGCCCTCGCGGCGAACATGCGCCTCAGCGAGCCACGCTGCCAGCTGCAGGTCCTTGCTCTTGTTCGCGAGTGCCTCTCCCGCCAGCTTGATCACCAGCGGATGATCGGCCTTCTTGGCAGTCCGCTCCCATGCACCAGCAGGGATCGAGTCATCGTCCTCAGTGCGCGCTTCCTTGATTTGGTCGTAGATTCGTTCGTAGCGCAGACTCACGCCCGACGGGTTGTCTCCCGGAATCGGATTCAGCAGATCGTCACGGAGTGGCACGTGCCGCCGTCTCCCCCGCGCGATGGAAACTCAGATTCCGCATTTCCAGAATCGGCGCTTCGTCCTCACCGCTGCGCAGCAGCTTCTGCCCCACCGGAACCTCGCCATACTTCTCATTGGCTTCCCACACCGTGGTCCGCCCCAGCCGCACTGCGTCGTCGCTGTGCTTCCACGAAAGCGGGCTCAACACCGGGATCAGAACTTCGCCCAGATCCTGCAAACGAAAATCTGCCGTTGTGTGCAGCGTCGCCGGCAGCCAAAGCAGATCGCGCAAGCGCTTTGGCGCCTCGGTTTCAACCGCCTCGACATACGCAAGCGGAACCCATGTGTAACTACCGGCGATGAAGACCTCCAGATGGGCGCCAATGCGCGGATCCGCGTCGGTGAGCTCCGTAAACGGGGAACCATTCAGCTCGCCGGGCACGGCCGCGTGGGTGGATCCCAACGGCAACTCATCGCGGGCGAACATCTCCTGCCGCGTTCTTTCGGCGTGCAGCGCCGAACGATAGAGCATCGCCCCTGCAGACGCCTCAGGGCTGGCATCCGCCAGAACGTCGAGTTGTTTGGCTGCGCGGTCGTAGTCACCGGCAAAACAAAGCAGTTCGAAGAGAAAAGTACGGCGCCTGGTGTCGAGCGGCTGCTTCTTCAGCTCGCCACCAAGCGCATCAATTGCCGACTGCAGCTCACCGGCCTGGTACAGAGACAGCGCGTCCATGCGGATCGCCTTAGCTGAGTTTGTTTTCCTTCAGGTTGTAGGTCACCGGGCCGGTGCTGGCGAGGTTGCCCTGCTCGTTCTGGCTCGAGTAGTCGATCTTAATCTCGTTGTACGTGAACGAAATGCTCACGGTAGGAACCTCACTCGATGCCGAGATCTGCAGGCTCGATACGAACAGCTCTTTGAAGTCCACCTTCAGATACGGTTTGCCTTCGGCGCCCGATTTGATCGCGCTCATGGTGCCCGTCTTGATGTGCGCACCGGCGCAGATCGACTTGAAGAATTTCGGCGTCGCCTTATCGAAGTTGGTCATGATCGAGAAGTCAGACAGATCGGCCTTGCCGGCGCCCGATCCGCCCGTACCGGAGACGGAAGATACCTGGGACGCACCCCAGCTCCAGCTCATGATCTGAATTTCGTCTTTGTGGCTGGAATCCTGGGACTCTCCCTGGATTCCATCGAGTTTCAGAAAATAATCTACGGCCATCGCTATCTCCTTTGATCGGGCAGACGCTCTGGTCGTCTGCTGTTTGTGGGTCAGAACGCAAGGCTCACGTGGACAGATTTATTTGCGTGCCGAAGCTGGCAAATCGGCCACCAGTCGCAGCGATACGGAGAGCTCATCGAGCTGGAAATGCGGTTTCAAAAACGCAACTGCACGGTAGGCTCCAGCTTTTCCAGGCACTTCGGAAACCTGAATCACCGCTTCCCGCAACGGCAGTTTCGCTTTGGCGGCCTGCGAAGCGTTGTCATCCGCGCAGATATAGCCGCTGATCCACTGATTGAGAAACTTCTCGCAGTCCTGGCGGGACATGAAGCTCCCGATCTTGTCGCGCATCATCGCCTTCAGGTAATGCGCAAAACGCGACATCGCCAGAATGTAAGGAAGCTGCGCAGAAACCCGTGCGTTGGCATTCGCGGCATCTTTGTCGTACAGCTTCGGCTTGTTCGCCGTCTGCACGCTGAAGAACGCTGCGTAGTCGGTGCCCTTGCAGTGCACCAATGGCACCAATCCCTGATCCGCGAGTTCCTTTTCGCGGCGATCGGTGATGGCTACTTCTGTCGGGCACTTCAACGCAACGTCGCCCTCATCGGTGCGGAACGTGTGTGCAGGCAAACCTTCAACCAGCCCGCCGCCTTCCACGCCGCGAATCGCAGCGCACCAGCCGTACTTCGCAAAGGAGTTGGTCAGCCGCGCCGCGAGTCCATAGGCGGCGTTCCCCCACAGGTAGCGCGAGTGCTCGGTTCCGTCCACCGCCTCTTCGAAATCGAAGGCCTCAACTTGTTTGGTGTCCTTGCCGTAAGGCAAGCGCATCAGGATGTGCGGCAGCGTCAGGGCCACGTAGCGCGAATCGTCCGAAGCACGGAAAGATTTCCACTTCGCGTACTCCGTCGAATCGAAAATCTTGCCGATGTCGCGAGGCGCGCCCAGTTGCGTGTAGCTGCCCAGGTTGAGCAGGTCCGCGCTCGCCGCCGACAGAAATGGCGCGTGCGCCGCAGAAGCAACCTGCGAAATGCGTTCCAGCAGTTCGATGTCTTCCGGCCCACGCCCAAACTCGTAATCGCCCACCATAGCGGCGAACGGAGCGCCGCCGAAGACGCCAAACTCCTCTTCGTACACTTTGCGGAACAGCGCACTCTGATCGAACTCCGGCGCTCTTTGCAGGTCTTTCAGCAGTTCGCGCTTGGAGGCGTTCAGCACCTTAATCTTCAGCATCTCGCTGGTTTCGGATTGATCGACCAGATACTTAATGCCGCGCCAGGTGGCCTCGAGCTTCTGGAAAGCCGGGTAGTGCAGGACTTCATTCAGCTGCAGCGAGATCAGGCGGTCGATCTGCGCAATTCTTGCCTGGATGGACGCTTCCGCATCGCGCGTCAGCGACATGTGGCCTTCGAGAACCTGCGAGACGAACTCCTTCACCATGTCGCGGCCGCGTTCCATCGTGGAAGCGTCGCGGTTGAACCGTCCCTGGGCGACGATCTGATCGAGCAGGCCCTGCTCTGAAGTCTGCTCGACGGTCTCCGTCGCGGCAGCAGTCTGTGCCTTCTGCGCACTCATTGCTCACCCCCGGTCTTGCCCAGCTCGGCGCGAAGCTTTTCGCGCGTTTCTGTATTGGATACAGCCTCGAACAGCGCCTCATCCAGTTTGTCGTTGCCCTGCAGGCTTCCCCGCAGATCCGACAATCGCGTCCGCAGATCCAGAAGCTCCTTCAGCGGGCCAACTTGTTTCGCCACGTTCTCCGGAGAGAAATCGTCCATGCTCTCGAAATGCAGATCGACCTTGAGTTGCCCCGCGTTCGGATCATCGGAGAGCTTGTTCGCGACGGAGAACGCCAGGTGCGGCTGCATCCCTTTCAGCACCGTGTCAAAGTTGTCAGGATTGATCTCGACGAACTTGCGATCCTTCAGCGCGGCCAACGGTTGCTCCGGCTGTCCGGTCAGATCTCCCAGAACTCCCATCACGAAGGGCAGTTCCTTCATCTCGATGGCGTCGCCGATTTCGACGTCGTAAGTGATATGCACGCGTGGCGAGCGTACGCGGTCCAGTTTGTGCTGAGTACTTTCTTTTGCCATGACATCTTCCTCCGAGCATGCGCACAAGGCACAGCTCAACTGTCGCTAAGAAATCTGCCTCCCCGGAACAAGTGCTGAGATCGTGCTCTTCTGCTGTAGTCGAACGGGCGCGCAGACGTTGGACTGGGGTAGGTCCTTGCGTTCGTTGCAGGGGCGGACTGATTATTGCCCGAGCATCTGGGTGTGTCAAGCCCGCATCGCTTGAGGATCGCTGCTGCCCGCGCGGCACGAACCCAAGGGTGTAAATCGCGTTGCAGTATACTCAATGCCTCACGGAGACCGTTTCATGCGTCAACTGCAGCCTGTGGTGTGGTCCAAAGGAATCTTTTTATCGCCGCAGCATCTGCAGGCCCAGGACCGCTTCTTCGAAGAGAATCTTCGCTTTGTCTCCAGTGCGGTTTCTTATCGCAACTGGGGGTTTTCCACTCTGCAACTCGACGCCGCCGGCCTGAGCGAGGGCCGTCTCACGCTCAATCAGGCATCCGGTATTTTTCCCGATGGCCTGTTGCTCGACATGCCCTCTTCCGACGCACCTCCCGGATCGCGAACATTGGAAGAGTGCTTTCCGGCGGGCCGCACGACGTGCGCTTTCTGGCTCGCCATTCCGCAGGAGCGTCCCAGCGGCATCAATATCGGCCTGCAGCGAGGTACCTCAGGAACACGCTTCTATTCCGAACTGCAGATGCTGCGTGACGAAAACAGCTCCGGTGTGGAGAAACCTGTCTCCCTCGCGCGCAAGAACCTTCAAATCCTGGCGGAAGGCGAAAACCTCGAAGGCTCGGTCCTCCTCCCGCTCGCTCAGGTGCAGAAGACCGAGTCCGGAAGCTATCGGCTGGATCCGGAGTTTGCTCCGCCGCTCCTGAACATCAAAGACAACGAACTGCTGACCGGACTTCTGCGCAGTCTCATCGAAACGCTCATCGCGCGCAGCAGCCAGCTCGCCGGTTCGCGCCGTCAGCGCAATCAGTCGCTTGCCGACTTCAGCGCGTCCGACATCGCCAACTTCTGGCTTCTTTACACGATCAATTCACACCTGCCGGCGGCACGGCATCTGCTCGAAGCGAAACAGGTACACCCGGAAGCGCTCTTCCTGCAGATGCTTTCCCTCGCCGGCGCCCTCACGACTTTTTCTCCGAAAATGGAGCCGCGCGATCTGCCGCAGTACGATCACGAGCGCTTGGGCGCGTGCTTCCTCGCGCTCGATGCGGCTATCACCGAATTGCTGGAAACAGTGATTCCCAGCAACTTTGTCGCGCTCCCACTCAAGCCGCTGCGCGATTCCATCTACGCTACGGCGATCGACAAAGATCAGTACTTTGAAAATTCGCGGCCCTATCTGGCTATCTCTTCGGACATGCGCGATGCCGATCTCATCAGCCGCGCACCGGCCCTGCTCAAAGCCTGCTCCGCCACGCACATCGAGCAGCTCATTCGCCAGGCGCTTCCCGGCCTGAAGCTCACGCACGTACCCGTGCCGCCGCGCGCCATTCCGGTCAAACTGCGTTATCAGTACTTCGGTATTGAAAAGACCGGCCCCGTCTGGGAAGCAGTGACACGCGCGCGCAACTTCGCTGTGTACGCGCCGGGCGAGATTCCGAATCCCGAGATGGAGCTGATCTTCCTCTTCGCCAACCCGGAGTAAGCGCGCGGTTTAGTGGTGCCGCAGCACGAAGACCAGAATCAGCACAATCGCCACCAGCAGAAAAACATTCACCAGCAGGATCAGCGGCAGATGTTTCTGCAGCCCACTCGGCGCAGGTGCGGGAGCCGGCGCCGGTGGTGCAGGCGCGGGTGGGAAAGAGAACGCCGGAGGCGCCAGGTGCGGCGAAGGCGCAGGTGCGGACGGCATCGCCATGGGCGGCGCGGTGGGGATCGTGGGGCGCGCGAATATCGCTGGAGCAGCAGCAGCGGCCGCGGGAGCCGCAGGTGGAGTCGGGGCTGCGTTCTGCAACTCCCGCAAAGCTGATCCGGAAATCACCCTGGTATATTCACCCGGGCCACTGGGAGGAGGGGCTGGAGCAGCGCTCTGCGTGGGCGAATACGGGACGGGTGCAGGAGATGCTTGCGGTGCTTCCGTTCCCAACGTCTGGAACAACTGTGTGAATCCGCCGCCTGGCGCGGGCGTTGCAGTCGGAGCCGGAGCGGGCGACGGCACAAATGGAGTTTCTGCAGCCGGGTTGGGCGTTGTTCCTTCATCGTTCAGCGCCTGAAACAGCTTGGTAAAGCCGCCACCTTGCCCTGCAGGCGGGGCTGACTGCGCTGGCGCAGGCGGATTGGCGCCGGACCAGAAGTCGTTATTCGGCGGGGCTCCCTGAAAAGCCGGCGCGCTTGCCGGCGGCTGCGCTGGCGGCGCCGCTCCCGCTGGCCGCGAGAACATTTGCGTGAACGAGCCAGGCTCGCTCTTTTGCGCGAGCTGCGTTGGGAATGCCGGATCGGGTTGCGCAACAGGGGTTGCGGGGCGCGAGAACATTTCGGTAAATGCGCCGGGTGCGCTCTTCTGTTCCTGCTGCGGAGGAAAGCCGGGCGGAGGTATGGGAACGGCGGGCGTGGGAGTGCCGGGCGCATCCTGCACCGCTTTGAAGAACTGCGTGAACTCCCCGGCGCCTGGAGTTGCAGGTTTCACAGCAACAGGAGGCGTCGCCTGAGCCGTCGGAGGGGGCTGCGCCGCGAGCGACTCCTGCGTTGCAGACTGGCTACCCAGCGACTGAAACATATTGGTGAAGCTTCCGGGTGCGCTGGCCGGTGGTGGCTCCGTTGCGCGAGGCGGCGGAGCGGCAGGAGTGACGACAGTGCCTCCAGGAGGTGCGCTGCTCCTGGGCGAGAAAATCGCACCCTCCGCAGCATGACTCCGATCGACCGAAACTTGCTTAAAGATGCTCGCCAAATCGTGCGGTGGAGTGGGTTGGGCCGGGGCGTCTGATTGTGGCGTCTTCAGCGTCTGCAGCATCCGGGTGAACTCGCCCGGACCCGCCGGTTTCGCTGCTTCCACTGGTTTTTGTGGCTCGTTCTGAACCTTCGGTTCGCTCTCTACGACTTGCTGCGCACTCGCAGCCGGAGCCGGATTCATTTGCTGTTTCAGGGACGCGAACCAATCATCGGCGCCCGAGGGATTCGCAGGCGCGGGGATCGTCCCGAAGATTCCCGTCGCGCTGGTCGAGGCGGAATTCTCCGCTTCCTGACTACCGGATTCCGGCTTATCGAAAGGAGCCTTCGGCTCGTCCATACCCCGCCATCCTGCTCACAAGTATCGCGCGCTCAGGACCCTCAGGGTACATGGCGCTAGCTTGACAGTAAAGAGGTCTCAGCCTACGATTCACACACACCAGGCGGCACTCAGTGAGAATGTCATAAGCGAAGCGCCAACCCGCTGATCGCCCTGGCTGCTACCTGCCCACACAGCTCGGCAGCCATCCTCAGTACCGGTTTGATTTATGAGATTCCTGTCACGCGTTGTGTGGTCCGAGGGGATGTACCTCAGCCCCCACCACTTTCAGACCCAGAGCCGCTACTTCGAAGACTCGGTCGCATTTCTCGCCGCCAGCCTGTGGCATGAGCCGTGGGGACTGCTGCACGCCGAGCTCGATCAGAAGGCCATTCGCAACGGAGACGCGGCATTGCTGCACGCCTCCGGTATTTTTCCCGACGGTCTCACCTTCGATATCCCCGGCTCCGACCCCGCGCCGCCTACGCGCGCTCTCACCGATCTTTTTCCTCCGACCGACGCTGCGCTCCCTCTCTACCTCGCTGTGCCGGGTCGCCGCGACAACGGCTTCGACTTCGATCCGAGCGAGGTCGCCAACGGCAGCCGATTCTCCGTAATGCAACGCGTCCTTCGCGACGAGACCAACGGCGTCGACGAACGCGAGGTCGAACTGGGCAGGAAAAACATCCGCCTCGTAACCGAAGCCGAGCTAACCCCCGACATGCTGTCCATCCCCATTGCGCGCGTCCTGCGTGATGGCCGTGCGCACCTCGTGTATGACGAGGAATTCGTTCCGACTTGTCTCCGGCTGAACGCCAGCGAGCCGCTCATGCTGCTGGTCAAGCGACTCCTCGACGCCATTGGCGAGAAAAGTGCCACCGTCTCGCGCAGCGCGCGCCGCCAGGGACGCTTTGAGGCGGGTACAGCAGCACTTGACGTCGCCAATTACTGGTTTCTCCACGCACTGCACAGTGCCTTCGCGCCTCTGCAGCACCTGGCCGCGACCCGTCACGCCCATCCGGAAGACGTGTTCGTCGAGTTATCGCGACTGGCGGGCGCGCTTTGCACGTTTTCGATGGATTCCGATCCGCGTCAGCTGCCCTCCTACGATCATCGCGATCCGGGACCCGCTTTCCGCGCCCTCGACGCACATATCCGCCGCCATCTCGAAATCGTTGTGCCCTCCAACAGTGTCCGTCTCGACTTCCATCCGGTCGAGCCTTATATTCAGGCCGCCGATGTGCGCGATGAACGCTGCCTGCGCCGAGCCCGCTGGATTATCGGCATTCGCTCTTCCGCTGGCGAATCGGATCTACTGCGTCTTGTTCCATTGCTCGTCAAGGTCTGCTCCTCCAAGTTCGTCCCAGAACTCGTCAAGCGCGCTCTGCCCGGTCTCACTTTGACGCACCTTCCGGTACCACCGGCGGCGGTCCGCGCTGAAGCCGATATGCACTACTTTTCCATCGAAACTTCGGGCCCTTGCTGGGAGCATATCCTGCAGACGCGAACGGTCGGCGTCTACATTCCCGGAGAGATCTCGCATCCCGTCTTTGAAGTCATTGTCGTTGTGGAGTCGTCATGAGCGTTCCTCGCGTCAATAGTCTCGCGCAGTGCTTTCAGGAAACGCTCACGGCCATCCTGCGCGTGCGTTTCAACCGTCAGCAGGTGCAGGAGTCCGAAAGCTTCCGCACGCACATGCGCCGCTCCCTGCAATCCGCCATGCAGGATGCTCGCGCCCTGGGCTATTCCAGCGAAACGGTGCAGATGGGCGTATTCGCCGTTGTCGCCTATATGGATGAGAGCGTGCTCAATCTACAAAGCCCTGTCTTTGCCGAGTGGGCTCGCCGTCCTCTGCAGGAAGAGCTATTCGGTGGACATCTCGCGGGTGAAGCCTTTTTTCGCAATCTGCGTGCGCTGCTCGCTCAGCAGGATTCTCCCGAAAACGCTGACGCCCTCGAGATCCACTGCCTGTGCATGCAGGTCGGGTATCGCGGTCGCTACGCGCTCGGCGACACCGGTGAACTGCATCAACTGCAGCGTCAGGCCATCGCCAAAATCCAGCGGGTGCGTGGTCCTGCCCATCTCACACCCATCGTGGCGCGGCCGGAAGTGCGGGCCGTCGCCACCAAAGATCCCTGGACCCGCGCACTGCTGATCTCCGCCGGCGCTCTCGTCGTTCTCGTTGTCCTTGCCTTCGGTGGATTCAACCTGGCTCTCGGTTCCGGTGTTGCCCACGTTCAGAGTTCCACTTTCAGCGCGCCATAGGAGCCCGCGGTGCTATCGATTCTGGTCTCTGCCCTGATTCTCATCGTCTCGATCCTGCTGGCCTGGGCTGCTGGCCCGCTCATGGGCCTCACCGGCACCACGCTCCTCATCCTCAGAATTCTGCTCCTGGTCATCGGTGTCACGGTAGCCGGCGTGATCCTCTTCCTCTACTTCCGCGACAGGAAGCGCGAAAGCGCTGCAGCCGGTCTTCCCGGCTCTTCCGATCTGGACACGCTTCTGCGCGAGGCGGAGAGGCAGCTCACCACGGCACAGCGCGCCGGTTCAAAGACTCTCGACGCCCTTCCGCTGCTTTACATCCTTGGCGAAAGCAACTCCGCCAAAACCACGACGGTGCTTAAATCCGGACTCGACCCGGAGCTGATCGCCGGCCAGGTGTATCGCAACCAGGAAGTCGCGCCCACGATGGTCGCCAATATCTGGTACACGCGCGAATGTGTTCTGGTCGAAGCCGGCGATGCCGTGCGCAAGAATCCAGCCTTGTGGAGCAAGCTCATTCGCAAAACGAGGCCGCGACTCGTCAGCTCAGCGATGGGCAAGCAGGCCCCGATTCGTGCTGCGGTTCTCTGCGTGAGTGCCGAACAATTTCTCGGCGCAACAGCATCGGATGCCGCGGTCGCCACCGCGCGTGCCGGCAATCAGATGTTGCGCGACCTGGCCCGTCAGCTTGGCACAGGCATCCCTGTCTACGTCATCGTCACCAAGCTTGATCGGGTTCCAAACTTCAACGAATACGCACGCAACCTCAGCGCTGATGAATCCGTGCAGCCGCTGGGCATGGCCCTCAAACGCTCTGAATCCGCAGCCGGCCTTTATGCCGAACAGGCCTCAAAAGAAATTGCCGCCTCGTTTGATCAGGTCGTGTTCGCCCTCGGCGAATTCCGGCTCGAACTGCTGACCCGCGAAAACGACGCGAAGAATCTCGACCCTGTCTACGAATTTCCGCGCGAGCTTTCCAAACTGCGCAACTCCCTAACCACATTTCTTCTTGAACTGACCCGGCCCAGCCATCTGAACGCCAACCCCTATCTGCGCGGCTTCTACTTCACCGGAGTCCGCGCGCAGGTGATCGAGCAGATGGTGGCCGCGCAGGCAGCGACGCCTTACGCTGCTCCCGCAGACGCCGGCGCTACTCGGATGTTTTCCGTGGAGCAGATGCGCGCTGCGGCCGGGACACCTGCGCCGCAGATGGTCGCGCAGAAAGTCGCACAGTGGTCGTTTCTGCCGCGCGTCTTCTCCTCCGTCATTTTCGACGATCGCGCCGCGCTCGCTGCCACCAGCAACAGCGGGCGCACGCATATCTTCCGCCGCATTGCCCTGGGCGCTGTTTCTTTTCTCCTGCTCGTCTGGTTGATCTGCCTGGGGGTTTCCTGGGCCAATAATTCCAGCCTCGAGCAGTCGATCGCATCCGCCGCCAGTGCGTTGCCGTCCGGCACCGTCGCCGCGGGCACGCTGGCGCCCACCCGCGATCTGGCCGCGCTCGATGCTCTCCGGAAAAAAATCGCCCAGCTGGAGCAGTACCAGAATGACGGCGCGCCGCTGAGCTATCGGTGGGGACTCTACCACGGCGATGACCTGCTCAAGCCCGCGCGTGAGATTTACTTCGACCGCTTCCGCTCTTTGCTCCTTGCCAACGCGCAGACGAACCTTGTCAGCGCGCTCAGCGCTCTTCCCGCTACGCCGGCGGCCGGCGCGGATTACTCCGCCGCTTACAATCCGCTGAAGGCGTATCTCATCACCACCAGCAATTCCGACAAGAGCACGGTTGACTTTCTCAGCCCCGTGCTGACGCAGTACTGGGAGAATGGCCGCACGCCGGAAACCGAGGACCAGCTTCGCCTCGCGCGACAGCAGTTCGATTTCTACGCTGCACAACTGGCGCATAAAAACCCGTACATCATCGCGCCCGATATGCAGGCCGTCAGCCGTGCGCGCACCTACCTCGCCAGCTTCGGTGGAT
The DNA here is from genome assembly GCA_963705765.1 of uncultured Acidobacteriaceae bacterium. Classification (GTDB taxonomy): domain Bacteria; phylum Acidobacteriota; class Terriglobia; order Terriglobales; family Acidobacteriaceae; genus Palsa-343. The sequence goes on along the minus strand of CAVPKU010000045.1, from coordinate 153,868 downwards.
TCGAGCGCATCTACCAGCAGATGCTCACCGCTGCCGGCAAAGTCGCGCGTCCGGTCGACTTCAACCGCGATTATCCCGGCTCGGTTTCCACGGTCGTGGACTCGCATATCATCGCCGGCGCCTTCACCCATGACGGCTTTGCGTTTATGCAGGACGCCATTCAGCATCCCGATCGCTACTTCAGTGGCGAAGCCTGGGTGCTCGGTAATCAGGCGCCGCCCTCTCTCGATCGCGTCAGCGTGACGCAGCAGCTCACCACGCGCTACGAGCAGGATTTCCAGTCCGAGTGGCGAACCTGGCTGCACGCCGCACAGGTCGTTCGCTATCGCAACCTTCAGGATGCCCAGGGAAAACTCCAGATCCTTTCTAACCCGAGTTCGCCGCTGCTCGCGCTCTTCTACACGGCGTCCCACAATACCGCGGTCGCCGATGCGCCGATCGCCAAAGAATTCCAGCCCACGCAAGCTGTCGTTGCTCCGCTGAGCACCGACAAATTTATTGGCTCCGGCAACACGAATTACGTAAACGGCCTTCTCGGTTTGCAAAGTGCCGTGGCGCAGGTGGCACAGGATCCCACCGCCGCCACCAATCCCGCGGCGCTCACGCCGATTCTCACCGCGTCAGCCGCTGCCCACACTGCGGCCAGCCAAACCTCGCAGGCGTTTGACCTTGATCCTCAGGGACATGTGGATCAAACGGTTCTTGCACTTCTGCAGGCGCCCATCAACTCGGTCGACGAAGTGGTTCGTGGGCGGGGGCCGCAGCAGGCGAATGCCGCCGGCGCTGGCTTTTGCTCTGCGTTTTCGCCGCTGATGACGAAGTATCCCTTCAGCCCAGGCTCCTCCGTCGATGCCACTCCCGCTGAACTCGCCGGCATTCTGCAGCCGGGCAGCGGAGCGCTCTGGCAGTTCTACGACACCACGCTCAAGCCGCTCATGATCCAGCAAGGATCTTCGTTCGTCGCGGCGCCGAACACCCCGATGAAGCTGAACCCCGACTTCCTGCGCTTCTTCAATCGCGTCGCCGGGCTCTCTGCGCTTCTGTACCCGCCGGCTTCCGGCGCCGGCGGCCTCAGCTTTACCGCACACATTCTGCCATCACGAGGCATTCAGGCGGTCACATTGCAGATCGACGCGCAGCGCGCCTCGGGCTCTGACGTCTCGCACGCCTTCACGTGGTCTCCGCAAACCAGCCAGCAAGTGCAATTGACCGCCACCTATGCCACGGGAACTCTGCCTTTGCTTCAATTCAGCGGACCGTGGGCCCTGCTGCATCTGATCGACAAGGGGCACGTTGAACAGCCCGGCAACCCTGTCCGTCTGGCCTATCCGCTGGAAGTCTCCAACACGCCCATAAAGGTCGATGGAACTCCCCTGGTCGTCCACCTGGAGTTTTCCGGTGCGAACGCGAACTATCTGACGCCCGGCGGTCTCAGTGGGATCCGCTGCGTGCCAACCGTCGCTCACTGAGCAGGAGCAGCTTCCGCGTCGGCTTCCGCTGCCTGAATCAGCAGGCACGTCACGTTATCGACAGCGCCCTGGGACTTCGCGCAGTCGATCAACCCCTGACAGGCCTGCTCCAGCGTTGAACTGCTCAACAGGATGCCCGCGATCGTTTCGGCGTTGGCGTAGCGAGACAGGCCGTCGGTCGCCAGCAAAAGAAGGTCTCCCGGCTCGAGCGGCGCGGTAAAGATGTCCGGCTCCACCGTCTCCGCCTGGCCGATGGCGCGCGTCAACAACGACTGCAGTGGAGAGGCTCCGGCTTGCTCCGGGCTCATGGCTCCGCTGCGCACCTGCTCCGCCACAAATGAGTGGTCAAGCGTGATCTGCACGCAGGCGCCATTACGCAGGAAATACGCGCGGCTGTCACCCACGTTTCCGATAACAAGCTTGTCGCCTTCCACGCACGACGCCACCAGCGTCGTTCCCATCCCCTTCAGTTCTGCATCGGCCTCTGCCAGCGCGTGCACGGTGCGATTCGCCTGCATAATCGCGCCGTATAACCTCTCCTCGATAGACGCTCCGCCGTCCGTCGACGTGAAGCACTCGACCAGTTCTCGTACGGCGGTTCCGCTGGCCAGCTCGCCGGCCGCCATGCCGCCCATGCCGTCGCACACGACAAACAGCTGCGCGGCCAGATCATAGCCAAAGCTGTCTTCGTTATTGGTGCGCTGGCAGCCGACATCGCTGATTCCGAACGCGTTGAGTTTGAGAGCGTTCCGCACGGCCATTTCTATCGACTCGCAGGTTTCGTGATTCTAAGCGATCAACATCGCATCGTGACAACCACGACAAGGCCCGGGATAAACATGCGCGAGGTGCCGGAAGCTATTGCGCATGTAAAGAATACCCCGAGGGACCCTTCTTTTCTGCCGCGCCGCGTCCTCGCCATCCGTGCAGATTTTCCCCTGATCACCCGCGTAATTGCAGTACACTCGTTGCGCTCCCCAGTTGGTCGTTCCGTTCCCGCCTTATTCTTCTCACGAGGTTTTCACCATGGCATTAGAAGCGGGCCAGCGCATCGGCGACTACGAAGTTCTCAACCTGCTCGGAACCGGCGGGATGGGCCGCGTCTACCGTGTCCGCAACATCATCTCCGACCGCGTTGAAGCGATGAAAGTCCTTCTGCCGGACTACGCCTCCGAGCCCGAGCTCGCCGCTCGCTTCATGGCGGAAATTCGCACTCTGGCGACCCTCGAGCATCCCAACATCGCGCAGCTGCGCACCGCTTTTCAGTTCGAGAATCAGCTCGTCATGGTCATGGAATTCGTCGAGGGCGCAACGCTCGACCAGATGGCCACGCAGTCGCGCATCCCTCTCGATCTGATCCTTGAGTACGCCATGCAGGTGCTCTCAGCCCTCAGTTACGCGCATAGCCGCGGCGTAACCCACCGCGACATCAAACCTTCCAACATCATGATTACGGCGCACGGGCTGGCCAAGCTCATGGATTTCGGTATCGCCAAATCTGGCGGCGACCTCCAGCTAACGCGCCCAGGCACCACCATGGGTTCGGTCTATTACATGTCGCCGGAGCAGGTCCGCGGCGGCACGGTCGATGCGCGCTCTGACCTCTATTCTTTCGGCGTGACCCTTTATGAATTGGTCACAGGCCGTCGTCCCTTCCAGTCCGACACATCCTTCACGGTCCTGAATGCTCAGCTCAACGAGACGCCGACGCCGCCGATCCAGGTCAATCCCGCGCTGCCCCCGGCGCTGAACAGCATCATTCTGTGCGCAATGGCGAAGGAGCCGACCGACCGCTTCCAGTCTGCTGACGCTTTTCGCAACGCCATCAAAGCAACCCAGGAAGCTTTGCAGAATCCCACCACAGCATCGCCACAGCCACAGCCCGTTTTCCAGGCCGCACCGCAACCCCAGCCCGCGTTCCAGCCTCAGGCCCAGGGATTCGCGCCAGTGATGGTCCCGCCGCCGCAAGCTGCGACGAAAAATCGCCGCACGGTGTGGATGGCTCTGGGAGCCCTGGCCGCGCTGCTTGCGATCGCCGCGGCCGCTACACTGCTGCCAAAAATGCTGGCGACGCACGCAGGCCAGCGCTCGCAATCGGCCTCGGCGACGGGTTCCGATGCGCAGCCGCAGTCTCAGTCCTCGGCCTCGCCCTCTTCCTCAACGACGCCCACGCCAACGCCGCCGGATGCCACGCCTGCGCCTGCTCCCGACACCACTCCACAACCGGCCGCATCGAATCCCGCACCGCTTCCGTCGACTCCGACTCCTCAACCACAGCCCGCCAGCCATCCCTCGACACCCAGGCACGCGCCCTCCACCTCCAGTAATCCGGCGTCATCTTCCCCGACGACTGCACCACCACAAGCCACACCCGCTCCGCCCGCGAGCTCGGGCCCGTCTGCTGCAGAAATCCGGACCGCTCGCGATCGCTACAACAATCTCGATGCCCGTGCTGATGCCGTCAAGAGCGGAATCCAGTCGCTTCGCTCTCAGCAACAAGCGCAAGGCTACGATCTTCGCGGCGACATCCTCGCCGCTCTCAGCCGACTCAATAACGATATGAGTGAATCGAATCTCGCCCTGAGTCAGAGCGATGTCGAATCCGCCGACACCTACATGGATCGTGCCGACAAGGAACTCGCTACGATCGAGAAGTTCCTGGGTCGCTAACTTCGCTGCCCGTCTCCTGCGGAGGAGCGCCCATGACCTCGCCCAGAAACCGCTTCAGCACTTCTTCACCCGTACCGGCAACATGATCGCCAGGCCGAAAGCCGCTCTTACCCCAGGCAAGCAGGAACACCAGCGGAATCCAGCCGCGCGGATCGTTCTCGATCTGCCTGCCCAGCGTATAGAGAGTCCGCGACAACTTCAGCGGAAACTGCACACCAGACACCTGGTTCACCGACGGATCCTGACACAACTCCGGTGGCGAGGTCACCAGATACTCCCGGCAACTGAGGGGCCGTATCGGATGAATACCGCAGCTTTCATTCTCCAGAAACGGGCACGGCACGCCCGCATGGAAATAATCAATGGCTAACTGCGTTACCGGCTCTCCACCCGCCACCCAATCGTCGCTGAGCATCTTGTCCACCACGCCGGCATTCCGCAGAGCGGACAGCGCCTGATGAAACCTCGCCTGCAGAGCAGACTGCTGTTCAGGCGGCAGCGATCGAATCCAGTTGGTGAGCGCTTCGGCTTCGAAAAGGCTCACGGGCACGAGTTGCCGGCAACACGCACCGCATCCTGGTCCGCAGGAGATTGGAGACCCCTCTCCCTCGGCCTCCTGGGCCACGCGCGCACCAATCGCGCCTTCGAGATTGCGAATGATCGGCAGTAGCTCGGTCAGCGTGGTCTTGCCCTGCGGCACCACCGCCTCGGCGTGGAGAAGTCCGCCGCCTACCGGAATCGAAAACGTGGCTTTCACGCTCGCCACAGGCCCGCCACTGTCAGAAGGATTCGCCATTCACGATTCGCTACCCGCCTCCGTCACTTCAGCCGCAACGGATGCGGTGCCACAACGCGTGAATGGTACCACGCAGCGTTTCGCTGCGAATCGGCACCGTTGTCAAAAGGACAGTGTTTCGGCGCCCTATCGCAGGCACTCCGTCGCAAATTGAGATCGGCGCGAATTTCGTTTCGAGCAGCACCACCGCGGGTGAGTCACATAGAACCGCGTTTATGCTGCGGATCGGGCACCAGCTTGCTTACGATGCTGCACGTTGCGCACCGTCAGCATCCGCGATTTCAGAACCGCCAGCCCACGGTAGAGCCTCGCTTTCACAGTCGACAGCGGTGCCCGCGTCACAGCTGCGATCTCCTGCAGAGGCATCTCCTCGCGGAAGCGAAGCAGGATCACCTCTCGCTGTTCGCGCGTGAGTGCCGGGAATACCTGTTCAGCAAGCCTTGCGTCCTCCACTGCCGCGCAATAGTCGAACGCGCTGGGCTCATCGCCGTAGTGTATCCACCGCTCATCACCCGTCTCTGTCATGTCTTCAAAAGACGCCATCGCTGGACGCCGGCGCTTTGAGTCCAAAGCCAGGTTGCGCGCGATACTGAACAGCCAGGTTACAAACTGTGAATTCCCGCGGAACTGGGCACCTCGCACCAGAACGCGCATCCAGGTTTCCTGAAACAAATCCTCTGCCAGCTCTCGATTGCCAGTGAGATACATCAGATACCGCAACAATCGGTGCTGATAACGAAGGATGAGTTCGTCGAGGATTTGCGGATCACGCACTCTAAGCCTTTCGGCGACCAGCGCATTCTCCTCTTGCTGCCGGAGCGATCGGAGCGAAGTTTCGGTGCTGACTGCGATCGAACTTTCTGGATCGCTCTGTAGCTGGACTGGACTGGGAATCATGCACGTCATTGGTAGTGGGTCCTCCGCAACGTTGGACGAGGACCCCATGCGCCCGGCGGCGGTAAACATGTCGAGACTTGTCGCCGTTCACTCAGTCTGCGCCACCCGGCGGGAACCTTCTCTTTTCACAACATCACGGGAGATGCTCGGGAACCAGTCAGAAATGTCGAGAAATGTCGTTCGCTCCTGCGGCGAAGAAAGTTCCAGCGGTGGCCCATTGATCACCGCCGTCCTCTGACAAAACTCGACAAACCCCGCGCGACACCGGAATCACTCGACTCGTCTGAGCCTGTGAAAGTGATTCTTCGTTGACAGAGGTGTTCATGAAATTCATTGTGTCGGTTCCCTTCTTCGTTTGTTCACTGCTCGGCGCGTTCGGCATTATGTCGGTTGCTAACTCGATAGCTGGCTCTCCCGCGGTGGTTGCACTAGCTGCGTCCCAGGATTCCGCCGTCGAGGCCCCCAATCTTTCCGGCTCGTGGCAAATGTCCTGGACGAACGCCAACGGCGCTCAGCGCGAGGTTGCGATGCAGATTAAACAAGACGGAACGCGGCTGAGCGGCAAATTTGAAGGAGAGCGCGGGACCGTGCCGCTCTCCGGCTCTCTTGATGGAACCCAGGTCTCGTTCAGCGTGAAACTGCGCAAGCGCGGTGTCTCCTTCAAGGGCACGGTGGACGGAGACAAGATGAGCGGCTCCGGCGAGCAGGGAGGCTCGTGGACGGCAACCCGTCAGCCGCACTGATGTTCTCCCATGGCGAGTCTCAACCTGACCCCGAAACGGAGCCGCAATGAATCTCCAAAAAATCAGTGACGCCGTTCTGCGGTGGCTCGAAGGCTTCAACGGAGCCGGCGGTACCCTGCTGTTTCTCGCGCTCGCTGTCTGGCTCCGCCTGGTCCTTTTGCTCGTCGATGACGTGGTGCCGAGTGGTTGACTCAGAAGATAACAGGGCGCACTCTGGGTGCAGCGCCGCTCCAATGTTGCAGACTCCCCAGTCTCGCGCCCGACTATCGTCACCCGAACCGATGGCGCGCTGCGTCCTGCTCATCGACGATGACCGCGCCATGGCAGAAATGCTGGTCGAATACCTCCGGCCCGAAGGCTATATCGTTCACGTGGCACACACCGCGACAGCGGGGCTGGAGCGCGCGGCCGAGGGGGGACTGGTCCTGATCATTCTCGATGTCATGCTCCCGGATCAGGACGGTTTCGCCGTTCTGCGAGTGCTCCGTCAAAAAAGTCGAATACCCGTCATCATGCTCACGACTCGCTCTTCCGTCGCAGATAAGGTGAACGGCCTTGAGGCAGGAGCCGACGACTATATACCCAAGCCGTTCACACCGATCGAACTGCTTGCCAGAATGCGCACCGTGCTCCGCCGCGGACAACCCACGCGTTTCGGAAGCCCCTACCTCTCCGTCGATGATCTGATTCTCGATGCGGGATCGCGCACTGTGCAGCGCGACGGACAAATTGTGAATTGCACCGCCGCGGAATTCGATGCTCTGCACGCTCTGGTTTCCTCAGCCGGACAGGTCGTCACGCGGGAACATCTCTCGCGGATTGCCCTGGGGCGTTCACCGTACGCTGGCGACCGAGGAATCGATAACCTCGTTAGTTCCCTGCGCAAGAAACTCGGCCCATTCGACAACGGACGAGAGCGCCTGCGGTCTGTTCGCAATGCAGGCTACGTCTACTTAGTTCACACTTGTCCGGAACCGCACCGATGAAGCTCTTCCTCCGCATCTTCTTTAGTTTCTGGATTGCCACCGCCCTCATGATCGTCGCTGTCATTGTTGGCAGCTCCTTCTGGCCCATGATATTTCCCGGCGACCAGGAAAAGGGGTTCAGACCGGAGCAAGCGCAGGCTCGCATTACCGAGATCATCGCTGCTTACGAGCAAACCAGGGCTACCGGAACCCAGCCAAACCTCTCTGGCATCCCAGTCGCACTTCGCAAATCTTTCTACCTCTTCAGCGAGCAGGGAAACCTCATCGTCGGCCATGATCCTCCGCCACACATCTACGCTCAGCTCGTCGAGGAAGTCTCCACCAGCGGCCGCGCCGTCGTACAACGCTATGGCTTCAGTGCACTCTTTGCCTGTCCCGTCAAAACGCCTTCGGGTGCGCGGTTCATTGCCGTAATCAGAATCTCCGATCTGAACCGCCGCGTCCTGCGGCTTCATTTCTGGTCCGATGTGGCTGTCGCACTTCCGCCCGCGGCCTTGGTTTGCCTGCTCCTTTCGCTCTATCTCACCCGCCCTATCACCCGGCTGCGAGCTACAGCCCAGCGGCTGGCGAGCGGCGATCTCAGCGCCCGTTCGTCTCCCAATGGAACCGCACGCAGAGACGAAATTGGTGACCTGGCGCGCGACTTCGATAACATGGCCGCTCAAATCGAGCGCCTGATGACCGCACAACGACGTTTCGTCGCCGATGTCTCCCACGAACTCGGCGCTCCACTCACCCGTCTGCATCTTGCGCTTGCTCTTCTGCGCAGGCAGTCAGGCGGACAAGGCAGCACGGCGCTGGAGCGCATCGAACGCGAAACCGACAAGCTCAGCAACCTGGTGCAGCAACTTTTGCTGCTTGCCGGACTCGAAGTCGGCAGATTGCCGGCAGAGTCGATGACTCCGATTTCCCTCAGCGCTCTCTGTGCAAGCATCATCGAAGACGCAAATTTTGAGGCAGAGCACGCGAACTGCGTTGTCGTCGGTTTACGTCAGGATGTGACTCTGCTCGCTTACCCACAGCTGCTGCGCCGCGCGATCGATAACGTCCTTCGCAATGCAATCCGCTACGCACCCCCCGGATCGGAAATCCACGTTAACTGCAGGATCGATGACGATCGCCGCATGGTCATCGTCGACCTTCTCGATTCCGGACCCGGGGTGCCCGAATCGATGCTGTCGGACATCTTTCAGCCCTTCTTCCGCACCTCTCCAGGACGCGAAAGCGAAACCGGAGGAACCGGACTGGGTCTGGCAATCGCAACCGAAGCTGTTCGCCTCCACGATGGCGCTATCATCGCGCAGAATCGCGAAAGCGGCGGACTACAGGTCACGATTGCCCTTCCCCTGAGAATGCCTTTGCCCGAGAACACATTGATCGATGCCGAGCAGTCTCTCGCGTGAAGGCTGCCACTGACGCCGCTGCTAGCGTCACCAGGTCGTTAGTGCCTTAGTTCTCGCACATAGTTACGGAGAAAGCCGAAACTGTAACTCATACCAATTTGCTTTGCTGTCTCAGCGCCCCTGTACCCCGATGGATACCAGGTATTCGTTGCAATCGCACTTCCTGCAATCGGGCCTATCAGTCGAGCCATCGAAAATGCACGATGTCCATCCTGGCCCTTTCGCGCGGTGAAGGTATCCTCCAGCGCGCGATGGACTTTCGACTCTGAACAGGAATGCGCGCAGGGAATGAATCGCAAATCCTCGCGGAAAGCATCGGCAACCAGATACTCCGTCGTTCCCCGTGCCGCGATCTGACCCATCGTCGATCCGAAGCGGTCGGCATATCCCTCCGCACCTTCCGGCCATTGGCTCGGGCTGTCCCGCGCTTGTTCGATACCGCCGCGGATCCCCGCTTCAACGATGGAGTAGATCCCACAGGTATGTCGCAGATAGGCCCTGAATCGTTCCTTTTGCGTGGGTGGCTCGTACCGCGGGACCGCTTCCGCATTGCCCGATGCACTTGGTGCATTCGGAAGATTTGCCGTCTCTTGCGCCCAGTTGGGCAAACAAAACAAAACGACGGCACCGACGGCCGCCACAATCTTAATCATGGTTCGTTTCCACCTCTGACCCACTCGCGGAGCTGAGTCACTTACCGGTACTCGCTCTGCCTGCAATGGAAGGTCGAGAACCTGAGGAAGTTAGGCGTCGTCTCGTGTCGGCGACAAATCACGACAGTCGAACGGACGCCCGCTGCCAGATCATAGCTTTGGGACTGACTCGCAGCAGGGCTTCTTAGGCCCATCACGCGGCGGTGGGCGGCAATCGTTTGTGTCGACCTCCGCCGCCAACCATAAGTCTGTCTTTGGGCTAGTGTCCGGTCCGCGTGTGGGTTCGCGTTCCACGCGGCCCGGTGCGCGTGACGGTCGCGTTCCCGGTGCCCCGTCCCGTTACCGTGCGGGTCGCCGTGTTGCCATTCGGACCCGTCATGGTTTTTGCGCTTCCGCCGGCAAACTGAGAGGTTGTACTCGAGGCCGTCTTACCGTTCGGTCCAGTCACCGTGCGTGTGTTATTGATCTCGCCGTTGCCTGCGGTTCTCTGATCCGTATACGAACCGCCGTGCGAACCCACCGCCGTTCGTGTGTTGCTGTAAGCGCCGTCACCCGCCGTCCGGGTATCGGCGTGACTCGACCCATGGGGCCCCGCGTAATTGCGAGAGTTGTTGTAGACGCCGTTGTTGAGCGACCGTGTGTCGGTATAGGTCCCGCCGTGCGGCCCGTAGACCACATGCTGGTTCCAGCTGCGAGCCTCAAGCGAGTGATCGAAGCCGCCATAGTAGCCGTGGTTGATTACAGTCACACTGCGCGATACATAGGTGACATGGTTGAACGCCACAACCGGGTGCGGACCCCATCCACATCCCCAGTGTCCCCACCCCCATCCATAACTCGCAAAAGCACCCACCACCACGCCCACTGTAAATCCAATTGCGGCGGCACCGACGGCTCCCGCCGGACGAGCCGGCACAGGTACGATATAGTAAGCGGGATAGATGGGTACGGGCGCCCCGTACACAACCCACGGGTTGTATGTCGGAACATAAACAACGGCTGGGTTAGCCGGTTGAATCACAATTTTCGCCGGTTGGTACGCGACCATTTCCTGCGGCGTTGTTCGCAGGTTTCCCGCTGCGTACGCACGCTGACGCATGCTCTGGACGGCACTCATCACGTCCTGCGGCTGGTTGTAGTAGGCGTTCCCGAGTTTTGTTGTCCAGTTCATATTGCGATCCATGTTGGATAAGGTAGACGGGAACGCAACCAGAGCCTTCACGCTTGGATCCCAGGGCTGGGCGTCCGCCATCCGCGCGATCTCTTCCGGCGGCGCACCGGCGTGATTCTGGACAAGGTGGTCCGCCTCTACAACTTGACCTGAAAACGTGGCGGCCGTCATAACCTGGGCAATCAGTGCGTCTGGATAGAGGGCGATTGGAGCCACCAGCTGGTCCAGTTGCTCGTAACTCAGCTGGCGATAGCCGCCTTCCTGCGCCGGCTGATCCTGCGCGTATACATCGCGGATGCCAAGCGGAACGATGAACACGACCAGCAAAAGTGCAATTCCGGACTGAAATGCACCAATACCGCTGGAGCCCGCAGCCCGGATACGCCGCGCCAACCGCCGTGAGTCGCACAAAACTGACCAATCCATTGCTTTATGAAGTTTCGAATTCATCTGAGCCTTCTGTGTTTTGAAATCGACGCAACATGGAACTCAACCAGTCCAGACCGGCCAGGATTCTCGCCGTTCCTTGCGCCCACTCTCTTTGACCCACGGCGAGCGCGAGTTATGTCGGCTTTTGTCGAGTTGACTCCAGGTGACTGTCAGTTGGGAGCCACCGCAGACGATCGTTACAAAAGACGACAATTCGCTCGCGACACTCGTCCCTGATGGCGTGTCTGAACGCTGCGTAACTCATTCCCCCTCACGGAGAATTTCATGTTGTTGCGGAACAAAATCTGCCTGCTTAACGGCGTGTTGGCTCTTGCTGCCCTCGGCGGTTGTGGAGGTATTGCCAATTAGAGCGTCCCTCCTCCCGGAGGCTCCTTCAGTAGACGAATCTGAACGGCTCCTATGTCTTCTCTTTTTCTGGCTACGACACAGGCTACGCGAACGGCAGCTTCTTCTCGCTTGCGGGCACTCTGACCCGTCCGCCCCATCGGCTTCCACGGACCAACGAAACCTCAGGACTCCCTGGCACAAGTCGGGAGTAACATCCGGCATCAGCAAGAGCGGGCGGCAGAGGCCAGATCAATTGGGTTCTATTGTGTCTCCATGGCAATTCGCAGTGCCGCCCGCAAATGCCGATCGATGAGTTCATCGTTAAGTCCGCGGCTGTCGAACATATGATTCAGAGCGATGCCGTCGAGGGCCGCTCCGACCTGGGCCGTCTGTGTTCGTTTCTCTTTTGCGCTGAGGTCAGCGAATCCGGGAATGAACTTCTCGACATTCGCTTCAACGCAACGGAGACATAACGCCGAATGCAGATCGGCGAGCCTTTTCGTTCTCTTCGGATGACGGATGGCGTAGAGCTTAAATTCGAGGGCCAGCAGCATACGACGTCGGTCCGCGAGCACAGACCGCAGGTGCTTCGCCAGAACCTCGATCCGTGCTTCTTCCGAGCCGGCAGTGCTGAGTTCCTCGCCCACTTGCTGCTTCTCGCGGCGCAGGTTCTCCTCAAATAGAGCGAAGAAGACGTCTTCTTTGTCACGAAAATTGGCGTAGAACGCGCCTCGAGTCTTCCCCGCCATCGCGGCGATGTCCTCCAGACGGGCAATTTCAAATCCGTCGCGGGCAAAAATCCGGCGCGCCGCCTCCATCAGATCGCGACGTGTGGAAATCGCTCTGTCCTGTGGCCTGCTCGCCCTTACCGCGGTGCTGCTGCCTTCCCGCCGGCGTGCTTTTCGCTTCGTGATCATTTCCTGCCGGAACCCCCCGTCACAAATTTGCATCGGGCAGGGGGTCCTCCGAATCTCAAGCCAATATACATCCGTGTATGTTTTTCGCAAAACCATTCACGCGGGAGTAACCAATGATGGCGAAACAGACCCTACGGCCGATCCTGAATATGAGACGCAGCCTGCGCGCTATCGGCGCAATTTCCTTCCTTGGCCTGTCCGTTGTCGCACTGACTGGATGCCAGACCGGTAAGGCTGCTACCGCCGCGCAGGCCATGGGGCCCATGCCGGTTTCCGTCATTCGCGTCGCGCAGGCCGACGTTCCGGTAACCGGCTCGTGGGTCGGGACCATCGACGGATACGTCAACGCGCAGATCCAGCCTCAGGTCAGCGGCTATCTCGTGAAACAGAATTACCGCGAGGGTTCGCGCGTAGCCAAAGACGAGGTGCTGTTCCAGATCGACCCGCGTCCGTTTCAGGCCGTCGTCGATCAAGCCCAGGCCCAGGTGGAACAGGCCAAAGGTCAGCTGGCCCAGGCCCATGCGCAACTGGCTCTCGCACAGATCAACGTGAAACGCGATACCCCGCTGGCCCAGGCTCGCGCTATCGCACAAAGTCAGCTCGATACTGAGACCCAGCAGGAGGCCCAGGCCGAGGCTGCGATGGCTGCAGGGCAAGCTGCGGTGGGCGCCGCAGAAGCGGCTCTCAAAACTGCGCAGTTGAATCTCGGGTTTACCCAGGTGCGGTCGCTCATTGACGGTATCGCCGGCCAGGCCACTACGCAGGTCGGCAACCTGGTCGGCCCGCAATCCGTGCTGACTGCGGTTTCACAGCTCGATCCAATCAAGGTCTACTTCTCGATCAGTGACAGCGAATATCTGGCGCTGGCGGATCGAGCCAAACAATCGGGTGGCGACTTGTTGCATGGGGGGCGAATCTTCCGCTTGCTTTGACCCTGGCCAATGGTGAGCCGTACGGGCACAAAGGCCACATCATCTTTGTCGATCGCCAGATGAACCAGCAGACGGGCGCGATCCGGATTGCCGCTGCCTTTCCGAATCCGGGCAGTGTCCTGCGTCCGGGACAATTCGGGCGGGTTACGGCTGATACCGAGATTCGCTCCAACGCAGTGCTGATTCCGCAGATTGCGGTGCAGGAACTGCAGGGAATCGACCAAGTTTACACCGTGGGTCCGGGAAACCACGTTCACGTTGTCAATGTGACTCTCGGTCCGCAGCATGGTAACGACTGGATCGTCGAAAGCGGTCTACAGCCCGGGACCGAGGTGATTACCGACAACCTGCAGAAGCTGAGAGAAGGCGCTCCGGTAGCGCCCCATGCGGCGCAGATGCCCACGGCCAACAACCCAACGGCAGGGAGCTAATACATGTCGAAGTTCTTCATCCGAAGGCCCATCGTGGCCATCGTTATTGCGATCCTCACGGTCATCGTGGGCACAGTCGCGATGCTGACCCTGCCCACCTCCCAGTATCCGAACATCGTGCCGCCGGAGATTCAGGTGCAGGCCACCTATCCTGGCGCCGATGCGAAGACGCTGACCGAAGCGGTTGCCACGCCGATCGAGCAGCAGATGAACGGCGTCGACAACATGCTCTATATGTATTCCGTCAACGCCAACAACGGGCAATCGACGGTCTACGTTGATTTCGACGTCAAGACCAACGCCGATACCGATCAGGTGCTCTCGCAGCTGCGCGTTTCCCAGGCGCAGGCACAGCTGCCGGCACAGGTCAACACGGCCGGCGTGACGGTAATTAAGTCGTTAACCTCGCCGTTAATGCTCATTGGGCTCTCGTCGCCCGACAACCGCTACAGCCAGGAATTCCTCACCAACTACGCGATCATCAATCTCCAGGATGAACTAACGCGCGTCCCCGGCGTTTCGCGCATCCAGGTGTTCGGTGGGCAATACGCGCTGCGCGTCTGGGTCAGACCCGACGCGCTGGCCAAGCTCGGTGTCACCGCAACCGATGTCATCAACGCGATCCAGACGCAGAACAACGTAAATCCAGCAGGTCAGATCGGCGGCGAACCGATTCCGGCCGGACAGCAGTTCACCTATACCGTTCGCACACAGGGCCGGTTAGTTACGCCCCAGGAATTCGGCAACATTATTATCCGGGCGAATCCTGATGGCTCTGTGTTGCACCTGCGCGATGTGGCTCGCGTGGAAATGGGCGAGCAGATCTACAGCCTCTCGGCGCGCTACAACAATGCGCCCGCTGGCATGATGGCGGTTTATCAGCTGCCGGGATCGAACGCGGTGGAAACCGCTCGCCTGGTGACAAAGCGCATCAAGGAATTGTCGGGGAACTTCCCTGCCGGCATGCGCTATGACATTCCGCTCGACACAACCAAAGCCGTCACGGCGGGGATCCGCGAAATTGTCACCACCCTCGGTATCGCGCTGCTGCTGGTCGTGTTGGTCGTCTATCTGTTTCTGCAGAGCTGGCGCGCCACGCTGATCCCGCTGATGGCAGTGCCGGTTTCGCTGATTGGCACGTTCGTCCTGTTCCCAGCACTTGGATTTTCGATCAACACGCTTTCGCTGTTCGGACTCGTGCTGGCGATCGGTCTGGTGGTCGACGATGCCATCGTGGTCGTGGAGGCGGTGGAACGGCACATCGAGGAAGGCATGGCGCCGCGCGAAGCAACAATTCGCGCAATGGAAGAGGTGTCCTCGCCGGTGATCGCAATTGCGCTCATCCTCGCGGCCGTCTTCATCCCAACCGCATTTATACCTGGCATCACCGGGCGCCTCTATCAGCAGTTCGCCGTGACCATTGCTATCTCCGTGCTGATCTCGGCATTCAACGCGCTCACGCTCAGCCCGGCACTGGCTGCAATGCTGCTCAAACCGCGCGAGCACAAAATTAAGCGCAGTCCGCTGCAGCTTTTCTTCGATCGCTTTAACTTCCTCTTCAGCCGCACCACCGACGGCTATGTCAAAACTTCCAGCCGCCTGATCCATAAATCAGCGGTCACCATGATCGTGCTCGCCGCGATTGCCGTGGCCGCAGTCTTCATGGGTGGCCGTCTGCCCAGCGGATTCCTTCCTCAGGAGGACCAGGGCTACCTGTTCGCTGCTCTGCAACTACCCGACGCATCCTCTCTGCAGCGAACCGATGCGGCTGCCCAGAAAGTGAGCGCCGCATTATTGAAAACGCCCGGCGTCGGTGGCGTGGTCGGAGTCGATGGCTTTAATCTGCTCACACTCACGCAGAGCACGAATACCGCCTTCTTCTTCGTCTCACTGAAACCATGGGAGCAACGAAAGTCCAAGCAGGAGCAGATCCAACAAATTCAGGCCAGCGTGCAGCGCCAACTGATGGGCTCCACCGAGGGCCTTGCCTTCTCTTTCCCGCCACCGTCCATTCCGGGCGTCGGCACCTCCGGCGGAGTCACGATGATCCTGCAGGATCGCTCGGGCAACGACGATCCGACTTTTCTGACGAAGAACCTGTTTGGATTTCTGGGCGCGCTTTCGAAGCGTCCGGAAATCGCCGCTGCCATCCCCTCGTATATGCCTGGTGTGCCGCAGCTCTACGCAGACGTGGACCGTGAAAAGGCCGAGCAGCAGCAGGTAGACCTCAACAATGTCTACACCACGATGCAGACCTTCATGGGCGGCTACCTGGTCAACTACTTCAACCGCTTCGGTCGACAGTGGCAGACCTTTGTTGAAGCGGAAGGCGACACGCGCAGCAACATCCAGAACATCGGCCAGTTTTACGTGCGCAGCGCGAATGGGAGCCAGGTCCCGCTCAGCGCGCTGGTTCACGTCAAACAAATCGCCGGCCCTGAGTTCATCATCCGCTTCAACGAGTACAACGCTGCGCAGCTGAACATAACGGGCGCGCCGGGTTACAGTTCCGGGCAGGTGCGAGCGGCGCTGGAGGAGACTTTCCGCCAGACGATGCCTGCGGGCATGGGCTTCTCCTACTCCGGGATGAGCTTCCAGGAAGCGCGCGCCGCTGAGGGAACTCCGGCGTGGGTGGTTTTTGCGCTCTCTCTTCTGTTCGTGTTCCTGATTCTTGCGGCGTTGTACGAAAGCTGGACTCTGCCCTTCAGCGTTCTGCTCAGCACGCCGGTTGCAATTCTCGGAGCATACCTGGCGCTTACAGCGCGATCGCTGGAGAACGACATCTTCGCCACCGTCGGGCTCATTATGCTGATCGGCCTCTCAGCGAAGAATGCCATCCTGATCGTCGAGTTTGCGGTGCAGAACTACAGCTCGGGACAAAGTATCTCGGAGTCCGCCCTGCAGGCGGCGCGCGTGCGATTCCGCCCGATCATTATGACGGCTCTTGCGTTCATCGTGGGCTGCATCCCGCTATGGACAGCCCACGGGGCTGGAGGAGAATCGCGCCGCATTCTCGGCACAGTCGTGATCGGCGGCATGTCTCTGGCCACGGTGATCGGAGTTCTGATGGTGCCGACAACGTTCTCTGTCGTCGAGTACCTTTCCCACCGTTTTTCGCGCGGAGGCAAAGGCACGACGATGGATTCGGACCACGATATCGATCCGCGTACTCGCGGCAACCCACCGCGTCCGGCGCAGTCTGAAGGAGACGCAGCATGACGCAACCCGCAAATTGCATGACTCGAATCGGCCAAATCACTATCGGCGCATTGCTGTTGATCCTGCTGGTGGGCTGCACTGTTGGACCGAACTACAAACGGCCGCAGGTGTCCACTCCGACGGCGTTCCGCGCGGCCGATAGCGCCGACGCTTCTACGACCGATACCTCGTCCTTTGCTGATCAGACCTGGGCACAGGTTTTTCATGAGCCAGAACTGCAGAATCTGATCCGCACCGCCCTGACGAGTAACTACGATGTACGGATCGCCGCGCAGCGCGTGCTCGAGCAGCAGGCTCAGGTGAAGATCACCCGCGCGCAGCAGTTCCCCACTCTCTCCGTCGGCGGCACCGGCATTGGCGCGGAGCTGCCCGACTCGCTCAGCAAGACGCTCGGCAGCACCATCACGGCCGGCAGCTTCAATTTGTCGGCAGCCTGGACGCCGGATTTCTGGGGGCTCTATCGTCGCCAGACCGAAGCCGCCCGGGCGCAGTTGCTCTCTCAGGTGTGGGCGCAGCGCGCGGTCCGGATAACCCTGGTCGAGCAGGTCGCTACGACTTACATCGAGCTGCGCGCGCTGGATCGCCAGTTGGCCATCGCAAAGCAAACGCTGCAGACGCGGCAGCAATCCGTGGATCTCACCCGCCGCCTGGCCGACGGCGGATCGGCGCCGCTCTCCGATCTCCGCCAGGCCGAGGAGCTGGAGTACACAGCATCGTCACAGATTCCGCAGCTGGAGCAGCAGATTCAGCAACAGGAAAATGCTTTGCGTCTCTTGCTTGGCCAGAATCCGGGGCGCGTTGACCACACCGACGAAGCCGCGCTTGCGCCGCCTCCGCAGGATCTGCCGGTCGGCCTGCCCTCGCGTTTGCTGGAGCGCCGACCGGACATCCTTGAGGCGGAGCAGCAGTTAGTAGCCGCAAATGCTCAGATTGGCGTTGCCCGCGCTCAGTTCTTCCCGCAGCTTTCCATCAGCGCTTCGGGAGGCGTGGGCGGCGACCAGTGGTCGAATCTTTTCGACCCCGCCGGCCACACCATCTACGGACTCGGCACCCTGGCTCAGCCTCTCTTCGAGGGCGGCAAACTGCGTGGCCAGTTGCAACTCTCCGAACACCAGAAGGAAGAGATGGTCCTCAACTATGAGAAGACCATCACGGGAGCCTTCCGCGACGTGTCGGACGCACTGATTGCTCTGAACAAGCAACGAGCAGCCCGTGAGCAGCAGACACTCCTGGTCGCCGCTGCGCAGGATGCCACTCGTCTGGCGCACACGCGCTATGAGGGTGGTGCCACCAGCTACCTCGAGGTCCTCACAACGGATTCAAACCTCTTCTCAGCGCAGTTGAATCTGGTCAACGCACAGGAGGGGGAAGCCCTTTCACTCGTACAGCTCTACGGCGCGTTGGGCGGCGGCTGGGAGTGAGAGCCCATCCCTGGACGAGATCGTTATTCAGTCTTTGAACTCGATAGCTACAGCCGTTCCCGCGGCTGTAGCTTTTGCCGGGCCCCGCGCTGTAAGCGCATACATATCCATCAGCATTGCCCCGTGCTGCACGTGTGAAAGAACTGGTTACTCCGTTGCGCACCGGTGTTCTCCAAACTTCCTGCCATCTACAACTTCTGCGGAATGGGGCCTGGTCTGGTGCTCCACTATCTTCTCTTGAAGAGACCCGTGTGCCGCGCGGACGGTCGTGATGCTCTGCCTGTAACTTATCTGGAAGAGGCCGATAGTATCACCAGGATCAACATGCGACCGAGGTCAAGGCCCCTGATTGCCGCCATTCTCTTTGTGGAGATGATCGAGCCCTGTCTTCCTCGGGCGGAACATACTCTACTGGAGAACACGGCCCCTTCCGCGACGCCCGCGTCGAAGTCGGTGAAGTCCCAGGTTCTGTGAGCCTCCTGTGATCGATTGGACCAAAATACCGGATCTTGCCGCGATTGCGCTGCTCGCCTGCGCCTTCGGATCCGTGGCTCGCCGCTGTCGATCCGCGATCTCGGGGATTTGGCTCACTGGCTGGGGCATGATCGCCCTGCATTTTGCGGCCTTCACGCTGGTTCCGTCCAACCCATTTGCAGCGGATGTTCTGCAGATCATCGGACTCGCCTCTCTCACCTGGGCTGGCGTGCTCTTTATGTGGGCGTCGGTGCCCTACCGCATGAAGCAGTCCAGCCCGTGGATGCTGACCACGCTCCTGGTAACGAACACGTTCTACATTGCCCTGATTGTTACCGGCACGAACAGTCGATGGCCTTTGATTTTGGCCGCGCTTGCCTTCGGCGTTTTGCCTCTGTCTGTCGCAATTGCCGCGCTGCCTCACTTTGGCCATCGGCTGCGGTGGATCACAGTCTTTCTCTATCTCGACCTTTGCATCTTCCTGATCGCCGTACAGCATCGCCCAGGAAACGGTCCCGATCTCGCTCTGAACGCCGTCCTCTTCACCGTTTATCTGGGTTGCGGCATTCACTTCTGGTACACATACCGGCGCCCGACGGCCGGTGCCTTCATCACCATCGCCGGTTTCTTCTTCTGGGCGGCAGTCTTTGTGATTGCGCCCTTCCTCGCCATTTATTTCCCCCACGCTCAGGTCCAAAGCGAGGTCTGGAACCTTCCCAAATACGTCGTGGCGGTGGGTATGATCCTGCTGCTGCTGGAGGACCAGGTCGAGTACACGAAGTATCTGGCCCTCCACGACGAGCTGACCGGTCTGCCCAACCGGCGGCTTTTCCAGGATCGACTCGCAGGCGCGGTCGAGCGTGCCCGGCGCAACGGATCACGCACCGCGCTGATGCTGATCGACCTCAACGATTTCAAGCGGGTCAACGATACCGTCGGTCATCATGTCGGCGATCAACTCCTGCGCCATGTGGGTCAGATGTTTCTGGGCCGCTTACGCCGTTCGGATACAGTGGCACGCACCGGCGGCGACGAATTTGCCGTAATCCTCGAAGGTCCGGTGACCCGCGCCGCAGCGGTTCGAATCGCCGCGCAGCTGACCGAAGCGCTCAGGGCGCCTCTTCAGCTTGAACCCCACTGCGTCCAGATTGGCGCCAGCGTCGGGGTGGCAGTATTTCCTGACGACGCGAGTACCTGTGAAGCGATGTTCGTGGCCGCCGACGTGGATATGTACGCGCAGAAGCGCTTCTCAAGAAAAACAGATGAGCATTCTGACCCGGAGCCGGTGACGCCCCTCAATTCCGAACACGCCACGAGCGTTTCAGCCCGGGCGGCTCGGCTTGCGCAGCACCTCGATCACAGCGGACATATCCTGATCGGCGTGCCCCTCCCTCTCCGCGCGCTGAAAGAGGGCTTCCGCGGCCGCAGCGGTCGACAGGGTGACATCGAAGCCAGCAGCAGCGGCCTGCGCGTAGCGAAGATCCTTATCCATCAGTCTTAAAAGAAAATTCACATCGTATTTGCGCTGGGTCATTCGCTCCCCCATGGCAGTGAAGATGCCACTGCCGGGCGCTCCAGCCTTCAGAAACTCGATCGCCACATCGCGATCGAGCCCATTGCGCTCGATCCACGTCAGCGCTTCCGCGAAGGAAGCGACCTGAACGCCGCAAAGAAAATTGTTGATGAGCTTGAGCTGAGCGCCACAGCCGACGGGACCGAGCGCGTAAACCTTCTTGCCCATCGCCTCGAGGACTGGACGCACCTCGTCGATCGTCGCGGGATCGCCGCCGCAAAGGAAGTTCAGCTGCCCAGCTTCGGCCTGAGTGCGGCTTCCCGTCACCGGAGCGTCGATCAGGCGAACGCCGCGTGTTGTCGCGTGACCCGCGAACTCCGCGATCCAGCCGGGGCTCACCGTGCTGCACTCAATCGCAATGCTGCCCGGTTGCATTGCCGCCAGCGCGCCGTTTTCACCGATCCACGCAGTCCGCGACGCATCGTCGTCGGAAAGCATCGAGACGACGATCCTGGCTTCCCGTGCGGCCTCGGCAGCTGTTGCCGCAATAGAAGCGCCGGCTGCGCGAAAGGCTTCCGCTTTCGCCGACGTGCGGTTGTAAACGGTGAGCGGGAAGCCGGCTTGCAGCAGATTCTTCGCCATGCCGCTGCCCATCGTCCCAAGCCCAAGCAAAACTACTTCTGTTTGCTCCATTACGATCTCCGATTAGCTCAGTGTATGCGTCGTGACGAGCTGCGGCGTGACGCTGTCGATGACGACGGGATTCCGCAATGCACGACCGAAACCCTCGAACGACACTTCCATCCTGTCGCCATCACGCAGGCGAATGCCTTCGCCGAAAGAAAGTGCATCGGCCCCGAGAAAGTGAATGTGGACCATGCCGGGCTGGCGGTTGCCAGGGAACTTGAAGTGGTGGTGTTCGAGGTTCTGCAGACTGTGGCACATGTTCTCTTCGCCGGTACGGATTTTCTTCTGCCAGAGCCTGTCGCCGTTACGCACGATGCTCACGGCACCCGGGACGTCGCTGAATGCAGGGGCAATGACAAGCTCCGGCCCAAGGCTGCAGGTGCGCAGCTTTGATCCGGCAAGATTGAGGTAGTTGCGACCTTCAAACACGTGGTCGGAGAACTCGTTGCCGGCGGCCATCCCGATGCGATGCGGGGTGCCGTCGTTCCCCGACTATATAGATAGCGGCGACTTCAGCCTCTTCCCCGCCGTCTTCGGCAAAGGCGGGGATGTGCAGGGGCGCGAATGGGGCCTGAATGGCGAACCCGTCGCCTTTGTAGAACCATTCCGGAGCGATGCCGATTTGGCCGGCACCCGGTCGTCCGCCCTCGCGGCCCCACTCGAACATGCGCATGCTGTCGGTCATGTTCTCTTCCTTTTGCGGCGCCGCATGCATCGCCTGGCGCTCGCGCGCACTGCCAAGGTGGGTGAGGCCCGTTCCGGAGACCAACACCTTTTGCGGATCGCCCGGAACATCGATGGGAGCAAGAAGCTTCCAGGGCGAGGCTCCTCCATATACCTCGTCATAGGCAACGCGCTCGCCCGAGCGCGTTCCATCGGCGGCGGACGTGAGCGATCCATCGGTGGCGGCAGCGCCCAGGGCCATTTCGTAAATCGACGCAACATCTGAGAGGAGCTCCAGATCCGGCTCTTCGACAATGGCAACACGGCGCTGGCCGCCGTTAGAGAGTTGAACCAGCCGCATCAGCACCCTCCTGCTCGATGATTCGGAATTGCTTGAGCGATTCTTCGTTGACCGTCAAACCGAGGCCCGGGAGGTCATCATCGAGATTGATAAAGCCTTTCTCCGGCACCGGCTCGCCATCGAAGATGTACCAGAACAATTCGTTGCCCACCTCGACGTTGACTTTGGGAAAGAATTCCGCAATCGGCGAATTCAGGCTGGACATGACCACATGGTAGTTGTGCATCTGTCCGGCGTGCGGCACCACCGGGATCTGGAACGACTCGGCGAGCGCACAAATTTTGCGCGCCTGACTGATGCCCCCAACGCGATTCGTATCGAACTGGATGGTGTCGAGCGCATTGGATTCGAGCAGCTCGCGAAAACCGAAAATGGTGAACTCGTGCTCGCCGCCCGCGATGGGAACGCGGCCGTAGCTCTTCAAATCTTTGTAGCCGCGTGTGTCGTCGGGGATCACCGGCTCCTCAAGCCAGCGAAGATGGAATGGCTCGATCAGAGGCAGCATGCGCTTGGCGTAGTCGAGAGTCCACCCCATGTAGGCGTCCGCCATGATGTCGACGCCGTCGCCGACGACCTCGCGAACGTTACGCACCAGCTCGACGTTCTTCTGCATTCCAGCCGCGCCATCGATCGGTCCCCAGCCAAACCGGAGCTTCATCATGGTGTAGCCTTCATCCTTATATTTCTGCGCTTCGGCGCGCAGCTCAGGGATCGGCATGGCGTAGAGACGGCTCGCGTAAACCGGAATCTTCTCCTTCGTGCGGCCACCGAGCAGGCGAAAGACGGGTTGCTTCGCATCTTTGCCGAGCAGATCCCACAGCGCAATATCGACGGCCGAAATGGCGGTCATAGCGACGCCCTTGCGTCCGAAAGCCATCGTGCGGCGGTACATCTGCTGCCACAGGTACTCAACATCCCAGGGATCAGCGCCGATCAGCAGCGGCTTAAGGTAAATGTCGATGAGTTGCTTCGTGACCAACGGTGAAAGCGCCGCGTTCCCCAGACCCACCAGGCCGTTGCTTGTGAAGATTTCAACCAGCAGCCAGTTGTGAAACGCGAAGTTGCCCATCGAAGCCTGGCGAAACGCGACCAGCTCCATCGGATTGGTGCAGAAGTGCGGCGGCAACGGGACCGTCATCCCTTCCCATTGAATAACGCGTGTGCGGACTTCCGTAATCGTCATGCGGCGGGTTCTGGCTCCTTTAAGCCTGGAAAACTAAGAGATTGGATCACACCTGCAAAGAGCAGTATCGCGGTAAAGCCGATCAGGTGAAAACTCCCGACCAGAAAGAAAAGCGTGCGATAGGTGAATCCGTGATCGAGAAGAAAGCCGGCGACGACTCCAAAAATCGCTCCGCCGATCGCTCCGCCAAAGCCGATCAGCCCGGCCACCGTGCCGACAAGGCGAAGCGGGAAGACGTCAGCGGGCAAAGTCATGATGAGCCCCGACCATGCCTGTTGGGCAAAAAATGCAATGCTGAACAGAGCGAGGGCGAGGCTCACTGGCGTGAAGGTGACGAGCATGACAGTGGGCATGGCCACGGCACAACAGCCAAGGGCGCATTTACGGGCAAAATCGAGAGATGCCCCGCGGCGGATGAGCATCGAGGAGAACCAACCGCCCAGAAAGCTGCCCACGCCCGAAGCGGCGTACGGAATCCAGGCGTAGGAGCTGACGCTTTTGATGTTGAATCCACGCGCGTCATAGAGGTACTTGGGCAGCCAGAAAAGCAGAAAGTACCAGGCGGAGTCGCTCATGAACTTGGCGAAGACGAAGGCCTGAACATTGCGCAGGCGGATCAAGCGGGACCAGGACAATGGGGACGCTGTCTGTATCGGCTTTGCGGAGTTTGCCGGCTGCACTGGACCGTCCGGACGGTAAGTAGCCCACCACAACACCACCCACGCCAGTCCCGATGCGCCGGCGTACAGGAAGACGAACCGCCAGCTGCTGTGCAGCAACACCAGTCCGATGAGTGGTGGCGCGAGCACCGATCCAACCGCTGTGCCCGCGTTGATGATGCCCATGGCGGTGGAGCGTTCCTGCGGCGCGATCCACTCGGCCACCACGCGCGTAACAGCCGGAAAGCCGCCCCCCTCCCCGGCACCGAGCAGGACTCTCGCGATCAGAAGCATCATGAATCCGGTCGCCGTCGAGTGGAGCATACAGGCGAACGACCACCACACCATAATCAGCAGGAAGCCGCGCCGCGTACCGAGGCCGTCCAGCAGGCGGCCGCCGAGCACGTACATCGCTGCATAGGTGAGCAGGAAACCAGTCTGCAGCCACGAAAACTGTTCGTTCGAAAGCGGAATGGTCCGCTGAATAGCGGCGATAGCCACTGGCAGCGTCTGGCGGTCGAAGTAGCTGATCGCGATCGCGGCGGTGACCAGCCCTGTGAAATACCATCGTCGCTGCATCGTCGCAGTTTACTCGGAGACAACCGTTCTCAAGCATACCCTGATACTGCGTTGGATCGTTTCAAGAGTTAGCTCTCGGCTGCAGCTAATTTTTCGCAACCGGATTCCAGCCATCGCTGCCACGCAGGAAATTCTCAGGCAGGAATTTCTTCGCCTCATCCGGCGTTAGTTGCTTCGAGTGTGGGTCGCGACCTTTTGCCTGCCCGCCAGGCCCCGTCGAACCCTTCTCTGCGTAGAACGCGGTCTCCAGCGAATGTGTTTCTCCCGGATGCCACTCACGCCAGCCAGCCGGCTGGATGTGCGCACCCATCTCCGTTTCGAGATAGACAACGGAAGACCAGGGGCGCCACGGCCTGCCCAGGTAGACGTTGTCGACGCCAGGATAGGCAGTCAGTTTGCAGGCGCGAAAGACGTATCCGGAATCTTCCGCCGCATAGCTCTTGCCCTGCGCGGTCACAAAGCCCTCAGAGTGCGGCGTGTTCTTAATCTCACAGTGGTCAAAGACGGTCTTGCCATCCCCAAAGACGAAGTCCACATTGCCTTCGATATAGCAGTCGGAGAAGTACTGCCGTGCTGCCGTACACGTGCGCGCGTCACCTTCACCGGTGCAGGCTTTACTTCCCGTGAACAGCGTGTCCTGGTTGCCAAGCAGCCGCATGTTATGAAAGACCGCCCGATCACCACGCACCAGGAGTGCCAGAGCCTGCGAACCGGCCGGCAGCTGCTCGTGATGCGCATTCCAGTCATTCTGAAACGTGATGTTTTCTGCGAGGAAATTGTCGCCAGTCACGTTCACCGTCGCCGAATGCAGCGTTCCACCCGAGGTCCCGGCACTCTTGTCCATCACCACGACCGTCTTGCTCGCGTCGGGATTAGCGCTGCGCAGATGGATATCCGGCTTGGTGATATTGAGTACTTCGCGGTACGTTCCGGGCGCAACGAGAATCACCGCACCGCCGCTGTCCGGAGTAACGTCGATGGCTCTCTGAATAGAGTAGTAATCCCCTGTACCATCGGCAGCAACATAGAGCGTCTTATCCTCCGGCTCAGGAGTTCCCGCTAACTCCGGAGCCGAATTGAGTGACGGAAACGGAACAAACTTGTCTTCGCAGGCCAGCGGAGTGCTCGCCTGCGCATCAGGTGCCGTATCAACGGTAACGTTGTCGCCCTTCGGCTCCAGATTGCCCTTGCGCGGACCGACAATGATCTTCGCATTCGACGCGATGATTTCCGAGTGATCGAGGCCGTCGGCGAAGACGTTGTCGAGTGTCACCTCGAGCAGATGCTGCGCGTCCAGCCCCAGAAACGTATCGGCCCCGGGCGTCAACACGTGTACGTTTTCCAGCGTGATCTTCCGGTAGACAGGCAGCTTGTCCCCGGAAAACGTGGTGTACATCGGAGTCAGCACGATCGGGTTCTTCGTGTCGCGGATACAGACGTTGCGATAAACCGCGTCCTCCACCAGGCCGCCTCGGCTGCGATCGGACTTTATGCGGATGCCATTGTCCGCACCGTCGATGCTGAGATCATCCACCAGCAGATGATCGACGCCACCATCGGTGCCGCTCCCAATCGACATCCCATGCCCGGTATAGAAGTGGTTGTGGACGACGGAAATATGCGAAGCCGGCCCACCGCGGCTGGAGGACTTGACCGCGACGTTGTCGTCGCCCGTATGGATGAAGCAATGGGTGATGGTGACGTTACGCGATGAACCGGGATCGATGCCATCGGTGTTGCGCGCCGTCTTCGGTGTCATGATCTTCACGCCCCATGCTGTGAATCCGTCGGTCTGATTCACCGAGACGTGGAAGCCAGGCGAGTTACGGAACGTGATGCGATAGAGCGTGAAATTCTGTGAGTCGCGCACCATCAGCATCCAGGGCACACTCTGCGACTGATCCGTGACCTTGGCTTCATGCGCGAGATCCCACCACGTGACCTGTTGGCCGAGCAGCTTCGCGCCGCCGCGGCCGTCGATCGAGCCATCGCCCATGATGCCGCTGCCAGAGGTCTTCGTTACGGTGATCATGCCTTTGCAGCCATGGCCATGCTCGCTGACCACACCGCAACTGCCGGGGGTAATGTCAAAGACCCGCGGATCGCGTGAGGCCGCCAGAACTGTCTTCGAATCGACCACCAGCGTGACGCCGGACTTCAGCGTCAAAGGCCCAGTAAGAAAGACGTCGCGCTTACCCTTCGCCTGCAACACGACGGCTTTGCCGGACTCGCATCCATCGATAGCATGCTGGATTCTCTCCGTATCGAGCTTCTGCTCATCGGCATCGCTCAGCACGCCATGGGGCGCGGCCAGGGCCGCCTGTAAGGTGATGCAGGCAGTTGGGATCGTGGGCTCCGTCACCGTTCTTGTGTCCTGAGCCGCCACGGTTGCCGCCAGCACCAATGTCGATGCGAGCCCGAGCCATCCAATACGCATCATGCTCTGTTCTCTCCCCTGTGATTACAAACCTCGCGCCGAGCTCACGATCTCGCGCGCATGAAAGAGGCTGCCGTTTTGTGCGGCAGCCTCTCGAATCAAGGACGGTGGTTGTGGCCTAGAACTCGATACGCGCCGAGAACTGGGCCGCTTTGCGGTTCAGACTGCCACTCTGGGTGACCGTCCCGAAGCTCGAGTTGCCGAAAGCCGAGCTGGCAACCGCGAACTGCGTATGGTTGGTGACGTTGTACCACTCCGCCCGGAAGTTCAGCTTGGTCCGTTCCGTAATGTGCAGCGGGAAGCTGCGCACCGCGGCCAAATCGAGCTGGTAATTCCCCGGACCGTACAGGTTGTAGGCCGCCGTGCGCGGCGCGTTGCCAAATGTGTAATCCGGCGCGACCTGGAACGCGGTCGGCTTGATGAAGGAAACCGTGCCGAAGTTTGCGGCCGTGATACCGTCGCCCCACTTCCCGTTCTGGCGGGCCGAGCCGCTGAAGGCCGGGTTGAGCGCAGCCGGGCAGTAGTTACTCGGCTGAGCCGGATTGTTCTGGCACGAGGAAGAAGTAATGATCAACGGCGATCCGGAGTAGGCCTGGTAGACGCCCGAGAAAGAGAACCCGCCCATGATGGCGCGCTCGGCGCGGCTGTCAGCCAGCATCGTCCGGCCCAACGGCCAGTCCCACACGGTGGTCGCCACAAAGTGCTGCGGCTGGTTGGTCGTTGATACCCCGCGCTCGAGCCGGTCCGCAGGATACGACGCACTGGGCGCGCCGAAGATCGTCCCTGCCGGAATCGCGTACCCGCTCCGGAAGAAACCACCGTCGTCAATCGTGCGCGAGAACGTGTAGTTCACGTTGGTGGTCAGGCCGTTCCACGAGCGGATGCTCAGCAGCGCCTGCACTGCGTGGTAATTGGAGTTACCCATGTACTGCCCGAACGAATCGCTCACGCTCTGGAACGGGAATGGCTTCAGGTAGGTCGAAAGAGCCTGGCCCGTATTGAAGTTCGCCGGGCAGGGCAGATTGTACTTCGTGCAGTCCGCGGTCATCGCTGCACCCTTGTCGGCAAGCACAGTCCCCAGAGACAAATACCTCGGATCGAGACCATCGGACCAGTAACCGCGACCATTGCCCCCGTCGGTCTGGAGGAAGTGTCCTTCCGAACCTACGTAGCTGACCGTCAGCGTCATGGGTCGGAGCAATTGCCGCTGGATGCCGAAGGTCCAGTTGATGTACTCCGGAGCACGACCGCCGTAGTACGGGTCGTCATACTGCGTGCCGGACGGTGTGCCCGTGAAGCCGGTGGTCGTTGTGAAGCCGGTGCCGTAGGCTGGCCCCGAACCGACTCCCGTAGCCGTCGTGTAAGTGGGAATCGCTCCGTTGGTGCCATGCAGCGGCATCGTGCTCAGCAGCGATCCGTTGGAGGAGAACGATGGCGCCGACGAGAATCCCAGCGTGCCGATGCTGGTGTTGAGCCCGCCAATCGCGTTGCCGTGGGTGAACATGACCCCATAGCTGGAGCGGATGACCGTCTTCGAGTCAAGCGCATAGGCAAGCCCGATCCGCGGTCCGAAGTTCTTGTAGTAGTTGTTCACCGGCGTGCTGCAGTTACAGGTCCCGGGGCCGTGGCCGGTAAAGTTCAGAGCACCCTTGAGTCCCGTAACCGGGTTAGTCAGGCTCGGATCGAAGAAGCTTTCCGCGTTGTGGACTTCCGTGACGGTCGGGAAATAGTCGTACCGCAACCCAAGATCCAGCGTCAGTTTCGAAGTCGCCTTCCAGGTGTCCTGGACATAGGGTGAGATCGCACGGAAGCGCGCGCCGAACTCCTGCTGCAGGTACTGCGTGAAGCTGCCCTTGTCGATTTCTCCGACCAGGAAGCTGGCATAGGACAGACCGGTACCGGTCGTTGCTACAAATTTAGGCGCGCTGTTGCTGGAGGGATTGATGCCGGCAGTCTCCGTTACAGCATTCGCCAGCGTAATCGGCGTGGATCCTTTGGTTGCATTCACAACGTTGTACTGCAGCCATGCGACCTGGCCACCGAACGTGAACGAATGCCGGCCCGTGTTCCACTGCAGGTTATCGAGCGTCGTGTAATTCGCCGCAATCGTAATGTTCTCGGTAGCGCCGTTCCACTGCGTGGGCGCGTTGGTTCCGGCAAACGACACGATGGGGAACATCGACGAAGCCTGACCCGAGGGTAAGCCGGAGAGCCCCATGGCTGTTGCGGCATAAATGGGGTTGTCGTCCGGATTGATGGTGGGACCGTTGTAGCGAGCATATCCAAATTTGAACTGGTTCAGCAGGTTCGGTGAGAAGACATGGCTCTCTTCCACCGTCCAGACAGCGGTTTTGGGTGCATAGGACTGGCCGTAGTTATACGGAACCGGCCCGACGTTGCGGCCCGAAGTCGTTTGACCGACCGGAACAGAGCTCGCCTGCCGGCCAACAGCTCCGAGCACAGTGAGCGTATCCTTCGACGTCAGCAAATAGTCGATTCGCGATGTGGTCGACCAGTTGACCAACCCTGTCGCATTTGGCGCTACGTAGTTATTTTGCAAAGCAGTACTGAGCTGGTTGTTGATCGTGCTGCCCAGCATCTTCTGCAGATTGAGAGCGACCTGTGAGAACTCGCCCGCTGGAATCACATTAGCCTTACCGACCAGGGTCGGATTGCCGGCAGGTCCGGGAGTTCCCGATGGGCCGTATCCAAACTGATAACGGCACGGTCCATTGGTGCTGTTCGCCGTGCACATAGCCTGGCTCAGCGGATCGTAAACGGGAATGGGCTTCGATCCCG
This sequence comes from uncultured Acidobacteriaceae bacterium, assembly GCA_963705765.1. Lineage (GTDB taxonomy): Bacteria > Acidobacteriota > Terriglobia > Terriglobales > Acidobacteriaceae > Palsa-343. The sequence continues at coordinate 124,028 of CAVPKU010000045.1, read as the reverse complement.
TCAGAAATGCGCTGAAGTCCCCATTCTGCTGCGCCACAGTCGGGAAGGTCATCGGCGTGGGCGTCGCGCTGCTGTAACGAAACCCGTTGTAATTCGTGAAGTAGAACAGCTTGTGCTTCAACGAACCGAACGGAATGAGCGGCCCACCAAGATTGATGCCGTATTCGTTGTTGTGTTCGACCGGTTTCACCGCCAGTCCTGTTACCGGGTCTTTGGATCGGAAGAATCCCCACGTATCCAGAGCCGTGTTGCGGAAGAACTCGTACACAGAGCCGTGCTGCTGCGCGGTGCCCTGCTTGACCGAATAATTCATCACGCCCTGGCCTTCATAGATCGCCGAGTAGCCGCTGGTCTGCAGCTGAAACTGATCGACCGCATCGACCGAGATCGCCGTCCATACGTAGCGTGGGTCGCCGTTGCCACCAGCGCGCACAAACGGAATGCCATCAATATAGACATCAGAGACTGCGCCGCGGCTTCCCGAGCCGTTCACTACGCCGGTGTTGGTCGTTGCGTTGCCATTGGTCTCGTTGCCCTGCACGCCCGGCATCAGGTAGACGAAATCGGTGGCTCTGCGCTGATCCGCCTGGCCGTACGCACCCATTTCAATCGGTAACTTGGAGTAGGTTTCCTGTTCCATCGTCGCGCCCAGCGTCGCATTCGATGTCTCCAGTTGCGGCGGCTCGCTGGTCACAGTCACCGATGTGGTTGTGACACCCACGGTGAGCGCCGCGTTGTAGGTTTGCTTCTCCATCGCGTTGACGTGGATGTTTTCCTGCACCAGCTTCTCGAATCCAGGGGCGCTGGCTGTCAGCGAGTAGATTCCGGGATCCAGATTCGAGAAGGTGTAGTCGCCCGTTCCCGTGGTTTGGGTCGTCGTCGTAATGCCGGTAGCAGTATTGGTGACGGCTACTGTCACGTTGGGAACCACCGCTCCGGTCCGGTCGGTCACGGTTCCAGCGATCGCGCCTTTGCCTGCGAGCTGTCCCTGCGCGGAAAAAGCCGCTATCAGGATCACGAGTGCCGCGAGGCACCCAATCCAGCGAGAATCCAGAACCGTGTTACCGGTTCCATCACATCTTCTGTACTTCATTGCACTTGCCTCCAAAGGTTTCGTGCTCAACGAGAGTTTTTACCTGCCCGATCAACACTGGGGTCGATTTGGGCCATAGTGGTCTGACCACACACGAACTTGCCAATTCTCTTGCGCGACAACGGCATTGTCAACAACAAAAACACTGTCCGGATGTCAGCTGTATAACCATCGTTTCCCTGGCCGTGGAAGCCATTGATTGCGCAGTTGTTACGAACCCGTGGTCAGACCAGTGAAGAGAGGACAGGTCGGCAGTGGTGACCCTGTCCGGACATTCGGCTTAGTTCCGCCGGCCCGGACGCACGCCCCATTGCCCCAACAGGAACAGGAATCCCCGTCTCGTTGCGTTCGAGGGCGGAAATCTTACAATCGGTATGAAATGCAACACGCTGAAAGCCTCGGGTCACGGACTTTCGCTGCCTTCTCCCGAGGGAGTACGCGCGCCATTCTCCTCCGCGCGGCAATCCTGATCGCGGTCATCGCCCTGCTCGATTGGCGCACCGTGGACGAGGTCCCGCTGCGCTTTCTTTATCTCCTGCCGCTGCTGATGGTAGGCGGCGTTCTCGAGCCATGGCAGCTGTGCGGGGTAGCAGCCCTCTGTACGTTCCTCTCGGAGGCTTTCGACGGTTTCCCGTGGACCCCCCGCACGGGAATCTCTCGCGATCTGCTTTACTTCGCCGCTTTCCTCACCGCCGGCCTCTTTGTCCGGCAGGTTAGCCGCAACCGCAGAATCGTCCAGCAGCATCTCGAGGAGTTGCAGCGCGAAAGCGAAGCCAGACGAGAAGCGGAAGAGCAGCTCAAGATTCTCATCGAAAGCAACCCCGCCGCTATATTTACTGCGGATGCGGTCGGCAACGTCCTGATGGCGAATGAAGCAGCCCATCGCATGCTCTGCGTAGCCTCCGGGGCGCTGCCGGGGAAATCCATCCACCGTTATCTGCCTTCTCTGCGCAATGTCTCCGGTTCTGAGGTCTTTCCGCAGTTCTTCCGCACCGTCATGCAGGCTCGCGGCCAACGCGAAGATGGCGAGACTTTCCTCGCCGACATCTCCTTCTCCACCTACCGCACCAACGCCGGGACGCGCCTCGCCGCCATGGTGATGGACGCTTCGGAAGAACTCAGGACGCACGAAGTCTCCGGACTGCACCAACTGTTAGCGGGATCGAGGATTGCCATTGGCGCAGTCTCCCATGAGGTTCGCAATATCTCCGGAGCCATCGCGGCGGTACACCACAACCTCGCGCGCGAAGGCGTTCTCGCCGCCAATCGGGACTTTGAAGCGCTGGGCAACCTGATCACCGCACTGGAGCGCATCGCCAACTTCAATATGCAGCAATCGAGCCAACAGGCCACGGAGGTCGATCTCACGGCTTTGCTCGACGAACTGCGGATCGTCATTGCACCGATGCTGGAGGAAGAAGAGATCACGGCTCAGTGGATCGCCGAATCGTCTCTGCCCATGGTCTGGGCTGACCGGTCCAGTCTCATGCAGGTGTTTCTCAACCTTGTCACCAACAGCATTCGCGTTCTTGCCGTGCAACAGAAACGCCTCTTCTCGGTGACCGCCAGGTCCGATGGCTCGCGCGTCCTGATCGAATTTGTCGACAACGGCGGCGGAGTCGCGCACCCTGAGCAGTTATTCCGGCCTTTCCAGGAGGGCGCGCAGTCCTCTGGCCTCGGCTTATATCTGTCACGCGCATTCCTGCGTTCCTTTGGCGGTGAGATTCGCTACCTTGCCCTGCCGAACGGCGCCTGTTTTATCGTTAACCTGAAGGCCGCGGCCTAAGCACGGAGGAATCGGATGGAGGAAACACGCGTCCTGATGGTGGATGACCATGGGCTCTTTCGAGAGAGCCTGGGTCGTCTGCTGAATACGGCCCTCGACATGACCGTGGTAGGAGAATGCGCTACGGTCGCCGAGGCGTTCGACGCGCTCTCCCGATCGGAACCCGATGTGATCCTGCTGGACTATGACCTCGGCGAAGAGTCGGGACTCAGTCTGCTTGCCGAGCTCAAGCGCCGATCCAGCAGCGCAAGAGTTCTCATGGTCACCGCCGGCCTGCACGATGAAGTGGTTCTCCGCGTCATGGAGATGGGCGCATCCGGAATCTTCCTCAAGCATGGAAGTCCTGACCGGCTCATCCACGCGATTCAGCGCGTGGCTTCAGGAGAAGTCTGGCTCGACGATCCCGCCCTGCGCAGCCTGCTCGCCGAAAGGCGCAATCGCTCCGAGCAAATGGAGCGCGCCCGGCCGCTGACCGCAAGACAAAGCGAGGTGCTGCGCGGCATTCTCGACGGCCTCGCCAACAAGGAAATTGCCTGGAAGCTGAATACTTCAGAAACCGCCGTCAAAGCCGCCGTTCAGGAGTTGTTTCACAAAGCCGGAGTTCGAACTCGCAGTCAGCTGGTCAGAATCGCCATTGAACAACACTCCTTCGACTGGCTGCGCCCCCGAGACGACAAAGGCTGATCCATCCCCGCCAGGAATCGCTCAGCACTCGAACAGCCGCGCCAATCGATCCAGGGATCGACTCCACATCTCCTGCCGCCACACGTGCTCCCCGACTGAAGAGACGCCCCTGTGGTGAAGTTCGAGGATCGTCTTCCCGAAGTTCCCGTGCAGCCCGATGTAAACCAGACTCTCGGGTTGCATCACATCTCCGGCCGTCTTCCAGGTAAACAGCATCTTGCGGCGGCGGCAAATGCGGTATTCACCGGTGATCATCAGGTTTCGCCGTCCACCCTGATAATGATCGAAGCGATAGCTGTTGTTTTGCTGCCATGCGACCAGGTACGAGCTCGCATCGTCGCCGGGGAGCGTGATCCAGGTCTCCAGATATTCGGGCCGGGTCAGCGCCTGGAAAATGCGGTTAGCATCCGAGAAGACAGTAACCTGCATCGCGATGTTCATCGATTCAACGTGATGCGGTGCGCGGAAATACTTGGTCAGCTTCCGTTCGGGAGCGATCGCCTGGGTGCTCATAACCGGAGACAAAGCAAGCACCAACCCAGACAAGGCCAACCCACGAGATTTGTGACAGACGATCGATCTCCGGGATGAGCGAACGGCCTGCGAGGACGACGACGAACGGCTGTCAATCGAGGTCTGTTGCGATATCTGCATTTCCTGGTAGAAGCGCGGGTTGGAATCCGCGATTGCAGATTCGGGGACGGAGCGTCATTTCTCGATGATGAATGGGAAGCCTCGCTCCATCAATGGGCACTGTCCGCCTCGCGATGCCACACAAGGCTGTCGCCCGCTCTCCAAAAATCCGTAGATGCCTTAGTGATGGAGAAGACGATGCATGCGAGAACGGTAGCTCCGGCTCATCGGAACCCTTTGCCCATTCAGCAGGATGACTGCGGTTTCTCCGTCGGATTCCGTCCGCACTTCCTTCACATGCTGCAGGTTGACGATCGCGGATCGGTGGACGCGCAGAAAGGCATGCGGATCGAGCCGCTCTTCCAGACGAGCCATCGTCTCGCGCAGCAGATGCGTCTCCTCCCCGGTGCAGATCCGCACGTAATTCTCCTCGGCGGCGATCCATCGAATTTCGGAAACCGGCAAAAAGAGAATCCGGCCCCGCGAGCGAAAGACAATTCTGGTAGTGTAGCGCTCGCCCTTCTTGCCGTTGGTTTCCGCCGGCGCACCGTTCGCGCGGATGCGCTCCATGGTCGCCTGCAAACGCTCTGGGGCAAAGGGTTTCAGCAGATAATCCGCAGCGTGGACCTCAAATGCACGCACCGCGTACTGGTCGTAGGCGGTCGTGAACACGATGCGCGGCATCGTCACGTCAGGCTGTGCAGAGAGGGCGTCGACCACGTCGAACCCGTCCATGTCCGGCATCCGGATGTCGAGAAAAACCAAATCAGGGTGGGCCGCACGCACCAGGGCGATCGTCTCGGCCGCGGTAGAGCATTCTCCAACAATTTCGCAGTCTGTTTGTTCGCGCAACATCAACCGCAGCTTCTGTCGCGCCAGAACTTCATCGTCCGCCAAAACTACCTGGATCGTCATGCGTCAAACTTCGGAGCCTCTTCTGTGCCGTTCAGGTTGATTTGCAGGGGCAGGGCAATCGTTACGTTGACGCGCCCCATACCCACTTCGCGGACCGACAGCGACCCGCGCTCGCCATAATGCAGCCGGAGACGATCTCTTACGTTGGCTAGCCCTACCCCCTGGCGCCCCGGCTCGCTCCGTTTCGCTTCCAGGCCGTTCCCGTTCAGCCCGTTACCACTATTGACGACGCTCATCCGCACTCGTTTGCCATCGCGGCGAATATCGATCGATAGTTCCCCTAATTCCGCGCACTTCGACAAGCCATGAACATAAGCGTTTTCGACGATCGGCTGCAGGATCAGCGCAGGCACCAGAGCATCGTGCAACCCCGGCTCAACAGAAAGCGCCTGCGTCACCTTTCCCGCATATCGCTGCTTCTGCATGGCCAGGTACGTCTCCACGAACTCGATCTCCTTGTACAGCGGAACCAGCTGCGTTTCGCCTCGTTCCAGAGTCATACGCAGCAGGCTGCTCAGCTGTTCCAGCATCAGGTCCGCGGCGTCGACGTCAACCCGCATCAGGCTCGAAATGCTGTTCATCGCGTTGAACAGGAAATGCGGATTCAACTGCATACGCAGCGCTGCCAGCCTCGCCTCCACCAACTGCACCTGCAGCCGCGCTGCGGTGGTCTCCTTCTCGCGAAATTTCTGGTAATACGCAACGCCGCGGAATAACAGGAACGCGCACCAGAAAATCGCCATGCTGTCGACGAATTCCGCGTCCAGTTGAAACGTCAGTCGGTGCCAGTAATCCATCGGCGGCCGATCGACCGGCACCCTGGGAAAGAACAGCACCCAGATCATCTCTTCCAGAATGCTCAGGGCAACACTGAGCGGAAGAGCGCGCACGACGATCGACGTCAGGCCTGCATTGACGATGAAGGTTCGAAGGAACCGCCACAGCGACCAGCAGATGATGCCCCACAGCAGGAACTGCATCCCCCACATCTCGCTCAGGAACAGCATCCCGATCCGGTAGCCCCACCGCCTGGCGTTGAGATACTCCTGCAGAGCAAACAGCAGTCCTATCAGCACCGACGAACCGATAAAGATCGCCGGGTGCATGAAAAATGGCCGCTCGGGTTGGTGGGTTTCCTGGGCTTCCTTCACTTCGTTCGCTATGTCTCCTCCTGATGCAAATCGAGCTGGTGCGGATTCCCTAAGAAAGAGGCGGCGCCGCAATAATCTGGCCGGCATGCGTGCCTTCCGCCGGACTGAGAATCGCCAGCCCCGGCGCCAGATCCTTATCGCGGTTCAGCAGAAACTCCACCGTCTCGTGGTGTTGCTGATACCACGTCTGCGCGGCAAGATCCGGCTTCGCCGACTGCTCCGCTCCCAACTCCGCAGACAGCTTCTGCAGCATGTTCGCGAGACTGTGTTTGGACCGTTCGTCAGGACCCTGCAGCATCGCCAGCTTAAAGTAATAGTATGCTGTGCCCGGGTCGGCCGGGATAGACTTCCCTTCCCGGTACAGGATCCCCAGCGACGCCGACGACTTCCACTGTCCGTACCCGGAAGCTTCCTCAAAGAGCTTCAAAGCCTCCTGATTCGACTTCGCCAGCTCCGGATGAGCTTCCAGCAGCAGCGCCAGAGAATGCATCGCAGGAACGTACCCTCCTGCAATCGACTTCCGCAGCCATTCCGCCGCCTTCGCGAAATCGTGAGGATGATCCTCGATCGAATTCAGCAACGCCTCATCGAATTCCGCAACCGGATCGTGCGCCTTGGCACCGACCTGGTACCAGTGCTCCCCTGCCGCCTTATCCTGCGGCACGCCCCGGCCGAAGTAATACAGATTCCCCAGATACGTCGCCGCCGGTCCATCCCCTTTTTCTGCGGCTTGGCGAAACAGCTGCGCCGCCAGTCCCACGTCCTGTGCGACACCGGTTCCCCACAGATACGCGACGCCGAGGTTGGTCTTTGCGCTGACCAGTCCCCCCGCCACCGCCAGCTGATACCAGCGCACCGCTCGCGACGGATCGGCGGGAACGCCGATGCCTGCTTGATAAAAGAACCCTATCTGCTTCTGGGCCCACGGATCGCCCGTCTCCGCAGCCTTCTCGTACCAATACGCCGCCTGCTTTTCATCCTTGCTGACGCCGCGCCCGCTCAGGTAGTCATTGCCGAGTTTGATGTCTCGAACTGCCGTAGCGCGTCCAGTGGTCATCATTTGCTGCGCGACTGGCAGGTTCGGAAATGTTTGGCAGAATGCCGGACTTCCACAAGCCACTATTGCGATGAATGCGTGCGTGGCAAACCGGCCGACGAGGGGACCGCGATTCATGCGTACCATGACGACTCTCCAGTACTGCGGGGAACGTCAGCGTGAGCGGAGTCGCTGTTGGTGCTGAGACATGCACGACTACGCCCAGGGAAGCGGCGCAGTTCACTCCGTAGAGGGCCCTTCATCCCCGCCCGCATCACGACATCGCACCGGATCCATCCCCTGTCCCGACAGGCACTCCGTTCGTCACAAATTCATCCAGCCACTTTTCCCCGGATCACGACAATGGGTCATAGCCGCAGACACATCTCAGGCAGCTCCGGAGAAGGTCGGGAGTGTTCGAACTTGGACGGTTGAGTCCGCTTCCGGGCACCGGGGAACCGCAGCCTTGCTGACGGGTGTCCCATACATCACATATTTTTCAGCAGGATGCAGCCCATTGCCGTTTGGTCATGAACGGGCACTATTCTCAGGGCAAGACCTGGTGCGCGACGCCATCGCTGAGGTTTCCCCATGCGCCACCGGTTCAGGAGAGGCTGATGATACTCCAGACAGTACTGGCTGACGACGAACCCCTCGCGCGGCAGAAACTGCGCCAAATGCTGGGTGAGATCCCCGGAGTCGATGTGACCGGAGAAGGCGCCTCAGCCGCAGAGGTGTTGGATATGGTGCGCGATACTGCGCCACAACTCCTGTTCCTCGACATCTGTATGCCGGGCACCGACGGCTTTGCCCTGATCGATCAGCTCAATGGGCTCTCCGGCATCACCCTGCCACGCGTCGTCTTCACCACCGCGTACGACACCTACGCACTGCGCGCCTTCGACATGAATGCTGTGGACTACCTGCTGAAGCCCTTCACCGCTGACCGTCTGCGCACCGCCGTGGATCGCGCGCGCGAAGAGATCCTCGGTGCAGGCAAATCCAGCCAGCGCGACGGAGCCAACCACAACGGCAGCAAATACACCACGCGCATCGTCTTCAAATCGCGCGGACGAATCCTGTTTCTTCCCGTCTCCGACATTCGCTGGATCGGCGCGGAAGAGAACTACGTCCGCATCTGCACTAAGACGGAAACTCATCTGCTCCGGCAAACCATGACCGACCTCGAAGGCAAGCTCGATCCGGACATGTTCGCGCGCGTCCATCGCTCGGCCATCGTCAACCTCCAGTATGTGAAAGAAGTGCGGACGGAATCGCGCCGCGACTTCGCCGTCCTGCTCGTCAACGGCCGAACATCCCCATGAGCCGCAGCTATCACGCCCGCATTCTTCAGTCCTTCAGGTCGGCGCGCCCGTCTCAGGTCGCTTAAAACCTCACCCGTGCAATCGCAGTCGATTGCGGGATGCAAAAACGTGGGCCGGGAAACCCGGCCCATCTTTTTTGCACTGTTCGACACTAGTCCAGATGGAGGATGCCGCGCCGAACCGCGATCGCAACCGCTTCCGTCCGATCCCGAGCGCCGAGCTTCTCCATGAGGTGCTTCACGTGACCCTTCACCGTCTCTTCTGAGATGAAGAGCTGATCCGCAATATCGATATTGCGGTTGCCCACGGCGATTTTTTCCAGTACGTCCAGTTCGCGCCGGCTCAGGGACTCCGTCGCGAGATGTTCGGCAAGATTCGCGGCGATCTCCGGTGGCACTACCGTTCTGCCCGCATGCACCTTGCGAATGAGATCGACGATAGTCTTTCTGGGCATATTCTTCAGCGCATACCCCCGCGCTCCCGCCTCCATCGCCCTTCGTACTTCCGCGTCCCCTTCAAAGGTCGTCAGCATGACAACCCTCGCATCCGGAAATTCCGAGCGAATGGCCGCGAGCGTATCGATCCCATTCGATCCGGGCAGCCGCAGATCCATCAACGTCACATCCGGACGGTGCTGCCGGTAGAGCTGAATTGCCTCTTCCCCGCTCGAAGCTTCGGCCACCATCGTCAAGTCGGGTTCGTTCGTCACGATAGCGCGGATGCCCTCTCGCATCAGCGGGTGATCGTCGACGGTCAACACCCGTATCGGATTGTCGATGCCCGGCTCTCCTCTCATCCCGTGGATCCTCTCCCTGCGTCTCGGTCCCGGCGAAGCCAGCGAAAGAATCCGCGGCGCCCCTGTTCCTCGTACGCGATCGCGGCCGGTATGGTGAGTTCGACCTCTGTGCCGGCGCCCACGCGGCTCCGCAGTTTCAATGTCGCCCCAACCCTCTCGGCGCGGTGCCGCATCCCCGGCAAACCCCAATGATTCTGCCGCCCCGCCTGCAGAACTGCTCGGATCGATCCCGCAGCCATCGTCCTGCACCAGCAGCCGGAACTGGCTGCTCGCGTATTCTACTTCCACTTCCACGTGATTGGCATGAGCATGCTTGAATGCGTTCGCCAGTGCCTCCCGCCCAATGCGATACATTTCGTCTCGAATCGCAGCACGCAAAGCGCGCGGATTGCCATCGCTCACCACGCTGTACTTCACCGCATCCCCCGGCGCCAGTTCACGCCCCATCATTGAAAACACCTCTTCAATGCTGTTGCTGTCCGTATAAGGCAGCCGCAGGCCGCGGATCACATTGCGTCCCTCTTCGGTCACCTGGCTCATCAGCTGCAGCGCGCGCCGCAGTAGCGGCTTCGCCGGCGAATCCTCGGGCAACTGGTCTTCGGCCACGTCGACCTGCATCGACGCACTCAGAAACCCCTGCAGCAGCGTGTCATGCAATTCCTGCGCGATGCGGGTTCTCTCATCGAGCCTTTCCTGAAAGCGCGCATTCAACTGGCGCGTCAGCTCGTACATTCTCAGCCGGTGTATCGCGATCACCGTGAGCGCAATGATGAGAACAATCGAGGTCCGAAACCACCAGCTGTTGTAACCACCAAAGCTCATGAGCCGAGCCAGGATCATCAGGCCGATGCGCAGCCTCCCCGCCCGCACTGCGACTGCCACCACGCCGTGTCCCGGCGTGGGCAAGGCTCCCAGTTGCAGAGCTGGCTGATAACCCGGTTCCACCAGCAACGCAGCGTAATCCGCACCGAGATGAGTTTGGGCCTTCCACGTGTTGTCCGGCTGAATGCTGGTGAAGGGCGCTTCAACAACTGGCTGAACATACCAACGATTCGCCAGCGCGTAGAGGACGATGCGCTGCCCGGGTTTCGCACCCTTGACGCTCCCGGAAATCGTGTCCATGCGTTCCGGTCCGCCTCGATCCGCCACAGGCACCTGCGTGAAGGCAATCGCTGGCCGATCCTGTCGACTACAGCCGATGAACAGGACGCCGACCGTCACCAACGCGAACTGAGCCCGACCCAGGCGGGCACACGAGCCACGACGCCGCCCGGCCATCCGTGGGCCAGCAGCGCGGATCGGCCGCCGACCGCGCCCTGCCTCTGTGTTGTAAACGTTGTCCATTCGCTTGTGGACTTGTACGAAGGCCTGAGGAAGAGAAAAGGAAAGAATCGCACATTCCCCTCACACATTCATCCGGACTCGCCGGCAGGTTCGCCAGGCAGTCCCGACGATCGGTTCAAAACAGTCTCAGCCTGAACCGCGACCTCTTATAGCTGACCACGCCGCGACATCGAATCGCGAATTTCGTTCTTTGCCCGCATCAGCCGTGATTTCGCCGCCGAAATAGAGATCCCAGCCGTATCCGCCAGTTCCTCAACCTTGCCCGCCTGCACCAGATGAATCTCGAGCACGCCGCGCAGCGGCCGACGCAGCCGCGTGATCGCAGCCGTCACGTTGCGCAGTTGTTCCCGGCGGATGCACTCATCTTCTGCCGTCATCCCTGCCGCCACCGGTTCCCGGTAGTCCAGGGGCAGATCGGAGTCGTCGCCGTCCATTGAGAGCGTGGGCCGCGAACGGCGCTTGCGCAGGCTCATCAGCGCGGAATTGATCGCGATGCTGGTCATCCAGCTCGAGAATTTCGATTTGCCATGGAAGTCGGTCAGATGCGTGTAGGCCCGCATGAACGAATCCTGCAATGCATCCTCCGCGTCCTCATGGTTCCGCGTGATGCGCATAATCATGTTGAACATCTTCTTCGAGTAGCGCCGCCACAACTCGGCGAACGCCACGTGATCGCCGGACTGCGCCGCAGATACCAGATCCACATCCGCTGCTGTGTCTGAGTGTGCTGTTTCCAGCAGGTTGGTCGTCAGTTGCATCTTCATGGTCAAAACCTCCGGGGCCGCTGGGGGCGGCAGGATTGGATTTCAGAGAGAATCGGGAACCGGAGCCGGTGACACGGGTGCGAACCCGGTCTGGAAAATGAGGCCGCCGGGAGTCGGCGGCGCCATCGGGTGGCGGGGGAGGACACAGACCAGCATCATCATCATGGCTGTGCGGATTAAGAGCGAGCGATTCACGGTTTTCGTCTCCTGGGGTGGAACGACTGGGATGCCGTGTGAGCATTAAGGTGCCAGATTCCCGTTCGAAACACATCACGGGATGGAGGTCTTTTCATCGTGACTTTAAGAGGCGCTCGCTTACCCCCCGAAGGAGTTACTCGCTGCCTGATGGATCACGAGAGCGGAGACAATGCGAGGTTCAACGCTGACAATAGCCCGCGCCGGGAGGGTATTCTGTTCTCTGTCCTTCTGTCCTCAGTCCCCGAATTTGTTCACGGAAAATTCATCTGCAATCCGGGATCGATGCGCGGCTTCCCGCGATCTGCCTCAGCTGCCGTCGGCTGTTAAAGGAAATCGATTTGAATGCCTGACAAGATTCGCATTCTCAGCGTCGACGATCATCCATTGCTGCACGAGGGAATCGCGACCATCATCCGCAGCCAGCCCGACATGGTGCTCGCGGCCGAGGCTAACAGCGGTCACGAAGGCATCAGCCAGTTTCGCCAATACCGTCCCGACATCACCCTGATGGATCTGCGTCTTCCCGACATCAGCGGAATCGACGCCATGAAGGCGATCCTGTCCGAATTCCCTGGCGCGCGCGTCATCATCCTCACCACGTTCTCCGGAGATGTCGAAATCCAACGGGCCCTGGATGCAGGCGCGCGTGCTTACGTGCTCAAAGACATGCCCCCGTCGGAGTTCATGGATGTCATCCGCCACGTGCATGGCGGCGCGAAGCGGATCCCGCCTGAGGTCGCCGCTCACCTGGCAGAACATTTCAGCGATGAAGCGCTTACCCCTCGCGAGGTCGAAGTCCTCCGGCAGATCGCCGGCGGCAATCGTAATCGCGATATCGCCGTCACTCTGTCCATCACCGAGGAGACCGTCAAGGTCCACATCCGCCACATCATGGAAAAACTCGGCGCCAGCGATCGCACCCAGGCGGTCACCATCGGCGTGCGCCGCGGCATCATCCGCCTCTAGTCCGGTGTCTCAGATCTTCCTTTACCCTGTCATCCCGACCGAAGCGCAGCGGAGCGGAGGGACCTGCTTCTCTCGCCGTCAACCCGTAATGAAATCTTCGAAACACCACACCGAGTCCATTCGCAAAGGCGCCTGACGCTCCCCGCTCACCAGCGAATACCCACATAGTGGTATCCGGAAACCCCAAATTCTCGGGATTCCACTCGCGCATAAAAACCCTAGTGTGAGGTTTATGCCGTCCCCTGCGCCCTCGTGGAGAAGGACCTTCTCGGCGTTCCCCGGGGGCAGACCGGGCTTCGGGCTGTTGCTGCTGCGCCTCACCATCGGTGCCGAACTCGGCTGGTGCAGTTACGCGCGTCTCAGCCCCTGGCAAAATGCCGGCCCGGTCATCGTCGGGGCTGCCACGCTGATGCTGGCCAGCGCGGCGTCGTTGATCGCAGGCTACCGCACCGCAGTTTCATCTCTCATTGGCGGCGCGCTCAGCATCGTTGTTCTCGCGTCCTGGCCGTCCTCCGGCCTCACTGCGGACGCCACCCGCGTCGGATCTGGATTTGCTGTCGTCATCGCCGCCGCGCTCGCCCTTCTGGGACCCGGCGCCTTCTCCCTCGACGCGCGGCGTTACGGCCATCGCGAAATCGTCATTCCCCGCACGTCCGTGCCAGGATCGGACGACTAAGCCGTTCGCCTCCACTTCGTCTACGTGTCACCGTACACCGGCACCGACGCCCCGTGAATCAGCTTCGCCTCGTCGCTGCACAGGAACAGGATCACCCTGGCAATGTCTTCCGGCTTCGGCCACTGGTCGAAATTGGCCTTCGGCATCGCCTTCCGATTCGCCTCGGTGTCAATGATGCTCGGGATCACCGAATTCACGCGTACGCCCTTCCCACGCAGGTCCGCAGCCAGCGAATCCATCATCGCCACAGCCGCGGCTTTTGACGCTGCATACGCCGCCGCCCCCGCCGCATGATCGAAGGCTGCTCGCGAGGCCACATTCATAATCGACCCGCTCCCCTGTTCCAGCATGATCGGCACCACCGCCCGGGACAGGGCATACCCCGACCGAACATTCAGCGCGAACATCCGCTCGAACACTTCCGGCGTCGTCGACCACAGCGCGGATCCGCCCGCGTACGCGCCCACCGTATTCACCAGAATGTCGATCCTGCCCGCCTCGTCGCGAGCTCTCTGGAGTCCGTGCTCCGTTGCATCCTCATTCGTCACGTCCAGCTCGTACCCAGTCAAGGCACTGGACCCAGCCCCCGCGGCCCGAGCGAGCACCGCAAACTCCTCCTCGCGTCGGTACGTCACAATCACCCGTGCTGACTCCTGCAGAAACGCAAGACTCACCGCCTTTCCCAGACCGCCCGTTCCACCCGCGATGCATGCGACTTTGCCTTTGAAACGCTCTCCCATGCCGGTTCCCTCTCCTCCTCGGATGATCGGACGCGTCGAGCGAATCAGAACAATCCAACGGCTCTTCGACTCTGGCTTTCGTTCCGGTCAGAACAAGATTCTACGGGAAGCCCAGGAGCGCGCCGGACGCATGCGCACCACCGGCTGAGAAAGAGCGATGCACGTCCATTCAACTGTTTCAGGGAATATGGCGGAGAGACGGTGATTCTGGAAGATGCGCTCCAGTCATTGTTCCTCTGACAACCGCCACATCCTAGACGGCCTTCTTCGCTCTCTTCTGCTTCGCCCACCGTGCACGCTGTGCGGCGGCTATTCTTGCCCGACCTTCTGCGCTCATCGTGTGGCGTTTCCTGGCTGGTCTCCCTGGTTTGCGACCGCGTCGGGCGTGCCCCCCCTGACCGGCAAGAAGGTTGCGGGCTTCACGAAGGTTTGCGAGTTCGGCATCGATGCTGACGATAAGGGCGTTCGTATCCATGCCTGTTAATCTACTGACCCCAATCAACACAACACAAGGGATCAAAAGAGAAACATGGCGAGCGGGCGTCTGAGCCCGCTGGCGAAATCCTGAGCGAAGTCGAAGGACCTCGGTCTGTACTGATCTTCTGGGAATATGGCGGAGAGACAGGGATTCGAACCCTGGAAACCCTTTCGAGTTTACACGCTTTCCAAGCGTGCGCCTTCAGCCACTCGGCCATCTCTCCGCATGCCGGACTCAGCTTCCCGCCGCGCCGGCTGCGCTTTGCACGCACCTTCAAATCTATCACGCGACCCCGCGCGCCCCTCCCCGCCCCCTCTTCGCCAGCCCCGCCCTCCGCCCCGTCTAAAATAGGCCATCTCCATGTCCTCCGAAGGCCAAATTCAGGACCCCGAACTCCAGGTCCCCGCGGTTCATGATTCGGACACGCCGTCGCCCGAACTCGAGGTCTTCGAGCAGCATCGGCACCCGTCTCACCTCGGCGAAGAACTCCGCGCCCTCCTCTCCCTCGCCATTCCCGTCGTCCTTTCCGAACTCGGCTGGATGACCATGACCATCGTCGATCTCATCATGGTCGGCCGCCTCGGTCCTGACGCCATCGGCGCCGTCGGACTCGGCAACGCCATTTACTATGCGCCTTCGCTGTTCGGCATCGGCCTGCTCCTCGGCCTCGATACCCTCGTCTCGCAGTCCTGGGGCGCCGGCCGCTTCGACGACTGCCATCGCTCTCTCGCTCAGGCCATCTACATCGCGCTCGCCTTCACTCCCCTGCTCATGCTCGGCATGCTTGCAGCCGAACGCATCTTCACCGGCCACGGTGTCGATCCCACCGTCGCCGTCCTCAGCCGCTCGTATGTGTCCATCCTCAACTGGGGCACTTTTCCCCCTGCTCGTCTATGGCGGATTTCGCCGCTACCTCCAGGGAGTCGGCCGCGTCCGCCCCGTCACCTTCGCGCTGGTCAGCGCCAACCTCGTCAACGTTGCCTTCAACTGGATCTTCATCTACGGCCACTTCGGATTCCCCGCTCTCGGCGTCCCCGGCTCGGCACTCTCCACCGTCTTCGCCCGCGTTTATATGGCTGCGGTCCTCGTCTACGCCGCGCGGGCGCATGAGAGTGGCCGCGGTCACGCGCTCTTCGCCCACTGGCCCGCACCCGACTGGACCCGCATCCGTGCCCTGCTCCGGCTCGGACTGCCCGCTGCCTCTCAGGTCGTACTCGAGGTTGCCGCCTTCGGTGCCGTCACCGTCATGGCCGCGCACCTTACGCCCATCGCGCTCGCCACGCACGAAATCGTCCTCAGCGTCGCGGCCTACACCTATATGGTGCCGTTAGGAATTTCCGCCGCAGCCGCTGTCGCCGTCGGCCACGCGATCGGAGCCGGCAATCCCGCTCGCGCCCGCCGCGCCGGCCTCCTCGCCATTGCTCTCGGCGCAGGTTTCATGGCCCTCATGGCCCTTCTCCTCATCGTCATCCCTCAACCGATCATCAGGATCTGGACCAGCGACACACGCGTCCTCATTCTCGGCGCCCACATCCTTGCCATCGTTGCCGGCTTCCAGATCTTCGACGGTATCCAGACCGTCTCCACCGGCGCCCTTCGCGGCCTCGGTGAGACGCGCTTTCCCATGCTGATGAATTTTGCGGGCTACTGGATAATCGGTCTGCCCTTCGGAGCCCTGCTCTGCTTTCGATTGAAGTGGGGACTCTCCGGCCTCTGGACCGGTCTCACCGTCTCGCTGATTTTGATTGCGTTGGTGCTGATCGCGCGCTGGACGGCCGACTCACGGAAGCCGGTGCGGAACTGAAGTGTCGTGCGACCAAAGCGGCATTGAGAAAGAAGGAACCGCGGTGGACGATGCATGGAGCGGCTCTCCGTACACAAAAGAAGGTGACCTGTCATGCGATTTCCGCGCCTCACCTGCAGACGTTTGCTGCTCGTCAGTCTTTCGATTTGTGAAGCGATTGCAGCCGGAGGACAACCGATCGGAAAACCTAAAGTCTTTAGGGCCGACGAACGAATCGACGTTCTTGTGCCGACCCGCGCTGTATTGGCAACTCCGGTTGAGATTTCTCTCCGCGTTAAGGCTCCAGGACTGTCAAGTGTGACTGCCGAGCAGATCGAAACGACTAGATATGGACTTCAAGTCAGAGTTGAGGGAGGTATAGCGAGTCTTCCGATTCAGCACCATGGCGGAGAGGCGTATGTGACTGTGGTCCCACGACATCTCGGCACCCTGAAGCTCAACTTTGTTTTGGGGTTTTCCGACGGTGGTTTCGCGGTGAAGCGCGGGTCCTTGCAGGTCGGACCGCCTTCCCAGGCCCCGTCGCGACTCCTGGTAGCTCAGGCCGGCGAATCGGCACAGAGCACGCCGCGAATACTGCTCGGCTTAACAGGGCCTGGGTCGGAGAATTTTCTAAACATCTACGCGTTCTTTTCCGGTGTCAATTCTCCGCTCCCCATTGAAGCGCCCTATGCAAGCTTCAGAGTAACCTCGGCTGATACAACAGCTGCGGTTAACGTCGATGAGCAAACAGGGATGCTACGTCCCGTCCATATCGGCGAGACACTCGTGGAGACTTCGTTTGCTGGGCTCAAAGTTCTGACTTGCGTTGTAGTGGAGCAGAAAAAAGATGGCATTCACACCTACCCACACGCAAATTGCCAGAAATTGCTAACTCAAGGCGAGGTCCTCGGTCAGTCGATGGCACAATGACACGGATGGAGAAAAGTCCGCCTTTCGGACGGCGACGGCATCAAGCGGCAAAACGGACCGGGATTCCGCCCAAGAAAGGCCCTACTTCTTCCCCTTCTTCGCCGCCTTCTTCGCCAGATCGTTCAAGGTAGTCTGCTCCAGCTCTTTCCGCATCGCTCCCTCGGCGCTCTCGAACACCTTCTTCAGCGCGCTGCCCACCTTCGCCGTCTGTCCCGACAACGACGCGGTGTGAAACAGCTCTCCACCATCCAGAGCCTGGTAGATGTCCGCAAGCGTGATCGCTTTCGCCGAGTGCGCCAGCTTCGATCCGCCATGCGGACCCTTCTGGCTCTCCAGCAGCCCAGCCCGATGAAGGAGCGAAAACACGCGTCGAATAACAACAGGATTGATGCTCAGCTTGCCGGCTACATCCTCTGAGGTCTGCAGTCCATCCGGTTCAGCAGCGAGCAGAACCAGCGCATGAACGCCGGTCGCGAATCGGGTATTTGCGGCCATGCATCCCAACCTACCACAGCTTTTTCCGCTCAACATGAAATCTGTCACAATCCCTGTAGTCTGTCCGCCTGCGGACATCGAACCATCACCCCATTCTGCTGTACCCTGCTCACCTCTACCCTGTACCCTGCTTCCATGCGCATCCTCTTTGTCGGCGATGTCTTCGGAAGCGCCGGCCGTCGTATCGTACGCGAACATATCGGACACATCATCGCTGGCCGCGGCGTCGACCTCGTCGTGATCAATGCTGAAAACGCCGCTGGCGGATTCGGCCTCACTCCCACCATTGCCGACGAGCTCTTCGATCTTGGCGCCCACGTCCTCACCACCGGCAATCATGTCTGGGACAAAAAAGAAATCATCGACTACCTCAAGTCCGTCGCTCCCGACAGCCACGAGCGCCCCCGCCGTATCCTCCGTCCCGCCAACTATGCGCCCGATACTCCCGGCTTCGGCGTCTATCAGGGCACGCTCCCGTCCGGCCAGACCTACGCTGTTGTCTCGCTCCAGGGTCGCGTCTTCATGGCCAACAACGAAGACCCTTTCCGTACCGCCGACCGCCTCCTCTCTCAGATCACAGCGAAAGTCATCGTCGTCGATTTCCACGCCGAAGCCACATCGGAAAAATGTGCCCTGGGCTGGTATCTCGACGGTCGCGTGACTGCCGTCATCGGTACCCACACGCACATTCCCACGGCCGATGACCGCGTCCTCACCAACGGCACCGCCTATCAAACCGACGTCGGCATGAGCGGCCCCTGGGATTCAATCATCGGCGTGCAAAAAGAGCTGGTCCTCGAGCGCTTCCTCACCTCGATGCCCTCGAAATTCGAAGCGGCCAAAGGCGACCCTCGCATGGCCTCGCTGCTGATCGAATGCGATCCCGCCACCGGCCTCGCTCTGTCCACCGAACGCCTGATTCTCGGGGAGTAGCGTGCGCAAAAAATGACATTTTCTTCATGCCACCGCGCCTGAGACAATAGCAACAGAGGAAGATCCGTTGTCCATCCACACTCCCGAAGAACTCGCGGCCATGCGTGAATCCGGACGCATCGTTCGCCTCATGCTCGAAGCCATGAAGGCCGCCTCCCGTTCCGGCATCACCACTGAGGAACTCGACGACATCGGCGGCGACGTCATGCGCAAAAACGGCGCCGTCTCCGGACCCACCACCGTCTACCAGTTCCCAGGTGTCAGCTGCATCAGCGTCAACGACGAAATCGTCCACGGCATCCCTTCGAATCGCCGCCTCCGCAACGGCGACCTCCTCAAGCTCGACGTCACCATCTCCAAAGATGGCTTCATGGCCGACGCCGCGGAGACCGTCATCGTCGGCCCACCCACCACCGAGTCCTCCATCGGCAACCGCCTCGCCGTCTGCGCTCAGCGCGCCTTCCATGAAGCCATGCAGGTCGCCCGCGCCGGCCATCGCGTCCGCGACATCGGCCGCGTCGTCGAAAAGGAAGTCACCGCCGCCGGCTTCCACGTCATCCGCGACCTCTGCGGCCACGGCATCGGCCGCACCATCCACGAGAGCCCCAGCGTCCCCAACTGGCCCGATCCCTCCGCGTCCACCATCCTCACCGAAGGTCTCGTCATCACCGTCGAGCCCATCATCGCCAGCCGATCCGGCAAATCCGTCCTCGCCAAAGATGGCTGGACCGTCCGCACCGCCGACCGCGGCCTCGCCGCCCATTACGAGCACACCCTCGTCATCACTAAAAACGAGCCCGTGCTCCTCACCGCCGCTGCATAATTGCCTTGACCATTCAGCTTCAGTGACTCCGATGGTCGAGGCATGACTCTGGAGAAGACCAGCGCGCAAACCCGGCCCCATCCTTTCCGCGCGCTGCTCATTCTTCTCGCCGGCCTCGTTGCCCTCGCAGTCCCCGTCCAGCTTCACTTCGTCGCCCACCTCGATTCCGACACCTTCTCCGACCTCTACTCGCCGTGGTTCGGATCGCGCGCCGCCCTTCACCACAGCGATCCCTATTCGCCCGCCATTACCGCCCAGATCCAGCACGACATGTACGGCCACCCACTCGCCCCCGACGACCCGCACGACCCCGAAGCCTTCGTCTATCCGCCCTGGATCGTCTTTCTGCTCGCGCCGTTCACGCTCCTCCCCTGGCCCACCGTCGAATCTGCTCTTCGCGTTCCTCACGCCGCTCGTTATCCTCGCCACCATCGGCGCGTGGATGCGCCTCTGCCATCCTGCATTCGACCGCCTCTCCGCAATCGCCGTCTGTGCGCTGATTCTCGCCAGCTGGCCTGCCGTCTGGGGCTGCTACCAGCGCCAGCCTTCCCTCTTCGTCGCAGCCGCCATGGCCTTTTCCGTCCTGCTCTTCAACCGAAAGCACGACATCTCCGCCGGCATCCTGCTCGCACTCGCGACCGTAAAACCTCAGCTGGTCCTGCTTCTCGGTCTCTGGCTCATCGTGATCGCACTCCGTCAACGCCGCTGGCGATTCGCTGCGTCTTTCTGCGGCACGCTCGCGGTCCTCATCGGCGCCTCCGCACTGCTCTTCCCGGTTCGATTCCCCACTGGATTTACGCAGCCATCGCCTACACCCACGCCGCAGGAAAAGTCTCGCTGCTCACGCATCTCTTCGGCCCACGCCTCGGGCTATTGGCCGATATCGCCCTCATCGCAGCCCTCGGCATCCGGCTCTGGCAACTCCGTTCCGCTGCTCCCGGCTCATCCGCCTTCGTCAGCGCCGCAGCACTCGTGCTCGCCGTCACCACCTGCCTCATCCCTGGAAATCCGTGGCTGCTCTTCAACAACCTGCTCCTCATCCCCGCCGTTCTTCTGCTCTCGACCACATCAGCCCCAACGCAAATTTCAAGACTGTTCCAGACCCTCGCCGGCATCGCCCTGTTTCTCGTCGTCCTCATCACCCCGCTCTGCGCGGCCATCGGCCTCTTCACCAGCTACCGCTTCAATCTCGTCATGCCCCCGTTTGTCCTCGGCTATCTCCTCCCCCTTCCCGTGGCAGCCGCTATGTTCTTTTTGCCCCCAGGCGCTGAACCGCAGAGCTGACCCAATGCGCAACCTAACGGTTGCATTTCCACAGACGCCCGGCGTAATATGCAACCTGGAGGTTGCCTAATGCCAACCGCGACCCGTACCCCGAACCGCACTTCTGACAGCATTGAGAAGAGCATCGAGATCAACGCGCCCATCTCTCGCGTCTGGCGCGCCCTCACCGACCACAACGAATTCGGCGCCTGGTTCCGCGTTCAGCTCGACGGCCCCTTTCAGTCCGGCGAAGTCGCCTCCGGCAAGATCGCTTACCCCGGCTACGAACACCTCACCTTCCACGCGACCGTCCAGGCCATCGATCCGGAACAGTACTTCGCCTTTACCTGGCATCCGTACGCCATCGACCCCGCAGTCGACTACTCCAACGAAACCCCGACTCTCGTCGAATTTCACCTGGAGAAAACCGCCACCGGAACCCTGCTCAAAGTCACTGAGTCCGGCTTCAGCGATATCCCCGATGAGCGCCGCAACGAAGCCTTCCTCCGCAACAGCGAGGGCTGGGCCATCCAGATGAAGAACATTGAGGAGTATGTCGCCCAGCATTCCTGATCCGGCCAACCGCCGTCCTCCCTACGCCGCGGGAAATCCCGCTCCCGCGGCCGCGTCGAACGGCCCGCCACGCCCAATCATGCCTCCGCGCAGGCGGCCAACACCTTCGCCGCTCTCGGTGACCGTACCCGCCTGTCCCTCATCTCAAGGCTCAGCCGCGGCGGACCCTGGTCCATCTCGCAGCTCACCCACGGTTCGCATCTCACCCGCCAGGCCATCACCAAACACCTGCGCGTGCTCGAACACGCGAAGATCGTCCGCTGCGTCCGCTCCGGCCGCCATAGCCTCTTTCAGCTCGACCCCGAACCGGTCCATCAGCTCCGCGACTATCTCGATCGCATCTCTGTCGAGTGGGACAACGCCCTCGCGCGACTCAAATCCTTCGTCGAAAACTAGCCCAGCCGGCTACTTCGAATCCGAGCACGCGTCGTCGATCGCATCCGCCAGCTTGCGGAACAGCGGCACGTCCGGCTCCTTCAGACCATCCTTCTGCGCGTGCTTCCACAACGGCGCGCTCGTGGTCTGGTCGCCGAACGTCGTATACACCGCAAGCTGATCGTTCACCGGAAATACCCCAGCCATGCCGCCGCTGGAGATCCCCACGTCACCCGGTCCGTCGTCCCCAATTCCCGGCGTCTGTCCCGGCCCTCTCGACGGGCCCGGCTGACCAGGATTCTGCCCAGGTCCCGGTCCGCTGCCCGGTCCCGGTCCAGCGCCCGGCCCCGGCTCTCTCGGCCCACCAACCGGCGGAATCTCCGTCGGCTGACCCGGCAGACGATTCCCTCCCTTGCGCTCCTTCCACACCACAAAAACCAAATCCACCGGCTGCGGTGGATACACGACGGTATAACGGCCCCATCGCTGAATGCGGTCCCGCACTCCGATCGCCGCCTCATAGTCCGCCGGGTATTCGCGCGACGCGTACGCATCCGCGTCTCCCTCATACGTCTGTACCGACACGAAGCGCGCATTGCAGAACAGCTTCGGGACCACCGGATCTTTCTTCGTCTTCGCCGGAGCGGTTCCCACGATTCCCGCAGTCAGCATTAACACCGCCACCAGCACCCCGTTTCTCATGCGGCTCCTCTTCCATCAGGGTCGGGTCGGCGGCTGCACACAGGCGGCGTCCACAGCGTTCCGAACCTGTTGAAAGAGCGGCATCCCCGCATTCACCAGCCCGCCAGCCTCTGACTTTTTCCATAACCACGTGTGCAACGTACCACCGTCGCCGGCGCCCTCGAAAACCGTCAACAGATCGTTCGGATCTCCGACCTCTGCGCTCACCGCCCCCGGCATGCTGCGCCCGCTGCCCACATCGCCAGGATCCTGCCCGTTCGTTCCCGGATTCGGGCTGCCGGTGGGCCCCGATCCTTCGCCAACCCGCGCCGTCACCCGTGAGTCGGTTGGATGACCCGTGTCCACGCCAACGCCGGCCAGACGCCCCGTGCGGACCACCCACACCAGATCCGCCTCATCCCGCCGCACCACCAGCGTGTAGCGTTTCCATTCCTGTAAATGTTCCTCCAGAGCCGATGCCACGTCGCGATCCGCCGCCACCACGTTCGGGTCCAGTACGTTCCCGTCCGCCGTCTCCACATAGACGAACCGCGCCTGGCAGAACAGCTTCGGGACCACCGGATCTTTCTTCGTCTTCGCAGGAGCGGTTCCCACAACCCCGCTCAGCATGACTACCAGCAATACGACGGAGTTCTTCATGCGCGCTCCCCTCCTCAGAGAAGTTCCGCACATCGCGGGCCCACCGCACGGATTGTATCGTTGACCGAACACTTGCCGCAGCGGACCCACCCTCCCGCGCAACCGGCACTCCATAGACTTGCCGCGCAGGATTGCGTCACCCTCCTCATCGCCGGCCCCACCGAAAAAACAGGTTACCCGCAAAATTTGCTGCGGTATAATCTCCACCACTTTCAGGAGGGTTCCTGGTTATGTTCCGAGTTATCGCACTGTTCGCCGGACTATCTGCGCTCCACGCAACGACCCTGCTCGCTCAGGACCACTCCCTGTGCCTCTTCCAGCAGAAACAAGGGCACTCAGCAGAAGTGGACGCCGGCTTTGACTCCGCCGCGCTCGCAAAGGAACTCACCAAACAAATGCCGTCACTCGCCCCCAGCATCGTCCCGATCTCAGGCTTCACTGCGAAGGAAATTGAAGGCGAAGCACAGCGCCGCAACTGCACATGGACGGTCACGCTCTCAAGACAGGACCTCAATGGTGCTACCCCTAACTTCGCAGGCAACCTGGGAGGAACCCAGGAGAGCAAGAGTACGCCCCAGGACATACTGGTGAAGGGCACGAAAATCGGCGGCGAAACCCTTCTCGAATATTCCCTGCGCAAGGCCGACAGCCGCAAGCCCGTCGCTCAAGGCGAAGGCGACGACGACTCCGCCTATGCAAAATTCGCAAAGGCCATCGTGAAGAAGCTCCAGAAAGACAACTAGAGCATCCCCCTGCCGCCCCCTCTACAACACAGTCAACGAAATCGTGGTGCTGGCCTGCACGCTTCCCGCCGTCCCCGCGATGCTGATTGTGGATGTTCCGGCGCTCGCTGTCTTACTGGCCTTCAACGTCAGCTTGCTGGTCGTTGACGTCGGATTCGAGGAAAACGAGGCGGTCACGCCGGTCGGCAGGTGAAGCGCCGACAGGCTCACCTTGCCAACCGATCCGCTCAGTACCGTCACCGCGATCGTGCTCGTCCCGCTACTGCCTGGGTTGATCGACACACTCGATGGCGAAGCCGAAAGCGTGAAGCTCGGCGCCGCGTTCACCGTCAGCTTCACCGTTGCGGTGGCCGTCGTGTAGTCCGTGCTGTCCGTCGGTACAAACGTCACCGTCAGCGTATCGGTCCCCACGGACGGAGTCGTTCCCGCCGCCGGACTATAGGTCATCGTACCTGCCACGTTCGCGGTCGCATTGAGTTGCGTGGAGCTCAGCACCGTGCCGTACGTGATCGCCTTGGGCGTCGACCAGCTGAGCTTCGGTGTGGCTTGATTCACCAGCAGCGTCACGGTCGCCTTCACCGTGCCGTAGGAAGAATTTTTCGGTGTAAAGGTCACCGTCAGCGTTTGCGTCCCTCCGCTCAGCTTGGTACCCGACGACGGCGAATAACTGAAGCTCCCCGCTACCGATGCCGTTGCGTTCAGCTGTGTCTTGCTCAGCGCCGTGCCATAGGTGATCGGAGCCGGTGCCGGCCAGCTGACGGTGGCACCGTTTGCAGTGCCCGTTCCACCCAGCACGAGGCTCTGCACGGCGTACCCCGGCGCAGAGGCATTCAGGTGGTTATCCGTCAGCACCAGAGCGCCGTTGAGAGTCCCCGTGGTCGTTGGAGTGAAGCTGATCGGCAGATCACAGGACGCGCCCGCCGCCAGTAGTCCGGCAGCCGACGATCCGCTTCCCACCACTGGGCACGACGAACTGTCGCTGTCGTTCCAGGAAAAGTTCGCCGAGACGCTCGGATTGTATCCCGTCGTCGGAACCGGAAAGCTCAATGGGGCGTTCCCAATGTTCGCAACCGTCACCGTCTGCGGACTATCGGAGCTGGTTGAGCCCACCCGCGTGTTCGCGAACCACAGGTTCGGCGCATCCGCCAGGTCCACCTTCACTACGTTTCCAGGTCCTGAATCGGCAATGAACAGGTTTCCCAACGCATCAATCGCGAGAGCAAACGGCTGATTCAGGTCGTAAACCGGAATCGAAGTCTGCACGTAGCCGTTCGGGGTCGGAGCCTCCCGATAGATGTCTCCTGTATCGCGGTCTTCGATATAGGTGACGTACAGATCGCCGGCCGCATCCACCGTGACCCCAGTCGGAACTCCATTCGGCGGCAGAGGAATGGTGCTCCTGACGTAACTGCCACCGGACAAGCGTCAGCTTGACGATCATCCCGATGTCCGCGTTCTCCACGATGTAGAGATTGCCGCTGCCATCGACCGCAACGCCCGAGCTGCTCGTGAGCCCCGTCGGAATCGTGCTTTGAACGTACGCGCCCGCCGTCGGAGTCTCCTTATACAAAGTCCCGTCGGAAATAACGACATAGACGTTCGCATCACCATCGACGGCGACCGCCATCGGAGCGGATCCATCCACAGCCGGAAAACTCGCCACCGTAGTTTCGGAATAGCTCGCCGCCGATGGAGTCTCCTTCAGAATGCGCCAGTGGCCCGTGTCCACAATGTAGACCGCGCCGCTGCCATCCACAGCGAGTCCCATCGGCTCATACAGCGGGCTCGTCGGCAGTTGGCTCTGGACATAGCTCCCGCCGCCCACCGGTGTTTCCTTGTAAACCGCGTTCTGGGAACTGCTGGAAACATAGACGTTGCCGCCCGCATCGGTCGCAATGCCCTCATCCCAAAGCTGCCCGCTGCTAAAGATGCTCTGCTGCCCCGGTCCAAATGCAACCTGCGGCCCCACTCCTATTCCCTTTACATAACCGGTGGCAATTACATTTCCGCTCACGTCCTTCAGCACAGCAGCGCCCGCGCGCAGCCCGGGCAGTCTAGGAGTGAACATCACATTCACCGTGCAGCTTTGCGCAGCAGAGTAAACGGTGTTCGCTGCGCAGGTGTCCCCGCCGGCATCGACGAAATCGAGCCCGGCGGCGCCCTGGGTCAGCACCGCCGTCGAGCCCAGCGTGCCTCCCGTGTCGAAGGTGAAGGTGAGCGGGATCGACTTACTTGTCGTGCCAATGTTGATCTGGCCGAAGTTCCCGCCGGACGCGGACAACACCACAATGCGGTTGTTGTACGCATCGGCAACGTAGATATTCCCGCTGCCATCCACGCCCACTCCCGCAGGCACATAGAAGCCGCTGGCGATTGTGACCGCCGTGGGAGTTGGCGGAATGACGCCGTTCACCGCTGGAATCTCATACAAACTGTTCCCCGGATAGGTCGTTGCAAACAAATCGCCGCTGGCATCCAGCGTCAATGCAAAGACACTCGGGACAAACTTGTAGATCGTTCTGATCGTGGAGTACGGCGACAGGGTTCCGTTGATGGCCAGAATCTCGTACACCGTGCCGGTCGCGTCGGCAGCGTAAATATTGCCGCTGTTGTCCGCAGTGATGGCCTGAGGACCGGCGAAGTTTTCACTGGAATCAGTCTCAAGGGAAGCAGCCGGTAAACTTCCGTTCACTGCCAGCAATTCCCCTACAAAGCCACATGGGTCACCAGGCTGCTGACCGATTGCATACGCCTCGCAGCCGCCCGTGAAAACAAGATTCCCGCTGCCATCCAGCGCTACTTGCTGTGGGTCCGCTAAATTACCTCTCGCCGCACGGATCACGGGCGACGGCGGCACGCTGCCGTTGACCGCCAGCATCTCATTGATCAAGCCGCGTCCAGACTCGGAGAAATAGACGTTCCCACTTCCATCCACCGCCAGCGCCCGCGGTCCAAGGAACCCGCTACCCAGCGTGAAAACCGCAGGTGACGCAGGAATCTTGCCGCCCACAGCCAGAATCTCCTCGACCAGACCATTTTGGTCATCCGTGAAATACAGGTTTCCCTGGCGGTCGAAGGCGATGGACGAGGGATAACCACTGTTGCTGATCACCGTCCTCTGCACCCCGCTGTAGTGTGCGGTCTGGCCCACCGCGCTCCGCACGGCGATCATCAGAACAGCAGGAACGATCGCAAAGATCGCTGCCGTGTAAATCCTTTTTGCAATGCCGGAGGGATACTCAACAAACAACGAGGCAGAAAACAAGCGCGAAGCAGCAACCATAGCAGCAGACTCCCGACGTAGCAGGTCCCAAAACGCCGATGTGTAAGCTCTCCGAGAGCCACACCTCGGCTAATCGCTGACCGCGAAATCGCAGTCAGCTCCGATCCGTTGCATTTTGATTTGTGTGACGCACGGAGACTATCACGCCCGAACTTCAGCAGGAATATGAAAATTCCGGAAGTTCACGACTTATCAACAGCATCGCGACTCGAGTCATTCAACCCCGGTTGAGTAACCGTGGGAGCATGCACCGTCGATCACTGCAACCGATTACTATCGTCGGGTCGCAATTCCATGAACGACGGCTACGAGCGACTGGCTTCTCGCTTCTCGTCTTCCGTCATCGGCCCATTGATCCCCAGCAGGCCTTCCGGCAAACGCATCTCCACCCGCCGTTTCTCCGCGTCGATCCGCACCACGTATTCCCGTACAAATGGAATCAGTAGTTCCTCGCGCCCCGCGCGCACCACCAGCAGTTCTGCGTTCGACAATTCGCGATCCACATCGGCAACCGTTCCTACCTCGGCTCCATCGCGATTCAGATCGATCACCTTGCAACCGATCAGGTCGCTCACGTAGACCGAGCCGGCCTCCAGCGGTGCCCGTTCCGCAAACGGAATGGCCACTTCGAATCCCCGCAGCGACTCCGCCTCGTTGATCGAATCCACTCCCTTGAACTTCATCACGATCCGGCTCCGCAGGAACCAGAAATTCTCCAGTTCCATCTCGCGCGGACGCGATCCCACGCGCGCCGGCGGAATCAGCTCCAGCCGCGTTCTTTCATGGAATCTCTCAGGAAAATCCGTCAGGATCTCAGCCAGCAACTCGCCCCGCCGCCCGTGCGGCCGCACCAGTCTCGCCACCAGCACCCACCGCGGCGAGTCATGCCCCGCGCCCGGCTTCGGCGTGTCCTCCACGCTGTGCCCGGACTGCGCTGCTGCGGTGCTTGGGCGCGGGGACGCCATCCTTCCGATTTCGCTACTCCTCGCCTTCGGCGGCTCCCTCGTGGTCCTCTTCGAGGATGTCGAGCGTGTAACGATGATGGTGCTTCATACTAACCGCACCAAGAATCGTCCGCATCGATCGCGCGGTACGCCCCTGCTTCCCGATCACTTTTCCCACATCCGTGGGGGCGACCCGGAGCCGCAATACCGTGCTTTCCTCTCGCTCCACTGCCTCAACAATTACAGCCTCGGGAAGATCCACCAACGCTCGCGCAATCTGGGTTACCAATTCCCGCATGTCATCGGGTCTGTCTGTCGTTTTCATCCTGCCCCCATTGGGAAGACACACGTCATTCATCTTCCGGGGCTATCGCGGATACTACCGTAAGGCCTTAACGGACAAAAGACAATCCGCAGACTTTCCCGCCCCGGAGGTGCAAAGCTAACATTTGTGGGAGGCATCTGGAGCAGGCGAGCAGGCGACCCCTCCGTAACGATACTGATCTAGGCCGCGGACGTCGCGTCCGTCTCGTCCGCTGCCCCTTTCTTTAGTGCAGGAGACTGACCAGCCGTTGCAGAACCGGTGCGCAGCAGTTTCGCCACCCGATCCGATGGCTGCGCTCCCTTGCCCTTCCAGTATTCGATACGCTCAAGCTTCAAATCGACGGAAGCTGGGCTGGTGCGGGGATTGTAAGTGCCCACCACTTCCACCGAACGTCCGTTCCGCGCGCGGTCCTTTTCAATCACGACGACACGGTAATAGGGCTGTTTGCGCGCGCCAACGCGCGCCAGGCGAATCATCAACACAATCGAGTTGTCCTTTCCAGTTTGGCAAACCCGGATTTCCCGCAAGCCGTTTCGAATCCAGGCAAACAAAGAATCCAGTCTTCTAATATATCAGGGACTTCCGAGCCTCGCCCCCGCTGGTCAGACCGCCCGAGTCCGCCGATCCAGCCCCGGCCCCGTCTTCTCGCCGCGTTCCGCCAGTTGCCGGAAGAACTCCAGGCAAAGCCTCAATCCGGTCTTCAAATCGATCTTCGGCTCCCACCCCAGCAACCGCTTCGCCTTCGTGATGTCTGGCTGCCGCTGCACCGGGTCATCCTCCGGCAGAGGAGCGAATCGGATCCTGCTCGAAGATCCGGTTACCTCCAGAACCACCCGTGCGCATTCCAGAATCGTCCACTCCTCCGGGTTTCCAATATTCACGGGGAAACGCTCGTCCGATCGTGACAGGCGCAGGATCCCCTCAATCTCATCCGACACGTAACAGAAACTCCGCGTCTGGGTCCCGTCGCCGTAGATCGTCAGATCCTCGCCGTGCAGAGCCTGCATCATCAGGTTCGAGATCACCCGACCATCACTGCCCTGCAGCCGTGGACCGTAGGTGTTGAGATCCGCACCAGCCGCGTATCCACTCCGTAATAGCGGTGGTAGCGCCATCACCAGGGCTTCCGAGAATCGCTTGGCCTCGTCGTACACCGATCGCGGCCCCACCGGATTCACGTGTCCCCAGTAGCTCTCCGGTTGCGGATGTACGTCCGGATCGCCATAGCATTCCGAAGTCGAGGCGTGCAGGAATCCCGCCTGGTATTTCTTCGCAACCTCGAGCGCATTCCTCGTCCCGTCCGACCCGACCCGCAGCGTCTCGATGCCGATCCGCATATAGTCCACCGGACTCGCCGGCGACGCAAAATTAAAAACAAAATCGACCGGCCCAAAATCAAAGGGCTCGCAGATATCCTGTTCGATCAGCTCAAATCGAGGTTCGTTTTTCAGCTGTTCAAGATTGTCAGGGTTGCCGGTGGAGAGATTGTCGGTCCCGGTGACCCGGCGCCCCTCCGCCACAAGCGCGTCGCAAAGATGTGATCCAAGAAAGCCTGCCGCCCCAGTCACCAGAATGCGAGTGTCAGTCACATTGTTAACCTTGTCCTGAGTCCAGACCCGTTACCACTCAGATCACTCCCCTGCAGGCTCTTCCAGCTCGGCGCCCACAATGGCCACTACCTCATGGGAGCACTTTGTCCCTCCGGTGCTTTCGATGTTAGCATAGCCAGACTAGGCGTCCGTCTCAGTCGCCGCCCATCGAGGCGACAGCGTGGAGCACAGTCTCCATGCCAAATGCCGACGAACTCATCGAGCAATTGCATTACCTCCGAACTCATGACTCAGCATACGATCATCGTCGGCCACCTTCAGGCACGATGCTGAAGCGAATCCTGAAAATGCTCATGGCCCAGGGTGCGGCAATCGCTGTCACCCTGACCACCCAGGTTCTGCTCCCGCCCATTTTTCTCCATTCCTACGGGGTTGCCCGTTATGGCGAATGGCTCGTACTTTCAGCCACCATTACCTACCTGTCAACGCTCAATTTTGGCGTCACCTCCTACGCGAGCCAATGAACTCACGATTCTCGCATAACGTGGCGATCTCCAGCAATATCGGCGACTCCAAGCGAGCACTCTTGCGCTGATCCTGGCTCTGGTGGCAATCGGCACGGTCGATGATTGCCGCTATCGGCCTGCTTCCGCTCAACTCGTTGCTTCACCTCCGAAGCGTAGGCCGCGTGAAGCCAGCCTGATCGCACATTTCTTGGCATGCAGGTCATGATCGCTATTTTGGCTGGCTACCACATTGGCATGTTCATGGTCGTCAAAGAATCTCACAGAGGCGCGATGTGGAACAACTGTTTCCGCCTCGGAGTTACCTCGACTGCGGCCACCCTGGCCTTGTTCCACCGTTCGTTTGCTGTCATTGCCTTTGGTCAGTTCGCGGCAGTATTCCTGATCACCATTGCAATCATCACCGATCTGCGGAAAGGAATGAAGGGGCTGCCCATGGGTCTGCGTGGTGCCAACTGGACCACCGCCAAAGCTACTCTGAAACCGAGCGGCATGTTTGGCATGGTCTTCATGCAGACATTTCTGCTGTTCCAGGTCCCCGTGATCATCATGCAGCGGCTACTTGGTCCTGAAATCGTGGTTCTCTTTGCGATCAGCCGAACCATTCTCGGAACAGCGCGGCAAATGCTCACCGCGATCACGACTGCTATCGCTCCCGAGATCACCTTTAGCTTTGGCAGTGGCGACCTCAAGAAGCTCCTCGAAATCTTTCACTATTCCGAGCGCGTCGTCTTCTCGCTCATTCCGGTTGCGAACCTCGGAGCCTACCTGCTCTCGCCGCTTCTCCTTGCCGTCTGGCTGCACCGACCCGATCTCTTCGAGCAAACCACCTACATCCTCATGACGCTCGTCTCAGTGGTCATGAGCATCCGCGAGCACAAGGTATTCTTTCAGTATTCAACCAACACCCACCGCGTGCTGGCTCATATCATCTTCTGGGGCAACCTCGCCATGATCGCGGTCAGCATTCCACTCACCATTCATTTTGGACTACACGGCTTTCTCTACACCTGGCTAGCGTCAGAGATCGTACTGATGACACTGATCTATCGCGAGAACAGGAAGCTGTTTGCGGACGATCCGACCATCACGCTCGTCCCGGTTCTGAAACTCGCCGCATTGGTTGGTCTGTCTCTTCCACCGTGTGCGCTACTAGTAAGTTATGCTCGACATCATTCGCTAATTATCGTTGGTGTCAGCGCCGTGGGCGCTTGCGCGGTCCTCGCAGTTGCATCGTATTATGTCTTTGGCCTGGAGACGGTCCGAGCGCGAATCTGGTTCAGAGTCTCCTAAGGCGGCCAAACGAATTCCGGTCGCGAGAACGCTCTGCCCGCCCCACGGCCGTGGCTCTAATCGAATCCTCCGATGACACATTTGAGAGCCGCTCCCGGAGAAGAAGCAGTCGCGCTCTTATGTCATCCTGAGAGGTCCTGCGCCGCCGCGACCGAGAGCGCTGCCGGAACCACGGCCCTTATACACGTATCTGGCCGATGACCCATTCAGCCAGTTCGGGTGGCACAGCCAGTGCTTCGTCCGAACTTTCATAACGAAATGGCCTCAGTTCGTAGACGCGGCCGCTCCGCCCTGCCACTTCCGCAAAAACCGCTTCTTCATAGAAGCTGCGCCGAAATGCCTCTTCCGATCCAAATCCAGCTCTGCACCGATCACCCATTTCCATCAGAATAGGCGGCCGATCTCGCCGTATGCGCTCGCTCAACCCGCGAAACACCGTGGATTCAAATCCCTCAACATCAACCTTCATCAGATCGATGGGCGGCAGGTTCAACTCAGAAAAGAGCCGATCTCCATGACGAATCTCGATCTCGACCGGAGACTCATACCTTTCGAATGTCTCCGGAATAAAAGTTCCTGCGCCTGAATTGCCGCCCCCCCCCGGATAATATTTACGAGTCACATCCTCATCGCCCAGCGCGTAGGGCAGCAGCCTGACGTTTTCAGGCGATTGAGTGCAATTTTTTGCCGAACTTTTTCCTGCAACGCCGGGAACGGCTCGAAAGCAATGACCTCATCGGCCTGCTGGCTCATAAAAAGGGTGTGATGCCCGAGGTTCGCGCCGATGTCGAAAACCTGATCCGCTTCCTCGTCTTCCGAAGATGTTCCGCTCAGAGCGGCAAGCAGGGTCAACTCGTTCCGGGAGTATGATCCAAAAGCGAAAACATTCCAGTCGAGAAGCTGACACAGATCACCGATCTCGTGTTCCGAAAAACTCCGCCTCAAACGCGAAGCTTCACCTTTCGGGATGCCAGATCATCCGCAGCAGCCGAACCTGCCCTCGCCGGTAATCCAGGCTTGCTTACCCGATGAGGCGAAACAGCCTCAGCCTCAGCGGAAGAGAAGCCTCACCTGACCTGTCATCCCAAACCGCCTCTCCTGCCGCTGCATTTGCAGTCCCGTCTACCCAACTATCCCCTGATCTCGCCAATGAACACCACCCCGGCTCGTCTGCAATGTGCGCGACCGCTTTGGATGCGCAATGTCAACCACACGCACACTTCGAGCCCCGAAGCCACCAGCACCTCAAGAGCTACCAGTCTGCATTTTCAATTGAACGTTCAGCTCGGTTGCAAGCGGTTGATCCGCGCTCCTGCCCCCAAATCCAAATCTGCGTTCAAGCCGATCACGCGTATGGAGTGAGGGCCGTTCCATTGGATAATACGACAGGCATGTCCCGCGCTCGACGAAAACGATGCTCGTTAGAGGTGAATAAGCCGACGTATTCAACCTGCGCGGACTCAATCGCCGCGCCCGACGCCGCAACGGGATGAATTCTTACGCTGCGCGCTTTTCGATGATGGCGCTGCCGGACCGATCAGGCAGCAGCACGGGCCGCTCGGGACGGTCTGCGAAGAACTCATCGACCGCTGTGGTGACCCCAGGCCAATATCCTGAGCTGTAGTCGTGGACGATCATCACGCCACCAGGGACCACTCTGGGATAAAAACGCTCGAGGCCCGCCCTCGTTGGCTCATAGAGATCACAATCAAGGTGGGCAAAAACGATCTCTTTGGGCAATTCGATCTGCGCGCACGATTCCGGGAAAAAACCGGGGACGTAGAAAACGTCCTGTGTGCCAACCAGTCGCTGAACCCGCTCCAGCGACACATTCGCAAATCCCGGTCTGCGATGTGAATCGACGCCGGTGAAATCGCGCCGATCAAACCCAGTAAAAGTATCGAAGAGATACAGACGACGTGAATGGCGTCGCGCCAGATTCGCGAGAAGCGCTGCCGAATTCCCCCGGTAAACGCCCAACTCCACAATATCGCCGCGAAGACCTTCATTCAGAATTTGTGCCGCGTTCTGGTAAAGAGCGTAAAAACGCGTCAAATCCCACGTATTTTCCTCGTTGTCTTTCACCCAGGCCCCGTAAAGTTCCGCATACTCCGGGATCGCTTTGCCGCTCCAGTGGAACTCAGGTCGGCGCCCAAGGTGGTACGGCAGACTCGTCATGGAATTCAGTGGAATCCCGATCAGCCTGCAGACAAGGGAGTCCAGCGACCTGCGCAGTTTCGTCCGCCACGATAACGCAGTTCCGGAATGCTGCCCCGAAGCCAGTTCCTCTGCAATTGCGTTCCCACTCTCGCTCATTCGCACCTCACTCGCCGATGTGGCGGGAACGCCGTCGCCCGCTTATGAAAGTATATTGGATGAAGCGGATCGTCCGACTCTCCTGCCGGTGCGGGGGGCTCACGCCGCAACGCCATTGGAACAGATGGCCAGCGTACACCAGCGTTTTGCGTTGAAAATGGCGTACAACTCATTTTTCTTTTTGATGTCTGTTAGGAATCAGCGAGGAGCCTTTGCATGTTTCAATCGTTGGTCCGGCCACTGAAGTCGGTCTTTCCAAAAGAAAAACGATATCGAAAACTCCCCTTCGGTCCTGCGGCTGGATGCGTGATGGAGGTGGAGCCGCGCAAACGAATTAGAACTTACCTCGGTATTCACGAGTGGGAGTTGAATGGCTACTTCAGGCGCCTCCTCACGCGCGGGTCGAAGAGCTTCGATCTGGGCGGGAATGAGGGCTACGACGCGTTGATGATGGCAAACCTGTCGAAGGCAACCGTTGCCTCGTTTGAGTGCGATCCGGCGATGGCAGAGACTTTGCGCCAGAACGCGGCGCACAACCCAGGTCTGGATATCCGCGTCATCGAATCCTTCATCGGGGCCCAGTCCGGGAACGGCCAAATGACGATCGACGCTGCCGCTCGACAGTTCTTCGTGCCTGATTTTATCAATCACCCTTCATTGGAGCGTCACTGTGCCTGTGTGCTTGCTCTCGATTACACCCGCGGGCACTCCTGATAGTAACTCGGGTCGCACCCGGAAGCACCGCAGCTGTTTTTGCAGCATCCTGGTTCGTCTTCGGCCTTGATTACTCCGCGAAACGAGTTTCGGCCTAGGTCGCAAGATAGAATGCCCCCTCCTGCAGATTACAAATGCGGCATGTCGGTACGAGGAAGTTAAGGCGCATGCAATGGTTCTGCACAATGCCAGTCCGATATAATAGCGATGATTTTTAACAGGATTTTGGGAGATTATTCATGGCATTAACACATCTGATCCAGAGGGTACGGCCAGCTCCGCTTCAGGTCTTCTTAACGAAGATTATAGGAGCGAGTCGGCGAAGAGTGATCCAGGTTGACGATCTACGCTTTTTTGCCGACCCATCATCTAATCTCTCAGATGGCTATTGAAGGTCAGATGAACCAGAACTCTTCGACTTGCTCAGAAGGCATCTCGCTCCAGGGGAAGTCTTTTTTGGACGTGGGTGCCAATGAAGGGTTGTTTTCTGTTGTCGCATCCAAACTCGTTGGTCCTAAGGGCCGAGTCGTCGCTGTCGAACCGCAAAGTCGTCGGCTCGATAATCCTAAAGAATCTCACCCTGAATGGATGCATGAACTGCATTCTCGTTCAATGTGTGGTCACTGACCATAACGGCGAAGCAACCTCTCAACATATCTCCAACCAACAACACGGGAAGCACGTCTCTTTTCCGTGTACAAAAATATCCCGTATCACACGAGACCTAACTAGCTTTACCATGGATTACTTTCTATCCAACCTAGGCGTCGCTCATTTTGATTTGGTCAAAGTCGACATAGAAGGCTCGGAATACAACCTGTTTATGACGTCGAAGGACGTTCTACGACGTGGCATCTTCAAGAGAATCGCCTTGAGATCCCTTGTAAGGCGCATTCGAGACTATGGCTTAGCAAAGTCACCCCGCATCAGCAGTTTTTGGATTGTGGCTACCGTATAGAATCTGAATATCCGCGCGAAAGCGAAAACATGAAGAGTCTATGTATCATCGAAGTCTCACGGTTAGAGGAACACGAGTGATCACGACCTAACTAAAGACCTCATCTACTAACAAATGGAGCTTCTCGCTTGAGGCTTGACATCCAGTTTGCCCTGCGGCTATTGAAGCACCCAGCGGCTTCCCGATCCTTGCAGATGCTCACCGGTCTCCTCAATTCAAATCCCAATCGCATTCTCCGGGATCGCTTTACCGCTCCAAATAGATCTACAGCTCAGCGTCCGAGGTGTTAGCGCAGGCTCGCTAGGGATTCAATGGAATCCCGACCAGCCTGCAAACCACGGAGTCCGGCGACCTCCGAATCTTCGTCCGCCACGACAACACAAGTCCGGAGCGGTGCCTGGAGGGCAATTCTCGAGCGCCGCTTTCCCGCTCCCGCCCATTCTCACCTCCCTCACTGGATTTGGCCCTGAATTTCGTACGCCGCTGATCGAAGTATATTGGAGATCATCCATCGTTATCGGCACCTCGCCGATGACCACGACGCAGCAAGTTTCAGATTGGCCTTCGGCCTAAGCGCGGTTCGCGAGAGGTTCCTGCGCGGGTCATAGCAAGATGATGGATCATCCTGCCTCCCTTCAGTTAATCAAACAACCCGTTCGGACGCTGTATTATTTTCAGACTTTCAAGCAGTAGTTAATATCTCCATGATCTGTGTTGCCGTCCCTCATCCAGCGCTCTAAGTCGCTCCTGTCTAACTTATGCTCGGTCGTCCAAGGCGTAGTTGCGCGATAACCATGGGACCAAAACGTTTCAAAGACATCATAGTAATGCGGGTTGATGCCATCCGCAAAATTTTCGGTGAGCCCGATTTCCATCGTCCAGACGGTGTGCAGGCGTTCGTCTTAACGTCTCGACGCCCCCCGCAGGAGAGAGTACTCGTTGCCTTCCACATCCACTTTAATCACAAACCGCTTATCTCAGAAAGCGGCCTTCCAAAAGCCGATCTAACGTGTTGACAAAGACCCGCGGGCGTCTCGTAATTGGATTCGATGCCGCACCATCCAGGCACGAGGGTTGCACCTTGCCCGCCACCGAATAGGCTAGCAATCGCTTGCCGATTACTTAACGCTGCGGCATGCACTTTCATATTTTTAACCAGGTCCATAACGCTGTAAATTCCGATATAAGAGCTGGAGACTCCGCGGATGGGGCTCAACCGCGATGACGTATTTGCCCATCTTGGCGGCGGTGCAGGGATACAAACTGAAATGCGCACCCACATCTACAAAAACATCCCGTTCCTCCAAAAGTGCCTGCAGCGTTGGAATCTCGTTATATCCCGGGATGGCGTCGGCCAACCCTGGTGGGGCAACCAGGATAAGATCAATGCTTGTCCGAACCTCTTTGAGCCCCAGTAACTCACAGCTCGTCGCGACATTTGCGATAAATCCGCGCGACTGACGGAACATGCCGATCAATAAAATGCTTAATCTGTACCTCCATGTTACAACGCAACAAACTACTTCGGATTATTGAATGCTGCACTGCTTGATGACGCTGCCGGCTCGATCAGGCAGCAGAATGGGGTGCTCAGGACGGTCTGCGAAAAACATCAGCCACAGCTCGGTGATCCTGTCAAGGATCCGGAGCCATGTCATGGATGACAATCCCGACACCGCCGTCGAATTCTCGTAGTTTCCTCCATCCTGCTTTCGTGAGCTCATTCAGCTCGCAATTCAAATTGGGCCAGAACGATCTTCTCGCAATTCGATCTGCGCACTCGAGTCCGGAAAAAATCCGGGAACATAGACAACGTCTTCCGTACCCACCAAGGCCTTCACTCGCTCCAGCGACACATTCTCAAATCCCGGCTTGCGATGCAGTAATCCACTCCGGTGAAATCGCGCTGATCAAATCCAGTGAATGTATCGAAAAGGTACAGACGACGGGAATGCCGTCGTGCCAGATTCGCCAGAAGTGCCTCCGTTTTCCCCATAGACGCCCAGTTCGACCATTTCTCCTGGACGTCCCTCGCCCAGCGCCTGCGCAGCGTTCTGGTAGAGAAAATAAAAGCGCGCCAAATCCCACGCGTTTTCCTCATTGTCTTTTACCCACGCCCGGATAGTTCGTCGTACTGCGGGATAGCTTTGCCGCTCCAGTGCAATTCAGGCCTGCGCCCGTAGGTCGTAGGGCAAGCGTGTCGCGGCATTCAGTGGATTCCCATCAGTCTGCAGACAACGAAGTCCAGTGATCTGCGCAACTCCGTCCGCCACAACACCGCATATCCGCTTGCTGCCCCGAAGCAGTTCCTCCGCAACTGCGTTCCCAGCCTCGCTCATCCGTACCGCCTTCGCCGAATACGGCCGAGATCTTCTCCTGTTCGAGTATACTGGAAACCACCTCTCGGCATTTGCGCGTTTCCGCCGATCATACGTCGATGCATCAGATTGGCCGGGAATCCAACGATATACTGACGACCGTGGGTTTACCGTATGAGTACTAAATTCACCGTTGTCAGTCTCCAGACCTATGGCGACTACCTCCTGAAAGCACCTTTCATCCACGAGCTTTTCGCCGCCCATCCCGACGCCGAAATCACCGTCGTCACGAACCCGAGGGGAACACAGGTCTATCCCCTCATCGACTCCCGTCTCGCGATCGTCACCGTCGCCAAAACCGAATCCAGGATTGCCATTCTCGCCAGGCTCCGTCGCCTGCCCCGGGCCGATGCTCTTTACCTGCTGGACCAGCATCCTGCCTCCTGTCTCTTTGCGATGCTCATCCCCGCTCGCCAGCGTATCGGGTGGTACCAGAGTGTCAGTCGCCTTTACCACGGCCCTGAAGCCGGATTTCGTGACCGCAATACGATCAATCCGATCCTTTCAGGGGTCCTGAAGCTGGCTCTCGATAAAAAATATCTACGTTCTCCCGAAAGCCTCTACGAGGGTCATGTCGAACTCGGCCTTCTCGATTCTCCCCAGCTCTATCCGCGCCTCTCTCAGTACCGGACAACGTACAGTTTTCCGTCCCAGCCGAAAGCAGATCCGCCGCTTATCTTCTGCGCAACCCTTGCCGGCTGGATCGCTCGCCAGCTGGATGAGGACATCTGGGCGCAAATCATCACCACAATTTCCGCCGATTTTCCCGGGCATCGCATCGTCGTCGACGCATCGGATTCCCTGATGTCCCGGCTTGCCGTCCACCCTCAGGTCTCCCGGCTCGTCCGCAGCGCGGATTTGCGGGACTTCTTTCGCCTGGTGAGTTCCGCAACCCTCGTCATCGCCCCGGACAGCTTCGTGACCCATCTCGCCTCGTGGTTCGATGTCCCCGCAATTTCCTATTACGGTCCCGCTACTCCGCACCGCTTCGCACCCACCGCTCCGGGCAGCACCATTCTCTACCACCAGCCCCCGTGCTCCCCCTGCTTCCAGCAAGGCGGGTCACGTCCTTGTCTCGCTGGCTATACACAGTGTTTATCCCTGCAGGTACTATCCGTTGAGGAAGTCGCCACCGGAACGACCAACGCTCTCCAGGTAGCCAATAGAGTCTCAACATAGAGTCCCACTGTCACCCGGCTTCAAGCAGCGTTTGCCACTTTCAATCCGCCGCAACCTCCGGATCCAACCTGCGCCCCAAACCTCCGACCCTTCCTTCCACACGGTCACGAAGACGCAGCGACGGCCGCTCTACAATGTAGTACGAAAAACAGGCGCCGACGGGGACGAGGACTAGACAGACAGGAAGTTTTTCCAGTACCGTGTCGCCGAAGATAGAACTGTTGTGAATATTGAGAAACAGCTGTTGCCAAATGTAAGTACTGTAGGAAAGAACACCCAGATAGCTCATTAACTTTGTGTTCAGAACCCTGCCCACTGTCGAACCAGGATTCCTCACACACCAGAGCAGAAAAAACGCAATGCACACCCCGTTTACTGTGTATCCGATCGGGAAGTCCCAGTAATCACCAAATCGAACTTCCAGAATCCCCGACCCAACGACAAGCACAGCAGGGAACACCCACCACACTCTCGCGCAACTCCTGAACAGCCTCTCGAACGGATCCGCACCTGCGACCAAAGCCACGAGACACCCGAACATCAACGCGTCCGCCCGGCCCTGGAAGGACACACCATTAACACCGCGCAGGTATGCCCCTCCGTAGAAATGAGTGAGCACCCGCACAACCGGGCACACCAAAGCATCAAACAGACTGGCGCACTGACGGTCTGCTGCAACCAGGACAACCCGTTCGGCACCCTTAAAGAGCAGATCTGGTACCAGTTCTACCAGGTGTTCCGCCTTTTCGACCTTCACTGCCTTTTTCGCGATGTTGATGTTCAGCGCTACAGCGCGTGGGGCCTTCCGTGGATCAGAGCTACTCTTAGCTTCGAGCCTTCCGTCCATCTTTCCGCCTCCGGACGGGTGGTCCGACC
This sequence comes from uncultured Acidobacteriaceae bacterium, assembly GCA_963705765.1. Classification (GTDB taxonomy): domain Bacteria; phylum Acidobacteriota; class Terriglobia; order Terriglobales; family Acidobacteriaceae; genus Palsa-343. Next base: position 83,844 of record CAVPKU010000045.1, on the reverse strand, counting down.
TGCGACGAACTCGATACGTCTCTTATATCGGCAGCCCCTTCGAACAACGACCCGATTTCCTTCGCCGGTTGGCGGACGAAAAGGGGCTTCCGGTCGTAATCTCAGGCCGTCGCTGGAGTAAATTTCTGAAGCCAGAAGTATTCAGCCGCCTTGTCTCTGACGGCTACCTCGCTGAGGCCCAATATCGTGAGGCGATCTGGCGATCCCTCATTTCAATGAAGAAGACATTGGCCACAAGAGCGTCGAAATCGCCGCCTGCGGCGGTTTTCTGCTCGCATTGCGAACTCCAGGGCATCAGGCCGCCTTCGAAGAGGACCGTGAAGCCGTGTTCTTCTCTTCGCTCGACGAGTGTGCGGACAAATGCCGCTTTTACCTGGACCGCCCCGATCTCCGCGACCCGATCGCGAGTCGGGGACGCGAACGCGCCGTCAGGTCAGGATATGACAACGACACTCAGCTGGCTCGCATTCTGAACCGACTGGATGGGGCAGCGGAATGAACGAACTTCAGGCCCCCTCAGGAAGAAGAAGTCTCCTGTTGTTCCCCAAGTCTTGCGGCTAAAACGTGCGCTGGTAGCGCACCTCGATCTCCTCCCAGAGCCGTCAGTGGCCCGGTCATCCCTACAACCAGCCATGAGAGAAAGATGAGCGAAAGTGGGTCTTTGAACAGAATCAACAACATGCTTACCATGGACGCGCCCCATATGTGCAGCAGCCCCATGCCGAGCGCGACCGTTCCCCACGGCCGCGACATATCGAACATGCTCTCGTAAACAATAAAGATCGCCGGAAGCACGATCAGTGGAAACAACACGACGCCCACCCAGCTGAAGGCGCCGAATGAATCCGAAATCGAACTAAAGTTCCAAAAAGTCTCGATCTCAGCTTCGCCCGCATAGCCCACGATGCCCGCCATATAGTATCCGGAGCCGTGATCGGGCTTGTTACGGTAGATGAATCGCGGAGTCACGCGTAGTATATCGATCTTGATCGCCGTGAATCCATAGTGAAAGCCACTCGCACAGGCCGCGATGAGATTGCTGTCGGCACGAATCAGTGACAAGCGGCTGAGCACGTAGGTTCCCGGTCGATCATAGTATTCATCCAGCTGTTCCGACGTTTGCTGATCCAGCTGGGTGTTCCGGATCGTCTCCCAACTCGGCGGCGAAGTTACCAGTTGGTATCCCTCTGCGATTCGATCTCTAAACGTCAGAGTTGTCATTAACGGGCGTGCATAGATAGCAAACGGTGATAGAACCGTCTCAAAAAGGATCGCGCAGGCGGCTGCCGCAAGATAGTGCCGGGTCCTCATTCGATAGCCACGCACATAGCAGGAAATCAAATACACGACCACAGGAGTAATCTACCCCTGCCGCGATGTCGCGAGGAATTGGAAAAAACTCGCCGCGATCCCTGAGGCGATCACCCGGATGTCCAGGCTGTGTTTGCCATTCGTTTCCCTGATCCGCCGATCGACGGCGAGGACGATGGAGAAAAGTATCAGATACGAAAACGCGAGGCCGATGCTATGACCCAAACTCGCTTGCTGCTGCGCCGTCCCGAACTCATCGATATAAAAGAGCGTGCTGGCTGCAACGCCAACCGTCAGGGAGACGAAATACAGCAGCCGCGATTGCGTCGACGTGGTTGGCTCCAAAGGCTTCGGCAACCGCAGACGTGCCCGGCCAAAGACGAAAACCCCCACCATCGCACAGAAAAAATAGACGGCATACACCGTAATCGTGACGTTCGGTGCTCCGAGATTGTGATCGGCCGGCTCAAACAACAGAACCTTGGCAAACTGCGAGATGACGATCGTGGCCGCGGCCATTGCTGTGAAAAGAAACCCGCTGATCCGGCTCAATCCACCCAGCATGTTGTAAGTGGTCCCGATGCAGAGCATCGTAACCGCCATCATCAGGACAAAATACAAACCCGTCCCGCACGCCAGTTCCCCGACAATCAGTACACCGACGGTCGCCAGCAGCCCCAGCAGCGGGATTTTAAATGCGCGAAACTCCATCGTCGGAGATTCCCTTGAACCACGATTAGGTGCCACCGGACCACGTCCCGCCCGATGCAGTCCTTTTCATTCCCTTGCTGACATTCCGGCCCCGGCCATCGTTGCCGCCACCTGCTAAGGAATCCGATAGATCAGTCCGCTGGTGACCCCACCCAGAACTCCCACCCCACCGCCCGCCAGCCCCGCCTTGAATCCGTTCGCCGGCACCAGCAGCACGTCGTCCGACAGAAGGGCAACATCCCTCTCTTTGCCCATCATCACCTTCTTCAAATCCATCTGGATCTCTACGTGCTGCTCGTCCGGCGTCTCCCGGATGATCACCACCTTCGACAATGCTGCGCCGAAATTCACTCCTCCAGCCATCGCAATCGCGCGCATCACCGTGATCGGTGTGTTGCTGGACAGGGGAATCGCCGACGGCGTCTTCACCTGGCCGATCACAAACACGTTGCCGACTTTCGCCACCAGCACCGTGTCGCCCGCCATCAGCGGAATGTTGGTCTCATCTGTCGATTTTGGGTCGGACCCCAGAATCACCGTGATCGGCTCCGGATCGCCGGGCCGTCGCACCGTGATCGTATGACTGGCCAGCGGTGTAAATCCTCCGCACGCCGCAATCGCATCCAGCAGGCGCAGTTGCCCAAACGCCGGCACCGGAGCTGGTTTCTGCACCTCGCCCAGCACCGTGATGACCCGCGTAGGCGAATCCACCAGCGTCACGCTGACCTGAGGATCAACCAGAATTCCCTTCTCCTTGAGTTCCTTCTCCAGGTAAAGCCCTGCTTCCGGTGGAGTCAAATCCGCTACTTTCACCGCTCCCAGATAGGGCAGCACGATTTCGCCCTGCGTTCCGACCTTCATCCCGCTCACGCTGCCGCTGCTGGCTGAGCCAGGCGAGTCGACGCTGGTGGGCGCAGTTGTGGTCAACTCCGGCGCACCATAGGTTGCAATCGCAATCACATCCCCAGGTTTGATCTTCACATCGGCGTACCGCGCCGTCAGCGCCGAGGTCGGAGCCAGAGGGGCGGTCGACGTCGTACTCACCGCCGGCCCCGCGAACTGCGCTCCCGCCGGTTCCCCGGTCAGAATCAGTCCGCTGCAGGCCGCCACCACCGCAATTTGAAAGAGTGCCTTCATCTTCATTCGACGACTCCCGTCGTATCCCTCAACCTGCTATCCGTTCTTCCCGTATTCGTAGGTGTAGTAGCCCAGATAGCCGTAGTATTCCGGCAGCGACGCGTCGACGCCGTTGAACACGAAACCGTAAACCTTCACATCCAGCTCATGCAGAATCTCGGCCGCACGCGCCAGCATGCGGCGAGTGCAATAACCCTGCCGGATCACCAGCACCATGCCATCCGCCTGCGCCGCAACAATCGCCGGATCGGTCACCGACAGCACGGGTGGCGTGTCAAAAATGACGTAGTCGTAGCGCTCCCTTAATTGCCGTACCACTTCGCTCATCTGATCGGAGGCCAACAGATCGGCCGGCAGCGGTGGTACCGTTCCCGAAGGAATTACGTCCAGCGTTGTCAGCGTCTCGTGCGTCTGCGTCACCTCGTCCAGCGTGTAATAGCCTGTCAGCACCTCCGACAGTCCTTTACCGCCTTCCAGCCGCAGCCGCTTGTAAACCGACGGCCGCCGCATATCCGTGTCCACCAGCGCGACTTTCTTGCCGCCCTGCGCCAGCACCGCAGCCATGTTCACCGACACCGTCGACTTGCCTTCCGCCGGCTGGCAACTCGTCACCGCAATCACTTTCGACTCCCGCGAGGTCGTCGACAGGCGCATGGAAGTGCGCAGCGCGCGGAACGATTCGGCGAATGGCGATCGTGGATCCCGCAGCAATTCCGGACCCACCACCCATTCCAGTTCCGTCCCCTTGCTCTTCCAGTGGCTCTGCGGAATCATGGCCAGCGACGGAAGACCCAGCATCTCCTGGATCTCGTGCGCATCCCGCAACCGCGTGTCCATCTTCTCCATCAGCAGACTCAGGGTGATCCCACCGAACAACCCGAACACGACACCCACCAGGCCCAGCTTTGCAGGAGACCAGTTCGATGGATTCAGGGGCACCGATGCCAGATCCACCACGCTGAGATCGGCAGCATCCAGACCCGCATCCACGGCAGCTTCCCGCAGCCTGCCCACGATGCTCTCGTACATCTTTCGATTCGATTCGTAGTCCTGGCTAAGCAGCATGTACTGCACCAGATCGTCTCGCTGCCCATATACATCGTGAATCTTGTCGTTCAGCAGTCCCTGCGCCTTCCCTTCAGCGGCCTGGGCCATGCTCAGGTTGTTGTTCGCCTGCTGCACCACGCGATTTTCCTGTTGGCCTATTTCCCCGTTGAGAGCGTCTTCCTGAGCGCGCAGCTGCTTTACCTGCGGATAATTCGGTCCATAGACCGGCTGCAACCGCGCCAGTTCCCCTTCAATCGAGGCCCGTTGCGATCGCAGGCCCGCCAGCAGACTCTCCGTTCCCATCGACGCCACCGCCCCTGCTCCCGCGACCAGCCCCGAATTCTCCTGAATCTGATCCGGTGGCACCGACTTGATAATCCGGTAACGCGCCTCGGCCAGCACTCTCTGCTCCGTCGCATCCGCGAGATTCTTCTGCATCTCGCCGATCTCCTGCACCAGCAGACTGTGATCCGGGTCCAGCGCCATCACCCCCAGCTTGCGCTGCAGGTCCACCATCTTCTTTTGCGAGTCCTGAACCACCGCACGCAGATCGTCCATCTGGTTGGTCAGCCACTTGCTCACATCCTGCGTGGTCTTGTAGTGGGTCGCGAAATTGTTCAGGATGAACTCATTCTCAAGCGCATTCACCACGTCAGCCGAAAGCTGCGGCGACCGGCTCGTATACGAGATCGTGAGCATCTGTGTGCGCGGAACGCGCGCCACCGACAGATGGCCGCGGAGATTCATGATCACGGCATTGCGCACCTGCGGATCATCCAGGCTCCGATGCTGCGCAGACTGCCCCTTGCCCTGCAGAAGAGCCGAGAGACCGCTCCCCTTCCCCATAAACTGCGCGTTGTCCTGCAGATCGAGCTTATCTGCAACCGTTGTCAACAGCTTCTCGCTTTGCAGGATCCGAATGTCGCTCTCGATCACCACGTCCAGTGATCCGGATCCCGTCCCCAGCATCGACGTCAGCGATTGCTTGAACTCTGATCCCGACCCGGGCTGCACGCGCACTTCACCCGTCGCCGTATATGACTTTCCGCGCACCAACCCGTACCCGGCTGCCAGTATTCCCAACCCGAGCGCCATGCTTGCCAAAAGCACTCGCCTCTTGCGGATCAGAAGCCACAAGTCGGTGAGCGAGACATCCTTGGTCTCCTGAACCGGGGAGACCGGTTTACTGCGAATTAACTGTTGCACCTAATCTCTCCGTGAGGGGAATCCCCAATCGATTCCCGAACTGGCCTTTGTCGCGATTCGATGCTGTCTGTGAATCCGGCGTGCTGCCGTACAGGAAGAAGATGGGCTTGCTTCCGGTGAATCCACAGAAACAGAGCTGGCGGTGCGCCATGCGTTTCGCCCAGGGAATTTGCGCTGTAGCAAAAGCGTGACTCAAGTGTACAGGCTGCTTTCCTCGCCGGTCAACGGAACCCCGGACCCGTGTGTGTCCTGTTCAACACTCCCTGAAATCCTCGCCGCCAAACCGCCAAAATTCACGATGCGGCAACGTCGGGAGGTCCCTCTTCGTTACGACGCCCGAACCGGAATCGGCCTCCAGCTCATCGGCGCATGTCCCAGCCGAATCAGTGCCGGAATATCCTCGGCGGCCCTCGGCGGTGCGAACAGAAAACCCTGCATCAAATCGCAGTGCATCGCCGCTAATGCCTCCGCCTGGTCTTCCCTCTCTACCCCCTCCGCCACAACCTGCAGGCCCAGACTGTGTGCCAGCGACAGAATCGCCCGCACCAGCGCCCGCGTCCCGTTCTTTTCCTCGCTGATGCGCTCGATGAACGACCGGTCGATTTTCAGCCTCTCGATCGGCAACTGGTGCAGGTGTTGTAAAGACGAATACCCCGTCCCAAAATCGTCCACTGAGAAATGGACGCCCAGATCGGCCAGATCGCGCATCTGCCGCGCCAGATCATCCAGGTTGCGCATCACCGTGGTCTCCGTCATCTCGATCTCCAGCGTGTTCGGAGCCACGCCCGTCTCCAGCACCGCCTGCCGCACCTGGCGCGAAAAATCCATCCGCATAAACTGCAGCGGCGAAACATTGATCGCGATCCTCGGAACCACCAGCCCCCGCCGCCGCCATTCCTCGCTCTGCCGGCATACTTCGCGCAGCACCCAGTTCCCCATCGGCACAATCAGCCCGCTCTCTTCAGCGATCGGAATGAACCGGTCCGGGTGCACCACGCCGAACTTCGGGTGCTGCAAACGCAGTAAAGCCTCCAGCCCGCCAATCCCGCCATCAATGTGGTACTCCGGCTGGTAGTACACCTCCAGCCCGCCCTCCTTCAGCGCCCGCCGCATGAACAGTTCCAGCTCGTTGGCCTCGGTCGTCGACTGGCTGATCTCGTGTGAGACCAGAACGTAATCGTTTCCTCCCGAGCGCTTCACCCGATACATCGCCGCATCCGCGTTGCGCCATAACGCGCCCGCATCCACACCGTGGTCCGGATACATCGCGATCCCAAAGCTCGCCGTCACGTCGATCGGATACTCCTCGGCAGCCAGCGGCTTGCGCAGCGCAGCCAGCAGATCCTCCACCACCCGCGTCGCGTCTTCGGCCGAAACCAGATCGCCCACCACCACGGTGAATTCCTCGCCCCCCGACCGCGCCACCGTGTCTTCAGCCCGCAGCCGGCTCTTCAACCGCTCTGCCACCTGCTTCAGGCACAGATCCCCGACCGCATGGCCGTACGTGTCATTGATCTGTTTGAACCGATCGATATCCAGGCAGATCACCGCTGCCTTCTTTCCACGGCGCGCCGCCGACGCCAGGACCTGCTCCATCCGATCCAGCAGCAGCAGCCGATTCGGCAACCCGGTCAGCATGTCGTGGTTCGCCTGGTGGACCAGCTTGTGGTGCAGTTGCTGCCGCTCCGTCACGTCCTGCACCAGAGAAAACCGCGCGTGCCTTCCCTCAAACTGAATGCTGTGCGCCGAGATCTCCACCTGAATGCGCCGCCCGTCCCGCAGGATGTGCGTCCAGGGTCCGGACACAACCACCGTCTCGCCCCGCCCTGCCTGCGCCACGGTTTGCTCCAGCGCAGCCACCTCCTCCGGTGGCCGTATGTCCCGCAGCGTCATCCCCTGAAACTCTTCCGGGCTGTAGCCATAGCGCGCCACCGCCGCATCGTTCACCGCCAGGAACTGCAGCGTTTCGTGGTCGAAGATCCACATCGGGTGCGGATTGTTCTCAAACAAAACCTGGTACTCTTTGCTGCGCGTATCCGCCTCGCGCCTCTGCTCCTCCAGCAGCGTCAGAATCATGCCGAACGCCACAAAGTACTTCGGCACATTCCACATCTCGCCGATCACATTCACCCGCGGAAACAACACCGCCATCGACAGCGCGCACGGAAAAACCGCGCCCCATGCCGCCAGACCCGCTACCGACACCAGCGCACCCGCCGCTGTCCGCCGGAAATCCTCCCGGTACAGCACCGCATTCAGAAAGAAAATCTCGGAAAGCACCGGATAGATGCTGTTATCGATTTGCCCACGCAGGAGAAGAAACAGCAGCCACACCGTGCAGCCCGCCAGAATCGCTCCCGCCCAGCGCCGCGCGATCCCTGCATTCCCAAATCGTGCCCGGCCATCCGCCTCCGCGCGCTTCCACCCCGCGCCCAGCCGCAGAATCACCACCAGCAAACCTGCCTGGGTCACACAGGCCAGGGCAACAAGCACACCCGCCGGAGCCTTCCACAGCGTTACCACCGCGACATAAAGAACTGGAGGAACGCTCAGCAGCAGTGCCGACGCTGCATAACCCCAACCCCTCTCCCGCACCAGCGCCGATGACAGCGCGAAGGCCGACTCCGCACAGCAGCAGCGCGCTCTCCGACGCCGCAACTACCAGCCTCTGCCCCCAGTCATCCGCCGGGTTCAGCAGCAGCAATCCAAAATGAATCAGGATGAAGAACCAGCCCAGCAGCCAGAACCGCACACGCACCGTCGCGTGCCTGCGGTAAATCGACCCGAACAGAATCACCAGCAGGCCGATGATCAAAATGTCGAGCAGGGTATTTTGCATGAGTCGGCGCTTTCCCCAGCGCTGCTTAACCTCAGGAGTACCGGCGCGTGAACCGTTCCGGTTGAGAGTACGACGGATGGCAGGCCGGATCAATCGCTGATCCAGCAATACCACCGAATCTTACGTAATCGCGCGCGCCGCGCAAAGGGCCAGCAAAATGCCCTGGGTGACCCCGGTGACTTCCCCGCGCACTCCCCTTACCTTTATTCCTTTGCCTCTGCGCTCGCTTTCCGCTCGAAGTTCCTGGCTCACAGTTTTCCGCGAGCAGTTTTCCGCTAACAGTCTTCCGCTACCAGCTTTCCGCCCACAGCCTGCCCCTTTGCTACCCTTCCCCCATGTCCCGCGCATCCTCTCCCCCGCCCCGCTCGCCGCGCGCGCACATCCTGCTCATCGGCGTGGTCGCCATCTGGGGCTCGACCTTCGTCGTCGTCAAGGGCGCTCTCGTCGATATCTCCCCCCTTCTCTTCAACCTCCTGCGCATGATCCTCGCGTTTCTCTGCCTTGCGCTCTTCTATCGCGGCCACTTCGGACGCATGAATCGCCGCAACCTCCTCGCCGGCGCCACCGTCGGCCTCTGCCTCGCCATGGGCTATCAGTTCCAGACTGCCGGTCTGCGTCTCACCACGCCCTCAAAATCCGCCTTCATCACCGGCATGGTCGTCGTCCTCGTTCCCGTCCTCTCCGCCATTCCCTTTCTCCGCCCGCGCGGCGCGTCTGCTCCTCACTGGAATGCCTGGACGGGCGCCATCGTCGCCTTCATCGGCATCGTCCTCCTCACCACCCCGCCCGGCTCCGGCTTCGACTTCCGCTCCATCGGCATCGGCGACATGCTCACCTTCGGATGCGCGCTCGGCTTCTCCCTGCATGTTCTCGCCCTCGCTCATCTCTCACCGCGCGTCCCTTTCGAACAACTCGCCATTCTCCAGGTGGGCTTCTGCGCTCTCTTTATGGCGGCCAGCATGCCCCTGCTCGAACATCCCTGGATCCACTGGTCTCCGCGCGTCCTCATTGCACTGCTGGTCACCGCGGTCCTCGCCACCGCAACCGCCTTTACCGTGCAGTCGTGGGCGCAGAAACTCCTTCCCGCCACGCACACCGCGCTCATTCTGGCTCTCGAGCCTGTCTTCGCCTGGATCACCTCCTTCCTCTTCTTCGCGGAACGCCTCAACCGCCGCAGCGCCACCGGAGCCCTCCTCATCCTCGCCGGCATCGCCCTCACCGAATTCCTCCCCCTGCCCATCCAGCCCAGCAGCTCACGAAGGAATCCCGCAGCTTCCAGCCCGCCAGCGACCGCGTAGCCAGCGCTATTCAGCCATCGGTCGGCCGCTGGAAGCCCCACCCGCTCCCCTGCCTGTGGATGTCACTCACCCCTCCTGTAACCCCGGCGGTCGGAACGCGTCTAAAAGAACGCTGCTCGCCAGCGCTCGCTGCGCACAATCGGCGACTTTATCGGGTTCTATACTGAACGTTGGCGACGTTTCCGCGCTCGCCCGTAAAGATTGACGAGGTACGATTCGAATGAAATCCCTTCTGGGGCGGTTCCGCTATAACCGTCTGGCTTCGACCTTCACCTTCTGGCCACCCTCTCCGCTGGCCATCCTGGCTCGGTTCCCTCCTGCCCATCAGCGTCCGCGGCCAGGAGTCTCAGGTCAACAGCTCCGACGCCTCACCCCTAAAGCTCCCTGCGCCCCGCGAAATGGCCACCGACTTCACCCGCATCGCGAAAGAAGTCGGCCCTGCTGTCGTCAATATCAACACCGAGATCCTCCCCAAACAGCAGCAGCAGCACAGCGCCGCCGCGGCCCCCACTACATGCAGCCGTGGTCCGCACCCCAGCAGCCGCAGCAACAGCAACCCCCCGACGGCGACGACGACGATCAGGCACCCCAGGGCGGTCCCGGTGGGCAAGGAGGACAGGGTGGCCAGGGCGGCCTCCAGGACTTCTTCAACCGCTTCTTCGGCGGTCAGGGCGGTCCCGATATGGGTGGCGGCGATGACGGCCAGGAACGCGAGTCCCTCGGCTCCGGCTTCATCGTCGATCCCCGCGGCTACATCATCACCAACAACCACGTCGTCGATAAAGCCGACCGCATCTTCGTCAAGCTCGCCTCCGATCCCGAAGGCAACCAGGGCCGTCCCGCCAAGATCGTCGGCGTCGACAAAGCCACCGACATCGCCGTCCTCAAAATCCAGACCGACACGCCCCTGCCCACTGTGAAAGTCGGCAACTCCGAAGGCGTCCAGGTCGGTGACTGGGTCATGGCCATCGGCGAACCCTTCGGCCTCGCCAAAACCGTCACCGCCGGCATCATCTCCAGCAAAAACCGCACCGTCGAGCCCGGCACCCAGGGCGAGTTCCAGCACTTCCTCCAAACCGACGCCGCTATCAATCCCGGCAACTCCGGCGGCCCTCTGGTCGACATGGCCGGCGAGGTCATCGGCGTCAACACCGCTATCTATACGCAGTCCGCTGGCAACGAAGGCATCGGCTTCGCCATGCCCTCCAACACCGTCGTCGACGTCTACAACGCCCTCATCGGTCCTGATCACAAAGTGGTCCGCGGCAGCATCGGCATCAGCTTCCAGCCCAACCTGCCCAGCGCCGTCGCCCGCGTTTATGGATTCAAATCCGGCGTCATCATCAGCGCGATTACGCCCGGCCAGCCTGCTGCCAAAGCCGGCCTCCACGTCGGCGACATCATCACCACCCTCGACGGCAAACCGGTCAAGGATGGCGATGACCTGGTCGCGATCGTCTCCGCCCGCAAACCCGGCTCCTCCATCGATGTTGGCTACCTCCGCAACGGCCAGGCCAGCCATGCGTCGGTCTCCATCGCTGACCGCGACAAGATGATGGCCGCCATCAACGCTGCCGACAACGACGAGGGACAAGAAGGCCAGAACCGTAACCCCGGCACCATCTCGCCCGCCAAACTCGGCGTCACCGTGCAGGATCTACCCCAGGGCGCCCCAGCCAGCCTCCATGGAGTCCTCATCGCATCCGTCAAACCCGGCTCCTTCGCCGACGAAATCGGCATCGGTAACTTCCAGGGCGCCGTCATCATTTCCATCAACCGTCACCCGGTCAAGAACGTCAGCGAATTCCAAACCATCGTCGCCGGACTCAAACCCGGGGACGACGTCGCCCTCGAGCTCGTCGATCCTCAGAAGCCCAACGGAGGAACCTCGATCCTGGGCGGCACACTGCCGTAACCTCGCATCCCACCCAGTGAACGGGCTTCCACCACCAAAGTGATGGAAGCCCGCACGGTTTCTGTTGCAATTTCGCTGCTCCACCGCTAACCTTCTGCAATAGACTGCCGAACTGTTTCCTATTGAGGTACCTGTTGCATGGTTCTCCTTAGAACCTCGCAAATCCTTTTGATCGCCGCGCTCCTGGTCACCACCCCTGCGTTCGCCTCGCGGACCCACCGCGCCGCGACCTCTGGCCACGTCGCCCACCACAAAGGCAAGAAGCACAAATTCGTCCCCGGACAACGCGGTATTGAGCCCGAGCGCGCCAAAGAAATCCAGGACGCCCTCATCCGCGAGCACTATCTTCCCGGCCCAGCCTCCGGCCAGTGGGATTCATCCACCGAATCCGCCATGCAGAAGTTCCAGGCCGATCACGGCTGGCAGACCAAGCTGACTCCCGATTCGCGCGCCCTCATCAAGCTCGGCCTCGGCCCCTCTGATCCCGGATCAGCAGCAGTTCAATCTGCGACTCCGGCTGCCGGCCCCGCCGCCTCACCCGAAGCAGCAGCCCACTCCGCCGGCACCCTCGCCTCCACCAACACCATCCAGAACTAGACAAAAGCTGTCAGCCAAAAGCTGTTAGCGAGAAACTGTTAGCAAAAGGCTGCTGGCGAAAAGCTCTTGGGTAACCGCACGTCGCTAACAGCACTTCGCTAACAGCATCACCGCGAACCGCACCCTGCTCCCTCCACCCTGTACCCTGTACCCTGTATGTCCACCACCACCCTCCGCGTGCGCTATGCGGAAACCGACCAGATGGGCGTTGCCTACTACGCCAACTACTTCATCTGGTGCGAAATCGGCCGCGTCGAGCTTCTCCGCCAGCTCGGCTTCGAGTACAAGCAAATGGAGCTGGAACACAATTGCCACCTCCCTGTCGTCGAAGCCTCCTGCCGCTACAAATCCCCCGCCCGCTACGACGACCTCATCACTATCGAAACCCGCGTCTCCGGCCTCCGCACTTCAGTGATTAAGTTTTCCTACCGCCTCCTCACCACCCGCCCCGACTCGCCCGACCCTGTCCTCCTCGCCGACGCCGAAACCGTCCACGTCTCCGTCGACCGCAACATGCAGAAGTGTCCCCTCCCCGAACCCTACCTCGCCGCCATCCGCTCCACCCTCGACGAGTAGCGAGAAATCTCCTGACAATTTCCAGGCGTAGCCCCCGGGGTCGGTGCAACACGTATCCTGTTCCTTGTACCCTGTCCCCTGTACCCTGTCCCTCCGGAGCCTCATGAAATTCGCGACCCCCATCCTCGCCGCCGCTCTCTTCTCCCTCTGCGCTCTCGCCCTCACCAGTTGCGAAACCACCCGCGGCAACAAGATCCACGCCTCCTTCGAATCCGTCTCCGACATCACCACTGTCCCGCATCCTGACCCGAAATTCGCATCGGTCTCGACCGGCATCCCGCCCGTCCCCGGCTCCCCAACCGCCGCTGACGAGAATGGTATGCAGCCCTTCAACGACGGTCAGGCCCGCGTCGATCCCGGCTCTGAAAAAGGTATCCCCGCCTGGCCCCGCCAGCAACCCCGCGACCGCTTCATCCGCCAGTAGCGTTTCTAAACTTGTCATCCCGACCGAAGCCTGAGCGAGCGAAGCGAGCCAGGCGGAGCGGAGGGACTTGCTTCTTTCCGAACCCCGACCCATTCCAATCGCCGGCGAGTTTTCTGCATCCCGCTCTTAGTGCGTCATCGCCCCCGCCGGCACCACTTCCGGCAAAATCCTCGGCCCTTCCCACACCAGCCTCGGTCCACCCACCCCCACATTCCCACCCGGTTCGTTCTCAACCCCCGGGTCGAGCTGAATCCGGACCCGGTGCAGCCCCGCTCGCAGCCCCGCGCTTACCCGCACCGGCTGCACCGCATCCCCCAGCAACCCGCAAACCTGAATCCTCAACTCCGGACTCACCACCGCCGGCAAATCATCCACCGTCACCGTAGCCCGCCGGCTCGTGAGCAGCGTGATCGTGTACCCACCGTCCTCCGGAATCCGCACCCATCCGTCGTAGAGCGTCCCGCGCTCATCTCCCACCGCCTTCTGCGCGAACCCCACCTCACCTGGACCGGCGGCATTCACAGCATCGAGGGCCTTCGCGGACACCACTACGCCCCGCGACACCCACACATCCCCGCCGCCTGCCCGTGTCGCATGCAGCAAAACCCGAAACCGCCCCGACCCATCCAGCAGCGTTCCCTCCGCATCGGGAAACGCGTGCTCGACGACTGCCCCTTCGCCCCGCGTCCCATCCCCAAACAACCACGCATACCGCCAACCCGCCACAGGAGCCGTCACGCGAAGCGTCACCATCTCTCCCGGCCGCACCAACCCCGGCGCATACGTCCATGCCGCATCGGTGCTCGCCGGCTTGTACCGCAACGGATCCGCCCCGGCACCCACCTCCAACGGAACATCGGCATCCTTCGCCGCCACCTTCCCCATCGTGCGCACGCCACCCATCACCACCCCGCTCGCCGGCCCCTCGACCACCGACGGCACCATCCCCACGCCATCCATCGCCGCAATATTCCGGAACACCACCCCCTGCGCCCCCGGCGGATTCACCATCCGCAACTGCAGCAGTGAGTAAAAATCCTCCAGCCGAATGTCTTCGAATCGATAATCCGAGTGCGACTCGCGCCCCACCTCATCCGACCACATCTCCACGAACCCAAACGGCACCACGCATCCGCCAAATCCCGTGTGGATCACATCCAGATTTCGGAACGTCACATGCGCGCTCCGAAACGTCTTCTTCGGCCATCCCACCCGCACCGTGTTCGAGATGCTCGTCGACACCACCGAATCCTCCACCGTCAGATTCGTGACGTCCTCGCCTGGAATCCGCATCTCGTCGTCCGTGTACCCATCCCAGTTCCCCATGATGGCGAAGTCATCGTCCGACGCGCGGATGAACGCATTCCGCACCGTCGCATCGCTGCTGCCGACAAAGTCCATCCCATCCTGGTTCGCATCGTGGGCCTCGCCCCCAATGATGTTCACGTTGTAGAGCCCGATCCCGTGGCTGTCCGTCATCTGCACCTGCCACGTCCGGCTCCGCACAATGCACGTGATCCCATCGATCTCGATACCGCGCGCGTGATCCATCACGATGCAGTGCCAGTCCCGCACATGCCGCCACCCGTCATCGCCCATCGCATCCTGCGGCCCGTCGTAGATCACCATCCCCCGGCCGTACACGCGCACATCGTGCACCTGCCAGAAATTCAGCGACCCAAACACCACCGCACCCGGAGCAAGATAAATCCGATCCCCCGACCGCGCCTCAATGTCCTCACGATGCACCCCCGGCCCGTAGTAGCGGATCGCTGCTCCTCCGGCTCCCAACTCCCGGCTCCCGGCTTCGTGCTCGCCACCTCGCTCCCCGCTCCCTGCTCCCTGCTCCCTGCTTTCCGGCTCCCTGCTTTCCGTCTCGCTCCCCAGCAAAAACAACATCTCCGCATCGGCGAAATGATCCCCCGGCCGCGACACCGACAACTTCACCGGCCCCGGAATCCGAAATGTGATCGTCGCGCCCCGCCGCACCGGCCGAATCCCATACCGCATCGGCTGAATCTCAACCCCGCGATCCCAGTAATGCGCATCCGCCGCGCGCACCGATACCGTCGCCGGCCCATCCACATCGAAATTCAGCAGGTAATAACTCGACGCCGCATGAACCACAGGCGTCGCGTGCCCATCGATCGTGACCACAAACCGATCCGACCGCACTTCCTCAGGAATCGCCGCAATCGAAACACGCGCGGCGGCAAATGCCTGCCCGCATCCAGCCAGAACCAACAGTGCCGACGCAATCCACCGAGTCATTCAGCTATCGAAACCCCTGTTGTTCCCTATCGGCAAAATGCCCTCGCACAATCGCAGCACCTATCCGCTCCTGACCTCAGGCTATCGACCTCTTTCTGAACGCTGATCGCGCAGCGCTGAATGCTTCTCCCGAACGCGGATCGCCGAGCGCCGAACGCCTACATCACTTCCGGAGCCGAAATACCCATCCAGGCTAATGCCCGCACCAGTTCCCGCTGCGCCACCGCCGCCGTCGCCAGCAGCAGCGCCTTCCGCGCCGGATCCTCTTCACTCAAAATATGGTGCAGCCGATAGAAATTCGAGAAATCCTGCGCCAGCTGGAACGCATGCTTCGCCAGATATGCCGGCTCTGCAGTCTGGATGCACTGCTCGAGCAGCAGCGTCGTCTTCCCCGCCCGCAGCCACACCTCCCAAATCCCCTCCGACCCTTCGCCCGTCAGATACGGCGCAACATCCACGCCCTCCAGCGCCTCGAGCGCCGCCTCCGCCGTCGTTTCCGACTTCGCGAAAGATGCTCCGCGTCCGCACCACCGCATACTGCAGATACGGCCCCGTCTCCCCCTCAAAACTCAGCGCATCCTTGAAGTCGAACGCGATCACCGAATTCCGCGTGTACCGCAGCATGAAGTAGCGCAGCGCCCCCACCGCAATCGCCCGCGCCGTTCCATCCCGCTCCGCCTCCTCCAGCTCCGGATGCCGGCTGTCCACCTCGCCCCTGCGTCGCGCGAATCAGCGCGTCGATCAGATCATCGGCCTTCACCCCAAAACCCTTCCGCCCCGACACTTCGATATACGGCCGCGCCTGGTCCTCCTCCGAAACCTGATACCCCAGATCCAGCGCGCACCGCGGCGTCAGCGCCACCATCTCGTAGGAAAAGTGCGTGTACCGCGCCGCCTGCTCCGTGTATCCCAGCCCCCGCAGCGCCTCAATCACATTCGCCTGCGGATCGGCCTGCCGCGAATCGATCACGTTGTAGATCGCCTGCGCCCCGCCAAACTGCGGATGATCCTTCTCGCCCGTCTCCGCCGAAATCCAGCACCAGCGATCCGCATACTCAAAGAATTTCCGATACGCAAAATCCTTCCCCAGCAACCCAAACTTCCAAAGGTGATACGCGATGTCCTTCCCCACATACGTAACGGTCCCATTCGACCGCACAATCACCTTCGCATCCTCGTCCGGACCCGCTGCTCCTCATCCGCTTCTCTCGCCTTCGTTGCCCGAAGGTCGCTGCCCGTCCGCTGACCGGCCACGCTCGCTTCATCACCCAGCAGCCCTTGTTCTTCCCCTCCGTCTCGAAATACAGCACGCCCTTCGCCTTCAACTGCTCGAACGCCAGATCCCAGAAGTGCAAATGCAGAATCTCGCTCTCCCGCGGCAGCAGATCATACTCGATCCCCAGCCGCAGCATCGTCTCCAGATGCCGCCGGATAATCGCCGTCGACACCATCTCCGCAATCTGCGCCGTCTCGTTCCCACCCGCCTCAATCGCGTGCAGCGTGGCATATCTCAGTTTCTTTCTGGCCTCCGCTTCCTCCGGCACAGCCTCGTACCACTGCGAAACCTGCGCATACAGATCCCAGCAGTAGTAGTCGATGCGCTCCCCGCTCTCTGCCAGCTCCGACATCAGCTCCTCAACGCCGGCCAGGTTCAGCGCCTCCAGATGCATCAGCCCCACCACCACATCGGCCACTTGCACGCCGGTGTTGTCGATGTAGTTCTGCACATCCACTTGTTGCCCCGCAGCGCGCAACAGCCGCACAAACGTATCGCCCAGGATCGCGTTCCGCAGATGCCCCACGTGCGCCGCTTTGTTCGGATTGATGCTCGTGTGCTCAACCAGACTGTGCAGCCGCTCCGCCGGAGCCTCGGGCGCTCCCGACCTCGCCAGCGCCTGCGCAAACCCGCCCCGATCGAGCCGCGCGTTGATGTACCCCGCCCCCGCAACCTCAAACCCGGCAAACCCCGGCACCGACACCGACCCGCCGTCCGATGCAGAACCGGCCGTCAACGCCCCAACAATCTCCTCAGCAATCTTCTTCGGAGCCTTCCGCAGCTTGCGCGCCAGCTCAAACGCAACCGGCGTGGCGAACTCCCCAAACTTCAGCTCCGGCGGCTGCTCCAGCACCACCGTCTCGACCTCAATCCCATACAAGCTCCGGAGCGCGACCCGAATCGCCTCCGCCAGCTGCTTTTGCTCTCTCCAATACACGCGCGAATCCACCCTCAGAAAAGCTTGATTCTAGCAGCGAGGTCTGCCGTTCCAGCGTGAAGCACGCCTTCATGGCTCTCTCCGCCGTCCCTCACTGCGAACCGCGTCGTTGACACCGCCCCGCCCCTCCATGACTCAGAACGAGAGCCACCCGGCGAACCGTCTGCCCGAGCCGGAAACCCCACGGCGGCCAGAAATCCACACCCCAAAACCGCCCCAAAAAACCGCTGCCGCGCGGCCAGGTTCACCCCACAGCAAGCAGAAGACTCCCGCGCCAGCCAAACTGCAAGGGGATTTGAACCCCTGCTCCCTCGCCGGTAATCTCCGTGGACCGTTTTGGGAAAACGGAGCCCCTTTTCCACGGACGGTTCAGCAGTGCGATATCAACCGCGCCGAAGCCTCGTTGCCAATCGCTCGTGCCCAAACCTCTCTGCTATGTCTCCGCCGTCCCTCACTGCGAACCACTTCTTCCGCTCCGTGCTACCCTTTGCCCTCCGGAGCACTCACTCATGCACCCCGACCCGCAAGCGTTCGCCGAAGCCTGGATCGCCGCCTGGAGTTCCCACGACCTCGACCGCATCCTCGCCCACTACGCCGAGAACGTCACCCTCACCTCGCCCGCCGCCGCCAAGCTCCTCAACGATCCCTCCGGCACCGTCACCGGCCTCCCCGCCCTGCGCGCCTACTTCCAGCGCGGCCTCGAAGCCTTTCCCAATCTCCACTTCGACCTCATCGACGTCTTCACCGGACTCTCCACCCTCGTCCTCGTCTTCAAAAACCAACGCGGCACCCGCACCGCCGAGTTCATGGAACTCGACGCGCAAGGCAAAATCATCCGCGTCGTCGCCAACTACTCCGGCTGACAGCGCCACCGCGCCCGCACCCAACTCCATCCCATCGCATCCTTTAAGATGAAGAAAGCTTTTGCTCGCAGTTCGCTCTCTCGCTGACCGGACTTTAGCTGACCGCTTTTCAGCTAACCGCTTTTTAGCCAACCGCTCCTTAGCTCCTTCTCGCCTATGCCTGAAAAGTTCTACCTCACCACCCCCATCTACTACGTCAACGCGCGCCCGCACATCGGCCACACCTACACCACGGTCGTCGCCGACGCCATCGCGCGCCGCCAGCGTTCCACCGGCGTCGACACCTGGTTCCTCACCGGCACTGACGAGCACGGCCAGAAGATCGAGCGCTCCGCCCAGGCCGCCGGCTGCACGCCCCAGGAATTCGCCGACAAAGTCTCCGCCGAATTCCGCGGCCTCTGGGACCGCATGGGCCTCACCTACGACGACTTCATCCGCACCACCGAACCGCGCCACGTCCGCGCCGTCCAGAACCTCTTCGCCCTGCTCCGCGATCGCGGCTTCATCTACAAGGGTTCCTACACCGGCCAGTACTGCGTTTTCGACGAGGCCTACGTCGACGTGCCCCCCGGCGCGCCCTGCCCCGACTGCGGCCGCCCCACCGAAACCGTCAACGAAGAGAATTACTACTTCAAGCTCTCCGCCTTCGAGCGCCCCCTCCTCGAGTTCTACGCCGCGCATCCCGAGTTCATCCGCCCCGAGACCCGCCGCAACGAAGTCATCGCGTTTGTGAAAAGCGGCCTGCGCGACCTCTCCGTTTCCCGCACCAGCTTTAACTGGGGCATCCCCGTCCCTGGCGACGAAAAACACGTCATCTACGTCTGGCTCGACGCGCTCGCCAACTACATCACCGCTCTGGGCTGGTCCTCTCCCGACGACCAGAAGTACAAAAAGTTCTGGCCCGCCGACCTTCACCTCGTCGGCAAGGAAATCATCCGCTTCCACTGTGTTTACTGGCCCGCTTTCCTGTTGGCCGCCGGCCTCCCCCTGCCGAAATCAATCCACGCGCATGGCTGGCTGCTCTTCGAAGAGAGCAAGATGTCCAAATCCCGCGGCAACATCGTCCGCACAGAAACCATCCTCGAAGCTTTTGGCGCCCTCAGGCCTGAGGCCCCGAAGAAGGACCAGGACCTCTTCGGCGCCGACGCGCTCCGCTATTTCCTCCTGCGCGAAATCGTCTTCGGCCACGATGGCAGCTTCTCCTTCGACGCCCTCGTCCAGCGCTACAACTCCGACCTCGCCAACGGCTACGGCAACCTCGTCAGCCGCACGCTCTCCATGATCGGACGCTACTTCGACGGCGTCGTGCCCCATCCCGCCAGCGGCGGCGGCGCCATCCCTCGCGCCGGCGATCTCAGGAAAGAAATCCCGGAAGCCGTTGCCGCCTTCGTCGCGCATTTCGACGCGCTCGACTTTTCCCGCGCGCTTGAATCCGCCTGGACTCTGGTCGCCTCCGTCGATGGTTTTCTCACCGCCACCGCTCCCTGGAAGAAGGACGACGACGTCAACGAGGAACAGCAACAAGCCTATCGCGCTACCATCCTCTACATCGCCGCCGAATCCATCCGCATCATCACCGCCCTGGCCTACCCCGTCATTCCGTACAGCGCTGCCAAAGTCTGGGCCCAGCTTGGCCTCGGCGACATTGCGAAAGCCGACCTCACTAGTCTTCAGTGGGGCGGCCTCCAACCCGGAACCAAACTCGGCGAACTCACGCCGCTCTTTCCCCGCGCCGACAAGGAGTTGATCAGCCATATGACCGAACTCGAGCAGAAGAACGCACCCCCCACCCCCGAGCCAGCACCCTCCTCTGCCGCCGCTCCCGAAATCAAAGGCGCGCAGCAGCGCATCTCGAAACTGCACTCCCTGGTCGACGGACTCGCCGTCGCCATCGCTGAGTCCACCACCGAGACCGCCGCAGTCGTCGGCATCGAGAACGCCATCGCTGAAACCGTCCGCGAAACCATCGGCAGCCACAAAGAGAAGGCATCCGCCCCACTCCCACCCGCGCAAAAAGCCACGCCCAGCGGTCCAGAAGACGCTCGTCAGCTCCCCGGAACACGGACCCTTCCCACCGCCCCAGCCACGGGCACCGTCTCCACCCCCGCTGCGGCACCGGCTGCAACCGCCGCATTGCCCGGCGACAAAATCTCCATCGACGACTTCACCAAAATCGAGCTCCGCGTGGGTCAGGTCAAAGTCGCCGAGCGCGTTCCGAAAGCCGATAAGCTCCTCCGTCTCGAAGTCGACCTCGGCACCGAAACCCGCCAGGTCCTCGCCGGCATCGCGGAGGCCTACGATCCCGGAATCCCTCATCGGACGCAAGGTCGTCATCGTCGCCAATCTCGCCCCGCGCAAACTCCGCGGCCTCGAGTCCAACGGCATGATCGTCGCCGCCTCCCTCGAAGGCGGCCGCCCCGTCCTCGCCAGCTTCCTCGAAGACGTCCCCGTCGGCGCAAGACTGAAATAGGCGAATCGGAACCCTGCGGTCGGGATCGGCTCCGCTATACTTGTATAGCGGAGCCCGCCATGCTTGCCATTCGCCTTCCTGCCGACATCGAAAAGCGCCTCGACCGCCTCGCCAAACGCTCCGGGCGCACCAAGACCTGGTACGCTCGCGAGGCCATTCTCGCCCACCTCGACGATCTCGAAGATTTGCAGATTGCCGAAGAGCGCCTGCGCGCCCTCAAAGAGGGCCGAAGCCGAACTTACACGCAGGAACAGATAGAGCGCGAACTTGGCCTGGTCGATTGAATACGATGCGTCGGCAAGAAAAGACCTTTCTGGCCTCGATAGCCAAATTGCACGCCGCATCGTTGCCTTTATGGGAGAGCGCGTCGCCAGGCTCGACGATCCCCGGAGCATCGGCCAGACTCTCTCCGGCCCGCAATTTGGCCGCTACTGGCGCTACCGCGGCGGCGACTGCCGCATCGTCTGTGAGATTCAGGACAAGAAAATCGTCGTCCTCCTCCTCCGCATCGGCCACCGCGGCGAAATCTACCGCTAGCCTGCTTCTCCTGTCTCCTGTCTCCTGTCTCCTGTCTCCTGTCTCCCGTCTCCCCTCTCCTGAACATTGTGCTAGCCTTCGAAGCATGACGTCGCTCCACAGGACCTGCTGTTGTCGCCCCGCGCCCCTCGCCGCGCCGGGCTTCTGTCCCTGTTGTTGAAGCCTCCGTCGCCCCCCCCCGCACACGCCGTGAATCCCCACATTCCCGGCCGCCATCCGATAAACACATCGAGAAAGGACTCGCCCATGATGTCCCCAGCTTCCCGAGCGACGACGCGCATCCTCTTCGCAGCTTCATTCCTCGCCGCGCCTTCCCTCATCGCCCAAACAGCCGACGGCCTCTGGACCGGCACCGCCCAGGTCAATAACCAGCAGGTCCCCTTCCGTCTCGAAATCACCGGCGCCGGCGACCACCTCCAGGGCGCCCTCCTCAATGGACGCGACCGGTCCATAGCATCCAGCGGCACCTTCGCCGACGGCCACCTCATCCTCACCTTCGACTACTACGCCAACACGCTCGACGCCACACTCAGCAACGGCACCCTCACCGGCACCTTCGGCAAACCCAGCCACACTGTCCCCATCACCGCTCAGCTGAACGGCAAACTCCCCGCCGCAGCGCCCAATCCGCCGCACATCGCGGGCCTGTGGAACGTTGCCGTTGAGAACGGCACTAAGGGCGAAGATGCATGGAAGCTGCGCGTTCGCCAAACCGGCTCCGACGTCGTCGCAGTGATCGAGCGCATCGATGGCGATACCGGCAACCTCTACGGCACCTGGCGCGACGGCGCCTTCACCGTCAGCCACTTCACCGCCGCCGGCCCCAGTGTCGCCGTGCTGCGCCCTCAGTCCGACGGAACGCTGCAGCTTGAAACCTCAGCCCACGGCAACGGCGTCCAGACCTTCGCCGCTCATCGCGCCACCCCGCTGCACAACGCCTCGCTTTCGAGCGTCGACGACCCACTCCATCACACCTCCCTGAAAAACGCCGCCGAGCCCCTCGCCTTCCGCTTTCCCGACCTCAACGGCAGGCTCGTCTCCAGCACCGATCCCGAGTTCGCCCACAAAGCCGTCATCGTCTCCATCGGAGGCAGCTGGTGCCCCAATTGCCAGGATGAGTGGCCCTTCCTCGAGTCCCTCTACAGCAAGTACCACAGCCGCGGCCTCGAGATCGTCGAGCTCAGTTTTGAAGAAGCCTCCCAGCGCCAGAACCCCGTCCGTCTTCGCGCTGTCCTCAAGCGTTACGGCATCACCTACCCGGTTCTGCTGGCCCCGGTACCCGACCAGCTCGCCGCCACCTTCCCCCAGGTCACCCATCTCGATTGCTGGCCCACCACCTTTTTCATTGGCCGGGACGGCCTGGTGAAGGCCATCCATACCGGCTATTCCGGTCCCGCAACCGGACCCGACAACCACCAGCTCGAGACCGAGATGACCGCCCAGGTCGAGCACCTGCTCGCCGGCAAGCCCGCCCCGGCCCGTCCATCCTCAGTCCAGGTCGCCCGAACCCAGTAGCGGATGGAATCGCCATCGGCTAACCTGGTATTTGCCGATGATTGACTCTCACGCCCATCTCGACAGTTCCCGCTACGACGAGGACCGCACCGCCCTCCTCGGGCGCGCCTTCGAGGCCGGGGTCCGCGGCATTCTCTCCATCGGCATCGGCGACGGCCCCGCCGAGATGCACCAGGCTCTGGAGATTGCGCGCGAGTACGCCGAACTCCCGAACACCCCCAGGATCTGGGCCACCGCCGGTGTCCATCCCCATGAAGCCAGCCTATGCGACGACGAAGCCTGCTCCAAACTCGACTCGCTGCTCCAGCAGCCTGAAATCCTGGCCTGTGGCGAAATCGGTCTCGACTACTTCTACGACCACTCCCCGCGCGACATCCAGAAAGCCGTTTTCACCCGGCAGATGGAAATCGCCGCCGCGCGCCACAAGCCCATCGTCATCCACTGCCGGCCCTCCAACGACTCCACCAACGCCTGGGATGACACCCTCACGATGCTTCGCGATGAATGGGCGCGCACCGGTCTCGGCGGCATCCTCCACTGCTTCACGGGCGAGTTGCGTCATGCACAGGAAGCCATCGACCTCGGCTTCCTCATCTCCTTTGCCGGAAACATTACCTTCCCCAAAGCGGAGCCCATCCGCGATGCCGCCGTCGCGCTTCCCCTCGATCGCATGCTCATTGAAACCGACGCGCCCTTCCTGGCACCCCTGCCCAACCGCGGTAAACGCAACGAGCCCGCCTGGGTGAAAGAAGTGGCTATGAAGATTGCCGAGATTCGTGGCCTCGATCCCGAGGAGGTCGCCACCCGCACCACCAGTAACTTCAGCACGTTTTTTGGTACCGAAATTTCTGCTCCAACCCGCCTTCCTCCCCGGTAGCGGATAATCTAAGAGAAGAGGCCCCGGATGGCAGCAGAGAACTCCTTCGACATCGTCAGCAAAGTCGATATGCAGGAAGTGCGCAACGCGATCGACCAGGCCACCAAAGAGGTCCACACCCGCTTCGACCTGAAAGACTCGAAGTCCGAGATCAAGCTCGAAGGCGAAGAGGCCCTCCAACTGGCGTCGGTCGACGAATACAAACTGCAGGCGGTGACTGAGATTCTCCGCCAGAAGCTGGTCAAGCGCGGCGTCTCGCTCAAGTCCCTGACCTTTGGCAAAGTGGAACCGGCCGCAGGCTCGTCGGTGCGGCAAAAGGTCACCCTCCAGCAAGGCATCGCTGGAGAGAAAGCCAAAGAAATCGTTAGAATCATTAAAGACTCCAAAAAGAAGGTTCAGGCTTCGATCCAGGGCGACACCGTCCGCGTTTCGAGCAAGGACCGCGATGCTCTCCAGGAAACGATCGCGCTGCTCAAAGGACGCGATCTCGGCATCGACATGCAGTTCACCAACTACCGTTCCAACTGAACGGTTCGGCCCCCGCAGTCGGGAGAACTTGACGTGAGCACAGTGGCGACAGCGACGGCGAAGGAAGTTTTCGGCCTGCTGCACGACGATCTTGCCGCCATCGAGCGCGAGTTCGGCGCCGATGCCGTCTCTTCGGTCGCCGCTATCACCGAAATCTCCGACTACCTGCGCGAAGGCGGAGGCAAACGCATTCGCCCCTCCTTGCTGTTGCTGGCCGCCCGCAGCCTCGGCTACTCGGCCCATGGCATGATCCGTCTCGGTGCCGTGGTCGAAATGGTGCACACCGCCACCCTGGTCCACGACGACATCATCGATGCCGCCGACATGCGCCGCGGACGGCCCTCCACCAACCACACCTGGGGCAACGGCAAATGCGTGCTGGTCGGCGATTGGCTCTACATGCAGGCCTTCCGCATTGCTCTGGAAGAGCGCAGCTTCCGCGTCCTCGAGCTGCTGATCCGCCTGACCCAGCAAATGGTCGAAGGTGAGCTCCTGCAGATGGAGTGCCTCGGCAAGCCGATCACCGAAGGCGAATACAACGACCTGATCTACCGCAAGACCGCCTGCCTGTTTGAAGTCTCGATGCGTCTCGGCGCAGTGCTCGCCGGAGCCGATCAGGCCATGGAAGATTCGATGGGAAGCTACGGCCGCAACCTTGGACTGGCCTTCCAGATTGTCGACGATGTTCTCGACCTGACGGCCACCGAAGAAGTCCTCGGCAAACCCGTCGCCAGCGATCTCCGCGAAGGCAAGGCAACGCTGGCCGTGATTCATACCCTCGAAAACGGCAGCACCCCGGCCGAACGCGCGTCGATCCAAACGGTGCTGGACGACAAGAACTTCGAGCGCATCTCCCACCAGGAGATCCTGCACATCCTGAACCGCAATCAGTCAGTCAACTACGCCATGAAGGCCGCGTTTGGTTACGCTGCAGCCGCACAGACAGCGCTCAACGTCCTGCCCGATTCCGAATACAAGCGCGCCCTCCAGTGGATGCCGGAATTCGTCGTCGCCCGCGAAAAGTGACCAACCGACAGGTTTGTCATCCTGAGTTCGCGCAAGCGAGCGAAGGATCCAGCTGCACCCTCCGCCCCGCACCGTGCACCCTGTACCCTGTACGCGATGAAGCTTTCTGAAATCGCGCTGGCCCTGGGCGCCGAATTGCGGCCAGCAGGCGGTGCTGAATCCGATCCTGAGATTAACGGTGTCGCCAGCACGGCCACCGCAACCCCCACTTCCCTGCTCTTTGCCGAAGACGCGCACGCCCTGACCGCTGCGATGGCGTCCGCAGCGGCGGCGATCCTTGTGCCGGGCAAACTCGCCGACACAGCAGCCAACAAGCCGCTCCTGATCATCGCGCAACCACGCCTCGCTTTCGCCCAGGCCGCGCGCTTGCTGAAACCATCCGAGCCAGCCACCGGCATTCACTCCACCGCCGTCGTCGATCCGTCCGCAAAGATCGCCGACCAGGTTTCAATCGGGCCCTGCACCGTGATCGAAGCAGACGCACAAGTCGGCACAGGCACCCGCATCGGCGCAGGCTCCGTCATCGGCGCCGGCGTACAGATCGGCGAGCACTGCCGCATCTACCCGCGCGTGGTCGTGTATCCCGGCACCACGCTGGGCAATCACGTCGTCCTCCATGCAGGCGTCGTCGTTGGTTCCGACGGCTTCGGCTACGTCCGCGACGCGAAGACCGGTGAATACCTGCAGTTTCCGCAGCAGGGTCGCCTCATCCTCGAAGACAACGTCGAGATTGGCGCCAACACCACCATCGACCGCGGTGCACTGGAAGAGACGCGCATCGAGCGCGGCGTCAAGATCGACAATCTCGTCCATCTCGGTCACAACGTCCATGTCGGACGCGATGTCGTCATCGCCGCGCAGACCGGCGTTTCCGGTTCGTCCAGCATCGGTGCCAACGCCATCGTTGGCGGCCAGGTCGGCATCGGCGACCACGCCCACGTTGGCGAACGGGTCATCCTCGGCTCCGGCTCCGGCATCCTCACCCACAAAAAAGTCAAAGGCCCCGGCGTCGTCTTCTGGGGACGTCCCGCGCGCCCGCTGCGCCAGTATTTGAAAGAATTAGCCGCACTCGCTCGCCTGGCTCGCTCATCCAACGATGAGGAGAAGCCCTGATGGCGATCGTCGTGGTGGGCGGGAATTCGCGCAACATCGGCAAGACCTCCGTGGTCGCCGCCCTCATCGCGCGCCTGCCCGAGTTGCAATGGACCGCCTTCAAGATCACCCAGTACGGCCACGGATTCTGCACCGCGGACGGCAAGCCCTGCCAGTGCCAAACAGAGAACTCGTGCGTCTCTCTGACCGCCGAGCTGGACCGAACCAGCGGCACGGACACCTCGCGCTTTCTCGCAGCGGGCGCAGCCCGTTCCATCTGGGTGCGCACCCGCATCGGCATGCTCGCCGAAGCCATGCCTCGCATCGAAAAAGAACTCGCCAACTGCGAGAACGCAATCCTCGAGTCGAACAGCATCCTCGAATTTCTCCAGCCCCACCTCTATCTCACCGTTCTCGATCCCGCAGTCGCGGATTTCAAGGATTCAGCGCGCCGGTTCCTGGACCGTGCCGATGCGGTGCTTCTCTCGTCCAATACGGAAGTCCGGAACGGCGAGCTCGATGGCAAGCCCTGCTTCCTGATTGCGCCGCCGGTGTATATGTCCGATGCGATCACAGATTTCGTCCGCGCCCAGCTCGGCCTGAACGCCCTGACCCACCGCTGAACAAATTCATTTTCGGGTGCAATGCACCGGGTCTATGCTGGTGGCAGCTAACTTCCATGGCCTTGCCCGCACAAATTCAGGATCAGGAACCGCGCCGCGTTCCCGTCGAGGCCTACCTGCACAGCGCCGACTGGGAACCCGATGCTGAATATGTTGACGGCGAGATCGAGGAAAGACCGATGGGTGAATACGACCACTCCTCCTGGCAAGCTGCAATTCAGAAGTGGTTTTGGAAACACGAAGACGAATGGAATGTTCGCATCCGTCCGGAACTCCGCATTCAGGTCAGCCCCACCCGCTTCCGCGTTCCCGACGTGACCATCCTCGACCGCAATCAGCCCATCGAGCCAATCATCACCCACGCGCCCGTCGCCGTTTTCGAGATCCTGTCGCCGGAAGACCGCTTCACGCGCTTCGTCCGCAAACTGCATGATTACGAAGCGATGGGCATTCCTCAAATCTGGGTGATCGACCCAACCGGCCCCGCGATCCAGCGCTACGTGGTAGGTCATCTCGCCGCGAGCGCGGTCTTCGATGAACCAGGGCGTGGCATTCGATTCGAGATGCGTGAAATTGAGGCTCTCCTCGACTAAGGTGTCGCTATTTAAACGGCTCGCGCTTCATCGCGCCGTCCCGCTGCTTGATCAGGATCTCGATCTTTCCCTCAGCCTCATCCAGGTGCTTGCGGCACGCGGCCGAAAGATGCGTCCCCTCTTCGAAGAGCTTGATCGATTCCTCCAGCGGCAGATCGCCGCGCTCCAGCGTCGCAACAATCTCTTCCAGCCTCTTCAGGGATTCCTCAAAGCTGGCCACGCAGGCCCTCCTCCGGGCGCGGCGGCGGGATCGGTTTCTGAACAGGGCGACCGGGCAACACCGCCGCCAGAACATCGGCCGCCAGGCCATACCGCCCGAATGGCGCGCTGACCTGCACGCCCTGCACCATGGTGCGCGAAGCGGCCAGCATCTCCTGGGCGATCAGAACACCCTCGGCTCGCGCCGCTTCCGGGTTCGCAGTGCGCCCCATGCGCGTCATGATTTCGTCAGGCACGCTCACGCGCAGGTCGTTCTTCATGAACTCCGCATTGCGCAGGCTGGTCAGAGGCCAGATCCCGGCAACGATCGGAATACGAAAGCCTTCAATGCGTTTAAGAAAAGTCTCAAGCACGCGCAGATCGAAGACCGGCTGCGTGATGCCGTATTCAGCACCAGCTTCCACTTTCCAGGCGAAGCGGCGGACCTCGTTGTCGAGGTCGGGCACGCCGGGATTGGCCGCAACAGCCATGGTGAAGCCAGTGGACTCGCCGATCGGATTGCCCCCGATGTCGAGCCCGTGATTCAGGCGGTTCACAATATTGACCAGGCCAATAGCATCCACGTCGTAAACCGCGGTCGCGTCGGGATAATTCCCCAGCTTCGGCGGATCGCCCGTCAGGCACAGGATGTTCTTGAGGCCGATCGACGACGCTCCCAGCAAATCGCTCTGAATGCTCAGCACGTTGCGATCGCGGCACGTATAGTGCAGCAGCGTCTCGATGCCCGTCTTCTGCTGAATCTGGATGCACAGGCTCTGCGCGCTCATGCGAGCCGAAGCGCGGGGCGAGTCGGGCACGTTGATGGCGTGGATGCCGAGATCGGCGAGTTGCTGAGCGCCCTTCAGCTCCTTGCTACAGTCGATGCCGCGCGGCGGCACAATCTCCACCATCGTGATGAAAGCGCCCTCATGCACCAGCCTGCCCAGCCGCGATCGTTCCTGAATCGCAACCGGCGGAGTCTCAGTAACAATGGGTTCCCGCTTCGTGGTTCGCTCGGCCGCGGCCTGCGCGTCGGTAGCGCGCAGCGCCGACTTCATAGCCCGAATGTGCTGCGGCGTCGTTCCGCAGCATCCGCCGATGAACTGGACTCCCGCCTTGGTGAATTTGCGGGCAAAGCTCGCCATGTATTCGGGCGAGCAGAGATAAATGTTGCGGCCTTCCACCGAGCGCGGCATGCCGGCGTTCGGCATCGCCATCAGCGGCACAGCCGTAACCGCCGCCATGCGCTCAACAGCGGTCAGCACCGTCGCCGGACCAACGCTGCAGTTACATCCAATCCCGTCCACGCCCCACGATGCGATCCGAGCCGCCGCTGTCTCCGGCGAGGCTCCGTCCAGGCAATTGGCTTCTTCGTCGACCGTCACCATCACCACGACGGGCACGTCCGGCGCGACCGCCTTCGCGGCCAGAGCCGCCTGCTCGGCTTCGTTCAGGGCCGGCATCGTTTCGATGATCAGCAGATCCACGCCCACGCCCGGACCACCCTCGGTCAGAGCCCGGATCTGTTCCGCAAAGGCTTCCCGGGCTTCATCGAGGCTGGTCTTGCCCAGCGGCTCCAGATGCACGCCGAGAGGTCCCACAGACCCAGCGACGAAGGCAGTGCCAGCCTGCTTATCGGCCAGTTGGCGAACCGCCTGGCGAGCGATGGCAACCCCGGCGCGATTGATGTCGGCAACCTTGTCACGGAGTCCATACCGCTCCAGGCGCATCGCATTTCCGCCAAAAGTGTTGGTCTCAATGATCTCGGCGCCCGACTGCAGATATTCTTCGTGGACGCTGCGCACCAGCTCGGGCTGAGAGAGATTCAGCTCGTCAAAACACCGGTTGATGAACACGCCTCGCGCGTAAAGAGACGTGCCCATAGCGCCGTCGCAAAGAACGGTTCGCCCACTGAATCGCTGCTCCAGACGGCTGGTCATGGGGGTATCCTCATTCATCGTATCAGCAGGAAAACGTCCACCGGAGCTCTCACCGCTGGCCTCGCAATGCGTCCAACAAATTGCCGCAAGTGCCCTGATATACTTGGGGTTCCCGCGAGATTGTCGCTAGCATGCGCCTGGTGAGGTTCTAAGGTTTTGAAGAAGAGAAGTCCCCTGTACTTCGCTGCCGTTCTCAGCATCGTCTTCGGAGTCTGCACCGTTGTCAGTTCCTGCGGCAAAAACTTTTTCTTTGCCGGCCGCAATCTGCCTCCCAGCGGCGTGCTGAACCGGGTGATGGTCGCCGAACAGAATCCCAGCCCGTTCGCCTCCGGCTCGCTCGTCTTCATGGATGCGTTCTACGACATCCGCCACGCGTTCAACGCCTCGAGCGGGCAGTTGGAGATCAACGGCTATTCCGGCAAGCTGCCTCTCACCATCCAGAACCTGCCCGAACAGCAGGGCGGCGCCGTCTATGGAGAAGGCGACGGCAGCCTGGCTCTGATCAGTTATGCCGAAGAAAAAGTCAGCGCGACGGTTTCGATCCCGGGCGGTTTGACCAGCAGCACCGAGGGCATCCCCTACAACGGACAGATGATGACCCGGGACCTGGGTTACGTCTATGCAGCGAACCCCGCCAGTCACGTCATCAGTGTTGTCAACCGCGGCAGCGGGGCGGCTCTTGCGCTGAACCTGCCCAATGCCTACGGAGTCTCAGTCAATCCGGGTGGCACGGTCGCGCTGGTTTTTGTGCAGAACGCGACGCAGCCGGCCGGTCACACCGTGAACGTCGACAATCCAGCCAGCTTCGCCGTGTACAGCTTTGTGCAACTCAACCAGACCCAGCAGGTCGCGGCAGCCAACAATCCCAACTACCTCGGCGCGCAGGATTGCGAGCCCCAGCGCCAGCCGACCTGGTGTGTTTTCCCGGTCAGCACCGGAGCCTCGGCCACCTTCGATCACCCCATCAAAGCCGTCTTCTCTCCGGATGGCACCACCGCCTACGTCGTCAACTGCGGCCCTGAATGCGGTGGAACCACAGCTAGTCTGACGACGATTCCCATTACCGCCTCCTCCATCAATACCGGCAGCACCGGCGCCAGCGGTATCGCGTTGGTGGCGCAAAGCAACGTCGCGATTCCCAATGGAGCGACCAACGCCGCCTTCAATGGCAATACCCTCTACGTGGCGGGCCAGCAATTCCAGCCTTCCAGCGGCCTTTTCGCTGGCTTCCTGACCATTCTCAACACGCCCGCCAATACCATTGCCGGAACCTACTCCATCAGCGACGGCATGCACAACCGGATGGTCTTCGCTGACGACAACACCCTGTGGATCGGGTCGTCGCAGTGCGACCAGGGGGTCCGCTACCAGCAGGCCCAATCCGGCGGCAACCTCCAGTTTGGCTGCATCACCATGTTCAATACGTCCACGCATACCTCCACCATCGATGCCTTCAAGGGAGACGGCACCGGCATCGCCGACGTCGAGGGATTGCACAAGGTCTACACCACCGAGGGCGGCCAGATTTACATCTACAGCACCACCGATGGGCATGCGCTCGATAATTCCAACGTGACCATCTCCGGCACCGCGGTCGATTGCGCCTACATGGACGCTGGCACCGACAACGACAACACCATCTACTAAGGTCCCCCCTCAAAGCCACCCGCGATGGCAGACCAACCGATCGCCGAGGTTCTTGCCATCGCCGCCCATCGCGACGACGTCGAACAAACCTGCGGCGGCACCCTGCTCCGCATGCATTCTCTCGGCGTCTCCACCGCCATTCTCGATCTCACTCGCGGAGAAGCCGGCACCCGTGGCTCCGCCGAAGAACGCGCCGCCGAAGCCGACGCCGCCGCGAAAATCCTCGGCGTGACCTGGCGCCAGGCTCTGGATATCCAGGACGGCCGCGTTGAGAACACCTGGGAGAACCGTCTCAAAGTCGTCGAGGTTCTGCGCCAGGTCCGCCCCCGGGTCGTCATCCTTCCCTACTGGACCGGACGCCACCCAGATCACTACACCAGCGCCACCCTGGGTTACGAAGCCTGCTTCCTCTCCGGATTAGCGAACCTCAAAATAGCCGGCACCGAACGGACCGAAACCGGTTCGGGCGCCGAGCGCGATTCGCCGTGCGCGAAGCACCCCCACCGCCCCTTCAAAATCATTTACGCGAGTCTCTACGCCGACGTCCGGCCCAGCTTCGTCGTCGACATCACGCCCTTCATCGAAGACCGTCACCGCGCGCTCATGGCCTACCAGTCGCAGTATGCGAATCAGTCCGCCGGAAGCGGCCTCTTCGTTCCGGAAGAAGAGATTCGCGAACGCACCTTCTCCGAAGCCCGCCACTACGGAACCCTCGCCGGCGTGCGCTACGCCGAGCCTTTCGTCCAGAAAGAAATCGGCCTGGTCGACGACCTGACCCTGATCCCCGTCCAGTCCCTCTAGCCAGCAGCCCCACCACAGTAGTCATCCCGACGCGAAGCATCGCGCAGCGAGGGGATCTGCGGTTGCTCTTCTCCATCCGAAGTCTTTACCGGACCTAACTTCCGGATAGCCGGTCTTACGACCGCAACCATACCTATCGAACCCTTTTGAAGATGGAATTGAAAAGAGCAACGGCCGCCCAGCTGAGTCCTAGATAGAAGAAGCCATTGAGAAATGCTGCCAGCCACAAGCTGAAGGCGTGGATGTTTCCAGCAATGGCCATAGAGCCGATTAGACCCGGGAGAGCGATCATGCTCATGACCTTCAAACCTGAGTACCCTATTGACGAAGCCGCACGAGAATATTCCAAACTGAGGGTTAGCGCGACAGCAGCTATCCCTGCAGAAGATGCGACTCCAGCGACTACACGAGGGCTCATGGTGGAAATACTAGCGGTTTGCTGTTTGCTGGGATAACGGGGTTATCAGGTCGCCATCGATGAGAGGGATGACGAATCGCGGAGTACGGGTCGTAAAGTCGGCCATACTTCCCCATCGGTGCGTCACCGTCGACGCCCCACCCTACAGCATCCTTCGAGCCCAGCTCTCCAGCCACAAACGCGAAATCGATCTCCACGTCTCGTTGAAATACAAACTCGTCGCCGTCAGCCCAACCGCGATCACCACCGACGCTCCCCACAGAAACTGCTGCATCACCCGGTCCCGTTTCCAGTCCCACAGAAACATCAGAACGATCAGCAGCAGATTGCCGCCCTCGTAGAACAAATAGGTCCCGAGAAACGTCGTCGGCGGCGGCAGAAACCGCCCCACCATCCGCGAAAAACCCGCGTCGCTGATGCAGATGGTCGCCAGAATCAGCAGGCGCCGATGCGCCGCCGAGTTGCGTCGCAGCAGAATGCCCCACGGCAGAAGCACCACCATGCAGAACACACCGCTGAAGGCGATGGAAAGAAATTCAGGAGGCAGCGCGCCGGGCGTCCGCAGATTCAGCGCCTGCCAGCTCAGCTCCGACCAGGGTGCGATCACCACAACGATCGCCGCGTAGCCTGCCGCAAACCACCCGAAGCGGCGATGGAAACGGACGTTCCCCGTTTCCACCATCATCACCAGCGTGGTCGCCACCAGCAGCCACAGCGTGGTGGCAATGGCATGCACGTGAACGATTCCAGGGACCGGCGGCCGCTCTTTCACGTAATTGTGCAGATCGAAGCCGAAGCCGACTCCCACATAGATCCAGAAAATAGCCAGCCATACCAGCGCAGCCCGGCGATCCTCTCGCGCAGGCCAGGTTGCGGTTGTGTGGATAGACACCCGCTGTGTTCCCCCTCGTCGTTCAGGGAAAAGCAGGCCCCTGGGATTTGAAGCGTGCATCCATCTTTGCATATCGCACCCATCCACCCCCATGCTCTGAGCCGCGAAAAACTTCCTGCATGCCGGTGACACGGCAACGACTCTCAAACGACCTTTTCCGCCCTCGCCACGCAAAAGTGAAGGGGCCCGCCTTTCACAGCTTGCGGAAATACTCGGACCCGCATCGGGTGCCGCGCAGCGGCACGACGGCAGAAGCACCGGCCTTCAGGCCGGTGAATGAGGCGCGCTGCAAAAGAGGCCTTCAGGCCCGGCCAGTTTTGAAGAGGCACCAGTTGCGTTCGTGCAGTAAACGCCGCAGACTTCGTCGGGCTTCAACCTGAGTACCGGCGGTCGCAAAGGTTCCGGAACGCCGGTGTTACGCCAACAATCCCGCTGTCACAACACCGCCGACGAAACTGCTATAAATCTGGATGACCCATCGGTCTTCGATCGACACCTGTTTTGCGCTGAGAGGACTACCCATGAGGAAAGGCTTCACGAGAAGGCCGCAGGCAGACGGACCCGCGATGCAAGGCACGAACTACATAACACCGGGCGGACTGCAGCGCCTTCAGGATGAGCACCGATTTCTGCTCACCAGGGACCGCCCGGCCGTGGTGGAGGTGGTAGCGTGGGCCGCCGGCAACGGCGATCGCAGTGAAAATGCCGACTATCAATATGGCAAGCGCCGGTTGCGCCAGATCGATGGACGGATTCGCTTTCTGACGAAGCGAATTGAAGCCGCTGAAGTCGTTGACCCGGAAGCTCCGCGGGCAAGGCAGGCCGAGACCAGGGCATTCTTCGGGGCGACCGTGCGCTATGCCAATCCATCTGGAGCGGAGCGGGTGGTGAGCATCGTCGGCGTCGACGAGGTCGATCTCAGCCGGAACCATATCAGTTGGGTGTCACCTCTGGGGCGCGCGTTGCTGAAGTCGGCAGCCGGGGACACCGTAGTTCTCGAGGCGCCCGGCGGAACAGAACATCTGAAGGTGCTGGAAGTGCGTTACGACCGCATTGCTGTAGAACCGTTCCGCGAACCACCAGGATCCGAGGCCCAGCTAAAAAGGACTCCTCCGCCGACGCTCACCTGAGGAAGAAGAGACGATACGGCAAAGGTCGTGCAAGACCGCCGGCCGTATAAAGCAGCCATCTGCTTGGACAACCGAAAAAATGAGTTGAGTCCCCATCAACGCGCCTACCGTAACTCGTCCGCATACTCGGCGAACGAGAGTTTCGTGTACCCGGCGCCGAATGTTCGGGTTTGGCGGTGATTCACACAAAACACCCGACCCACCACACCGAGCTGTCATCCCGAATCCCCGGCGCGCACGCGCAGGGCGTGAGGGACCTTGTGTCTCTGCTTCGATCCGCTCCAAATGTCCGGTTTGCCGGTGATACGGCAATTACGATCTCGCGCCACTGACGCCGAGCGGCTTATACTCGACTTGTGGCTTCTGCGATTGGCGAGGAACGCGACCAACCGACCAGTCCCAAGAGCGCACCTTCAAGATCACTTTTCGAAACGTATCCGTTGGCTACGTGCAGAATACACGAAGGAGGCTACGGGAAGGAATACCGCCACGACCACCGTCCCCGCCAAGATCAGTCTGGCAATATCGCCGCGAGATCTCTTTACTGAGCTTATCGAGGCACCATCGATTAGCACCAGAGGTAAGTAGGATCCCATGCCAGCAGACGCTGCACCGCTTCGTCCCACTCAGAGGCGGATCATTGTCAGGCTGGTCGCGCAGTCTCTGGATGATTTGCCCGATCTTTCATCTCGTACCCACGCTTGGTCATAGTCCTCATCGAGCTCACCGTTACTCATCATGCTTCGGAAGGGTCCAGTCCGCTTTAGCGGGAACACACCTGGCCCTCCGTCTTCGCATAACGTCGTTTGTTCTTTGGCGTCCTGACCGAGAGATTGTTGAAGCCCAATATTGCAGAGCGAATTAGACAAAGCACTTAGGCCCGATTGCTGTATCTCATGCATCGGCTCGTTGTGTTACGAAGATCTCATTGCCATTATTCGACCAGCTTCCGCGGATTACTGTCGGATGGTCGGCAACCAGGAACAATCAACACCTTCCCCCACCTACAAACCCTTCGCCCGCATCCAGCACTCCCATGACCTTCGTACCGTTCCTCCCTCCGATTCTTCTTGTCGCGCTCCCCACCGCTCCGTATTCTGGAATTCAGAGGGGAATGCCTGCCTTGCAGACATTCCCCTTCGTATTTCCGGAGACCCCAGGGTCTTCCGCGTAGCTCTTTGAAATCCCAATCGCCGGCTCCATGGTGACATCCGCCCGCGTCTTCCGCGACCCTTTCCTGACGGTCCTCCTTCCTCCCTCCTGCTTCCTGCCGACTACCTGACTTTAAGTACCGCGAATAGAGAGCCTCCACCCATGTTGTCGAGCTTGTAAACATGCTCATCAACCTGAAAACACAGTACTTGCAACCTGTTCCCTCCGGAAATAGATCGCCAGGGAGCAGAAAAAGCGAAAAGAAGACTGGGTTCAACCCTCCATCCCTCACACGATGTACTCTCCAAACGGCAGCCGACAGCCCACCCGGAAGCAGCCTCGCATCCCGCGGACAAATGAAGCGCACGACCCGGTTGCGAACTGCACATCCCCCCTGCAAAACTCCAGCAGAATCACCGACCGCACCGCGACGACCCCCAAAATGAGGGGGTCCGAATTTTCCAGCCTCCGCCCGCCGTTCCGTCTGAGTTTGCTCAACCGATTCACTCCGCATGCAGGCCCATCTCGTCATCTGGACTTGACCCATAGGTCCGTGTACATTGGCCTCCGACATCGCCTTCGCGATTTTCCCAGGAGGGAAGCCCAAGCGTGAACCTGACCACCATCGACTGGCTCATCATGCTGCTGTATTTCGCTTTTGTGCTGGGCATCGGCTTTGCACTCAAGCGGTTCATGAAGACCAGCAAAGACTACCTCCAGGCCGGCCGCTCGCTGCCCGCCTGGATCTGCGGCTTGGCCTTCATCTCAGCGAACCTTGGAGCCCAGGAAGTCATCGGCATGGGCGCATCGGGCGCCAAATATGGCATCGTCACCAGCCACTTCTACTGGATCGGCGCCATCCCCGCCATGATCTTCGTCGGCGTCTTCATGATGCCGTTCTATTACGGCTCCAAAGCCCGCTCCGTGCCGGAGTTTCTACGCCTGCGCTTCGATGAGAAGACGCGCGCCTGGAATGCCTGCAGCTTTGCCGTGATGACGGTCTTCTCCTCCGGCATCTCGATGTACGCCATGGCCCGCCTGATCCAGACCCTGCACGTCTTCGACAGTCTCTTCATCCACCTGGGCCTGCCCGTCGAGTGGATCTTCCACTTTGCCATCATCCTCTCCGCCCTGATCGTCCTCTGCTACATCTTCCTCGGCGGACTCACCAGCGCGATCTACAACGAGGTCCTGCAGTTCTTCCTGATCGTCGCGGGATTCCTGCCACTGGTGTGGGTCGGGCTGAAGAATGTCGGCGGCTGGAGCGGCCTGAAGGCTTCCTTGCCCGCGGCCTACATGCACTCCTGGCAAGGAATGGGGAGCGCTAATACGAATCCTCTCGGAGTGGACTGGTTTCCACTGGTCGCGGGCCTCGGCTTCGTTCTCTCCTTCGGCTACTGGTGCACCGACTTTTTGGTCATCCAGACAGCCATGGCGGCCAACTCAGAAGAGTCGGCGCGGCGCGTCCCGCTCATCGCCGCGGTGCCGAAGATGTTCTTTCCCTTCCTCGTGATTCTGCCTGGCCTGATCGCAATTGGAACACCCATGGTGACAAATCACGTCATGAGCCAGGGCGCCGGAACCGTCGCAACCAGCGGCTCCGAAAGCATGTCCGCTGGCCGGGGCCTGATTCCCGCCAAAGTCGATCCGGTCACCGGCAAGATCATGCTCGACACCCATGGACAGCCCGTCCTCGACTACGACCTGGCCATTCCGAACATGCTGCTGCACTACTTCCCTACCGGCATTCTCGGCCTCGGCCTCACCGCTCTTCTCGCCAGCTTCATGTCCGGTATGGCCGGCAATGTAACGGCGTTCAATACCGTGTGGACCTTCGACATCTACCAGTCCTACATCAACAAGCATGCGAGCGACGCGCACTATTTCAAGATGGGCCGCTGGACAACTGTCGTCGGGATCCTGATTTCAATGGCGACGGCCTACGTCGTCCTGAGCTTCAACAACATCATGGATACGCTGCAGCTGGTCTTCTCCGTCGTGAACGCGCCGCTGTTTGCGACGTTCCTGCTGGGGATGTTCTGGAAGCGGACCACCGGGCACGCGGCGTTCATCGGCTTGGCCACCGGCACCATCGGCGCCATGCTGCACCACGGCCTGACCATCGGCCTGGGCGATCATCCCGGCATTCACGGCGGGTGGCTCCATGTGATCCACACCTATCCGAGCGCGATGGCGTTGAACTTCTGGCAGGCGATCTTCGCCTTCACCATCAACTTCACACTGGCCGTCGGGATCAGCCTCTTTACCAAGCCGCGACCCGAGAAGGAACTGGTCGGGCTGGTCTACTCGCTCACCCCCAAGCCCGTCGAACACCACATGGCCTGGTATGCGCGCCCCAGCTATATCGCCGTCGGACTCATCGTTCTGCTGATCGGTCTAAATTTCATCTTCAGATAAGGAGACAAACAGGATGAGCCTCGACCTCCGTATTCCCCTCGGATTACTGTTCCTGCTTGTCGGCGTCCTGCTCTCGATCTACGGCTTCGTGACGCGCGGCAGCGAGATCTACGCGCGCTCCGCCAACATGGATATCAACCTGATCTGGGGCATCGTCATGCTCGTCTTCGGCCTGGCCATGTTCCTCCTGGGCCGCTATTCGGACAAACACCCGAAAGCGTCGGCGCCGGGCAATGGCGAGGCACGGCCGATGGGCCATCAGCACTGATTTCAGGTGATTTACCGGTAAGATTCGAGTCACCAGGTGAATTGGACAGAGGGGAACTTGCGTTCGGGCTGGGTCATCGAGTAGGTTTAACTAAACGGTCAGTTTAACTAAACAGTCAATCAATGCCTACATCCCATTCCACCCAACTCGATACCTCTCGCGACCGGATTCTCCACTCGGCGATTCGCGAGTTCAGCGAGCACGGCCTTGCCGGAGCGCGCACCGGCGCCATCGCTGCAGCGGCCCGCGTGAACAAGGCTCTGCTCTACTACTATTTCCGCGACAAGGAGTCGCTCTACACCGCTGCCCTCGAAGAAGTCGCCGGAAAAGTAGCCAGCGACACCCTCGCTGTTCTTCGCCTCGACTGCAGTGCCGGTGAGCGCGTTTTGCGGTTCGCGCTGCAGCACTTCGACCGCATCCTCTCGCACCATGGATTCCAGGCGCTGATGCAGCAGGAGATGGTTCGCTTCCGCACCGGACAGTCGAACGCGATGAGCGTCATCGCCAAAAAGGCGTTCGAGCCGATGTGGGATCTGGCGCTCGGAACCGTCGAGGAAGGCATTCACTCCGGTGAGCTCGCGAACGTGGATCCGATGCAGATGATGTATGCCGCACTCGGAGCGAATGTCTTTTACTTCCTGAGCGCGCCCATGGTGAGGCTGCTCAAATCTCAGGACCCGCTGGAACCCGGCGCTCTTGCCGCTCGCCGCACGTCTGCGATTGAGTATCTGGGACACACCATCTTTAAAGACCGCGAAGCCGGCACACGGCTCGCACAGACGGTTCTGGCGGCTGTGCCCATCCCACAGACCGCGCTGCCGGAGAGAAAGACCGCATGAAACCAAGAAACCGAATTTTCATGATCATGGCCGTGCTGACGGTGGTGGCGCTGTGCTGGTACTTCTTCTCCACCAGCCACACCAGCGAGCTGCAGCTGATCGGCACGGTGGACGCGAACGAAGTCATTGTGAGTTCGCGAATTCAGGGGCGCATTGCTTCGCTGGCTGTCGACGAAGGACAGAAGGTCACCGCGGGTCAGTTGGTAGCAACCATCGAAGCCGACGATCTGGCCGCTGCCCGCAACGCCGCAGCCGCCACTGTCTCCAGCCAGAGATCTCGCCTGGCTGGATCGCGCGCCACGGAGGAACAGACGCACGGCAACACTACCGCCCAGGTCACGGCCGCGGAAGCCCAGTTGCGCGTCGCCCAGGCGACACTCGCACAGGCGCAGGCGCAATACGAACATCAGGAAGCAGACACGACGCGAGCCGTCGCCCTGGCGCAAGCGGGTGTGACCAGCCAGCAGACGCGCGACGAGCAGGTCACCAGCCTCAACGCGGCTAAGGCAGCTGTCGACTCCGCGCGCGAGAATGTCGCGGCGGCGGCAGCTTCCCTGAAGACTGCACAGGCGAATCTCCTCCAAACACAAGCTGCAGCGCAGACGGCTGCGGCTGCCCGCTCCGATATGCGCAACGCTCAGGACATGCTCACGCAGGCACAGGTCGAGTTGGGGTATGCGCAGGTGCTTTCGCCGGTTACTGGGATCGTGAATGTCCGCGCGGCGCGTCAGGGAGAAGTCGTTTCTCCGGCGACGCCGATCGTCACGGTTGTCGACCTGTCGCAGACCTGGGTTTACGCGCCGCTTCCGGAAACCCAGGCCGATGCAGTGCAACTCGGCGACAAGCTCCGCGTGGTCATGCCCAGCGGTGCCAGCGTCACCGGAACCGTGATCGCCAAATCCGCAGAGGCCGCCTTCGCCACGCAACGGGATGTGAGCCGCCGCAAGCGGGACATCGAAACGATTCAGATTAAGCTGCTGGTCGACAACCCCGGCATGCGCTACGTTCCCGGAATGATCGCCAGTGTTTACGTGCCGAAGGACAAGCTGGTGAAGGAATGACCGCCACGCAGCCAGCTCGACCGATGCTCGCGCCGCCGCGGCGCCGCCCGCGATCGCAGTGGAGAACATCGTGAAGCGGTACGGCAACTTTGAGGCCGTCAAAGGGATCACGTTCGACGTCGCTGATGGCGAAATTTTTGGCCTCCTGGTCCCAATGGCGCCGGCAAGTCGACCCTGATCCGCATGATGACGACGCTGATCCCGGTCACGAAGGCCGTGCCCTCATCTCCGGTCACGACGTCGTCCTTGAGCCCAATGCTGTCCGCCATCTCATCGGCGTCATCCCCAGGCGCTGACCAGCGACATCGATCTCACTGTGGAAGAAAACCTCTCCATCTACGCCAAGCTGTACGGCGTCCCGCGCGCCCAGCGCGAGCGCAATATCGCCGATTTGCTGGAGGCTGTCGACCTCACTGAAGTGGCGCGAAGCGCAGACAAAGACTCTCTCCGGCGGTATGCGACGCCGGCTTGAGATTGCGCGCGGACTCATCCACAACCCGAAGATTTTCTTTCTCGATGAGCCAACTACGGGGCTCGATCCAGTCTCGCGCGTCGCGGTTTGGGAGATGCTCGATAAGCTCCGGAACAGCATGAAGCTGACCATCCTCTTAACCACGCATTACATGGATGAAGCCGACAATCTCTGCGACCGGATCGCCATCATCGATCACGGAAAGCTCGTCGCACTGGACACGCCTCTGAAGCTGAAATCGAGCGTGCCGGGCTCCAGTGTTGATTGAAGTCCAGTTTGGCAAGGGTCAAACGGATCGGAAGCCGCAGCTCGAGAAAACTGGCCGCGGTCACCGGCGTGGAATCGCGTGGCTCAGGTGTATCGCCTGATGACTTCCGATGGCTCGCTGACAACGACCGAGTTGGTGGAGATGGCGACCGGCGGCGGCGACGTCCCGATCCGGTGCTTGAGCGTGCAGAATACGACGCTGGATGACGTTTTCGTCTATTACACGGGACGGCAGTTACGCGACGAACAGGTGAAGGCGCCCGCGCTTCATCATGCCGCCGCGTCCAGGGATGCAGCCATGAACCGCATGTGGGCGATTGTCGAACGCGAGATGCGGAAATTCTTTCGCTCCCCACCCTGATGCTGATGTCGATGACCTTGCCTCTGGTCCAGCTCATCATTCTCGGCAATGCCTTCGGCGGAAAGGTCACGAACGCCCGCATGGGCGTGGTGGATTTCGATCACGGCGAAGAGGCGCTGAAGATCCACGAAGCCTTTCAGGCCGTGGCGGCCAATATCCGGACTTTTGAAACGGTCCCTTATTCTGACGAACAGACAGCGAAGGATGACGTCCGTACCGGCAAGATTGACGCCGCCGTCATCATTCCGGCACAGTATTCGCGCCGAGTCCTCGCCGGAGACTCTCCCCACATTGGCCTTGTCGTCGATAACTCCGATCAGTTTGTGAGTGGCAGCCTCGAGTCAGAAATGCAGTCACTGATCGATGCCGTGAATGCCCCTCTGGTCCAGCCGAAAGTTGTTCAGGCTTATCACGCTGGATATCGTGGAACTTTACCCTTACGTCGAGTACATGAAGTTTCTGCTCGCCGGTTCGGTCGCTCTGGCCATGTACATCTCGGTCATGATCGGCGGCGGAATGTTATACATCGACGATAAGGCTCGAGGCGTCCATGAAGGCTATCTGGTCACGCCGATCACGAAACTTGAGCTGGTCCTGGGCCTCAACATTGCCGGAGCCATCAAAGCGGTTCTGTCCGGCATCAGCCTGTCGGTGATCGGATCTCTGCTGGCCGGACTTGGCGTTATCTTCCACCCATACGCGGTCTTTCAGCTGGCCCTTCTCATTGTGGCCACTTCGATCGCATTCAACGGCATGATGTTCCTGCTGATGGTGCGGGTCGAGGACCCCCTCGTCCCGCGCGCAATGTTTGGCGTGCTGAACACGCTGCTTTTCTTCCCCAGCGGAGCGATCTATCCCATTACGGCCTTCCCCAAATGGCTGCGTGCGATCGCTATCGTCGACCCCTTTACCTACGCCGTTCATGGCTTTAAAGCGATTCTGATCAAGGATGGAGGCTTCGCCGCGATCCGAACCGACATACTTTTTCTGTTCGGGTTCGGCATCGTTTCGCTTCTGTTGGCGACGCCTTTGTTCAAGCGCACTCTATAACGAAAATGAGGGCGGGATTTCCCCCGCCCCAATCTCGAATGCTTACGACTTCTGCGCGCTCGACTTGCGCCGGAGAGCCCATCGCCGCTTGAGCGCCTCCGAAATACGCTTACGGCCTTCAGCCGAGAGACGCCGCTTTCGTGGTGCACTCCCGCTGGTCGCTTTTCCCGGCGGCCGGCCGCGCCGCTTCGCACCGCCGGATACCAAAAGAGCCCGCGCATCTTTTAAGTTCGCGATCTGGTTATCCAATTCCGTGATGATCTTCTTGATTTCCAATTTTTCCTCCCGCGTTCGGACCTAACAGCCTCCGCCCCTGAAGCAGCACGGCGCGTGATTGCTGTTATCCCATGAGGGTAAATGGGAAAGAATATCTTTACAATTGCAGGCGAAAGATCGGGGCCGGAGGGCAGTTAGTGCCCTTCATCATCCAGGGAAGGTCGCGGCGCAGGGATGGATTGATCACCCAGGCCTGGAGGTCGATAACTGATGCCCAGTTGTGAGTCGCGCCCAGCGTCCTGGGTATATCGGCGCAGGCTTCTCAACGTCTCCAGTTTGTCCCGGGCATAATCCATCGCCAGTCGGGTGAGCGCATAGGTCATGATGTCGCTGTGATGCAGACCCTGCATCTCCGGGTCGCGGCGGAAGTTCAGCCACAGGCGGTGAACCAGCTGGACGTCTTCGGCTCGCAGCGACGGTGCATGCGGGCCGATGTGGAAGGCTTCCGCCTCGCCGTCCGGCATGACCACGTAGAAGGTGAACTGCCGCTTCGGTTCCGGTAGAGTCTCCCACGCCTGGCCAATGTGAAATGCCTGCTCCTGCGCCGACATCCGGGTCGACAGACCCGAAACCAGCGCCGCCACCTCCAGCGAATTCGCGGCCTGCACCAGAGCGGCAAAGATATCTCCAGCCGGCACCACGAGCAACGAGATATGTTTCCCAAAGCTCTCCGCGACCGAAACCGCCTTGGTGAAGAGCATCTGTTCATGCTCGCTGAAGATCTGGTTGTCGATGTATTCGGGACCGCCTGCGCCCATCATGCGCGCCGTGAGGACGACGATATCCTGCTGATCCGTCCGGGTACGCACCAGTGCCCATTTGAGCGCGAACGGGTTGACTGGATCGCGCATCGTCACCAGCACGCCGCCAGGCCGCACCTGCAACGCTTCCCGCCCGATCGTATCCTGCTGTTCAAGCTGGAAGTGTTCCTTCATCTGCTGCTGCGTGCGCTGATGCCTGGCCAGGTTTCTTCGCTCGGAAACGGCAAAAATAATGAAGAAGGCCACCGTGAATGCCAGGCCGCTTTCCGTTGCCACACTCTTCGTGATCAGGTTCACCACGGCGATCGTCAAAAGTGTGAGAAATACGCAGAAGAGCCCAACCGGCAGTTCGACTCCGCCTATGCGGATATTGACGGGTACCTTCCAGCCGCGTTCTCCTTTATATTTCCATCGCAGGACGAGCATGGCCAGAGAGTTAAGAGTAAAACTCCAGATCACGCCAAAGGCATATGCCTCGCCCAGTGTGATCACGTTGCCGCGGCTCACGATAATGGTGAACAGCTGCAACCCGGTGATGAGGTTAATGATGCGGTAGCTCGTCCCGAAACGACGATGCGGTTTGCGGAACCAGTCCGTCAGAACACCGTCTTCGGCGATGCGCATCATGACACCGGTCGAACCGATCATCGACGTGTTCACGGCGCCCGAAAGGATAAGGAACCCGACGATCACGACGAAGACCCGGAAGACAATGCGCAGGACCTGAGGGCCCCACATGTACATCGCCATGCCGGCAATCAGATTGTCGCGATAGACCGGAACGCGAACGCTGTCGGGAATGATCATCGTCGCCAGCAGTGTGCCGACCCCTGTGAAGATGAAGCTGTAAATCGCGATGACGATCGCAGCTCGCTTCAGGTTCTTCAGCTTGGGGTGTTCGATCTCGCGATTGACCTGGGCCAGGGTTTCTTCACCACTCATGGCCAGCACGGAGTGGCCAAAGGCCATAAGAATGCCAAAGACTCCGAGCATCGTCGACACTCGGGTTCCGGAGAGAAACCCCAGCGCGTCGCTTGAGAAATGAAGATTGGAAGGAATCGGCAGCGGCGGAAGTTTCGCGT
This sequence comes from uncultured Acidobacteriaceae bacterium, assembly GCA_963705765.1. Taxonomy (GTDB): domain Bacteria; phylum Acidobacteriota; class Terriglobia; order Terriglobales; family Acidobacteriaceae; genus Palsa-343. Next base: position 39,142 of record CAVPKU010000045.1, on the reverse strand, counting down.
GAAAATGGAACGCCGTGATCCAACCCCACCCCAGCAACAGGATCACCATGACGGTGGTGACCTGCATGACGCTCAGCGCCTTATCGGTGGACTCCTCGATTCCCTTAGTGTTCTGCCACCAGTAGTAAATGGTGACGGCCGCTGCAAAAAGCGCAGCGGTCTCATCGATGGGCAGAGGAGTCGCGCTGTGGGCCCACTGGAGCAGCCCCGGTGGCAGCCAGCCGTGACCGGCACCGACGTTCAGAAGCTCATTCAGGAGACCGACGATATACTGCCCGGCAGATACGCCCGAGATCGGTCCCGTGAGGATGTAATCGAACATCAGCGCGGAGACGCTGAGTTTGGCAAAATTCCCGCCCAGAGCTTCCTTAACAACCCGGTAAACGCCGCCGCGCGTAAACATCGAGCAGCTCTCGACGTAGACCGAGCGCACCGCGAAGGAGAACAGCATCACCCCGAGGATGAACCACGGAGCGGCTTTGCCAACCGCCTGTTCGGCGATCCCGCCAGCGTAGAAAGCCGACGATCCAAGGTCGTTGAGCACCACCGCTGCTGCTCGCCAAAAGGAAATAAAGGTGAGCATGACTGAGGAAGCGACAACCAGCTTCACTCGGTCGGATTGCGGCGCGTACCGGGTGGTTCCTGAGGACATTCGAAGGGAAGAGCTTCAAGGCGGCCACGGATGCTTGTGGCTTTCCGCCGACGCGCCCAGCGCTGAGTGTATGTCTCTATCGCTGCCCAGTCAATGAAAACCCCGTGAACAGTCCTGCGATGCGTTTTGGGCAGCGAAGCGGTCATCCCTCGCATCTCCTTGAGTCAGATCGGTTAATTGCGGGGGGCTCCAACACGTTTTCTCTGCTTGACCAGGATCGCACTGTTACACTCATGCCCAGACCGGAGCCATGACCGAAGAAGTCCCATTGCGTTCCCTGACCGCGATCCTGGGCACCCCAGTGACCAGCGTGCGGGGTACCATGCGCGGCCGGCTCAAAGACGTTGCCGTGGGCACCGGCGAGGAGGCTGGGCGCGTCGCCGGTCTGGTGGTGAAGACCCGCAAAGGCCTCGAAATCGTCGCATCGGGAGAAGTCCGATGGACCGAGAGTGGCGCGCTCGAGCTTCGTCCGGAAGCCACACTCAGTCCGCTGCAGGGCGACGAGAACTTTATCCTTCTTCGCCAGGACCTGCTGGATCGACAGATCATCGACGTGCATGGCCGCAAGGTAGTGCGGGTCAACGACGTCAATCTGCGCTGGCAATCGAACGGCAACGGCGATCAACTCTGCGTCACCGAAGTCGAAGTCGGACTGCGCGGCGCCGTGCGGCGCCTGCTGAGCGGCACGCTTCCGAAGCGGACGCTGGAGAATCTGGTTTCCAGGCTGCCACAACGGGTCATCCCCTGGAATTTTGTCGACATGATCGAGGTCGATCCGACCCGGCGGGTGAAGCTGAACATCGAGCACGAGCGGTTGGCGCAGCTGCACCCCTCCGATATTGCCGACATCCTGGAAGATCTGGCCCCGGCGGAGCGAGAGGCCGTGCTGCGTACGCTGGACGAAGAAGTGGCTGCCGAGACGCTGGAAGAAGTCGAGCCGAAGCTGCAGAAATCGATGGTGCAGGCGCTCGATTCTGAAACGGCGGCAGGCATCGTCGAGGAGATGGACCCTTCGGCGGCAGCCGACCTGCTCGCAGAGTTGTCCGAGGAACGATCGGAAGCCATCCTCGAGGAGATGGATCCCGAGGAACGTCAGGAGGTCAAAGACCTTCTCGAGTTCCGCGAGGACTCCGCCGCAGGACGCATGACAACGGAATATGTCGCGGTACCGCAGACCGCGACAGTCGCCGATGCTATTCGCGCTCTACGCGGCTTTGAAGGCGACCCCGAGACAATCACTGAGGTTTACCTGATCGACTCGGGCGAGGTGCTCAAGGGCGTTGTCCCGCTGGCGCGGTTGGTGCTGGCTCGGCCGGAAACGCGCCTTGAGGTGTTGACCGAACCGCGCTTCATCTCGGTTAGCTTCGACCAACATGAGAACGAGGTTGCGGAGCTTTTTGATAAGTACAACCTGCGCGCTCTGCCGGTCGTCGACAAAGCGGGCAAGCTGGTCGGCGTGGTGGAGGCCGACCATGTCATTGCCTTCCTGCGATCGCGCGCTTAGACGCCGATTACGGCACAGAGTTCCTTTACAGCTTCGGCGCTCTTCTTCAGGGCAGCATCCTCTTCAGGCGTGAGCTTAATCTCGATGATCTGTTCCAGCCCGCGTGCACCCAGCTTGCACGGCACGCCGATGTAGTATCCGCGGATTCCGTATTCGCCTTCGAGGTAAGCCGCGCAGGGCAGGATCTTCTTCTTGTCCTTCAGGATCGCCTCCACCATCTCGACCGTCGCCGCAGAAGGCGCGTAGTAGGCACTGCCGGTCTTGAGATACTTCACGATTTCGGCACCACCGTCGCGCGTGCGCTGCACGATCGCGTCCAGCCTGTCTTTCGGCATCAGCTCGGTGATCGGGATGCCGGCAACGGTGGAGTAGCGCGGGAGCGGAACCATGGTGTCGCCATGGCCGCCGAGCACGAACGCGGTGACGTTTTCGACGGAGACTTTGAGTTCTTCGGCAATGAAGGTGCGGAAGCGGGCCGAATCGAGCACGCCCGCCATACCGATGACGCGCTCGCGATTAAACTTCGCCTGGCGAAAGGCAGCCTGCGCCATTGCGTCCAGAGGATTCGAAACGATGATCAGGATGCTGTTCGGCGAGGCTGCGGTGACTTTACCGACTACATCGGACATGATTTTGTAGTTTGTCTGCAGCAGATCATCGCGGCTCATGCCAGGCTTGCGCGGAATGCCGGCCGTGATGACGACGATGTCGGAGTTTGCCGTATCGGCATAGTCGTTGGTGCCGATGATGCTGCAGTCCATCTTTGCAATGGGCATGGCCTCAAGCAGGTCGAGGCCTTTTCCCTGCGGGATACCTTCCACCACATCGACCAGAACGACGTCTGCGAGTTCCTTCGCTGCGATCCAGTGCGCTGCTGTCGCGCCGACGTTTCCGGCACCCACGATTGTTACTTTCTTCCTCATATCTCTCCTTCCGCGCCTTCTATTCCGAAGTTAACAGGGACCAGCCAGCCCTACATATTTGCGATCATCTTCGTAGCAAACTCGCTGGTCTTCACCTTCGTCGCGCCTTGCATCTGCCGCTCGAAATCGTACGTCACAAACTTCTGCTGAATGGTTTTCTCCATCGATGTTTCGATCAGCTTCGCCGCCTCGGGCCAACCGAGAAAGTCGAACATCATCACTCCCGACAGCATCACCGATCCGGGATTGATAACGTCCTTGTCCGCATACTTGGGCGCGGTGCCATGCGTGGCCTCGAAGACGGCGTAGCCATCGCCGATGTTCGCACCCGGTGCGATGCCCAGTCCGCCCACCTGCGCTGCACACGCATCGGAGATGTAGTCGCCGTTGAGGTTCGGGCAAGCCAGAATGCTGTACTCCTCCGGCCGGATGATGACCTGCTGGAAGATCGAATCGGCGATGCGGTCGTTGATCAGGACCTTCTTCTTCCACTGTCCGTTGCCGTGCGATTTGCCGATGGAGTCGAGGACGCCTTTGATCTCGGCATAAAGCGACTGACGGAACTCGTCGTTGCCGAACTCCAGTCCTGGTTCAATGAGTGCGGCATTCTGTTCAACAGTCAGGCTGGGGTTCGCTTCGACGTTGCCGAGGATCCAGCTCTCACGCTCGGTGATGGTCTGATCGCGAAACTCCTGCACGGCGACTTCGTAGCCCCACTCGCGGAAGGCGCCCTCGGTGAACTTCTGAATATTGCCTTTGTGCACCAGCGTGACGGACTTGCGTCCCGCGGCGACGGCATGGCGGATTGCGTAGCGAACCAGGCGCTTGGTTCCGGTGATGGAAATCGGCTTGATGCCAACGCCGGAATCTTCGCGGACCCTCTTCTTGCCACCCTTCAGCATCTCGTCATTCAGGAAGCTAATGAGTTTCTTTGCGTCGGCGGTGCCTTCCTTGAATTCGATACCCGCGTAAACATCTTCCGTGTTCTCGCGGAAGATCACGACGTCGAGCTTGTCGGGATGCTTCACCGGCGATGGCACGCCGGAGTAGTACTTCACCGGACGCACGCAGGCGTAGAGATCCATGATCTGGCGCAGCGCGACGTTGAGCGAACGAATGCCACCACCGACGGGCGTCGTCAGCGGTCCTTTAATCGAGACTCGAAAATCCGTTGCCGCTTTTACTGAGTCATCCGGAAGCCAGTTTTTGAATTCGCGGAACGCTTTCTCACCGGCGTAAATCTCAAACCACTTCACCGCACGCTTGCCACCGTAGGCTTTTTCCACGGCGGCGTCGAACACACGCTGCGAAGCACGCCAGATATCGCGGCCCGTGCCGTCGCCTTCGATAAACGGAATGATGGGATGATCCGGAACGGTGTACTTGCCATTCGCATACTGGATCGGCTCGCCGTCTTGGGGCAGAGTCAACCCGTTATAACTGGTCTGCATGTGTGCTGATTTCCTTCGCTGAAAGGGTTCGTTGACTGAAGTTTTGCGGACGATTCGAATACCCAAACTAACACTCCGCAAACAACGGTTGCAACGGTACCGGCCTACATCCGGGACGCGTAGCATAGCCCTATGTCGTCTCGTTTGTGGCTTCCTTCCGTCCTGTCTTTCGCGCTCTTTGCATGCATTTCCCTGCCCCTGCTGGCCCAGCCCGCGCCGGTTCGTGTCGCCATTGTCGGCCTTGAGCACGGCCACGTCACGGGTTTCCTGCAGCAGTTTCCGAAGCAAACCGACACGCAGCTTGTGGGCATCGTCGATGCTGACCCGGCTCTTCGCAGCAAATACGAGGAGCAGTTCCATCTGGACCACGCCTTGTTTTATGCGAGCATCGACGAGCTTTTCGCTCATCAACAACCGCAGGCGCTGCTCGTGTACACGTCGATTGCGCAGCACCGGCGCGTGATTGAAGTGGCTGCCGCACACAACGTCGCCGTGATGGTGGAGAAGCCACTAACGATTTCGGTGGAGGACGCGCTTGCAATTCGCCGCGTTGCGCGCGAGCACCATATTCAGGTGCTGGTGAACTACGAGACCACCTGGTACCCCAGCAACGAGGCACTGTTCGATCTTCTTCGCCACGGAAGCCTGGGCGATCTGCGCAAGGCCACGATCCACGATGGGCATCAGGGCCCGAAGGAGATTGGGGTGCAGCCGGAGTTCCTGCAATGGCTCACCGACCCAGCACAGAACGGGGCGGGTGCCCTGTACGACTTCGGGTGCTACGGCGCCGATCTGATGACATGGTTCATGCACGGTGAGACGCCGGTGAGCGTGACCGCGGTGGCCCAGACCGACAAGCCTGAAATCTATCCGCATGTGGATGACGACGCGACAATCATCGTGCGTTACGCGCGCGCTCAGGCAGTGCTGATGCCTTCGTGGGACTGGTCCTTCGGCCGCAAGGACACCGAGGTCTACGGGACCAAAGGCTATGCCATCGCGGTGAACCCGACGCTGATCCATGAGCGCGTGAACGAGGCATCACCGGAGGTCACCCTCGGTATCCCGCCTCTGCCGGCGCCGAATGACACTTCCCTGCACTACCTGGCCGCGGTGGTGCGAGGCCAACTGGATCCGGACCACGACCTGAGTTCGCTCGACACGAACATGGTGGTGATGCAGATTCTGGATGCTGCCCGCCAGTCTGCGCACACGGGAAAAACGGTGGCTGTACATCCGCTGCCCAGATAGGCTCTGGCGCGGCGTATTCTGGAGGGTGATGCGTCTCCGCATTTCCATGGTAATGATTGGCGTCTCGGCGCTCTTTCTGGGCGCGGCGGTGGCGCATGCGCAGTATTCTGCGGACCGACCTGTGGGCGCGACGGCGCAGCAAGCTCCGGCATGGCAAAAGAACGCCGGCATCGATCAGAAACTAAACGCCACGCTGCCGCTGGGCGATGGCTTCAAAGACGAAGCCGGGCGTGACGTGAAGCTGGACGACCTGTTTCATCACGATCGGCCGGTCATGATGGCGCTCATGTATTACGACTGCCAGATGCTGTGCCCCCAGGTGCTGCACGGCATGGCATCGGCGCTGCGCGAGAGCGGCTTCCACGCCGGTCAGGATTACGACGTGGTGGTGGCCAGCATCGATCCGGCTGACACACTCGCCGATGCAGCATCCGAGAAGCAGCATTTTCTGGAGATGGTCGACGCGCCCGCGTCGGCAGCGAATTCGGTCCACTTCCTCACCGGGTCGCAGTCCTCCATCACCGATCTCGCCCAGGCTACGGGCTTCCACTACGTTCGCGTCCCGGGGCCAGACGGCAAGATGAATCAGTTCGCGCATTCCAGCGTCATCATGATTGCGACGCCCGATGGCCGACTATCGAAATACCTGTTTGGCGTGGACTATCAATCGCGCGATGTGCGACTGGCGCTGATTCAAGCCAGTTCCCACCGCATCGGCACGCTCAGCGATCTTGTGCTGCTCTATTGTTGCAGCTACTCGCCCAGCCAGGGCCGGTACACGGTTGCGATTCTGCGTATTCTGGGCCTGGCCGGTTTCGCATCGCTCCTCGCGGTGATTGCGATGATCTGGCTTCTGACGAAAAAGTCGAAGAACGCTCCTGTCGGCGTGTGAGGTTCCGGCCCAAACGCTTCACAGCCGCATAGGTCTAGCGGGACAACGAAGGAGCGACCGCCACATTCGCGGCCGACTCCCCTTTCTCCATCCCGGCTAGTCCGCCACGGGCGATCATCGCAGCAACGTAGGCCGCGCCGAAACCGTTGTCGATATTCACTACACATACATTGGGCGAACAGGAATTCAGCATCCCGAGAAGGGCAGCCACGCCGCCAAACGCTGCGCCATAGCCAACGCTGGTCGGCACGGCAATGACCGGCGCGGCAACCAGACCGCCGACGACGCTGGGCAGCGCGCCTTCCATGCCGGCACACACAATCACTGCTCGCGCGGTGTTCAGGCCTTCCCGCGCCGCCAGTATGCGATGCAGACCGGCGACGCCCACGTCCCAGATTCGCGTGACAGCGCAACCCAGATACTCCGCCGTCGTCGCCGCCTCTTCCGCGACGGGGAGGTCGCTCGTCCCCGCGCAGACCACCGCAACAGGGCCAGCGTGTTCGGCGGCATTGCCGGAGCGGTGACCAATGATGCGGGCTTGTTCGTGGTAGACAGCTTCCTCCACCCGGAGTTTTACTGCGTCGTACGCAGCCCGATCGGCACGCGTGGCCATGACGCTTCCACCCGCCGCAGCCATGCGCGCAAAGATTTCTGCCACCTGCTCCGGAGTCTTTCCGGACGCATAGATGACTTCAGGCAACCCCAGCCGCAACGCACGGTGGTGATCGATGCGGGCGAAGCCTGCATCCTCGTAAGGCATGCGCGCCAGATCACGCATCGCGTCGGCTGGCGTCGTTTCGCCGGCCTGCACGCTCTCCAGCAGTTGCAGAATCATCTCGCGCGTCATGCCTTTGCCTTATCCCCTTTGAATTCGTGATACGCGGCAACGGCTGATTCAATAACGGTGCGCAGCGCCACATCGTGTTCGCGTGCGGCGCGTCGGCAGTCCTCATACTCGGGCATCGCATTCAGAATCTCGCCGTTGGCCGATGCCACCTTGATCCGCACTTTCCCATACCGAGTATCGACGGTTACGAATTCACGATCGAGGATCACGCGCTCTTCTTCGTGTCGCCGAATTCCCAGCGTCGTCGTCTCTCGAAACAGCAGTCTCTCCAACTCTGCCTCATCCCCGGGCTTTGCCAGCACGGTCAGCAGCGTACCCGGACGACCCTTCTTCATCGTGACCGGAGCGGCCATGACATCGAGCGCGCCATTCTCCAGCGCCAGTTCCATGGCGTACGCCAGCACTTGCGGAGTCGCATCGTCTATCGCGCATTCAAGCACGAAGACGCGGTCGCCGGAGAATCCTCGCGCGGCGTATGCCGTCTCGACGCTGGTTCCAACCGACAGGCGCAGTACGTTTGCAAAGCCTTCCGGATTACGGCCACCCGCGCCGTAGCCAATCGCAGACAACGTGAGTGGCGCGACAGAATCAAACTCGCAGTCCAGCGCTCGCAGCATCGCGGCGCCTGTGGGCGTCGTTAGTTCCATCTGCGGCCCGGCGGAGTACGTCGGCACACCCTGCAGAAGGTCAGCTGTCGCCGGAGCTGGAACCGGCAGCCGCCCATGCGCGCAATTCACAAACCCACTGCCAACGTTCACTGCCGAGCATCGCCACTTCTCCACACCGAGCCAATCCACCCCAACCGCGCCGCAGACGATGTCGGCGATTGCATCGACCGCGCCGACTTCGTGAAAGTGAACTTCTTCGGGTGCGATCCCGTGCACCTTGCCTTCTGCCATTGCAAGCAGTTCAAAAGCCCGCAGGGTAATCTTCTTCGCACCAGCGGTTAGGTCGGCCGCGGTAAGCAATGCACGAATTTCAGGCCAATGACGGCCGTGAACGTGCGGAGCATGATGCTCGTGCTGGCCGTGATGATGATGCCCCGGATCATGAGGCTGGACCGCCTTCTCCGCCAGCGTGCCATTTTCGAGCACATCCACTTTCATCGCTCGAATCCCGCCGCGATTCACCGGGTGGATGCGAAGTTCCACCCCAACGTTGAGAGCCGCCGCAGCGTTCTGCATCGCCTCCGGTGGCACACCGGCGTCGATCAGGGCGCCCAGCAGCATGTCTCCCGAGATCCCGGCAAAACACTCAATCGTCCCGATCTTCAGTAGGATGTTCACGATGCACTGCCGCCGTTGGGTCGGTTCCCGGCGAGCATCTCCGCGGGCAGCAATTCGTTCATCGAACCGGAGCGATAGCCATCGCAGTCGACCGCTACGTACGGAAAACCCGCGGCCCGGACTGCAGCAGAAATTCGGCGCAGAAATTCGGGATCGAGCGCGGCAGCCATTTCTTCCTCGGCAATCTCGATTCGCGCCACGCTCCCGTGATTCCTGACTCGAAATCGAAGCAACCCCAGGGCACGCAACGCGTCCTCGGCGTCTTCCACCTGGCGCAACGCCTCCGGAGTAACGCGGCGGCCGTACTCGATCCGCGACGACAAGCACGCGGATGCCGGTTTGTCCCACACCCGCAGTCCTGCAGACTGGGCTAGTGCGCGAATATCGGCCTTGATCAGTCCGGCATCGGCAAGAGGGGCAACAACATGGTGTTCGGATGCGGCTTTCTGCCCTGGTCGAAAGTCTTTGCCATCATCCAGATTCAGCCCGTAAGCGACCGCGGCCATGTTGCGCCTCGCCCGCTCCGACTCCAGGATCGTGAACAGCTCATCCTTACAGTGGAAACAGCGGTCGCCGTTGTTGGCCGCATACGCTTCGCGTTCCATTTCTTTCGTCTCAACAACCAGTAGCGGAATCCGATTCTCCTCGGCGAACGCCAGAGCGTCTCGATAATGACTTCGCGCCAGGGACGGTGAATCTGCAATCACAGCCAGCATCTTTTCGCCGAGTACCTGATGCGCAGCCCAGGCTAAATAGGCCGAATCCACGCCGCCGGAATAAGCCACGATGACGCTGCTCAACTGCCGCAGCCGCGCCTCCAGCGCCCCGTGCTTCTCCGTAAGATTCATTTTTTCACCCGTCTCCTCATCGTACCCCTGCGAACCCTCCAGCCGGAAATTGCCGGCCTCGGGCTGTGACGCGCGAACCTGGGCCCCGAATCTGGGAAGATAGAACAGATGGCGACCACCCACGCAGCTACGACTTTAACGCCGGAAGAACGGCTCGCTCGCCGCCGCCTGATCCTGCAGGACACGGTTTCGTTGCTGACGCTCTTTCTGATTGCAGCAGTGATCTTCGTCCTGACTCTGTTTCTCTTCCGATCCTTCACCAATCACAAGCAGGAACTCGGAGCCCGATGGAAAGCTCGTGGCGAGGAGGCTCTGCGCGACGGCCACCCCGCCGTCGCAATCGATGACCTTCGCTCGGCCCTCGCGTACATTCCGAATCGCGACACGGAGATTGAACTGGCGACCGCGCTTGCAGATGCCGGGAAGTATCAGGAGGCGACCGCATACTTCACTACTCTGCGGGAGTCGGCACCGGGTGATGGCACCGTTAACGTGGAGTTGGCTCGTCTCGCGGTGAAAGCTGGGAATGAGAACGAGGCTATCCTCTATTACCAGTCTGCACTGGACGGCACCTGGCAGGGCAACGGTTACGACCGCCGCCGGCAGGTACGCCTCGAAATGGCGCGCTATCTTGTCTCCCGCGGCGAATACAACCAGGCGCGCAACCAACTCTTGATCGCAGCCGGGAACGCACCCGACGAGCCGAACATTAAGATCGAAATTGCAGAACTGCTGGAGCAGGCGAACGCCCCCCAGGATGCACTCAGGATCTACCAGGTTCTTGCTGCGCGTCGAGAGCCTCCCTTCGCCGCACTGGAGGGTGCTGGCCGCACTGCCTTTACCCTCGGCATGTACCGGCTTGCGAGTGAATCCTTGAATAAGGCACTGAACCTGCCAGCCGTCGGCAAACTGTCGGAAGCCGACAAGGCGGCGGACCGCGCCATGCTGGACACCTCGCTGAATATCATGGAACTCTATCCGTCCTTCAACCTGGCGCCCCGCAAGCGCGCCGAAAGTGTCCTCAACCTGCGCGCGATTGCCCGCCAACGCCTGACCGCCTGCACAACTTCTAACCCTTCTGCGTCTTCACGGCTGGCGGAGGTGGTTTCGCGGTGGGGTCAGGTCCCCCCTGCCCTGACCGCATCGAAACTCGAGCAGAATCCGGACCTCGAACAAACAATTGTCCAGCTTGTCTACGACACAGAAACGGCTACGGCCCCTGTGTGCGGGCCGCCCCCCGCCGACGACGGCTCCCTCCTGCGCATCGCCCAAAATCCAAACGCGGTGGAGCAGGAGTGATGCCGGATTCACCAAAACAAGCCGGCGTCGAAGCTCCTTCCAACGCCAGCGTTAGTGGCATCTCCGCCCGTCCGGCTCTTTCCGGCTCGCTGCTGGACGCGGCAACCGGTTCCGTTTCGGTTGGGCCGGAACGTCCACGCACTACGTCAAGCATCGAAAAGATTGCGCCGACGCGTGACGAACGTCTCTTCCTCGTTCTCTCCATCTTTATTGGCGTCCTGTCCGGGCTGTTAGTCGTCGCATTTCGCATCGCCATCGAGTGGATTCGCCTCCTCACGCTGGGCTCGGCGCCGCACCCGGGCCAGTTCCGGCTGCTGTTCGTGCCGGCCGTTGCCGGGCTGATTGTCTCGGCCCTCGTCATCTGGTTCTTCCCGGCGGCCCGCGGCAGCGGCGTGAATCAGACTAAAGCCGCGCTCTATATCTACGACGGATACATTTCCTTCCGCACGGTCATCGGCAAATTCATCACTTCTGCCCTCGCCATTGGCGGCGGCCATTCTCTAGGACCTGAAGACCCGTCCCTGCAGATTGGCGCCGGCGTGGCGTCGATCATCGGCCGAAACCTGCAGCTTTCTCGCCGCCGGCTGCGCATGTTTGCGCCGATTGGCGCCGCCGCCGGTCTGGCCGCCGCATTCAATGCTCCCATTTCCGCCATTCTTTTCGTCATCGAAGAAGTCATCGGCAGTTGGAGCGCCGCAGTGCTCGGCTCGCTGGTCCTGTCCGCCATCTCCAGCGTCGTGATCGCGCGATGGTTTTGGGGACCCGAGCCCATGTTCCGTATTCCGTCCATCATGCTGCGCGACCCGCGCGAGCTGCTGGCCTACGCGGTTCTTGGTGTCTTTGGAGGACTGCTGGCTCCGCTCTTCTCTCTGTCCCTCGGCTATTTGCGCCCGCGCCTGCGTGCCCTTCCCCGCTGGAGCATCTTTCTCCAGCCAGCGGTAGCAGGACTCATGGTCGGCGCCATTGGCTTCTTTGGCTTCCCGCAGGTGATGGGAACGGGTTACGACGTCATCGATCAGGCTCTACACGGCCAGTTCGTGTGGCAAGTGCTTTTAGCGCTGGTCTTCCTCAAGCTGTTAGCGACGACGTTTTCGTTCTCCAGCGGAACGCCCGGCGGCATGTTTGCGCCAACGCTATTCATTGGCGCCATGCTGGGCGGCGCCGTGGGAGCTTTTGAAAAGCACTTCTTCCCCCATCTCACCGGCACCGTCGGCGCCTATTGCCTGGTGGGCATGGGCGTCCTCTTCGCAGGATTCTTACGAGCTCCCCTCACTTCCGTTTTCATGGTTCTGGAGGTCAGCGGCAACTACTCCATTATTCTGCCCATCATTCTGGCCAACACGCTGTCCTTTCTTATCTCGCGCAGCCTGCAGCCGGTTGGCATCTTCGAAATCTTCACGCAACAAGACGGCCTCGATCTGCCCTCTATGGAAGAGCAACGCGAGGAAGCGGCTCTTCACACCGAGGACGCGATTCAGCCTGTCTCTGTGCCGGTGGTCCAGAGCAGCGACACGCTGCAGTCCGTCAGTGAGGCCGTTGCCGACGCTCATGCGATCGGCTGCCTGATCCGTCTTGCGGATGGTGCCTGGTACGCGATGAGCAACGATGAACTGACTTCGGCTTCGGTCACACTCACGCCGGAAACTCCGATTCAACGCGCCCTGAAAGAGGACCGCACGCCATTGATTTTTCCCGATATGCCGCTGGATTCAGCACTGCATTCCTTTCCCCGATGGCCGTTTCTGCCGATTCTCAATCGCGCCGACCGCGGAGCGCTGGAAGGCATGCTGACGCTGGACGATGTGTTGCGCCGCTATCGAAGCACCAATTAACGTGCAATCGCTTGCATCGCTGTCCTCTCCCCACTACGCTCAAGATTCAGGCAGCCCCATCCCACGCCACCCATGCTGAGTCTCTATCAACGGCTCATTCTCGGATGTCTTCTGCTCATCGCGCTGGTCACAGCGGTGAGCCTGCTGGTGCGCACCTCTTTTGTGCGCCTTGCGGCTCTGGATACTCAGGTTCGAGTGGCAGAAACGGCTGTGGCCTCGCTCGCTTCGGCTCAGGGCGCCGTGGCTCACGAGGAACTGATTGCGGCGCGCATTGCGACCGGCAACGCGACGTACTCCGATTTTCGCGAACAGGTTTCCCACACACAGATCCTTCTTCGCGCTGCAGTGGACGATGTGCGCGCTTTCGATCCGTCCATCGCCGTCGATCACCTGGTGCGGGAACACGAACGGCTCGTTCAGCACCCACCGCAGGACGCCGCTGATCTGACTCGCTCGCTCGAAGCCGTTCATGTCGAGCTTCGCAGTGATCTCAATGAGCTCTCGGCGGCTCGATACAGGAGCGTAACGGCGTTGCGCGGTCAACAGAACGCGTTGCGCGCTCGCCTGATCGCGGCCTGTGGACTTTCCATTGCCGCGGCTTCCGTTATCTCAGCCATCATGCTGATCCTGGTCATTACCCCTCTGCGCAAAACGGCGAAGGTGGCTCGGCGCATCGGGCAGGGCGATCTCCATCAGCGCGTCGAATGGCGATCCAAGGACGACCTCGGCGCGATCGCCACCGAACTCAACCGTCTTGCCATTCGCCTGCGCGACCTGCGAGAAACCGAGTCAGGGCGCCGGCAAATGGAGTTCCAGCTCGCCGACGCTGTGGTTCGATCCATCTTTGAACCGGTGATCGTCACCGATGGCAAGGGTCAGGTTTTGAAACTCAACCAACCCGCAGCTGAAGTGCTCGGCGTCGCGGGCGTCGCGGAACCAGATCGTATGGTCCTGACCAGCACACCGGGCGGCGACAAAATCCTCGACGCCATCCGCGGGGCGGTTTCCATGCAGCGGGCAACCGCCGCAGAAGAAGGCGACGCCGCTCTGCTTCCCATGCGCATCGGCAAGGCGGAGCGCAGTTATCGTCTGCGCAGCACCCCGATGCGCGATGGAGAAGGCAAACTGCTCGGCGCGGTGACACTGCTGGAGGATGTAACGGCCATCGCGGAAGTCGATCGTTTCAAAACACGCTTTCTGGCCGTGGCGTCACAGAAGCTGCGTGAACCGATCCGGAGGCTTCGTCTTTCTCTGTATGCTCTCACCCAGGGTCACGCCGGTGAGCTTCTCCCCTTGCAAATGGAACTGGCTGTCAGCGCGGCCGATGAAGCTGAACATCTGGATGAGCTCATGCTCGATCTGATCGAGGTTGCCGAACTGGAAACCGGACGCCGGCAGCTGCGCATCGAGAGAGTTCGACCTATCGATGCGCTGCGTGACACGGTGGTTCGCTACCGCGACGCTGCCCAGAGCCGGAACGTCGACATCGAAATCCTCGCCTTCGAAGACGTTGCGTACGTTCAGGCGGATCGACGCGCGCTTCGCACCATCCTCGACAATCTCCTCAACAACGCGCTTCGATACACGCCCGACGGCGGCCATATCAGGATCGGCGCTACCGAGCAGCAGGAGCGCGTCCAGTTCTTTGTCCATGACAACGGTCGTGGGATCGAAACGGAGCGTCTGCCGACGATCTTCGGTCGTTTCACCGGCGATCCGGCGAGCGGCGGTACCGGACTGGGGCTGGCTCTGGTGCGTCGTCTGGTCGAATCCCAGGGCGGTCAGGTCGCGGTGGAAAGCCGGCTCGGGGCCGGAACCACGTTTCGTTTCACTCTGCCCATCGCCGTTGCCGAGCCCGACAGGCACCCCGTGGAGGCAGGATGACTACCCCGCCTTCTCTTCCCCTGCCTGGCTCGACCGAGGCAGAGCCGCGCGACCTCACTCCTCCGCTTCTCGACTCCCCGGAGCCGGGTCGTCTGCGTGTTTATCTTGGCGCTGCTCCTGGGGTCGGCAAAACCTACCGCATGCTCGAGGACGCGCACCTCATGCACAGGCAGGGAGTTGACATCGTCATCGGCCTGATCGAGCCGCATGGACGTGCCGATACCGCCGCGCTGGTCTCTGGACTTGAAGTGATCCCGCTGCAGGAGGTCCAGTATCGCTCGGTCACACTGCGCGAGATGGATCTCGACGCCATCGTGGCACGCCACCCCGCCTGGTGCATCGTCGACGAGCTGGCCCACAGCAACGTGCCCGGCTCGCGCAACCACAAGCGCTATGAGGATGTTCTCGAGCTGCTCGATGCCGGCATCAACGTCATGACGGCGATGAATGTTCAGCATCTGGAGACGCTCAACGATGCAGTTGCCCGTTCCGCCAGCACCCAGATTCGTGAAACCGTCCCGGACAGTTTTCTCCGTCGCGCCAACGAAGTCGTCAATGTGGACATCACCATCGACGAACTGCGCGACCGTCTCCGCCAGGGCAAGATCTACGCGCCGGAGAAGGTCGAGCAGGCGCTCGCGAACTTCTTCCGCAAGGGCAATCTCAATATGCTGCGCGAGCTGGCCCTGCGCACCACCGCCGAGCAGGTTGGCAGCGCAGCAGCTGAGTACCGGCGCACTCAGGGTCTCGAGCAGGCCCCGATCCCGGAGAAGGTCATGGTCTGTCTCTCGCCGCGGTCGGGGATGGAACGCCTGATCCGCGTCGGAGCCCGTGTGGCTGGCCGGCTCGCCACCAATTGGTACGTCGTCTATGTTGAGACTCCGGATACCGACCACGGCCACGGAGATCCGGCCGCGTTCGCACGCCTGGAGGAGTATGAACGCATGGCGCGTGACCTCGGGGCGAGGGTGGTCACTCTGAAGGACCGCAAAGTGGCCGACGCGCTCATCGAGTTTGCACGCAAAGAGAACATCTCTCACGTTGTCTTCGGCCAGTCCGCGCGCTCGCGCTGGGACATCCTGCTGCACGGCTCCATCATCAACCGCTTCCTGAACGAAATGCGTGACACCACCGTCCAGGTCGTACCGATCCAGAAGGAGCGTCGGTAATCGCGATGAAGGCTGGTGACACCGCTTGAAACGCGAGCCGATGCTGCAAAAGGCCATGAGCCGCGCGGAGCCGTTCGACGTGGTCGTGATTGGCGGCGGCGCTACCGGAGCCGGCGTCGCCGTGGATGCGGCGAGTCGTGGCCTCTCCACCCTTCTGCTGGAGCGCGAGGATTTCGGCAAAGCCACCTCGAGCCGCAGCACCAAGCTGGTGCACGGCGGGGTTCGCTACCTGGAGCAGGGCAACATCTCGCTGGTCATGGGGGCATTGCGTGAGCGCGGCATCCTGCGCCGCAATGCGCCGCACCTGGTCCACGATGTGCCGTTTGTCGTTCCCAATTATTCCTGGTGGGAGACGCCCTTCTACGGCATCGGCCTGCGTATCTACGATCTGCTCGCCGGCCAGTATGGTTTCGGCAAATCGAAGATTCTTTCACGTGAGGAGACGCTGGAACGCCTGCCCACCTTGCGTCAGGACGGCCTGCGGGGCGGCGTCATCTACCACGACGGCCAGTTTGACGACGCCCGCCTGTTGATCCACCTGCTGGCCACGGCAGCGGATCACGGGGCGACAGTTCTCAACTATGCGCCGGTTGTCGAAATCCGCAAAGGTCCCGACGGTTTCATTTGCGGTGTGGTCGCCGAAGATCGTGAATCCGGACAGCGCTTCGCTGTTGACGCCAGTGTGGTCATCAACGCGACCGGAATCTTTGCTGATGAGACCCGGCGGATGGCGGACGTATGCGCCAGCCCGATGATGGTGCCCAGCCAGGGGATTCACCTGGTTCTGGACGGCTCGTTTCTGCGCGGAAACACCGCCATCATGGTGCCGCATACCAGTGATGGGCGCGTGCTCTTCGCGATTCCCTGGCATGGTCACACCGTCGTAGGCACAACCGATACTCCGATCGACGCGCCGTCGTACGAGCCGCGCCCCTTCGAGCACGAGATCGCGTTCGTCCTCGAGACAGCCAGTGAGTATCTCAGCCATCCACCGCGGCGTGAAGACGTGCTCAGCGTCTTCGTGGGGATTCGGCCGCTGGTGAAACAGACCAGTGCGGGCCCAACGACAACCTCGGCGCTGTCGCGCGATCACACGGTCCATATTGACGACTCCGGACTGCTCACCATCGCAGGCGGTAAGTGGACAACCTACCGGCACATGGCCGAGGACACGGTGGATCATGCCATCATGCTGGGCAAACTCCAGGACCGGCCTTGTGTCACGCGAGAACTGAAGATCCACGGCTACACCGAGGATGCCACCGCGGCAGGCGACCTGGCAGTTTACGGATCCGACGCGGAGATCATTCGCGCCCTCGCTCTGGAATCGCCCCAGTTCGGCAAGCCTCTGGATCCGAGCCTCCCTCCCATCGCGGCGGAGGTGATCTGGGCGGTCCGCCAGGAGATGGCTCGGACCGTGGAAGACGTGCTGGCGCGGCGCACTCGGGCGCTGTTCCTGAACGCGCGGGCGGCGCTGCGCATGGCTCCGGCGGTCGCTGCCCTGATGGCCGCCGAGATGGGCCGCGACCAGGCCTGGATCGACGGCGAGCTGGCCAGATTCCAGGCGCTGGCCGCTCAATATCTTCCGGCTCTGCACCCTGAAACCGGAGAACCGGCAGCCCGTTAGCGAAACGCTTTCTGCGGTAACCGCACTACTTCGCAGATGCGGATTGCGGTCGTTTCGTGGCAGCGTGCGCGACAGGGCGAGGGCGCCCTTTCCGGCTACGGAGGTCGCACCCGCACCTGCAACACAACCCCGGCGAAATGGGTTGTCGCGGGCTCCTGGCCGCGTTATAGTGCTCCCAGTTCCGCAGTCCCATTCCCCCGGATTCCCGATCGCAACCTGCGCCGAGATGCATGCGATCAGCCCTGCTGCGGGCGTAGTCCACAACAACGGAGAAGGAAACGTATGCGTAAGCCCCTCACAGTTCTCCTGCTTGGCGTTCTTGCCATCCTGCCCGGGTCGGCCCAGCAAAAACGTCGCGTTGCGGTCATGGATTTCGGCTATGGCACCGTCATGACCAGTGTTCAGGCCATCTTCGGGACCAACCAGGACATCGGCAAAGGCATCTCCGATCTGATCGTCAACCAGCTGGTCAACGACGGCACGTATCGGGTCTTCGAGCGGGCGGCGCTGGAGAAGATCATTACCGAACAGAACTTCTCGAACAGCAACCGTGCTGATCCGGCGACGGCGGCCAAGATTGGCGCGCTGGCCGGCGTGGATACGATCATCATCGGCGACATCACCACCTTCGGACGCGACGACAAGAACTACGGCGGGGGCGCCGTCGGCTACGGACTCGGAAAGATCGGCGTGGGCGGCCTCGGCGTGCACAAGGCGAAGGCGGTGGTCGAAATCACGGCCCGCATCGTGGACGTGAACACCGGCGAAATCCTCGCCTCGGTCACCGGCCACGGCGAATCGAAGCGGTCCGGCACCGACATGCTCGGCGGCGGCGGCGGTTGGGGCGGTGGTGGCGGCGGCCATCTGGACATGGGCAGCTCCAACTTCGGGCAGACCATCATCGGTGAGGCGACCAAATCGTCGGTGACCGAAGTGGCGACAAGTCTGGACACGAAGGCCGGGAGTCTGCCGACGATCGCGGCTCCGCCTCCGGCTCCGGTCGATGGGCTTGTGGCTGACGCGTCGAGCGACGACATCATCATCAACGTCGGCTCGGGCGGCGGCGTCAGAGTCGGCGACATGCTGGCGGTCACCCGGGTTCTGCGGACGGTGAAAGACCCGGCAACCGGCAAAGTCCTGCGGACAGTGGATTCTCAGGTTGGAACGCTGACCATCACGAGCGTGGACGCGGGCTCGGCCGTCGGGAGGTTCACCGGGACCGGCAAGCCCCAGGTCGGCGACCACGTGAAGCGACCCTGACGAGCCTGTAGACGGTACGGAATCTTTTGAGATCCGGGGGGGTGACCCCTCCGGATCTCTTTGATTTTATTAGCCGACACCCTTGGTCGAACCCCCTCCTGTTTGCAAATTGGTAAATGGGGTTCGGCGAGCGTCTTTGGATGACCGCTGACTGGCGTGACGGAGTGGGCATCCAGCGGCGATGGAAGAAGACAGGCATTTCCAAAATGGAAGAGCCCGCGTTGAATGGCGGGCTCTTCAGACGCTATTACTGAATCTATCGAGAGAGTATCTAGCCAGAACATTCGAAGCAAGAACAAACGCAGGAAGAATCGGTACGAAGGTACTGCCCTCCTCTGGACAAAGAAACGGGGGTCAGCGAACGAGTGCGGTGCGCGGCGGCCCCTTCACTGCCGTTGCAAAGGCGGACTGGAAGTCTTCACTCTGGCAACGAGTTTGTCGAAGCGCGGGTCGGTTTGCAACGGCTTCAGGTCCGCGTCGGCACTCATGAACCGAACATCCGCGTACCCGGCATCGACGGCGTGGCCGAGATATTCGAAAGCTTCGTCGCGGCGTCCGGCCCGTGATGCCATGCAGGCGAGGTTGTACCAGGTTCCAAAGAGGTCGTCGCTGGCCAATTCCCTGCTGCCGCTTCCCATCCTGTCGATGGTGTCCAGGTAGACTCGTTTTGCTTCGTCGTATCGCCCATTCTCAACCAACGCTGTGCCGAGAGAACCGAGGCTCTCCAGGGTATCGCGGTGATGGGGACCCAGCGTGCGCAACCGATCGTCGAAGGCCTGGCGGGCGAGTGGCTCCGCCTCAGCGGACTTCCGCTGGTCGAGCAGAAGGTCGGCGAGCAGCGCCCGCGACGCAAACGTGTCCGGGTCGTTGGCATCGAGGACACGCGCTTGGGTTTGCAGAGTGTCCCGCGTCAGCCTCTCCGCGTCGGCGTATCGCTTTTCGCGTCGGAAGACGGTGGCCAGGTTGTACTGCGATATCAAGGTGTCAGTATGTTCGGTCCCGAGAAGACGCTGACGCGTGTTCAGGATCTGGCGCAGGAGGCCTTCCGCCTCGGTGTAGTGTTGTTCGTCGATCAACAGGTTGGCCAGTCCCTCCTGAGCGCGGGTGGTGTAGGGATGATCCGCTCCGACGGCGCGAAGTTCGATTGCGAGGGCCTTGCGATAGAGGTTCTCCGCTTCTGCATGGCTTCGAGGGTCGAAGCGGAGGGTGTTGGCGAGTGTCGTCATGGCGTAGGCGGTGTCAGGATGCTCGGGTCCGAGGATCCGCTGGTCGATCTGGAGAGTGTCCCTGTACAGCGCTTCGGCCTCACCATCGTTGCCCTGGTCCAGATACATGGTGGCCATGTGGTGCATGGTTTCCAGAGTGTTGGGGTGGTCCGTGCCGAGGGTGCGCCGTTCCAGTTCAAGCAGGCGGCGATACTCATTCTCGGCTTCGGCAAATCGGCTCTGTCCCGCGAAGGCAATCGCGAGACCCTCCATGAATCGCAGGGTCTGGGGGTTTTCGGCTCCCTGGGTGCGGGTGCTGATCGCAATCAGGTTTCGTTCCAGAGTCTCGGCGTCTGCATAGTGCGCCTGCCGGATGAGCAGTCTCGCCAGATGGTCTTCCGACTCGAGAGTCGAAGGATTGGATGTGCCCAGCACGCGGCTCTCTGCGTCGATGGTGGTGCGCAGAAGACGCTCCGCATCGGCATCCCGTCCCTCGCGGTAAAGGATCCATCCCATCTGCGACGATGCTTCCAGAGTTTTCGGATGATTGACTCCGAGGGTGCGGCGGCGATCCTCCACGACACGCTCCATTAACGTGCGGGCCCGGGAGTAGAGGCCGAGGTTTTCATACGTCTTCGCCATCACCAGCATCAGCTGCGATCGAAGCTCGACGTCTTTGTCGAGCCCTCTCTCGATTTCGTCGGAAGAGCGATCGAGAATTTCGCGGGCGGTGACGGTGTTGCCGCGGGCCTCGCTGGGCGCGGGGACCTTATACATATTGGTGAGAAACTCCGTGATGCGATCCCCGCGGTCGCGCTCCCGACGCAGGCGCCGCAACTCGACAGTCTGAGCAACGGCAAAGACCACACCCAGCACCACCAGCCCGCTGACCATGCCTACCATCAGGCCGTGACGGCGAATAAATTTGCGCCCGCGATAAACAGCGCCCGGCGCGCGTGCCGACACAGGCTGGTTGTGCAGATAGCGGCCGATGTCGGAGGCCAGATCGAGCGGCGAGGCGTAGCGGCGGGAGCGCTCCTTTTCGAGGGCCTTCAGGACGATGGCATCGGGGTCGCCCTGGAGCAAGCGGAGCAGCGTGGATGGGTCGGCGCCTCGGTTTTTCGCCGTCAAAGCTGAATCTGCGCCCTGGGTGCGCAGACGGGTGCTGGGACTGGGCGCATCGTCTTCGCGCAGCGCGCGGAGCACCTCATCGTAGGCCACCTTGCGAAAATCGAAGGGCAGCGCGCCGCTCAGCAATTCGTAGAGCACGACGCCGAGGGAATAGACATCGCTGCGCGTGTCGATGTCTTCGCCGTCGGAGCCGGCCTGCTCCGGGCTGATGTAGCCAAGGGTGCCGATGAGCGCGCCGGATTGCGTATGGACCGTGGCCGCGTGCAGGCGCAGCGCCGTTGCCTTGGCGACGCCGAAATCGATGATGCGCGGGACGGGCTTGCCGTCGACTTCGGTGATGAGGATATTGGAGGGCTTGAGGTCGCGGTGGATGATGGCCTTCTGGTGCGCGTGCTGCACGCCGTCGCACACCGCCATGAAGAGGCGGAGCCGCTGACGCGTGTCGAGGCGGTGGCGATCGCAGTAGTGCGTAATCGGCATGCCGGCAACGTATTCCATGACGAAATACGGACGGCCATCGGGCGTGGTGCCGGCGTCGAAGACTTTGGTGATAGCCGGATGCGACATCAGCGCGAGCGCCTGCTTTTCCGATTCGAAGCGGGCGACAACTTCGCGCGTATCCATGCCGAGCTTGATCAGCTTGATGGCGACGCGGCGACGGACCGGCTCCCGCTGTTCTGCGAGCCACACCTCACCCATGCCGCCTTCGCCAATGCGCTCGAGGAGTTGGTAGGGCCCGATGACGACGCCCGCAGCAATGCTGTCGGAGCCGGGCTCTGCGGCAGCCGGCCGACTGGGGTCAATCGTGGTTCGGCACCCTCCGGCTCTCCGGTGGGTGGTGCGAAATCCTCTGTCGCCACCGCGATGTCTCCTTGCGACGGATGGGATCCTGGGCCTCAGCATGGATTCCTGATCGCATTGACGCGACGGCGGCGCAACAGCCACACAGTTGATATTAGACACTCGGAGCGAACTGCGCCGTCGGCTCGAAGCGTGCCCGGAGCACCCCCTATAATGACCCGCATGTATACGCCTCAGGCAGGAATTTTCGCGCTTGGAACATCGTCCCATGCGTATCTCGAGCTGGACATTCTGGATGCAGGAAAACAGGAGCAGTTCGCCACCACCATCGCCGCGATCCGCGAACCGCGAACGACGACGGGCGGCGTGAACTACGTGATTGGCTTCCGGCCGGAGTTGTGGCGGCGCTGGTTCCGGACGATGTGCCCGCGGGAGTGCAGGGTTTCAACCAGCCAATTCGCGGCACGGATGGGTTCACGATGCCGGCCACGCAGCATGATGCGCTGGTGTGGCTTTCGGGCAGCGCGTACGACGTGTTGTTCGACATGGCGCGCTCGGTGGTGCGCGACGTCGCCGGTCTGGCGACGGTGGCGGAGGAAACTTCAAGCTGGCCTTATCGGCACGATCGGGATCTGACGGGGTTCACGGATGGATCGGAGAATCCGACGCTGCTCGATGCGCCGGCCGAGGCGCTGCTGCCGGAAGGAGTTCCAGGGGCCGGCGGCTCCGTGCTGTTGCTGCAGAAATGGAAGCACAACGTGACGGTGTGGGAGGCTCTTTCGAACCCGCAGCAAGAAGCAGTGATCGGGAGGACGAAGCTCGACAGCATTGAGCTGGAGAACAAGCCTGCGGATTCGCACGTCGCTCGCACGGATCAGGATGAGTTTGGCAAGATTTTTCGCCGCAACATGCCCTACGGTGGCGTTCAGGATCATGGAACGATGTTTGTGGGATTCAGCGCGGACCAGACGCGGCTGGCGAGAATGCTGAACAGCATGGCGGGACTGGTGAATGGGACGCGCGACGCACTGACGCGGTATACGGAGCCGCTGACGGGGTCGTATTACTTTGTGCCTTCTGCGGAGAGCTTGCGGCGGTTGCGGTAGAGCGACCTTTCGCCGCTTTGTCGGGTTACTGCTTCTTCAGCACTGCGGAGTTGTTTTCATCCGTCGTGATGGCAGCCTCGAGTTTCTTCAGAGTGGCGTAGTCGGCGGCGTCGAGCTCGACTTTCTTCAGGATGTATTCGCTTTTGTAATGAAGCTTGTCGCCGTCGGCCTTCACTTCGCTGTGATACGTCGCAAAGCCGACGTCGACGTTGACCGGATCGGGCAGGTCGTCGACGGTGTAACCGACGGGGAGCTTGAAGTCGAAGTTGTCGCGCCATGTGCCGACGCCTTCAAAGCTGATGGGCACTTTGCGGGGCTTGTCGTCGAGGCCTTCGGAGTCCGTGCCGACCGCGCGCGGGCGAACGATGAGGAGATTCCCTGCCCCCTTGGCGTAGAGCGGCGCGGTCACGGAGTAATCCATCTCGAGCGGCTTGTCGAGGTCGCGGACGTGGGCGACCTTCTCGTCGCCGAGGGTGAAGGTGGAGAAATCGTGCTGCAGGGAGCGCTCGACGAGCTCGCGCTGCTCCTTGTCGCTGTCCATAGCAAGGCGATAACGCATCGCCCAGGAGAGAGCGCCGAAGCGGGCGACGGAGATGTCGCCTTTGAGGGTACCGTCGGCGGCGAGCTCGAAGGTGGCCTTGCGGTCGATGGTGTCGGTATCGGGCTTGAGGACGGGGAGTTGGATCACCTGGCTGTCTTCACCGGAGGCGAGCAAACCCCAGCTGCCCTGCTCATACGCGGGAAGCTTGCCGATCGGGACGTATTGGTTGGTGGGATCGAAAATGAGGTAGCGTTTGCCGTTTTTTGCTGTGACCACGGCCTCGAGGCGGGGATCGTCGACGCCTTTGGGAATCTCGATGGCCATGATCATGTGATTGCCGATGAGCGATGGCGCAGCGGGATCGACGACGCCGCGGCGATCGTCGACGGGAACCCAGGTGGCGCGGATACCGACCGCGTCAAGCATGGTGATCATGAGGGTGGCTTTGTCCTTGCAATCGCCGTAGCGGCTGCGGAAGACATCTTCAGCGGAGTGGGGCTGGAGACCGCCGATGCCGATTTCAATGCCGACGTAGCGAATCTGCTGCTGCATGAAATCGGCGATTTTGCTGAGGCGGGTCATGTAGTCCGCGTTGTCGCCGGCGAGACTCTTGGCAGTGCTGGCGACGTCGGAGCCACCTTCACTGCGCGGGGCGGCAAGGTCCGTGTACCAGTTGCCGAGGCGAGCCCAGAGCGCGTCCCCCTGAGGGAGCGGGTCCTGCGCGAAGTGGACGGTCATGCGTCCGGCAAGGGCTTCCCATGCGGGCCGCAGCGGCACATGCTCGAGGTCGATGCCGTCAATGTCTTTCTGCTCCCAGCGAAACTGGTTCGGCGCAACTTCAGTGGGATCGAGAGCGGCGTGGTGCGACCAGACCGCTTCCTTGTGCCACCCGAAGGGCAGATCGACTTCAAAGAGCGAGTGCAGCGTGGGGACAGAGTTTTGAAATCCCCAGGTTTCTTCGCGCGTGTAGCCGGGAACTTGCTTGACGGATTCCCAGGCGATAACGCCGCCGGGATCGGCTGCGGGAGGCGAAGCGATCTTGTGGCGGAGATCGACGTAGAGCATGCCGTAGGCGGGATCGCCGGCTTCGATGTATTCGTTGTCCTTCATGGTGTAGTGGTGGCCGTCGGCACCGATGCTCCAGACATGAAAGGACTGCAGCTTCTCGTCGCTGCGGAAAGAAACGACGGGGGTGGCATATTCGCGGCCCTGAGGGCGCAGAATCTTCACGACGGTGCGAGAGCGTTCGACGACGCGGCCGTCGGGCTGGACGGTGATGAGCGTGTCGTCGAGAAGGTAGACGGCGCGGGCATCGCGCCAGTCGGATTTGAGTGGAGCGGAAGTGACGGCGCCGGTAACCCAGTCGGGAAGCTCAGGATCTCTGGAGGCGTGGGCAGGCAGGGCGGCGAGCAGGAGCGCTGCGAGGATGGCACCTGGTTGAAGGACTGCGCGTTGAATTCTGCTCATTGACTCTTCCCACTTTCGACCGAGACGGTGGCAGCGGTACGGCTGAGCACCACCTGCTGTTGATCCTGCGCGCTCACCTTCTGGAAGAAATCGCGCAGGGGTGCGTAGTCCTGGGTTTGGTAAAGAATGTTCGCCAGGCGGAGACGGCGTCCGTACTGATAAATTCCGCCGTCGGCGTTGCGGAACTTAGCGACATAATCGCCGTTGGGAGCGAAGCTGAGCTGCGAATCCTGGGGAACGCCTTCCACCGCGGCATTGGACGGAAGTTTCAGCCGCACCTGATCGACTTCGGCGTAGGGATACTGCATGTAGACCGGCGTTTCGCGCTTCTCACTGGCAAAGAGGGTTTTCGCTCCGGCTTCGAAGAAGGTTCCCGGCAAGAGCAGACGATGGCCCGTCTTCGAGCCGAGGGTGCCGCTGACTTCGACTTCAGCAAGCAGGGGTTTGGTGAAATCGGTGAGATTGTCGAGGCGGGTGGTATTGACCTCGATGCCGGGGGCGAGATCGTTTCTGAGATCGGTGTCGAACTTTTTCTTCGCCGCATCCTCATCTTCGCGCAATGCAAGCTGGCGCCACTCGAGGGCTTCGGAGCCCGTCATAGAGATGTGGAGGGTGCCGTGGAGCTGGCCATCATCGTTGAGCTGGAGGTCGCCGTGGCGGTCGATTTCGTTATCCGTAAGCGCAGGCGCCGGAGTGGTGGCGAGTTCGGCTCCGCTGGAGTCGGTTTGGCGCAGGCCCGCGGTCCAGGTATGCGTCCACTTTAGTTTTCCGAATTCGCAATAGCGCTCGCCGGGATCGAAGAACATCTCCTTACCCTCGACATTGACGATGGCGATCATGTCATCGAGTTGGTGCGCGTCGGGAAGGTCTTTGAGAAAGATGTCGCTGCTGCGGTCCGTAACATACATGACGTACGCCTTGAGCTTTGCGGCGCGCGCCATGGTGACGAAGAGGAGGGTGAGGTCTTCGCTGTCGCCACGCTGGGCGGTCCAGACGTCGTTGGCGTTTTTGATTTTTACCTTCTGCGCCTTGTCTTCCTCTTTGGTACGGTGGCGGCTGAAGCTGGTGTTCTCCAGTTTCATGACGGCGGCATAAATCTTCTCGAGCTTCTGCGTGTCGGTATCCCCGGAGGCAATCATCTGGTCGACAGCGTCTTTCAACTTGCCTGACGGATAAGTAACGTCATTGACGTAGCCGGACCAGTCTTTACCTGCTTTTTTCCAGAACTCAGCGGCGGACTGATAGGTGGTGTAGAGGAACTGCACGCGATAGCCGAGAGCGTGCATAGGCGGAGAATCTTCTTCGCTGGGCAGCGGGGGTATGTTCTCGACGACGAGGTCGTATCCACCCATCGGGGTTCCGGTAACTTTGGCTCCCGGCGGCAGGATCTCGGATCGGTGCACAGGGTATTCGCTGACTGTCTTGTAGTGGAAAGCGGCCTTGCGGATATAGAGCGGCCTCTGAATGTACCAGCCGCCGACGTAAGGGGCGTTGATGGTAACGCGGTACTCGAGGATGCTGCCGATGGTGACTTCCGGCATCGAGAACACCTTCTGCATGCGGGTGAATCCGCGATAGCTGACAACTTCTTTGTTATAGGGCTGGCCGGTGAAAGGGATGATGGTGCCGTCGGGATGGATCGTGCGGGCTTCTACGGTATTGAAGTTGTCGGCGCCCTTGATGTAATCCATTCGCACGTCGGAGTAGTCTTCGATACCCTTCTGGGTAAAGATTTTGATCCGCGCGTAGATCGTTAAGGGACAACAGGCCCAGTCTTCCAGATAGAGATATTCAGCTTCCGCTCCCGGCGCTTTGGGATCGGAGGTCATCTGCAGTTCCTCAGGAGTGGGCTGAGTCCAGGTGGTTATCGCCAGCGCGGGAAAAGAGAACAGCAAGGACACTAGAGAAAAAAGGCAGACGAACGAACGTTTCATGACCCATTGCCTCAAACCAACTTAGGAAACCTGTGCCGGACCTGTGTACCTTCTACTGCGCTGCGGTGGAAGCGGCTTCTGCGGGCGAGCGCTTGAGGACGAGCTGTTGCTGGTCCTGGGCGCTGGCCTTCTGGAAGAAGTCGCGCAGCTGTGAATATTCCTCTTTTTTGAAAAGCGATGCGCCAATGCCGAAGGTGCGCACCTCGGTGTAGGCACTTCCCTCGGTTGAATATTGCGCTTTGAAGTACGCCAGCTTTTCCATCGGCACCTGAACGGTAGTGGGGACGCTCTCCAGCGCGAGGCCGGGGGCCAGCTTGAGCGACACCTTGTCCACGGTGACGTAGGGGAAATGGAGGTCGACGGGGTTTTCGCGTTTCGCCTCGGCGAAGTTCGGCTTCACGCGAGCTTCGAAGAAAGCGCTGGGCAGCAGGACGCGCTTGCCGGTGACGGAGCCCATGTTGCCGGTGACGTTGAGGATTGCCATCACACCGCCACTGGGATCCGTAAGGCCGACGAAGTGGTCCATCCTGACGATGACGCCGTCGGGCACGCGATCCTGGATTTCGTGCTCGAATTCGTTCTTCGCGTCCTGCTCGTCGGAGCGGAGGGCGCGTTGTCTCCAGCGCAAAGCTTCGACGCCATTCATGGTCACGCGGATGGTGCCCTTGAGGGAGCCGTCGGGGCCGATCTCGAGATCGGCATTGCGACCCGTCTCGTTGTCGGTATACACGGCCGCAGGTGTCTCCAGGGGAGCTACCTCCTTGTCGGTTTGGCGAACGCCGAGAACCTGGGAGTGCATCCAGTGCAGTTTGCCGTACTCGCAGTAGCGCTGACCGGGATCGAAGTAGACGTCTTTGCCACCGATGGAGACGATCGCGATTTCGTCCTCGAGCTGCCCCCAGTCGAGCCAGCCGGTGTTGAGGATGTTCTTCTGACGCTCGGTAACGGCCATGGCATAGGCTTTGAGGCCGGCGGCGCGCGCCATGGAGATGAAGAGGCGGGTGATTTCATCGTCGCTGCCGCGCTTCTGCGCCCAGATGTCGGCGGCGGTTTTCACGCGGACCCCCTGGGCCTTGTTCTCGGCTTCGGAACGCTCGCGGGTGAAGCGCGTGTTCTCCACAGTCATGACCGCTGCATAGATCTTGTGCAGCTTCTGGTCATCGGAGTCGGTAGGCGCGACGAGGCCGGCAACGGCCTGGCGGATCGGATCGGTTGGATTGGCGAAGCGGTCGACGTCTTTCGACCACTCCTTGCCGGTGCCCTTCCAGTAGTCGGCTCCGGTAAAGGCCGGGGAGTAATAGAAGAGGAGGCGGTAGGAGAAGCTGTCGAGGGGCGGTGAAAATTCTTCTTCAGGAATCGCGGGAATATTATCGACGATCAGATCGTAGGTGCCGTCGATGGACGGCTTGACCGCTGCGCCCGGCGGCAGCCACGGGAAATAAAGAAGGCGGCTGGCGTTCTTCTCTCTGCCGAGCGCGTCCCTGACGGAAATCTCACCGAGATCGCGATTGGTGGGGACGAAACGATAGTGGGCGTGGTGGACGAAGACCGCCTGCTGGATGTCCCAGATGGGGGGGATCACATTGTTGTCGTCGTACTGGAGTTCGTAGTCGTACTCGAGGATGCTGCCGACGGTGACTTCGGGCATGGAGAAGACCTTCTCCATGATCTTCACGTCGCCGGCTTTGACCATCTCCTTGACGAAGGGTTTACCGGTGAAGGGGATGATGGTGCCGTCGGGATGGATGGTGCGGCCCTCGATGGCGCGGACATTGATCACGCCGCCTTCGTAGGGAATCTCGATGTCGCCGTATTCCTCTTTGCCTTTCTCATTGAGAACCTTGATCTGGGCGTAGAGGCGGTGGTAGTGCAGCCGGTCGTCGACCAACTCATCGCGGAAGAGATAGACGGCCGGCGCATCGGGAGCAGCGGGGTCGGCGGTCATCTTCAATTCGTCGGGGCTGGGCTGCCTCCAGGTAGCTGCGAAGGCAGGAACAAAAGAGACAAGGAGGAGAGACGCAGGAAGGCAAAGACGGCGAAACGAGACACGGAATGCGGGAACCACGACAGAAGCCTCACGAACGGTAGGGTGAGCAGTTGAGCAACATTGCATGCGGATTACTTCTGATCCGCAATAGCCTTTTCTGGGGAGTTGATTTCTTTTGTAAGTCCTGCGGGCTGGTTAGGCAAGAGAATTCTGAGTGGGCGGGGTACTCTGCCGTTCGTAGCCAGAAAGGCAACAGCAATGAGCTACGAAAGGGTGGTTACTTCCGCGCGCCTGCCGTTTGACGGGCGAAGTTCCGCCTGGCTTCAGTTGCCGCGCGGCCGCGGATTCGGCCTGTTACTTTCGATTGCCCTGAGTCTTCTCTAACGCACGGGCAAGGAGATAACGCCTGTATCTTGTTACGTGATTCTGTGGGTCCTGCGGAGAGGGTGCTGCGTCTCCAGGGGGCAGAGGGTAAGGCGATGCGCGGTGTGCGGGCTCTTTTGGGACTGGCGTTGAGTGGGTTTCTTTCTGGCTTCATCAGCACAACAGCACAGGTCTCTCCACCACCGAGCCAGCCTGGATCGAACGAGAAGGGTTCGAGAACGACTATCCCCAGGCAGGATGACCAGGTTATCCCTCTTTTTCGAACCGGCGCCAACATTGTGCTGGTGGATGTTGTCGTTCGTTCGCACGGAGAGCCGGTGCATGGGCTCAAGGCCGGCGACTTTCACGTCCTTGAAGATGGAAAGCCGCAGACGCTCACCGTTTTCGAGGAGCACACCTCAGCCGATACGGTGGTGGCGAGTGGTCCGCGACCGGCGCTGCCCGCAGATACTTACAGCGACGCGCAGCCTTATACGGCCGCGAGCGCCGTCAATGTGCTTCTTCTGGATGCGCTGAATACGCCGCTCTCGGATCAGAAATATGTGCGCACGCGGTTGCTGAACTACATCAAGTCGATTCCGCCGGGCACGCGGGTTGCGGTTTTTACTCTGGGCTCGCATCTGCGAATCATCGAGGGGTTCACTACGGACTCCGACGTGATCCTGCAGGCGCTGACCGAGAAGCGCGGGCGTCCGGAGACGTCGCCGATCATGGATCCGTTGTTCGATCAGACACTGACCAATGCGACCGATCTGGCGACGACGGCCCTGATGCAGGGAGGGATGCTGCAGTTTGCGGCCGGAACGACAGGATTCGAAGAACGGCTGCGCCAGCAGATCACGCTCGATGCGCTCACGCAGCTGACGCGTTATCTGAGCACGATCCCGGGTCGGAAGAATTTGCTGTGGGTGACGGGGTCGCTCCCCTTTGCGGTTCAGTTGGGCACGGGCGGCGAGAACACGGGTGGCAACACTACGCCGGCGGAGAATTTCACGGCAGACTTTCAGGATCCGGTGAAGAAACTGGAGGTGTTGCTGACGTTGGCGCGGGTGGCAGTGTATCCAATCGACGCGCAGGGGCTGATGGGAACGCCGAGCATGATGGCGGAGACCAATCCTCTGCCTCCCAACCTGATGGACAGCGGGATTCCCACGCAGGCTGCGCACTTATCCACGTTCTCGAACCGGATGCAGGCGCAGGATCAGGCGGCAATGTATGCCATGGCAGCGTCGCACGGAGCAATGGATCTGTTTGCGCAGGCGACCGGGGGCAAGGCGTTTTACAACACGAATGCGATCGCCGGTGCGGTGGGCAGTGCGATGGGGATCGGGGCCAACTACTACACGCTGGCCTACGCGCCGGAGAATCGCAACTACGACGGCGCGCTGCGACAGGTGGCGGTGAAGGTGCCGGAAGCGCACTACGACCTGGCGTATCGGCCGGGATACTTTGCAACGAACCCGGCACAGACGTCGAAGCTGATCTCGGGGCGGCTGACGCCGCTGATTGCGGCCATGCAGCATGGATCACTGCCGGTGTGCGAGCTTCCGTTTACGGTGCAGGTTACTCCGGCGTCGGAGGATCCAGTTGCGAAGGATGCGCCGGCGGGCACCAAGGCAGGTGGAATGTTGACCGGCCAGCTCAAGGGCCCGGTGACGCGCTATGTGGCGGAATTTCGCATTGATCCCGCGGGCGTGGATTTCAAGGCGTTGCCCAACGGCGGACAACATCGCGAGATCGAACTGACGCAGGTGCTCTACGATCCGGAGGGAATTCGGATCAACTACAACGACTTCGGCATGGGGTTCGACTCACCGGCGCAGGTCAGCGCGGACGCGATTCACCTCAGCCAGCAGATCGACGTTCCGGCCGGGCAGAGTTATTTGCGGCTGGCGGTGAGCGACAGGACCAGCGGCCGGATGGGCGTGATTGAGATTCCGCTGAATGTGAAGAAGTGAAGGTTGGGGAAGATGGGACGGGCCACCTTCCCCAGGCTCCATCAATGCGTTTTGGGGTCGTAGTGATTCGCTGCTCCGGGAGTTGAGATGCTGCCGGAGACCTGGGTCATCCCGGCATGCTCGCGGGTGAGTGGAGCGGTGAGCGTGATGCCGCTGCCGGAGACGGGTGTGCCCCCGGCGTGCGCGGAAGCCAGCGGCGACGACAGGGTGATGGTCGCTGGTCCTCGTCTTGAGGCAGATGCGACGACCGCCGTCTCCTGGTTGGCGCCGCTGTCAATCGTGACCGTTTCGCCTCCGCGAAAACCGGTCGCGCTGCCAACGGGAATCACGGTTGCGCCGGCTTCGAGGGCGGCGCGAGCCGTCGTGGCGCCCGAGGTGCCAACCGTCGCGATCACGGCCGTCTCGAGATTCGATCCGGCATCGATGGAGACCGTCTGGCCAGCAGTAAATCCGGCGACGCTCGCGACTTTAATATTCGTCGCCCCGGCGGACGATGGGGCCAGCAAGGCCGTGGCGGGCTCGGTGACGAAGTCTTTGCAGTTGCTGCCGGTGTCGACGCCATCGGGGAAGCGCCCGACGCTCACGTTGAAGGCCATCGATGTTCCGAAGGGTCCGAAGCCGCTGCCTGAGCCAGGTGTAGCGACATAGCAGCCACTCTCCTCGGGACCTGACGTGCCCTGATAGCCCTGACCGGCCCACGGATCGACGAGGAGGCCGTAGTTCAGACTGTCGACGACCTGTCCGGCGGCATCGCGCAGCACCATGCTGCCCGCGTTGATGGAGATAGTGATGTCGAAGAACGGGGCGTTGGTGGAAAGAGTCGGACCTCCGAACCACTGGTTGGGAACGGGCGTTCCCTGATAGCCGGCGGCCTTCACCGCGGCGTCGCGCACCGCCGCATTGATGGCGTGATCATGCGTCAGGGCGCTGTCGAGAGTGATGCCGGTGCCGAGCGCGGTGACCGGCTCATCGCTGGAATGCGTGAAAGCGGTTGGCGGCTGGAAGCTGATCCCCGTTCCGCGAGCGCTGAAGGGCAAATTCTCTGCATGGTTGAAGCGCAGCGGAGCCGCCAGGTCGAGACCTGTGCCTGCATCCATCACCGTCTCGGACTTGCTGTGCTCCCGCGTCAGCGCCGGCGCAATGTTCAGCGCGGTGCCGCCCGGGTTTGCGATGCCAATGGAGGCGATGGTCACCACTTCCCTGCTCGTCGGCGTGCCAACATCAATCTTGTCGCCCACTGTGAGGGCGGTTGCATTGCGGACCTTGATGCTGGTCGTGCCCGCGGCTGCATCCGCCGTGAGATTCGTGCGCGTGGCCTGGGTGCCAACGTGCGCAACGCTGACGGTTTCAATGCCGTGGCCGACGCTGTCGATGTCCAGCCGGATCTTGTCACCGGCGGAGATGTTGGCGACCGACGTGACTTTGATGTTGGTGGAACCGGCGGGTGCGTCCGCTCCCAGATAAGCCTGCGTGCCTGGCTTGCCGACAGCGGTAACGGTGGCGACCTCATATTTCTCCGTCGTGCTGGCGACCGCGGGGAAAGCAGCACCATAGCCGAGCGCAATCTTCTCGCCGATAGCGAAGCCTGCGGTGCTGAAGACGGGCACGTTGGTGGAGCCGACGGGAATCCTGATCGGGCCATCGGGAAGAGGTTGCCACACCGTTGTGTTGTTGGCGGCCGCCGTGCCGATGCTGGCGATCTTGTGGGTTTCCGCGCCGGAACCGGTGTCGATGCTGATCGGATCGCCCGTCGACATGCCGGCTATGCTTCTGACGTGAATCGTGGAATCGCCCGCGTGCGCTTGAATCGCCAGTCCGGAGTTGGAAAGCCCAAGCAGATAGAAGCCGCCAGCTGCAAGCTTGGTTCCGGAGGGAATTTTCACCGTGGAGAAGATGGCTTGCTGTGAAGCATGTTCGGTGAGGGTCCAGTTGGAGAGATCGACGCTGCGCGCCCCGGCGTTGTAAAGCTCGATGAACGAGTCCGTCGTGTTGGCGGGAGGACCGGCGCTGATCCGAAATTCATTGATGCGGACCGGGCTGACGTTCCTCACTTTTTCGGCGGCGGTATCGATTTGCTTTGCGTTGGTGGCTGGGTTGGTCCACGAGGCGTTGGCGACGAGGTCGCCGTTGAAGGCGGCTGATCCTGAGGTGACTTTGAAGTTCGCGCTCACACTCGCGCCGGGAGCGACGGGATCGGTGAATGTCTTCGACGTCTCGCTGGTGCCGGTAACAGAAGCGGACCACTGCTTCGGGAGAGCGAGGCTGAGGCTGACACCGGCGACAGGCGCACGAGTGGTGTTGGTAAAGGTGACGGTGGTTTCCTGCGACGATCCGGGCGCAAAGGTCTGCAACCCAGGCGGAGCGGCGGTCGCCGATGCAGGAGCGAGAGCCACACACGCCACGCTGTATCCGGCCGCGACGACATTCGCCTGCACGAGCTGATCGGTGGCGTCGGTTGGGAAGGTGCCGGCCGCGGTCATCGCACCTTCATAGAAGGTGCCCTGCGAGCTGTTGCTGTTATCGCCGCCGTTGCCCAGCAAAATCGCGCCCTGCTTGCGCATGGGGTCATAGGTCGCGTTGACGCGCGGTCCGTCGAACATCACCGACAGAGCGCCTTGCTGTGCGTCGCCGCCCATGGACGTCCAGTGGTGCGGTTCGCCTTTCGCCATCGCGGTCACGAATCGCCACGTGATGTTCGGCAGGTTCGCGCAGAGTCTGGTTCCATCGGGGTTGACGCACCCGACCAGATTGTTCTCCTGATCCGTCATGATCCACGGACCCACTTTAGTTCCGTGAAACCAGGGCGTGGCGTCGCCGAAATACGCGGTTTCCATGGTGCCATTGTCATCGTCGCGGCTGTCGATCTCGGCGTTGCCGTAATCGAAGCAGCATCCCGAGTTGAAGTGCTGGCCGTTGATGACCCAATACTGCCCCTCTGCCTGATCGTCGACGGCGGTGCCCTTCACATCGTCAATCCGCAGGCCCATGCCCGGCTCGATGAAGACACCGTAGGCCTTGTGGCCCATGATCGTGATCGGGGCCATGGTGGCGATCGGGAGATTGTTCAGTCCGCCCATGGCCGGGCCGCTGAATCCGCCACGAGGCGCCTGGGTGAGGTCATTGTGTTTGGGGGACTGGTCGTAGATGGTGGTGATCCAGCAATACGTGTTGGCGCAGAAAGCGTCCTGCGCGGCCGCATCGGCATAGCCGCCGGGATCGGAAGCGGTGGGCTGAACGACGCCGATGTCGAGAGTCTTGCTGTCTGACTGGCGGAGCACCTGATAGAGCGGGCCGTTGTACGACGCGTACAGCGCGCGCGTAGTGCTGTGGGCGGCCACGCAGGCGTCATTGGCGGCAGCGTAGATATCGCAGGGGCCCTGCGGGCGCGACGGGGCATTCTGCGCCATGCTCACGGTGGCGCCGGAGAGAGTGAAGGCAAGTGCAATCGTCATTGCGGAAGGGATTTTGGTTTTCATGGCTGGTCTTTGTGCTCGTGCGGCCGGCGGTCAGGCGGCACCGATCAGTATAGGCAGAAGAAGGCGTTTCCGGAAAACGATTACTCACACGGAAACTCGCACGCCTGCGTCACTGCGAGACCGGCGTAAGCCGAATTATTCCGCTCGCAGCGCTTCCACCGGATTGACAGCTGCGGCCCTGCGCGCGGGCAGATAGCTGGCCACCATCGCGACTCCGACGAGGACGGTGACCACCGCCGTATAGGTGAGCGGATCGATGGGGCTAATGCCGAAGAGCAGCGACTTCATCAGCTGCGTCAGGCCTGCAGCGGCCACCAGGCCAATGGCGACGCCGACGCCGGTGAGCGCGAGGGCGGACTGGACGAACATCCAGCGCAGCTCACGTCTCTGGGCGCCGAGTGCGAGGCGGATGCCGATCTCGCGACGACGCTGCGCCACGGAATAGGCGATCACTCCATAGATGCCGATGATGCCAAGCAGCAGCGCCATCGTACCGGCAATCGCGAGCATGACCAGGGTGAAGGAGGTGCGCGCCATCGACGCGTCGTAGATTTCCTGCATGGTTTGAGGCGATGCGACGGGGAGGTTCGAGTTCACCGACCAAACGGCCTGCTGAACCTGGTTGAGGAAGCCTTCGGTTCCGGCGTTGGCGCTGTGAATGGCGATGGTGACAGAGCGATGCACATCGATGACGGGGACGGACGAATACGGCTCAAGCAGCATCGCGCCCCAATAGACCATCGGCGGAGCCTTCTGATCCACGCCGTTCTGGTGGACGTCCTGGACGACGCCGATGACTTCCTGCCAACCCGTCTTATTGTCGTTCTGGCTGATGCGTTTGCCGACTGCGAGCACGGGCGATCCCCACTCCTCGCGCGCGAACCCCTCGGAGACCATGGCCACTTGCCGCGTTCCGTAAAGGTCGTCCCAGGTGAAGTCGCGGCCTGCGATGACGCGCGTACCCATGGCGTGGAAGAAGCCGGGGGACACGTAGTCGAAGAGCCGGAGCGGAGCAGCGTTATTGTCGTACGTTCTGCCCTCGATATAGACGTTGTTCCAGGCGGGCTCGATGCCATCCATAGGAACGTTGCGCGCCAGCCCGACAGCCTCGACTCCGTAAAGAGCGGCCAGCTTGTCGAGGATGGTATTCTCCGTGCGCATGACGACGGTTGGATTCGGGATGAGAGACTCCGGAATCGCAACGCGCACGGTTTGCACGTGGGCTGCGTCTGCAAACCCTGGATCGACGGTACGCAGGCGCGCAAAGGTGCGGATCATCAGCGTCGCGCTGACCAGCAGAACCAGCGACATGGCGACCTGCGCGACCACGAGAATATTGCGGGAGCGATGACGCTGCCGGCTGGCGCTGGTGGTGCGGCCTCCGGTGCCGCCGAGCTCCTGTTTCTTCCACGCGTGCTTCACGGCTGGAATGAGTCCGAGGAAGAAACCCGAGAACACCGCGAGCACAAAGGTGAAAGCGATGGAGCGGGCGTCGAGGGAAATCTCGGTCAGCCGTGGCAGATTGGCCGGACCCAATGCAACCAGGAAGCGTAGTCCTGCATAAGCGACGGCGACGGCGAAAGCGCCGCCGATGAGGCCGAGCGTGACGCTCTCAAGCAGCAGCTCGCGCACGATGCGGAAGCGCCCCGCCCCCAGGGCAGCGCGGATGGAGAGTTCCATCTGACGCGATTCAGCGCGGACCAGCAGCAGGTTCGCGAGGTTGGTGCAGGCAACCAGCAGCACGAGGCCGATGGTAGCCATGACGACCCAGAGGATGCCGGCCACATTGCCGATGACTTGTTGCTTGAGGGGCTGGAGGGCGGGCGTGATCTTCCAGTTCTTGTACCAATGAGGGTCGGTGCCCGGGCCGTTCGACCAGGAATCCATCCAGACGTTCAGCAGGCGACGGAAATCGGCATTCGCCATGGGCACGGAGACGCCTGCCTTGAGCCGGCCGATGCCGTTAAACCCGAACCCAGCGAGGATCTGGTGGGTACGGTCGAAGGCGGTCGGCACCAGCAGGTCGAATTTCTGATCGACCAGACGGAAACCGCGCGGCATCACGCCAACGATGGTGCGAGGCTGCGAATCCACCTGAATGGTGCGCCCGATCACGGACCGGTCGGCGCCAAAGGAGCGCTCCCAGTAGCCATAGCTGAGCATCACGGATTTGGCTCCGCGCGGATCCTGATCGGAATCGTTGAACCAGCGTCCGGCGACCGGCGGCACTTCGAGTGTCTCGAGTACGCCGCCGCTGATGAGAAAGGTGCGGACCTCCTCCGGTTGCGCGAGGCCGGTGACGTTGGCAGTTTGCGGGACAAAAACGCCCATGGCGGCGAGAGTGCGGTTGTGCTCCGAAAAGGTGAGCTCCATCGACGAGGAGAGGCGGAGCCCACCGCTGAAGCTGGTGAGGCCGGCTGCGCCTGGTGCGTCAAAGTGCAGCGCAACCAGACGGCCGGAATCGGGATACGGCAGCGGCCGCAGAACTACGCTATCGATGACGCTGAAGACTGCCGTGTTGGCGCCGATCCCGATGGCGAGCGTCAGCAACACCGTCGCCGCAAAACCAGGAGCCTTCGCCAAACGGCGCATCGTGAGCTTCCCATCCGCGAGCAACTGCTCGACCCGGCGCCACTGCCAGGCTTCGCGGCTGCGCTCGGTCAGTTGCGTGACGCTGCCGAATTCGCGCCGCGCCTGCTGTGCGGCCCGTTCGCGCGGCAGGCCTTCTTCGACAAGCTCATCGGTGCGCTCCTCGATGTGCTCTTCGATGGAGACGGCCAGATCGTTGTAGTGGCGACCCCGCTTCCAAAGCCTCAGCATCGCTGTCTCCTATCCCTGCGCCAGCGCCAGAACGCGCGTGATGCCGTCGAACATCGTGGCGAAGCTCGCCTTCTCCAGCTCCAGGTGTCGAATGCCGGCTCGGGTCACGTGGTAGATGCGAGTCGGGCGACCCTTCGCAGAGATGCCGGCTTCGGCTTCCAGCAATCCTTCGCGGAGCATCCGCTGCAGCGCCGGGTAGAGCGAGCCTTCTTCGATCTGCAGGATGTCGTTGGAGACGGCCTGGATGTGGCGGACCAGTGCGTAGCCGTGCATGGGCTTGCGGCGCAGCGACTGGAGGATCATCAACTCGAGCGCACCGGGAAAGAGGTCACGGCGTTCGGGAGGTTTTGCGGCGATCCTGGGCATGCCGCAATTCTAGATCGCAGATACCTATTCACAAAATAGTATTGTGACGAACAGGCAAACCCGGCATTTCCCGACCGCTGCAGCCGGCCGTCAGACGTTGCCCATCCCGCCGGTGATGAGCAGTTCGCTGCCCACCGAGAAGGCGCATTCGTCCGACGCGAAGAACACCACGCCCTGGGCGATTTCTTTTGCGCTGCCAAAGCGACCTTGGGGAACCTGTTGCAGCAAGGCAGCGGTCCCTGACTCGGATAGGCCGAGCTTAAAGTCGTCTCCGCCCTCGCCAACGGAACCATGAAGCCCGACGTCGCCAACGCCATCAACCGCTCCCTCAACACCGCCGCCCGCACCTTCCCCCGCCCTCCGCGCCTCAAACCCGGCCAGTCCGAACCCCGACAGCAACCTGCGCTCTTCACCGTCGACGATAACGGCGCCTGGGTCGCCCCTCCCCAGCCCTGGCTCGACGATTCCGGCAACATCATCACCTACGACCAGCTCGCAGCCCGCCTCAACCCCAACCAGGTCCAACCCCACCCCGCCACCGCCGTCACCCACAGCTACAAGCAGCTCATCACCGACCTCATCCGCCAAAAATTCAACCGCGAAAAAGCCGAATCCGCCGCCGCCCTCGCCGCCGGCTTCCCCGATCCCCACGCCGAGAACCTGCTCCGCTTCAGCAACAGCAGGTGTCCCTTCTCCATCCCCTTCTGCGACGGCCCCGCCGACCCCGAGCCCTGCATGTTCTGCCGCGGCGACCTCCACATGCAACCCACCGCCCCCCAATATCCCGGCGACGATGTCCTCGCCCTCATCGTCGCCCTCCGCACCCATATCCAACAGCAAAAAGGATGCGCGCAGCGCGCCCCGGCAGAAGCACGGCAAGAAGCGCCGCACACCGGCGCCCCGGCAGAAGAGCGGGCCTTCAGGCCCGCGTCAGCAACACCAAAAGAAGCAGCTCCGGAGAACTCCGCCCCCCAGCCCGCCTTCGCTCTCGACCTCAAAGCAACGGCCGACACACCCCGTGCCCCCCGCTGCCGTCCCCAACGCCGATCGCCGATCGGGTGCCCCATCCTGGTCGCGCAGCGCTTCTCCGCGCGACAGGGTGGACCCGCCAAAGGCGCGCCGCAAGCGACCGCCCACCGCCGGCAGCCTGCCGCCTGTTCTCATGTTGTCAAGTTTGTAAACCAACCTAACTACCACATTCCAAACAACAAAAATCTTGCCCAACCCCAAAAACATCAAAT
>CAVPKU010000044.1:0-4195 GCA_963705765.1 uncultured Acidobacteriaceae bacterium | reverse complement strand
TACGGGCTGACTGTCAGGGTGATAGCGGAGTCCTGCCAGGGGACACAGTGGCGGCCACACTCGCGCTGGCAGTGGCCTGGCCCGACCATCACCGTGATGCTCTGCGTGGCTTGCCCTCCTGTGTAGTCGAAGGCGTCGGTCGGCACGAATGTGGCTGTTACTCGCGTTGTTCCGGGCGGAAGAATGGTTCCGGCAGGCTGCGAGTGAGTGAAGAACATGGAACATTGGCCGTTGCGCCAGCTGTGCAGTTCCCAGTGGCGTTCCATATTGCATGGTCGAGGGCGGCGGCCACGTAATCGTCGGCACAGTCTGGGTAACAGTGATGATGACGCCCTGCGAAGTGCTCGCATTGAAGTTCGCGTCTGAGGGGAAGCTGGCCGTCAGCGCGTGCATTCCCACCGGGAGTGTCTGCGGCGCGGTGGTCAGCGCCGCCTGCGCCGATGCGGAATTGATCAGCACATACGCTGTGGCGTTGTTATTGGGGTAGACAGGCTGAGTCGTGGTCCGGGCAATATCGGGCAGTCCATCGGCATTAAAACGCCGATCGCGCTGATGGACGTGACCGACGTTGTTCCCGTCAGTGTGGTGACGGCCGCGAAATGACCGGTTCCATCGTTCAGGAGCAGAGCGAGTGAACCATCGACGCCGGTAGAAAGAATATCGGGATAGCCGTCGGCGTTCATGTCAGCGATGGCAATGGCAGCGGGCGTGATCGGCGGAAGCACCGTTGAGGCAACTGTCAGGTTTCCCTGCCCGTCGTTGAACAACACGACGATGGACTCCGGAGCGTTATCGGCGCCCTGGTTTGCGACAACTACATCGGAGAGGCCGGTCTTTCGCAAATCGGCGGTCTGAATGGCGATCGGATTGGTTCCCTCGGAGACAACCGCAGGAGTGCCGAAAGTGCCGTCGCCGTTTCCCAGATAGACGGCGGTGTCACCGGCATCGACGACTGCTCCCTCTGCATCCAGCAACCGGCCCGCGACAACCAGGTCGGCGTGTCCGCTTGCCGTGAAGTGACCGGATGCGATGACGGGGTTTGAAAGGTGTCTCCGGCAACCACCGGAGCGGGCGCCGCGACGAAAGTGTTGAAACTGGCTGGAGCCGCCGCCACCGTTGAGGGCGACGCCCGCCAAGTTATTCGGGTCGGCTCCGTTGGCGGCGTACGCGACATCGGGGTAGCCGTCTCCGTTGAAATCATCGGTGGCAAGGGCGGCGCTGGGAGAGCCGCAATCGCAGGTGACCCCGGATTGATCTGCGCTGATCACGCTGGCTGCGGGATTGAAGACGCCCGCTGAGTTCCCGGGCAATACGTAGAATTCGTTGCCGGCGAAACCTGGGATTCCCGTTGTCGAATATCCGTAGAGCAGCACGTCGGGCGCGCCGTCGTGGTTAAAGTCCGCCACCAGATAGCCGTTCACGCCGGGCGTGTAACCAGTGAGGCCGCTGTTTGTGATTTGATAGGTCACCGCAGACTGATACAAATTTGCGCCGCGGCCCGAGTAGATCGTGAGTTCAGGCAAATAGGACACGACGGGCGTGGGAGTGGCATACCAATCAAGAATTCCCAAAGTGGCGGTCTGACCGGCAACCCCGCTCAGGGTGAAGATGCCGTAGGGTCCGTTCCCAACGTTGATGGTGGTGGGCGGCAGAGGAAAGCCCTCGGTCGAAGGAATCGGCGTTAGCGGCGCGGTGCCGAGTGCGTTCGTCCCGTCATAGAAGAATTGGACCGTACCCGTCGAAACTCCGGCGGTTCCCTGCCCCGGATTCACGGTTGAACTCAACTGCACGCTGCCGGGCAACTGCAGATACTGGCTGTTGCTGGTGATCGTGGTGCTGCTGGCGCTCTTCTGACCCGAAGCCGCGAGGGTCAATAGAAGAACGCATCCGCTGAGAACGACGCCGCGCAACATCGATTGCATCATCGCCGCGCTCCCTGAGCTGTGGTTGCGTTGACATCGTCGGCCGGAAGAAACGCAAGTCGCGGTGAAGAACCGCTGCCGTCGTACGCCCAGACGGTACCGACCCCTGGCGGGTTCACGCGAAACGCCAGATTCCCGGCCAGTGGCTCCAGGGTCGTCGGAGTGCATCGGCAAAGCGTGCGAGCCGCGGCTGACTGTCCAGACAAATCGATCCGAACCAGCGTCGCGCTGCCCTGGTTTGCGACCACGGCCCAATGTCCATCCGCCGAGGTTGAGGATGGCGAACGGATGCGTGACGCCATCAGAAGGACCGGCGACCGAAACCAGATTCAAATTGCCGGACAGCTGGCTGGCTTCGATGACAGTGTTCGCGCCGGCATCGGCGAGCACGGCCGACTCCGCACCCGGCAGAAACGCGAGCGCACCCAACTTCGCCAGTGTGGTCACGGGGCGCGCTGTAGAACTCCCGGCCGCGAAGAACTGCACCGTGGACGTTCCGTTCGCGCTCTGCGAGGCCGTGAACCAGCGATCCGTCATCGGCAACCGCCGCAGCACTGACCGGTTCAGGGAAACGAGATGGGTTTGGCGGCGGGCGTGGAAATCAATCCTTGCAGGAGTATGCCGCTCGAACCATCGGATGAAAATGCGAGTGCGGCGCTGCACGAGGGACTGAAGACGATTTGCGGTTTGGAAATTTTCTCGCTGGTCAGAGACGATGGCAGACCCTGTGGTAATGCGCCCAGGAAGAGGCCCCCGGAGGTCGTGGTCAAAACCGCAATCCTGCCTCGGACGCAGGCCGAAGCGCCTGAGTAGGTCCCGTCGTTATCGATGGCCGGTCCTTCGACTGCTGCTCCAGGCACGCCGTAGACCAGGCGCAAACCGGCGGCCTGCGGATCCCACCATGCACCAAGCAGAGGACCGGTGGCCGCAGTGGTCTGCGCTGCGGGATTACCGGAAGGTCCGGTGATTGGCGGGCGGGTTGTCCAGCCGGCGCAGAGCGAGAGCGAACGCAACAACCGAGAACGCGAGGGCAGATAACAGCCGTCTGGGCCAAGGGCTCACGGGAGCACCCTCCTTCCATGAGGATTTTTTGGCATCTGGGGAAAAGGCTGAAAGAGAACGGCCATGATGGTGCGTGATCCGGCAG
The DNA here is from genome assembly GCA_963705765.1 of uncultured Acidobacteriaceae bacterium. Classification (GTDB taxonomy): domain Bacteria; phylum Acidobacteriota; class Terriglobia; order Terriglobales; family Acidobacteriaceae; genus Palsa-343. The sequence goes on along the minus strand of CAVPKU010000044.1, from coordinate 1,126 downwards.
AAAAAGTCAACCCGAAAGTGTCTGCTGCGTTAAGTCCTGAATAGTTACTGCTGCACGATTCCTCTGGTGAAAAGCCGGAATGAATCGTAGTCCTCCATGCAGGACTGGAAGCGGTGAATGGCGCTCTCCCGAAGCGCGGCAATATTATCAAGAGCGCTATAAGCGCACAAGAACATGAGCGCAACCGCACGGTCTGGTGCCGCCAGGATAGTGTCCTGCTGTTAATTGAGTGATGAATCTGGCTCGACCGTTACAGATTTATCGACACCCGTGTGCCTGGTTGCGGCGCCGCCACACGGACTCGGGCGCACGCAGATATGATTGGTGGAATTCAGGGAGGCATGGGTGAAGCTTCTGGCGAAATTCAATCTGGTGCTCATCGTGATTTTCGGGGTGGGCATGGGTCTCATTGCAAACAACGCCTACAACTTTCTGATGGATCAGGCGCGGCAGGCTGTCCTGCAGCAGGCGGAGCTGATGTCCGCCGACGCGACCGCGACCAAGGAATACACCGATCAGCAGGTGAGCCCGATCCTTGAAAGGACTCCTGAGCACAACAATCACTTTCTCTCCCAGACGATTCCCTTCTACGCTGCGAACGCAACATTCGGATTGCTGCGTAACACGCATCCGGATTATTCGCTGCGCGAAGCTGCGCTGAATCCGACCAACCTCGACGATCGCGCGACGGAGTGGGAGTCGGACCTCATCAACTATTTCCGCAACAATCCAGGTCAACGGCAGCACGTGGGTGAGCGGACCACCCCAACGGGCCAGGTACTTTATGTCGCGACGCCCATCGTCGCGGAATCGGGATGCCTGGGCTGCCACAGCCAGCCGTCTGTGGCGCCCACCGCCATGATCGACCACTACGGGCGCGATCACGGGTTTGGCTGGACACAGAATCAGATCATCGGAGCACAAATTGTTTCGGTTCCCACGTCCGTTCCCGTCGGCATCGCGAAGCAGGGCTTTCGCGATCTGCTCATCGGCCTCGGCGCCATCTTTCTCTTCACCATCCTCCTCATCGACGTCGCAATGTACTTCATCGTGATTCGGCCGTTGCGGCGCGTCTCCCGCAATGCCGATGTCATCAGCAAGGGTGAAATCAACATGCCGCCGTTAA
>CAVPKU010000043.1:0-12917 GCA_963705765.1 uncultured Acidobacteriaceae bacterium | reverse complement strand
TTAACGCAATCGTTCTCGTTCCGGGGACACTCTGGGACGAACGGGACACGTTGTCGCGGAGCGGGAGATCCCCGCGCCGGCCTATTCCCTGCTCCCTATTCCCTGGTTCCAGGCATCTACGGTGACATACCGGACCCGGCCCGGCGCATGCCGCTCCAGAATCATCCGCGTCGCCTCGACCGATTGCGACCGATCCGCACCCATCGCGACATGTCCGCCATCGTGTAGAAGCAAATTCGATCCCCGCCCGCGCCGAACATTTCGAGTAATCCCCTTCTCCAGGTGCGCTGCGATCGCTGGCGCCGTGATGTTCGCGCGCCAGTCAAATCCCATCGCGTTCCACATCACCGCCGTCAGTCCCATCGCCTGCGCCGCCCGCAGTACCTCCGGACGCCGCGACCCATGCGGAGGCCGAAAAAACCGCACCTTCTCTCCCAGTACATCCTCGAGAGCCGCGCTACATCCGGCCAATTCCTCGTGGACGCGCGCCGCACTCTGCACTGCCAGCCACGGATGCGTCACCGTATGGTTGCCGATCAAATGTCCTGCCTTACGGATCTCCCTCACCAGTTCAGGCCTCTCCCGCACATATTTTCCGATCAGGAAAAACGTCGCCCGCGCCTCAAACCGCGCCAGCACGTCCAGCAGCCTTCCCGTCCACGGATCATTCGGACCATCGTCGAACGTCAGCGCAAACTCCTCCGTGTCGTTTCCAGCCACAAGGGTCCGCCCAAATAACTGCGACTCCGGCGCCAGCGATCCGTAGGTCCAAACCGTCGCGCCCGCGCTCGTGGCCGCAACCGCACTCGCAATCACTCCGATCATCCGGTTTCAGTGTATGCGGGTTTGCTTCCCGCGCCGCCCGTGTTATCTTCGTGTTTCCTTCGCTACACGCTTCTGACCCGTGGCCAACCTTTTCGAACAGCCGCGCTTTATCGCCGTCGAAGGCCCGATCCGCGCCGGTAAGTCCTCGCTCGCCCAGGTTCTGGCCGATACCCTGCACGCGCGCCGCATCGTCGAGCCCGAAAACAACCCCTTCCTCGATCGCTTCTACCGCGGCGACCCCGGCATGGCCTTTCCCACCCAGCTGTGGTTCCTCACCGAACGCTTCGAGCAGCAGCGCGACCTCCAGGATTTCACCACGCCCATCGTTGCCGACTACCTCTTCGAGAAAGACAAGATTTTCGCCTACATCAATCTCTCCGACGCCGAGCTCGACCTCTACAACCGCTACTATCAAATGTTTCGCGCCGAAGTCCCCACCCCCGAACTCGTCATCTACCTCCAGGCGTCACCGGAAGCCCTCAAACAGCGGATCCGCCGCAAAGGTATCCCCGGCGAACGCGCCATCAGCGAGAAGTACATCGAGCAGGTTGCCGCTGCCTACGAGCATTTCTTCTTCCACTACTCGTCAAGCGACCTCCTCGTCGTCAACACCTCCGACATCGACTTTGTGAACAACAACCACGACCTGCAGCTGCTGCTCAAACGCCTCTCCGAACCGGTCCACGGCACACAATATTTTTTGCCCCTCGGCTAACGCGATCTTTTGCCGCCTGTCGTATCAGCGCGTCATCCAATATCCACCCATGGCATCCTCGATTGTCCTGTTTCTGGCAGTGGCGGTCTGCGGCTGTCTCCCCAACCCCTGGGAGGTTTCCATGTCCCCACAGGAACAGCAGCACGCGATCGCACTGCTGCGGGAGGCCTACGCCGCCTTCAATCGCGGCGATATCCCCGCCGCCGTCCACTCCCTCGATCCGCACATCGAATGGTCCGAGCCCGCCGAGTTCCCCGGTGGTGGCCTCTACCACGGTCGTTCCGAAGTGGCTCGTTACCTGATCAATTCGCGTGCCGGATGGGCCGAAGGCGCCAGCGAGCCTGTCGACTTCATTTCCCACGGAGATCGTGTCGTTGTCTTTGTCCATGCACGTTTTCGTCTCAAAGACAGCGCTGCCTGGACCGAAGTCTCGCTCGCCGACGTCTACACCTTCCGCAATGGCGCGCCGATCGCCATGCGCGCCTTCGCCGACCGCAACGCCGCGCTCGAGTGGGCCGGCGTCTCTAAGGCCGATTAGGAGTCTGTTCAATGCGAGCGCCGAACCCGGATCGCCGAACGCCAGGTTTTCTGAACGCTGAAGCGCTGACAAGTGAACGCTGAACTATGACCATTCCCTACTACCACATCGATTCGTTCACCGCCGACCTCTTCGCCGGCAATCCCGCGGGCGTCTGCATCGTCCCTGAATTTCCGGCAGACTCGGTCATGCAGAAGATCGCCGCCGAGAATCGTCACAGCGAAACCGCGTTCGTGGTCGCCCGGCCGGACGGTGACTTCAACCTTCGCTGGTTCACCCCCGCAGTCGAAGAGGACCTTTGTGGCCACGCAACCCTGGCCTCCGCTTTCGTGCTTTCCCTGCGAGACCACAACTCCTGGCCAGTCCGATTCCATACCATCAGCGGCGTTCTCATCGTCCATCGCGAGGGCGGCCGCTTCGTCATGGACTTCCCCGCATGGCCGCCCGCGCCCTGCACTCCTCCACCCGAGCTGTTGCCCGCTCTCGGCCTCCACGACCGGCCGGTCGTGCGCGCCTCTCGCGATTACCTCATCGAGCTGGACGATTCGCTCGCCGTCCAGAACCTCCGCCCCGACATCGATGCGCTATCAAAGATCCCCATGGGCACCGGTGGCTTCATCGTCACCGCGCGCGGCACCGCTCCCGTCGATTTCGTGTGCAGATACTTTGTTCCCTCGGTTGGAATCCCCGAAGACCCCGCAACCGGATCCATCCATTGCACCCTCGCGCCGTACTGGGCCGAACGCCTCGGCAAACAGAGCTTCGATGCCCGCCAGCTCAGCCCTCGAGGCGCACGCATCGGCAGCGCCATCGCGGGCGACCGCGTCAAAATCTCAGGCGAAGCCCGCCTCTATCTGTCAGGAACAATCCAACTCTGACGTCCCGACAGCGTGTGGCTTTCTGATCGCTGAACGCTGACAACTGAACGCTCCGACTACCCCCGCCCGAATCCCCGCACCCGCCAGCGCTTCTCCGCCGACTGAAACAAATACACCCCCAGGATCGCAATCAGCGGCTCCAGCGGATGCCGAAACCGCGCATGCACCGTCACGAAGTAATACGTCAGCGGCAGAAGCAGGAACGCCCAGAAGAATAGCCATGCCCCTGACACATGTCGCCGCAGAGCAAGCGCCAGTCCCAGCAGTCCCACAATACTTGTGAATTGAAAGTTCAAATTCCGCCCGTACTCGTTTACCGCTCCCTCATCGCCCGGGTGCGGCACGCTGAACCAGAAATAGTAGAGTCGCCGCAAGCTCAGCATCGCGAACCGTACCGGATCCGCCTCGATCACACGTTTCGCCATGTCGCCCCGCATCTTCACGTAGGCGATCTCACCCATCTCCTGGTACAGCCGCAACTGATCCGGCGCCTGCGCGGGATGGTCATACTCCATCAGGAGTCCTGTCGCCCCCGGACCATTCCCCAGATACAACTCCGCCCCAAGATTCGCCCGCAGCGGCACCCATTGGTGAAAAACCCGCCAGTTTCGATACGTCCACGGCGCCACACACCCTACTAAGATTGCCGCCGCCAGCGCTGCAGCGCCAATCTGGCGCAGCCATGCGCGCCTCTCTACGCCAAACAGGATCCACAATCCGCACGCGGGTAGGAATAGCAGCAGCGACGGATTCGTCAGAGCAATCAAGGCCCACAAAAATCCAAACATTGCCCATTGCCCGACACTCGGTTTCGCCCCTCCCGTATTCGCTTCACCGACCCTACGCATCCGCAGCGCCAGCACCAGCACCCACGAGAACAGGAACGCGGTCAGCGTCATCTCCCAAACCCACTTCACCGCGTACTGCATCGCCGCCGGATACAACGCCCAGATCCACGCCGACCACAACGCCACCTTCCTGTTGAAGCACCGCGTTGCGATCTCCCACGTCGTTCGCACCATCAGCGCGTTCAGCACGCAGTCGAACGCAAGCACCACCCACGCCGACACTGCTGAATAAATGCCGAACAGCCGAAAGTCCCCCGCCAGAATCCACGGATATAGCGGAGGCACCCAAGCCGTCGGCCCCGTATGCCCACGAAACGGATCGGCGAAACCATATCCAGTGTCGAGCGCTCGCGCCACGCGCCCCATTTCGTATCCAAACGCAAAATGATCGTCGTAGGGACGCATGTGCCACATCCGCGCCAGCGTCATGTACGCGACACGAATCAGCAGAGCTACCCAGAAAATCGACCACGGGCATTGCGCGTCCCCTGATCCGGCATTCCCTTGCTCCGGCTCTGTCACAGCTGCCGGACCTCCTGCCCCGTCTGCGCCTTCTCCGCCTCCAGCAGCGCCTCCGGCGTCAGCGCATCGGCACGCCGCAAGCTCGGAAAGAACACCGCCCACAGCCCTGTAATCATTAACGACCCGACCCCGCCAATCACCGCGGCCCGGACGGCACCCCACCACTGCGCGGTCAAGCCGCTCTCAAATTCGCCCAGCTCATTCGACGCGCCCACAAACAACGAATTCACCGCGCTCACACGCCCCCGCATCTCCGGCGGCGTCGCCAGTTGCAGCACCGACGAGCGAATCACCACGCTCACCATGTCCGACGCGCCCACAATATACAGCGCCGCCAGCGACACGGGCAGGCTCTTCGATATGCCGAATAAGACCGTCGCCGCTCCAAAGATTGCCACGCACACCAGCATCCGCTTTCCCGCCTGTCTGCGAATCGGCCGGACCATCAGCCATATCGACACCGTCAGCGCGCCCAGTGCTGGCGCTGCCCGCAGCATTCCCAGTCCTCGCGGTCCAGCGTGCAGGATGTCCTGCGCGAAAATCGGCATCAACGCCACGGCTCCGCCCAGCAGCACCGCAAACAGATCCAGCGAAATCGACCCCAACAGCACCTGCGTCTTCGCCACGTAGTGGAATCCCGCCAGGATCACTTCCTTTGAGATCGCCCGATGCTCCATCCGCCCCGAGCGGACATGCAGCGACCCCACCATCGCCAGGAACCACGCAATCGCCAGTACGTAAACAGGTAAACCAGGCTCGCCCCATGCAATCGCCCCTGCAGCGGCAGCGTGAACAACACGCCCCCGCTAGCCGGGCCCACGATATTCGAAAACTGAAAGATCGCCGAGCCCCACGTGATCGCGTTCACGAAATGTTCCTGCGGTACCAGGTGCGGCACCAGCGCCGAGCTCGCCGGCCCGCTGAACGCACGCCCCGTCCCGATAGCAAAGAGCAAAGCAAAGATCGGCAACACATGGCTCACGCCCGTCCACGCCAGCCAGAACAGCCAGAAGCTCGCGACCGCCTGAAGCGCGTAGCACACCAGGATCACCTGCCGCCGGTCGAAGCGATCCGCCACATGACCCGCGGGCAGCATGAACACAAGTCCCGGCAGGAACAGGACCAGCCCCGTATACCCGAGATCGATCGCGCGATGCGTAATCTGGTAAACCTGCCACGCAACGGCCAGCGCCTGCGCCTCTGCGCCGATAATCACCACGACGCGCGCCACTTGATAACGAAGAAAGTCGCGGGACAAAAATGCGGCTGCGGGTTGGGCCATGCCTCATCTCTTTATACCGGCCCATCCCGGACGACGCCACAAAAGCCAATTGCAACCCTGGCCGCCGATCCTTCCTATGTGTCGCGAAGCGGTCCGCCTGGACGGCCAGTCCTACTCCCTAACCACCGCCTTCACCAGATTCCGCGGGGCATCCACATTCACGCCCTTCTGCACCGCAATGAAGTAGGCCAGCATTTGCAAGGGCACCACCTCGAGCATCGGCAGCAGAAATTCATCCACCGCCGGCACCGCCACCGCATAATGCGCCAGCTCAGCAACCTCGTCGTCGCCTTCAACGTGGATCGCCAGAATCTCCGCACCCTGCGCATGCATATCGCGCATCAGCTGCACCGTCTTCTCGTACCGCAGCGTCGAGTCCGGGTCGTTCCGGTCCCGCGTCGCCAGCATCACCAGCGGAGCCTCCGGGCTCACCAACGCATTCGGACCGTGCTTCAGCTCCCCCGCCGGCATTCCCTCCGCCTGCACATACGCGGACTCCTTCAGCTTAAGCGCCCCTTCGCGCGCAATCGCATAGTGGATTCCCCGCCCCAGATACAGGAAGGTTCGTGCCTCGGGCAGCCGCTCCGCAATCCCCGCAACCTGCTTCTCCCACCTCTCAAGTTTTTCCTGAAGAAGTTGCGGCAGCCGCTCCATCTGCTCGCAATGGGCAGAGACGGTTTGCGGAGTCATCCGTCCGCCGATGCGCGCCAGGAAGAGCGACAGCAAGTAGAGCACCGCGAGCTGTGTTGTGAAGCTCTTCGTCGCCGGAACCGCGACCTCGCGCCCCGCCATCGTCGGCAACGATGCATCCGCCTCCCGCGCCATCGTCGACGCAGGATCGTTCACGACCGCCACCGTCCGCAGCCCGCGCGCCTTCGCCTCGCGCAGCGACGCCAGCGTGTCCGCCGTCTCTCCCGACTGCGAAATCACCACCACGCCCGGATCGTGCAGCGTGTGCGTCGAGCGATACATGTACTCGCTCGAATACTCCACATCCACGGCCAGCCCGGCGTAGTCCTCCAGCATGATCTCGCCCGCCAGACCGGCGTGCCGGCTCGATCCGCTGGCCGCAATCACCACGCGCTGCCGTCCGCGCAGGGCCTCCGCCACCGGCCCAAAGCTGTTCGTATCCAGTGTTCCACCCGGAGCATAGCGCGCCATCGTCGCCGCCAGCGCCTCCGGCTGCTCATAGATCTCCCGCAACATGGCGTGAGGAAAGGTGCGTGTCGCCTGCATATCTGCTTCGATCTTAGCGGATACTGCGACTTCATCGGACCGGCACGGCGGCGCGTCAACTAGAGCACTTCGACAGCGTAATCACCGAGCGCAATGAAAAACCCCGCACCGAAGCGGGGTTTTCGCGCGTTCGAAGTTGATCATCAGGTCAAAGCACTTTCACAAAAAATCGCCGGAGCATCGTTTCCGGCACATCCAGCCTGATTCTCTGCGAACTCTGTGCGCTCTGTGGTGAGAATCTATTCCCTATTCCCTTATTCCCCACTCCCTGCTTTTTCCACCGCAGCACCGGTTTCCGCGCCGCCGTGGTCTCATCCAGCCGCGATACCCGCGTCGAGTGCGGAGCATCCAGCACCACCTGCGGATTCTCCTCGACCTCACGCGCAATCTGCCGCATCGCATCGACAAACAGATCCAGCTCCTCGCGCGACTCGCTCTCCGTCGGCTCGATCATGAGCGCCCCCGGCACAATCAACGGAAACGACACTGTATAAGGATGGAACCCATAGTCGATCAGCCGCTTCGCAATGTCGCCCGTCCGCACGCCGTTTCGCAGCTGCCGCCGATCGCTGAACACCACCTCATGCATCGACGGCGTCGTATACGGCAGTTCGTACAGGTCCTCAAGCTTCTTCCGGATGTAATTCGCGTTCAATACTGCATCTTCGGTCGTCTGTCGCAGACCATCCGGCCCGTTCGCCAGAATGTACGCCAGCGCCCGCACAAACATCCCGAAGTTCCCGTAGAACGCCCGGACGCGCCCCACGCTTTGCGGCCGATCGTAATTCAGATGCAGCTGCCCGTCCTTGCCTTCCTCCACCACCGGCACCGGCAAAAACGGCTCCAGAATCTTCTTGCACGCCACCGGACCCGATCCCGGCCCACCGCCCCCGTGCGGAGTGGAAAACGTCTTGTGCAGATTCAGGTGCATCACGTCGACGCCAAAATCCCCAGGCCGCGTCTTCCCGCACAATGCGTTCATATTCGCGCCATCCATATACAGCAGCGCACCCTTTGCGTGCAAAATGTCGGCGATGCGGTGAATCTCGTTTTCGAAAACCCCAATGGTCGAAGGATTCGTCAGCATCAGCGCCGCCGTGTCCTCATTCACCGCCTGTGCAAGCGCCTCCACATCGATCCCGCCCCGCGCGTTCGACTTGAAGTTGACGACGTCGTATCCGCAAATCGCCGCCGTCGCAGGATTCGTCCCGTGCGCCGAGTCCGGAATAATCACGTTCTTCCGCGCATTGCCCTTCGCCTCGTGATACGCCCGCGCTAACAGGATCCCTGTGAACTCCCCATGCGCACCCGCCGCAGGTTGCAGCGTGATCGCCTCCATCCCCGTGATCTCCAGCAGACACTTCTGCAGCAGCCGAAGAATCCCCAGCGATCCCTGCGACAAGGCCTCCGGCTGATACGGATGCGCCTCCGCGATGCCCTCCAGCCGCGAAACAAACTCATTCACCCGCGGGTTGTACTTCATCGTGCAGCTGCCCAGCGGATACATCCCCAGATCGATGGCGTAATTCCACGTCGAAAGCCTCGTGAAGTGCCGAATGATCTCAATCTCGCTCAGCTCCGGCAACTCCGCGTTGAGCGAACGCTGGGCTTCGCCCAGAAGAACTGAGGGATCAACCTCCGGCACATCGAGTGGAGCCAGCCGATACGCCTTCTTCCCCGGCGCCGACTTCTCAAAGCTCAGCCCCTCGTTCTGCGTCAGGTGCGAGGTGACCTTACGAGTCGTCCCTACGAATTTATCTTCTGTCGTTGCCATTCAAATCCTTATCGAGCCGCCACAGCACCAGCAGGAGCCTGCGCCACCACGCCAGCCGCCGCATCAATCTGCTCCCGCGTAGTCAGCTCCGTAGCGCACCACAAAGTCGCATTCCCCAATTCCGGATACCAACGCTTCAACGCGACTCCACCAATGATCTTCTGCTCCAACAACCGCGCGTTCAACGCCTCAGGAGACTCCTCGGTCTGCAGCACGAATTCGTTGAATCGAGGCGACCGTCCAAACAGTAGTGACCCCTGCGCCCCCAGCGCCTTCGCCGCGTAATCCGCCTTCGCCAGATTGTGCAGAGCCAGTTCCTTGATCCCTTCCTTGCCGTACACCGTCATGTAGACCGTCGCCATCAGCGCCACCAGCGCCTGATTGGTGCAGATATTCGACGTCGCCTTCTCGCGCCGAATATGCTGCTCACGCGTCGACAAGGTCAGCACAAACCCGCGCCGCCCCTGCGTATCCGTCGTCTGACCCACAAGCCGTCCCGGCATCTGCCGAACATATTTCTCTTTCGCCGCGATCACGCCGCAGAATGGCCCACCATAACTCGGCGCAACCCCGAACGACTGCGCCTCCATGATCACGATGTCCGCCTCTACCGGCGGCCTCACAATCCCCAGCGATACCGCCTCAGCAATCGCAACCACCAGCAGCGCACCCTTCTTGTGCGCAATCTCCGCAATCGCTGCCACGTCCTCAATCACGCCAAAGAAATTCGGCGACTGCACCAGTACGCAAGCCGTCTGATCGGTCACCGCCGCTTCCAGCGCTGCCAAATCGACACGACCGTCCTCACCATATCCAACTTCGACGGCGACCTGGCCCGAGCTCACCTCGCGATGCTGTGCGTATGTGTGCATCACCTCGCGGTACTCCGGATGCACCGTCCGCGCCACCACCACGCCATCGCGACCGGTCACCCGCATCGCCATCATCACGGCTTCCGGTGCCGCGGTCGATCCGTCATACATCGACGCGTTCGCGATATCCATCCCCGTCAGCTCGCAGATCATCGTCTGGAACTCGAAGATCGCCTGCAGCGTCCCCTGCGTAATCTCCGCCTGATACGGCGTATACGACGTCAGAAACTCCCCGCGCTGCACAATCGTATCGATGATCACCGGCCGGTAATGCCGATACACGCCCGCGCCCAGAAAGCTCGCGTAGCCGTTGGCGTTCTTCGCCGCCGCAGCCTTAAAGTGATCGACGATCTCCGACTCGCCCATCTGCCGAGGAATCGCAAGATCGCCTTTTACTCGATACTCCTCAGGAATAATCGCAAACAAATCGTCAATCGACGACGCGCCAATGTCGCGCAGCATCGCCGCGCGCTCAGCATCCGATTTAGGCAAATAGCGCATAGGAATCTTCAGAGCCTACCAAGAGTATTCGGCTGGCCGCGGAGGTCTTTGCTGGACGCTGTGAATCAGTGCCCTGTCTCTTCCTGCACGTACTTCTCGTAATCTTCCGCCTTCAGCAGCGAATCCACGTCCGCCGGATCGCTCAGCTCGATCTTCATAATCCACGCCGTGTGCGCATCCGTGTTGATCATCTCCGGTGCCGTCGTCAGCTCCTCATTGATCGAGGTCACCGTCCCCGTCGCCGGCGAATACAGATCCGATACCGCCTTCACGCTCTCGACGCTGCCGAACACCTTCCCCTTCTCCACTTTGTCGCCGACCTTCGGCAACTCAACAAAAACAATATCGCCCAGCGAGTCCTGCGCATGTTCGGTGATCCCCACCGTGCCGCTCTTCCCGCTGACGTCAATCCACTCGTGTTCGCGTGTGTATCGGTAGTTTGTCGGATAAGCCATCGCTTGTTTTTCTCTTCCTCATTGTATCGGCTGATTGCACTGGACCCGCCGAGCGCAATTCGACAATATTAGTTCGCGTCCCGACGAAAACTCTTCGGGGCTACGTCTTCTTCGGCTTCCGGTAGAACGGTAACGGCACGACCTTCGCCTTCACCGGATTGCTGCGAATCTCCACCGCAACCTCCGTCCCAACCTCTGCCAAATTTCGCGGCACATACGCCAGAGCAATGTTCTTCTTCAGGAACGGCGCCGGCGATCCGCTCGTCACGTATCCGATTTCCTTCCCGCTCCCATCCATCACGCGGTACCCATCCCGCGCAATGCCCCGTTCCACCACTTCCAGGCCAACCAGTTTCTTCTCCGGGCCGCCCGCTGCCTGCACCTTCTTCAGAGCCTCAGATCCCACAAACTCGCCCTTCTCCAGCTTGCAGAATCGATCCAGCCCCGCCTCCCACACATTGAGCGACTCCGAGATCTCGTGCCCATACAGCGACAGCGCGGCCTCCAGGCGCAGCGTGTTCCTCGCCCCGAGCCCACACGGCACAATCCCAAACTCTGCGCCCGCAGCAATCACCTCGTTCCACACGCGCTCGCTCGTCGCTAAATCGGAAGGAATGTAAATCTCAAATCCGTCCTCTCCTGTGTACCCCGTCCGCGCGATCAGCGTATTCGGCAGGCCGCACACCGTGCCCCACGTGAACCAGTAGAACTTCACCCCGCTCAGGTCCGCGTTCGTCAGCTTCTGCAGCGTCTCCTGCGCCTTCGGCCCCTGAATCGCCAGTTGCGTGTAGTAGTCGCTGTAGTCGCTCACGTGACAGTCGAAACCGCGCGCCTGCGCCCGCACCCACTCGTAATCCTTCTCCCGTGTCCCCGCATTGATCACAAACAGATAATCGTTGTCGCTGAATTTGTGGACGATCACATCGTCCACAAACGTCCCTTCCGGATACAGCATCGCCGAGTACTGCGCCTGACCCACCTGGAGCCGCGACGCGTCGTTCATCGAGATATGCTGTACCGCATCCAGCGATCCCGGCCCGCGAAACTGGATATCGCCCATATGGCTTACATCGAACAGCCCCACGCCGGTCCGCACCGCCATGTGCTCGGAAATCAGCCCCGAATATTCGACAGGCATATCCCAGCGGCCAAAATCCACCATTTTGGCGCCTGAACGTCGGTGCAGATCATTCAGCGGTGTTTTACGCAGCGTCGCGGTCGCGGACACAAGCCCTCAGAGTCAAAAGATTTGGCAAACACGAACCTTTAACGTTACAACCCGTCCCGAGGCCGGTCAATGCGAGACGGATCCATCCTGGACGGGGCGCTGCTACCGCCGCACGAACCACAAAATCGCAATCACGACCACCACCCCGCCAATCACGATCGCCCGGATCGCCTGAAACCGGTTCATCCAGTTGTTCTGCATCGCGCACCTCGCCCCCTGATTCTATCCTCCTATCTTCCGGTCAGATTCTCGCCCCACACCCCAACGCGGCTTACGATAGAGGACGATAGACCCGGTGTCCGCCCCTTTCCCCATCCTTCCCGCCGTCATCGCGCTCGTCCTGCTCCTCATCCCCGTCTTCGCCTTTGGATTCGCCGGCGACCGCTGCACGCGCGCAGCACAGTCTCTGTCCCCACCCTCCGACTCGTCCTGCCCACCACCCTCGTCATCCCGTATCTCATCGTCGCGCTCGGCTCGGGAATCCTCACCGCCCGTTGGTTCCTCGTCTACCTCCTCGTCCCGGTTCTCCTCGCCAACGTCGAATTCCTCGCCGCCAGTCTTGACCCCAATCAGCGCGGTCATCTCCTTGACTTCCTTGTCCTCATCCCGCTGGGCCTGGCCGTCGATCTGCGCTGGCTCGAGCCTGCCTGGCCTCCCAAACTTGCCCTCCTCGGCAAGCTCACCCTGCTCGATGCCGGCCTCTACGCTTTCCTCGCCGTCCGCTGTCTCACCGCCGTTGGTTACGACCTCCGCTTCCGCCGTCGCGACTGGACCACGGGCCTTCGCGAGTTCCTCTTCTACGTGCCCATCGCCATCCCCTCGGTCTGGTGCTCGGCTTCCTCCACTTCCACCACCGCGTCGACCATCCCTGGCTTATCGTTCCCCTTTGGATCGTCACCTTCGTCGGCGTGGCGCTCCCCGAAGAAATCTTCTTCCGCGGCTGGATTCAGAATCTCCTCGAACGCCGCATCGGCAGCACAGCGGCTCTTATCGTGACGGCCTGCGTCTTCGGCCTCTCCCATTTCAACAAGCGCACCACCATCTTCAACTGGCGCTACGTCCTGCTCGCCGCCATCGCCGGCATCTTCTACGGACGCGCCTGGCGTCGCGATCACCGAATCGCCGCCTCTGCAATCACCCACTCCACCGTCGACACCCTCTGGGGCGCTCTGTTGCGCTAACCGTCTCCTGTCTCCTCGCTCCTGTCTCCTGCTTCTTTCCCGCGTAAAATAAGCCTCAGACG
>CAVPKU010000042.1:0-17202 GCA_963705765.1 uncultured Acidobacteriaceae bacterium | reverse complement strand
TCGGCCGACAACGGGCTGCGCGGCGGGATCATGATCCCCACCAGTGGGGGCGGCTGCCGTCGTACAACGACCCGGTCTACTACCGGTCTGGGCCGCCGCGGCGGCCACCTTTCTCACGGGCGCACACCCTATTCCCGCGTCGGCCCCGATCCGGACGACTACGGTCACACGCCCGGCCTGATCGCCATCTACACCGTCGAGGCGTACCGTGGGCCGCCCGGCCGCTGTGGGCGCTGATCCTCGGTGGCGTGTTCGAGCGCTACCCTACTCGAACACGCTATCGCCGCAGAACGGCGCGTGGTGGACGCCCGACATCCTGCAGGACAGCAAGTGGGAGGGCGATCACGCGACCCGCAAGTTTGGCCCCCGCCGCCTTTCCTTGGTCGGGGCTGACTGATGAAGCCGAGCGAGTACTTCCGCCGCCGACTTACCGGCTGCTGGTGCTCGATGCGTACAGCAAGCATATGTCGCTGCCCGTACTGCAGGCCATCGACAAACTGGTACAGCGGGGCGCGTTGGTGGCGGGGCCAAAGCCGACAGACGATCCGAGTCTGGCCGACGATCCGGCGGAGTTCCAGAAGCTCGACGATGCACTGTTTGGCGATGGCACCGGCGCGCATTCCGTTGGCAAAGGCACCGTGTATGCCGGCGATGACGCTGCGGCAGCGCTGAAGACGATGAACGTCACTCCGGACTTTCAATACACCGGCAGCGACAATCGAATCGAATTCCTCCACCGCAAGCTGGCGAGCGGCGATCTGTATTTCGTCGACAACCGCAGCGATGACGGCGCGCATGTCCAGGCCACGTTCCGCGTAACCGGAAAAGCTCCCGGAGCTTTGGTATGCGGAGACCGGCAGGACGGAGCCCGTGTCCTTCACGATTGCCGATGGCCAGACGACCGTGCCGCTCAATCTGGAGCCATGGGGAACGGTCTTTGTCGTCTTTCGGAAGCCGACAAGCGAGACGTCCCACAGCGTGCCGGCAACCACGGAGACACAGTTGGCAACGTTGTCCGGTCCGTGGACGGTAGGCTTCCCGGCGAAGTGGGGAGCGCCGCCGTCGATCACCCTCGACATGCTGGCGTCGTGGACCGAGAACAGCGATACGGGCGTGAAGTATTTCTCGGGCATCGGCACCTACACGAAGACCATCGACGCACCTGCCAGTTGGTTTGCGAAAGGCGAGCGCGTCTGGATCGATCTGGGCGATGTGAAAAACCTGGCGGAGCTGACGATGAATGATAGCCCCTGGGCATCGTGGGCACGCCCCGTATCGCGTGGATGCGACCGCAGCCCTGAAGCCGGGCAACAACGAGCTCATGATCAAAGTGACGGATGCATGGGTGAACCGGATGATCGGCGATCAACAACCCGACGCAACGAAGAAATATACCTTCGCCGACGTTAAGCCGTATCAAGCGAATTCACCGCTGTTGCCATCGGGACTGCTGGGGCCGGTCACGATCGTGGAGGAGAAGGCGGCGCGATAGCCACTCAGAACCAAACCGCTGTGCCGTCGCAATGACGGCGCAGCGCTTTTCAGCTGAAGCATTACCTGCCAGGCTGCATCGCCACCGTGAAGTGCCAGGTTCCTGAGGGAATCTCATACGCCGTCTCGCTGTCCGGTCCGCTGACGGCGTGGAGTTGCGCCGACTGCGACAGCGCCGCGCCATTGAGGGTGAACTGCTTCTGCTGATCGCCGGTAAGAGCAAGCTGGCCGCGCGCATTCGGCGGGATGGTGAGGTCCCACGTGGCGCGGAACCGTGAACCGCCCACGCCGAGAGGATCGGCCCATACGGCGAGTCGTAGGTGAAGTTAAGCGAGCCGAGCGCTGAATCGAAGTTCGGATGCAGGCGGATGGTGTGGAATCCTGCATCAGCGGAGTCCGCATCGACGCCGGCGGCGTAGCGGTAGATCCAGTCGGCGACCGCGCCATAGGCGTAGTGGTTGTAGGAATTCATGCTGGGATCGCCGCGCATCTGGTCGCCATTCCAGCGCTCCCACATGGTGGTGGCGCCGTGGGTGACCAGATAGCCCCACGAAGGATATTGCGTCGACAGCAACAAGCGATACGCGACGTCGGCGTGCCCGTTGTCCGCAAGCACAGCAAGCAGATAAGGCGTGCCGAGGAAACCGGTGCCGAGCCGCCAGCCATTTGCGCGGAGTTTGTCGACCAGCTGATTGGCGGCAGCGGCGCGCAGCGAATCCGGCACAAGACGCATGTTGAGCGCGAGCACGTAGCCGGTCTGCGTGTCGCCTGAGGGAACCTTGTTGGGCACGAAGATGCGGCCGAAGGGCGAGGGCCCATTGTCGGCCCCGGCAATGAAGCCGTCGTTCCGGACGAACGCAGCGGCGAAAGCCTTTTGATTTTGTCATGGAGCGCCGCATATTTTTCTTCGTCTTCGCTGCGGCCGGTGGCGTGGGCCATCTGCTGCATGAGCGTCACGTCGTACGCCCAGTAGGCGGTTTGCACGACCACGGCTTTGGTTTGGCCTTCCGGCGACAGCCAGTCGCCGAAGGGCGTGCCGGCATTGTGCTCCCACAGATTGCCGGGATTGCTCTGTTCAATCGCGCCAAGATACTTTGACATCGCGTCCCAGTTCTGATCGATGATGCGCGTGTCGCCGGACTGCAGCCATGAGGTCCATGGAACGATGACGCCGGCGTCGCTCCAGCCGGCGCCGAAGCCGGCATTAGGCACGGAGGTTCCGGGCGCGTAGATGCCATACATTGGCGTGCCCACCTGCGTGCCGCGCAAGTCGCCGGCGAATTTGCGCGAGAAGGGCGCGAGGGCCATGTTGTACGATGCGGTGCGCCAGAAGACTTCGGCATCGCCGGTCCAGCCCAGGCGCTCATCGCGCTGCGGGCAGTCTGTCGGCACGCCGACGAAGTTGGAGCGCTGACCCCAGAGGATGTTGCTCCAGAGCTGATTGAGCATCGAGCTGCCGGTCGTGAGCTGCGTGTGGAAGGGAGCAGCGGTGTGAATCACTTTTGCGGTGACGGCGGAGATATCAGGCTTGGCGGCTAGACCGGTCACCTCGACGTAACGAAATCCGTGAAAGGTAAAGATGGGCTCGTACTCCTTCACGCCTTTGCCCGGCCAGCGTGAAGTAGTCCGTCGCCAGGGCCGTGCGGAGATTTTCCGTGTAGATGGTGCCGTCGGAGTTGAGAACTTCAGCGAAGCGCAGCCGAATCTTCGTGCCGGCTGGTCGCCTTGTGCGCGAATGTGCGCGAATCCGGCCATGTTCTGGCCGAAGTCGTAGACGTAAACTCCTGGCTTCGGCTCGGTGAGCGCCTTTGCGTGCAAGCTGATTTCGATGCGAATCGGCTGATAGTCCTGCGCAACAATGGCCGGTCTTCGATCGGCTCGACGGTTTGCGCGGAATGCCATGCCGCATCGCTGAAATGTGGAGTGGCCCACCCCGGCTGCTCGCGACGCGCATCGTACGTTTCGCCGTCGTAGATCTCGGCCTTCTCAATCGGTGACGGCAGCCGCTTTCCACTCGGGTCAGTCTCGATCCAGGCGTCGGAGCCATCCTGATAAACGATGTGCAGCTGGGCGCGCAAGGGCGGGCGGCGTGTTGCCGTAGTTGTAGGGCTCCTGGGTCCACTCGAGCGGCGTGGTGTACCAGCCGGGCGCGAGGTATGCGCCGATGGCGTCGTTGCCGGAGCTACAGGTCGGCAGTCACATCGTAAGTCTGATACGCGACACGCTCGCGGTAATCCGTCCAGCCCGGCGCCAGAATCTGATCGCCGATCGGGTGGCCGTCGATCCAGAAGCGGTAGGAGCCGAGAGCCGTTGCGTAGAGGCGTGCCCTGCGCACCGGCTTATCGACGGCAAAGCCGCCGCGCAGCATCATCACTGGATTCGTCGGCCACGGACGTGCGTTCAGAGGTCCGGTTAAATGTCCCTGCGACCTGCCACGAATCGCCTGCGGCCACGCGCCATCGTCAAAGCCCGGAGTGTACCAGGAGCCCGCAGCATTCAGCTTTGCCTTCCAGTTCGTGATTGCTCATCGATCACCTGATCCGATCCATCCTCGTACCGCATATACAGGCACGCGCTCATCGGCGTGCGGCTTGCGTTTCGCCCGCCGGCGAGCCATCGCCAATGTCGAACAGCGTCACATCAACCGCAAGCAAATCGCCTCCCTGCTTCATCTCCCGCGTTACCTCGCGCTCGACATAGCGTTTCCATGCTGTCTGCTTGTAGGGCGGCAGTGGTCCAGCTTTCAGCACTCTCTGGCCATTCACCCATGCAGCCGCCGTATCTTCGCCGTTACGTACAGGTGAGCAAACTGGATCGGATGGTTAACACCGAATGCTGAGGCGGAAATTGTCATGTGTGTTGCCGGGCTGATGATAGTCGTCCCCTCCACGATTGAAGATCCACGTCCGCGCCCGACTCACGAATGCTGTGCAGCTCTCGTTCCTCATAGCCGATCCACTGCGCGCGCCACGAATCGTGCATCAAGCCCGTTTCCTTCCATGAGATCTCGCTTAACGGATAGGCAATACTATCCCTGATCCCACGCTCACTCGCCAGAAATAGCGGCGCTCGGCGTCCAGCGAGGGCCACCGATAGGGAATGGCGACGGAATGGTCGGACGTAACTCGACCGCTGTCCCAGACGTCATCATGCCCGGCGAGCAGCGCTTCGCTGCTGCTGGCAGACTTCGATCTGCCAGGCGGTCTGCCGTGCACCGGTGCGTGGATCAGCCAGTTGCCAGGAGAGCCGAGGCTCCGGGGTATCGATGCCCAGCGGCGTTTCCAGTTCTTCGCACCGCAGGTGATCCGGCGGGCGCAGCGGAGCCGCGGCAAAGGCAGCCGGGGCAACAACAGGAGCCGCGCACAAAACCACAGCAATTGCGGAAAGCAGGACGCACCGAGGGCGGGGGCGTTCGGGGCTGATTGCATGCGCCACCAATTTCATGGACGGGCATGGAGATGTCAATAGAAAAGAGATATTCCATATGAAACAATGGGTCGCGATTTTTGAGCGGCCGCAACGGGTCATCCAGTTAACACGGCCAACCGGCCCGCCAAAAGGAGGGTCACCCCAAATGCGATCCAGAATCCTGTTTGCAGTAATCGGCTACTTATTTCGGATGCTGCGCATTAGCAGCGCAGGATGCAACGCCCCAAACCCGGAGCGATCGCGATCGACTGGGATATGCTTATTGTATCGAAGTCGACTCCAACCTGGAGGTCAAACCAATCCCATGCGCCATCGTGAATCGGCGAGCCCGGGATTAAGCATGGGATTGGTTACAACCTGCAGGGTTGGAGTCGACTTCGATACGATGACAGTCTTATCCCAGTCGATCGCGATCGCTCCGGGTTTGGGCGTTGCGTCCTGCGCTGCTAATGCGCAGCATCCGAAATAAGTAGCCATTACTGCGAACAGGATTCTGGATCGCATTTGGCGTGACCCTCCTTTTCGCGGCCTGGCCGTGTTAACTGGATGACCCGTTGCGGCCGCTTAAAAATCGCGACCCATTGTTTCATATGGAATATCTCTTTTCTATTGACATCTGCATGCCCGTCCATGAAATTGGTGGCGCATGCAATCAGCCCCCGAACGCCCCCGCCCTCGGTTCGTCCTGCTTTCCGCAATTGCTGTGGTTTTAACAGCTCCTGTTGTTGCCCCGGCCGCCCTTGCAGCGGCCCCGTTGCGCCCGCCGGATCACCTGCGGTGCGAGGAGCTGGAAACGCCGCTGGGCATCGATACCCCGGAGCCTCGGCTCTCCTGGCAACTCGCTGATCCACGCACCGGTGCATGGCAGACCGCCTGGCAGATCGAAGTTGCCAGCAGCCGGGAACAGCTGCTCGCCGGGCATGATGACGTCTGGGACAGCGGACGAGTTACGTCCGACCGCTCCGTCGCCGTGCCCTATGCCGGACCTGCGCTGCACGCCGAGCGCCGCTATTTCTGGCGAGTGCGCGCCTGGGATCGGGATGGCGTTGCCTATCCGCCGAGCGCGATCTCCTGGTGGGAAACGGGGTTGATGCACGATTCGTGGCGCGCCCAGTGGATCGGCTATGAGGAACGAGAGCTGCGCAGCATTCGCGAGTCGGGCGCGGAGTGGATCTCCAATCGCGGACAGGATGACTATCACCAGCCCGGCGACACACATCACAATTTCCGGCTCGCATTCGGTGTTAGCCGTCCGATCCAGTTTGCGCACCTGTACGTGACCGGCGAAGATACGGCGGCTGCGTGGGTGAATGGCCAGCGAGTGCTGGAAGCAGAGCCACTGCCGCCCTACAAGCAGACAGCATGGAAGCGCTACGTCGAGCGCGATGTGACGCCGGCCATGAAGCAGGGAAGCAATCTGCTTGCGGTTGATGTGACGCTGTTCGACATCGGCGATGGCTCGCCGGCGGGCAGCGCAAGCCGCACGCCGATGAGCGCGTGCCTGTATGTGCGGTACGCGGATGGAACGGACCAGGTGATGATCAGCAATCAGAACTGGAAGGCTGAGCTGAATGCAGCGGGCTCCTGGTACGCTCCGGGCTTTGACGATGGCGCCTGGCCGCAGGCCATTCGTGGCCAGTCGCAGGGACAATTCACCGGACCTCTGAATGCACGTCCCTGGCCGACGAATCCAGTGATGATGCTGCGCCGCGGTTTTGCCGTCGATAAGCCGATCCGCAGCGCACGGCTCTATGCAACGGCTCTGGGTGCGTATCGCATGTGGATTGACGGCCATCCGATCGGGGATCAGATTCTCGCGCCGGGCTGGACCGATTATCGCGAGCGCGTTGCGTATCAAACCTACGACGTGACAGAGGACCTGAGCACGGGGAAAAACGCCATTGGCGCCTATCTGGCGCCAGGCTGGTATTCGACGCCGCTCGAATGGACGCAGGAGCCCTACAACTACGGCAACACTGCGCCGGCCTTGCGTGCCGAGTTGCACATCGTCTACCAGGACGGTTCGGATGCATGGATCGATACGGACTCCGACTGGAAGGCGGCTGCCATCCCCGATCGAAAAGGCCGAAATCTATGACGGCGAAACCTACGATGCGCGTCGCGAGCAGCCGGGCTGGTCCGCGGCACAGTTCAGCGATGCAGGATGGCATCCCGTGGAAACCGTCGAGCCCCTGAAGACGGAAATTATCGCGCAGGAATATCAGCCGATTCGCATTGAGATGAGTCTGCACGCAAAGGTGCTCACCGAGCCCAGGCCAGGCGTTTACGTCTACGACTTTGGCCAGAATATGGCCGGATTCGCGCACATTCTCGCGCGAGGCAAAGCCGGCACGAAGATTCGGCTGCGCTTTGCTGAAGTCCTCAACCCCGACGGCACGATCTACACGGAAAATCTCCGGACGGCCCTCGCGACGGACTACTTCACGCTGGCGGGCAAAGGCGTGGAGGAGTACGAGCCATCGTTTACCTTTCACGGTTTTCGTTACGTCGAGGTCACCGGTGTAGCGGCGAAACCTGATCTCTCCGCCGTCACCGCGAAAGTGATCCACACCGCCGCCCCCTTCCACACGCATCTGACGACGGGCAGCAGCATGCTCAATCAGCTGTGGAGCAACATCCTTTGGGGGCAGCGCTCAAATTTCGTCGGCGTGCCGACCGACTGCCCGCAGCGCGATGAACGCCTGGGATGGACCGGCGATGCGGAAGTCTTCTGGCGGACCGCATCGTACAACATGGCGCTCGCGCCGTTTTCGCGGAAGTTCGCGGGCGACTTGCGCGGCACACAGGTGGGCACGCCCATGTATGGCATCTACGCGCCGGGCACCTCGGTGCCGAATGCCGGCTTTGGCGCCGGGTGGAGCGACGCCGGCGTCATCGTTCCATGGACCTCATGGCTGCAGTCCGGCGACACGCGCATCATCGATCAGAATTGGGACGCGATGTCGAAGTATCTCGGTGCGATCGAGCAGAGCAATCCGGGTTTTCTGTGGGAGCACGATGCCGGCACACCCTTTGGCGACTGGCTGTCGCCGGAAGGCCAAACGAAAGCCGTGCTCGTGCAAACCGCTTACTGGGCCTACGACGTGACGCGCATGCAGCAGATGGCGCACGCGACGGGCCGCAGCGCAGAAGAAGAGAAGTACGCAGCGTTGTTTGGCAAAATCCAAAAGGCCTTCGCGGCGGCCTTCGTGCGGAACGACGGCTTCATCGCCGGCGCGGACAATGGGCCCTCACCCTTCGGGCGCATCTTTGTGCCCAACAAAGTTCCCTCCGGCGACACCCAGACCGGCTACGTCCTCGCGCTCTACATGCATCTTGTGCCTGAGTCCCTGCGCGCAGCGGCAGCGGATCGGCTGGTGCAAAAGCTCAAAGAAAATGGGTGGCGTCTCGGCACCGGTTTTCTCGGCACGCCTTATCTGCTTGCTGTGCTTGCGGACACAGGGCACGCGGACGTCGCGTATCGCTTGTTGCTGTCGACGGAGTATCCCTCGTGGGGCTACCTCGTCACGCACGGTGCCACCACCATGTGGGAGCGCTGGAACGGTGACAAGATGCGCGACCCCAGCATGAATTCGTACAACCACTATGCCTACGGCGCCGTTGCGGACTGGATCTATCGCTACGCCGCTGGCGTCGATGCCGACGCTGCTGACGCGGGCTTCCATACTATCCGCCTGCACCCAAATTTCGATTTGAAGCTCAGCTCGCTCCACTTCACCTATGACTCGCCCTACGGGGCAATTCTCTCTTCATGGGCCGTGCGCGGCTCCGCTGCGACGTGGGACCTGACCATTCCGCCCAATGCTCGCGGCGAGTTGGCCCTCACCAGCGATCAGGAAAAGCAATTCACCCTGAACGGCGCGGCACTCTCTCAGAGCCGGCAACTCCACAGCGTCACGGGCTCCGGCGGTGAGACTTCATATGAGATTCCCTCCGGAACCTGGCACTTCACGGTGGCGATGCACGCGGGCCAATAACCCATCAGCAAAAAGCGCCGTGCCGTCATGACAACGGCACAGCGCTTTCGATTGTGAGTGAGCTAGCGAGTAGCCTTTTCCTCCACGATCGTGACCGGCCCCAGCAGTCCAGACGGCAGCAGCGGTGAGTTCGCCTTGTAGGGCTTCACGTCCGCGAAGGTGTATTTCTTCGTCGCGTCGGGTTGCTGATCGCCGATCATCCGATTGACCCACGCGTTCGTGACTTTGATGGTGAGTTCGTTGCTTCCCGGCTTCAGGGCGGCCGTTGCATCCACGCGATACGGCGCGTGCCACACGATGCCCAGAGGCTTTCCATTCATCGTGACCTCCGCCAGGTTTTTCACATCGCCCAGATCGATCCAGACGCGCTCGCCTTTGCCGAACCAACTGGCAGGTGCGTCGATGGTCTTCGTGTAGGTGCCGGTTCCCGAGAAATACTTCACGCCCGTATCGCTGCTCTCGGTCCACGACGCCAGCGTGTCCAGGGTGATTGACGGCGGCGCTCCCCACTTAGCCGGGAAGCCTACCGTCCATGGCCCGGACAACGTTGCCAACTGTGTGTCAGTGGTTGCCGGCACGCTGTGCGACGTCTCGCTTGTCGGCTTCCGAAAGACGACAAAGACCGTTCCCCATGGCTCCAGATTGAGCGGCACGGTCGTCTGGCCGTCCGCAATCGTGAAGGACACGGGCTCCGTCCTGCCGGTCTCCGCATACCAAAGCTCCGGAATTTTTCCGGTTACGCGGAACGACGCCTTGACCTGCGCGCCGTCGTCGCTGCGGTTGTCGACAAAATACAGATCGCCGCTCGCCAGCTTGCGATGGACGAACTCGATCCGATTCCCGCTGCCCGTGGTTTGAAAGTCGGGAGTGACGTTCATCGCCTTCAACGCTGCCGCAGCGTCATCGCCGGCATACACGGTTCCTTTGCCAACGGTGTGCGCTCCTGTTCCGTCGCCAAAGAGTGCATCATTTAGCTTCTGAAACTCCGCCGGATCGTCGGCCAGACTCGGATCGTCTGTCGGTTTTGGCCCCGCCACCATCGCGCCCGCGCGTACCAATTTGTCAATCGCCCGCAGCACGGGCAGCGACATATGTTTGCTGTACGCATCGAGCACCAACAGCCGGTAAGTCGTTCCGCCCGGCGTGGTGATGCGCCCGTTGGCGACGTTCAGTTCATGGATCAGCGCGTCGGCGTTGACGTAGTCGAACCCATACCCGGCCGGCATATCCGGCGATTTCTCGTGGAAGATTGCCGTCAGATTTGAGTCTTCGCCGTAGAAGTAGATAACGTCTGCGCCGAAGTGTCCCTGCTGCAGCAGGTAGCTGGTGCGGCCCAGGTAATTCACCCACGCCCCGGCCTCTTCTGCCCAGGTGTCGTTGCGATTGAACCACTGCCCAAAGGGCCCCAGCGTGAGTCCAGGCTTCTTATCGACCAGCGGCTGATGCGCCGACTCATGAACGACGATGCGATTGATGCCGTTGAGAAATTCCTGGTCAGCGGTTGGCTTTAGGGTCGCCGGAGACCACGCCCACGGCGCAGCTGCCGCGGTCATTGACTCCGCCGCTGCCAGGTTTTGCCCGTAGATGTGCGCCACCGATGCCGATTCGCGATCGTCGGCGTTGTATCCGTACTGCTCGTGATTCACGCCCGGCGACTGGGTCCACATCGCACTCATCGGGACTTCGTTGAACTTCTTGACCTCCATCCCGTCAGCGACAAAGGCGCGCCCGTCTTCATGCGACTCGCCGTAGTGGCCCATGTGCCACTCGTGAATCACCTGCTCCAGCACGCCATAATGCTCGTCGGCAATCAGGTCAGCGATCGTCTTTCTGAAGTCCCAGAGGAACCGGTCGCTCGCCTCGGAATTCTCCACCACAACGCCGGCCAGCACCGGCATCCACGGCGCAGGGTCGTAGCCCCGGCGTTCGCGAAACTCCGCCATCATGTTGTCGGTCCAGTTCTGCGATCCCGCTTCCCAACTGTCATTGATGATGTAGCGGATGCCGCGCTGCCCCATCAATTCGGGACCGACCGTCTCCTTGTAGCTGTCGAGATATTTCTCCATGTACTGCCGAACGTCCTTGCCGTTCAGCTTGTCCACTTCGAGTCCCGTCGCCTCCGCGGTAGCCGGGTGGTTGGTGATCCCCAGCAGGCTGTATCCAAACCGCAGCACGACCCAGTGTCCTGGCGGAGGCGTCCAGTCCAGCGTTCCGTCCGGCCGCATCTTCTGCGTCAGGTCGATGACATCCGCCTTCTTCACAGCATCGTCTGATCCCACGGGTTCGGTCGCAAAGCCATATAGATCACGCTCCGGGACGAACGCCGCCTTTTGTTCGAAATGATTGACGCGCGCTCCCGGATGCAGCACCAACTCGGCAATCTCATAGTTCGTAGGCGTGGGCGGCAACTTGATGCCGAAAGAGGAGGGATCGACACCTTCAGCCCAGGCGGGCCGCGGCGGCGGAGGAGTACCCAGAAACGTGACGCGGAAATACTTTGCCTTCACTTCCGGAAACGACACAGTCAGTTCAGGAGTATCGCTGGTGCCGAGCTTCGTAATCGTGCGCCATGTTTCTCCGTCGTCGCTCGCCTCGAGTGCTTTCTCGGGTGCGCCGATGCCCGTGATCATGGTGATGATCCGGTTGGGGTCTTTGGTCACGATGGTGACCGCGCGGATGGCCGTCGGTTGATTGAATCCGTACTGGATCCACGCTCTCTCGCCCTGCGCCGGGATGGGCAGTTCGGCCGTTTTCTCGAGATCGCCATCGGTCAGGAGTGCCGTATCGGGAGAGCCGCCGCTGAACGTAATCGTTGGGTGCAGGCTGTCGATGTCGACGTCACTCGCTGCCCGCCGATAAGCGATCACCGCACTATCAGCGTAGAACTGGGGCGGCGCTTTTGCTCCTTCCGGTCCCGCGAGCGCGTCGCGAATGCCGATGTTCTGAAACGCGCCGGTGTTGTCCGGCGGGTGCGGCAGCGTACCTGTGAACGGCCGGCCGCCTTCGATTGCAGTCGCACTCCATACGTACTTCTTCATCCCCTCCGACGGAGGCACCCACGGACCGCCGGACTCGCTCCATCCCGGCGAGCCGGCAATTGCCATTTCCATGTCAAATTTATCGCCGGTCTGGATCGCAAACTTAAATGCGTCCTTCCACTCCGGTGTCATGTAGGCGAGCCGATGCGGAACCACCTGCGGCGTCTGCAGTGCCGCGTCGAAGTTCTGGTAGCCCGCGATCCCCACGCGATGCATCCAGTCGAGGTCCAGCTGGATCCCCTCCTTCGTGATGTTGCCGTTCATCCAGTGCCACCACACGCGCGGCCGCGCGCTGGCCGGAGGATTCTCGAATCCACTCTTCAGTGAATCCGGCGAGTTCTGTCCACTCACCACAAGAGCACCGGCTACCAGAATCAAACATGCCGCGTATGCAGGTTTTGAAGGATGTCCCATAGTTAATTTCCTTTCGGCGACGATGGCGGCCGTCGGCCCCATGCCGGGTGACGGATCCGATTGGCGGGAGCCGACTTTCAAACGCGGAAACACCCTATCATGGTGGAGATTCGAAAGGGAAATAAATTCCCATTCGAACTTTCGCGTCGCGGCGTACGGCTCCGAGTGGCCAACAGGGGCGCTCGATATCGAATCTCCTGACGGGGTTCTATGCGCATCTCGCAAACGGCGAGTCGATGCGCACAAGAATTCGGCTTACATGGAGAAACACCGCAAACAACTCAGGAAAATGCCGCGATCGCTTCGCTTTCGTTGTCGTAGACCTGAAAAAGCGGAAGCAGACGGCACATGGTCAGCGTCTGCAGAACGACCTTCGGCGGATTCACCAGCCGAACCGTTCCTCCAGCTTCTTTGGTCGTCTGCAGGGCCTTCACCAGCAAACCGATTCCGCTCGAATCCAGCCGGTTGATGCCGGAGATTTCGAGCACGATCTGGTTTTCGCCGTGAGCCACCAGGTTGTCCAGCGTCTGGCGCAGGCTGTCAGCCGGTGGGCCCAGCACGAGGGGCCCGCGGAGGGTCAGTGAAGTGACGTCGCCATGCCTCAGCACCGCAATCTCCAGCGTATTCACTCGTCTCTCCCTGGGTCGCGGAATGCTCTATTCCTGCGGGCCGGCCGCATTGGCGAAAAAAAGCTACCCGCCAAAGCAGGGGCAGGATACCATACCGCCAACGGTCAGACGGAAAGTGATGCGGCTTCCCCCTGAAGCTTTGGAATTCCGCCCTGCGGAGTTCTCCCCAGCAGCGCTCGCTCTTCGTTTTCGTGTGACAGATCAAGGCTGAAGACCCGAAGCCCGAACGGAAGGAGCCCCTGCGGTTGAGTCAACCTGCGGCGTTATTTTCATTGGCGGAGTTGTCGCCGGCGCTGCTGGCTGAACTGGAAATCGGCCCTCGTGCTCGCATTGTCGCCGCCGCAGTCGCGGAACTGGTTTCCGAATCGGCTGTCATTGTTTTCGCAATCGACGATCCGCAGACGCCCGTGTGGACGGCCAAGGCGGTGCTGGGCGAAATTACCGTCGACGCCGGTCCCATCCCATTCGATTCCGGAACCCTGGGCGCGATGGCGCGCGAGCGTTCCATTCTTCAGTTCAGCACTGCCGACGTCACGCGCGATGAATACGCGCACCTCGATGTGCGCCAGACCGTCACCGCGCTGACCTACATCCCCATGATCGTTGGCGAAGAAATCGCCGGCGCGATTGAAATCGTGAGCTTTGGCGAGCCGCCGGATGAGCCGACTCTCGATCAGGTGGCGGAGATCGCCAACATTGGCGCCATCGCCTTCAGGAGCGCCGCAATCTATGCCGGCGAGCGCAACGCCGGCCTTGCTTCGGTGATGCGGCTCACCCAACTCTACGACATCGAAAAGGTCTTCAACGCCACCCTCGAAATGCAGACCCTGCTGCCGGTGATCTGCGAGAAGGTGCGTGACCTGGTGCGCGGCACAGCGGTGAATCTCTGGATGGTGGACAAAGACGATCTGCTGCTCTTGCAGCAGGCGGGCGACGACCCGGGAGCACGCCTGGGCGATCGCCAGCGTGGCGAGGACGGCGTCGCCGGCAGTGTGGGGGAGAGCGGCGAGGCCGTTCTGCTGCAGGAAGGCGATGAAGCGCTCCACCGCCGCAACACACAGGCAGAACCGGCGGTTGCATCGCTGATGGCCGCACCCCTGCTGGACGAGCAGACCCTGGTCGGGGTCATCGAAGTCATCCGCACCGGTGAGGACGAGCCTTTCACCGACGATGATCTCTTTGTGCTGACCCAGGTTGCGGCTTCGGCAGCACAGGCGCTGCACAACTCCTCTCTGCTCCAGGCGGAACGCAAAATCGAGGTTCTGCAAACGCTGGTGAGAGTCGGCCAGGATATCAGTTCGACGCTGAATCAGCAGCGCGTCCTGCAGGCAATCGTCAACCAGCCGCAGCTGGTCATTCCTTATGAACGCGCCGCGCTCGCGCTCGAACAGAGAAACCGGCTCACCATCCAGGCCGTCTCGGGCGTCGCGAAACTGGATACATCGGAGCCTTCGATCGAACGGTTGGGGGAGATCCTGCGCTGGGTCGGCGGTATCGACACAGAAATTCACGTCGCACAGCGCGACGATGACATCGACGACCCCCGGCCGGAGACGCGCGAAAAATTTCGCCGCTATTTTGCAGAGAGCGGCTATCGCGGCTTTTACGCCATGCCGCTGGCCGATGATGAGGGCCGCCTCGGGGTTTTGTGTTTTGAAAGCGCCGACCCCGATTTCCTGAGCGAACTGCACATCGAAGTCATCCGCATCCTCGCCAGCCAGGCGACGCTGGCGTTGCGCAACGCCTCGCTCTACAAAGAAGTCCCGTTCATCGGCATCCTCGAGCCGCTGATTGAAAAGAAGCGGCGCTTCATGGCGATCGATCGCTGGCGCCGCACCATGATGATCGCGCTGACCGCTGCCGTGGTGCTGGTTCTGATCCTCGTTCCCGTTCCGATGCGCGTAGCCGGAGAGGCGCAGATCGCACCCGATCAAACGCAGTATGTGCGCGCCGAACAGGATGGCGTGGTGCAGCAGATCTTCGTACGCGAGGGCCAGCATGTCGGACCCGGCACACCGCTGGCGCAGATGGCAGACTGGGCCGCTCGTGCAGCTCTCGCCGGCGTGCAGGCCCGCTACAACACCGCGATGGCGCAGACGGCCGAAGCCCTGGTGAAGAACGACGCGACCGGCGCCGGACAGCATCAACTCGAGGCCAATTTCCTTCGCGGGGAGCTGGCTCGCGCGACGGAACAGCTTTCCCGCATGACTCTTCGCGCCCAGGTGGCCGGCGTGGTGGCCACGCCTCATATTGAAAGTCTGATCGGAAAAAAGCTGGCGCTCGGCGATCCGATCATGGAGATCGTGAGCACCGACACCGTCGTCGCCGACGTGGCCGTGCCGGAACGCGATGTGAGCCTTCTGCGCGCCGGTGACACAGCAAGGTTAAAACTCGAATCGTTTCCGACGCGGACTTATTCCGGGAGCGTGAATATCGTCAGCCCTGCCGGCGAGGCGGTCGGCGAGAGCCGCGCGTTCTATGCGCGGATTGCCGTGCCCAATCCCGATGGCAGTTTGCGCCCTGGCATGCAGGGCTTCGGCAAGATTCGCACCGGCCTGCGCCCGCTCGGCTATGTGTTGCTGCGCGATCCCGCCCTCTGGCTGTGGTCGAAATTATGGGGATGGTTTGGATGGTGAAAATTCGTATGAGGCATTGGACCGCGATTGTGGCCGCCGCGACCGCCGTTCTGATGAGTGTCGGTTGCTCGTCCGGAAGCCACAGCAATGCGATAACGGTCGCCGCCGCTTCACGGCCTGTCCCCGTCGAACTTCCAGGGCCTCCCGCGCCGGCAGCCACCCGGCCGGGCCCCATTGTCACCACGGGTCCAGTCATGGTCGAGCAACAAATTGACCTGGTCGCCCTGCGCGCCGGTGTCGTTGCTTCTCTCGACTCCGATGTGGGCTCCCAGGTTCAGCACGGTCAGATTCTCGCTCGACTCGACGATCGTCAGATTGCCGCGGATCGCAGCGCGGCAGAATTCAAAATGCATAGCCTCGAGTCAGACCTGAAAAACTGGCAGGCGGAAGTGGACGTCCGCAAGACCGACCTGCATCGCGCCGAACAGATGCGCCAGGATGGAATCAATACTCAGGAAGCGCTCGATCATGCCCGCTACGACCTGCAAGCCACCCAATTTGAAGTCGAGCGCCAGAGCAACGAGATGCGCAGCGCGCAGTCCACACTGCAGTCGCTGCAGCTTGAACTGGAAAAGACCAGAATCGCGGCGCCTTTCAATGGCGTCGTGTCGCAGCGCTATGTGCGGCTGGGCCAGTACGTGAACATTGGCGACAAGCTCTTCCAGGTCACCGGCACTTCTCCCATGGAAGTGCGCTTCACGCTTCCGGAGCAGGATATCTCCGCTGTCAGACGCGGCGATCTCGTCACGGTCTCTCCGACTCCCGATTTCACTCAAACCACCACAGCGTCCGTCACCCGGCTGAGTCCAGTTGTCGATCCTGGCAGCGGAACCATCGAGGTGACGGCGAAGCTCACGCGCAATATTCCCGGCCTCCTGCCCGGAATGGTGGCCTCGATCCGGGTTTCGCGCACGCGATGAATCTTGCTGAGGCTCTCAATGCCGCGCTGCCGGAGTTACCCGCAGGCAAAACCCACGCGGGTTATCCCAAACTCGATCCCGGACTGATCGCGAACGAAAACATCGAGGACGGCGAGCCCGTGATCGTGGCGCTGATCCGCGGTCAGAGCCAGGTGTTCAGGATTCCGCCGGAGCAATGGCGGGTTATCGAACTGTTCGACGGCACACGTTCCTGGGACGATGTCGCGGATCTGCACGCGGAGCTTCACGGGACGCGCTACTCCGCGGAGGACATCCGGGAGCTGACCAGCCAACTCGACGCGCTGGACTTCTGGTACAAGACGCCACTCGAGAAAAACATCGCACTGCTCGAGAAGCTTGAGGCAGGCCGTCATCAACACGCCCATCGCAAGTCGAAATGGGGCGACATCGCGCACCTGCAGTTTTCCGCGTGGGATCCGGAAAACTTCTTCGACGCGATCTATCCGTATTTGAAATGGATCTACAGTCGCTGGTTCGCCCTCCTGACCGCCGCCTTGTTCGTGTTCATGATGTGGGTCTTTGTCGCGAACTGGTCGCAGATCGGCCAGGACACCCTCGCGTTTTACAACTTCTCGCAGAAAAGTGCCGGCGATCTCGCCGAGTTCTGGGTTCTGTTTTTGATCCTC
>CAVPKU010000041.1:0-22215 GCA_963705765.1 uncultured Acidobacteriaceae bacterium | reverse complement strand
AGTCGACGATGGTGATGGCCCAGATGGCGATGTCGATGGGCCAGAGGTTGTGACTGGTGACGGTGTGCTCGATGTGGACTTTGGAGCCGGAGGCGTCGAGGGTGATGCGGATGTGCTTTTCGATCGCTGCACCGTCGGCGGGAGCGTGCACGGTGACGCTGAGGTCGCCATGGGCTTCGTGCTGGATGGGGGAATTGTCGGGGGCGTAGGTGGCGGGGAACAACTCCGGCCAGACCCAGAGACGATGACCGCCGTAGGGCTTCCAGGCGCCGAGCGCGGTCTTGACGGAGCTGTCAGGAAAACTGCCGAGGTGGTTGCGACCGCCGGTGGCACCGTAATAAAGGATGCGAGGACCGACCGCGGTGGTGACGATGAGGTCCGTGGTTCCGTTGGAGATTTTAGGCAGTTGGGCAGTCCGGCAAAGGATACGGTTTCAATGGCCATCGACATACGCCTCGGTTTCAAAAGACGAAATGAACGCGAAGGAACATCGTATGGGATGATTGTGCCCGTTCCGGGCACGGTCTCCCGTCGGTAGCTGGTAGCTGGTAGCCAGAGCCAGAGCCAGAGTCGGGCCGCCTCGATCATCCAGATGGGAGCACTTGCCGTAAACGATGCCCATCGGACAGGTATCCGAATCGCTGGTATAAGGATGCGGGAGGTTGCGATGCGAATCTCACGGGATTGGACTGGATGGTGTGTTGGGGCGGCGTTGCTCGCAGGGATGAACGCGATGGCGGAGGAAGCGGGGAAGGTGTCGACGCAGTGGGAGGAACTGACGGCTGCAGATTTTGTGACGGGCATTCATCAGTCACAGGGGGTGTGTCTGCTGCCGTTTGGAATTTGGAGAAGCCGGGCCGCATCTGCCGCTGGGGACGGATCTGATCAACGCACGGTGGGTAGCGCTGCACGCTGCGGCGGAAGATATGCCGTGGTGTTTCCTGCGTACTATTTTGGGCAGATCGATGAGGCGCGGCACGAGCGAGGGACGTTGGCGTACAGCCGGCACATGCAACTGGATCTGCTGCAGGAGACGACCGATGAGATGGCGCGCAACGGATGAAAGAAGATTCTGATCGTGAACGGGCACGGAGGAAATCTGTCGCTGCTGCCTTATTTTGCGCAGACGGAGTTGCAGGAGCAGCACGACTATGTGGTCTACGTTTACTGGTGGGATGGAAAGAACGGGCCGGGACGGCCGAAGCAGCAAACGACGATCGACATGCACGCGGGGGAGAGCGAGACATCGAACACGATGGTGACGCGGCCGGACCTGGTGCATCAGGATCGCGCGGGACAGGAGAGTGGCGCGGATCAGGCGCGGGTGCATTTGCCAGGGGATGTGTAACAGGGATCTGGTGGTACGCGCGGTTTCCGAATCACTACTCGGGCGATGGGACGAAAGCGACGCTGGCGATGGGGGAGTACGACACGAAGGCGTGGGTCGCAGATCTGGTGGCGGCGATCAAGGCCGTGAAGGCGGATGAGGAGAGCCTGAAGTTGCAGATGCAGTTTTATGAGGACGCGAAGCATCCGCTGGAGACGAAGCAGTGAACGGGCCTTGGACTGGGAGTCTGAAGAATAAGTATCAGTTATTGTTACAAAAGGGTCGATGATGGCAGATTTCGAGTTCGAAACGGGGGCGGAAACAGAGCTTGCACAAGGGGCAGTGCAAGGAGCAAATTTCCACCCGTCATTTGCACATAAATACGCGGATTTGCACAGAAATAAAGGACTTGCGGGAAGGGGATTTTGTGGCATGATTCTTTCAACGGAGGAGCGATCCTCCCGAAGAAGAGAGCAAAACGAAGCGGTCAGGAGAGGCGGCAACGCAGCTCAGGGGGCTCACGGGAAACCGGGGGTTCCAGCAGGAGGCCGGGCAACCGGAGGCCTGCGGACGGCGGCGATAGATGCTCACACGTTAGATGGGTTGACGGAGCGATCGGGAGCGCGGGCGCAGCTCGCAGGCCCGGGCGAGGCCGGCAGCAACAGGGCGTGATCAGGTAGCCGAAGCCAGATCTTCGATAAATCGGAAGAAGGGGCAGGGACCGCAAGGGGACCTGCCCCTTCGGCTTTTTGGGGCAGGGTACAGGTTGTCGATCGCGTGCGTGGGCCGGAGAGAGGTTATCAACGCAGTGGGAGGCCGACACGCACCGGGACCACCGGGACGTCGACCGGCGGAGTGACCGTGAGAAGAAGGAGTATTGGGGCTGGCGGCACAGCCACGACCGTGACCACGATGACGATCGGCACTGATCATCGAAGACGGCGACCGACCCAGCGAGTTGAGGCTTCAGTTTCGATGCCTCAGCTCGCTGTTCGCGGTTCTTAGTGCTCCATCGGAACGGATGAACCCCAGACGACGGAGGCGCCATCGGGCGTTCCTGCTCCCCACAAGGTTGCAGCGCCCTGCACGTCCGACGATCCCGAGAGGACGGAGGCAGCGAACGGGGTGCCAGTGCTCCAGAGTGCATCGCGGCCCCAGAGAGCGGTAAAGCCCTGTGGATTCGATGATCCCCACAACGCATCTTTACCCCACAGCGCGGTGCTTCCGTTAAGACTGTCTTTACCCCAAAGAGCGGTGCTGCCGGCGACGAAGGCATTGCTGCCGTAAACGCTCTCTTTGCCCCAGAGCGCGGTCTTGCCCCAGAGCGCGGTCTGATCGCGACCAGATATGCCTGGCTGGTAAGGGGATCGTATTGGGCGAGCGGCGACATCGCGCTGCCGGAAGGGACTGGCATGGTCGCGGCTGCCTTGATAGCCGCTGCAAGATCGAGATACCCTGCGCCGCGGGTGAGGACGTCGTACTGCGCGTAATAGGTCAGTCCGGTTGCGGGGTCGGAGACGCTGCTGCCGGTTGGGAAGTTGCTGCGATTCGCGCTGGCCATCAGCAACGCCTTCACCTGGTCCGGTGTTAACTGCGGATACGCCTGGAGCAGGTCGGCAACGGCACCGCTGGTCACCGCAGTCGCCATACTGGTGCCGCTGAGCGGAAAGTAATCATTCGAAGGCTGAGTCCCGGGTCCATTCGCCTGATAGAAGGAGTTGGGCGTGACGAAGGACGGGTTGTTGGTCGCGAGCGAATCGTTGGAGAATTTCAGACTGATGACGAGATTTCCTGGCGCCACGATATCGGGCTTGGCGACCTGATCGACAAATGACGGACCCTTGGAACTGTAACTGGCGATCAGATCGTCGCCGATCGCAGGTGTTTCCATGGTGCGCATGGCGCCGACCGTGATCACGAAGGGATCGTTGCCGGGAGCTTCAATGGTCCCATAGCCCATGGGGTTCATGGCGAGGTCACGGCCATCGTTTCCGGCCGCTACGACAACCACGATTCCGGCTTTCCATGCCTGTTCGACCGCCTGGCACAGAGGATCCTGCGTATAGCTCTCCCAGATGGGGCGGCCGAGCGAGAGATTGATCACGCGGATGTTGTATTGGGTTTGAGCGCGATGGCCTGTTCAATGGCTGCGATGACCGAGGAGTCCGTGCCCGTCCCGGTGGCATCGAGTGCGCGCATATCGAGGAGATTGGCGTTGGGAGCGATGCCGTAGAAGGAGAGGGTGTACTTGTTGCCGGTCGAATTCTTGCCATTGCCGGCAATCAGTCCGGCGACATGGGTACCGTGGCCGAATTGATCGGTTCCGGGTTTCGCGTTCGGCACGAAGCTGGCCGCGTAAACGATGCGGCCATGTGAACCGGGAAAGGAAGGCTGCGCCGGAATGGCGGCAGCACCGGGAAGCTTCACACTGCTGGAACTCTGGAGATCGTTGATGACGGTGATGCCGCTGTCGATCACGGCGACACCAATGCCCGTACCAACATAGCCATTGTCCAGGCCGCAGGCGCGTTGATGGGCTGGTAGGTGTAGTCGGGAGCCGTCACCGAGACTGCTTCTCGCGGATGCACGGGACGGTCGAACGAAACATACGCGACATTTGGATCGGCGGCGAGGGTGGTGAGCTGACCCGCCGGCAGCAGTGCGGCTTTCGCATGGATCGAATGCATGGTTTTGGAGGTGGCGCCGCCCAGCTGTGCGACCTGACTATCCTGAGTGCTTCCGGGGTCGTTTTTGTACTGAATGATGACAGGGATGATCGAATTCGGATCGGCCTTCGCCGCGTCCCGGGAGATCTTCGATTTCACCGCGGGTCCAGAATTTTGACCAGGCGGCTGGGCGGTGGTGATCAGCGGCAGAGAGAAAGCCAGGGAAGACAACCACAGAAGGTGCTTGAACGGCCGGTTACGGTACATCTTAGGTCCCTCATAATTTAACGGCTCGGCGCCGAGTTCTCAAAGTCAGTCAAGTACGTCAGTGAATCTCGGCTTGCTGGATTCAGTCGGGAGAGTCGTGACTCGCCCGATGACTAAAGGGATCGTATGCCGCGGGTACCAACGCAGCCATTCATCGATTGTGGAATTACGAGAACACCGCTTCTGCCGGTTACCGTGGTGGGATCCCTGCATGAAAAACGAACATCGGCAACGCAAACGAACAATAAATTTGTAACCGTAGTCACTACCTTTTCTGCGATGAACCGGAAAAGAAGGTCCAAAGGGCGGTTTTCACCGGCAGCTACCGAGTGGTGCGAAGGGAGAGGGGAGCTTGTGACAGCGTTTGGCAGTGTGGACGCCGGTACAGCACTGTGGTCATCCGCTCATTGGAGATGCGAATGAGGGCGAAACGCCCTGGCCTGTCCAACGAGGCGTCAAATCGTGGGATTTTCAGCAGGTTCGGGACGCTCGCTTGCCACTAAAGACGCATTGGGAGTAACACCCATTGCCGATAACATGCAGGAGAACGTAACTTTCGTGGCCACAGGTTGTGCGCGGACACATTTTCTGCTTCGGGGTCTTCCGCGGCGCGTTCCTGTTGGAGAAGAGAATCGTGCCGATCCGTGTCAAGGCTCTTGTGTGCGCTGTTGTCGCTGGAGCCATCGCGAGCCTGTTCGCCGTGCGCGGACATGCTCATGTGCAGTGGGTACATTTCTCTGTCTACCTGACGGTCACGTTCTGAGCTCGGGCGTGAAATTTCCATGCCGAAGAGTGAAGGGGCAGTATCGGTGGATTTCCCCTTCAGTTCTGGGGATCCTGCAGCTTTCTCCGCTGCAGGCCGTATGCCTGGCGGTTTAGCGTCATCGCGAATCCAGTTCGAGGTGATGAAGCATTCACCATTATTCAGATCGTATTCGACACCGCCAATGTCACCACAGCGACGGTTCTGGCGTAATGCTTTGCCGGAGTCAAAGGGTCATCCGGAGAGCGCGCCTGCGCTGGCGCTGGCGGCAACGTCTACTTTCTTGCGAACACGATTCCGGTGGCTCTGGTTATGGGATGGGCTGGATACTTCGCTCTCGGCCACTGGCGGCAGGATTCCTCTGGTATATGCCTTTCTATTGGTGGGCGCCGCGTGGAGTGCTGGCCGACTACATCGGAATCCGATAGGGTGGCTAACATCACTATTCTGATCCCGCTGGTGTACACGGTCTATCGGCCTACTGCCGCAGTCGGCGCGGGTGCGCGACCGCGAGCAGCACATCAGAGAAATTGAGGCGCTGTACATGCGGACCATCGAAGGGCTTTCGATGGCGATTGAGGCCAAGGGTGAGGGGACAGACTACCTGCAGCGGGTGCGTCGTGTATGTTGCCGAGCTTCGACAGTGCTGAACCTGGAGCCGAGGGTGATGCAGGCGCTGCGCATCGCGGCATTCCTCACGACATCGGCAAGCTGGCGGTGCCGGAACAAGCTTCTCGATCAGCCGGGAAAACCACCCCGGAGGAATTCGAAAAGGTCAAGATTCACACAGTCTGTCGGCGCCGACATCCTTGAGCGGGTGAAGTTCTCGTATCCGGTGGTGCCGATTGTGCGCTCGCACAGAGGCATGGGATGGCGGCGGCTACCCGGATGGACTGAAGGGCGAAGAGATTCCGATCGGGGCCCGCATCCTGACCGTAGTCGATTGCTTCGACGCGCTCACATCCGATCGCCCCTATCGTAAAGTTCTGTCGATCGAAGAAGCGATCGCCCTTGTAAAGAGCAGGGCCGGATCCATTCGATCCGGAGGTGGTAGCGTTTCTGGAAGAGCACTGCACGGAGCGGAAAGACTGACGCAGCTACAGAGTGAGGAGATGGAGCCGTTGAACACGCACATCTTTATCGAGCGGGGTGCTGCTCCGGGTGCAGGATTCGCTCTCGGGGGTGTTGCGGAGACCGCCCTGTCGAGCGGCGACCGTAGCTCCGAGGTATCCGATCCTTTGCTGGCGGGGCTGCCTGCGTCATGAAGAGCGCGATCGCCGTTTTGTGCCGCCCGGGAAGCACGTTTCCCTTGTGTTGTCTGGTGATCGCGGTCCTGGTTCCTGGTTCGCTTGGCTCCGGGTTATCTGAGTCACGCACCGAGATGGACGCCCGTTATGCCGATGCGGCGCCGTCCGAACTCTCGGCGGAAGCAATGCGGAGGCGCTCAATCCCGCGAATGCTTCTGGCGGGAATGGGAGGATCGCTGCGGGTGATTTCGGTCGTCGCGGCAGTTTGCAGTTCCGTCTCGGAACTGATCAGCCAGCTGGCTGTGAGCGCCGGTCTGCTGCTGCGCGGCATCGGCCTTGCGTGGTTGGTGGCACTGGTGGCGGCTCTGGTGTCGAGCGCGGGACGCAATCCCTCGCTGTTGTGGCAGACTCCGGCCACTGTGCTGCTGGCTATTCCCACGGCGGCTTTGGCAACGTTCTGTCTGCTTGCCGACAGCGGCGGACCCGTGCTGGTGATGGCGCTGTTGCTGGCGGCGCGGGATTTCAAGTTTCTCGACCATGCGCTGCGCAAGGCATGGCTGGAGCCGCACATTCTTCAGGCACGAGCGCAGGGGATCAGTACAGGGCGTGCGGTGGTGGCGCACATGCTGCCGGCTCTGGCTCCGCAACTGGGTGCACTGGCTTCTCTCTCCATCGTTACGGCGCTGAGCGCGCTGGTTCCGGTCGAAGTGATCTTCAATGTTCCGGGTGTTGGCCAGCTGGCGTGGAACGCTGCACTCAATCGCGATCTGCCCGTGCTGTTGGCGGTCATGATCCTGATGGCTGTGGCGGTCACAGGCTCGAATCTTGTAATTCCGGACACGCCGCAGTGGAAGAACGCATGAAACTGCGCCGCTCCGTGCTGTGGTTGCTCGCAGGGCTGATTGTTGCCGCCTCGGCAGTTCTTTTATGCCAGGCGCGAGCTATGCTCGTCAGGATCGTGACGCAACGCTCGCCTCGGCTTCAACGAGCCACCCCGCAGGCACGGATGCGCTGGGACGCGATCGGCTGGTGCGTGTTTCCGCTGCATTCCTGCTGAGTTTTGCGGGAGCGATTGTGGCTTCGGCGGTCACGACTGCGGCCGCGGCAGGGGTGGGAACGCTGGCAGCGTTTGGCCGTGATCCCTGGGATGGACCGCGATGTTGGTTTGCGATGTCTTTCTCGCGCTGCCCTGGATGTTTCTGCTGATGATGGTGCGATCGGCTCTCCCGCTGACGACGTCACCCGCGCGATCGGCAGCGATCACGTTTCTGGTGCTGGCCGCGCTTGGATGGCCGGCGAGTGCACGCGCCGTGTATCAAGGGTCGATGCAACTGAAGACATCGGACTGGATGATGTATTCACGCGCTGCAGGTCTGAGCCGGGTTGGGGTTATCCGCCACGTGATCCCGAATCTTTTTCCTCTGCTGGTGCCGCAGTTCATTATCAGTGTTCCGGCGTTTGTGATGGCGGAGGCCAATCTGGGAGCGCTGGGCCTGGGTGTGGGGGAACCGCTGCCTTCATGGGGTGGGATGCTCTTCGAGTTGAACAATTCGCCGATGCTGATGCAGACGCGTTGGGTCTATTTTCCTGTTGCGCTCCTTGTTCTGGTGCTGTTGCTGCTGGAAGGAGTGGCCGCAGAGGCCTGATCGCATGAACCTCTCTCGCAGAATGCTGGCTTGTCTCGCGGTGTTGTGGATGGCAGTGCCCCCCGCCGTTTGCACGGCCCAGGCGGCGCAGCGGCTGCCAGGAGAACTGGTTTGGACGATCGGGTACGATCCGAAGACCTTTGATCCGGCCAAGGTTGATGACGAGGAATCGGAGACGGTGCGGTATCTCACGGCCGGAGTGTTGCTGCGCTTTAATCGTTCGAGCCAGAAAGTTGAACCTGAGCTGGCCGAAAGCTGGAGCATTTCGCAGGATGGAAAGACGCTCACCTTTGCTCTTCGTTCCGGTCTACAGTTTTCCGACGGCAGCAGCCTGACCGCGCGCGATGTCGCATGGTCGCTCCGCCGCGTTCTGTTGCCGGTCACTGCTGCGCCGGTTGCTGAAGAGTTCGTTTCTCCGGCAGGCGTCACGGTAGATACGCCGAACGACAAGACCGTTGTTGTTCATTTGCAGAAGCGGGTGATTGCAATCGGCAAAGTGTTCGATGAGATTGCGATCGAGCCCGCCGGCAAGCCCTCCGAGGGTAATGTGACATCCGGGCCGTTCGTCGTCGCCGAGTATCGCCGCTCGCAATACGTTCGGCTTCGCCGTAATCCGCACTATGCGGGGAAGGACTCGACGGGCAACGGGTTGCCGTATGCCTCGGGCGTGCAGCTCGACATTCTGGAAAATACGGAGCAGGAAATTCGGCTGCTGCAGCGCGGCGACCTGGACTTGATCGACAGTTTGCCGCCGGACTATTTCGAGCTTCTGCGCAAGCGGGCTCCTGCGTTGGTGCGGGATCTGGGGCCGTCATTGAACACGGAGCAGATGTGGTTCAATCAATCGCCGGCTTCACCGTTGCCTGCGTGGGAGAAGACGTGGTTTCAGAGTCGTGCGTTTCGGGTCGCTGTTTCGCAGGCGATTCACCGTGCCGATCTGGCGCGGATCGCCTACCTGGGGCATGCGACACCGGCGTGGTCGTTTATCTCCCCGGCGAATTCGCTTTGGTACAACCGCAGCCTTTCGGCTCCGCAGAGTGATGTCGCGGCGGCGAAAGCTGCGCTGGCTGGCGCGGGCTTCCGTCTGCATGGAACGGTGCTGATCGACGCCGCCGGTCATCCGGTGAAGTTCTCCATTCTGACCAACTCGGGCAATGCGGCGCGCGAGAAGATGGCGACGCTGATCCAGCAGGATCTGGCTGCGGTTGGCATGCAGGTCACGATTGTGACGCTGGATTTTCCTGCGCTGATCGAGCGCCTGATGCACACGCAGGATTACGAGGCCTGTTTGCTGGGGCTCGAAAATGTCGATCCTGAACCGAACGCGATGATGAATGTGTGGCTGAGTTCATCGCCGAACCATCAGTGGAATCCTTCTGAGAAGACGCCGGCGACGGCGTGGGAAGCAGAGATCGATCGGCTGATGAATCAGCAGGCAGCGGCTGCAACGGATGGGGAACGCAAGAAGGCAGTCGATCGCGTACAGCAAATTGTGGCTGACCAGCAGCCCTTCATCTACCTTGTTTATCCGAATGCGCTGGTTGCTTTCTCGCCAAAACTGCAGGGAGTGCAGCCGGCGGTTCTGACACCGCGGCTGACCTGGAACGTAGAGCAGCTTCGTCTTCAGGGGGCACGATGAAGGACGAGACTCTGCTGAACGTTCATCTTTCTGCGGGCTATGGCGGCAAGCCGACGCTGAGGGAGATTCGTTTTGCCCTACAGCAAGGAGAAATCCTTGGCCTGGTCGGGGCCAGCGGCGCGGGCAAGAGCACGCTGGTGCTTTCTCTTCTCGGACTGCTGCCGTGGCGCGGGGGACAGGTTTCCGGGGAAGTCCTGTTGCGTGGTCGGAACCTATTACCGCTGCCCGAAAAAGAGCTGCGCAGGATCCGCGGCAAAGAGATTGCGCTGATTCCGCAGAGTCCGATGACGGCGCTGAATGCGGCGATCAGTTTGCACAGTCATTTCCAGGAGGCCTGGAAGGCACATCAGAAGTTCGACCGCGCGGCTCTTACCGAAAGAGTGTGCGCATTGATGGCCGAGGTGCAGCTGCCCTCCGATCCTGAATTTCTGCGGCGCCGGCCCGGCGAGATCAGTGTCGGACAGGCGCAGCGTGTTTTGATTGCGCTTGCTTTGTTGCATCAGCCAGCTTTGATCGTCGCTGACGAACCGACGAGCGCGCTGGATCCGGTAACGCAAACCCAGATCGTCGACTTACTGCGCACCGTTAGTCGACGGCACGGAACGACGCTGCTCTACATCTCGCACGATCTGATTTCCGTCGTGCGGCTTTGCGATCGCATCGCCATTCTGGATCAGGGGACGATTGTCGAGTGTCTGCCGGTGGGCCAACTCGGCGAAGCTCGGCACGCAGCAACGCAACTGCTGTTGAGCGCTCTGCCGGTTCCTCCTGAAACGCTGCTGCAATTTCGCGACAGCAACGCGGCGACGATCAGCCGTCCATGAAAATGCCCCTCCGGGCGATGCCGGGAGGGGCACTTTGCGTGGACCGATGTTCCTAGTGGCCGCCGATGACGACGGAGAAGATCACGCCGTCGCTGGGGCGTGCGAGGACATAGTTGCCGTCGACGTAGCGCCACTCGTAGCCAGCGGGCGGACGGCGGAGGTGGTGCGAGTGCCAGTCGGAGACGGCCTGGCCGCGATCCCAGTCCTCGTGGCGGATATGTTGGCCTTTCTTCCAGTCATCGTGGTGGACGTATTGCTGATGGTGGTCGTCGTGGTGGTCACGGTCGTCGTGATCCTGGGCCAAGGCGAGGGTGCCGGTCAGCGAGAGGGCGAGGGTGGAAACAGCAAAAGCTCGGCAAAGTGGTTTCATGGTTGTTCCTCGGGCTATGGGATTCCCAGATGGGCGGTGGCGTTGTTTGACGCGGGATAGAGAAATGGTTAAAAGCCGGGGTTTGGGTTTGTTCGCTTTTCTTCTCCATGAAGGCAATTTTGTGCTTTTGGGGCGGGGTACACGTTGTAAGTCATTTAGTTTGAAATACATGGCGATGTTCACAAGCTTGACAACTTTGCGGATAGCCGCTCGGCCTTTCGCCTGGCGATGATCGGGGCGGCGGGGAATCGATTGCGTCGGGATTTTGTGGCTGCGCTGAAGTTTGTGCGGTGAGAGGTTTCGCACCGGGAGAAGGATGAGCATGTCTGTTGGCGAAATCGTCGTTTTGGGAGGGCCGCAAGTTGCAAGTGACCTGTTTTCAGGTGCATGGCTAGGTTTACAAACTTGACAACATGGCTTGGAGCGGTTGGTTGAGGATCTGGCGACCGGTTGGTGATGGCGACTGCTGGATGGTGCATGGGGCTCTTCTCCTTTCCCGCACGGGCGCAATGAAAAAGGCCCGCCGGAGGCGAGCCTTTTATTGGGAACAATTGTCCCAGTGTTTTCAGGGTAGCGAGTGACGGTAGGTAGGAGCAAGTGGAATCGGAGGACGACACGGTACGAAGGTAAGGGTGGGGGCGAGTGGCGTTGCTCCGGCCTTCGGCCCACTGGCCAGGACGGCTCGCCGGGGATCCGAACCCGTTAACACCGCGCAGATCTCGCCATCCTGGATCCCTGGCATCCTGACCCGGCGTTCGGCGGCGGGATTCAGTAAGGAGAGTCGGCTCCAGGCGCTGCGGCGCTTCCGCCGACGCCCGCGGCAGCAAGGAAACGCCGTCGGCGCGATTGTTTTTTGGGAACGGCTGATGCCGTGCCCTTATACAAGGGCAGCTGGGTTCGCGCCGAGTGAGTTAGGCTAATGCGGGGGCGCGGATGTCCCTGGTTGCAAATCACGGGTTAGACATGAGCGACGTGCCCCATCGAGAGAGCGTCTCTAGCCGCAGCAGCTTCAAGTTCAATCTCCGAGTGGGTTACTCGGCTCTCGACAATGACCGGCATTTGTTCAGGAATTAGGTAAGAAACACGATTAAATGCCAATATCGTGCCGTAGGAAACCGGCTCGTGATGGCTTTCACTATCAACTTCGCTTAAATGTAACTGAACGATGCGGGGTGCGAAAAGCGTCAGGGTTTCGAATGCGTCCGTCATTGATGGATCATACTGATGAGAGTGACCGATATCGAAACAAA
The DNA here is from genome assembly GCA_963705765.1 of uncultured Acidobacteriaceae bacterium. GTDB lineage: Bacteria > Acidobacteriota > Terriglobia > Terriglobales > Acidobacteriaceae > Palsa-343. Next base: position 10,216 of record CAVPKU010000041.1, on the reverse strand, counting down.
GACGAGCTTCTGGAAGTCTTTTAAATATAGGGATGAGCTCGCGAACTCCCCGGCCACAATCCTTACGCCTGTCCATGTTCTCAATCGCGATTCGATTTCCAAATCGGAGCCAACAAGAATAATCATGTACCGTGTCCGGATGCAGGATGATCGGCCATGACGGCGGCACCTTGTCGTACAGGAGATCAGCCAACCAAAGTTCTTCCTGTTGTGAAAACCGACTTGGGGCATGGAACGAGATGTACTTGTATTTCCCGAGTTCCAAAGACGGCAGAGCTTCGATTAGAGGAACAACCTCAGTCAATCGAAGCGCCGAGAGCTCTACACATTCAAGGTTGGCATACTGCCCAAGAGCTTTTAGAGCTCCGCGAAAATCACCGAACGCAATGGCGCCAGTTGAGAAGCCGATAAGCCTCATCAGAAGACTCCGTATTCGATAGTCAGTTGTCCTAGGATATTGCTATCGGTCAGAAATATGGATCGGATTGCATCCCTGAATCTGTGACTAACGTCTCGACCACGAGACGCAATTTCATCGCTTCCCAATTGATCGACCGGGAGAGTATCGAGATGTTCGCGGATAGTCTTGCCGTTCGGCAGGCAATGGTCATCGGCAAGCATGCCCAGAAACTCGTCGTATGCGTCGAACAGTTTCTTGGCATGAGTATCAAGATCAGGATGGCGCAGCAAAGTGGTCGCTATTATTTCGAGAGGCGGCCTAGAAAGTACCGATCGCAGAAGTTTGATGACCGCATTGACTCGTTTCGTCGCGTAAAACTCCGCTCTTTCCTGAGGAGACACAAAACCTGTGTGGCATTCGAAGCAGGCAATCATACCCGCAAGGAAGAGCAGTTTGCGGGACATGCGCAACTTTAAGTTTCTGATTGCGAACCCTCTGTTTTGTCGATCTCGTTGTTTGTAAGCGAAATCAACTGTCATCGTTCGCCAGTATCTGGCAACATCGTTAAACAGGAACCGTGGAACTTTATAGGAACCCGACCCATGCCACAACCCGCGATCTTCGTTTAAGTACCGCCACAGGATGTTATTGAAAACGCGATCATAAGCATCTGCGCGACCGATGGAAACGGACTCGAGCAAAAGGAGGATTCTCAAAGTCATGTTCGAATTTGAGTCATTCTCTCCGCCGATATGATGCACGAGATCGTGGCTGGCCACCAAATTGCCGAATACCCCTTCAGTCCCCGGTTGTTTGCGCGGAATGTCTTTGATTGCAGCGCGAATAGCGTGCACGACCTCAAGGTGCTCAGGACGGGAAATACCGTCGAGTAGGAGAATCCAATCCACATCGCTCCCGGTTGTGAACTCGCCGCGCGCTAACGAACCAAACGACACGATGCTGGAATCTGAACTGGTGAAGTGACCTAACGCATTCTCCAAAACTCGCCGTTCATCTTGGGCTTTAGCTTCCGCTGCGAAAATGTTTGTCCAACCGGAGCCAGTTCTCTTCTCCAAGGTTCGAACAACCGGAGGATTTTCTTCTGCGAAGATCTCTCTTTGCTGGCACATTGTCTGATCGGCTGATTCTACAGTGAAAAATAGGAGTTCGTTCCACAAGTCCTGTGCCAGTTGGATCTCTGTTTTAAGCCGCTTTCGCCGACCAACAGAAAAAGCCCGGCTTGCGCCGGGCTTTTTTGTTGGTTGTGAAGGGATGCGTTATTCGGAGGCGGCCATTTCTTCGGCTTCGTCCGCCACTGCGGACTCGGCTTTGGAGAGGGCGAGCTTCATTCTGAAGCGGCCATTTCTTCGGCTTCGCCTTCCTGACGCATCTGTTCGAGTTCGCGTTCGGCTTCTTCCCAGGCGGTCTGGACTTCCTGCTGGATTTTTGCTGCCGCTTCTTCCAGTTCCGGTGAGAGCTGGACGTTGCGGTAGTATTCCATGCCGGTTCCGGCGGGGATGAGACGGCCGACGATGACGTTCTCCTTGAGGCCGCGCAGGTTGTCGACCGCGCCGTTGATGCTGGCTTCGGTGAGAACGCGCGTGGTCTCCTGGAAGGAGGCTGCGGAGATGAACGACTCGGTGGAGAGAGAGGCCTTGGTGATGCCGAGCAGGAGCGGGCGTCCGACTGCCGGACGGCCACCGTTGGCGATCACGCGGTCCTTCTCTTCGCGGAAGCGGAACTTGTCGACCTGCTGTTCGAGCAGGAAGCTGGAGTCGCCGACTTCCTCGATCTTCACCCAGCGCAGCATCTGGCGGACGATGGTTTCGATGTGCTTGTCGGAGATGGCCACACCCTGGAGGCGGTAGACTTCCTGGATTTCGTTGACCAGGTAAGCCTGCAGCTCCTTCTCACCGAGGACGGCGAGAATGTCGTGCGGGTTGAGCGGACCATCCATGAGCGGCTCGCCAGCGCGGACGCGCTCGCCCTCCTGGACGTTGATGTGGACGCCGCGAGGAACCGAATATTCCTTCTCCTCGCCGTTGTCGGCCGTGACGTAGACGCGACGCTGACCCTTCGAAACTTCGCCGAAGCGGACCACGCCATCGATTTCGGAGATGATGGCGGTTTCGCGCGGCTTGCGGGCTTCGAAGAGCTCGACGACGCGGGGCAGACCACCGGTGATGTCCTTGGTGCGCGTGGTTTCGCGCGGGATCTTGGCAAGGATGTCGCCGGGGGAGACCTCGTCTCCGTCCTGGATCATGAGGTGCGAGCGGCTGGGCATGAGATAACGCTTCTGGCCCTTGCCGCCCTTGATGACGATGGCGGGCTGACGCTTCTCATCGGGGGAATCAGCGACCACGAGGCGCGAGAGGCCGGTGACCTCGTCGACTTCTTCGTGGAGGGTGATGCCTTCCTGCAGGTCTTTGAAGCCGACGGTGCCGCCGATTTCGGTGAGGATGGCGAAGGTGTAGGGATCCCACTCGGCCATGACCTGGCCGAGCTGGACTGCCTGCCCCTCTTCCACCTTGAGGTGCGCGCCGTAGACGACCTGGTAGCGCTCTTTTTCGCGACCGCGATCATCGACGACGGCGATGGAACCGGAGCGGTTCATGGCGACGAGGTCGCCCTGACGGCTGCGGACCGTAGCCAGATTGATGAAGCGGACGGAGCCGTTGTTCTTGGCTTCGAGACGCGACTGCTCATTGACACGCGACGCCGTTCCACCGATGTGGAAGGTGCGCATGGTGAGCTGGGTGCCAGGTTCGCCGATGGACTGCGCGGCGATGACACCGACCGCTTCGCCGAGCTCGACCATGCGGCCGGAGCCGAGGTTACGGCCGTAGCAGAGGACGCAGACACCACGACGGGATTCGCAAGTGAGCACAGAGCGAATCTTGACGCGCTCGATGCCGGCGGCCTGGATAGCCGAGGCGAGGTCTTCGGTGATTTCCTGGTTGATGTCGACGATGACCTGGCCTTCGTAGTCCTTGATCTTCTCGAGGGAGACGCGGCCGACGATGCGGTCGCGCAGCGGCTCGATAATCTCGCCGGACTCAACGATGGGGGTCACGTAGATGCCTTCAACGGTTTTGCAGTCGCGCTCGGAGACGATGACGTCCTGGGCCACGTCGACCAGACGACGGGTGAGGTAGCCGGAGTCAGCGGTTTTGAGCGCGGTATCAGCGAGGCCCTTACGCGCGCCGTGCGTGGAGATGAAGTATTCCAGCACGGTGAGGCCTTCACGGAAGTTGGCCGTGATGGGGGTCTCAATGATTTCACCCGATGGCTTGGCCATCAGACCGCGCATGCCGGAGAGCTGACGGATCTGCTGTTTGGATCCGCGAGCACCGGAGTCGGCCATGATGTAGATCGGGTTCATGGCTCCCTCTTTGTCGGCACGCTTCATGTTGTCGAACATCTCGTCGGCGACGCGTTCGGTGACCGCAGACCAGATCTGGATGACCTTGTTGTTGCGCTCGCCGTTGGTGATGGCGCCGTCGAGGTATTGCTGCTGGACACCAATGGCCTGCTTTTCCGCATCGCGCACGGTGGCGTACTTCGCTTCGGGGATGACCATGTCATCGAGTCCGACGGAAAGGCCGCTGATGGTGGCGTAGTGGAAGCCCAGGTCCTTGATGCGGTCGAGCATGGTGACGGTGAGCTCGAGGCCGTGGTTGAGGTAGCAGTAGTTAACGAGCTGGCCGATGCCCTTCTTCTTGAGCAGGCCGTTGACGTAGGGCATCTCCTGGGGCAGCGCATCGTTGAGGATGGCGCGGCCGACGGTGGTGGAGATGAACTGACGGTCGTACTGCACCGGCTCAGTGTGGGTGAGGTCCTGATCGTCGTAGGCGGTGCTCATTTCGAGCACGGAGCCGGAGTAGCGGAGACGGATGGGGCTGAGAGTCTCGACTTCGCGGGCTTCGAGCGCCATGAGGACTTCTTCGATGTTGGCGAAGACGCGGCCTTCACCTTTGGCACCCTTCTTGGCCTTGGTCAGGTAGTAGAGGCCGAGCACCATGTCCTGGGTAGGCACGGTGATGGGCTGACCCGACGCGGGCGAGAGGATGTTGTGCGAGGACAGCATGAGCACGGACGCTTCGACCTGGGCTTCAGGCGAAAGCGGGATGTGCACGGCCATCTGGTCGCCATCGAAGTCGGCGTTGAAGGCGGTGCAGACCAGGGGATGAATCTTAATGGCCTTGCCTTCGACGAGGACGGGCTCAAACGCCTGGATGCCGAGGCGGTGGAGCGTAGGAGCGCGGTTGAGCAGCACCGGATGATCGCGAATGACTTCCTCGAGGATGTCCCACACGATGGGCTCCTGGAGTTCGACCATTTCCTTGGCCTGCTTGATGGTGGTGCAGTGGCCAGTCTGCTCGAGGCGGTGATAGATGAACGGCTTGAAGAGCTCGAGGGCCATCTTTTTGGGAAGGCCGCACTGGTGGAGCTTGAGCTCGGGGCCGACCACGATGACGGAACGGCCGGAGTAATCGACGCGCTTGCCGAGGAGGTTCTGACGGAAGCGGCCCTGCTTGCCCTTCAGCGTATCGGAGAGGGACTTGAGCGGGCGGTTGTTGGCGCCACGCAGGACACGACCGCGACGGCCGTTATCGAACAGGGCGTCGACAGCTTCCTGGAGCATGCGCTTTTCGTTGCGCACGATGACTTCGGGCGCATGCAGGTCCATGAGCTTCTTCAACCGGTTGTTGCGGTTGATGACGCGGCGATAGAGGTCGTTCAGGTCAGAGGTGGCGAAGCGGCCGCCATCCAACGGCACGAGGGGGCGAAGCTCGGGCGGGATCACGGGGATCACGTCGAGGATCATCCACTGCGGCTTGTTGCCGGACTTGCGGAAGGCTTCGACAACCTTGAGGCGCTTGGCGTACTTGAGGCGCTTCTGCAGGGAGGTTTCGGCCTTCATGCGGTCGCGGAGCTCGACGGAAAGCTCGTCGACGTTGACGCGCTTGAGGAGCTCCTTGATGGCCTCGGCGCCCATCATGCCTTTGAAGCCGGTGGGGCGGTACTGCTGGTCGAGTTCGCGGAACTTGGTTTCGTCCTTGACGATTTCGCGTTCGCGAACGGGCGCGTCGCCGGGATCGACGACGACGTAGCTCTCGAAGTAGAGAACGGACTCGAGGTCGCGGAGCGAGATGTCGAGCAGGTGGCCGATGCGCGAGGGGAGGCCCTTGAAGAACCAGACGTGCGAACAGGGCGACGCCAGCTCGATGTGGCCGAGGCGTTCACGGCGGACTTTCGAGACGGTGACTTCAACGCCGCACTTGTCGCAGATGACGCCGCGGTGCTTCATGCGCTTGTACTTGCCGCAGAGGCACTCCCAGTCGGTGACCGGGCCAAAGATGCGGGCGCAGAACAGGCCATCGCGCTCCGGTTTGAAGGTACGGTAGTTGATGGTTTCCGGTTTCGTGACTTCGCCATGCGACCAGCTGCGAATCTTCTCGGGAGAGGCGAGAGAGATGCGAATCGCATCGAAGTCGGTGATGGGGCTGGTCATTTCGAACGGGCTGGAACGGTACAAGGTCAACCTCCCTGCGGGTTGCGTTCCCGGATCTCATTCGGAGAATCTGTCCATTTCCGGGAGCGCTTTGCTCAGTGGACAGGTCTCGTAACTCAAAACTCGGCTGGGGCGGATTTGGCCGGGGCTAAAGCCCCGAATTTTTCTGCCCCTTGGTCCCCGGCCTGAAGGCCGGGGCTTCTACCCACGCCGAGGGCTAAAGCCCCCGGCGTTTAATCGGCTGCGGCCAGTTCTGGAACCGGCTGTTTCTTTGCGTCTCTGGGGCCTTCGCCGGGAGCCAGTTTGACCAGCTCGACGTCGAGGCACAGGGACTGCAATTCACGAATGAGCACGTTGAAGGACTCGGGCACTCCGGGCTCGATAGCGGCTTCGCCCTTGACGATGGCTTCGTAGATCCGGGTACGGCCGAAGACGTCGTCGGACTTGGCAGTGAGCAGCTCCTGGAGGATGTAAGCGGCGCCATAGGCTTCGAGCGCCCAGACTTCCATTTCTCCGAAGCGCTGCCCGCCGAACTGCGCCTTACCGCCCAGCGGCTGCTGGGTGATGAGCGAGTACGGCCCGATCGAACGCGCGTGGATCTTGTCGTCGACCAGGTGCGAGAGCTTCAACATATAGATGTAGCCAACGGTAGCCGGCTGTTCGAACGCATCGCCGGTCATGCCGTCGAAGAGCTCGGTTTTGCCGGAGGTGGGCAGGCCAGCCGCGGTCAGCAGCGCCTTGATTTCGCCCTCGCGGGCGCCATCGAAGACGGCGGTGCCGAACCAGATGCCGTTCTTCATACCGGCGGCGACGCGCAACAGCTGCGTGTCGTCGAGTTCCTTCAGCTGGCGGAGGGCTGCCGTGTTGGCGAACTTCTCCGCGATGACCTTGCGCACTTCGTTGGCGTCCTGATTCTTTTTGACCAGCTCGGCAATCTGGCGGCCGAGGTTGTGCGCGGCCCAGCCGAGATGGGTTTCAAGAATCTGACCGACGTTCATACGAGAGGGCACGCCGAGGGGGTTGAGCACGATTTCGACGGGAGTGCCATCGGGCAGGTAGGGCATGTCTTCTTCCGGCAGGATCCGGGCGATGACGCCTTTGTTGCCGTGACGGCCGGCCATCTTGTCGCCGACGGAGAGCTTGCGCTTCATGGCGATGTAGCACTTGACCAGCTTGATGACGCCGGGTGCGAGCTCGTCGCCTTTCTGCAGCTTGCCGATTTTCTCGTTGGTGATTTTGCGGAGCACGTCGATCTGACGCGAGGTCATCTCCTCGATCTCGTCGATCTGCTCGTTGACGCGCGGATCCTTGTCGTTATAGCGGATGCGCTTGAGGTTGCGAGTGCTGATGCGCTCGATGGTGTCGCGATCGAGGATGGCACCCTTGGCGAGGAGGCGCTTGTTGGTGCGCTCGTCGTGCAGGTCGGCAAGAACTTCTTTGCTGCCGAGAATGCCTTCGAGGCGCTTGAGGCGCTCATCGGTGAGAATGCGGATTTCGTCGGACAGGTTCTTCTCGAGCTGAGCGACCTGCTCGGTTTCGATCTGCCGGGCGCGCTCGTCCTTTTCCTGACCCTTGCGGGAGAAGATGCGGACGTCGACCACGGTGCCCTCGATACCGGGAGGGCAGGTGAGGGAAGCGTCGCGGACATCGCCGGCTTTTTCGCCGAAGATGGCGCGGAGGAGCTTCTCTTCCGGCGTGAGCTGGGTTTCGCCTTTGGGCGTAACCTTGCCGACCAGAATGTCGTTGTGGTGGACCTTCGCTCCGATGCGGATAATGCCGGACTCGTCCAGATCGCGCAGCGAGTGCTCGCTGACGTTGGGGATGTCGCGGGTGATTTCTTCCGGACCGAGCTTGGTGTCGCGGGCTTCAATCTCGAACTCCTCGATGTGGACCGAGGTGTAGTAGTCTTCGCGGACCAGTTTTTCCGAGATGAGGATCGCGTCTTCGAAGTTGTAGCCGCGCCACGGCATGAAAGCCACGAGCACGTTACGGCCGAGGCCGAGCTCGCCCTGCTCCGTGCAGGGACCGTCGGCGATGACCTGACCTTTGAGGACGCGGTCGCCCTGACGTACGATCGGCTTCTGGTTGATGCAGGTGTTCTGGTTGGACCGCTTGAATTTGATGAGCTGATAGATGTCGGAGCCGACCTCACGCGAGAGCTGCGTGGGGTGGTGCTCACCTTCAACGCGGACGATGATGCGCTCGGAATCGACGGAGTCGACGATGCCATTGCGCTTGGCCAGGATGACGGCGCCGGAGTCGCGGGCGGTGACGCCTTCCATGCCGGTGCCGACCAGAGGAGCCTCAGAGACGAGCAGAGGCACGGACTGGCGTTGCATGTTGGCGCCCATGAGCGCGCGGTTGGCGTCGTCGTGCTCGAGGAAGGGCACGAGCGAAGCGGCGACGGAAACCAGCTGCTTGGGGCTGACGTCGATGTAGTCGACTTCGCCCCGGTTGACGAGGACGAAGTTGCCCATCTTGCGGGCATTGACGAGCTCTTCGACGATGTGGAGGTTCTCATCCAGCTCGACGTTGGCCTGGGCGATGGTGTGGCGATCCTCTTCCCACGCGGAGAGGTAGAAGGAGTAGGGCTCGAACTCGAGGACCCGCTTCTTATCCTTCCTGAGGTGGTCGTTCATCTTGAAGGCTTCGCTCTTCTCGACGTGATCGCCGACGCGCAGGCCGCTTTCGCCGGCGTTGGTGATCTGGACGAAGTCGAGCACGCGGCTGTCGCGCACCTTGCGGTAGGGCGACTCGATGAAGCCGTACTCGTTGATGCGCGCAAAGCACGACAGCGAGCTGATGAGGCCGATGTTCGGACCTTCCGGCGTTTCAATCGGGCAGATACGGCCATAGTGGGTGGGGTGCACGTCGCGGACTTCGAATCCGGCGCGCTCACGCGAGAGACCACCCGGCCCGAGTGCGGAGAGACGGCGCTTGTGCGTGATCTCCGAGAGCGGGTTGGTCTGATCCATGAACTGGGAGAGCTGGGAGGAGCCGAAGAACTCACGAATCGCGGCCATGACAGGCTTGGCGTTGATGAGGTCGTGGGGCATGGCCGTGGACATTTCCTGGTACACGGACATTTTTTCCTTGATGGCGCGTTCCATGCGGACCAGGCCGATGCGGAACTGGTTCTCCATGAGCTCACCGACAGCGCGCACGCGGCGGTTGCCGAGGTGATCGATATCGTCGACCATGCCGATGTTGCGGCGCAGCTTGAGGAGGTAGCGGATGGTGGAGTAGAAGTCCTCCGGAATCGGTGCGGTGGTCGAGCGAGGTGGCGTCCTGATTCTCGTAGAGCTTGATGTTGAACTTGAGGCGGCCGACGCGCGAGAAGTCGTACTTGCGCGCATCGAAGAACATGCCTTCAAAGAGCGCGGTGGCGGTGTCGAGGGTCGGCGGATCGCCGGGGCGCAGCTTGCGGTAGATCTCGATGAGGGCTTCTTCGGGCTTGCGGACCGAGTCGCGGCGCAGGGTGTTGGTGATGACGTTGCCCATGTCATCGCGCTCGGGGAAGAAGACGTCGATGGTGCCAATGCCGGCTTCGACAATCTTGTGCAGCTTGTCGGAGGTCAGCTCCTGGTTGGCTTCGAGGAAGACTTCGCCGGTGGAGGTGTCGACCACGTCGGCAGCCGTCATGGCGCCGTCGAGCTCAGCCTGTTCGACTTCGACCTGAGTGATCTTCGCGGCCTTGAGAGCCTTCATGATCGAAGGGGTAACTTTTCGGCCGGAGTGCGCGATCTCGTCGCCTTTGGCAACGATGGCGTGCGCAGGCTTGGCACCGAGCAGGTGCGTCGGCTTGTCGCTGGCCGGATCGAGGGTCCAGTAGAGCTTGCCGTCTTTGATGTTGATTTTGTCGACGGTGTAGAAGGTGCGCAGAATCTCTTCGTCGCTCTTGAGGCCGAGAGCGCGAAGGAAGATGGTGCCGAGGAACTTGCGCTTGCGGTCGATGCGGACGTAGAGGGTGTTCTTCTGGTCGTACTCGAACTCGACCCACGGAGCCTCGGTAGGGAATGATCTTGCCGAGGAAGTAGGTGCGTTGTTTGCCGTCTCAAAGAAGACGCCGGGCGAACGGTGGAGCTGGGAGACGATGACGCGCTCGGTGCCGTTGACGATGAAGGTGCCATTCTGCGTCATGAGCGGAATGTCGCCGAAGAAGACTTCCTGTTCCTTGATGTCGCGAATGGACTTTGCGCCAGTTGCTCGGGATCCTTGTCGTAGATGGTGAGGCGGACGGTGACTTTGAGCGGCGCAGAGTAGGTCATGCCGCGCTCTTCGCACTCCGCCTGGTCGTACTT